>NZ_JAFBDS010000005.1 GCF_016908375.1 Amphibacillus cookii
TCATCCGGTATTAGCTCCGGTTTCCCGGAGTTATCCCAGTCTTACAGGTAGGTTGCCCACGTGTTACTCACCCGTCCGCCGCTCATTCCACGCGATCTCACCCCGAAGGGATTGATCATGCTTCCTGCGCTCGACTTGCATGTATTAGGCACGCCGCCAGCGTTCGTCCTGAGCCAAGATCAAACTCTCATTAAAAGTTTACTTGCACACGGATGTGCTGGCATCGACGTTGCAACAATTCTTTTTGATGGGGCGAGTAATCGCAGCCCCAGGACGTTGCGTTCTTCGTCGATGATCCATTTGCTCGTTTAAAGCACTAGCTTGCTTCTTACTTCTTTTCTTAACATACTGGTTGTTTTGTTCAGTTTTCAAAGATCAAAGATCACTATCCCAGTTCGAGACAGCAATATAATAATACCATACACTACGCCTTGTTGTCAACAGTCTTAAAGCTATCACAACGCCTTGATATTTAAATGGCGTACTCCTAATAATAATAGGTTTTTACACAAAAGTCAAGCACAAATTCATTAAAATATAACGCCTTAAAACACTTCATTTATTACATGTTACAGATAACCGCCCGTAAAATGCCCACCTCAAAATAGAGAGCAGAGGTCAGTCTATTTAGATGGACGATAACGGATGCTAATATCCTGATTGACTCCACTGAAAAAGACGAAACCACTCGCTGATTGAAGGTTCGTTTTAATCTTTCATCTATCATAACTGCTGAAAAATCAAAAACAAGTTATCGCTTATTATATGATAACAAAAAAGGTTCGGAATATATTGGATCTATACTCCGAGCCTTGTATTAAGTTATTAGTTGGCTACAATATTAACCAATTTACCTGGAACAACAATCACTTTTCGAACCGTTTGACCGGCAATTTTTTCTTGGATAATCTCATTCGCTAATGCCAGCTCCTCAAGTTCATCCTTGGTAGCAGTCTTTGGCACCAACATTTTAACTCTATTCTTACCAAGAATTTGAATCACAATCTCAACCTCATCTTCCACTAACTTTGTTTCATCAAATTCTGGCCAAGATTGATACGCGATTGTCTCAGCTTTACCTAATTTACTCCAAAGCTCTTCAGCTAAGTGAGGTGCCACCGGTGAAAGTAACTTCACAAAACCTTCTGCATACTTTCTCTCTATTTCATTAACTTTATATGCTTCATTAATAAATACCATCATTTGAGAGATCGCCGTATTAAATTTCAACTCTTCAAAATTCTCTGTAACACGCTTAACCGTTTCATGGTAAACTTTTTCAAGCTGATCGTCTTTGACCTCAGATACAATTTTTGATACTAACTGCTGTGACTGTTCTGATATGTATAGACGCCAAACACGATCAAGGAAGCGACGCGCTCCATCAAGGCCCCCTTCAGACCACGCAATTGAAGCATCTAGTGGACCCATGAACATTTCATATAAGCGAAGTGTATCTGCACCATGACTAGCAAGTATTTCATCTGGGTTAACGACATTGCCCTTTGACTTACTCATCTTTTCATTGTTTTCACCTAGAATCATTCCTTGATTAAATAGCTTCATAAATGGTTCTTTTGTAGGCACCACACCTATATCATATAAAAACTTATGCCAAAAACGAGCGTATAATAAGTGTAAAACAGCATGTTCTGCTCCGCCAATATAAACATCTACTGGCAACCATTTGTTTAACTGATCATAGTCAGCAAGTTTTTCACTATTATCTGGATCAATGAAACGTAAGAAGTACCAGCAACTCCCTGCCCATTGTGGCATAGTATTCGTTTCACGACGACCTTTTTTGCCTGTTTCAGGATCAGTCACATGAACCCAGTCTTCAATATTAGCAAGTGGTGATTCACCTGTTCCAGAAGGTTTTATTTCTGTTGTCTTCGGCAACACAAGTGGTAATTGACTTTCATCTACTCCTGTTGTCGTACCATCTTCCCAGTGAATAACCGGAATCGGTTCACCCCAATAGCGTTGGCGACTAAAAAGCCAATCGCGCAAACGATACGTGACCTTTTTCTCACCTTTATTACGCTTTTCAAGCCAATCAATTGCTTTTGTAATAGCTTCATCTTTATTTAAGCCATTTAAGAACTCAGAATTAATATGTTTACCATCACCAGTAAATGCTTCAGTTTCGATGTCGCCGCCTTCAAGTACTGGAATGATCTCAAGGTTGAATTTTTTTGCGAACTCAAAGTCACGTTGATCATGGGCAGGTACGGCCATAATTGCACCAGATCCATAAGACATTAAAACATAATCAGCAATCCAAATCGGAATTTTTTGATCATTGATAGGGTTCACTGCATAAGCACCTGAGAAAACACCTGTCTTATCTTTAGCCAAATCTGTCCGTTCTAAATCACTTTTTGTTTTTACCTGATTTAAATAATGACTGACTGCACTTTTTTGCTCTGCTGTAACCACTTTATCAACCAATGGATGTTCAGGAGCTAACACAGCATAAGTAGCACCGTATAGGGTGTCAGGTCGTGTTGTAAACACGGTAAAAGTATCTTGATGATCCGCAATGTCAAAGATCACTTCAGCACCTTCTGATCGACCGATCCAATTACGTTGCATATCCTTAATGCTTTCTGGCCAATCTAGCTCTTCTAAATCTTCCAATAAGCGATCTGCATATGCAGTAATTTTAAGCATCCACTGCTTCATTGGCTTTCGCTCAACTGGGTGTCCCCCACGCTCACTTACACCATCAATCACTTCTTCATTAGCTAACACCGTCCCTAACGCTGGACACCAGTTAACCGGCACTTCATCGACATAAGCTAGTCCTTTCTCATAAAGTTTTAGGAATATCCACTGTGTCCACTTATAATAATTAGGATCTGTTGTATTAACTTCTCTGTCCCAATCATATGAAAAGCCTAGCTCTTGAATTTGCCGTCTAAATGTATCAATATTTTCAGCAGTAAACATGGCCGGGTCATTGCCTGTATCAAGCGCATATTGTTCAGCTGGCAAGCCGAAAGCATCCCACCCCATTGGATGAAGAACCTCGTAACCTTGCATCCGCTTCATTCTCGACAGAATGTCTGTTGCCGTATAACCTTCCGGATGTCCAACATGAAGCCCTGAACCAGATGGATAAGGGAACATATCTAGCGCATAAAACTTTTTCTTATCCGTATTTGTATTTGTCTTAAACGTTTTATTGGTTAACCAATAATCCCGCCATTTCTTCTCTATTTTTCTATGGTCAAATGACATATTATATCCTCCTTCATTTTGATCGACAACGGCAAATGGGAACGTGTGTTCTAAAAATAAAAAAGCCCTGCATCCCACAACTGGGACGAGAGCTTTTCCCGCGGTACCACCCAAAATTAACGTCCTTCGTAACGTTCACTTTGTTTCTTTAACGCAGAATACGGCGATCACTACTACCATTCACAATCGCAACCTCAAAGGTGAGTTCGTAAAAGCCAAGAATAACTTTCAGCAACCGTTATTTCTCTATGGCTTGACTATTTTACTACTAATCCTTTTCATTGTCGTTCCTTATTATTGTAATCGTATTGTAAGTAAACCAGACGCTTTTGTCAAGCTGATCATCAAAATACTTTTAAAATGACATCGTGCTTCTCCCCTCTTATTGTGATAAAATATTCAAAGTGATTTAAACCAAATTAGGATAAAGGGGTTCTCATTTATGAAAAATCCATTTCCATATTCATATGATCAAAAGCGATACCATTCTTTAAACTATCATTTAAAAAATCGTTTCGGAGAAAAAATCTTCAAAGTAGCATTAGATGGGGGATTCGATTGCCCTAACCGTGATGGCACGGTTGCTTATGGTGGCTGTACGTTCTGCTCGGCTGCTGGAAGCGGTGATTTTGCTGGAAACCGTACCGATGATCTAGAAAAGCAATTTAATGAAGTGAAAGACCGCATGCACAGTAAATGGCCTAATGCCAAATATATTGGCTATTTTCAGGCCTATACAAATACACATGCACCTGTAGACGAGCTAAGAGATAAATATGAAACTATTTTAAAACAAGATAATGTTATTGGCTTATCGATCGGCACGCGCCCAGACTGCCTCCCAGACGATGTCGTTGAATATTTAGCAGAGCTTAACGAGCGGACTTACCTTTGGGTAGAACTCGGGTTACAAACGATGCACCAAAGCACTTCTGATTTAATTAATCGTGCACATGATATGCAATGCTATCTTGATGGGGTTGAAAAACTACGCAAACATAACATTAACGTTTGCACACATATTATTAACGGCTTACCTGGTGAAGATTATCAAATGATGATGGACACGGCTAAAGCAGTGAGTGAGATGGATGTACAAGGGATAAAAATTCATATGATGCACCTGTTGAAAGGAACACCTATGGTTAAGCAATATGAAAGAGGGATACTTAAATTTATGACACGTGATCAATATATTAAACTCGTGGTCGACCAGTTGGAAATTTTACCGCAAGACATGATTGTTCACCGCATCACTGGTGACGGACCGCCTGAGTTGTTAATTGGACCGATGTGGAGCATGAGTAAATGGGAAGTATTAAACGCGATTGATGCCGAACTTGAAACACGCAAC
Source organism: Amphibacillus cookii (assembly GCF_016908375.1). GTDB lineage: Bacteria > Bacillota > Bacilli > Bacillales > Amphibacillaceae > Amphibacillus_C > Amphibacillus_C cookii. Next base: position 4,601 of record NZ_JAFBDS010000005.1, read on the forward strand.
AGCTATCAAGGGAAGCTGTTTAATACACACCCTCAGGTACTGTCATGTTAAAACGTGTCATTCCTTACGCTCATCAATTAATTCAACAGGTCATTCAACCTGGTGAACTCGTGATCGATGCCACTTGTGGGAACGGCCATGATACCGTCATGCTTAGCGAGGCAACTGGACCTAATGGAATCGTTTATGCTTTTGATATTCAGGCTGAGGCCATTATCAATACACAAGAACTGCTTAAAGAAAAACAACTAACTAACGTTGAACTGATACATGATAGTCATCAAAATGTCGATCATTATTTAGAAAAACGGGCTGATCAACAACTTGCTGGTGCTATCTTTAACCTCGGTTATTTACCCGGAAGTGATAAAGCGATTGTTACTAAGCCAACAAGCACGATTTTAGCTATAGAGAAAATAGCCTCTCGATTAAAGGTTGGAGGCATAATCGTTTGTGTTGTCTATCATGGTCATCTGGGAGGTACAGCTGAAAAAGAAGCCTTGCTTGACCATTTGAAACAATATGATCAGAAGCAATTTAATGTACTTCAGTATGGATTTATTAATCAAAAAAATCATCCACCTTTTATTCTTGCCATCGAGAAAAAACAAGCCGATTAAAGCGAGTATTGCTTAATCGGCTTGTTTTTAAAGCGATTATACCATTTTATTGAATAATAGAAAAAAACAGACTTAATCCCGCCAGCTTTTAATAATTGACGCTTTATCCGCGCTCCGCTCAATACCCTATCGATTTTAGGGTCAGACAGGTATAAAGCGATTAGCCCTTGGTAAATAAAGCGATGGAACGATAGATCCCGCATCTCTTTAATTGCAACTTTAGTCCGTTCAATAAAATAAAGCAGACGTTGCTCCAACTTATCAACACTCGGGTAGTAAGCGCAAAAGTTTAAGTCCCCCTCTTGTCTATCTTCATTCTGATCAATGAGATAATCCAGAAGAATATGAAGGCCTTGTAAATATGGAAAATAACCCTGATAAATATAATCTAATTGACGCTTCTCTAACTGACCATGAAAAGCATAAGAAACCATACAAAATATTCCTAAAGTTGACCCTGTTGCCGCACTATACTCATACCAACTTAGCTCTTTATAATCCGCTTCTTTATACATTTGCTTTAAACGGTCCACCCTTTCAGATTGATCAACATGTTTATGTACTTGCAAATCGATATATATACGAGCTAGCTCAATTAAATATCTTTTCATGACAGGATAAGCGCTTAGCGTTGATAAATGCTTTTGACATACTTGCACAAGCTCTGTTAAGTAACCACCATCGTTTTGAGATTTACGAAACTGATAATAAGAGCTTGCTGATTTCGACAATGTGATAGCATCCAGCATCGATTGGTGCAGTGACCGAAAATCATTCGGGTCAAGTGAATCACTACGGTCACATAAATTATCTAAATAGTCGCTAATCGTTTGATACGCAACGATGAAGGTCACTGCTTCCCTCCACCTTGCTCCTGATAAAACACTATAAATACTTCCACCTTGACAATGAAAGGTTTTCGTATCAATACTAGCTAAGGCTTGATCACGTAAATCGGCATTCGGAATAGCCTCTGCCCTTGCACGCCAATACATAAGCTCATTAGTTACAACTGGAAAGATATCTCGGAATGCGGTCTTTACAAGTTTAGGAGCTGTTTGATACATACTGCTTCTCATATTTATCACACCTACACGTTTAATGATTGCTTTTAATCATTATAGCCAGCGGGAATAGATTTAAATCTAATTTGACTTGATAATGATAAAAATCCCCCTCAAAGTAAGCTGATCTTTTCTACTTCATTAGACTTTACAAGAATGGACCCTATAGACGGCACTATTTTAGCGCCCATTCTATTGGGTCCATGTTATTCCCCGCTCGCGCGCATTTAAAAAGGGGGGGATCTTTTGCGTTGTATGATTAAGCATTAATAAAACGAAACTTCCATCAGCGGGCGCTTTCGTTCTTTGCCCACTGATGGTTCGTGGAATGAATCAGGATATTAGTGTCCGTTATCACCCACCTCAATTGATTAACCTCTGTTCTCTTTTTGAGGGGGTTTTAGGGACGGCTAGCTGTGATAAAAGCATTTAAGGCTTCTGCTTTATCTGTTCTTTCCCAAGGAAAAGTGACATCTGTACGACCAAAATGACCATAGGCTGCGGTTGACTTAAAGATCGGTTGTCGTAATTGCAACATTTGAATGATACCTGCTGGGCGCAAATCAAATAAATGGCGAATTGCTTCTACTAGCTTTTCCTCACTTACTTTCCCCGTTCCAAATGTATCGACTGAAATAGAGACAGGTTCAGCTACCCCTATGGCATATGCCAATTGAACCTCGCATGCCGTGGCTAATCCAGCAGCAACAATGTTCTTAGCGACATAACGTGCAGCATAAGATGCAGAACGGTCTACTTTTGTTGCATCCTTACCACTAAACGCACCACCACCATGGCGTGCATAGCCACCATAAGTATCGACAATAATTTTTCGACCTGTCAAACCAGCATCGCCTTGAGGACCGCCAATAACGAAACGTCCTGATGGATTAATAAAATATTTTGTTTGCTCATCTAATAGTTCCGCTGGCACAACCGGCGCAATCACATGTTTTTTCAAATCTGCTTGAATACGCGTTAGCTCGATGTCTGGATGGTGTTGTGTTGAGATCACAATCGCATCAACACGCAACGGTTTATTGTTTTCATCGTATTCAACCGTTACTTGCGTCTTACCATCCGGACGTAAGTAATCAACGGTTTGGTCTTTGCGCACATCTGCTAACCGCTTCGATAATTTATGCGCTAAAGAAATCGGTAATGGCATCAATTCAGGCGTTTCATTATTAGCATAACCAAACATTAAACCTTGATCTCCTGCCCCAATCGCTTCAATCGCTTCATCGTTCATTTTACCTTCACGCGCTTCCAAAGCTTGATCTACTCCCCCCGCAATATCGGGAGATTGTTCATCTATTGCGGTTAATACCGCACACGTTTCGTAATCAAATCCGTATTTAGCACGTGTATAGCCAATTTCCTTAATCGTTTGACGAACAATTTTAGGTATATCAACATAGGTTGAAGTTGTTATTTCTCCTGATACAAGTACTAGACCTGTCGTAATCGTTGTCTCACATGCCACTCTAGCGAGAGGATCTTTTGTTAAAATTGCATCAAGAATTGCATCTGAGATTTGATCACTAATTTTATCTGGATGTCCTTCAGTTACAGACTCCGAAGTGAATAATCGACGATTTGCAACCATGTTAGCAAATCTCCTTTCCTAACCACCAAAACAGGTGTCCATTCTTTTTTATTTTAGCTGTTTCCAAGTTTATCATAACAGAATATGCGAAGCATTGGCTATAAAAACGAATGCCTTCTTACACTCTTCACTGAATAGTTAATCGAGATGGATGCATACATTCCCTAACTAAACTTTGTTATGTTTTTTTATCGTAACCAAACCCTTCTCTGTTGTCAATATAAGTTCTAACTATTATAAATTATAAAACAAACCTTCAATTAGTGGACGTTTAGTGAATCACGACATTAACATCCGTTATCTCCCGCCTAAATAGATCATCTCTGCTCTCTATGTTTGTGGCGGGCGTTTTTACGGACCATTATCTGTGCTAAACACACAGCCATTTATTTTTGCATACGATGGAGAAAACGGGATAAGAAAAAGGAGTATTAAAATGAAAAAAATTGGTGTCATCTCCATGCTTTTAGTCATACCTATCTTACTTATAAGTTGTTCCAATGAGCAATCATTAATAGAAATTCGCGTTGCAGAAGTAACACGAAGCATTTTTTATGCTCCTCAATATGTTGCCTTAGAACTTGGCTATTTTGAAGAGGAAGGTCTAGAGGTTGAGCTACAAACCATTGCTGGTGGAGATAAAGTAATGATTTCGCTATTATCGAACAATTCTGATATTGGTTTAGTTGGGGCTGAGACTTCTATTTATGTTGCTAGTCAAGAAACAGATGATCCAGTTATTAACTTTGCGCAATTAACGCAAACAGATGGTACATTTCTTGTTTCACGTGAGCCCGACGATGATTTTTCCTTTACAGATTTAATCGGCAAGGAATTTTTAGGTCAACGTAAAGGCGGGATGCCGCAAATGGTGGGAGAGTTTGTATTAAGAGACCATGGAATCGATCCACACGAAGACTTAGAACTCATTCAAAATATTGACTTTGCCAACATTGCTAGTTCTTTCTTAAGTGGCGTTGGCGATTATGTACAGTTGTTCGAACCTACTGCAAGTCAATTTGTTGAAGATGGCATAGGACATATTGTCGCTTCTTTTGGTGAAGCCTCAGGGCAAGTCCCTTACACTGTTTTTATGGCTAAAGAAAGCTTTTTAGAAGCCCATGATCAAGCGGTTTTAAAGTTCACCAAAGCCTTATATCGTGCACAACAATATGTTAACTCAGCTGCTCCTGACGAAATTGCCGAGATTGTTCAACCTTTTTTCGCTGAAACCGATCGCGCATTACTTGCTAGCTCAGTTGAGCGTTATCAGACACAAGGCGCCTATGCAACCACCCCTTTGCTAGAAGAAGCAGCTTGGGAACATTTAAAAGTAATTATGGATCAAGCAGGTGAATTGCCCGCTGACATTGACTATCAAGATTTAGTTAATACAAATTTTGCAGAAGAAGTTATTAAAGATTGAGGAGGTAAGCCCATTGAGCTATTTAGAGCTTGCATCTATTTCTCACTATTATTTTAATGAAAAACATTGCACACATGCCCTTGATAACATCTCATTCCAAGTTGAAAAGGGACATTTCATTTCTTTATTAGGTCCTAGCGGGTGTGGGAAAACAACTCTTCTATCCATTATCGCTCAACTAATTAACCCAACAGAAGGAACAATAAAGTTGAAAGGTTTACCGATTGACCAACAGAACATAGCGATTGGCTATATGCTCCAACAAGATTACTTATTTCCTTGGAAAACGATTTTAGACAATGTTTGTATTGGTCCAAAAATTCGTAGGGAATGGGTAACAGGTGATTACGATAAAGCTAAAGGATTATTGACTAAAGTTGGATTGACCGATATTGCTAATAAGTATCCCGATCAATTATCTGGCGGTATGAGGCAACGCGTGGCACTCGCTCGCACCCTAATGACTGACCCTGCACTACTTTTACTTGACGAACCTTTTTCGGCATTAGACTTTCAGACCAAACTTATTTTAGAAGCATTTATGATTGATATGCTAAAAGATTATCAAAAAACATCGCTTTTAGTCACCCACGATATCGGAGAAGCCATCGCTATGAGTGATGATATTTTTTTGATGAAGGCAAATCCTGGCGCCATTCACTCACACATATCTGTGCCAGAACAAGTACGAAATCTCTCACCTATTGAAGCACGAAAACATCCAGAATACCATCAACTATTTGATCAAATTTGGAAGGAGATGAATCAGCTTGACACCGAAAACGACGCATCCCGCGTATAATGTTTACTTACAACAATTATCACGTGAAAAAAGGTTAATCAAATATGGCCAATCGATTATTTTTATTTGTTTTTTCGCATTTTGGGAAATCAGTAGTCGTCTGCACTGGATTGATCCATTAATATTTAGTTCTCCTTCACGTGTTGTAAATCTTATGGTGCGTTACCTTCTTGATGGTTCACTCTGGTTTCATATGCGGATAACTGTTTTTGAAACATTAGCTGGTTTTTTCATCGGAACAATAGCAGGGGTAATTTTGGCTTTCTTCCTTTGGTATTCCAAGAGATTTTCAGCTATTGTTGATCCCTATTTAGTTGTCTTCAATGCCTTACCAAAGGTAGCATTAGGCCCGATTATCATTGTCGCTTTAGGACCAGGTTATAGCTCCATCATTACAATGGGAGCGATTATTTGTGTGATTGTCTCCGCTCTTGTCGTTTATAATGGTTTCCATGAAGTTGATGCTAATTATATTAAAGTTTTACAAAGCTTTGGCGCTTCCAAATGGCAAAATTTCAAAGAAGCGATTCTCCCTGCTTCTTTACCGACCATCATATCCACCTTTAAAGTAAACGTCGGTCTTTCTTGGGTTGGTGTGATCGTTGGTGAATTTCTCGTTGCATCCAAAGGGCTCGGCTACTTAATTGTCTATGGTTTCCAAGTTTTTAATTTCACATTGGTTCTTTATAGTCTTGTATTAATTGCTTTTTTAGCAGCGTTAATGTATCAAGGTGTTGCTTATTTTGAAAAATGGTTATTAAAGAAATTACGTTAACGAAATGGCATCTTTAAACAGTAAGACACGTCAGCTTTCTTATTCAAAGCTGACGTGGTGTTTAATAATTTCCTTTAAACTCAGTCTAACGATATCATCCTTCATAATAAAGCTAAATGATTTATTCGTTATCAAATTTTCAGGTAAATTCTTTAATAGAACAGGACCTTCTGTTTCATGATAACTATTTTGTTGTTTCAAATCTGCAATTTCGGCGTAGTAAATATTTTTGATTACGGTATCCCCTTTACCCTCTACATGATATTGACCTAAATAACGGAGCAAATCAACAGTTGCACCTGTCTCTTCTTTTACCTCTCGAACAGCCGCTTGTTCCGCTGTTTCCCCCTGTTCTACTTTACCTCCTGGAAATTCCATGCCTCGTGTTTTATGCTTAGTAAGTAGCCATTGCCCCCGATAGCGACAAATAACAAACACATGTTTAGGGTATTTAGAAAATGGATGGTCATCAAATGAAAGCCTAACCTCATTATTATAATAATCTCGAAAAACATACATAACGATCGCTACCTTCAAATAATATCCGATGAGTCTGTCACATCCTCTTCAATATGAGGATGGTTAATATCAATAATCCTCCAGCCTTTTTCGTAAGCAAAGACGATTTCAATCCGATAGTCTCCATACATTTCTAGTGAGTTTTCTTGTATGATCTTGATCAGACCGTCGTCTAAGACTTCTTTTTGATACGGCTCTTCAAGTATGAACCATGGCGGTAATTCAGTAGGGACAATATACAGACCATCGTCTCTTTCATCATAATAAAATTCTATATAGGGTGCAACCACCTCTTGTGTAGCTATCCCATCGAATTGTTCAATAAGTGCTGCTTTCGTTGAAAAATTAACCACGCGATAATTTTCATTAGTTTCTTGTACGAGCTGGTCAATAAATGCTTCAGTCTTTTCCTTAATCATTTCCTTTGTCAATTCAGGAGCTGTCTGTCGCTCCTCTAATGTAGTGAAAGTGGAAGAGGTAATTTCTTCTTTCGTCAATCGTTCATGTTGACTATAGGAGTGGGCATAAGTAGGACGCTCACTTTCTGGTTGATAAGAAAACAGAAGTAAAGTGGTCACGAGCAGTGCCAGTCCGGTTAAAAGCCATTTAAATTTATGTTTCCACATCATTCCCCATCTCCAATCATGTTGTTACTTTATCCTTCCACTTTTTGAGCGCAGCTAAACCTTATTTTCTTTCGTAAATATTGTGAAGATAGTAGATGTTCAAGTACAATAGCTTGTATGTTTCTATCGATCACCAACTATTCTCTATTGTTAAAATTTATGCTTAGGAAGCCTTTTCGACTAGATTATCACGGTAATGAACGTTATCGAATCATTATCTATAAAACAAAACGACAATCAGTTGGCCTTCTTGCTCTTCACCCATTGATTGTTAGTTGAGTGAATCAGGACATTGGCGTCCGGTATCACCCACCTATATGGATTTACTTCTGCACGCTATCTTGAAGTGGGTGTTTTACGGACGGTTATCTGTGCTAAACGTCCTGTTCTCTTTTAGCGACTATGCCCACCTATTTTGTTTGCTCGTCCTTTGACCTGACCAGCATCTAGTAATGATGATGCCTTCATTATAGCCGTTAAACCGTACCGTTCTTTTAATAAATCCATTGTTTGCGTAAGGTCTTCTTCTGTTTGCGGGTCATCGAATAACGAAAGTTGTTGCGTTGATTTAGGTACAAGCTTTGATAAAGTTAAACCGATTCCTCTAATTGGATAGCCCTCCCAATGTCTGCTAAAGAGAATATCAGCAGCCTGATAAATTTTTGAGCTTAATTGGGTCGGCTCCGTTAGTGCAAGTTGACGATTAAATCCTTCTTTACTACCAAAATGATGACTTTGGAGATTTACAGATACGGTCATACCTAAATAATCTTGACGTCGCACTCGTCTAGCCACCTCCTCTGATAGTTCACGCAACACCACTTTTATATCCGCTTCTCGCTGATAGTCATAGGGTAAAGTCATGTGATGCCCAATCGCTTTTTGACTTTGATGTGTTTTCGAGACAACCGGACTTGAATCAATTCCATTAGCTAAACGCCAGAGCACTTCGCCGTTTATCCCCCAACGCTTCTTTAACCAGTCAACCGGATAACAAGCTAGATTGCCAACCGTATGTAATCCCATCTTAACAAGGTGGTTATTCATCCGATCTCCAACACCAAATAAAGCATCAATCGGAAGCGGCCAAAGTAAGTCTTTAATATTGTTCAAATTTAATTCAGCAATTCCGGTTCTGTTTTTTTTGGCAAATTGATCACACGCCATTTTGGCTAACGCCTTATTGGGTCCAATCCCAACCCTTGCTTCTACCCCGATGCTGTCAAAAATTTCATCACGAATCGCTTGAGCGATAGCTTGCTTGGAACCAAATAAGTGAAAGCTACCAGTCACATCTATAAATTGTTCATCAACAGAATATACTTCTACTAAGTCAGAAAACTGCTCAAGTATTTTAGTGATTTCCAATGAAAGGGTTAGGTAAAGCTCCATATGGGGTGTAGTTATTTCAAGGGTCGGGCATTTGCGACGTGCTTGCCAAATCGGTTCTGCCGTCTTTACACCTTCTTGTTTCGCAAGCGGACAAGCCGCTAACACAATGCCACTTCTTTGAGTAGGATCCCCAGCAACAATAACAGGCTTGTTAACTAAATGTGGCTGCCTTATCTTTTCTACTGAGGCATAAAAAGCTTGCATATCAACTAAAAAAATGGTGCGTTCCACCTGCCTCTCTCCCTAAAACATCATTTTTAGACTACAAAAAAGAACAACTTGCTCATATTCTATACGAACATTTGTTCTTTTATCAAGCTGTATTTTTTTCCATCAATTTAAAATTTTCATCTGAGATGTTTCATTAAGCGTGTGTTTATTATAGTCAACCAACAAATAGCCTTTTCCTCTAATTGTTTTAATATAAATCGGATTTTTCCGTTTTGGCTCTATCTTTTGTCTTAATCGACTAATAAAAACATCAATAATCCGATCATCAATCGTGTCTGATTCACTTGATAATGCTTTCAATAGTTCTTTTCTAGTCACGACCTCACCTTTATGTGAGAATAAATAATAAAGCAGTTCAAACTCTTTTCGTGTTAAATCAATCAATTGATTATGTTTATATAAAGTATAATTTATTGTATCAATGATAAGTTCGCCATTTACTATATGGTGTTCGGGCAGTGAACTGTTGGTCGCTTGGTAATCAAAACGACAACATTGCTCACTTCGACGCAAAATAGCTTTAATTCGTGCAATAAGCTCCTTAATGCTAAAAGGTTTTAAGACATAATCATCTGCCCCTAGTTCAAGTCCCAATGTGCAGCTTAATTCATCATGATCCGATGACAATAAAATAATAGGTTCCCAGCGCTTCAGAACTTGTCTTAATCGTTTACAAAGTTCTAATCCATCAATAGGTGTGTCTAAATCGATAAGTACAGCGGATAGTGTAAGTGTATCTGTTAAGCTCATTGCTTCATCCATATGATCCGTTTCCCATATAACATACCCTAAAGCGTGAAATGCTTCTCTTAATGACGCATGCAAAACATTCTCCTTGGCAACCATTAATATCGATTGATCCATCAAACCCCTCCTAAAACTGCTATCCTATCGCTGTTCCTTTATTTGAGTATCCAGCAGCCGATAATTCCCACTGTTTTTAGTATATCGAGCCAATTTTAAAAAATCATGAACTTAGTGTTAAGGTTATGTAAATTTTAACAATATAGAAATGTTACTTAAATTGCGAATTTATAAAACAAACCTTCAATCAGGACATTAGCGGCCGCTATCTTCCACCTAAAGACAAGCTCTATTCTCTATTTTGAGGCAGGCGTTTTGCGGACAGTTATCTGTGATAAAAAAATAGTTCAGTTTTGGCGTTAACAAATTGCACACCAAAGCTGAACTACTTATAGACTGTACTGATCTCTTTTATCAACTATGAACTGAATATAGATTGCTTTTGTTTGATCCAAGGTTTTAATTTAATGAACAATGGCACAAATAAAGCAGAAACAATGATGCCCTTAATCAAGTTAAATGGAATCACACCAACCATGATTGTACTCAACAACGCTCCACTAGATAAATCATCCATACCCATGAAGACACTGTAAATGGGAAGTAAGACATAATAATTGAGTATCCCCATTGCAAGCGTCATAATAATCGTACCAACAACCAATCCAGATAACAAGCTTTTATCACCTTTATACTTATGATAAATCATCGATATGGGCACAACAAAAGTGACACCCGCTACAAAGTTAGCAAATACACCAACTGGATCTGCTGCTCCAGTAAAAATAAGATATAATAAGTTCTTAATTAATTGGACAACCACACCTGCCATTGGTGAGAAAATAAGTGCCGCTAATAACGTCGGCACTTCCCCAAAATCCACTTTTAAATAGGGAGGCAAAAATGGCAATGGGAAATTTAAAAATAATAATACCATAGAAATGGTCCCTAATAATGCTAAAATAATCAATTTTAATAATTGTGATGACTGTTTATTCATGTCAACATCCTCCTTCACCTTCTTAATCGATATTAACCTCAATATGATGAAGGGAGAGTAACTTCCTCAAGCCCAAATTAAAAATCCTAAAGCAAAAAGGGCTTTAGGATTAATAGGCATCAAGAAATAAAATGGTCAATTAACCATATTACTCTGTATCTTCTCCCATCCAGACTTTCACTGTCGGTCCTAGATTCGCACTAGGTCCACCGCTATAAAAAGCGGGTCACGGACTTACAGCATGAGCTGCTTACCGTCGGTCGGGAATTACACCCTGCCCCGAAGATTAAATCGATATGTTGTTATATATAGTATAATATAGTCGAATAAATTTGTGAAGGGTTTTACATGAACTTTTTTCACATAATCATCAAAAAGCACAGTTAACAAAGGAGAGCCATGCTTAATTTCGGATCTTTTAAAGCTTCTACTGCACAACTATCTCCTTCAAACTGAAAGCTTACTTAGCAAATAAGGAACTAATCAATTAATGGATTTAAGTTCTCAGCCCCACTCATGTTAGCAATAAAGTCAACTAATAGTTCAATTTCCTCTTCGATGTCTTTAATACTTACCGTTTCAACCGGAGAATGCATATATCGTAGCGGTAGTGAGACTAAGCTGACTGGCACACCGCGACCGGTTAAACGCATTTTATCAGCATCTGTACCCGTCATGCTTGATGTCAGTTCATATTGAACCTTGATATCCAATCGCTCAGCTGTTTGCTCAAGCCATTGGTTTATTTTTCGATTAATCGGCGCACCCTTAGCTAAAACAGGCCCACCATCTAATTGAATATCACCATATTTATTTTTATTAACATTAGGGTAGTCAGTTGCAAAAGTGACATCACAGGCAATAGCCATCGTCGGCTCCACACCTGCAGCTGCAAAGTACGCACCACCCATATTCGTTTCTTCATTAACAGTGCTCGCCACATAAACACCGACATTAAGGTGTTTATCCGATAATTTACGAAGCACTTCCGCCACAATAAAAGCCCCGGTGCGATTGTCTAGACCTCGGCCACTTATATAACGATCCATTAGTGATTCAGGTTTACGATCATAAACAGCTAAATCACCAATTTGAACATAGGCCTCAATTTCATCTTTAGACTTTGCACCACAGTCAATAAATAAGTCTGCAACATCGAAATCACCTTTTATTCCACCATGATGCTGAGCATTAACACCAATTACCCCAGCTATTTCTTTGGCATAGCCTTGTATTTTCACCTTCATTCCAACAGCTGCTTTAGGATTAATCCCCCCCATTTTATCAAAATAAAGAAAGCCGTCATTATCTATTCGATTAATAACAAGGGCAATTTCATCACAATGACCGGCTAATAATATTTTGAAATCCGCTTCTTTATTAAGTACACCAATTGCATTTCCAGCATGATCTGTTATTATTTCATCAGCAAATCGCTCAACATAATTAATCCACTTCTTTTGGATAGCAATCTCCATACTTGATGGTGAAGGTGTTTGTAACAACTCAAATAAGAACTCTTTATTTTCTAATAACATAATGTCATCCTCCTTTTCATTCTACCAACATCATATCAAAACTTTTTGTAAATACTAAGAAAAAATATTTAGGATGATGATTAATGATTGTTCGTATAAGGTATTATTATCTCCAACTGCCTACACTTTTAAAATTACTCATTATTATTGGAGCATTTATGATCGGGTTTGGTTCACTTATTCATTTTGTTGAACCTAACATCTTTCCAACTGTATTTGATGGCATTTGGTGGGCGCTCATCACCGGTTCCACAGTTGGGTATGGAGATTATGTTCCTCACACGTTAATAGGACGTCTGTTAACCTTGATGCTTATTTTAGGTGGCGGTGGTGCCATTACTTTCTATATGGCTACCATTTCAGCAACAACTATAAAAGCAGAACAGCAAAGAAATAGCGGACTCACACGTTTCCAAGGAAAAGCGCATCTTATTGTTATTGGTTGGAATGAACGCACAAGGCAACTGGTTCATCTATTACAAAATCAAAAAACACAATCAACCATTGTTTTAATTGATCAAACCTTAGCACATTTGCCTGCAAATTATCGCTATCTTCATTTTGTTAAAGGGGATCCTACTATAGCTAAGACATTAAGTGAAGCAAACGCTGAACAAGCTACAGCAGCCATAGTTACAGCTGACCCAGGAAAAGAAGAACGCTATGCTGATCAAGCGAGCATATTAACGGTTATCGCATTAAGAAGTATAAATGATGACATTTCAATCCATACCGAAATATTAACAACAGAACAGGTAGACAATGCTAAGCACGCCGGAGCAACCGCCATCATTGAAACCAATCGCGTCCTAGCAGAGATGTTTGAAAAACAGCTTTAATTAAAATTAAACGAACCTGCAATCAGTCGGCGTGGACCTACAGGATGTAGGTTATGCAGACGTTGCCACAGGACGTGGCGGTTTTAGTCTACGATCTTATTCTCCTACTTGTTGAAGTGAATCGGACATTAGCGTCCGTTATCATTCACCTCAATCGATTTGCTTTACTCTGATTTTGAGGGGGATTTTATGGACGGTTATCTGTGATAAATCAATACCATCATAGAAACATTAAAGGTGTTCCCCATCAAAAGATGATTAGACGTAAAACAAGAGGCTGTTTAAACAGCCTCTTGTAGATTATAAACGTTTTTCTAGTTCTGCTTTTTCTTTTTCAAATCCTGGTTTTCCTAATAAGGCAAACATATTTTTCTTGTACGCTTCTACACCAGGTTGATCAAATGGATTCACACCTAATAAATAGCCACTAATTGCACAAGCCTTTTCAAAGAAATAAACAACATAGCCAAAAGTGTAAGCATCTAGCTTTGGCAAGTGAACAATTAAGTTGGGGACTTGACCATCTGTATGAGCAAGCATTGTCCCTTGATAAGCCTTTTCATTAACAAAATCTACGGTTTGACCAGCGAGGTAATTTAAACCATCAAGGTCTTGACCTTCTTTCTCTAGCGTAATATCATGTTTTGGCGTTTCAACATGTAAAACTGTTTCAAAAATATCTCGACGACCTTCTTGAACATATTGACCTAAAGAATGTAAATCGGTTGAGAAATTCGCAGAAGAAGGATAGATCCCTTTAAAATCTTTCCCTTCACTTTCTCCGAATAACTGCTTCCACCATTCAGCAAAATATTGTAAAGCTGGCTCATAATTAATCAGCATTTCAATCGTCTTACCTTTATTGTAAAGTACGTTACGAATCGCTGCGTATTGGTAAGCGGGGTTGTTGTCAAGATCTGCTTCACTAAGTTCTTGTTGCGCTTTTTGTGCCCCTTCCATCATTGCATCAATATCGACACCACTTGCTGCGATGGGCAATAAACCAACAGCTGTTAGCACAGAATAGCGTCCACCAACATCATCAGGAATTACAAATGTTTCATAACCTTGTTCTGTCGCTAATGTTTTTAATGCACCTTTCGCGCGATCAGTTGTCGCGAAGATACGCTTTTTAGCTTCTTCTACACCATATTTATCTTCTAGGAATTTACGGAAAATTCGGAAAGCAATTGCTGGCTCGGTTGTCGTTCCACTTTTAGAAATAACATTAATCGATACATCTTTGTCTTCTAACAAATCAAATAAATCATGCATATATGTCGAGCTAATACTATTCCCAACAAAAATAACTTGAGGTGTTTCACGGTTATCTTTAGGTAAAATGTTATAAAATGAATGATTTAGCATTTCAATGGCAGCACGCGCACCTAGATAAGAACCACCAATACCAATGACAAGTAAAACATCTGAATCGGCTTTAATTTTATCTGCTGATTTTTTGATCCGATCAAACTCATCCTTATCATAGTTTTCAGGTAAATCCACCCAGCCAAGAAAATCATGGCCAGCCCCTGTTTTATTATGTATCATCTCATGAGCTAATTTTACAGGCTCTTTAAGATAGTCAACTTCATGCTGACCAAAAAACGTTAATGCTTTTTCATATTCAAAACGTACGTGTGTCATTTAATTACCTCCATTTATAAAATAATCTGTCATCTTAAAGATACCGAATCAGCTTTCGTAAATCAAGTAAAATTGAAAGTTAACAAGCCCATTGGCCGTATACGGCTTATTCAAAAGTATAGATTCATTAAAAAAACACACACTAAAATAGCAAGTTATATTATTGAATAAGGAGGACATACGATGAATGTACTTGAAAGAATAGCACTTGTGTTAATTATCATTGGCGCCATCAATTGGGGCTTAATCGGTTTGCTACAATTCGATTTAGTTGCTACATTATTCGGTGGTGGTTCTCAAGCAGGTGCTTTTGCCCGAATTATCTACACCTTAGTCGGCATTAGTGGTTTAATTAGCTTGAGCATCTTATTTAAGCCAGACCATGAACCGAGAGAGAAACATCATTATCAACCACAAAGCTAAATACAGACAAAGCAGATAACGAATCAACGGAACGACCTAAAAAGCCAGCACACTTATATTCAGTGTGCTGGCTTTACATATGAATTACTTGTTCTGTTCTGACTGTTTAAGCCACTCGTTTAATTTATCTTTCAATGTATTAAAACCACCTTGTTCTTCTTGTTGCGAAGGCTTAGGGTTAGATGGTTTATTAGCTTGAGGTGCCTTTTTTGGTGCTTCTTCAGTAGCACGGATAGATAACGAATATTTATTTTTTTCTTCATCAATTGAAATAATTTTAACGTTAACTTCATCACCAACAGCAATAAACTCATTAATATCTTTAACAAACCCATGAGTAACCTCTGATATGTGAACCAAACCTTGAATTTGATCATCTAACGCTACAAAAGCGCCATAAGGTTGGACACCTGTAACTTTTCCTGTTAATACCTGACCTTCTGTAAATTTTTCTGACATAATCATCACAACTCCTAAATTTAATATTGACAAATCTATAACACCTACGAGTCATAGGATTTACCGGATGTATTTATACGCAATTATTAATTTTATCATAGCTGATCATGAATATACAAGATATTTTTATTGCTTCAAACATCTTAGCTAAATACCACGTTAAACATGTTATAATAATTAGAAAATAATGATTAATCAAAATAAGCGAGGGAGTGGGATAGATGATGGAGCCGTTTGAGCAATTGCCAAACCGTCAAGGAACACGTTCAGTTAAATGGGATATGACTGAAAAAGTATTTGGTTCTAGTGATATACAACCGATGTGGGTAGCTGATATGGATTTTGAAATCGCCTCCCCCATTAAACAAGCATTAATTGATCGGATTCATCATGGGGTATTTGGCTATACAATAACGGATAGCCACTTAAATCAAATAGTAAAACAATGGCTGAAAAGAAGACACAATTGGACAATTGAGGCAGATAGCATTATATATAGCCCGGGTGTACTTGTTACTATACATATGGCTATTTTAACGCAAACGAATCCAGGCGATAAAGTATTAATTCAAACACCTGTATATCCGCCATTCCATAGTATAGTCAAAAAGCATAATCGTACATTAGTCACTAATCCATTAATTTATAACAATGGAAGATATACAATCGATTATGATGATTTAGAAGCAAAATTCAGATCCGGAGTAAAGGCGTTTATTTTGTGTAGTCCCCATAATCCAGTTGGGCGTGTTTGGACGAAAACAGAGTTGGCTAATATAATCAGCCTTGCTAAACGCTATCATGTACTTATTATTTCAGATGAAATTCATGCTGATCTTATTTATAACGATGCTCAGCATGTACCGATCGGTTCAATTGATCAAACGATTGAGGATCAACTTATTACTTGTTTTTCACCAACAAAAACTTTTAATTTAGCAGGACTACAGGTTTCCTATGCAGTCATTGCGAACAAACAGCTCCGACAGGACATTACACAAGCTTTAGCGGACTATGGCGTATCTTCCTTAAATACATTAGGGATTACTGCTTTAGAAGCCTCCTATCAACATGGTGAAGAATGGCTTGATCACCTATATACGGTATTGCATAAAAATAGGCAATTAGTCGAAAAAACCTTTCAAGAAAGACATGAGATCACGCCTATTCATCCCGAGGGAACATATCTTATGTGGCTGGATTGTAGAAACATGAGCCTTGATCAGACCGCATTAAATCAATTTATGATAGCAGAAGCTCGGGTAGGGTTAAATAATGGTTTAACTTTTGGAGAAGAAGGACGTGGATTTATGAGGATCAATTTAGCTAGTCCAACCACATATATAGAAACAGGTGTTAATAAAATGATTAAAGCATTAGACGCTAGAGTAAACAAGGTGTAAATGAACCGGTTGGCAGCGATATTTGAAATATAAGCACTTTAACTTTAAGCAGACAGAGGTTCAGGGCTACAGGAGATATAGGTTAATCACACAACTAACAGTATAGACAACCCTATTGCAAGCTTATAGTGCTGGCTTATTTGACATTTCAAACAACGCAAGTTAAATATGAATAAAATAGTTTTAAATGAAAAATGGAGGGTTCACTCGAACCCTCCATTTTTCACCATGATGTTATATCAACGTAATAACTGGATGCTAACCATAAAACGAACCTTAACCAGTAAGTTTTTTGTTCTTCTCCCGCGGATTGGCCGTTGAGTGAATCCGGACATTAGCGGCCGCTTCCTCCCGCCTAAATAGATAAGCTCTACACTCTATTTTGAGGCGGGCGTTTTACGGACGGTTATCTGTGAACAATTATTCCCCTAATTGTTCACGGATCGCTTCAGTAATCCCTTCAATGGCTTGCTCTTCATCAGCACCTTCAACTGTAACCTTAATTTGAGCACCTTTAGGTACACCTAACGACATGACACCCATAATAGACTTCAAGTTAACTGATTTACCATTATAATGCATTTCTACGTGTGATTCATATTGACCAGCTTTATTAACTAACAATGTAGCAGGACGTGCATGAATACCTGTATCATCTGTAATTGTAAATGTTTGCTCTTTCATTTTAATTCCTCCCAACTGATTCACGTTATTAATCAATCCATTCTTTACATAAATAGATTCATTAATGTTATTATATACGAAATTTAACATGGAATAAATAGAAATAATCATAATAATAGAACGTTTTCACAAAGGTTAAGCTTTCCCCGATTACCTAGCTAGAAAATATGAAAAATAATTTGTATTCTAAATTCGATTATGATAACTTATCAATATGTAGTGAAGCTTCCCTCAATGGTGGGCTTATTTCTTGTTAATAAGGAATAAATAAGAATCAGTAACGAACTTTTTACATCGTAATAGTTAAAACCTTAGGTTTGGAGAAAGTTCTCTATTCTGCACTAATTAAAAATTATTTTATTAAAGGATATAGGAGGCTTGCTTTATATGAGTACACATATAGGTGCTAAAAAAGGCGATATAGCAGATAAAATATTATTACCAGGAGATCCATTGCGCGCTAAGTACATCGCTGACAACTTCTTAGAAAATGCTGTATGCTACAATGAAGTACGAGGTATGTATGGCTATACAGGTACATACAAAGGTGAACGGATCTCTGTACAAGGAACAGGAATGGGCGTCCCTTCTATCTCTATCTATGTCAATGAGCTTATTCAAGAATATGATGTTAAAAAATTAATTCGCGTCGGAACATGTGGGGCTATTCAAAAAGATGTCAATGTCCGAGATGTTATTTTAGCACAAAGCTCAACCACAGACTCACAGGTTAATCGCATGGTATTTGGCGGCATTGACTTTGCCCCTATCGCTGATTTTCAATTATTAAAGGCCGCATATGATACAGGGAGCAACAAAGGGTTAGCCCTACGTGTAGGTAATGTCTTTACAAGTGATAGCTTTTACCGCGATAACGGATTAGCCTTATTGGAGAAACTAGCTCAATATCAAGTACTTGCTGTAGAAATGGAAGCTACTGCACTTTATACACTAGCTGCCAAATTCAGTCGTCAAGCATTAGCTATTTTAACCGTGTCTGACCATATCTTAACCGGTGAAGAAACAACTGCTGAAGAACGGCAAACGACTTTTAATGATATGATTGAAGTCGCATTGGATGCAGCAATTAAAAGTTAGTAGACAGAGGATATTTTAAAAAATAATCGACAATTTCAAAAGGGGGAAGTTTAAACTTCCCCTACTTTAAAACGTATTGTTAACCATTAAAATATAAGGTTAACATTAGAAAGGGAGAGAATGATGAAAAAAATATCAACCTTAGAATTATGTTATGGAGCGATTTTTATCTGTTTAATGGCAATTGGAGCAAATATCACTTATTGGTTTCCATTTTTATCCGTACCAATAGGCGGGGTATCTGTACCGCTTTCCCTGCAAACTTTTTTCAGTATTCTAGCGGGGCTCATGTTAGGTAAAAAATTAGGGGCATTTTCAATCTTTGCCTACACACTTGTAGGCTTAATTGGTGTTCCCGTCTTTGCTCAAATGCAATCTGGATTATTTGTACTTTTTAATTATACCGGTGGCTTTTTACTTTCTTTTATTTTAGTGGCTTATGTAACAGGCTATTTAGTTGAGCGTCTAACGACCATAACTTTATTATTAAGTACATCTATCGCTATAATTGGGGTAATTACAAATTATTTAGTCGGTGTAACTTATATGTATATTGGTATGAACACGTGGTTAAATCTTGAGATTACTTATTTAACAGCTTGGTTAGGTATGATTCCATTTCTAATTAAAGATCTTTGTCTTGCTTTTATTGCTGCATTGCTTATTATGAGAATGCATCAGCGTCTATCTTTTAAAACATCACATATAAAAACGTTATGATTTATGAACAGCGAAAACACATTGCAGAAGTCAGTAAAGCGATTGAGTGAATCAAGACATGAACGCCCGTTACCTCCCGTCTAAATAGATGAGCTCTACTCTCTATTTTGTGACAGGCGGTTTACGGACGGTTATCTGTGATGAACGTGTTCAAACTAAGATGTTTATTTTCTAATGACAAAGCCTGTTTTAACTAAATTCACTATCCGATCAGAGCGTATTTATCTTGGACAATGACTTTCACAAATTAAATATGCTATAATAACCGATATAGATCTATCAGAGATAGAGAGGATGATTGAAGGTTGGCTTTGTTTGAAAATTTTCCATTAATTGTTGCATTATTTGCTATTCTTTTTGCGCAAGGTGTCAAAGTACCGATACATTACATTGCTACTAAAGAATTCAAACCAGGCCTAGTCTTTAGTACAGGTGGAATGCCGAGCAGTCATTCAGCTGCTGTAGCTGCTGTCACCACTGGTGTGGGTATTGAACACGGTATAGCATCTGGGATATTCGCTGTTTCTTGTATCTTTAGTATTATTATTATGTTCGATGCCACCGGTATTAGAAGACAAGCCGGCGAGCAAGCTATCGTACTTAACATGCTTGTCAAAGATTTTCAATATTTTGTTGATGAAGTAAAAGATTGGTCAAAAAAGAAACAGTTCGAGAAGAAAGAAGAGCTAAAAGAGTTATTAGGTCATCAACCTATTGAAGTATTTTTCGGTGGATTAACAGGTATCACACTTGCACTGTTGGCTTATCCACTATTCACCTGAATATTTGACATAAAACGAATCTTCCAATCGTGGCGTTTTCGTTCTTCGTCCACTGATTGCAGATTCGTTGACTGAATCAGGCATCCGTTTTTCACCACCTCAATCGATTGACCTCTGCTCTCTATTTTGTGGTAGGGGTTCTGTTATAACAAAAATGCAGACTTAACAAAGTCTGCATTTTTTAGTTCTCATCCTTTAATAATATGGAATTTGTTCACTAAATCTCATAAGGATCTGAGTGAAAACTCATCTCAAACGCTTCAATTACATCTGACTTTATCTTCACAGAAATTTGTTTGACGGTATAATCATGACTTATTGTCTTATTGTTTAGGCTTACCTCACTAAAGACATCATTAAATGTTAGGTTCGTAACCGCCATGGTTGTTGTAAGCAAAGCAAGTGCAAAAAGAATCGTAAAAAATAGCGGATAGCTAACCTTCTTCAATCGATTAATCATCTATGCTCACTCCTTTGGTCATTCAGCATAGACATCATCTGATCAAATTATACGTAAAAAATAAAACGAAACTTCAATCAGTGGAGTTTCACTCTTCCCCCACTGATTGGTAATTGAGTGAATCAGGAAATTAGCGTCCGCCTAATTAGATTGACCTTTGTTCTCAATTTTGTGGCGGGCGGTTATCTGTGATCAATTATTTAGCTTTTCTAAATTGTTTCCAAGCCAGAGACCATCCGCCAATTTGAAAAAGAAAAAAATAATCCACTACTTTCTTTAAAACTGAAGCAAACTTACCGAAAATTCTTCTTTCTTCTCCGACTAAGCCAATTGCATCATTAGCACCTATTGAGGCAATTGTGCCACGATTTTTAAAGGAAAAAGACTTCATCTGGCTTTTTCCCTCTAGCTTAGCGATGACATTATATGCAGCCACTTTACCTTTTTGAATGGCTAAATCAGCATTCGGCAAATAAGGTTTCCCACTTTTATCTCGAACCAATGCAACATCACCAATCACAAATACTTGCTCATAATTCGGAGCTGTTAAATCACAGTTGACTTCCACACGTCCTTGATTAGAAGGCAATGCTGATTTATCAATCAACTGATTACCTTTTACACCTGCAGTCCAAACAAATAAAGAAGCAGGGATATCTTCAACGAGACCTGATTGTTCAATCTTTATATTTGCTCGACTTATCGACCTTATTTTTGTACCTAGGCGAAATTCAACGCCTTTTTTCTCGAGCTGTTGCATGGCATATTCACCTAATTCAAGATCGAACTCTGGGAGAACAGTCGGTTGATTTTCAATAGCTATAAGCTTAATCTTATTCGGATCAACATTTGCTTCTATACAAAGCTTAGGTAATTGATCAACCCATTCCCCTAGTAGTTCGACACCAGTAAACCCCCCACCCCCTACAACAAAATGGAGTGGTTTTTCCATTTCAGTCTTACTGTAGTCTTCTAACACGGTAAGGATTCGGTTATACAATTGATTGGATTGTGCTAATGTCGTAATTGAATAAGCATGTTCTTTCAAGCCAGGGATTTGAAAGGTATCGATTTCAGAGCCGAGGGCCAAGATCATATAATCATAATCATATATATTACTTTCTGTACGCACACACTGTTTATTTACATCAATATCCTGAACTGTTTCTTTTACGACAGAGACAGATGTGGAATGAATCAGTGACTCAATATCAAACATCGACCGTTCGTTTGAATAAAAACCAACCGCATTACGGTGAAGCCAAGTGGTTTGATAATGATAGTGATGCTTATTTATTAACGTAATCACGACGTTATCTTTAGTAAGTTTCTTTTGTAAATACAAGGTTGCCGTCAATCCAGCAAAACCCGCACCTACAATAACAATTTTAGTCGGATTCATTTCTCTCCCCCTTTTAATAGGCGGTTATTCTCTCCCTCACTATTTCATCACATTTCAATCTTAGCTTTTTTCGTAAACATTTTCAATTGGTATTCCCTGCTTAAGCAAATAAAACCCGCACTAGAACTGATTAGCTGATTACTAGAGAACGCTATTGACATGACTGAGGTTTATTTTTGTAAAAAAAGGTATAAAGTATGTTAGAATATTGATTAGTGACTTTGAAAGTGCAATAACAGGAGGATTAGAAAATGTCAGAAAGAAAAGTTTATGATATAACCATTATTGGTGCAGGCCCTGTTGGTTTATTTACAGCCTTTTATGGTGGGTTAAGACAAGCAAGTGTTAAAGTGATTGAAAGCCTTCCTCATATTGGTGGTCAACTCAGCGCTTTATATCCAGAAAAATACATTTATGATATCGCTGGATTTCCGAAGGTTAGGGCACAAGATTTAGTAAATAATCTTCACGAACAATTAAGTATGTTTGAGCCTACCTTCTGTTTGGAAGAAGCAGTTGAATATGTTGAACGCCTTGATGACGGCACTTATAAATTGACAACAAACACTGGAGAACACCTTACAAAAACAATGATTATTACAGCAGGTAATGGTGCATTTCAGCCAAGAAAATTAGCCCTTAAAGAAGCTTCAGCTTTTGAGAATCGCAACTTGCATTATTTTGTCGATAATATGATGCAATTTAAAGATAAACGTGTCGTTCTGTTCGGTGGTGGCGATTCTGCTGTTGATTGGGCCTTAATGCTCGAACCGATTGCAAAAGAAGTGACACTTATCCATCGACGTGACCAATTCCGAGCACACGAACATAGTGTAGAAAAATTACATCAATCAACGGTTCGTTTATTAACGCCATTTGTTCCAGAAGCTCTGATTGGTAGTGATGCAATTGAACAAGTTAAAGTAAAGAAAGTTAAAGGTGATGATGAAATAACAATTGATGTCGATGATGTTATTGTTAATTATGGCTTTATTTCTTCACTTGGCCCAATAAAAGATTGGGGGTTAACGATTGAAAAAAACAGCATCGTTGTCAATTCTAAAATGGAGACAAATATAGAAGGTATATATGCCGCTGGGGATATATGCACATACCCAGGTAAAGTTAAGCTCATTGCTACTGGCTTTGGTGAAGGACCCACCGCCGTTAATAACGCTAAAACTTATATTGAACCTGAGGCCAGAGTACAACCGAAGCACTCAACCAGTTTGTTTGAATAGCAACACAAAAGAGTCATGATCTCATCGGTAATAATGCGATCATGACTCTTTCTATTTTGGAACTTCATTTATATGGTTGTATACTATTTGACGTTGGTGAAGGGAATTCTCCATTTCATGCGTTTGTGTAATGGAGGTAGACTTTCGTTAACGTCTTTTCTATTTCTCTAAAAATAGCAATGGGTTCGGTCATCCAGTGATTCGCTTTCCGCAGGCACGGCTTCAGCTAACTCATGTGCGCACCAAACGCGCACATGAGTGGATCTTCAGCTCGTGCTATTCCTGCAGGAGTCTCATCACTTCCTGACCGAACCCGTATGAATTTACGTGTAGATAGACATTTAAATTAAGTTAAGATCTATTGAATCGAAATCAGCCCAAAATGCACCTAATCAAACAAACATTCACTTATAAAATCGGCAATAATTCTCACCAACGTCATTTGACAAAGAACCATTTATATACAAAGATGGTTTACAGTAACCTAGCAAATTATCAGTTTAAGCTTAACAATTTTCAGGTGATCCTTCTCTTTCCTTCGCTTTAAACGATGAACCACAGCCACATGATACAATAGCATTAGGGTTATCGATCGTGAAACCGCCGCCCATCATATTTTGTTTAAAATCGATGGTTGTTCCATTAATAATCGGGATATCTTCTTTTTTAATGGTGACAGGAATCTGATTGATGTTATCAGCGATATCTACTTGTTCATCGACTTGTTCATCAAAACCTAGCGAGTAACTTAACCCGCTACAGCCGCCTCCTTTTACACCAAATCGAAGTCTAACCTGATCATTGTCCTCTTGCTTTAGCATTTCTTCTATTTGATTCCGAGCTTGGTCTGTAATATTCAGTACCATATTCTTTAAACCTCCTGCATCTATATTAGTACCAGTATAATCAAAAGCAAACTTGAATTCAAATGTACCGCTTTTTACGTCAATATAAACATACCTTCTACCGTTGTCACTGCTGGGCCAGTCATCCACACATGATTATCAGTAGACCATTGGATTACTAAATCACCACCAGCTAAGTGAATGGTAATGTCCTCACCCTTATTAGCATAACCATTTAAAATCGCTGCAACAGCTGCCGCGCATGCACCTGTGCCACAGGCTTGTGTCACACCCGAACCTCGCTCCCACACACGGAAGTGCATTTCATGCGCATCAACTACTTCAACAAATTCCACATTCACACCTTCTGGGAAACGTGAATCGTTAGTAATGATGGGCCCTAATTCATATAATGGCGCCTGATCAATTTGTTCAACAAAGAAAACCGCATGAGGATTCCCCATCGATACCGCTGTTAATGACAAAACAGTTTCATTAACGATAAATCGCTCTGAGATGACCTCAACTGTTGGAACACCTTCCATGGGGATATCACCACGTTTCAAATACGGTGCACCCATATCGACGGTAACATGTTCGACGATATTACCCTGTTGATGGACTTTAGCAGTTACAAGCCCTGCTTTTGTTTCAATAGTAAATTGTGTTTTTTTTACTAAGCCATGTTCATAAGCATATTTCGCTACACACCTTAATCCATTACCACATGTTTTACCTTCAGAACCATCTTTATTAAACATCCGCATCCCTACTTCAGCTTGTTCACTAGGCGTGATCAAAATCAGTCCATCTGAACCAATGCCGGTATTCGAATCACTTACTTTTACCGCTAATGAAGCGAGTTCTTGTTCCTGTATATCAACGTCAAATGTATTTATATAAATATAACTATTTCCTAAACCATGCATTTTTGTAAAAGGAATAGACTGCATGTAAATACCTCATTTCTAGGTTTATTTTGTTTGAGAATATCTTTTAATACATTATAAAACAAGTCAACATGTTTGGAAACCGTACTAACATTTTTATAATGAACGCAATTATAAGCTAGAAGATAGTATGAAATTAAATACTTCTTAAAGTAAGAAATTAATGTTATACTGTCTAAAGGAAGATAGAAAGGAGTAGATGGATGATGCAAGAACAAGTGCAAGAAGTTTTAAATAAATTACGTCCATTCTTACTACGTGACGGTGGCGATGTTGAATTAATCGATGTTGAAGATGGCATTGTTCGTCTTCGCTTAATGGGAGCGTGCGGGAATTGCCCTAGCTCAACCATTACACTTAAAGCAGGTATTGAACGCGCCCTTGTAGCAGAAGTGCCAGGCGTCCGAGAAATAGAACAAGTATTTTAAAAAGATAAGACTACTCACCGCAAAAAGTGAGTAGTCTTTTATATTTGCACTATTAAGACTAATAATAAAACGAACCTGCAAGGGCTTTATAAACTGTTATCTGTGATAAATGAATCAATGTTGCATTTTCTGCACAAAAAATCGATATTTATTATTTATCTTTAAGGTAATTGGAGGGATTATTATAAAAAACAGAATTGCTATTAAAATTGCCATTAGTTTTTTTATTGTCATTTTTATTATTCAATCCATTTTATTTATTACTTTGTATAATTTTGTAGCTAGAGATGAACGAGATGAGGCTGTCAATCAATTATGGACACGTGGGCACTCACATAGCAAAGTTTTAAGCGAACACTTTAACGAAGAAACAATAGAACATGTCGCTTTAATGGAATCAGCTTCACCATTGATTGCCATTATATTAGACCACAATTACGAAATCTTAGCTCAATCGAATGGTATTGAGTCTGAAGTAGAGGATATTATTTTAAATACTGATCTTAGCCAATTGTCTCAGCAAGGAAAAATCATTAATAGTGATTGGTTGAACGCCAATTATTTAGCTACAGTTAATCCTATTCAAGTCGATCAAGACAACAACGGATTTATTTTTATGTTTACGAGCACTGAACAATTGAAGGGAAATATTCAGTCGTTAGCCATTCAATTTACAGTCGTTGGCATACTGTCACTACTTCTTACTATTATGACGTTATTTATCTTATCTAGAAAGGTATCAAAACCTCTATTGGACATGAAGGCTGCTACTCAAATGTTGAGCAAGAACCAAACAACCTCGATGATGTTACCAGTTAACAGAAACGATGAATTAGGAGAACTAGCTGATGCTATTACTAGTTTAGCAAACCATTTAACTCATTTGAAAAATGAGCGCAATGAATTTTTAGCCAGTATTGCCCATGAATTGCGAACACCTTTAACATATATCAAAGGATATGCAGATATATTAACTAAGCAAAATACTTTAACGGACTTAGATAGAGACAAATATTTAAGAATTATTCAAGAAGAAAGTGATCGATTAACGCTTCTAATCAAAAATTTATTCGAACTCGCTCAAGCTGATCAAAATAAGTTTACGATTAGTACGCAAAGGGGCCAATTACACAGACTTGTTAGTGATGTCATTCAGTTTTTCCAGGTGTCGTTTCAAGAACGAGGTATCACGTTAACAGTAAATATCCCAAAAGAAATAGAGCTTCAGTTAGATCAAAAACGTTTTAAACAAGTGCTTATTATTGTTATTGATAACTGCCTTAAACATGCAGGTAGTCCATTTGATCATTTGAAAATAAATGCAGAAAATACCGATCATTTTATTGTATTAGCAATAGAAGATAATGGACAAGGTATTGATCAAGACCACCTTCCTTATATTTTTGATAAACTCTATCGTGCTGATCAATCTAGGGCAAGAAAGAGTGGGGGATCAGGGTTAGGTTTAGCTATCGCTAAACAAATAGTAACCGCTCATAATGGAGAGATTGAAGTACACAGCACAAGAAGTAGCGGAACTAAAACGATAATTAAACTAAGAAAGGAATAGATAAAATGCGAAGGGCACTATTAGTCGATGATGAAGAAAGAATGCTTGATTTACTTGAATTATATTTGACCCCTCATGGGTTTAAATGCACAAAAACAAGTAAAGGAGAAGATGTAGAAGATATCCTACGCAGTCAAACATTTCACATTATATTATTAGATGTTATGTTGCCTAATATTACAGGTTGGGACTTGTGCAAAAGGATCCGACACGTTTCAGATACGCCCATTATAATGATTACAGCACGCGACCAGGGGGATGACATTGTAAAAGGCTTAAAACTCGGTGCTGATGATTATATGACAAAACCCTTCGATGAAAAGGAGCTTTTAGCACGGATTGAGGCTATCTTGAGAAGAAGTCAGGCACAACTATCTATTGAAATTGATGGATTGTTATGGAATGAAAAACAACATCAACTTAGTTATCGCCATCACATTATCAAGCTTACACCTAAAGAATTTTTATTAATCGGCACTTTAATGAGAAAGCCAAATCAAGTGTTTTCTCGCGAGCAACTGATTGAGTTAATTTGGGGATTCGATTCACACACTGAAGGACGTACCGTTGACTCACATGTGAGGAATATACGCGATAAGATACGGCAAACCGGGTTTAATATCGATGATTATTTTATCACGGTCTGGGGTGTTGGTTACAAATGGAGCAAAGAGCCCAGAACATAACAAAAATATATTCTGTAAATACGATTGATTTTAGAGTCTATTGGTTTATCACATACCTACAGAGAAAATATACTCCCTTTCATAAGCTCCTACCTATATAGATGAGTCCTTCAGGCTTGTTAAGAAAAGGGTGTAAGTTATTCTAAATACTTTAACACACGTTCATTACGGTGGTCATGAATTAATAGTTAATTCATGATCATTGTTGAATATGGCTACCTTTACATTTACTCTCAAGTTCTTTCTTTCGTAAATACAAGACTTTTAGAAGAGTGTTCTCGTTAGGGAATGCTCTTTTTCTAAAGCTAGAATATATACTTACTACGGCATTTGTAAAGTCGATTAAAGGGTGTGTAATATATTAGAAGATGGAGTTCATGTCCCTTTACCACAAGTTGTCGTACAATTTAACCTCCCCTTAAACTACATAAGAGCAGCGACAGCCTTTTATACTATCGCTCCCTTTACTTGAATAAAAAAGGGTGCTGTACCGTTCAAGATGTAAGATGATATCCTCTTCTTTTCATCAGAAGTAAACAACGCTTAAATTAAAAAGATTTATAATAAAGGTTAAGGATAATTGTTCCTTTACCATAACTTCTTTAACAAACTCAGATCAACTAAGTTTTAATTCTTTATTATTTTCTTTTAAAAACTCAATGGCTCCCATTTACTCTGCTCTATCATGGTCAAGTAAGATTGCACCAATATCAAAAAATAGCTTCTTTTCCACCTCCCCGATATGTTTTTATAAGTGCTTTTGTGCTAATCTCACGTTTCTTCAATTTGAAAAGCGACAACTTCTTTCACAAACGGTCGCTTACCATCTATTTTTCCCCTATCCAAATTGTCCATCTATCTTTTTCAACTATATTAGTATCTCTGTGTAATGAACGATCTATATGTTTTATTAACACGCCCAACTCTTCATCATCTAACTCATGTAAAATACTTCTTCCAGCTCTTTCTCTTAAGTCTTTTAATAACTGCCCTTTATTATCATATACCTTTCTAATCTCCCACAGTTTAACTTCTTTAACATTCTTGAATCCGGCTTCTTGCATCATATTTATTACAATTTGACTCCTATGTCTACGCCTCGTTTCTTTTTGAGTCAATTTTGGAAATCGTTCAAAAAAGTAACCTCTAATATGATTAGCATCACCCTTTATTACACAATCTTCTGGCGTGCGGTCCTGGACCAAATAAAATCCGCCGTTTCTCAATAATCTAAATGCCTCTGCAAAACAAGCATTTAAATCCTTCATATGATGGATTAATGCTCTTTCAACTAGCAAATCATATTCGTTACTTCCTAAACCCGTTTCAAAAGCGTTTCCCTGAACAAAAGAAATATTTTTATACTCTTTGCAATTTTCCCTTGCCCCTTCAAGCATAGATTCGGAAAAATCCACACCTGTAACATAGCTTATTCCCATGTCTGCTAATGCTTTAGTATAAATCCCCCCACCACAACCAATGTCTAATGCTCTAGATACATTCCCAATAGGTAAAAGTTGTTTTACTTCTCTAATCCACGAAATATCAGCAAGTCGAGTTGTATAAGTTTTACTGTTGTCCTTACTATGAAAATCAATTCCCACTTTCTTCACCGTCCTCACTCATAGAGAAAAATTAATTTTTGCATATCTTTTAATAAATTTCATTTATGTTAATCACCTAACGATTAACGCCTTTATCTTTATAATTATTCTACCAAATAAAAAAACTGTGTGAATAAGAAATCGTAGACATTTCTTACGCACACAGTTAATATTACTTCCAATGATGTTAGAATCTATAGGTTTATCACATACCCACAAAGAAAATATACTCCCTTTAATAAGCCTTTTGACTATCGATGAGCTTCCTTTATTCTATGGCAAGCCATTTACGGATGATTATCTGCAGTTAACGGATCATTCGCATTTGACCTGTTTTTTACTTTTACCAATCCACTTTTGTTCCTGTTAAACTTTAAGGTAAAACATCAATTGGATTAAGGAGTTCACCATTATAATAAACCTCAAAATCAAGGTGAATACCAGTTGATCTTCCGGTTGTTCCCATAATTCCGATCACATCACCTTGATTCACTTGTTGCCCTACATTTACATGTTTGCTTTCTAAATGGGCATATTGGGTGGTGTATCCATTTTGGTGATCAATCTCAATCGTGTTTCCATACCCATTTATCCAACCCGAAAATGTAACTATTCCTCCATCAGCTGCCAAAATCGAATAATCATCAGGTCGAGCTATATCAATTCCTTTATGGAAACTTCCCCAACGTGGACCTTGGTATGAAGTAATCACACCTCCAATTGTAGGCCAAATAAATGTACTATCCGTATTGCCTGCCGGGGCATTTGATGGTCGCCTTGAATCACCTTGAGCGGTATTGTTCTCTCTAGATCGGTCATTATTCGGTTCTTCCTGGGACAATAAAGCCAATTGTTGTTCTTCTTGTCTCTCTTTTTCTAACTGTTCTTGTTCTATTTCTAATTGTTCTAACGTTAATTGATTAGTCTCCAATTCTTGTTCTAATCTTATTTCTGCTTGTTCCATTTCATCGATTTGTTCTGCTAAATTTTCGTTATCTTCTTCTAAGTCTATTAATTGCTGTTCCAATTGATTTTGCTGCTCACTTATTTCTTCCTTGATATGAGCAAGGTCTTTCAAGTCGTCCTCTTGCGCTTGATAAATGTTTTGGTCTTGTTCGATAATCGTTGAAACTGCAGTATACTTCGAGATAAAATCCAGGAAGCCTTCAGCACTTAATAAAACTTCAATATATCCCCAGTTACTATCATTTTGTTGCATTGCTCGAAGTCGATTACCCATTATCTCTTCACGTTTTTCAATTCGATTCTCTAATTCTTGCATCTCATCATTCAATTGTTCAATTTCTTGTTCTGTTTCACTTATTTCACGTTCTGCCTTGTCAATATCCTGTTGAATTTGACCAAGTTCTTTGTCTTTTTCAAGCAAATCAACATTCATACGCACTAGTTCTTCTGAAATGCGTTCTGTTTCTTGATCAAGTTCATCTATTTCTTCTTGTTTTTCTGTAATGCTTTGATCCAAACTCCCCGTTTCTTCGCCAATGATTTCTATAGGAAATATAGCTATTAATAAAGTAAATAAAATTAATAGGCGGTATCGTTGATGCACAATCACTATTTATTCCTCCTTAAACTAATCTTTTAATTTTCTATTTAATAGATTAGTTTAGAAGTGTGGAGATTTTGTGCATAAATCATAACAATAGGATTACAGGTTAGTTGCTTTATTATGTTACGATCTAATAACTAATAACATCTTCATATCTGTCATTGAACGTTAACTCAATAACCACACGATGTGGTAAACAAATAATGACTTGATTAGGCTCAGAAATAAAACCAGTCTGAACACATATCTGATCTGGACAACTTGAATCACGTATACGAACCGCACGATTCTTTATTTCAACACCATCTTCATTACATGCAATCTCTGGAATTTCAACCATCTTCAACTTATCGGGATCGGTTAAGTCTATTTCCCGTATGACATTTTGATTGACTTGAATAGTAGCACTTACAGGCTGATTTAATGAAGCTCGATTATATAATAATAAAGTCGGAATAAGAGATAGCAAAAATAATATAAACATCAATATTATATCTCCTATTTTAAATTTCATTTTCATAATTAGATTACCTTACATTAACGTGTGTACGCCATAATAGATAAATAAAGAAACTATTATTAAAGTTCCTATAATGATAACCGTATAGTAATAATTTTTCGCAGGTATTTGCTTATCTGATTTCGGTAACCGACTATTTTTCCGACAGTAACTTATTAACCCGAGAGTTAA
The DNA here is from genome assembly GCF_016908375.1 of Amphibacillus cookii. Taxonomy (GTDB): domain Bacteria; phylum Bacillota; class Bacilli; order Bacillales; family Amphibacillaceae; genus Amphibacillus_C; species Amphibacillus_C cookii. The sequence continues at coordinate 36,509 of NZ_JAFBDS010000005.1, forward strand.
AATAATGAATGCTAAACCTAACAAGTGACTTATACTAACAAATCCCCCTACCGAAGGGTTTATTCTGAAAAATTCAACAAACGATCTTATCAACATAAAACCGATTAAATAGTGTAAAAAAACTTGACCTTGATACACTTTTCTATAAAAAAGCCATAATAAGTAGCCTAACAATAAGTAACTGAGTATAAATTCATAGGCTTGTACGGGGTGTAAGTATTCTCCATTAAACATCACGCCCCAGTGCCAATTGTTGCTTAAAGGTCTGCCAAAAACATCACAACCAATACGGCTAACAGCTTGAGCCAATATTAGTGCCGGCGCTGCAATATCTAATACTTTCCATATAGGTAACCGATATCGTTTAAGTAGATAAAAACTTGTAAGTAATCCAGCAAATAGTCCACCATGGATCGATAAACCTCCTCGATGTATCATAAAGATCTCAACTGGGTTTGCAAAGTAATAAGTCGGATTATAGAATACAATATAAAAGATACGCGCACCAATAATCCCGCCGATAAATGCATATAATCCAATATCAAATAGTCTTTTGAAATCAACTTGCTCTCTTTCTGCAAGTTTTTTTAATAATAACGTCCCTAGAACGATACCTATACCAATCATTAATCCAAAGAAATAAAATGTGAATGGTCCAAAAGAAATAAGTTCTACCATATGTTAATTCACTCCTTATTTTTAGTTGTAGAAATCAAATTTAATAAATAAATATTGATTTTCTGTCGAGATCATTAACTTCTAATAAATAAAAAACCATCAATATCTTCTGATATCAATGGTTTAAGCATTTATTATAAATTACTCTATGGGATTAATGTTAATTCGTTTTAGTCTCAAGGAATTATAAATGACATTTAGCGAGCTGACTGCCATTGCTGCAGCTCCAATCATAGGATGTAACAAACCTAACATAGCTACGGGTATGAAAGCCGCATTATAAAACCATGCCCAAAAATAATTTTGTTTAATTTTACGGAATATAGCTTGTGATAACGTAATAGCAGAGACAATCCCACTCAGCTCACCTCGCACTAAGGTAACATCAGCAGCTTCAATGGCAATGTCTGTCCCTGTTCCGATTGCTATTCCAATCTGCGATTGTTTTAGTGCTGGAGCATCGTTGATACCATCGCCTACCATCGCCACGACTTGGTGATTTTCTTGTAGTCGTTTCACTTCAGCAACTTTACCATCTGGCAATACTTCCGCAATCACATGACTAATCCCAATTTTTCTAGCGATTGCTTGCGCTGTTCGCTCATTGTCACCTGTAATCATCGCTGTTTTGATCCCTTTTTTCTCTAATTTAGCAATTGCTTCAACCGAATCTTCTTTAATGGGATCGGCGACGGCAATGACACCGAGTAATTGATCTTGTTTAGCGACAAGCATAGCGGTTTTTGCTTCATTCTCTAAACGAATTAATGCATCCTGATGTTCGCTATAATCAATATCGTTTTCGTCCATTAGTTTTCGATTGCCAATAAAAATTTGCTCTTTATTAACTAATCCGTGTACACCCATACCAACCTGATTGGTAAATGCTTCAACATCATCTAGTCGTCTGTCACTTGATTTGGCTTTTTCTACAATAGCATGTGCTAATGGATGTTCTGAACCTTTTTCTATCGTTCCCGCATAATATAAAAAGTCTGCTTCAGCTACCCCATCAGCTAATAAAATATCCGTTACTTCTGGCTTCCCTTTTGTAATCGTTCCGGTTTTATCAAATGCAATCATATCTAAATCTTTAAATGATTGAATAGCTTCTCCATTTCGAATTAAAATCCCATGTTCGGCACCCATCCCGCTTCCAACCATAAGTGCTGTTGGTGTTCCTAATCCAAGTGCACATGGGCATGAAATAACGAGAACGGCTGTTGCTGTTATAAATGCTAGCGTTAGTGGGGTAAGATCAGGATTGATCCATGGTAAGAACTGTGCGCCCCAATCAATAATCGCTTGATGAAAATCAGGAAAGACAAGATAAGAAATAAAGGTAATGATCGTTAAGATTATGATCACCGGAACAAAATAACCCGTGATCCGATCGGCAAACTCTTGAATCGGAACCTTAGAACCTTGTGCTTCTTCCATCATTTTAACAACTTGAGATAAAAATGTGTCTTGACCAACCTTTGTTACTTTCACTTTAACTAAACCTTGCTGATTAATGGTCGCTCCAATCACTTCATCACCTTGCTGGCGCTTAACGGGCATAGACTCTCCAGTCGCCATTGATTCATCAAATAAGCCGTTACCTTCAACAACAATACCGTCGGTAGGTACTTTTTCACCTGGACGAATAATCATAATATCATTCGCTTGTAATTCTTTTACTGAAACTTCTACTTCTTCACCATCGACTAAAATTTTTGCTGTCTTAGCCCCCATCTCAAGTAATTTTTTAATCGCTTGTGATGCCTTCCCTTTTGCGCGCACCTCAAGATATTTTCCAATTAAATGAAAAGTCATAATTGTTGTTGCCATTTCAATAAATGTTTGAATTGGCAAAAATAATCCCATTAAGCCTACTAGATAGGGTAGTAGTGATCCGAGCATCACGAGTACATCCATATTCGGACTTTTGTTTCTTAAAGCTTTAAAAGCACCTACATGAACATGTCGACCAGTACCAAATACAACAGGAGCACCTAACAGCGCAACAATAGGGAGATAACCTGGAATCGGCCAGATAAACATATGAATAACCATCATAAGCATAATCAGACTTGATAGCCCAATTGAGATAAACATTAATCGTGCTGCCCTGTTTATTTTCTGTTCATCTTCATCAGCTTGCTGATCTTGATTATCTTCAACTAACAATTGATAGCCTAATTGATCGACTTTTTCTTGTAAATCAAAAATTCTCACTTGATTTGGATCATATTCAACCGTTAGTTTTTCAGCGGGAAAATTAACGGCGGCTTGATTTACACCTTCAAGTTGGTTTATCCCCTTTTCAATGCGATTAGCACATGCCGTGCAAGTCATACCATTTACTTTTAACGTTGTCTTTATATCAGTTCGTTGTTGCTTTGGAATGGCTCGATAACCTAAATCTTCAACAACCTGTTCAATCTCTTCTTTGCTAATAATTGCTTCATCGAATTCAATTCGCGCCTTTTCAGCAGCAAAATTAACGGTAGCTTTTATGATACCGTTAGTATTATTCAATTTTTTTTCTATATTTAATGAGCAACTACTACAAGACATACCTTCTATCTTCCAAACCTCCTGCACGTTCTTTTTTGAATTTTCCATATAATTAGCTCCTTTTTATCTAACAATCATTTACATTTATAAAAAAACTATACCCAGGTAGGGTTGATTTATTTTAAATTTAACATGATCTTAAAAAGATGTCAAACAAAGTTAACCTTCAATCGGAGGCGTTTTACAAACGGTTATCTGTGATAAAGCAAAGTATTTAAGTATATTTGGTATAGAAAAGAAAAAATAAAAACCTCACATCAAGTCTTTTCCTTAGTATATATCAACTAAGGAGCTCTGCCGGTGAATGTGAGGCGGGTGTTCTATAGAATGACTTCTATTCCTTTATTAACGGGTTTTAATATTTTCCACTCTATATCTTGTATCGTTTCTTTCCATGTCGCCACTTTTGTAGCGATCTTTTCTTCTGTTGTCAATGCTATCATGGTTGGACCTGCCCCACTTAAATAGATGCCATAAGCATGTTCTGCTAAAAGCGTTTCTACTTTATTATAATGGGGGATTAACTTCTTCCGATACGGTTGGTGAAATAAATCTTTTTTCATTAGCCGACCAAGCAACTCCCAGTCCCCTTGGCAAATGGCTGCAACACTTACATTAGCAATACTACTTGCTTTAATACTATCATGATACGAAAACGTATTGGGTAGGACGGCTCGAGCGTCCGATGTTTTTAATTCAAATGGCGGTATCAGTGTTAAAAGGTCTAAATGATGAATAGGAATACGTACCGTATCTAAAGTCTGGTGATAATGACCAATAACACAGCCCCCTAAGATTGCAGGGGCTACATTATCAGGATGACCTTCTATTTCAGTAGCAAATAACACTTTCTCTTGATCAGTTAAGCCTAAATCCAGCAATTGATTAGCCAATTCAATTCCAGCGGCGATCGCGGTCGCGCTGCTCCCTAACCCTCGTGCTAATGGAATATCACTATTCAACTCTACATGACAAGCAGGCAGTTCCTTATCACTAAAGCGCTTGGCCGTTTTCTTTGCAATTTGACAGATAAAATTGGTTTCGTCACTCGGAAGCTCAGCTAAGTGTTGCGATTTAGAAATAAAACACCAGTCGGTTGCGTCACGAATAGTTAAGGTTAAAAATAGATTTACAGCCATACCGATCGAATCAAAGCCAGCCCCTAAATTTGCTGTTGTTGCAGGGACTTTTATTGTCCAACTCATGAGGGAACCCTACCCAAGATTTCCTTTATCACTTGTTCTTCATCATTATCAAGTACTGTTGGCTTAATTTTGCTATACTCTATGGCGATATTTGGATCCTTTAATCCATTTCCGGTCAAGACACAAACCACTTTGGCACCTGATTGCACTTTGCCTTGTTCTAAAGCTTTAAATAGCCCTGCTACCGAGGCATTAGATGCAGGTTCTGCGAATATCCCTTCATTTGCTGCCATCCATTGATAAGCAGCTATCATTTGTTGATCGGTAATCTCATCAATCGTTCCTTGTGATTCATCACGAGCAGCGACAGCTTGCTTCCAACTCGCTGGGTTGCCGATTCGTATAGCCGTTCCAACAGTTTCGGGATTTTCAAATACACGATCATGAACAATTGCTGCTGCTCCACTTGCTTCATAGCCCATCATCTTAGGTAATCCAGTTGCTTGCTTTTCATGATATTCTTTAAAACCTTTCCAGTATGCAGTAATATTACCCGCATTACCAACTGGAATAAATAAATAATCGGGCGCTTCTCCTAATACATCACAAATTTCAAATGCTGCGGTTTTTTGCCCTTCTATTCTATACGGATTAACGGAGTTTACCAGAGTGATATCGTCTTTCTCTCCTAATTTCCGGACCATACGTAAAGCATCATCAAAGTTACCCTTGATCGAATAAATTTCTGCACCGTACATAACTGCTTGTGCCAATTTCCCTTGGGCAATTTTACCTTCTGGAATAACGATAATAGCGCGTAAACCAGCTCTAGCCGCAAAAGCAGCAGCAGAGGCGGAGGTGTTACCTGTGGAAGCACAGATAACCGTTTTCGAGCCTTCCTCGATAGCTTTAGCCATTGCCATCACCATCCCACGATCTTTAAAAGAACCCGTTGGATTAATCCCTTCAACCTTGGCATAAGCTTCCACACCATACTTTTTAGAGAGATTCTCCAATTTAATTAACGGTGTATTTCCTTCATGCAAGCTAATCAGTGGTGTATTATCGTTAATTGGTAAAAATTCTTTGTATCCTTTTAATAATCCTTGCCAAGCCATATCTTATTCCTCCCCATCAACACGGTAGTGACTAATTAATCGTTTCACTACATTTAATTTATCTAATGCTTGTAAACTTTTCAATAATTGCTCTTGACTTATTTTATGGGTAATCATCACAATCTCAGCACGACCCTCTTTTTCTCCTGGTAACTGAAGAATTTTAGCAAAACTGACATGCTGATCAGAAAATATATTGGTAATTTCTTGAAAAGCACCTGCTTGATCTTCGACATCCAACCGAATGAAATGGCGTGAAAATCGCTCATGATCGGCTTTTAATTGACGTTCAAATTGTGGATCGATGTACGCATTACCGCTAATACCCAATCTTATATTACGAACGACCTCCATCAAGTCCGAGACAACGGCAGTTGCTGTTGGCATACTCCCCGCGCCAGGGCCATAAAACATCGTTTCTCCGACGGCTTCACCATGAACATAAACGGCATTAAACTCATTTTTAACCAGTGCCAACGGATGATCTTTAGGTAATAAAGTCGGTTCAACGGTTACTTCTGCTTTATGTTCGTGCATTGAAGCAATACCAATCAACTTAATCGTATATCCTAAACTTTTAGCAAAATTGATATCATCTTGTGTCACTTGACGAATACCTTTAACATCAACATCGTCAAGGGTTAATTCCATTTTAAAAGCTAGATTTGCTAGCAAAGCCATCTTCCTTGCTGCATCCACCCCATCAACATCTGAGCTTGGATCGGCTTCGGCAAACCCAAGTTCTTGTGCCGCTTTTAAAACTTGATCAAAATCAAGACCTTCGTCAGTCATTTTAGTCATAATATAATTTGTTGTTCCATTCACAATACCCATTACTTTCTCAATATGGTCTGAGGCCAATCCATCAACTAATGTGCGAACAATTGGGATTCCCCCAGCAATACTGGCATCATAAAGAATATCACAATGATTTTCTTTAGCTAGTCGTAGTAACTTTTGACCGTATACTGCCATTAAATCTTTATTAGCGGTCACAATATGCTTCCCTTGCCTTAAAGCCTGTTCAAGCAAGGTATTTGTATCTTCAATGCCTCCCATGACCTCCACAATAACATCAATATTATCATTATTAACGAGTTCATCAGGGTTAGCAGTTAACCAATTGGTATCAATAACCACGTCTCTTGGCTTATTCACGTCATTCACAAGTATTTTTACAATTTCAACATCACAACCAAGTTTGTGTTGAATTCGAGCTTGATGGTTCTCTAGTACCTTAACAACACCAGTTCCTACTGTGCCTAATCCACATAGACCTACTCTAATCTTATCCATTCAAAAAGCCTCCCCCTGTATTCTGTAAGTGAACATATGTTTATCTATAGAGGACATTATACCTGTTGCTTAAAAGAGATTCAAGCTTAAATTTACTTAAATTTCAGAAAAAAACATTACTGTCATTTGCTTTATTATTTATTTCAACATATTATATAATTATTCAGCTTTTCCGTTTTATTCATAATCTGGACGGGTATATTATTAAAATAGAATTTCTTATTAGAATGGATGGGATCATATGTCAGAACAAAAACCAAAAACAGCGTTAGAAAAGAAAGCGCGTCAATGGCTTAAGGATCGCGGGGTGACACTTGAAGACATCGGGGAACTCGTATACTATCTTCAATCGCCTTACCATGAAACCTTAGAGATGGACATCTGTATTAGAAATGTTGATAAAGTCTTAGGGAAACGCGAAGTTCAAAATGCAGTTATTACTGGGATTCAGCTTGATGTATTAGCTGAACAAAAAAAGCTAGCCTCACCATTACAAGAAACGATTGAAACAGACGAAAGTTTATATGGTGTTGACGAAATTATCGCTTTATCCATTGTTAATGTTTATGGATCAATCGGTTTCACCAATTACGGATACATTGACAAGCAAAAACCTGGCATTTTAAAAAAATTAAATGATAAATCGACGGGCATGTGTCATACATTTCTTGACGATATTGTGGGTGCTATTGCAGCTTCAGCATCAAGTAGGCTGGCACATAGTGAAGCAAACGATGAAGAATTAGACTGATCATCCAATCACTATTAATGAATAAGCTACTTTCCACTTTATACACTTACTTTTTGTGCGTAGAGTTCATAAAAGCGCTAAGCAACGATAATTGCTTAGCGCTTTTATTACATCATCCCATACGTTTGACAATAAAATAGGCACAGCCAAAATTGCAATATTCATATAAATAATCATCTATTGTACTTGCTTTCGTATCAAAGCTTGCTTTCGTATTTTGATCATCAAAAAATCCTTTTAGCCTTAATTGTTCATAACCCCAATCTCCAACAATAAAATCATATTTGGTTAGAATATCACTAAATCGTTCAACAAATGCCTTTTCTTGAAAGCCATCTTTGAAATTCTCAACAACTTGATAAGTTTGTCCTTCCACTTCCACTTCTAGCATCATTTGTACTCCTTCTACTCGTCATTTTAAGTCTATAATTATTTTAGCATAATTATTTATCGTTCGACTAGTTGTGTTAAGAAAACATCACTGGTGAATATTTGTATTCATTTTTTTATCAAATAGGTGCATATTAAGTCTATTAAGCCAATGAGGAGGAAAAAGTTATGAAGAAATATCTCATTGCCATATTTCTAATATCAAGTCTGTTGCCTATCCCTCATTTAACTGCTGATGAAGAGCATAAGCCAGTAGATCGGCTGACACTATATAAGAAAACAGAAAGTCTTACCCTTATTCCTTGGTATTATTTAGCTGCTATTGATCAATATGAAAGGCAAATTCATGATGAAAAAGAATTAGTGGCGATCACTTTTCCGGAAACAGATTGGTATGGTGTATCGAATCTAAATCATGATCCGTCTATAACTAGCGTTACCATTCACAATGGGATTGGAAAAGACGGAAATGGGGATGGAGAAGCTCAGATTGACAACCCAGAGGATCAATTGTATACGATGGCAGATTATATTTTATCGTATGGGCTATCTAAAAATGATATTCACCTTGCACTTTGGGAGCATTATCAAAGACCACTTGCTGTTAAGACCATTGTTCAAAATGCAAAGATTTACGAAACTTATCAAACCATTGAACTAACGGATCGTGCTTTTCCAGTGCCTGAACACTTCAACTACAGTTACCGAAGTACATGGGGAGATGCGAGAGGTTTCGGTGGTAGAAGAATTCATGAAGGAACAGATATTTTTGCTGATTACGGTACCCCTGTTAGAGCAACTACTTATGGTACAATTGAAATTATGGGTTGGAATCGCTATGGAGGATGGCGACTGGGGATTCGGGACCTTAATAACGTTTATCATTATTTTGCACACTTAAATGGGTTTGAAAAAGACCGAGAAGTTGGTGACATCGTTGAGCCTGGTGATGTTATTGGCTACGTGGGCTCTTCTGGTTATGGACCTCCTGGTACATCAGGTAAATTTCCACCTCATTTACATTATGGTATGTACAAAGATAATGGTGAAAATGAGTGGGCATTTGATCCTTATCCATTCTTACGGAAATGGGAAAATTAATTAATGACAGCTGAACATGACCTTATTTAAAGGGTAAGTAAACAAGGTTAGCCAATTGATTTTACTAATTAATAAACATAGTAAACAAAACAAGTACCGTTCAAGCTAATAGCTTTTAACGGCACTTGTTTTATTTCTTATTGTTTTGACGACTTTACCGCATGTGATATGCTTAATGCAAGTCCGCCCCAAATAATGGTTATACCTATAATCATCATAACTACAGCAGATATTGACATAAATACCTCTCCTTTTCCTACTGGTTGTCTTCTTTCGGCCATCTCTTCATCGCCATAAATGCACCGAAAGCCATTGCACAAATGGCAACCATCCAACCAAAATTAAATAAAAATTCATTTGGATACTCGCTGTAAGCAGTAGTCATATCTGTTCTTAAGTTTTGTAGCATCATGTAACCTAGTACAATCGGTGTAATGACGCGCAATGAAAATTTCCACCATTGACCGACTCTAATATCTGATACACTGTTGGCATGTTGCTGTAATTGATTAATTTCTCTTGCAAACCAAGCAATTGCAACAATTTCAAATAATCCAACGAGTGCTACTCCATAATTGTTAATAAAGTAATCCACTGTATCTAATAGATTAAGTCCGCCTTGATTAGCATAGAATAATGAAAGTAATGCCGATGCACCAGCACCAATTGCCACGGCCTTTTTTCGAGAGATATTGAATTTCTCTTGTAAGCCGGCTATATATGTTTCTGATATAGATACCATCGAAGATAAACCTGCTAACACAAGTGAGCCAAAGAATAATACACCGAAAAATTCTGAGGCTGGCATTTGACTAATAATTTCTGGAAACACCATAAATGCTAACCCAACACCACTCTCAACAACTTCAGCAACTGGTTGACCTGTTTGATTAGCCATAAACCCTAAAGCAGCAAACACACCAATACCAGCTAATAATTCAAATGATGAATTGGCAAAACCCGTAATAAAGGCATTGTTTGTAATATCAGATGTCTTTGGCAAATAAGACGAAAAGGTAATCATGATGGCAAAAGCTATCGATAAACTGAAAAAGATTTGTCCATAGGCAGCAACCCAAACTGAACCATTCGTAATCGTTGACCAATCTGGTGCAAAGAACGTGTCCAATCCATCTAGCGCCCCCGGTAAGGTTAGCGCACGAACGACGATTAATAAAAAGCTTATAATGAGTAAAGGAATAAAGATTTTGTTGGCTAATTCAATGCCTTTCTTTACGCCTCTAAATAAAATAACAAATACAATCAACCAAACAATTAGCAATGGGATCAACACATTGGGAACCATTGAACCAAACACACCAGCTTCAGACACTTTTAAAAAGTCATTTATAAAGAAATCAGATACATCTGTTCCCCATGATAGATTGAACGAAAAATAAGTGTGCATAATCGCCCATGCAACAATGATTGGATAATAAGTAGAAATAACAAACGAAATTGCTACTTGCCACCAACCTATCCATTCCATACCGCTACTTATCCGTTTAAATGCGCGTGGTGCTGAACTGCGATATTTATGGCCAATCGTATATTCCATAATTAACATCGGAATCCCAGCAGTAAGTAACGCAAACAAATATGGAATAAAGAACGCGCCTCCTCCATTTTCATATGCTGTAGCTGGGAAACGCCATATGTTTCCTAAACCAATAGCAGAACCCATAGCAGCAAGCAAAAAGCCAAGACGCGTTCCCCATTGTGAACGGTTTTCCATAACTAAACTCCCCTTCTGAACGATAAAGTAAGAAAATTCTGACTATAATAAGCTGGATAAAAACAAATAATAAAGAATTCCTAACCGATCGTATAAATATTTATTTTTTTCTGACATTTAATGATTATAACGATTGTAAGCATTTATGTCAAAGGTTTTTATAATAATTATTATATGATAAGTTAGAAATGAGCAAGTGCTTTTATATCTTAGCTTTAAAGAAAAAAGGGCTACTTCACTAGGTAGCCGCTTTTTGCATAAAACGTGCCTTCAATCCGTGGGCGGAGGGCTACAGCACGTAGGTCATGCAGACGTTGCCACAGGACGTGGCGGTCTTAGTCTGTAATCCTACTTAAGGACGTGGCGGTCTTAGTCTGTAATCCTACTTAAGGACGTGGCGGTTTTAGTCTACGATCTTACCCGCTCACGGATTGCAGGTTCGTTGAGTGAATCCGAACAACCACCTCAATTGATTTGCTCCACTCTCTATTTTACGGGGCTGGTTTACGGACGATTATCTGTGATAAAACTGATAATGACTGATATAACCACTACAACCATCAAGGTTGCTAGTAAAGAGACAACTGCCATTTCAGTCCAAGCAAAAACGAAATAGCCTATAATTGATGCAATCGCGCTAATAAAAGCATAAGGCAATTGTGTCAACACATGATCAATATGATGAGAACCTGCACCAGTTGATGATAAAATCGAAGTATCAGAGATAGGTGAACAGTGATCTCCAAATACAGATCCAGCAAGTACTGCTGCCATTGCGGGTAAGACAACAGCTGGACCTATCTCTACTGCAACCTGTGCAGCAATTGGCAACATAATGCCGAATGTTCCCCACGAAGTTCCAGTCGCTAATGCCATAAACCCGGCGATGACAAACAATATTAATGGTAAATAGTGAATATTAAAAGAAAAATCATTAACTAAGCTTGCTAAATAGCCACCTGTATCAAGCGTGTCAATGACGTCACCAATCATCCAAGCAAGGATTAAAATATAGATCGCCGGCATCATCGAGTTTATACCTTCAATAATAACAAATCGGTTTGAATGCTTTGGGCGAGATTGTTTATGGTATAAAATAAATGACAGTACAACAGCAATAAGTCCACCAAAGAACAATGAAATATTTACATCTGTATTCGCAAATAGAGAAAACACAGTGATTGCTTCTTCTGTAGCTAGATAGCCTGTCCATAACATCATAAGTACTGTAGCAATAATAAGCGTTACAATAGGCACAATTAAATGAAACACTTTACCATCTTTGTGTGGCTCGACCACCTGCTTCAAATCACCTGCGACACTCCCGTTTTCTGGGTCAACGAGCTGGTTTTTTTGAACCGCTCGATCCTCATGTATTTTCATCGATCCTATATTCAAGTTAAACCATGCCACAATAAACACCATTAACATAGAAGCAAATGCGTACATATTTAGCGGAATCATCCGTATAAATGCTTCTAAAGGCTGATAATCAATGATTTCATTGGCAGCAAAAATGCCACCCATCGTTCCAATAATATAGGCCCCCCAACTAGAAATCGGTGTTATTACAGTAATCGGTGCAGAAGTAGAATCAATAATATAAGCTAATTTTGCTCTAGATATACGTTGTCGATCTGTGACAGGACGTGAGACTTGTCCAACTGAAAGGGCATTAAAATAGTCATCCACAAAGATCAATACCCCCAAACATGCTGGGACAAGCTGAGAACCACGTCTTGTTCTTACACGGTTACTTGCCCAATGACCGAAAGCTTGACTTCCTCCAGAAGCCGCCATGATAGCTGTTAATATACCAAGTAGCAATAAAAAGCCCAACAAATAAAAGTTGCCCATGTTTAAACCATCTTCTGGACTATAGAAAATATTACGAAAGATAGTGATTATATCAATAATTGCCTCAATTATATTAAAGCGACTAATCAATAAAGCACCTGTGATGATGCCAACACCTAAAGACAAAAAAATCTTACGTGTAGACACCACTAATATCAGCATAAGGACTGCTGGTATTAATGAGAAAATTGTCCCTTCCATCTTGAAATCCTCCTAATCATTCAATTTGAATAATGACTTATCTTATTCTCGATTAGATCGGCTAATTGAAATTATCCTCTATGACAACATTTGATAGAAAAGTTTAATGACCATGCGTTTTAAATAATGAAAATTAATCGAATCCAACAATTAACATAAAACGAATAGTTTTATCTCTACTCTCTATTTTGAAACAGAACGTTTTATGGCCGGTTATCTGTGATAAACGCCAACATCTCTTGCCTCCTTAATCAGGCAATCTATAAGCGAAACACTAGCGAATCTCGATTTTTCGACAAAAAATGCAATAACTCATTTAAAAAGCACAATTGAGACCGCACAACTAAAGTAAATTAATCAGAGTAACCGATCAATAGCGTACTTTCACAAGGTTCGTTTCTTAGAAGCTAGACGAATACATGCTTTTTTACCATTCAATGCTCATTTTTATAATTATTGAACAACAAAAAAAAATAACAGCAATAGAACATAACCTACTACTGTTATTTACGCTTGTGCACATAAATAATTATCTCGTTATCCTCCGGTCGATCAACAGCTCACCACGTATAAGACATGACAGTATATCATTTATTCAACAATATACCAGCAACTAAAAGGGTACCTACCTTTTAATCACTTCGGCAATTTAATCCTTTCACCCATTATCATTGTTGGTGACTCAAATAGGTTACTCATTTCAAATTGCGCCTCTATCTCATCGATCTGATAAGGTCTTTATTCAATTTTCCTCAAATAGTGTACCAAGTTTCTTTTCTTATTGCAAGGGTTCTAACGGAATCGATAGAGGCATATCTCCATCCTGTGGTGACATATTATAGTAAAGTGGCACATCTCCACTATAACCGCCACTGCCTACTGGGATCGATTGTTCAATTTTCGCTGTCTTTGATCCAAAAGGAATAATTGTTCGGATCTCTACTTTAATGTTAACAACCGGCTCAATATGAATGCTATTGATTTTCATCCCTGTAATCAGGGTTTCTACTTCTGTATTAACATATCCAATAACTTCTAAATTGACTGGGATTTTCGGACCTAAATTAGCTAATAAAGGCAATCCAAGCACTTGACCTAAAGGAATCTCTATCAAATTCGATTGTTGCTTGACGTGGTCAAGCTCCCTATCACTCAATTCTAGCTCTAACAAATCAGATTCATCAGGAATAACACCTCGTTCAAGGAGATGCAAAAAATTTTCAACGCGATATTGAATATTTCGCTGAATCCGATTTTCTAAAGCCGTATTTATTTGATAGCTGACGACTCGCCCTTCTTGATCATATTGAAATTGGATAAGTTCATCTAATTCAAGATCTTCATTTAACTTTTTACTAACAGCAATTCCCATAGCCATATTTGCATATTGCATATTGCGCGTTTCCGCAATATCCAACAAAACTGGTTTAATACCATTGTTTATATATATAACACTTAAAAATGTCGTTATCATAAAGAAAAGGGTTGTTAATGCAACTATCTTCTTACCGGAGACGCTTCCACGCTGTTTCGTTCGCCACACAAAAAATCCCTCCCAACATAAATCTATGCTTTTGCTAGGAGAGTTAGTCTTATAAAATCTTTATACTTTATAGGCCGTAATCGTTACATCTAAGTGCTTTGCCAGATCAAGCTCATAAGGATTAATTTGTTGATCATTTTCACTTATCACTCTTACGACAGGTCGATTGTAAAGTTTTTTATTTTGTTTAACGACAAGGCCCGTTCGCTTATCACTTAATTCAACGGTTACACCATTAGGATATACAGCAACACTTTCTCTAAATAATTTTACCATATGGGGATCAAATAACGTGCCACTTCCAGCATATAATATTTCTAATCCCTCTTGTGGCAACATCGCATCACGATAAACTCGATCACTTGTTACCGCATCAAAAACATCTACAATAGCTAATATCTTACCATATAAATGAATCTCAGAGCCTTTAATCCCCCGAGGATAACCAGATCCATCTAATCGCTCATGATGTTGATAGGCACAGTGCGAGACCATTAATGGCAATGTTGAAAAGGATCGTAGAAATTCAAAACCTAATTCTGAATGTGTTTTGATCACTTCAAATTCTTTATCTGTTAGTTTGCCTTTTTTCTTCAACAGCTCATGTGGTAAAAACACCTTACCAATGTCATGTAACATCGCACCTAAACCAAGTTCTCTTATTTCTTTGTTCGAACGTTTCAGCGCTTTTGCTAACACAATCGCATAGATCGTCACATTGATTGAATGATTAAATAAATAATTATCGCTAACAAAAATATCTGACATTAACGATACCACTTGATCATCTTGATCGATCTCAGTGATCATCATATCAACAACGGACGCAATTTCTTCATTTGTGTGTTCTAATAGTACTGCTTCTTTCTTAAATGTTTTCGTTTTATAAGTCAAAAAAGCTGATTTTATCGAATTGATCGACTTAATTCTTAATTGCTCAGAAATCGGTGAATGTACGACAATATCATCGGATAACTCATCCCTAATGTAGACATAGGTTACCCCTAGATCTAATAAACGCTTAATAAATGTTTCTGTTAAGACAACATCCTTCTGAACTAAAATCTGACCTTTACTACTATAAATTGGCTTTGCTAATTCGGCACCAACTGTTAAGGCTCTTGTCGCTACTAGTTTCATGTTGAACTCCTATCTTTAACATTCCATTTATCACTATCAACTCTAATACTAGCAAACATTTCGACAACATTCTACATTTATAACATTTTTGCTAATTGTTGAATAGTTGGCCGTAAAAGATCGCGAATAAATTCTGGCATAAAAAACGTTTTTTGCGTTGCCCGTGAGATTTGTGGCGATAAATGGCCGAAAGTAAACATGTCAGCTGTTGCCAATTTGTATTCTTTATCTATATCAATCGGTTCTCCGTCAATTTCAACACTTACTAAATGTGAAGAACCCTGTTCATCCTCTTCAGTCTCTAAGATGAGATTAGAATAAACAAGACACCCCATGATTTTCCCGCGAAAACCGAAGCCCTTTACTTGAAGGTTAATGAAATCATCTGTTAATCCTGCTCTTATCACTTCTACTAAGGCTTGCCCTGTTAAACTCACTACACAAGGGTTAATCGGATGTGGACAGATTCGGTGAATATCGAAGTCAGTAATCGGCCCACGCCTTAAACCATCAATTAAAATCCCCGCATTTAACATCGCGAGGTCAGCTTCTCCCCAATCTTGCAAAGTTCTTGTTAATTGTTTAATAAGTAACGTTTCCTTAAACCAATTCACCTCTAGTGGTTGTGGTAACTGAGCCACTGTGCGACTTAAAAGTTGATTGGCTACCTGCTGTTGATGATTTAACTGCTTCATGGTTAGCTGATCTTCAGCATATGAGGATACTGGTACTGCCTTCGCTTGTTTGCCAATTAACCTTTTTTTATCATGATCCCACGTTAATTTAATGGATCCGACATGATTTCCAAACTTACCTGCTGCCGTTAAGATCGTATCTCCCATCCATTGTTCCTTTTTAAACAAATGATGTGTATGTCCGCCAATAATTACATCAATTTCTTGGAAACGGTTGGCTATTTCTTGATCTTGATCAATACCTAAATGAGATAACAGGACAATTACATCAACTTGATCTTTCATTTCCTTTAAATAACGTTCAAGGGATTGGAGTGGATCAAATACATGCCATTCCAATGGTTGATAAAATGGTGTAAAAGGTGCTGTTAAACCGATAACGGCTAACTTCACTTGGGAGGTTGTTGTTAACAATTTATAAGGCATTAACCAATCTGGATCAGGGCTGTTTTCACTCGTTAAATTAGCACAAACGACTTCAAAATTAGCTTGTTGATATAATTTAATAAGCTCTGATCGATCCAATGTAATCCCTTCATTATTCCCTATCGTGACAACGTCATAATTTGCACGATTTAATAATTCAATATTTCCTATACCTCTTAAAGCTTCTGTCGCTGGATGAACACGATCTAAATGATCCCCGTTATCCAATAAAAAATAGGCTTCTCCCTTACATTGATGACGAGTAATTTGCTGATTAAGAAAGCTTACGATCTTGGGCCAATTTTCAAAATGGCTATGTAAATCACTCGTATAATAAAAATGAATTTGCTCTTGCATCATCCATAACTCCCATCCCTCTTCCAGACAATCTATAGCTTTCTTTATTTTAACACTAAAAACGCCAAAAAAATATTAATCCATCGTTAAGCATTGTTTGATCTTTATGCTGATAACGCAAAGTACTACCCTTTATGATCTATATGACCTTAGCTCTCGTTTATACATGAATACGAACAAGAACAAAAGCATCCAGATAGAAACTAGGGACGGGTCTAGAGACAGCTCCGGAACGCTCAAAATATCCAAAGGATCAACTTTTATAATCTCTTATACAACAAAGAAGCTGATCAAATCAATTAATCAGCTTCGCTATATTTTATTAATTCAACTTTCTCATCTGAATTTTCAGGTTCAGCAAAGTTAGCATAAGGGTAGACCTCATATTAAATATAAGCGTTGACTTTAATAAAGATTTTCGATTGAATATAAACCTTTCTTTTTAGGCACGCAGATGAGCTATGTTCCGCTTTCCGTGGGCATGGCGTCTCAGCATAAGAAACTTCTTATTCTAATAGTGTCACATCTTCTTCGCTTTATTTCGTGCAGTTGAGCTGACGCATTCAGTATGAACCCCCAGTCTAAGTGGAGATAAGCAAGGGGTGAGACTTCTGCGGGAATAGGATGAGCTGAAGATCCACTTTAGAAGCGCTCTTAGCTTCTAAAGTTAGCTGAAGCCAGCCCCGCGAAAAGCGAATCCCTTGCTTTTCGGAACGAAATAACGTGCTAAACGTATACGGCACATCCATGCAGAAGTAAAGTCAACAAGCCTATTGAATACCACGTCTATTGAACACGATCAAGGTTGAATGACTATTTTCAGTGTGCGAAAGTTGAGTTAGTAATATTTACTCACCAACAATCATTTCAATATGCTTAGGTAATAAGGTAATATGAGTTGGTGTTTGACCATCTATTTCACCATCGCAATCGATTTTTTGAGCAGGGTCAGTTGAAATCGTTAAACGATTGGTCTGAAATGCAATAACTCCCTCCATATGATGATAATCCGCTATCTCTTTTCTTGATTGCAAGATAGACCATACAGATTTAATAGATGCTTCCTTGATAATAAGGACTTCAAACAGCCCATCACTGATATCAGCCTCTGGAAAAAATGCTCTCACCCCACCTGTATAGCTGCCATTGCCTACGATCACCATAACGGCTTGTTCTTCTATCACTTTATCTTTCACTTTTATTTCTAATTTGAAAGGTCGCTCTTCTCCTATAGATTGAATAGCATGTAAGTAATAAGCAAGTTTGCCCACGTTTTGCTTTGATTCAATTTCTACTGATTCTGAAGCCTGTGCAACTAATCCAATCCCCCAAATATTTAAAAAGTAGCGCTGATCTGATTTTCCAATATCTATTAATCGTTTTTTTAAAGCGACAATCTTCTGTGTTGCTTCGAGCGGATTTTGTGGCATTTTAATTTGTCTTGAAAAATCATTTGCCGTCCCAGCAGGAATAATCGCCAATACTGGTCTATTCGTTAGTGGCGCAATAATATTTACTACCTCATTTACGGTTCCATCTCCTCCAGCAACAATCAGCAACTCCGATTGCTCTGCTATTTGCAAAATAGCTTTTACTCGATCATCAAAATGAGTGGTATCATAGACGTCCACTTTAGCAAAGTTCCTCTCTAATATGGTTGCTATATCTTTCTTATAATGAGCTAATTGGCCTTTTCCAGACTGTGTGTTCATTAAGACAGCTACCTTATTCATTTATATTTCCTTCTTCCTTTATTAAATAGTGTCATTATACCCTTGGCGAATGGATTTAAAACACACCTTACCACTTCATAATTATGTCACGTATTTTTTAAAAATGCACAGTACACGGTTTAAGCAGAGCTGGGGAAGATGTTGCTATCCTCTTATTCTAAATCTTTAATTATAGTTTTGTTTAATTGATGATTTCGTTTTATCTTTTTTTGTCCTAACAGATAAATACCAAATAAAATAACAGTGGGTATATTAACTAAAATAAATGTCATGATTATTTCAAGCATACCTGGCTCAATTAGATTAATAATAATCAGTAGTGATAAAATTAAACTAAGTAGTGGTAAAATAAGCCCCAAATATTTATTTGTACTTTTTGATAAAAACCATTGCAAAAAAATAACCCCCATTATTAATAACAATAAAATTAATGCATTAATAGGTAAAAACATGATCAATTTCACTCCTCTCTTTGTTTTTTATAAGCCTTTATTAGTGTCTTCGCCACATTAACATCTAACTTCTCATCTAAAGCTAAATTTTGAATCAAGTTAATATACGTATCCTTCTCCTCACCTTCGGCTAAATGTATTTTTTGAATGAGTTTATCTAGTCTAAGTCGAACAGTTGGGTAAGAGACACTATAGAGTTTTGCCATCTCTTTTAATGACCCCGACGTTAGAATAAACTTTTTAATAAAATTGAAGTCCTCATATTCTAAATAATTTAACCAATTTGGTTGATCCTCCACCATGAATCACTCCTTAAATCAATTGACATTTTAATAAAATTAATCATAACATTAATTTTATTAAAGTCAATGTTATGATTATGTTAAACTTTATTATTAAATTCGCATTAAATAAAAATTGCTATTTACTTCTAATTCTATTGACTTTTTTTGAATTGGATAAAATTAACTTATGGAATTCAGTCATCTAGCTAGCACCTCAACAAGCCATTTGACCTACATTAATAACAAGCGAGGAGTGTTCATATGAACGTGCAAGAATCATTTAACAACCCAGCAAAACGTGCATATATTTTTTTGAACATGGTTAAACCACTTCAACAGTCTTATCAGAAGACAGGTGGTGTGAACAATTGGACAGATTACCGATCGGACTTGTCCTATGCAAACTTTAAAGAGATATTGGAGAACAATGAAGTGGTTGAAAAAGCTAATGTAAGATCGATGAGTCAAACAGCATTGGACTATGTTCAACATAACCAACACTATTCCAAAAGTGGTCAAGTTAATCAAGTTTTGGCAAAGGCATATCAATTGGGTATGGTAGATGATAAGGGGCAATTAATTAATAGTATGGATCAAACTGTATAAGTCAGATACGTTTATAGCACTTAAACGAGAAACTTACCAAACAAGCCCATATCACTTGTATTAATGTGACATGGGCTTGTTTCTGTTAACGATTGAACCTTCTCTAATCGAACTTGATTAAGTTTTTTTATTTTGTAAATTTACTTCTAAGTAAATAAGCAACCTCATAGTTCTCTAATTCATCGATATGGGTTCTTTGTCAAATGACGTTGGTGAGAATTTTTTCCGGCAATTTTATAGATGAATTTCACAAATATTCAAGTCGGATTATGCTACTTGAATGTTGATTAGTTAGGTGGATTTTGGGCTGATTTCGATTCAATAGATCTTAATTTAATTTGAATGTCTATCTACACGTAAATTCATACGGGTTCGGTCTGGAAGTGATGAGACTCCTGCAGGAATAGCACGGAGACTACTGAAAAAGTGGTATTTTTCTCCCGTAATAATAAAATAAAAAAAATGAGCGTAATCCTCATTATAAAAGTGAGAAATTACGCTTATTTTTCAGAGTATAGAGACTCTATTTTATCTCTTTTTTATCTCTTTTTCATTGATTAGCTTGATCATTCGTTTCATATTAACGACGAAGATGGTGGCAGCTCCTTGCATTTTCATGCCAAACAGACCTAAGGTAATCGCTTTTTCATACCCGTGTCTATTTTTCAACGCTGCATTTTTTGCTTCTATTTTATATCTTGATGCAGCTAACTCTTTAAATTCTTTTGTCTCTTGGAATGCCTCTTGTTCCACATGTTCTGTTGATTTTATTGTTATTGAATAGGATTTTGTTTTGGCCCCTTCTCGATAACAACCTTCACGCAACGGACACACTTTACATTGCTTCACATCGAAAAAATATTTTAGTTGTGGGTTTTGAGTGGTTGAATGCCGATGTTTCATTCCCTTTCTGGTTGCTAGATGCCCAGCTGGACAGACAGACATCCCCGCATCTTTATTAAACTGAAATGTTGTTTCTTCTGTTCGTGTCCCGTTTGATATCACTGGATGCAGTTGCGCAACTAAACGTAGATTATTTTCTTTTGAAAATATCAAATGTCGTTTTCCTGAATAAGCCTTGTCCCCAATAACCGTATCAAATGCCATCCCATTTTCTTTACTCTTCTTGATAAGATCCTGCAAATAATTCGCATCACTTTTTTCTCCTGTTGTTACGGTTGCGGCTGTTATCATCCGTTCATCTGACATTGCCATATGGGTTTTATAGCCTAAAAAAGAGGAATCAGAAGATTTATAACCTTTACGAGCATCTGGATCAGAAGAATAGGTTATTTCTTCTTTTACATCTTCCATGACCTCCGTCACGACGTTTATTTTCTCTTTGATGGCTGGTAGATGGGGAAGGGTTGGATGTGCTTCAATGATCGTAAGGAGTTCCCTAGTATACGCCACTTCTTCATCTAAACCAGTAGTCGTTGGTTTTGCAGGAAACTTTTCTTTCATCGTATCATCATGACTATAAACCCGTTTGCGTAGTGCCTTTGATTTCCCTTGCAGGTATTCCGTAGCCGATTTCGAATGAAACCCGTGAGAGGGTATGCGTTGCATCTACCATGATCGTTTTACTTGATAAAAGGTTATGTTCCAGTGCTATTTTAACTGTTTTTTGGACTAAGATATCCATTAAGTTTTTATCATGAAGACGCAGTCTGCGAAACTTGGTTAAGGAGGTAGAATGAATCACGTGATCTTCAGGGGCTATATCTAAAAAATACTTGAAAGATAAATCAAATCGCGCACGTTCCACGAGGTCTGCATCAGACAGATTGTAAATCTGTTTTAACAATAAGTATTTAAACATGCGAATAGGTGGCTCTGCAGTTCGTCCGTTATCTAGACAATACTTATCTTCTAATTCCTCTTCAACAAAACGGAAGTCAACAAGATCGTGCATTTGACGAAGAAAGTTGTCTTTTGGAATAAGCGCATCATAAAGTTGCGTATAAGGACTTAACGAAAGGGATGTTTGTTGTTTTAACATCATTTTAACCGCTCTTTTCTTATTACTTTCTCTTTCTATTATACCAAAAAAAAAGAGATTAAAACGGATTATTGTAAGGTGTTTAGTAAGATTAGATCGCTAATAAAACGGAAGTGAAAGACGACGACTCCAGCGGGAATAGCACGCGTCCGAAGATCCACTTCTCCTCGCGTTCTTGGCTAGGAGAAGTTAGCTGAGGCCGTGCCCGCGGAAAGCGATCGTCTGTAACTGGAGTGGAATACACCATACTTTAATTATAAAATACCTCCATGGGTTAGTTTTTCAGCAGTCTCGAATAGCACGAGCTGAAGATCCACTCATGTGCGTGTTTTGTGCGCACATGAGTTAGCTGAAGCCGTGCCTGCGGAAAGCGAATCACTGGATGACTGAACCCATTTCTATTTTTAGAGAAATAGAAATGACGTTAACGAAAGTCTATCCCCCATTTCACAAACGCATGAAATGGAGAATTCCCTTCACCAACGTCAAATAGTATACAACCACTAAAGATATTGATATATAGGTTTTGTATATTAACCGATTGAACCTTCCATCTCAAACGAGATTAATCGATTCATTTCTACCGCATATTCCATTGGTAATTCTTTTGTAAAGGGTTCGATAAAGCCCATTACAATCATTTCAGTCGCTTCTTCTTCTGAAATCCCACGACTCATCAGATAGAATAGTTGTTCTTCTGATACTTTAGAAACTTTAGCTTCGTGTTCTAATGAAATATTTTCGTTAAGAATCTCATTATACGGAATTGTATCTGAAGCGGATTTATTATCCATAATTAACGTATCGCATTCAATATTAGAACGTGCACCTTCTGCCTTACGCCCAAAATGAACAATACCTCGATATGACACTTTACCACCTTGTTTAGCAATGGACTTAGATACAATCGTCGATGATGTATTCGGTGCAAGGTGCATCATTTTTGCCCCAGCATCTTGATGTTGGCCTTTGCCAGCAAGCGCAATAGAAAGCGTCATACCACGAGCACCTTCACCTTTCAGTAAAACAGCTGGATATTTCATCGTTAATTTCGATCCGATGTTTCCATCGATCCATTCCATCGTTGCATTAGCATCACAAGTCGCACGTTTAGTTACCAGATTATAAACATTATTTGCCCAGTTTTGAATGGTCGTGTATCGACAGTAAGCATCTTTTTTAACGAAGATTTCAACAACAGCACTATGAAGTGAGTTGGTCGTATAGACTGGTGCTGTACAACCTTCTACATAGTGTACAGAAGCTCCTTCATCAACAATGATAAGCGTTCGTTCAAATTGCCCCATATTTTCTGAGTTAATTCGGAAATATGCTTGTAACGGTGTATCTGTTTTTACACCTTTAGGCACATAAATAAATGATCCACCTGACCAAACCGCAGAATTTAATGCCGAAAATTTATTATCGGTATAAGGAATAACTTTACCAAAGTATTCTTTAAACAATTCTTCATTTTCCTTTAAAGCCGTATCGGTATCCTTAAAGACAATACCTAACGCCTCTAAGTCTTCTTTCAAATTATGATAAACAACTTCCGATTCATACTGTGCCGATACACCCGCTAAATATTTTTGCTCCGCTTCAGGAATACCAAGCTTATCAAACGTTTGTTTAATTTCATCTGGTACTTCATCCCAAGAGCGCTCTGAACGTTCTGATGGTTTAACATAATAAGTGATTTCATCAAAGTCTAGCTCAGATAAATCACCACCCCATTGTGGCATAGGTTTGCTATAAAAATGTTCAAGTGCTTTTAAGCGATAGTCCAGCATCCATTGTGGCTCTTCTTTCATTTTAGATATTTCTTCAACTACTTTTTTCGTTAATCCTCGTTCCGTTCGAAAAATCGATACGTCTTTATCATGAAAACCATATTTATATTCGCCTACTTCAGGTGCATTTTTAGCCATGATAGCTCCTCCTTATTTCATATAATCTTAATTCGAATCCTGATCAACAGCCTTCTCCATTGCCTTCCAAGCTAATGTTGCACATTTAATACGGGCCGGGAATTTAGCCACGCCTTGAAGGGCTTCAATATCTCCTAATTCTAAGTCCGCTTGGTCTTGCTCTTTACCAAGCATCATATTTGAAAAATATTGGGACATTTTCAACGCATCTTCTACAGGTTGACCTTTGATCGCTTGTGTCATCATAGACGCTGAAGCCAAACTAATCGAGCAACCTTCGCCTTCAAACTTTGCTTCCTTCACACGATCATTCTCAATCAGTAAATGTAATTGAATACGGTCACCACACGTTGGGTTATTCATTTCTAATGTTAAGGCCTCTTCAGATAATGATCCGCGATTTCTGGGATTCTTGTAATGATCCATAATCACTTGCCGATATAACGTATCCAAGTTATTAAAAGACATCTCCGAAAAACTCCTTCGCTTTCTTTAATCCATTAACGAAACGATCAACATCATCTTCGGTATTATAAATATAAAAGCTGGCTCGAGCCGTTGCAGTAACATTCAACCATTTCATTAAAGGTTGAGCACAATGATGTCCAGCTCGAACAGCTATTCCTTCACTATCTAAAACAGTCGCAGTATCATGCGGATGAACATCGGTTAGATTAAATGTAATTAAACCTGCGCGTTTTTTAGGACCATAGATATCAATCCCGTCTATTTGTTCTAACTGGTCAATCGCATAAGCCGTTAGCTGTTGTTCATAAGTCATAATTTGGTCAAGGCCTATCACTGTCAAATAGTCGATCGCTGCTGCCAGTCCAACCGCCCCAGAAATAATCGGTGTACCGCCCTCGAACTTCCACGGTAACTCTTTCCATGTTGAGTCATAAAGATCAACGAAATCAATCATCTCTCCACCAAACTCAATCGGCTCCATTTGTTCTAGCCATACTTTCTTTCCATATAACACGCCAATACCTGTTGGCGCACACATCTTATGTCCCGAAAAAGCATAGAAATCACAATCCAATGCTTGCACATCTACTTTCATATGTGGAACCCCTTGAGCACCGTCAACTACAACAATCGCCCCATTTCGGTGTGCAACCTCAGCTATCTCTTTAATTGGATTGATTGTACCAAGGACATTAGACACATGGGCGATCGCAACAATCTTAGTAGCTTGGGTAATCGTCTTTTCAACATTGGCTAGCGTTACGGTGCCATCATCCTCTAATGGAATGAACTTCAATGTTGCCCCCGTCGCCTTGGCTACCTGTTGCCAAGGGATAAGATTACTATGATGCTCCATTTGTGTAATGACAATTTCATCACCTTCAGTCAAATTGGCTCGACCATAGCTTGTAGCGACTAAGTTGATCGCAGTTGTGGTTCCACGTGTAAAGATAACTTCTTCAACATATTGTGCATGAATAAATTGCTTAACACGCTCTCTAGCCCCTTCATATTGCTCAGTTGCTCGTGTTCCAATTGTATGCACACCACGATGTACATTAGAATTATTTAAACGATAATATTGATTAATTGCATCAATCACCTGAGTTGGTTTTTGTGATGTGGCAGATGAATCCAAATACACAAGTGGATGACCATTAACTTCTTGATTCAAAAGAGGAAAGTCAGCACGAATCGCTTTCACATCCATTTAGTATACTTTCCCTTCAATAACATCGGTTAACTGCTCTCTCACCTCAGGAATTGGAATTTCATTAACAACAGGTGCGAGGAATCCATGAATGATTAAACGTTCTGCCTCTTGCTTAGAAATCCCTCTACTCATCAAGTAATAGAGTTGAACAGGGTCAACACGACCAACAGATGCAGCATGCCCTGCTGTAACATCATCCTCATCAATCAATAGAATAGGATTGGCATCACCTCGCGCATCTTTACTTAACATTAGCACACGAGATTCTTGCTCTGCGTTTGCCTTCGTTCCACCATGCTCGATCTTACCAATACCATGAAAAATCGCTGTAGCACTGTCTTTCATAACTCCATGTTGTAAAATAATCCCGTCTGATTGCTTACCATGATTAACGATCTTAGCGGTAAAGTTCTGTGTCTGATCACCACGCCCAACCGATACCGCCTTGGCATAACAAACCGAATGATCACCTAATAGGTGGGTAATATTTTCAGAAACCGTATTCCCATCATTCATTTGTCCAAGTGCCCACTCAATTTTAGCATCCCGTTTGGCCACACCACGGCGATTCATGTATGTCGTTGTTCCATGAGCAAAGTGATCAACAGAGCCAAATGATACCGTTGCGTTATTTTCAGCGATAACTTCTGTAATGACATTGGCTACTGTTTTTGTTTCATTGTGGCTTGATAAATAGTTTTCTACATAAGTCACTTGACTATTTTGTTCAGCCACAATAATCACATGGTTGAATAAAGCTAACTGCGGATCTTCCTGCCAAAAAATGGCCTGTAACGGTTCTTCAACCACAACATCTTTCGGTACATAAAGGAAGACACCCCCGTTCATTAATGCAGCGTGTAAAGCTGTCAATTTATGTTCATCAATTGATACGGCTTCTGTCATGTAATATTTTTGTACAAGATCAGCATGCTCATGTAAAGCTGTAAAAATATCTGTGAATATGACACCTTGTTGCTTTAATGTTTCAGACAGATGTTGATAGCTTTTTGATTGATTACGTAAAATAACTAAATTTTGTTGGTTCGCTTTCGTATTAACAAATTTTTTAATGTTTTCTGGTAGCTTATCTAAACTTGCAATAGCTTTACCTTCTGCTTCATGAGCAAAATCAGAAAAGTTCCAACGCGTTATATTCGTTTTATCCGGTTTTGGCATATCAAGCTGTTCCGCTTTAGTGAATGCATTTTTACGAAAACGTTGCATCCATTCCGGTTCATTATATTTATTTGAAAAATTTTCAACATATTCTATATTATACTGATTTGATACCTCAACAGACATACAATCCCTCCTTACTTTAAGCGTCTACGCCAACAGTTTCGTCTTCAATGCCTAATTCTTGTTTAATCCAATCATAGCCTTCACTTTCTAACCGTTCAACCAACTCTGGACCACCTGATTTAACAACACGTCCCTGCATCATCACATGAACATAATCTGGCGTCACATAATTCAATAAACGTTGATAATGTGTAATAATTAAACAACCAAATGCTTCATTACGTAATTTATTAATCCCTTTCGACACCACTTTAAGTGCATCAATATCAAGACCAGAATCGATTTCATCCAAGATCCCAATCGCTGGTTTTAATAACATCAACTGAAGGATTTCGTTACGTTTCTTCTCCCCACCAGAAAAACCTTCATTAAGGTATCGTTGAGCCATGTTTTTATCCATATCAAGATAATCCATGACTTGATCCATTTCTTTAATAAATTTCATTAATGGAATTTCGTCTCCTTCTTCACGATGGGCATTAATTGAAGAACGAAGAAAGTCAGAAGTCGTTACACCACTGATTTCACTCGGATATTGCATCGCTAGAAATAGACCTGCTTTAGCACGTTCGTCTACTTCCATCTCAAGCACATCTTCACCATCCATTAAAATGCTACCTTTTGTTACTTCGTATTTGGGATGTCCCATTATCGCCGAAGCTAATGTTGATTTCCCTGTCCCATTTGGTCCCATTATTGCATGGAATTCTCCACCTTTAACCGTTAAATTTACACCTTTTAATATTTCTTTACCTTCAATTTCTACATGAAGATCTTTAATTTCTAAAGTTGATCCACTCATACCTATACCTCCAAGAAAAATAATATATAATATTTTGAAGAATAGTTTAATTTTAACTTTAACCATTCTCACTTTATTCTCATTACAATCTTATACTATTTCAAATCTAATATCAAGATTTTAAAACGCTAATCAATCGCTTTTTAAACCTAAAAGTAAAAAAAGTTTTGTTATTTTCTATTTTAACATAGATACGTCTTTTGTTCTCTTTATTATACTATAAACTGAAACGATACATCCTATCCTTAACATAGTATCTTTGTTGAATGCTTGGATGATACTTATATATATGTATAGACACTATAACGACTACAGGGAAAGTCTTTTCACACCCGTTCACTTTTATTAGACCTCCACTTAGAAATTTCGACTTTATCACCCCCTCGCATTTTCTCCTTTCATAACGCACAAAAAAGGCTACTCCACTACAAAGTCATATTCGCTGACATTGTTGAGGAGAGCCCCCTTAAACTACATTATTAACGATGTACTTGCCGATTCATCTCTTTTACAAGATACATACCCTGTTGATGACTTTTTTCTCGTTTTTTTTCTACTTCGATACGCTTCTCAATATCTGCTTCATATTTAGCAAAGCAACAATTGTGTGTTTGATGCATTGCTTTTTCCATTTCAGTTGTATAATTTAGTTCTAATTTACTAACCATTGTGAGATAATCTTCCTTTCTTTTCACTGACAACAATTAGTATAACATTTAGAAAAACGATAGCCAAAGCGGATTAAGAAGCACTTGAACCGATTTAACTTATTAACCGTTCACTTAACAAAAATATAGATTGAATGGTTAGAAAATAAACATTTTCCTTTAATTTCGTTCGATTTTCTTACAAATTACCCTTCAGATCCTACAGCAACAACTTCACCATCGTACTTTTCAGTAATAAAATTCTGAATAGCTTCAGACTGTAAGACTTCGACTAACTTTAATAGATTTTCGTTGTCTTCATCCTCAGCACGTGCTGCTACAATATTTACATATAACGAATCAGAGCCTTCTACAAATAAGGCATCATCAAGCGGTGAAAGACCCGCTTCAATCGCATAATTTGTGTTAATAGCAATCAGGGCATCTTGATCGGATTGATAAGCCTCAACCAATAGTTCTGGATTGACATCTGGTGAGAATTCAAGCTCTAGTGGATTGTCAATAATATCATCTACTGTCGCTTCTGATCGTTCAACATCCTCAGCTAACGTAAGTAAGCCATTCGCTTCAAATAATGCTAAAATGCGACCATGATCAGGGACATTTCGACTAATAACAACCTCTGTTCCAACTTCTATATCGTCAATACTCTCTATATTTTGTGAATAGACACCCATAGGCTCAACATGAACACCACCTAAGTTAACAAGATCATAATCATTTTCTGCAATTGATGTCTCTAAAAACGGCACATGTTGAAAATAATTTGCATCTAATTCGCCTCTTGATAAATCTTCATTTACCAAACCATAGTCTGTATATGTTTCAATTGTTAAAGTTATCCCCTCTTCTTCTAAAATAGGTACAGCTTCCTCCAACACTTCAGCATGTGGAACACTTGTTGCTCCCACTTTAATTTCGTTTGTATCTACAGTATCTTCGCCACCGCATGCAACGAGTACTAAACTAATTAAAGCAAATACTAACACTATTAATCTTTTTTTCATTTTTCATTTCCCCTTTTCTGTTTTTTATCTATGTTTGCCCTCATTAAAAGGCTGACACACTATTGATCTTCACTAGCGCTTATCTAAACGCTTGGTCATCCAATCTCCAATAAATTGAAAGATAAAGACGATAATGACAATAAGAACGGTACAAACAAAAACAATATCGAAATTTCGGCGTGTAAACCCATAGAAATACGCATAATCACCTAAACCACCAGCTCCAATCATGCCTGCAATAGCTGTATAACCAACTAAAGCAATCGATGTCACAGTTAACCCTGACACTAGAGCAGGAATGGATTCTTTTAACAATACTTTAAAGATTATAGTTGACGTTTTCGCTCCCATCGCTTGAGCGGCTTCGACCACACCTTTATCAATTTCCCTTAATGCTATTTCAACTAATCGACCATAAAATGGTGCCGTTCCAACAATTAAAGCGGGAATGGCTGGTGTTGTTCCGCGAAACGTTCCAAATAAAAAAATAGTAACTGGGAAAAGCAAGAAGATTAAAATAGCAAATGGGATCGCTCGAAAAACATTGACAAATGTAGCAGTAATAATATGAATATATTTATTTTGCCAAAGCCCTCCTGGTGAGGTTAAATAAAGCAATAACCCTAATAGTAAACCAAGGATAAGTGCACCTATTAATGCAACTATTGTCATGTAAAAAGTTTCACCGGTTGCTATCATTAAATCGGGCCAATCTACATTTGGAAATAAATCAGTCATTTGCAACAACCTCCACTTCTATTGAAGTAGAATCCATATATGCGATTGCTTGACTAACCACTTCATCAGTGCCCGTGACTTGAATATATAGTGAGCCATAAGCACCGGCTTGAGTTTGTTTAATGTTACCTTGTAAAATATTAAGTTCAACATCATATTTTTTAGCGACTTGACTAATAAAGGCTTGATTTGTTGATTCACCAATAAATTGTAGCTTTAAAACTTTTCCTGAATTAACCTGTTGAATAAAGATGTCATCAGCAACTTCATTATCTGGCTTACCCATCACTTGCTCAACGAACTTTTTCGTTACCGGTTGTTTTGGATGCGAGAAAACATCGAGTACGGATCCTTGTTCAACAATACGACCATCTTCCATAACCGCAACATTATGACAAATCTTTTGAATGACATGCATCTCATGTGTAATTAGAATAATTGTTAATCCTAATTTTTCATTAATATCTACTAACAACGATAAAATTGAATCTGTTGTCTCCGGGTCCAGTGCTGAAGTGGCTTCATCACACAATAGAACTTTAGGATTATTAGCTAATGCACGAGCAATGCCAACACGTTGCTTTTGCCCACCACTTAATTGAGCTGGATAAGCGTCTTCTCTTCCTGTCAAACCCACTAATTGAATTAATTGATCGACACGCTCACTGCGTTCAGTTTTAGATAAGCCTGCTATTTCTAAAGGAAAAGCAATATTTTCTCTTACGGTTCGAGACCATAATAAATTAAAGTGTTGAAAGATCATGCCTATTTCCTGTCGTGATATGCGAAGATCTCTTTTACTTAATTTTGTAATGTCCTGATCATCAATTAAAACCGATCCAGCACTTGGTTCTTCTAAACGATTAATCAAGCGAATAAATGTACTTTTACCTGCACCACTATAGCCAATCATGCCAAATATTTCACCTTTATTTATTTGAAGGTCAATGTGATCAACAGCTTGAATCGATTGATTTGATGTCTGAAATACCTTTGATAATTGATCAATTTTTATCATTTGCCTTCCCCCCCACTTCTCTCTCTTTCAGCTAATTTGCACTACAATTGTAATTGAAAAGCGTCTCCCTGCTCTCCTTAAAGAGAACAGAAAGACGCTGGAATGACACAAAATATGGTCTACTTGTTCTCTTATCTGCCAAAGCATAGCTGCTTCGCAGGAATTGGCACCATTTTAAACGTATTGTTTAACGGTTGCCGGGCTTCTTCGGGCCAGTCCCTCCACCTCTCTCGATAAGAGTTCGAATTATTTAATTATTTAACAGTGATATTAGCATGTGTTTGGTCAAGTGTCAATTGGTTTTCAGCATTTTTTAAAAATGATATACTCGAGTCAACAACTAGAAAAGGATGAGATCCTGTGAGAGCCCCCGACTTTTGCTTACCATACATCGATAGAGATCAATATTATCAACTGAGTGACCAGCGCGGAAAAATTGTTGTGTTAACATTCTGGGCTTCTTGGTGTCCAGATTGCAGCAATGATCTACCTCTAAAAGAGCGTCTTTATCAAAGTATCGACCAAACAAAGATGTCCTTTATTACAATTAATGTTGTTGGTAGAGAGCGAGACCCCAATGAAGGGATACGTTATTATCAGAAATTTCTTAGTCAGCCTACTTTAATCGATCACGGAATCGATGTTTATCGCAAATACAATTGCTTAGGTGTTCCAACTACCGTAATCATTGATCAGCAAGGTTATATTATTAAACAATTTACGGATCAAGCAAAGCCTCTTGATATTATGGAAACCATTGGAGAGCTCATTTAATGTATCAATACCCTTAGGTACAGTCTTTCGGTGCACTTAAATAAACTGGTTGGGCATAACAAAAATATCTTCTGTAAATACGAGAGATGTTACAATATGTGTGTTGATAATGCGGTTACATCGCCTCCCCGAAAAATTTGTGCCCGCTAGAGCTGTTCATAATTCCTCTGTTAGATCTTAGCTAATGTAATAAAAACGAAGGATCCATTTATTTAAGAATGGATCCTTCATTTTTGATCTTATTTTCTTTTGTTTTTGACCGGGTCTCTGTTGTTCTACGTTAATTGAAAAAAGTGGAAAGTAACAAAATCAACGTTCTTAGTCTCCAATTACAACATGTCGACTTACTTGCTAAAAAACAAATCGCTGTACGCTTTTAAACGGTTACTCTGTTTCACTTAATTGCTTTTGATAACTTTGCGGGTCCAAAAGTTGCTTTAATTGATCAGGATTTGTCGGTCTGATCTGAATCAGCCACCCTTGTTGATATGGTGAGTCATTAACTAATTCAGGTGTATCTTCTAATGCTTGATTAACTTTAACCACTTCACCATCCACTGGTACATAAAGTTCAGATACAGTTTTAACGGATTCTACACTTCCGAAAGAATCATTTGCTAACAACTGCTCACCTTGTTCAGGTAGTTCGACAAACACCACATCACCTAGTTCATCTTGAGCGTGATCGGTTACACCAATACTAATGCTATCACCTTCTTCTCGAACCCAAATATGCTCCTCTGTATATTTCAAGTCATTTGGTAAATTCATCGCCATCCTCCTTATATCCATGTTTGTTCAAATTGCTTTTCATTAAATCCGACCGTTACAAACTGTTCACTTACTGTAAGTGGTCGTTTTATCAACATACCGTCTGAAGCTAATAAATTTATTTTTTCATCATCGGTCATATCAGCCAATTTATCTTTCAAACCCAGCTCCCGATATTTTTGACCACTCGTATTGAAAAATCTTTTAATTGGCAATTCACTCTTTTCAATAATAGCTTTTAACTCTCCTTTAGTGGGCGGTTGTTCAACGATATGTATATCATGGTAATCGACACCTTGATCCTCAAGCCACTTTTTAGCTTTGCGACACGTCCCACACTTAGGGTAACAATAAAAATTAATCACAGCTATCAACTCCTTCAATCGATAAATTCATTTTATTAACAGTATAGTTTTATGTTAAAGATTTTACCAATCATCTGCATATAGAAGAACATTGCATATTTTACCCGTTATAAGACACATTATGATTATAACGTTATTTTAAAGGAGGATGCATGATGCAACACTATAATCAAACGAACAATAGCTTAATGACACAACCCCCCGAGATGATAAGTTCCAAAGACCTTTTATATTTAACTGATATGATGTCTTGGAATTTATCAGTAATAAAAAAGGCTAATTTTCTAGCTAAGGATTGTAAATTAACCGAAACAAAACAGGCATTAGATAAACTATGCCAAATGCATGAGCGTCACTATCAAGTACTACTTAATTTCACCAAAAGCCAAAGCAACCAAATGGTTCACTAAAAGGAGGGAAACATAGATGCAAACAAATAAAATACAGAACCCGGAAACCCCAATTGAAAAGTCACCACAATTAAATGACCGGGATATTATCAATGATTTACTGGCTACTGAAAAATATATGACAGATGGTTATTGCACCGCTCTTAATGAAGCAAGTAACCATGCTTTATATGAAGACTTACTTCAGATATTTACTGAGACTCAAAATCAACAACGACACTTGTACAATCTGATGTTTAAAAATGGTTGGTATAGTTTAGATAAGGCAGACACCCAACAAATCACTCAAGCAGTTAATCAATTTACAGACTATATGAATCAATTTCCTGTTCATTAAATCAGAATAGGTTAGAATCAAAAACATACAAAGCAAAGCGATTGACTCAAGTGTAAACGATTTGATTGTAAAAAGGCGTGATTACTCACAATTGTTCGTGTGTATACACTATTTATCCGCGAGTCACGGCACTGTGCAGATAACACGTAGGAGACCGTGTGTTTGAAGTCGTTCGAACGATTTCAACCCGTCGTTTTGGAGTAGCATTAACTAAACCGAATCATCCTATCTTTGGGATGGTTCGGTTTAGTTTTTACTTATTTTCTATATATGATAATTATATTGGCCGTTTTTTGTGCCCATAGATGCGCGGTGGTAAATATTTATCTAACAATGGGACACACGCATTCATGATTAAAATGGCAAATCCGACACCGCCTGAATAATCAGAGTAATATCTGAATAAAACAGTTAGAATCCCGGCCCCAATAGCAAAAGCTATTTTTCCATGTGGTGTAAAAGGGGATGAACTGTAATCGGTAATCATAAATGTGGCCGCAAAGATTAATGCACCGCTTAGCAGATGTTGCATCATAAATTCCAGATCAAACCCACTTGTTACGAGCGTTATAACAGCGACAGGCAAGATAAACAGGAATGGGATAAACGGATCAATAATTTGACGAGCTATTAAATACACTAAAGCAAGTATAATTAATAGTTTTGATGTCTCTCCGATGTTACCACCCACCCCAGTACCAAGAAACATATCAACTAGATTTGGCATTTCTGCATCTACATAAGTTGCCGTACTAACTGCGTCTGCCCTGTCATTTGCTACCACTCCTAAGGGCGTTGCTTGTGATGTCGCATCAACAGCCTCACCGGGCTCAACCCAACCACTAACATATTCTCCAAAGAATACCGAGAGCATGATTCTTGCACCGACAGCTGGGTTAAACCAGTTACGACCAATGCCACCAAATAGTTGTTTAATGAAAATAATCGCAAAACCACTCCCCAATATAATTGTCCAAATTGGCGCACTCACAGGTAAACTTAAAGCAAGCAACAGTCCAGTAACTACAGCACTATAATCTTTAATAGTGATTTGCCGCTTGGTCAATTTTTGAAACAGATATTCAGATAATACACATGAACCAATCGCAACAACAATCATAACTAGCACACGCCAACCAAAGAAATATAAAGCACCAATAGTTGGCAGCATTAAAGCAAGAATAACTTGTTGCATAATCCAAGCTGATGTTCTTACTTGGCGTAAGTGAGGTGCATTTGACATCGTTAGTTGAGCGTCTGTTAGAGCTGTTACTTCACTCATTTTATGCTCCCTCCTTACTTGACCTAATCGCTTTTTTCGCTTTTTGAATATTTTCTAAAATAGGAATTTTGGAGGGGCAAATATATGAGCAAGCACCACACTCAATGCAGTCTAACGCTCCCAATTTTTCCGCCTTCTTTAGATTACCTTTTTCATAGGCGTTACTAATCATGATTGGCTGAAGGCTAACAGGACAAACATTTAGGCACTCTGAACATTTAATGCACGGAGAACGTTGATCGATTTCAGCTTCTTCTTCCGCTAAAAATGTTACAGTAGTTGTGCCTTTGCCTACAGGTACACGTCCGGAGTTTAAGGGACGTCCCATCATAGGTCCACCATGAATCATTTTCCCTGGCATTGACTGAAAACCACCACAATCTTCAATTAATGATTCAATAGGTGTGCCAATCCTCACCCATAGATTTTTAGGCTCTTTTAATGGTTGCCCACTTACTGTCGTAATCCGCTTCGTTAAAGGCTTACCTAGTCGAACGGCTTCATAAACAGCATAGGTCGTTGCTACATTAATGACAATCGTTTGGACATCAGCCGGCAGTTGCCCTGGTGATACTTCCCGTTTCGTTATTTTTTTTATAAGGTTCTTTTCTGAACCTTGCGGATAAATCGTTTCTAATTCCTTGATTTCAATATGCTCGGAATCAGCAATTGCCTTGTTCATAACTGCAACACTTTCGTGAGCATTGGATTCAATAGCAATATACACTTTTTCAACTGGAATTATTTCTTGGAGGACGCGAATACCTTCGATTAATTGCTCTGCGTACTCGACCATCAAACGATGATCAGCCGTCGCATAAGGTTCACATTCCGCACCATTAATAATAATGGTATCAATGGGTTTATCTTTTGGAGGTGACAATTTAACACGAGTTGGAAACGTAGCGCCGCCCATTCCTACAATACCTGCTTTGGCGATTATTTCGAGCTTTTTTTGGGGATCAAGCTCCTCGTCATTAGCATAGAGTGGGGCATCCCTTTGATCTTGAAAATCATTTTTAATAATAATACAGGGGGCTTCTCCATGAACAGTCGGACGGCTTCCTATTTCGATAACTTCACCTGACACTGACGAATAAGTGTTAGCAGAAATCGCGCCATTCTTTTCAGCGATTAGCGTACCTATCTTTACTGTATCTCCAACATTTACAACTGGGGAGGCTGGAGCACCGATGTGCATCGTAAGCGGGTAAACGAGTTCCGATGGTACAGAGGCATCTTCTATCCGCCTGTGTTCGGTTCGATCTTTTCGCTCTACTGTGTACGCACCTTCTTTCTTCCATTTTAGCTTTGAAAAGATAGCAAACACTTCCTTTCTATAATAAATGTATTCTATTTATTTTCCTTCTATGAACAGAAGGAAAGTATAAAAACCTTTTCATAGATAGCTAGACTCTGATAAAACGAACCCTCAATCAGTGGGCGGAGGGCTACAGGACGTAGGTCATGTAGACGTGGCCCTACAGGATTTAGGTCATGCAGACGTGGACCTACAGAATGTAGGTTATGCAGACGTTGCCACAAGACGTGGCGGCCTTAGTCTGTAATCCTTCTTAAGGACGTGGTTTTAGTCTACGATCTTACCCACCCACGGATTGGTCGTTGAGTGGACAGGACATTAGCATCCATTATCACCCACCTCAATCGATTTGCTTCTCTTATTTTGAGGGGAATTTACGGACGGTTATCTGTAATAAAAATAATAGTCTGTCTTGTTCAATCAACAAACAGGTTTAAAAAATTTAAGCTATAAGAAAAGATCTTTATAGGTACATCTTACAATATAAAAAGGCCCTGTACTATTCCGATTTGCGATTAAATTCGACAATTTCTACGCATTATTAATCGCAAAATTATTATTATTCTACTAATTGTAACTATCGCGGTAAATACTTCGTAAAACAATAGAACTAAAATTTGTCCCCACCTATTGAAAAGTGGGAACAAATGATTAGACCACTTGATAACCTTGCCCTTCTATCGTTTCTTCTAGTTGTTGTTGACTAATTTCACCTTCATCATATGTTACATTTACCTTACTAGTTTCTAATGTGACTTCAGCTTGTTTGACGCCTATTTCTTGCAATGCATCTTCAATATTTTTTTTGCAATGTTGACAAGACATACCTTCTACCGTTAATGTTAGTTCCTTCATCGCTTCCACACCTCCCTCATATTTTTTATGATTTATTAAATTGTTTAACAACTTGCATCAATTCAGTAATGGTCTCCTCTCCCATACCTGTCTTGATAGCGTCCGCAACACAATGATTAACATGATCCTCCATCATTGCGAAACCTACTTTCTTCAGAGCGGCATTAATTGCTGAAATTTGTACCATCACATCAACACAATAACGATCATTTTCAATCATCTTATGAATACCTCTAACTTGACCTTCTATTTTTTTCAGACGATTTAATAGCAGTTGCTTATCTTTATCAGATCGATGGTTTGTATAGCGTTCTTCATGATTGTTTACTTTCGTCATCACATCACCTCACTTCTTACTATACCCCCCTATAGTAGGTGTGTCAAATGTTAAAACGAAATTATTCTTATTTACAAAAAGTATCTATTCAGCTACAATCAAGACAAGGTCGATAGATTTGTCTATTTAAAAGGGTTATCAACAATTAAGTCGTACCGCAAGTTATTTTCTATCAACCATTATTTATGTTATTATTTAATGAAGAACTGACACTTCTCGATTACTATTCACCAGTCTAGGTGGAGATAAGCAAGGGGTGAGACTTCTGCGGGAATAGGATGAGCTGAAGATCCACTTGAGGAATTAGCTGAAGCCATCCCCGCGAAAAGCGAATCCCTTGCTTTTCGGAACGAAATAACGTGCTAAACGTATGAGAAGGTTGAATGACTATTTTCAGTGTGCAAAAGTTGAGTTACTATATAAAAATTAACGTTATTTTAAGGATTGGCATAACAAACTCGTTCATTTAACAAGAAAGAAGGTGATCTCATGAATGTCAATGAGGCATTAACTATTCTAAAAAAAGCAGGTTACAAGCATACGGATAAACGTGCGATTATTTTGGAGTATTTCGATAAAGAAGACCGTTACCGTACCGCGAAGGATCTATTGACTTATATGGAACCGCATTTTGAAGGAATTAGTTTTGATACCATTTATCGTAACTTACACTTATTTGATCAGCTTGGTATTTTGGAATCGACCGAGCTCAATGGAGAAAAACATTATCAAATCACATGTGCAAAACACCATCATCATCATTTTATTTGTAAAACGTGCGGGATAACGAAAGAAATTCACTCTTGTCCAATGGACAACTTATCTGGTGAACTCGATCAATTTATCATTGATGATCATAAGTTTGAAATTTACGGTTTATGCCCCGCATGCCAATAAGCAATAATTAACTTCCGTTTCTTTACCCGCCTTGTTAATATTTATGGACCCAGCAAATTAGCTGATTTTTTAAATCTATTAAGGGAGTTCTAAATGTTTATTCTTTAGGACTCCCTTTCCCTATTAAATAAAATTCTTCAATTATTTGACAATCATCACAGGGCAATTGGCACGCTTAGCGACTTTATGACTGACGCTACCAAGCACCATTTCTTGTAAGCTATTTAACCCTCTACTTCCAATTACGCAAATATCAACATTGTGATCATTAGCAAATTTAACAATCGTAGGTCCGGGATCTCCATGGAGAATTTTTATTTCATAAGCGATATGAGCTTGTTTAATTTTCCGTTCTGATATAGTCAGTTTTTCTTTTCGACTTTTATCCAATTCACTTGCACTCCAATAATGAGTAGCATCAGCTTTTGATGTTGCACCATCAACAACATATAGCATGGTTATTTTTGCATCTGGGTTATTCTCAGCAAGTATTAAAGCCTTTTCACAAGCACGTATAGCATATTCCGAACCGTCTGAAGCTAACAAAATATGATTGAACATAAAATCACCCTTTCCTACTATGATAATTATCTTTTACCTAAATGCAATGAAAATAAACCTGATTATACATCCTTTTCTTTAATAAGATGCTCAGCTATCGTATATAAAACCAATTCATTAGATTGGAATACTTGTTTATATAAATGTAATGGCACTGGCTGAGGTCCAACACTTGGTGCTATTTCGATCGTAAAGCCTGGTCTTTTGTAAGTGGTTAGAAACCAATCTGTAAATCCTCCACCACTTGGATGATCACTCGGGTTAATTAAACGATAGCCTGTTATATTCGCTAAAGCTTCTGCTAACGGTCGCAATTGCTTTTCGACAATTGTATCATTTAATCGATAACGCCAAAATATTTCTTCTCCCGATGAATGATATGCAATCGCTACATCAATATTTCGCTTTTTTACAAAGTGATAAACAGCTTGAACTTCTGGCTCAGATAATGGCTGGTAACCTTTAAAGTGACTAGAACTTGGTGCGCCTGGATTACCTTTAATGGATTCCCAATCCGTTGGGTATTGCCGATTCAAATCAACACCACGACTATTTGCTTTCCAACTTGTAAAATCAGTACTTTCCTTGTTCCATTTCAGTAGTGCTTCAGCATTGTCAAAGCGATTTAGTCCCTCTTGAACGAGTGTGACACCATCAGGATTAACCATTGGAATAAACCAAAAACTCACTAAATTCAACCAATCTTCTCTAATCGTCAACCATGGCCAACTATTATCTTGCAAAATATGAACAATAAAATCAACAAGTAGCGTGGTTGTCAACCATTCCCTTGCGTGATGAGTGCCGTGACATAAAATTATTTTTTTACCCGAACCTACTTTAACCGCTAAAATCTCTCGCCTTGTTACAGAATAGCCAATCGTCTCTAGTTTTACTTCATTAACATATTGATCAGCTAACCGCGTTAAATCATCTTTTAAACATTCAAAACTATAGATACGATCAGGATTAAATTTTATCATATAATAAAACACCCCTTTATATGATTATGAAATCATCTGGGGTGTTTAGTACGTTTTTATTCTGATATTGCCCGTTTAGCTAATATTTGAATAACCATATCATCCATCGGCGGATTATGTAAACCCGCTCTTACATCACGATAATATTGTTCAAAGCGATAAGCTTTGGACAAACCTCTACCACCAACGATGCGCATAGCAATATCTACGACTTCATTAGCTATATTAGTCGCAATCGTCTTTGTCGCTGCAAGTTCAGCACTTAATTCTTGGCGCTGATCTGATGAGCATTGATCCCATTCCTGAGCAACCTGATACATAAAACAACGCGCTTGCATCAGCTTAAGATCTATCTCTCCAATTTTTTGTTGAATATGAGGTACCTCAGCAATCGGGGTTTTCAAGCTATTCGGTTGGAAATTCTTAGCGAAATCAATCGCATCATTCCTTGCCGCCATTGCAATTCCTAGATAACAAGCTGGGATATGTAATAACCAACCTTTTGCTTTTTTAGTGTTAGCTTGCTTATTTAATTCAACTAGCATCGTTTCGTTAACTTTAACTTGATTAAACACAACATCGTCACTACCAGTACCTCGCATTCCTAAAGTGTCCCATGTCTTATCAATTGA
This sequence comes from Amphibacillus cookii, assembly GCF_016908375.1. GTDB lineage: Bacteria > Bacillota > Bacilli > Bacillales > Amphibacillaceae > Amphibacillus_C > Amphibacillus_C cookii. The sequence continues at coordinate 77,256 of NZ_JAFBDS010000005.1, forward strand.
AACCCCAGCTTGATCACTTTTAATTAAAAACGAACCCACCGTATCTTGATCTTCTACATAGGCCGAAACGATAAAGTAATCCAAAACTGAAGCCATTGTAGAGAAAGTTTTCCTGCCGGTAATCAGATAATGATCCCCTTCACGTTTAGCTATGGTCTCTGGTACACCACCACGTGTCGGGCTTCCTGTAGCTTTTTCAGAAGCAATACGATTGACCAAAATTTGCTTGTCTGCTACTTCTCTTGCAAACCAGTCAAATGTTTCATTCTCCCAAATTCTATCTTCTGCTAATTCTTTAACAATCCCTAGATGCCAGCCTATTGATAAAGCAGTCGCTCCATCTCCCATAGCTAACCTTTCTTGCATTAATAAAAATTCGTATAACGATAAAGCTTCACCATTATACTCTGTAGGTAAGGTTAGCGATAAATAGCGTTCGGCACGCAAATCATTGATGTTTTCTTGAGGGAATTGGGCTGATGCTTCAGCGATATGCACGCGTTGCTCAACTTTAGCTGCTATACGACCAGCCTTGTCAACTAATGTTCGGTGACGATCGTTTTTTATGTATGTTTCAAACATTTGCATTTGTTTTCCTCCTTTATCCTGTCCACTTTTATTTTATCACAGATAACCATCCGTAAAACACCCACCTCAAAATAGAGTAGAGAGCTCATCTAATTAGGTGAGAGACAACGGGGCTAATATCCTGCTTCACTCGGGCCAACAGGATGTTGGTCACACAAGCGTTTTCGCAGGACGCGAAGACGTTAGCTTGTGTTCCTCAGTTGGTGGGTAAGATCGTAGACTAAGACCGCCACGTCCTGTGGCAACGTCTGCATAACCTACATCCTGTAGGCCCACGTCTACATGACCTACGTCCTGTAGCCCTCCGCCCGCTGATTGAAGTTTCGTTTTATGCTATTTCACTTAAGAAACAAAACCTATTAAAAAAAGGGAGACTCATTTAGTCATTGAGCTCCCTTTTGTATAAAGTAAAAGTCAGTATTGTTCACTACATAAACAAATCGGCGATGTTTCTCTCGAAATTCTCCTGCATTTCTTTAATCTGATTAACTGATTGTGATAGGCGTTCAGCTGCTGAATCTGCTTCTGCAATACCAGCCGCTGACTCTTCAGATACACTGGCAATATTAGTAATCGAATCATTAATTAGTTTAGTCCCATCTAATACATCATAAAGGGAATTTGAAATACCTGTAATTTCTGATTCCATATTGTTAATGATGGTGTTTAAATCTTTAATGGTTTCACCTGTTGTTTGAATTTGTTGAGAGCCTTCAGTTACAGCTTGATAGCCTTCTTCTAACACCGCAACAGCTGCTGTTGATTCTTCTTGAATACCAGTTGTTGTTGTTGTAATATCATTAACAGATAAACTGACTTGTTCAGCTAGTTTACGAACTTCATCAGCCACAACAGCGAAGCCTTTACCATGCTCTCCTGCGCGAGCCGCTTCAATAGCTGCGTTTAAAGCTAATAAATTGGTTTGTTCCGCAACTTCCTGTATGACAGTCACAAGCTTAGTAATTTTTAATGTCATATCATCTAAACCTCTTACCTTATCTAGTGACTGTTTAATCGTCTTATCAATGATCATCATCTTATCTACAGATTGATCCATTAGCTCACGACCCTCAGTCGTTATATCGAGCATTTTCTTAGATTCGCCTTTAATGTTCTCTCCGTTTAATGAAACGTTCATGATCGTATTGGTAAACTGTTGCATCGTTTCCGTCAAGGTAGCAGCTGACTGCGCCTGCTCATCAGCACCGCTTGATATTTCTTGCATAGTAACCGAAATATTTTGACTATCTTCACTTAATACATTAACACTATTGTTTAAAGTATTTGTTTGCGTATTCATTTGGTCCGTTAATTTAGAAATAAAGCCGTACATTTTTTTAAAATTTTCATGGACGTCATTGATCGTCACATCTAAAGCATGAAGCTCCTTATTGCTAATCGTGCCCTCTGGCATATCCTCCATATTATCACTGGCTAAAACAGTTAGACGTTCTTCCAATAATTTAAGGTCTTTTTGTTGAGGCTTTCCTATTAAGAAAACGAGTCCATAGCTAATTATAATGGCAGCTACGATCACTAATACATGGTCTAAGCTTAATTGATCTAATATATTTAATGTGAATACGCCATAACCAAATGCTAAAAGGTAGAGAACGCTTACTATTGTAGTTAAAATAAATACATTTGATTTTGATTTCATTAATAACGCCCCTTTTTATATGTATATTTTGCTTAATAATGAATGAATAAAACGCAAAAGATTTCACTATTCTTTTGCGCTTTAATGATGATGAGTTTGCCTAACCTCTAATTTAGAAGATTTTTTCTAGAGCTTGTTTAATCCGTTCCTGATCAAAAGGTTTAACAATAAAATCTTTGGCACCTGCTTGGATTGCTTCTAACACCATTTGCTGTTGCCCCATCGCAGAGCACATGACAATCGTTGCATCTGGATGATTCTTTTTAATTTCTTTTACTGCTTCTACACCATTCATTTCTGGCATAGTAATATCCATTGTAACAAGTTCAGGCATAAGTTCATTGTATAAGTCAATCGCATGTTGCCCATTCTCAGCCTCACCTACTACCTCATGTCCGAGCGATTCAAAAATATTTTTCAATTGCATACGCATAAACGCTGCATCATCAGTTACTAATACACGAGCCATTTATATCTCTCCTTCTAAGTCTTATTCCTCTTCTACCACTTGTTTTACTTCATTTAATTGTTCGTAATTTAATACATAAGCTAAATCAATTAATAATAATAACCGATCATCTAATTTAGCTACGCCATTTAAAAAATTGGCATTTACACCTTTAATTGTCGTTGGTGCAGGTTCAATAATCGATTGATCAATATCAATTACATCAGAGGCTGCATCAACGATAAAACCAACCGAAAGGTCGTCAACTAAAGATACAAGCATCCGAGATTGGTCCGTTTGTTCTGAATCAGGTAAGTCCATTCTCTTCTTCAAATCTATCACGGGAATAACTTCACCACGTAATTTAGTAATACCTTCAATGAAGGCAGATACTTGAGGTAAGGATACGACTTCTTGTAATCTTTCAATTGAAACAATTTGCTGAATACTTGCGCCATATTCCTGGCCATTTAATTGAAAAACAATATATTTTTCAGTACTCATACATTTACTCCTTTACTATTAAAATAGTAGACCTTACTATCATCAATTTGACCTAGACATGTGTACTTATGTTTAAGGATAACCGCTTTAGCTTGATAAATCAATAATGATTTATGTCCTAGCTACTAAGTTATTGATTTAATAGTAAGTGAACAGCCATTTTTTTATCAGCTTGATAATTAATCTCCACCAATAGTGCACGTTTAAAGCCAGATAGCTTAGCATCCCCTTTTAATACTGTAGGGTGTGTAATATCTGTTACAATCGACACATCTGCTAAATAAGTCGCCAAACTACCCGCTATCATATTTCCAAGTTCACCAACAAATGACTCAAGCATATCGTCTGATAAAGGCATACCAAACATTAATTCGCCAATTTCACTAAAAAAAGCATCCGTTGATTGTAAAACGAGTTCTCCTTTAATACCACCAGTAAATCCGATCATAACACCAAACTTAACAAATAACGGTGGCTCTATTAATTGTGGTGCACCAACCTCTGGTTCAAGCGGGACAATCTTCTTTACTGCGTAAATCGTCCCATTATAGACTTCTTTAATAATTTCATTGATGTTCTTATCTCCAGCTGCCAAGATAATTCTCCTCCCCCTAAGACTTAATAGCTATTTTCATTAAGTCTTAATACCTATCTCTTTTTGTTGCTACTTCTATTTTCGGTAGAAAGGTCGGATAAATTAAGCTTTTTTTATGATTTTTTCAACAAATAAGCTTTTGGAACTAGTAAAAAGGGAGGTTAACCACATTTTGGGTTACCTCCCTTTTCTTTTTATTCTATGCCTTGTTTAATCTCTGCAATCATTTGTGTAACAGATTCGATTCCACCACTTGATAAATACCAATAATCTGGTGTTAAGTAGACAATTTGATCTTCTTGTGCTGCTGTTGTTTGATTAATTAACTCATTGTCTAACGTCGTTGAAGCTGTATAATCACCACCAGTTACAGCATTACGATCCATTACAAATAAGTAATCCGGATCCATTTCAGCAACATATTCAAAACTAATGTTTTGACCATGTGTTGCTGCCTCAATATCTAGGGCAACGGGTTCGATTCCAAAGTCATCATGAATAATACCAAATCGTGATCCAGGTCCATAAGCATTAAGTGCACCATCATTTGTTAGTACAATAAGTCCCGTTTCATCTTCCGGAACAACAGCTACAAGATCTGCTAAATCATCATTAACTTGTTCAACGGCTTCTTGCGCTTCATCTTGTTTATTGAAAATCTCACCAAGTAGTGACACATTACTAGCAAATGATGTCATATAATCACTTTCGTCAACCCCCATATAAATAGTAGGTGCAAGATCCGCTAAATCATCATAAGCTTCTGAAGTACGACCTGATATAATAATGAGATCAGGGTCAAGGTTAGCTAATGTTTCAAAATCTGGTTCAAATAGTGTTCCTGCATTTTCATAAGTATCCGCCTCAAATTGATTAAGATAACTTGGAATATTGGCCTGCGGAACAGCTGCAATATCAACCCCTAAATAATCTAATGTATCCACTGTACCAAAGTCAAACACTACTACTGTCTCTGGGTTTGTTGGAACGGTTGTCATTCCTAACTCATGTTCCACCTCAATTTCACTTGGACCTTCATCTACTTCTTCTTGGTCATTTGAAGCTTCTTGTGCTTCATCATTGTCTGTCGTATCTGTTGTATCTTCTGTATCTGAACCGCATGCTACTGCAAAAACAGCTAACATCGCTAGTAACATAAATAACATGATCTTTTTCATTATTAATAACCCCTTATTTCATAATATTTTATTTAAATAGATTGCATTGTTATCCAGTCTACACCCTTCAACATCAGCTTATTATTTGGGCCCAGCTGTTGTTTATATAGCTTGACTTTAAGAGCACAATCTTAATTTAAAACATAGTTCATAAAACGAATCTTTGATTAGTGGGCGGAGGGCTACAGGATGTAGGTCATGCAGACATTGCCACAGGACGTGGCGGTTTTAGTCTACGATCTTACCCTCCCACTGAGGAACACAAGCTAACGTCTTCGCGTCCTGCGAAAACACTTGTGTGACCAACATCCTGTTGGCCCGAGTGAATCAAGATATTACCCTCGTTGTCTCTCGCCTAATTAGATGAGCTCTACTCTATTTTGAGGTGACGTTTTAAGGAAAGTCAGATGTGATCAATCAAGAAAAATAGAGACATATACGACATTGGTCAATATCTTGGATCTTAATATCCATATCATATACTTGTTTTAATACCTCATTATTTATGATCGCACGTGTCTCTCCTTGTTTAATAATCTTGCCATTTCTTAAAGCGACAATATGATCAGAGTAAACCGACGCAAAATTAACATCGTGTAACACAATAATGACCGTTTTTCCTAGATCGTCTACAAGCTTTCTGAGTACTTTCATAATTTGCACAGAATGCTTCATATCTAAGTTATTTAAAGGTTCGTCAAGTAATATATAATCAGTATCTTGGGCAATGACCATCGCGATATAAGCACGCTGTTTTTGCCCTCCACTTAATTGATCTAAAAACTTATCTTCCATTTCGTGAAGTTCCATATAAGTTATTGCACTATCTATCATCTTTTCATCGAATTCTGTTAATTTCCCTTGAGAGTACGGGAAGCGACCAAAACTCACTAACTGCCTGACTGTTAGTCGAACATTAATATGATTTGATTGTTTTAGAATCGATAATTTCTTCGCCAGTTCTTTATTATTGGCAACACTCACTTCTTCACCATCAATTAAAACTTCCCCATGATCTTTAGCTATAAGTCGGCTCACAATCGAAAGGAGCGTGCTCTTCCCAGCTCCATTTGGACCGATAAAGGAAGTTATTTTACCTTGAGGAATGGTCATCGATACATGATCCACCACTAATGCTTCACCGTATTTTTTTACAACTTCTTTTATCTCTACCATGTACGATTCTCCTTTAATATGAGATATAGGAAATAGACGCCCCCAATTAAGTTAATAATCACACTTAAAGTTGTAGAAAAAGCGAATATTCGATCAACAATGAGTTGTCCCCCAACAAGTGCAATAATACTAATTAATATAGAACCAGATAATAACACAGCATGTCGATATGTCTTAAACATTTCATAACACACATTTACAACAAGGATACCAAGAAACATGATCGGTCCAACGAGTGCTGTTGCGATAGAAATTAAGATTGCAACCACAACCATTAATCGCCTCACCAAATAATTGTAGTCCACACCTAAATTAATTGCATGTTCTTTACCTAAAGATAGTACATCTAAATATTTATAGAAGCGTAAGAAATAGATAAATACAATCGCTAAAAAAAGAATCGACATATATAACAAATCTGTTTGGACATTGTTAAAACTGGCAAACATTCGATTTTGTACGTTTAAGAATTCGTTTGGATCAATCAAAACTTGCATAAAGGTTGATAAACTTTGGAAGAACGTCCCGAAAATTAAGCCAATTAGTAATAAGAAATAAATATTATGTCCTTTTTTAAATAACATCTGGAATAGTATTAAAGCAAAAAAAATCATAATTGCTACCGATAATAGATAGTTTATATTTTGGTCTGTCGCTGTTAAACTCGTAGACCCGTAAAAAAAGATAATAAAGGTTTGAATCAATTGGTACAAAGAACCTAACCCAATTAAACTAGGGGTCAGAATTCGATTGTTCGTAATCGTTTGAAAAACAACCGTTGCCACAGCTATTACAGCACCTGTGATGACAATTGCTAATATTCGAGTTGCTCTTCTTGATAAAATATAGCTCCAATTCCCTTGAAGTCCAACAAATAAATATATGCCAATAAATAATATAGCTAATCCAGCAAGCAAACTTAACTTCATTCGATTACTCATAAACATTTCTCCTCATGATGAGATACAGGAAGATAAAGCTTCCAATTACCCCTACCACAACACCGATAGCTATCTCATAAGGAAAAATAATTATTCTTCCTAAAATATCACATGCTAGTAAAAAGGTTGCACCTAATAAAGCGGTATGTGGCAAACTATTCTTCAAATGATCACCACGGTAAATAGATACTAAATTGGGCACAATTAAACCGAGAAATGGGATCATTCCGACAGTTAATAACACGACTGACGTAATGAGTGCGACAATCGTTAGCCCAACATTCACGACAAGGCGATAATTTAAGCCTAGATTTTTCGAGAAATCTTCTCCTAAACCAGCTATTGTAAAGCGATTAGCAAATAGATAAGCAAATATCACCAATGGGATACTCATATAAAGCATTTCATATCGCCCTTGAAGGATCAGTGCAAAATTCCCTTGTAGCCATGAAGTCATATCTTGGATTAAATCATTTTGATAGGCAAAAAAAGTTGTAATGGAGTTGATAATATTACCAAACATCAATCCAACGAGTGGAATAAAGACTGGATCTTTAAACTTGATTTTATCAAGTACTTTCATAAATATAAAAGTTCCTAATAGGGAAAAAGTAAATGCGACTAGCATGCGTTGCATCGGCGTGGCACTGCCAAACAACATCATCGCGAGCAGTATACCAAAACGGGCAGAATCCATTGTTCCAGCAGTAGTTGGTGATACAAATTTATTACGACTTAACTGTTGCATAATCAAACCACAAATACTCAGGCCAAAACCAGCCATCATTATACTTAACAAACGTGGCACACGGCTTATCCAGATAATTTGGATTTGTTGCTCTGATAAGGAAAATAGGTCTGATGGATTTAGAGGTACAACACCAATAAACACAGAAAGCACCGATAAAATGATCAAAATGGGTATAATATACTTCAGCATCATAAAAAATCCTTCTCAAAAATATTCACCTGATAATGAGATTCATTATCAATTAAGTGTCTCTATTTTATCATGTATTGAGACACTGTCAATAGCCTATTGATTTAAAATTTAAAAGTTTATTAAGTTTTTATACAATTGTGTTAGAATAAATGAAAGGGGAAATCTAAATGATCACCAAGCAATCTATGTGATGGTCATTTGGCCATTTCCTTTATCTTAACGATACATTAAGCTATGATGATAAAAGGAGTGAATGATTTAATGGATGCATACCAAGCTTACATGCGTGAAGTTTCACAACCTATGCGAGATGAATTGACAGATAATGGGTTTAAAGAGTTGACAACCGTAGAGGACGTTGATCAATTCATGACAGATGTAACAGGACGGTCGATTGTTCTTGTTAATTCTGTATGTGGCTGTGCTGGCGGCCTAGCTCGCCCAGCTGTACTCTATGCCGTTAATGAAGGCGGTGTTAACGCTGACCATTTAGTGACCGTATTTGCCGGTCAGGATCGTGAAGCCACAGCTAAAATGCGAGAATACTTCGGAGATATTGCACCGTCTTCCCCTTCGATTGCGATTTTAAATGACAATAAAGTACAACATTTTATTCCACGCGAAGAGATTGAAGGCGCTGATGTCGATAGTGTTATCGAAAATATTATCACTGGATTTAAGTCTTAATATCGATGACAAGATTATTATAATCGACAAGCAAATGTGCTAAACCATTAGAAAGGGGCTGGGACATAACAAAAATGATCCCAGCCCCTTTTCTATAGTTGAAGAACAAGAGCTTGTTCAAAAAAGTAAAGGTATCTTTCTTTTATTGTTATATTTAAGACGGTTTCTATTGCCCGTGTATAGAGATCAAGTTGTGTTTGATACCGCGATGTAAGCATCTTATCCCGCTCTTGTTGATTAGCATAATCAGGAATTCGATCTGTTTTGTAATCAATAATGATCCAACCATTTTCTGTTTCAATAAGCAAATCAATAATACCTTGGACAAACAAATCTTCTTGCTTTCTTTGGTCCCAACCTTGATAAATTTCATGCGCGGGAATCATCAGACTGAATGGAACCTCTCGTTCGATCACCTTCGCCTGTTTAATCCTATTAAAGAGCGCCGTGTCAAAAAAACGTGCAATCGCTAATTTATCAATTGCTTGCGCTTGAACACTTGTTAAAATTTCCTTATTCACCAATTGATTAATATATCCCTCAATGCGTTGCTGATCCCAATCTTGTCGAAAGGGAAGGTGTTGCATTACGGTATGGGTGACTGTACCAAGTTCAGTCACACTGATTTGTCGATTTTGTTGCATAAATAAAGGGCGTTCAACAATTGGGGGGCGAAATGAGCGAATGATATCCGTTGCTGCATTTTCATCGACCTGTTCTTGTTGACGTTTAATTTCTGTTACCGTCTGCTTAGCACGATGACGGGTCGCCTCTTGATAAGCGTATTGAAATTCCAAACGATCGTGCACTTTTTCATCATGTTCTTTTGATGTATGCTTAATGGATTTAGCTTGAGCGATCGTTGTTTCTAAATCTATTGTGCTTTGCTGTTCATCTCTTACAGGATCTTGATAATCTTGAACATGAGAAACTGTGATTTTCCATTGCGATTGATCTTCCCAAATTGGTAATGGAATGTCTTGTGTCTGTCTTTCACCACGAAGGAGATCAGCATGCCTGTGTCGAATCAGACTAACCCCAACCCAATCCATGTATGTGTTTAGTCCTAACCGAAGTGCACCTGGTAATGTCCATTCTTTATGTTCAAGCGCTTCTAACCACTTTTCCTGTTTTTTTTCAAACGCGTTAACTGTACCAACCATAACTAACTTTTCTTTAGCCCGTGTAAGCGCAACATAAAGGACACGCATCTCCTCAGCCCATAACTCTTTTTGAATATATTGTTTAATGCCATGATAGATCAACGTAGGATACATAATACGGTTAATTGGATCGATAAACTTACTACCAAAACCAAGATCCTTATGGAGCAGATAGCGTTGCCGTAAGTCTTGCATATTGAAAGGTTTGTCCATTGCACCTAAAATAACAATCGGATATTCAAGCCCTTTACTTTTATGGATCGTCGTAATCCGGACCACATCTTCTTGCTCCCCTAAGGCTCGAGCTGCACCTAAATCTTCGCCACGCTCTTCCATCCGCTCAATCATTCTAAGAAACCGGAATAATCCACGAAATGATGTCTGTTCATAACCTCTCGCCCGATCATATAATGCACGCAAATTTGCTTGTCTTTGACGACCACCTGGCATACCAGCTACAAAGTCATAATATCCCGTCTCTCGGTAAATTTGCCAAATAAGATCAGATAGACTCCCTTGTCTTGCTAATGAGCGCCATTTTGATAACTTCGATAGAAAGCCGATTAATTTCTGTTTCAAGCGACCTGCTTCAAGCGTTGTTAAGAATGTTTGTAATGCTTCATAGTAAGTTGCCTTTTTATCCGTTAAACGGATTTGTGCCAATGCTTCTTCATCAATGCCAACAAGTGGTGATTTTAGGACACTTGCTAGCGCAATATCTTGCTTCGCATTATCAATTACTTTTAGCAAACTTAACATGACTTGAATCTCAATCGCTTCTAAATAACCAGTAGCCAGTTCAGCATACACCGGTATCCCTTGTTTCTTTAACTCATCCATAATCGCCGGCGCCCATGTCATTGACCGCAATAAAATAACGATATCACGATAAGCGGTCGGGCGACTTATGCCCATCTCTTTATCAAAGATCAGCTTAGGCTTTTCACCATCCATTCCAATCCATTGTTTAATGCGCTTCGCATATGCTCGTCCTTCAATCTCTGCTTTAGCTAAGTCTTCATTAGACTCCATTTCCTCGTCATTAGCTGTAGGTACTGATTGATTGGATCGATCAATAATCATCAACTCTGCCTCTACATCCTCTTGGTTCGCCTCATCATAGCTTAAATTTCCATAAATTAATTCAGCGTCTTGGTCATAGTTTATTTCCCCCACTCGTTCATCTAATAATTGCTTAAAAATATAATTAGTCGCTGTTAAAATTTCTTTACGACTTCGAAAATTCTTAGCTAAATCAATACGATGACCTAAGTGGTGATCTTGAGCAAATTTTTTATATTTATTAATAAACAATGAAGGCTCAGCATGACGGAATCGATATATACTTTGCTTCACATCACCAACCATAAATAAGTTTCCTGGCGATTCTTTTGTAACAAGTGTTAAAATCGTTTCTTGAACCATATTCGTATCTTGATATTCATCGATTAATACTTCTGTAAATTTAGCACGAATGGTTTTAGCGATATTGGATGGCTCAATGACTTCCAGCCTTGCGTCATCATCAATTAGGACTGTTAAGGCATAATGCTCTAAATCAGAAAAGTCGATTAAACCTTTTTCTTTTTTTAACTGTTGATACTCCGCTTTAAATTGCTTCACTAAACCAATTAATTGCTTTATCGTTGGATAAAGCCCCCGCACATCAGTTAGATAAGTTTCAAGTGATCGAGTAAACAACTGTTCTTTTATATCAGTCAAGCGTTTTTTTACGCGATTGCGCATCACTTTCACTTGTTCTTTTTTACGCTCATCTCCATCTACTTTTTTCCTTGATAATGCTTTAAAAGTGAGGCTTTGAAAAGTTTGTTGGGTTTGATCCCATCCTAGCTTTAATTTAGCTTTCAATGTTTGTATTGTATTAAAATCTAATTCAAGTGCCTCTGCATAATGGTAGGGACCATCAGCTTCTCTTGTTATTTCTAGTGCATGATCGATATCTGCTTCTGCTGCCTGTAATTGTTGGTCAACACTATCCTTTAAAATAGTTAGCCATTCAAGTTGCTCCTCTTTAACATCGGTCGCTAGATCATATTGATCGGCGATCTCGTCTAGCCACCGGTCTGGCCAAGGGTTTTGTATGGCAAAATCATAAAGCTTTAAAATAAGTGTTTCCACCTCTTGATCACTGCGATCATTTGAGAAACGATCAATCACTTGAAAAAATGCCTCTTGTTCTTCAAATGATTTTCCATACCATTCTTCAAATAAAGACTCCAATACTTCTTGTCTCAATAAATCAGCCTCAATAGGATCGGCAATGCGAAATCCAGGATCAATATCTAATAAATAGCTATATCGTTTAATTAAATCAAGGCAAAAGGAGTGCAAGGTTGAAATAGAAGCTTGCTGTAATAATGTCAACTGCTGTTTTAATTGTGCTGAATCTGGTCTTTCCTCTAGCGCCTGCTCGAGTGCTTGCGAAATACGATGCCGCATTTCTTGTGCTGCTGCATTTGTAAAAGTGACGACAAGCAATTGATCAATATTAATCGGCTCTTTTTGATTTAATATTTTTTGAATAATACGCTCAACCAATACTGCTGTTTTCCCTGATCCAGCAGCAGCAGCTACTAAAGTATCCTTACCTGATATATGAATCGCTTGACTTTGCGCTTCCGTCCATTTTGCCATCAACTTTGCCCCCTCTCGATTATTTTTTTTATAATCATCTCATCCTTTACATCCAGCAATTTACGATAATGATGATTAGGTAAGCTCGCATCAAATTGACATACTGATTTAAAAGCACAAAATTCACAAGCTGTTTTTTGCGCCTGTTGATAGGGATTAAGTGCCACTTCACCCTCTGTGATCGCCAAGCCTGCTTGCGTTATTAACTGACGCACATAGTTTTGCAATGTTTGGAATGTTTCTGTACTTGCGATTTGCGAACCACTTCTAAATGTCCCATCTTTCTTTAAACCTGCCGGCACAACAGGACTCATTCCTGTCTCCAAATCGGCATCCATCATTTGTACAACGTGCTCCTGATCAACCAATAAACCCTGCATTTTATATTTTTTAAACAACTTTTCTTCTAATGTTGATTGACTTAATGCTTGTGGTTCGTTGAGGATAGGATCATGAACATGAAAATATAAAACACCGGCCGGTGAAGCCTTCATACCTAGCCAATTTTCTGAATTCATCAAAATCACATCAAGATATGCTAACATTTGCAATGCTAATCCATAGTACACTTCAACTAAATTTAAGCCTTTAGCACTTGATTTATAATCTATAATACGTAAATAAAGTTGGTCATCCCACTTCGCTTGATCAACACGGTCAATCCGACCGCGTAATACTATTTCATAGCCATTCGGGAGTGCCATTCGAACAGGAGATAGCGGGCTGTTAGGCAAGCCAAAGCCAACCTCTAAACCGACTGGTGAGAATTGACTTTTCCGTGATTGTTCACTCAAAACATATGTTGCTCTAGCAATAATTTGCTCAAGTTTCTTCTGCATATATTGATAGCGGTTCGAACTGTGCAAAATTTGATGTTGCAATACAGGAGCTAGCTGATTGATGGCCCGCATCGCATAATTGTTAGCTTCATCTTTACCTAAATCACTAAAAGAAAGGCCTTCTTGTTGGACCCATTCTGTGATTTTCTTTAATGCTTCATGAAAAAGTTGGCCTATGTCTGGCGCGTCGAGCTTATATGTTTTTCGCTCTGCCAAATTTAAGCTATACTGTGCAAAGTGTTGATAGGAGCACCGATGATACATCTCCATACGTGAGACGCTCGCCGTCAACTCTTTATTGTATAACTGTTTAGTTGTCTCCTTGCTTAAAGAAACGGGTTGATTTTTATAAAACAAACTTTCTAACGTGTTCGCAATCATTTCTTCTTGCTTTCGCTCTAAAAACCAATTTAATACACTCCACCAAATCGGATGGATTGGATAAGCACGTTGATACTTGGCGAGTTGAGCTGTCAAGGCTGATAAAGTCTTTGCTGGTGTCGTAATAAAGCGTTCAGCTTCAACCATCTCTTCTGGATCTTGTAACAGAACTGGATCGGCTATATCAGGAAATAAACTTTGGATACGTTTTATTAGTGATGCAGGTGTTTTGGCCTTTCCCTCCGTATCACTTAATGGATAACTAAGCCACAACCGCTCAGTAGCTAGAGTTACTGCTAGATAAATATAGAACCAATCATCAATGAGCTGTTGTGTTTCACTCTCTGCTAATGTGATGCCATATGTCCGTAATTGGAGGCGTTCATCTTCTGACAAGACCGTATCTACTCCCGGTTTCATCGGCCACATGCCTTCATTAACCCCAACTAAAAAACTAACTTTAACTTGTGTTAACCGTGAACGATCTATTGAACCTACGACTACTTGATCAAGTGTTGGTGGAACATGGGCATAGGTTAATGTATCTAACCCTGCCTCCAAAGTTTGCTGAAATAGTTGTAATGACAACTTTTCTTCGCCAATCATTTCAACTATTTCATCAAATAAGTGAATCACAGCTTGCCACACTTGTTCTTGCTCTCTTGCTTGTTCAACCTTCCCCTCTTGATCTAACTGCGTTTGCCATGTCTCTAGCACCTTGTTTACCCTTAATTGCTCAAGCCATTCATATAAGATAATAGTTCTTTCCTTGATCGTATCCGCTTCTCGAATCGCTTGATCAAAATCGCTCATTGATGCAACCACTTGATCCCGATAAGCATTAATTTTTTCTTGAATCAACCGCTCTTGATCTGTTTGAGTAGCTTGGTCAAAACCTTTAAAACGCTGAAACAGCCAAGGTTGATGACTTAACCATTGCTTTCTTCCTCTCATTCCATATTCTAAAACATAGTTTTCTAGTGTATCAATTGCATCTTGATCAAGGGGATAAACCTCATCTGCAGGAGGGATTAAGCCTGTTTTTAACACGCGAAAAACAGCGTCATAACGCCAATTGGTCAAAATAACATCAATTGCTGACCGAATCAACTCAATAAGCGGATGATGAAGCATTGGTTTTTTTTCGTCAATAAACACCGGAATTTGATAATCTTCAAAAATAGTCTTAATTAAATCATGGTAAAGCTCACCATCACGTATAAGAATGGCCATGTCTCGATAACGATACCCACGATCTCTAACCATACTTAAAATTTCTTGTGCTACACCTTCAATTTCGGCGCGTGGATGAACCGCACAAGCGAGTTGAATCGGTACTTTTCCACGATAAGGAGGTGATGGGCGTTGATCAAAATGGTTAGCTAAATGGTACATATATGGTGTAACATTTTCTTTAGCATCGATTTGTTCAATAGTTATAGGTTGTCCGTAGTCAGCGGCTAATGCTTGTAAAACACTTAAGGTTTCCTTTGTCTGACTAAAGATGTCAGCTTGGTTAATGGCCGTTTCTGTTGACATATCTAATGTTAAAGTAAACGTCATGTCTTGCGCTGACTTCACTAATTGACCTAGCACCTCTTGTTCTTGAGGTGTTAAACGATGGAAACCATCTACATAAACAGTAGCATCCTTGAGGTAATCAGACTCTGGAATCTTTTTAGCAAGTAAAGCTAAGCGATCCTCCGTATCTATGTATTGATGAGCTAACGCATCAGTTAATGATTGATAAAGATAATACAAATCTTCCAATTTATATTTTAAAGCTTGATGGTCTTGACTTTGTTCACCTTCGTTTAAATGTATCGATAGCATATCCGGGGTGATACGATAGCGTTTAAATTCAGTCAGCATCGCTTCAAGCTGTTCAATGAACCCTTTTTTTTCAATTGATTTTTGGAATATTTTCCAATCTGTTTTCTTTTGTTCGATAATCTTCCTTAACATCATCTGAATACCCGTTGAGCTAATAAATGCCTTGGTCAGTCCACCACATTCTTGCATCACACGAAAGGCAAGGCGAGAAAAGCTTAAAACTTGTGCTCGTATGCTTCCTTTAACACGGTGGTCCTGTAATAATTTATATTCTTGTTGAAAAGTCATCTGATCAGGAACCAAATAAATAATCGGTTTACCATACGGTTCTGTAATTAACTGTCTTCTTATTTCAGTAATACAATGATCACTTTTCGAGACAGTCGGTTTACCTACTAACACACGTAACGTCATATTAACTTCCCCCTCTCCTTCATCAGTTATAAGCTGCGTTTTTTCGACACTCGCTTCTCTCTATTACGATCTCGTAAAAAACGAATATTTGTTCTACTATGCATTATTTTAACATATTCTTTTCTTTGATACATCATCAAACCTTACCCTAAGTACTTATGCGATAACATATAAAGCAAGCTTCAATCAATGGGTGCTTTTGCTCTTCTCCCACTGATCGGTCGTTGCTTGAATCATAAAATAAAGCTGTGGATTAGTAACCCAGCCTACAGTACTTTTTAGTAACTGGTTTTTAGAGAATCTAACCACAGCTCCTTGTTTATCTGTTAATCAGTTAGATAACGCCAGACGTTTGATTTCATACAAGGATACAGGAGAACTTAAAGAATTGACGAGGTATAGAAGGAGGCTAGGCAAACATCAAACCCTTCTTAAAGTTCAGTACACACGTATTCTAGAAAGGAGCTTTCCTGAGTTAGCTACTTATGGTCAAGCTCGCCATTCGGCGTATATGATGCGATTACTAAAAAAGTACCCAAGCCCTCGAAAAATTGTAATGGCTCATGAAAAAACCCTTGTCAAACTATTGGGAATGAAAAGCATTAAACCCGCCTTATTTAAACAATTGGCAAGGGACAGTGTAAGGGGCTATTCCTCCATTACAGCGTTTGAATTAACCCAAACCATACAACAGATAGATTTGTATGACACACAAATAAAAGAAGTCGATAAAAAGATTCAAGAAATGATGGATACACTCGATTCACTAATCGTAACCATTCCCGGAATTTCCTATCGACTCGGTAGTATTATCATAGCAGAGATAGGTGTGATCTTCAACTTCCAAAACCCTGGTCAATTACTGGCGTTTGCAGGCGTGCAACCCTCCATTTATCAGTCAGGTAACTACCAAGGAAAGGGGAAGATGGTTAAGCGTGGATCGTCCCAGCTTCGATGGGCCATGTATCATGCTTCAAGATTGGTTTCGATCTATTCACCCACGTTTAAAACATATATGAGAAAAAAAGCTAGCAGAGGGAAAGCACTATAATGTCGTACTAAGTCATGTAGCAAAGAAATTAATAAGCGTCTATCAAAATGTATACCGACATGGGAGGAAAGATCATCGCTATCAGTATATGAGTTCTTTTGATATCTTAAATCTTACTTATGAACGAACGTTCAAAGCAGTATAGATGAATATTTGGGTTTTGCCAAAGCTTATTGTTTTTTAACTTTGTTGATTGGAGAGGAAGGCATTCGACTCCTGCGGGAAAAGCGAAGACGATGAGACCCCACAGTGAGCGTTCTGTGCGAACGAGGAGGCTCAGCGCGAGCCCGCGGAAAGCGAAATGCCTGGATCGCAAATCAACAGCCACTTTTAACAGCGTAATATTTTTTAAAAAAAGCAATAAAGTGGTTTTTACTAATCATGCACCGAATTGGAAAATAATATAATTTCGTGTAAAAATTATACGCTCTAGACTTGCTTTTTCTGTAATTGATCCTTAGCTTGACGGCTATGGGCCGTGCCCGCAGAAAGCAAGTCTATTTCACATTGCAATGACTTTTTGAAAGAACCGTTCGTGTTTTAGACAATCATTTTTGTTTCGTCCCAACCTCTTGGATTATATCTAGTGCTTAGTAAAGCACTTTGTTTTAGTACAATAATTATTAATAGTTAAAATAGAGTAGCTATTTGAGATATCGGCCAATAACGAATATCGACTTTGCCTAGCACATCAGTTTCATTAATAAAACCAAATGATCGGCTATCTAAACTTTTCATTCGATTATCGCCTAAAACAAACAATTGGCCTTCAGGTACTTCTGATTCACCGGTTAAATCCGCTAGCATGAAATCATCGATTAACATTTGTTCAGTTACACCGTCAGTATAGGGTTCATCGACTTTTTTCCCATTTAGATACAAGTACCCTTCTTTCATTTCTATTTGATCACCAGGCAAACCAATAACACGTTTAACAAAATAGCTGCCATTCTGGTGTTGAAATACAATCACATCAAAGTGGTCGATTGATTGATAAGTATATATCATTTCGTTCACCATAACCATATTTCCATCGGCTAGCGTCGGTTCCATCGACCGGCCATCTACAAGAAAACCGGTAAATACATATGTATTGAGAAAAAGGAAGAGAAGAATACAAGCCATCATAACTTTCATTATATGCCAATACTGATTCACTCTTTTCATGACTGTTTCTCCTCCTATCCCAATCAACTAACGGTTTTCTAGGGTATCAATCTCACCTTTTTTAAATAAGATTTTCTCTATTTGTTTGCCTAGCAACCAAAACAGTGAAATTCCTATTGCTATTAAAATGGTCCGTGTTGGGTGTTCGGCAAAAGATACGATACTACTTCCTACATAAGCTAACGAAAAAATCATCACTGTTTTCCCTAATAAAATAGCCAATGCAAATTGTAATAAACTTATCTTTGATAAAGCTGCGACTAAGTTAATAACGGATGAAGGCGAGAATGGGAAGCACAGCAACAAAAATAGCGGTCCAAAGCCACGCCTTTCTAACCAACCCGTCACACGTTGTACGTGTCTATTGGTATGAATCCACTTCAGTACAGCTATATGACGAAAACGGCGGATAATTAAAAATACAACTATCGACCCTAAAGACTCACCAATCCATGAATATAGAAACCCTCTTAACAATCCATACGCCGCAGCGTTCGTCATGACAATAACAGTTAAAGGTAAGAAGGGTAAAAATGTTTCAATAAACGGAATCAGAATACCTGGTAAAGGACCGAAACCTTCATAGATAAATAAAAGGCGTTCTACGAGGACATCGTACTGATTGGTTTCAAGGAGCTCTCGTACCTGTTCCATCGTAATTGTTTGCTCTGTTGTCAATCCATCCACCCCTCAATCCAATCGACCCTTAGATTTAACTGATTATTCAAACCCATCACTACCTTTTCTTATTATTATCTATTCCCCAAAAAAATAAAATTGTAACACTTTTCTTTTTGCTCTTTTTCGTGTATAATAAGAACACACGTTCCCAAAAAGAGAAAAGAGGTGGTTGTATGCGCTATTTAGCAGACCATGAATATGCACTAGCCACACGATTTTTATTTTTATCGATGGCTATTACCGTTATTAAGAGAGAAATTGATATGATCGAAAACAAAACCAAGCTAAAAATCAAAAGCCCTTATCTTCTCTTATTCAAACAAATGGAGGCAAAGGCTTTTCAAGAACGGCAACAACTACGCAAATATATGTACGATCAAAAAATACAAGTCCGACCATTAGAGAAAAACGATGCTTTCACGGCTTACCTATTTATTTGTGGAGAAAGAGAGGAAAAACGTAATTACTTTAATCCGACCCTTCGGAAGAAAGTAGAGCAGATTCTATCTGAGTTAATGATGCAGAGTTACCAAGACCACTCCAATCTTTTAACCAATGAAGATCAAGCAATCATGAGCTCATCATCACCCATTAAATAATGGGAGAACTGCATACCTTTACTACTTTTTCGGTCATTTTCACCAAAAGTTTAATGACTAATTCTCTCCCTAAACTTTTATCACTTTAAGACACCAATATTAATCATTAAACAAATAACCTCGTATCACGTTAATCGTGAGTACGAGGTTATTCATCCCAGAAATAAAGCTAAAATGTTGGATAGCCTAAAGCTTTAATAAGTGCATTTAATGCTTCTTTTTGGTGAACAGGTTTTAATTGTTCAGCGAGCATAAAACGATATTGGGCTGTCCTGTGTAATTGATTGAGCATAATACCTTCTGAAACAGGCACCATCAACTGACGCCCATCTCGGAACCATACTTCAGAACCGCCATATTTTGCTTTTTTTATCTTTCTTATATGCGTATGGGAAAACCACGAACAGTATGGGTTAGTAGATGAATGTGTTGGAAAAAAATAAAAATGATGGGTTACGCTAATCGCTATTGGGGGCTTATTATTAAAGTCACATAATATCTTGGCACCATCGAATCGTGCCACAAGTTCCTCTCCATGATAACGGTAAGCTGCTTCCATCAGCTTACCAGGGGGGGTGTTTACAATGATTGGATCCTCTCTATCTTCTTCGTAAATTAAAGTTCCCCATGACTCATCAATCTCAGTTGCGATAAAAGCCATTGTTGTATGTGATAGTTCATGAGATGTTTTCGTTTTTGCTGACATATTCAACATCCTTTCTCACACATAGCATTAATAGAACTTTTATGTAAAATATTCTATGGTTAAATTATACACAAATAACCATATAAATCCATAGTAATTTAAAAAGTTCAGAAATTAGTCAAATTTTTGAGTTAAACAGCGTTTTTATAATAATTTAAGCAGGAATTTAAGCAAAGAAATAGAGGCAGGAAAATATTGAGGTAAAAGAAGGAACACGCATTAATACAGGCAAAGCTAAATATTTTTTTAAAATAGGTTCCTGTTAAGAATGAACGGCGTGGGCGTTTTACGGGCGATTATCTGTGAATCTCTAAACCATAAGAAACCATGGTTCAGAGATTCGTTGCAAACTTACTACTTTACTATCCTGTTAAGCTACAAAGCATTAGTAAATCAAGTCAATTAACTCTTGCTGTGTAATTTTCCCTAAATAATGCGGAACGTCAATTTCAGACAAAGCATCCGTTAAGGCTTGTTTTTGGTAACGTATACCAATTAATTTATCTTCGATAACACTTATGTCTCCAACACCAAAGAAGTCCCCATAAATTTTACAGTTTTTGATTAATCCCTTTGACACATCCATCCTAACATCCACTAAACCAGCTGGAAATTTATGCGTTTTTTGAATATCAAAAGTTGGCGATTTACCGAAGTTCCATTCCCAATTCTGATAGCGATCTTTGGAGATTTGATGTATATTATCCCAATCCTCTTCTGTCAATTGATAGCGTGGAACATTTGCCAGATTATCCACATTAAATAAATGCTTAAGTAGATGTACTTTAAACTGCTCCATGGTAATGGGCTGATCAAGAAATTCAGTAATATTCGCAACACGACTGCGAATCGATTTAATCCCCTTTGATTTTATCTTTTCTGAATTAACATTTAAAGCCTCGACAACATGCTCAATTTCAGAATCAAGCATTAAAGTACCGTGACTAAACATACGTCCACGCTTAGTAAATTGAGCATTTCCAGAAATTTTCCGCCCCTCTGCCACTAAATCGTTACGACCACTAAGTTCAGCAGGTACACCTAATGTGTTTAAGGCATGTACAACTGGATCTGTGAATTTAGCGAAATTATGAAAACTGTTACCGTCATCTTTCGTAATAAAACTAAAATTCAAATTTCCTTCATCATGATAAACTGCACCACCACCAGAAAGGCGACGAACCACTTTTATATGCTGTTCATCTACATATTTAGTATTAATTTCTTCAATGGTGTTTTGATTACGTCCTATAATAATAGATGGACGATTGACGTAAAAAAGAAGATAGGTATCTTCTTCACCAAAATGATTGAGTACATATTCCTCAATAGCTAAGTTAATATACGGATCCGTAATGCCTTCATTATCGATAAACTTCACCCTGATTCCCCCTTAATTAAATGCTAATATCATTTTATTTGAAAAACTTGTCAAAAGCAAACAAATCACTTATTGCCATGTCAATCCAGAATAAGCTAATAATACATCACCCGAAAAATAACGCTTTGCCTCTATAACTAACTGATCACGCTCACCAAAATGGGGATGATGGCTTAAGATTAACGTGTTAACCCCTGCTTCAGCAGCAATCATCGCACACTCCTTACTGTTCATATGTCCAGCCGCCCTACCATCTTGGTCCTCATAAAAATTACAATCTGTAATCAACACGTCAGCCTGTTTACTAAAGGGAACAAATTCTTGCTTAAAACTTGAATCCGCAGTATAGACAACCACTTTCTCACCATCTGTAATACGCATCGCATAACAACTAACCGGATGATCCGTTGCCATAAAAGTTATTGTAAACGGGCCAATTGCTGTTGACTGTTCCGGGTTGTACACTACTGCCTCAGTATAATTATGTGTTAATTGATTAAATTCAGTTTTATCCTGCTGATGACCATAGATCGGCAATATTTTATCCTGTTTACGAATACCATTTTGCACAAGCATTTGGTATTGCAACACACCAAGATCAGCCTTGTGATCATGATGATAATGTGAAAGGATAACGGCATCCAAGTCATATGGATCGATGTATTTAGGTAACTGGGCTAACGCACCACTACCACAGTCAACCAATAGTCGAAAACCATCTTTTTCAAACAAATAACTTGAAGTCGCTTCACCGCGTTCCGGATAAGCACCCCAAAAACCGATAGCTGTAACCTTCATCTTATCACCTTTCCTCTCAATTAATAATGACATCACTGTAAATTAGTTTAACATAAATTCAGAAAAACTCGCATTCACTCGATCTTTAGCAAATAATACGTCCCTTCAATCAGTGAGGTTTTTGTTCTGCTCCCACTGACGGGTCGTTGCGTGAATCAAGACATGAGCGGAGCGTCCGTTAACCCGCCTAAAGAGATTTTCTCTTTACCCTATTCTTAAGCGGACGGTTATCTATGATAAATACCTACCCAAAAGTAAAGGTTCTTTGTCAAATGACGTTGGTGAGAATTATTGTCGATTTTATAAGTGAATGTTTGTTTGATTAGGTGCATTTTGGGCTGATTTCGAGTCAATAGATCTTAACTTAATTTAAATGTCTATCTACACGTAAATTCATGCGGGTTCGGTAAGGAAGTGATGAGACTCCTGCAGGAATAGCACGAGCTGAAGATCCACGCATGTGCGCGTTTGGTGCGCACATGAGTTAGCTGAAGCCGTGCCTGCGGAAAGCGAATCACTGGATGACCGAACCCATTGCTATTTTTAGAGAAATAGAAAAGACGTTAACGAAAGTCTACCCCCATTACACAAACGCATGAAATGGAGAATTCCCTTCACCAACGTCAAATAGTATACAACCAAAGTAAAAAAGGTAGTTGATCGTATGGTTTACCATATCAATCAACTACCAGATCAAAACGTATTAATCACTTAAAGACAGTGTAACAATATTCGAACGATTACCGCTTTGTCCAGTTAACGGATTATAAGGGACGATATAATAACTCGATTCACCAAACACAGGGGGCTCAACAATGGTAAAAGAAGCTTCCCCCTCAACTTGACCAATTAGTTCTTCGCCTTGTTCATTGACTTCGTAGATCTGGTAAATAATCCGCTCATCTTCAGGCGCACTCCAACTCAACTGTCCTATAACAAGGCGCCAACCTCCCCACTTATAAATAGCTTGTAAATCTTGAATAAGCGGTAATTCAATCGGAGCAGCTAAATCTTCCACCTGATCAGGTACAGTAAAAGTATTTGTAAGGGGCTGGTCCTGGTCAATCGCATTCAAAATTGATTTGGTCAACTCTGTTGCCGATTGACTGCCTTTAGTTAGATAGTGCTCGGCATCACTAACATCATAACCAATCCAAGTTGCTGTCACATAATCCGGTGTTATCCCAGCAAACCAAGCATCTTTTGCATAACCTAATGCATGTGGATGCTGAGTCGTTCCCGTTTTACCTGCTAAAGCTTTAGAAAACTCACCCGCTTGGCCGGTACCTTCTTCAACAACATTTTCTAACATCCGTAACATGTCCCAAGCGGCTTGTTCAGTAAAAACTTGCTCTTCGATTGGTGCAGCTTCTGCAATCACTTGACCATGGCGATCCTCGATTTTAGCAATG
The DNA here is from genome assembly GCF_016908375.1 of Amphibacillus cookii. GTDB lineage: Bacteria > Bacillota > Bacilli > Bacillales > Amphibacillaceae > Amphibacillus_C > Amphibacillus_C cookii. Next base: position 101,056 of record NZ_JAFBDS010000005.1, read on the forward strand.
GTGTGTGCTGATATCCATTTTCCATGATGAGCAAAGGTCAGGTAGCCTTCCGCAACTTGAATGGGTGTCAAGCCCTCTGTCAATCCTCCAAGACCTAAGGCAAGACCTTGATCTGGAAGAGTGATATTCATTTTCGATAAATATTGTTTACTGGTTTCAATGCCTAATTGATCAAGTAACCAAACCGCGGATGTATTTTTAGAAACGGTTACAGCCTCATGCATTGAGACTTCACCTTGGTATTGCTCATCTATATTTCGAACCGTATAACCGTCATAATCTCGTTTAGAATCATCTAATAGCATGTAGGGTTGGTAACCTTCTGTTAGTGCCGGACCATAGACAGCTAACGGCTTCATAACAGAACCTGGTTGATGTGGCGATAAAGCACGATGCTGATCACCAATTGCATAATCACGACCACCGATAACGGCTTTTAACTGACCCGTTTCTTGATCGAGCATTACAAAGGCTGCTTCAATATTGTCTTGTGAGCCATGAAAAAACTGCTGGTCTTGAATTTGCTCATAAGCATGTTGTTGGGCGATAGCATCCATATACACCGTTATTTGATAGCCTCCACGCTGTAATTCCTCTCGTGAAATTTGATATAAAGATTCAGCTTCTCGAATCACCAGTTCAAGATAGTCATCAACCCATGGCACATTGATCTGATCTTGTTCTGTAACATTTAAGGTTCGACCTTGTAATGTTAACATCTCCTCAGTTTCCAAATAACCGATACGTTGCAATTGACCAAGGACAAGATTACGTCGTTCAAGAGCCAGTTCTTCATTATTATATGGTGAATATAAATTTGGGCCCTTGACCATTCCAGCAAGCAACGCCCCTTCTGTGATCGAAACTTCATCAATAGGTTTATCAAAAAAATAATGAGCAGCTGTTCCTACCCCATAAATACCATGTCCAAAATAAACCTGATTTAAATAAAGGGTAAGTATTTCATTTTTGGTATAGTGGCGTTCTAAATAAATAGAAGCCATGACTTCTTTTGTCTTTCTCATCCAAGATTGTTGATTATCCAAAAAGAGATTTTTAGCTAGCTGTTGCGTAATCGTACTCGCCCCTTCAACTTTATCAAAAGCAATAACATCTCGATAGACAGCACGCATAACCGATCTAAAATCGACACCGGCATGATTATAAAATCGTTGATCTTCCACAGCTATAAATGCCTGCCAAACGTGCTCAGGGATCTGATTAAATTCTACCAATTGACGATTTTCCGTATATAATCGACCGACAGCTTCACCGTCCTCAGTCACAACGGTTGTGGTGGCTGGCAAGACAAGGTCTCGCTCATCAACAATCAGACCACCACCATAAATAATAAATAGGAAGCCAACTACACTAAGAACGAGAATGGATAAGCCTACAAAAGCAGACCACTTTATCCATGGCCGTTTCATCACTTTTATCACACAATCTTTCAATCTATTTAACTTTTCCACAACATCACCTCGTATAAGATAGCACGACACTATCAATCAAACATTATACGACAAATATGGACAAAGCTAAAGTCATAACTAATTATTTTGATCATTAGAGCCCTATGATAACATAACGAACATTTTACTGTTCAATTTTGTCAGCCTCTACAAAAGATCGTGTCGGTGTGCATAAACGGCGGCTTGTGTACGGTCGTGTACATCTAACTTTCGCAAAATATTACTCACATGTGTCTTCACGGTCTTGATTCCAATAAAAAGCTGATCAGCAATCTCTTGATTGCTCGCACCATTAGCCAAACAAATAAGCACCTCTAACTCTCTTTCTGTTAATTGGTCATGTAATTGAGGTGTTTTATCTTGAAAACGTGTCATCACTTTATGAGCCACCTTATCTTCAATGACGTTCTCTCCTTGATGTGCCTTATAGATAGCTCGAGCAATTTCTTCAGCAGACGAGGTTTTAAGTAAATAGCTGAATGCACCGGCTTCTAAAGCTGGAAATACTTGTTCATCATCATAATAGCTCGTTAAAATAATGACTTTACAATTTGGTAACGCCTGCTTTATTACTTTTGTTGCATCAATACCATTTCCCTCTTCCATCATCAAGTCCATCAATACAACATCTGGTTTCTCAACTAAGACCTTTTCAATACCTGCTTTTCCATTGTTAGCTTCCCCAACAATATCAAACATTTCCTCTGTTTCTAAGTAAGCAATGACACCTTTTCTAACCACATCATGATCATCGACGACAACAATACGTATCATTTTATTTCCTCCTGACATGGACACGGAACCCGAATGTCAATATATGTCCCTTCTCCCTGTTTCGTTCTTAAAATAAACTGCCCACCAATTTCCTCACTTCTTTCACGCATCGTTTTCAAGCCATAGGAGGTTTGTTTCTGCTCAGCCAAATCCCAATCAAAACCTTTCCCATTATCTGCTAGGTGGACAAATATATGCTGTGCTTCTTGTAAGAGTAAAATCTTTACTTTGGTCGCATCAGCATGGCGCAATATATTTGACAATCCCTCTTGAATAATGCGGAATAAATGTTCTTCAGTAAACTTAGGTAAATGCTCGATATCATCCATCTTCATAGTAAATTCAATCGCACATTTTGTTTTAAGTTCAGCAATTAAATTTGCTATCCCATCTCGCAAGGACTGATCAGATAAATGGATGGGGCGTAAATGTAATAACAATGCGCGCATTTCTGTTTGTGCTTTCATTGCCGACTCGGCCACTTCCACCATCTGAACGCGTGCCTTTTCAGGATTTTTCCCTAGTGTTCTTAGCACCGCTTTAGACATCATCGTTAATGCAAAAAGCTGTTGACTAACAGAATCATGTAAATCTCTTGCCAAACGCTGTCTTTCCTCTATGGTTGCCATTTTATGAGCCGATTCAGCAAAAGCTGCCTTTTCATCAGCTAAACGTTGTAGATAACGGACTTGATCATCAAGTTTTTTTGCTAAATCATTTAGCTCTGTACCAATCCGAGCAATTTCACCGTCTGTTTCATAATTAAAGCGCGAACGATAATTGCCACGTGATAACTGCATAATCATAACAGATAAATCATCAATTTCTGATTTCAAGTGACCACTTGATCGAAAACCAATCAAAACAGCAATCAATGACCCAAGAAAGAAATACGCCCCAGAAAGTAAGACGATATTTAGCTGACTAAGCCAAATCGGATTAAAAATAACATCTATGAGTGTTAACACGACAAGCATAACTAATGAAGTGAATAATATCGTGTAAAGCTGTGCTTGAATAAATCGATAGCGGATTGAATTGAGCTTATAGTACAAAATAAGTGCCCCCTCTAAACACGATCGATCCGTATCGATCCAGCCTTTAATTTTAAATCAAATGTTAATTTCCTAGTGGCTTCATCATAACCTGGTGTACTGTGCGATAGTTTTCGATTAATCCCCTCTGATCCATTTTCAAGAACAGAAATATTCCCTGCCTTAACCGATGCTTTAACATAAAAATCTACATGATCAGGAATAATAATCTTAATATCACCTGCTAGACCATGGATCATAATTGGTGTGTCTTGATCGGGAATAAAAGCCTTCGTAAAGTCCAATGTATAATCGCCGACAGCATTCCACAGCTGAATGGGTTCAACTTTCCAATTTGGTGTATCATAACTATACTCACCGACGATAAACTTACTATATTTAGGCTTTTGGTTATCCTCTTCATGGGGATGCGAATCGTAAACAAATTCAAATGGCTTTTTTTTATGCTTACGGGGCCACCCTAAAAAACGTAAACCGACAAAGATTAGAATGAGGGGCCATAATTTATAAACATCCCAAAAACCAAATGTTAGATAATTAAATTGATCTAATAATAGTAAACTACCAAAAATAATGAGAAAAACGGGCGTACCATATCCATTAAACCCTTTATACGCTTGGTATATCCATTTCATTCCAAGTAGTATAAAAAAACTCGGATAAATATAATGCCACCAATCTCTAAATGACCAAGTTAGTGCTCCTATATTAACTAAAACTAAAAAAATACCTAGCAGAATAATACTTATTGCAAAGACATTACGAAAGAAACGTTGTCTCATCTTCACTCAACCTTTCATCAATCCATATTTATTTAAGTAGCGTTTTCTTAGTTTCTACTCTTCTTATTATACTCATTATACCACTAACCGTAACGACCGTAAGCATGGTTTCCTCTCCGCCTTAAGTTGGATATATGCTATAATAGTCATATTAATCAAAGGGGGAAGTCGAGATGTGGCAACAATTATTTAAGGAAGTTGATCAACACTATGATGAGATGGTAACGATGAGACGACACCTCCATCAACATCCAGAACTATCTTTTCAAGAATATGAAACAGCGACATATATCGCCTCATATTATGATCAATTAAACATCCCATATCAAAAGAACGTTGGTGGAACAGGTATAGTTGCAAAGCTTAAAGGAAAGAAACCAGGGAAAACTATAGCGCTCAGAGCTGATTTTGATGCCTTACCGATCCAAGACCAAAAAAATGTCCCTTATAAGTCTAAACGCCAAGGGGTTATGCATGCTTGTGGACACGACGGGCATACATCGATTTTGTTAACCGTCGCTAAACTATTAAAAAAAATTGAAAATGATTTATCAGGTACAATCGTATTCATTCATCAACATGCAGAAGAGTTAACGCCTGGAGGAGCGAAATCAATGATCGAAGCGGGTGCGTTAGCAAACGTTGATGTCGTCTTCGGTACACACCTGTGGTCAAGTACACCCCTAGGTACGGTGCAAACATCACCAGCAGCGTTTATGGCAGGTGCAGACAAATTTACGATAACCGTTAAGGGACAAGGTGGACATGGAGCAATGCCTCATGAAACAAAAGATGCGGTAGTTATCGGCTCGCAACTTGTTAATAACCTACAACAAATTATTAGTAGACGAATAAATCCACTTGATACATCTGTTTTAACCATAGGTAAATTTCAAGCTGGCGATTCCTTCAATATCATTGCCGACCAAGCTATCCTTGATGGAACCGTTAGAATATTTGATACCCAACTACAAGACCAAATCATCAACGAAATGGAGCAGATAATCAAAGGGACTTGTCACGGTTATCAAGCTGATTATCATTTTGATTACATTAAAGGCTATCCACCAGTTGTTAACCATCAACACGAAGCAAACCTTGTTCTTGAAGCGGCTAATAAAGTGGATGAAGTCACTATAGCCGAGTTTAGTCAACCTACCTTGACCGGTGAAGACTTTTCTTATTATTTATTAGAAAAACCTGGCGCCTTTTTCTTCACAGGTGCACAAATAGAAGGAAACTTCCAACCTCATCACCATCCAAAGTTTGACTTTGACGAACGCGCGATGGTTATTGCAGTAAAAACCTTTTTACAGCTGATTAAACACTATCAATAGCATGCGAAAACTTTTTTGTATCATTAAGACTTTACCATTTAGTTTATCTGCCCATAACAATAACCCCGGGACAAAACCAAAAAAGAATTCAGTCGATACTGAATTCTTTTTTTATTAACTCAACTTTCGCACACTGAAAATAGGCATTCAATAGGCTTGTTGGTTTCACTTCAGCATGGTAGTTGAGTGCCGTCCGTTATCATACACCTCAATCGATTTGCTCTACTCTCCATTTTGAATGGGGGGTTTACGGACGGTTAGCTGTGATAAAGACGACTAAGTCTTAGAAATTTTTTTAATCATATAGATACGAGAGAAGCCCATAATAAAGACAGTTCCTACTAAAAATATCGAAATAAACGCAAACCAGTTAGTCAACAGCAGAACGATCACCAGGTAAGCCAAAAGCTGACCAAATAACAAGCGTTCAACAACATGAACAAATGACTGCTTACGCCACCCATTTGCAACGGGATAAAGGTCAATCCATAAGCTCGTCCGATGATGGTACCAAAGTGAAATCAGTTGAATACCAGTCAAATAAAGAAATAATACGATTATCATTAAAATAAGTGGAAGATGCGTTAAATAAAGCAACGCTAAGCCACAAATGGCAGTCAATCGTAAATAAATGCCTAAATAATCTGCTGATCGTATAAAAGTAATCCGATATAAGTAACTGTACGTTTGTTCCTGCCGAAATGCGATCGATTGGGTTGCTAAACGAACTAACCATGTTCTCTTTTTCACAGATGCTTTAAAATGAGGGACATCGGTAAACATGCTGGCTAACCGGTAGAAGCTCTGCATCCGCTGCTGATTCATTACAATCAGTTGATCCCACGCCAGTAAATGCCGATGTGTGCGTACATATAAGTACAAAAACAACGTAAATAGTAGCAATGAGAATATCACCAGTAACCAAACAAAATCACTAATAAAACTATAAAAAATAAGAAATTGAATAACAAAACGACTAACCTTATCTAAAAATCGCCATTGTTTACTTCTTAATCTTAGCGACCACCAAGTCATGATAAAGTGCCAAGCTTTAAATAAAACAAATAATACCAACAAACCACTATACGATTGTGCTGGATAACTTGTTTGAAAAAGAGGGGCTAATAAAGCAGCAACCAATGCGACAAGATAGAGTTGAATCAAAAAACTATAGGCCAATGTATAATTAAAATAACGATACAACTGACTTTCAGCAGGTAATAAAAAAACCATATCCGCTTCTTTTAAGAAATTCTGAATCGGGTTATATAATACAACCATTGAAAAAGCAATACTAATAACGAAAACCGTTGGAAAATCCTCGGGTAAATCCGCAAGCAGCTGTTGATAAAAAACAGCACCCGCCCCAATTAGAAAAAACAAGGCAATAGCAATATGACCATTAAAAATGAATTGCAAATAACGAACCGTTTCTTTTAAATGGGCACGAATACGGCTTTTAAACAATGTTTTACTATCAATCATTGTGTCAACCTTCCTTTGTTAATTGAATATAGAGATCATCTAAAGTAGCCGCAGGCATTGCAAATTGTTTACGCAACTGGTCAATCGTACCCGATGCTTTAATCATCCCATCATGTAAAATGATAAATCGGTCACAATAACGTTCAGCTGTTGCTAATATATGGGTTGACATTAATATACCTGCACCTTTTTGTTTTTGCTCTACCATTAAATCTAAAAAAGCTTGGATACCTAAAGGATCTAAACCAACAAACGGTTCATCGACAATATATAAGGGGGGCTCGATGAGAAAAGCACACATAATCATGACCTTTTGTTTCATCCCTTTTGAGAAATGAACAGGAAACCACTTCAGTTGTTTTTCTAGACGAAAGGCTTTTAACAAAGGAGGTAATCGTTTTTCAAATGTTTTTTGGTCTAATTGATAAGCCATAGCCATCATCTGCAAATGCTCATATAACGTTAATTCCTCATATAATAAAGGCATTTCTGGGATATAGGCAAACTGGGTGCGATAATAATCTGGTGCTTCACGATAAGTTTGACCGGATAATTTAATTTGACCAGATCGCGGTTGCATCAAGCCAATCACATGCTTAATGGTTGTACTCTTACCCGCACCGTTCAAACCAATCATGCCCACAATTTCTTTTGGTTTAACCTCAAATGATACCCCATGCAATACATCTTTTTGTGTATAACCACCCGTTAGCTCTTCAATATGTAATAAAGCTGTCATGGCTAGTCATTCCTCCTATATTAATCAAATCCGTAAAACGAACCTCTAATCAGCGAGGGGTTCGTTCTTTCCCACTGATTGGTCGTTGAGTGAATCAGATCATTAGCGTCCGTTAATGGCCATCTAAATAGATCATCTCTGCTCTCTATTTTGATCCGGTTATATTATGGACGGCTATCTGTGATAAACACTCATGTCTATTTGAATTTTACCATCTTTTAGTATGAATGCAAATGTTAATCAGGAGATACTTTGCTATCCATCAGTCATTAATGATAAAATAGGCTCAAACGAATCTGAGGAGTGAATGTTATGATAGCAGAATCCAATTGTATTTTTTGTAAAATCATTAATGGGGAAATTCCATCAGCTAAAATATATGAAGATGAGGAAGTTTATGCCTTTCTTGATATAAGTCAAGTAACAAAAGGACACACCCTTATTATTCCTAAAACACATACGAAGAACATATTTGAAACCAGTTCAGCAATAGCAAGTAGTTTGTTTGCTAAAGTACCGATGGTTGCTAATGCTATTAACAAAGCCTTTAGTCCAGCTGGGATTAATGTATTAAGTAACACAGGTGAAGCAGCCGGGCAATCCGTCTTCCACTTGCATCTTCATTTAATCCCTAGATATGATGAACATGATGGTTTTAATCCAAACTGGATTACACACAACGAGCAGTACACGAGCAACGATTTAGCCGAAATAGCAGCGACAATTACGAATAATATTTAACATTTACAACACGGTGGAATATGTTATACTATTTAAAATCCTTCGCATTTGGCAATAAGTGCACAAATGGAAGAGAAAATGTTGAGTTGAGGAGAGGAGAGACGAGAATGAAAACAAAAGAATTGGTATTAATGGCATTATTTATGGGAATTGGTGCTGTGTTGCATATGGTTGCCCCACCGATTTTATTTGGGATGAAACCTGATATTATGCTACCCATGATGTTTCTTGGGATACTCTTGTTTCCAAAAATACAATATGTTCTTGTATTAAGTTTGGCTACAGGCGTTATTTCCGCTTTAACCACAAGTGCACCGGGAGGACAAATATCCAACCTTGTCGAGAAGCCCATAACAGCTGTTGTCTTTTTTATCTTATTATTAATCATACCTAAACAAATCAATATGAAGATAACCGCACCTATTTTAACTGCCATTTGTACAGCAATAAGCGGTGTAATCTTCTTAACCATGGCTTTATATGTCATTGGTTTAATGGAAGGCTCTTTTATCGCCTTATTTATCGGTGTTGTTTTACCTGCAGCTTTGTTTAATGTGATTTTTACTATTATTCTTTATCCAATCATACAAAATATATTACAACGTTCTCATTTTACTTTTGCTTTAAAATAATTACATGTAGTATAGTAGCTTGAGATAGCGTTTTTCTATAGTTTAACGCGAGCTAAAACGAACCTTCAACTTCAATCCATGGACGCGGTCCGTTATCTCCCGCCCAAATAGATTATCTTCGCTTTCTATTTTGAGGCAAAAGTTTTACGGACGCTTATCTGTGATAAAAAACTCCTTTTTAATTTCAAGGGAGATTTTTTTATACATGGATCAGTGGAATTTAATAAAAAACAAGTACAAGAAAAGGGAATCCATTTGCTACAAAACGAGCAAATACGCTTTTTTCTAATTTTTTTAAATAAATTATGTTTGACCAGAAGAAATAAAGAGAAGATAATAGAATAGAGGAGAAAGGAGTGTAAGCGATGACTAACAGTAAATCATTACTACTTGGAATACTAGCTGGAGGGGTTGTTAGTGCAGCCGCTACTTTATTAAGCGCACCAAAATCCGGTCAAGAAACACGTGAAGATATTAAAAACCATGCAGAAAGTGTCAAACATTCTTTAGAAAAAGTAAAGGTCAGTGGAAAAGTTTTATCAGACCAAATTATTAATACATCTAAAGAAGGAGCAGCACTTATCAAAGAACTTTCAGCAGATATGAAACATTCAGTTGAAAGCTGGAAAAACACGATCGAACCCCACCAAAAAAATATTCAACTTTACTTAACACAAATTGAAGATCGCTTAAAAGAGCTAGAAGAACAAACACAGGCCACTGAACAATAACAACTGAGCTATCCTTTATCGTAGCTCTAATAGGATCCCCCCTTATTCAAATCGCTCGAGCTATTGAATAAGGACGGATTGATTATTTAACGTTTTTACAACTATGAGCTATAAAACGAACCTTCAATCAGTGGGCATTTTCGTTTCTTCGCTCACTGATTGAAGGTTCGTTGAATGAGAATCAGGACATTAACGTCCGTTATCACCTACCTCAATCGATTTGTTCTACTCTCTATTTTGAGGGGATTTTACGGCCGATCACCTATGACAAAAACTACCATATAGGTCAGATTTCCTTTTTGTTGGATTTTTTATCATTAATTGGTTGATTCCAAATCCTCAATCGATTCGATATCTACATAAGATGGCACAACAAACCCTATCTTTGCTCCCTCTAAATTTGCACCTAGATCTACAATATCATCTTGATATTGTTCATAGAAAGCTGCGTGTGTTGCTGGTAACCAAGGCGCTGCCGAAGCATCTCCATCACCAGATGCTAATGCTTGGAACATCACAGATGGGTCAACCGGTGTCTCAATTACTTGATAACCTTGACGTCTTAATACTTCTGACAATACAGCGGCTGAGGCTAGTTCCGTATCCCAAGGTGTCAATACCAGTTCAAAAGACTCCCCATTAACTTGTTCAACATCGTCGGTCCATTCTGAAACGGTTTCTTCGTTCTCTTCAATCCAGACTTCAGCCGCTTCTTCAAACGACAAACCATCTTCATGCGTCATCAACATCACTTGTTCCATATCATCAACTTCCCAATAAAAACGATCTAAAATAGTAAAGGCTTCAGGCATATCTTCTTCAAGTCCTTGCCTTGTCATGGTATGAATCGATTCGACACCACCAAAAGTTTCTTTTGGATCATCTAGAAATTTTAAATCATACATCGCAAATTTCCAATGGGGTGTCCACCCCGTTACAACAATCGGCTCATCTTGAGCAATAGCTTCATTTAATGCAGCTAACATAGCTGCCGTGGAAGATTCTTCTAATGTATAATCAGTCAAATTTTCATATTCTTCTAACGCCTCTCTAGCTAATGTCGTCGTACCCGCACCCGGTTCAATTCCCGTAATGGTATAGTCAATCAACGCACCCACGTTATCATCACTCGTATCATCATTAGCCCCACAAGCCGCAAGCAAGATAACTAAAACAAGAAAAATGAGTAATAAACGTAATTTGCTTATCTTCATTAGCACAATGATACACCCCTTTTCAGTTAAACTTAAACGGACGATAGCTTCGTTTTTAACCATATGCCTTTTTCCTGATACTTGGTTTATTTAAAATCTCCACTTTGACACTTCTTATTCTTTAGTTCTTTTCACATACATGATGAAAAAAGTGAAGCTATCTATTCATAGATAGCTTCACCCCATTAAATTAAATTATTCAATACCTGCTAACCACTCATCAACCTTGTCTTGGTTGTCTTCAACCCAAGCAGCTGCAGCATCTTCTGGAGATGTACCTGCATAAATATCAGCCATTACAGCTTCTAAGTCTGCTGGTTCCCAATAAAATTGGTCTAAAATTTGATAAGCAACTGGACTATCTTGTTCAAGTCCTTCACGAACCATTGTATCGATCGTCTCAGCTTCACCAAATGAACCTTCTGGATCTTCTAAATATTTAAGATCATACTCAGCAAACTTCCAGTGTGGTGACCAACCTGTTACAACGATTGGCTCTTCATTTCCATAGGCTTCACCTAAAGCAGTTGCCATCGCACCACTTGAAGACGTTTCAACAGACCATCCGTCAAGACCATAGTCTTCTACAGCATTCTCTGCACTTTGAACAACACCAGCACCAGGCTCGATACCTGTAATCGTTCCATCAAATTCATCAGTTGCATCAACTAGGTCTTCAATAGAATTAACGTCTTCCATGTATTCCGGTAGAACTAAACCAATTCTAGCGCCTTCTAAATTATGACCTAATGACACAAGCTGATCTTGATATTGATCATAAAGTTCACCGTGTGTGTTTGGTAACCATGCTGCTACCATACCATCTGCATCACCTGTTGCAACAGATTGCCACATCACCGCATTATCAAGTGGCGTAACGTCAACATCGTAACCTTGAGATTCTAAAACATGAGCAATCACATTTGTAGAAGCAATTTCCGTATCCCATTCTACATAGACAAGCTCAATATCTGTCTCACCTAAATCTCCACCGGCAACATCTTCATCTCCATCTGTAACATCGTCACCATCATCTGCAGCGTCACCGCATGCAGCAAGGACAAGTGATACAGCTAGTACTAATACTAAACCTAAATGTTTCCATGATAGTTTTAACATTTAAACGTCTCCCCTTTTCTTTGATTTATCTATGGTAAACCTTATATCCATAAGGTTGCCAATCATAATTAAGATTTACTTTTGTTCAAATTCTGCGTAATTCGATCGATGATAATGGCTAAAATAACAATCGATAGCCCCGCAACAAAACCTGGACCTGCTTGAGCACGTTGAAGTGCAGACAGAACCGGTCGTCCTAGACCAGGCGCACCAATCATCGATGCAATAACTACCATTGACAATGCTAACATAACTGTTTGGTTAATACCAGCCATGATGGTTCCTTTTGCCATCGGCAATTCTACTTTAAATAAACGCTGGAAGCCTGTACTACCAAAGGCTTCAGCGGCTTCTACAAGTTCAGTTGATACTTGACGAATACCTAAGTTCGTAAATCGAACAGTTGGCGGTGTTGCAAAGATTAATGAAGCAAACACCCCTGGAACCATACCGATACTAAAGAACGCAACAGCGGGAATCAAATAGACAAATGCCGGCATTGTCTGCATAAAGTCTAATATTGGAAGCATAATGGCTTCGACCACTTTACTTTTTGACATAAGAATACCAACAGGTACTCCGATAATAACAGATAATAAACTTGAAATAAGGACTAAAGTAAATGTATACATTAACTCATCCCATAATCCTTGATTATAAACTAATATTAAACCTACGATTGAAAATATAGCTAAACCAAATCGTTTTCCCGTTATAAAAAATGCTAAAACAGCGACAAGTAAAATAATAATTACCGCAGGAATCGATGAGAGTTGATCAGCTGTCCATGACATAAAATCACCGAATTGGTTTCGGATTGGATTAAAAATAAATGAAAATGTACTTGTTATCCAGGCGGTAAAATCATCGACCCAATCCGCTAACGGGAGCTGTGGTAAAAAATCAAACATTAACTTGCACCTCACTTTCACCAGCTAAAGCAGCTAGTATTGACCCTCTTATAATAATGCCAACTAATTTCCCATCGTCAACAACCGCAATCGGAACCGGGGAATCATGAATCAATTCAAAGATTTCTTGCATCGGTTTATCACGTTCAACGGTTGGAACGTCGGTTTTTAAAATTTCATTTAGATCTCGAATCTCATTTTTACGTGCTCTTGAAGCATCCTCTGCTGTGACGTATCCTTTTAACATCCGCTTACTATCCGTTACATAAATACTTGATAGTCCTTCTTCACCCATACGTTCTAATGCAACACGCGGGCCATGTTTATCAATATTAATCGTTTCAGGACGTCGCATAATATTTTCAGCCGTTAAAACTTTTGAGCGATCAACATCTTCAACAAATCGCTCAACATAGTCGTTAGCTGGATTAACTAAGATATCTTCAGGTGTACCAATTTGGACAATTGAACCATCTTTCATCAAAGCAATCCGATCTCCTATACGTAATGCTTCATCTAAATCGTGCGTAATGAACAGAATCGTTTTCTTCATTTTTTGTTGTAGCTCTAAAAGTTCATCTTGCATGTCTTTTCTAATTAATGGGTCTAAAGCTGAAAAAGCTTCATCCATTAACAGTACTTCTGGATCATTTGCAAGTGCACGCGCTAAACCAACGCGTTGCTGCATACCACCAGATAATTGGTTAGGGTATTGATTTATGTAATCACCTAAACCAACTAAATCTAAAGCATTTTTAGCCTTTTCAGCGCGTTCTTTTTTATCAATTCCTTGGACTTCTAAACCATATTCCGCATTTTCTAAAATCGTTCGAAACGGGAATAAACCAAAATTTTGAAAGACCATACTTAGCTTTTCACGACGAACACGCCGTAAGTCTTCTTTATTCATGCTTGCTAAGTTCTCACCATCAATCATTACACTACCTTCAGTAGGTTCGATTAAACGATTGACTAACCGAATTAATGTGGATTTACCACTACCTGATAAACCCATAATAACAAACACTTCACCTTGTTCTACTTCAAATGAAACACGGTTAACCCCCACGGTATCCCCTGTTTGCTTCAATATTTCGTCTTTCTTCTTACCATCATCTAAAAGTTGCAAGGATTCTTTGACATTTTTACCAAATACCTTTGACAAACTTTTCACTTCTATGATTGGCATTGCTTTCACCTCTCTTAATTCAATAGGTACTAGAACATTAACAAATACCTTTATTATGATCTAGAACACCTTTATCCGTCATTCTAACCATGGCACAATTTGATCACATTTAGCTACTCTAATACTATACCCTGTTTTAACACGATGATTCAAATAATAAAATCACTTGATTTCGGACATATTTTACGTACAGTTTAAACTGTACGAATCATATAAGTTTTTTTCTTAGAATAACGGCAAATAGCTTTAATTTGCTAGTCAATCCCACATTTCCAATTTAAGCAAAACTTGTGTAAGCTATGTTATAAGTTCATCATCTAATCGAGAAGGGAGCAAGATTCACCATGACGTCGGAGCAAACCATCACAGATAACCTTATTCATGAGTTCTCAAAAACAATTGAGATGTTTGGTCTCTCACCCGCAGATGCTCGGTTATTCACCACCCTCTATTTAAACCACCGACCAATGACTTTAGACGAGATGAGTCAAACAACTGGCAAAAGTAAAACTTCTGTAAACACGGGTATCCGTAATTTATCCGATCTAAATTTAGTCAAACAAGTATGGAAAAAAGGGGTCAGAAAAGATCTTTATGCTGCCGAAGACGATCTATTTAATCGCTTTATGCACACGTACCTCGATAAATGGATTGGACACATTAATTTGCAAAAGCGATCCCTTGATCATCTTAAGAAACACGTATATAAGCGTCCACAAGGCGAATTAATAGAAGAGAAATTGGCTAATATGATCACCTTTCACTCTTTAATCGAAAAAACCTTTCATTGTATAAAAGAAGAAACAGATCATATGTTATGAGATCAAAACAAACTTAAGAAAAGCCAACCCATTCGCTCCTCCTTTAGCAAATGGGTTGGCTTTTCTTATACTTGGTACTTAAATTTCAACTTGCTGCCTTTACGCTTTTTTATTAAAATTTCATACTTCTCCTACTGAAATATCAAGGTTAATATATTGAAAGCATATAAACAATAAGTCAATTGATATAACCCGTGATCCATTTATTATTTTGAGCATAGAGATTATAGGGATCACCAGATGATAAAATAAGCCCTTAATCAGCGGGGTTTTACGGACGGTAATCTGCGATAATTTAAATAGACTAGATTGGTGTTTTTTGCTGATTCACCATTGAAGATAACGCTTCTCACTAAAATTATGTAAAAACATAGGAATTTTTAATTTGAATGCTCTATTAGATAAAAAACTATGTTATATTAACATTTGAGAGTAAAATACAAGACAAATGAGTCTGAATAAAGTGGGAGTGTAACAAAATGAAGAAATTAGCTATCGTAGCAACGCTTACAGTTGCATTTATTGGATTAGCTGCATGCTCATCTGATGATTCAGAAGTAGTTGTTGAAATGGATCAAGGTAATATTTCAAAAGAAGAATTTTATGAAGAATTAAAGAGCACAGCCGGTGAGTCGGTCATACAAAACATGGTTTATTTAAAGATATTGGAAGACAGATATGAAATTGATGAATCTGAAATTGACCAAGAAGTCGACAAACTGAAAGAAGAATATGGTGACTCATTTGAAATGGTGCTACAAACGAATAACTTTCAAGATGAAGAGGAGTTCCGAGAAAATCTAAGGTTTCAAATTCTTCAAACAGAAGCTATTACAGAAGATATCGAAGTATCAGATGAAGAAATCGAACAATATTATGAGCGTCTATCAAATGAAATTGAAGCGTCTCATATTCTAGTTGAAGATGAAGAGTTAGCAAATGATTTATATGATCAACTTATGGATGGTGCTGACTTTGCAGAGCTAGCTGAAGAACATTCAACCGATACCCAATCAGCAGCTGAAGGTGGTAACCTTGGTTATTTCTCTGCTGGTCAAATGGTCAGCGATTTTGAAGATAAAGCATATAGTTTAGGCATAGATGAAATTGGTGAACCAGTAAATTCCGATTATGGTTGGCATATCATTAAGGTAACGGATATACGTGAGAGTGAAACTGAGCTACCTGATCTAGAAGATATGCGCGCTTCCATTCGAAGAGATATTGCTACACCAATAGCAATGGCAGATCAAGAGGCCGCAATGAACAAAATGAATGCATTATTAGAAGAAAGTAATATTCAAGTTAATATTGAAGAATTTGAAGCGTTGTTTGAAACAGAACCAGCAATTGAAGTAGAAGAAGAAGAAATAGAAGAAGAATAAACTAAAACTAACTTATATTATTAAAGTTAATTAACCTAGTAAAATCCCTCTTACTGAGGGATTTTATCTTTAACAACAGAGAAAAGGACGCAGCTAATCGCTTTGGTGTAGCACTGTAAAAGGATAATAACCTTATCTTATTTGCATTTGCTTGTCCAAACAAAGCTGTGCCTTTTTCGTTCTATAACCCATTATTGCTCAACAGCGTAGACCATTTGTTAATGCAAGATAAAACGAACCTGTAATCAGGACATTGGCGTCCGTAAACCACCCACCTCAATCGATTTGTTCTACTCTCTATTTTGAAGGGGGGTTTACAGACGGTTATCTGTGATAAACACAAAAATAGGTATTCAATTCAAATTTACTAAGTTACAATGACAATAATGCTAACAAATAAGGAGTGACTTGCCCATGCAAATTCAGTCGCAATATTTTTTTGATGTCATACCGATTCAGATCAATATCGATGATGAGCGCGCGAATAATATATTAAAAAACTTCCCAGCACCTCCTTTACCTAATGGAGAAAAAACCTTTGATATTAATCATCAAAGGGCGGGAGCTAATATTAGCGAACATTTATTACTCAATGACTATGAGGTTAAGCTAACAAGAACGAACAAACAGTTTTTAAAATTATCATTTAGTAATAATAACGGTATCATTTCTGCCAAAATGTGGGATAATCAAGGTGCGATAGAAAAAAACTTGCCACTACTTGAGAAATATGCCGTATTTGAAGTAGAAGGTATAATTGATGCCTATAATGGACAAAAATCAATTACTGTTAATCAATTGACTGCCATCGATGGTGATATGAATCCCTTTAATCTTCTTCCACATACATCAGCATCATATTCGGATTTAACGATCGAACTATTACATTATCTCTATCAATTAAACCAGCCTTATCAGCAATTAGCTGTTGAGACTTTAAAAACATTTTGGCATGATTTCTCTATTGTTCCAGCTGCTAAAAGTCATCATCACAACTATTTAGGGGGATTATTAAAACATACGGTAGGCTTAATGCGTTTTGCTAATTACATTATTAGTTTTGATAAAGGTCATGTTGAAGGGTTATTTGCTTTAATTCAAATTGTCGAAAAAGCATATAAAAAAGAATTATACCTAAATTATAAAGGGGAAAAAGATCCTTATAAACGAGCGACCTGGAATGATACCATTGATCATCTCTATCGGATGACAAAAGGAGCAATGAACTATGAAACCAAACCGAACTACGATATTTTAATATTATCGATATTATTTCATGATATCGGTAAAATGCTTGAATACGATCATGCCGGAAAGTCATATCATGGTTTTGAGCTCCTTTATCCAACTGCCGATAAAACAACTTTACAAAATCGAAAACAAGCAGGGATTACAATGGATCCCTTAGGTGTACTTATTGGTCATATTCCTTATGGCGTTTTACTTTTTAATAAACTTATTGAACAGTTTAATATCACGTTAACGATTGATGCGATACATGAAATCAGTCATTGTATCTTATGCCACCATGGCTTGCCAGAATGGGGGTCTGCCGTTAGAGCTCCATTGACGCTAGACGGTTACCTCATTCATATTGTTGACTACTTAGACAGTCGTTATGAAAATGCAGTTGAACACGAATAGAAGCTAGCAGACTTGATTTCAAGCTAACAGTTCCTCGAAAGATTTCTGAAAACTTTTTGTTCACTATAGCCATTATTCGATGAAATGAGAAAAAACTTGAGTTGTCAGCAACTCAAGTTTTTTTCTTACATTATTTATTGTTTATGATCTTCCTTCGGGACATAGTTAAAGATTTCACCCGATTCGACGACTTGAATAAAACGCATCAACCATCGATAATAATTCTGAGCATAACGCAAACGGTCAATGTCACGCATGATTTTCTGCTGTAGCTCCTGATCTTCAGTTTGGTGATAAAGTCCCTCCAACTCTTGTATCGCCTCATCTGCTTCTTCTATATTCGTTTCTGTATGATGACGCCACCTATTGCCAAATAGAGAAGTGAACGATTTGTACCAATCTTCTTCAGATTTATATAAATCTTTACGTATCCCTTTACGAAAAGCAGGCTCTACCATCTTCATTTCGGATAAAGCTCGAACACCAGTAGACATGCTGGTTTTGCTCATTTCTAATGCATCACGCATATCATCTAGCGTCATTGGCTCTTGATTAAAATAAAGTTTACCATATAAACGCCCGACTGATGGTGCAATCCCATAAAGATTCATATTTTTTGCAATCACTTGAATAAACTTATCAACTGTTTCTTCATATAAATTCCACTCATTTTGACTTGATTGATTATTCATCAAAGTTAAACCCCCGTCACTATCATTAGCAAACTGCACAATTTATAATAAAACGAACCTTCAATCAGAGGGCGGAGGGCTACAGTACATAGGGTTGCCACACGATGTCCGGTTTTAGGCTACGATCTTCCCCGCCCACTGATGATTAGTTAAGTGTATTAAGACATTAGCGTCCGTTATCGTCCGCCTAAATAGATGAGTTCTACTCTCTATTTTGAGGCGGGCGATTTACGGACTACGGACGCTTATCTGTAATAAATCATATCGTACCATTATTTCGGTTAACTTGTGAAGTCCTCTTCTTTATAATGTAATATATTTATCTTCTTTAGCCAATCCCTTATTTATAAAAATATCACTTGACTTTGTAAAAAATATAATTTGATGACTATCTTTCAATTCCTTTATCATTTGATAAATCATCTGGTAACGATGTTGGTCAAAATGAACAAAACCATCATCAATTAAGAAAGGGAGCGTTGCGTGAATAGCTAACCATTCACTAATCGCAAAGCGAATACTGATAAATAACTGATCTAACGTACCCTGCGACAATTCATCCAAGTGATAGCTTACACCTGTAGCTGTTAAAACATGTATTCGCTGCTCCTGATCATCAAAGAATAGGCTTTGATAGTTTTGAGCTGTCACTTTACTAAAATAATAACTGGCTTTTTCTAAGACCGTAGGCAAGTAAGAAATTTGGAATTGTTGCTTTGTTTTTTCAATTTGCTTTAAAGCGACTTGATAGGTAAGCCATTGTTTGGCCTTCCATTCAAAGCTCTCTTTTAAATAATAATAATCATGCTTAACATCAACCAACTGTCTGGATTGCTCTTGTTGCTTTAAAATCGCTTGCTGATCAGCAACTTGTTGACGTAATCGGTTAAGCCGTTCATTTAATGTCTCCAATTTTTCTTGACAGGCAATGATCTCATTTTCAATCGATGATAGCGAGACAGGGGGATCACCTATCTTGAGCCACTCTTTTTGCTGTTCAGGTAAATGCAGTTTAATTTGTTGAGCGAATTGCGTTTGTTTTTCTTTTAATTGATGCCAGTGTTCATATGCTTGAGCTTGTACAATAAAAGCTTCTTCGTCTTCAACAGCAGCTTTTTCTAGTAGTAATTTTATTTCATTTTGAAAGGGGCGCATTTTCGCGGTTAACGTCTTTAACGTTTCCTCTTGATATGTCAAACGTTCCGTCAATGTTTCTTGCTGTTGAAGGAGCTTCTGCTGTTCAATTGAGATTGACTTTAGTATTTCCAGCGCATCAATAAAAGGATAAGACTGAAAATCCAACATACCAGCTAAATCTGTTTTAACCTTCTCCTCAAATTTTTCCTGCTGAGTGATAAGATTTTGCTTCCGTTCCCTTAACTGATCGCGTTTTTCAATCCATTCAATTAAAGTTTGTAATCGATCATAAAGACTTGCCCAACGCTCGGGTGCTAATTGCTTTAGCAATGGGAATAATGACCTTTGTTCATCAATCGACTGATTAAGCATGTGCAATTGTTGCTCGACACGATCCAATTGTTGACTTACCTTTAATTGATCCGTCTGATTCCGTTTGATCGCTTGTTCTAATAACATAAATTGATCACGATACGTATAGTAGTCATTTAATTGATGATCGATCTGCTTTTTCCGTTCTAGATAAGTGTTAATCCCGTTTTGATGTTGATCTTGCCAGTCTTGTGTCATGCTAAAAACGTGACGATCAATCCGTTTGTTATTGATTAACACAGTTGTCCCCAACAAAATAATAATCCCTGATAGCCACCACCAGTCAAAAGAAATGATAAGGGGACTGATTGCAACTAAAATTAAAAATATCGCCACAATATGCTGGACTCTTTTCTGTTTATTTGACAACTGATCAAGTTGTTGTTTAGAAAGCGGTGACTGTGATCGTGTGATTGCATCCATCAACTGGTCTTTTTCATCTTTTAAGGTTTCGAGCTCAAATGATGTTAACATATGGTCTTTCAGTAATTTCCAGTCTTGACTTTGCTCATCGTTCTCTTCTTTCAACTGCGTTAGGTTTTGTTGCAATATCGCCATGTCTTCATTTAATTTAACATGACGCTCGCTAATATGCTGCCATGTTTCTCCCGTTCCATAGCTAAAAGGCAAATTGAGCAATTCTGTCTCTGTAATGGGGAGCCTAAGTTGATTTAATCGTTGGTTAATCTCTTCTGTGTATTCATCGATTTGTTGTTTAAGCTGCTTGATCCACGTTCGTTCTTCTAAATAAGCTTGGCTTTGCTTAAGTATTTGGTTAATTTTTTGTTTGATTTGACTTGTGGTCATCTTGTCTTGAAGCGCATGTAAATCCGTTTTTAGATCTTCTATTTTTTGTGAAGTCACTTCATACTCTGTCTCAAGTGGTTGCAAACCATCCTTTAGCTGTTTAAAACGAACCGCCCCTTGCTCGGGAAATGAAAACGGATCAGGATATGCTTTTAACTGTTCACTGACCAGTTGATAATTCTCTAGTGAAGGATAGAGTCTTTGCTGTTCCTTTAAAGTGACGAGTGAAGAAGTTAAATACTGCAGCTCTTGTTCGGTCTGTTCAACTTGCTTCTGATAGTCCCTTTTTAATTGCTGATGTTGAATATAGATTGGGATATCGTCTTCTAACTGTTTTACCTTGTCTGCTTGGTCAGCTAATGACGCAATCATTTGATTTAATTGTGGCTTTCTACCCTGTGGTTTAAACTGGGTTTGAATCGATTGCTTCAGATTTTTTTCAGCCTGATAAATTCGATCTGAGCCAGTCATACCTACACTAAGTAATACTTGTCCTAACTGGTCTCGCGTTAGTTGCTCCCTTGTTTGTAAGCTAAGTACATCAAAATTAAAAATTTGATCAAAAAGCGCACGCGTCACACCGTTCAATTGCTTGAATAACCAATCCTTAGACAATAATTGCCCGTTTGCGTTGTAGCAAATAGGTTCTGCTTGATTTCGGTCATGGATACGTTCAATCGCATAGTCTTCATTATCAATGATAACGATTAATCGTCCACCTAACGTACCACCTTGTTTAGGCAGATAACGTTGACGCTTCTGTGGAGAGAGACCGAATAAAATAAACAATATAAAAGCTCGTAAAGTCGATTTACCTGTTTCATTATCGCCAATAATAGCTACAAATCCTTTACCTTCAAGATCAATCGACTTATCTTTCCATTTACCAAATCCATATATCTCTATCCGTTTAATCTTCATACGTATCGTTCCCTATCAATTGAAATCTTAATAACTGCTTTGCTTCTTCAGCAATCTGCTGTTTTTCTTCTTCTGTTAGCCCATCAAGGAAACGACGCGCTTTCCTATGGTGCCATAACTCTGACATTGCTTCTTCCCAATCAATCGAATCAAAACCTTGAAGTAATTCCTTCATAAAAGGATCGCGTGCTTCTAATGTTGTGTCGATCGAATCAGCTTGCTTTGTTAACGTCATCTGTTGAATCGATAGCCAATCTGGCTGGTCTTGATATTGCTCATTAAGTACATCAACCAAATCTGTTATTTTCCCTTGATGATAAAGAGATAATAGCGGATCTTGATAATTAAGTAGTTTGATGAATACAATTCGGCGTTGCTTATCTAGCTTCACCAAATGATTAGTAACAAGCTGGTAGAGCTGATCAATCTGTTGACAATGACTCACGTCAATCATTAATTGGTCAAACTGAATCGCATGTAAAGCTTCAAAGTGTACTTGTGCTTTTTTATTTTGATCTAATGATACAAGATAACATCCTTTTTCCCCCAACTCTTTAACTGAACGCCCTTGTGTATTACCCGAATAGACAACAGGCGGATCTTCACTTAAAATGGATCGCTTATGGATATGCCCCAATGCCCAATAATCAAATGGTTTGTTTATTAGATCACTTAGTTGAAAGGGTGCATAATGGTCATGTTCCTTTGATTGTTGGATACTCCCATGAAGCATGGCGATTTGATAAGGTAGATTAGAAACAGGTTGATACTGCTCTGTTTTATTAATTGTGACCGCCCGCTCAAGGTAACTAAAACCATGGATGGCTACTAAAGGTTCACCATCTTTTTCAAAGACTTTAGACGTCACTTGATCGCTATCAAAAAGGTGAACATTATCCGGAAACTGCACAAAGCGTTGTTTTGTTTGATTATAATCATGATTACCAAAAGAAAGATAAATCTCAATACCTGCTTGCTCAAGCTTTTGACAAGCCATTAAAAATTGCATTTCTGCATAAACACTTTGAATCGATTCATCGAATACATCGCCAACGATTAGAATAAAATCAACATTTCTATTAATTGCTAATGCAACTAAGTTATCCAACGCATCAAAAGTGCTCCGCTTTAATTCTTGATATAAATGAGCAGGCAATGTGCTCATGCCTTTAAACGGGCTGTCTAAATGCAAGTCAGCACAATGAATAAAGCTAATCTTCTTTTCCATGAATAGCTCTCCTCGTATACTAGTTTATGGTTGATATTTTGTCTTTTAACTGCTATTAATGTGTTATGATCACTCGGTTACCTTATATACTCTATTTTACCAGACCTTAAAAGCGAATGCACGTTCGTTTTATAAAAAAAACCTTCTATCCGTGGGAATTTTCATTCTTCTCCCACAGATTGTCCGTTGAGTGAATCAGGACATTCGCGTTCGTTGTTTCCCTCCTAAAAATGAGCGCTCCTCTCTATTTTGAGGCGGACGTTTTACGGACGGTTATCTGTGATAAAATAACGCTATTGATTCTAGCTTTTTCAGTCCGTTATAAGAACTTAACTTACTAGACTGCTAGGATCTTAAAAACTGGGATTCACTCCTTTTAGAAATGTGTTAACTTTTCTTATACTATTTGAGTTACCACTTCTTTATTAAAATGCTGTACTTTCTAAAGGCATTATAAAAGCCTGATAATCTATTTAATAGACGATCAGGCTCTTCATTATTTATCTTTTTTTGCTAACTGTAGTGCGCGCTTAAAATCTTTAAGCGAACTTCCTTTTCCGTACATGAGCACTCCACCACGGTATACTTTAGCACCTATATAAGCTAATAGTAGAATCGTCAAGATTAAAATTCCAATACTTAATGCCACTTCCCATACAGGGACCTCTAGTAAACCTACACGCAAAAACATCACCAATGGTGCAAAGAAAGGAATATAAGAAGTAATAGTCACCACACTGGCCTCCGGCATATTGATGCCGAACATGGATAACATAAAGGCAACAACAATCAACAGAATAACCGGCATCATTAATTGATTAACATCTTCCATTCGACTTACGAGTGAACCAAGCATTGCTGATAATGTTGCGTACAATAAGTAGCCGAGTAAAAAGAAGACGACCGCATAGACATAGGTAGATACAGCAATTTCAGAAAAGCCGAATACCTCAAAGAATCCACCGACTAACTCATCTTGTACCCGTTCAATCATATAATAGCCTACTACAAAAAACAAACCGATCTGAGTTAACCCAAGTAAGGCTATACCTATTATTTTAGCAAACATTTGACTGATTGGCGGTGAACTTGAAATTAATATTTCCATCACCCTTGATGATTTTTCATTGGCAATATCCATAGCAATCATATTCCCATAAGTTAAGACGGCGAAATAGAGCACAAATAGCATGACATAGACAAGACCACGAGCCACGCCGATTTCTTCTTCCGATCGAGCCGTACGACCATCTGCTGTTTCTATTGCTATCGTCTCAAATGCTATCGGTTGATAAATGGATTCAATCACTTCTTGATCGATGCCCGCTTCATTTGTGGCTAAAGCTACCTTATATTGTTGTAAATAGTTATCAAGTTGATTTTGAACCGATGGATTGATCAACTGATCAGTGTGATAGTTGGCGATAAAATAATCTTGATCGTCTGCTTGTAATGATAGCAGTCCAACATATTGACCGTCTAAGATATCCGATTCAGCCTGATCGACTGTCCCTTCAAAATCAACTAATTCGAAACCATGTTCACCTTGTTCAACCTGTTCACTTAGCCATGGGTAGATATCTTCTGTCTCATCAATAACCGCTACTTGATCGGCACTTCCATCACCATCAAATAAATTCAAAATGAAATCAAGATTGCCGACAGCCATAATAAAGATTAAAAATAAAGCCGTTGTAATCATAAATGATTTGGATTTCAAACGAGATAAATATGAGTGTAATAAAACGACACCAAATTTACGCATACGATTCACCTACCTTTTCGATAAAAATATCGTTTAAGGATGGTTCCTCTAAAGCAAATTTACGAACAAAACCCTTTTGGTGTAATTGTTCCAAAATAGCTTGAGAAACATCTTCATTTTCAATTTGCAGAATACAACCCTCAGGTGTTAATTTTTGATTGTCTACTCCATCGATCGTTTTTAAGAAGCTTAAATCAAAATCAGCATGAATAAATAAATTCTTTTTACCAAAAGAACGTTTCACCTCTTTTAATGCCCCATGAACGATCGGTTTACCATATTGCATGATACAAAGATATTCGCATAATTCTTCTACTGTTCCCATTTGATGGGAAGAGAAAACAATGGTTGTTCCTTGTTCTTTTAATTCAACCACAGCATTTTTTAGCAACTCAACATTGACAGGATCTAAACCAGTAAAGGGTTCATCAAGAATTAATAATTTAGGTTTATGAATCACCGCTGAAATAAACTGGATTTTTTGTTGATTTCCTTTTGATAACTCTTCTACTTTCTTTTCTAAATAATCAGTAATATTGAAGCGCTCTAGCCATTTATTTAATTCTGTTAGTATCTCCTTTTTGTCCATACCTCTTAAACGACCTAAATAAATAATTTGGTCTTTAACCTTCAATTTAGGATATAAACCACGTTCTTCAGGCAGATAACCAATCTGATCTGTTCGCTGATAATTAATGGGTTCGCCCTCCCAAGTAATCTTACCTTCTGTTGCATCAATCAAACCTAAAATCATTCGAAACGTCGTTGTCTTCCCTGCGCCGTTAGATCCTAAAAAACCAAAAATTTGACCCTCCGGGATGTCAAGGGATAGCTGATCAACAGCTGTAAATTTACCATAACATTTAGTAACATTTTCTATATGTAATGACATCTCCATACTCCCTTCATCATTTTTCCTAAGAAGTCGCCTTCTAATTGATCACTTTGATCATAAAACGTGTTCTTTATCAATCACAGATGATCGACAAAAATAAATGTCATATTGACAACTTTCTTTGTCAATATTGTAACGGATGACAAGAAAAGTTGTCAATAGTTCTGGTCTATATTTTTTGAAAAAATAAAAGCTAACAACTATTAAATCAAGTGGAAATCCAATCGGCGGGATGCTCTGAAGAGCTATCACCCGAAGAGCCTATTCTTAACATTCATATTTGAGACCTTAGCTAAAACTATACGTTATAGAAAACTGCACCCTTCATTGTTAAGTCACTAACAATGAAGGGTGCAGGTGATCTAAAGGTGACTTTGTTTATAGAAAATTACGACGGATTGGATAAAAAATTAGCTAAGACATCAATCGCCTCTTGATCGTCATCTCCATCACTTAGTAATGTAATGGTATCGCCGTTAGTGACGGCTAAGCTTAACAAGCCCATAATACTTTTAGCATTGACACGTCTGTTTGCCTTTTCCAAAAAAATTTCTGAGACATAACTATTTGCCTTTTGTACAAATTCAGATGCGATCCCAGCTTGTAAGCCCGGATTAACAGCAACAACCAATGTTTTTTCTACCATGCCATAAGCTCCTTTCCATTTGACCACTCAAACGATAACAGCATATGTCCCTTGATCGATTTTTATACCTAGCTAATAAGTGTGTAATCCTCCTTTCCGTGCAGATTCTTAACATTAATTTCTACCCCTTTATCACAGATAACCGTCCGTAAAATGCCTAGCTCAAAATATAGATTACAATTAAATCTATTTAAATGGGCGATAACGGACGCGAATCTCCTGATTCACTCAACGACCAATCCGTGGGAGAAGAACGAAAACGCTCACGGATTATACTGAACCCCAAAAGTTAGACTAATTACTCAACTTTCGCACACTGAGAATAGTCATTCAACCTTGATCGTGTTCAATAGACGCGGTATTCAATAGGCTTGTTGACTTTACTTCTGCATGGATGGATGTGCCGCATACGTTTAGAATGTTATGTCGTTCCGAAAAGCAAGGGATTCGCTTTTCGCGGGGCTGGCTTCAGCTAACTTTAGAAGCTAAGAGCGCTTCTAAAGTGGATCTTCAGCTCATCCTATTCCCGCAGAAGTCTCACCTCTTGCTTATCTCCACTAAGACTGGGTGGGGGCCGATGTCTTCATGATCTACATGTGTAAATCTGACGCCCACGGCTAGGGAGACACTGCGTTTACCAAGATGTCTCCCTTGTGCTTGGGAGAGTGAAAGCGGAACATAGCTCACCTGCGCCTCTAAAACGAAAGGTTTATAATCAATCGAAAATCTATATTCAAAGGCAACGCCTATTTTTAATATTAGGTCTACCCTTATGCTATCTTGGCTGAACCTGAAAATTTAGATGAGAAAGTTGAGTAATTATTTAACCGTTCCAATCAAGATTGTTGTGTAGAATTACTTAACATATGATGCTCAGCTCTTAACTGTTCAGCAAATTGGTCGATTTTTTTCAAGCGATGATTAATTCCTGATTTACTAATCTTCGTTCCACTAACAAGTTCACCTAATTCTTTTAATGAGACATCTTGATGCTCGATCCGTAGTCTCGCTATCTCTTGTAATTTATCAGGTAATGCTTCTATACCTACTACTTTCTCAATAAACTTAATATTTTCAACTTGTCTAAAAGCTGCACCAATCGTTTTATTTAAATTTGCAGTCTCACAATTAACAAGGCGGTTAACAGAGTTGCGCATATCTCGCATGATACGGACATCTTCAAACTTTAACAATGCTTGGTGTGCACCTGTATAATTTAAGAATTCAGTGATTTTCTCCGCTTCTTTTATATAAGTGATATAACCGTTACGTCGTTCAAGAATACGGGCATGTAACCCAAACGCATTCATTAATTGGCATAAAGAATCATTATGTTCTTGATAAGCATTGGCTATTTCTAAATGATAAGAAGATGTCTCAGGATTGTTTATTGAGCCACCCGCTAAAAACGCCCCTCTTAAGTACGCACGTTTACAACATTCTTTCTTTAAATACTTGTCAGAAATCGTTCTAATTAATGAAATGGGTTCAGATAAGATCGCTAAATCATTTAATAACGCTTTAGCTCCTTCTTCAATCCGTACAATGTAAACATTATTTTTTTTTAATTTCATTTTTTTCCGAACCAATAACTTAATGGGATAAGGATACAATGATCGAATTAATGTGTACATACGCCGGGCAATAGCAGCATTTTCAGTTTGAACATCTAATAGATAAGATCGTTTAGCAATCGATATCGCACCATTCATTCGTATAAGCGCTGCTAATTCTGCTTGTTGACAACACGGTTTATTATCAATCTGTGTCATTTCCTTTTTAATTTCTGATGCAAAAGACATGGCTTACTCACCTTTCTTTATCATGCTCAGTTTTAGTGATATCAATCAACGAACAGAGTAATTGGGCGACTTTATTGTTATCATGACGTAATAATCGTTTATGGTCATCAATAATGTCAGCTTCAATAATTTCCATACCTAGAAGATCAAGGCGTTCTCGATCATAATCTACAGGCGTTGCATTTTCTTCTGCATATTTGATCCGCATTGACTCCGTAATGTCTTGATTATGAACCAAGATCTTATCGATACACCCTTCACCAACATGATCAATAATAGCCTGAGCATGGTCAGCGGCTGAATAATCATCAGTTTCTCCCGCCTGTGTCATAACGTTACACACGTAGACAACTTTTCCTTCTGCTTCTCTTAATGCATCAGCAATTTGAGGCACAACAAGGTTCGGTAATGTGCTGGTATACAAGCTTCCTGGTGATATAACAACTAAATCAGCTTCTCTTACTGCTTTGACCGCTTCAGGCAAAGGTTCAACAGCTTCAGGTTCAATAAATACGCGCTTAATTCTTTTCTTAGCTAAAGGAATTTTTGATTCACCAGAAACAATTTCACCATCTAACATTTCAGCATGTAAAAACATATTTTGATTGGCAATCGGATAAATTCGCCCTTTCACATTAAAGACACGGGCTATCTCCTTGATTCCATTATAGAAATCTCCGGTTACCGCAGTCATTGCGGCCAAGATTAAATTGCCCATTGTATGTCCCATTAGACCATTACCATTTTGAAAACGGTGTTGGAAAAATTGTTCCATTATCGGCTCAACTTCTGCTAGCGCTGCAATTACATTTCGGATGTCACCAGGTGCGGGCATCGCCATTTCTGTTCTTAGCCGACCAGAGCTTCCCCCGTCATCTGCTACCGTTACAATAGCAGATAAATGGATTGGATAATGCTTTAACCCCCGTAAAAGGACAGGCATCCCAGTGCCTCCACCTAGTACAGCAACTGTTTTTTTATCTACTTGCATTTATCTAATGTCCCTTTCTTTTATCAATGTCACGATGTGCAACATGGGTAATATATTGATTGGAGAAATGTTTAGCAATGTGCTCCGCTAAGGCGACGGATCGATGTTGTCCTCCTGTACAGCCAATTGCAATAACGAGCTGAGACTTTCCTTCTTTCTTATATTGAGGAAGCATAAAAGCAAGCAAATCAAGTAGCTTTTCAATAAATTTCTGTGTTTCCGTCCATTTAAATACATAATCTACGACATCCTTTGTTAACCCAGTTAATGGTTGAAGATGCTCAACATAGTGAGGGTTCGGTAAAAATCGGACATCAAAGACGAGATCAGCATCAATCGGCATGCCATATTTAAAACCAAATGACAGTGTATGAATCGAAAAGATCTGTTGTTCTTCTTCCCCGTATTTCTGCACAATTTTTTCCCTAAGTGCTTTCGGTTTTAAAGTTGTCGTATCAATAAAATGTTGAGCCCGACCCCTTAATTCACTTAATATTCTTCGCTCCTGTTGGATACCTTCTAACGGTAATCCTTCAGGTGCTAACGGGTGTTGACGTCTCGTTTCTTTATATCGTGATACAAGTACTTTATCTTGAGCATCGAGAAACAGGATATGTTCTTCTAACCATGACGAATCTGTTAAATGATCAAGGGCATCAAATAAAGAGTCAAAGAATTCTCTACCTCTTAAGTCCATAACAAGTGCTACTTTGTTAATATTATTCGTTGCATCCTTCATCAACTCTAAAAATTTAGGTAATAAAGCAGGGGGCAAATTATCAACACAGTAATAGCCTAAATCTTCGAAACTTTGAACAGCAACCGTTTTCCCTGCACCTGACATTCCTGTAATAATAACGAGTTTCGTCTCATCTTTTCCAATCATTTCATCACTTCCTGTCTTTAATTAACTTTGATTAACACGATAGTTAATTAATTGATCATGTTGATCTAATGCAAAGCTTGCAAAGATCTGTTGATTAAGTTCAATCACAGCTCTATGGATGACTTTATCACTTGGGGCAGTGGGAATGGTAGCTAATTCAGCGATATCAATCCATTCAAGCTCCCCTTCTGAGCACTCTTCCACTAACTCACCAGAAAACTGATCCGCTTTAAAAGTAAACATCATCCACTCATTTGTAGGAGACTGCGCTGATTCTTTTATCATCGTTGCGACACTGTATAGTTTAGGGTTAATCAAGAGCAACCCTGTTTCTTCTCTAACTTCTCTAATCACAGCTTCTTGAATCGATTCACCAACTTCCATCTTTCCACCTGGCATCGCATACCAACCGTAGCGTGGCTTTTTCAATAAGAGAACCTGATGATTATTCATAATTAAGCAATTGGTGACACGCTGCAAATCTATTCACTCTCTTCGTTTATATTCATCATTCATTATACTATAACCGTTAGACGCTGACTAGTGAACATGCTTTAACATGATGCGAGTATTTCCTGCTACTTGAGAATAAATACTCACAAATCATTTAACCATATATTCCTATCTTAAAATACAAAAAAAAGACACAGACCATGTCTGTGCGTCAATTCATATATTTAAAAAAGGGGGTTAATTAATTATTTATAGTATACCCCATTCGTGTTTCATCCGTGTTACAGTGGCATTAAGTTCAAGTAAAGATTGGTTAATTTACACTTAAACGCTACTTTCACTCATTTAATCTTATTACAACAAGAATTATGAGTTAACTTTTGCTAATTTTTCTTCTAATTCTTCAATAAATGCTTGTGCACTTTGAGCAGCTATACTGCCATCACCAGTTGCTGTTACAATTTGGCGTAATTCCTTCTCGCGAATATCGCCAGCTGCGTATATACCCGGGATCTGTGTCTCCATCTTTTCATTTGTTGGAATGTAGCCATCTTCATTCGTAATACCTAATGATTTAAAAGGATCACTTAGTGGTTCTAACCCTATATAGATAAATGTTCCATCAGCAGGGTGATCATATGTTTCTTTCGTTTTAACATGCTCTAAAGTAACCGAACCGACTTTACCATCCTTGCCATTGATGGCTTTAACAACACTATCCCAAATAAAGTCAACTTTATCATTTTTGAAAGCTCGATCTTGCAGTATCTTTTGGGCGCGGAGTTCATCACGTCGGTGAACAATCGTTACTTTGCTAGCATAGCGTGTTAAATAGACACCCTCTTCAACTGCGGAGTCTCCTCCACCAACAACAATCAATTCCTTATCTTTAAAGAATGCTCCATCACATACCGCACAGTAGGACACCCCTCGTCCGGACAGTTCTGCTTCTCCTGGTACGCCTAACTTTTTATACTTAGCACCGGTTGCAATAATAATCGCTTTCGTTTTATACGTTTTATCTCCAGCCTTAATGATTTTGTAGGCTTCGCCATCAATGACTTCTGTAATGTCACCGTATCCATATTCCGCTCCGAATTTTTTAGCATGTTCAAACATTTTATTTGATAGGTCAGGGCCTAAAATGCTCTCATAGCCCGGGTAATTTTCTACATCTTCTGTGTTTGCCATTTGACCACCTGGGATACCTCTTTCGATCATTAATGTATCTAAATTCGCGCGGGAGGTATAAACAGCAGCTGTCATTCCTGCGGGGCCAGCGCCAATAATAATAACATCATATATCCGTTCATTTGTCATTTTATTATCATTCCTTTACTCATTTTTTCATAATTGCAATGGTCACTATACCCATTATCGTATTTTTCAAACAAATCGTCTATTTATCTGCTCATGGATTTTGGATCTTAAACCATGGGACGTTTTCTTTAGCTAATTCAGGGTGAAGTTGACAACCTTCTAACCAGATCTGATTTGCATAATCTCTATTATTATTTAAATATGCAACTTTAGCAAAAGCACGAAAGTAATCCAAATGATGGGTTAACTTGGATTTTGTTAATGATTTGAAACGCTGATAAGCTTGGGTCAAATACGTGGTATAAGATAAAGCAATCGCAATCCGTAATGATTGTTCGACTTGCACCGGATATACATTAATTAAGGCTTTTTTAAATGCTTCTACTATATTAATATGCCCTTGTTCTGCATGAAAAATCAATAAATTAGTTTTTGACAAAATCGACGTGGGTTCATTTTGATAAAGTGCTTCAGCTAAACGAATCGCCTCGTGACGTTCCCCGGAAAAGAATAGTGCATAGTGATACTGATGTTCTGCCATCGTATAACTAGGAAATCTCGTCATCATTTCTTGTAAAATCGACAATGCTGAGATCCACTCATGACGTTGGAGATGGTAAAAAGCTGTTTCTTGATAGATCAGCCATTCATCTTCCTCAACAAATGGTTCATCACTTTCTTCATCTTCTAAACTTAGTTCTAACAATGTTAATAATTGTTCTGTTTCATCGCGAAACTCGCCATCGGGATCTTTTTCTAAATAAAGCGAGGCATATTTATGGGCATCTTTTAATAAGCCCAAATGCGCATAATTATTTGCAATCAGATAATAACAATCAAAATAGGATTCACCATGTTCTTTAATGATTGTAGTTAACACTTGATTAGCCGCATGATAAGCACCAATTTCTGTGTATATAATCGACATTTGCGCTTGATACAAGGCTTCTTTCGGATCAGTTTCAGCTGCTTTTTTTAGCCATTTTAGTGCAATATCAAACTTTCTTTTATAAAAAGCGTCTACACCTTTAGCGAAATAAAATTCACCTTCTGGAATAAACGGGATCACATTTTTATTTGGTTGATTTTCATAATTGTGCGTTCTCGACATGTGTTTCCCCTTTATACAGGTTTTATAAAACGAACCTTCACTCAGTGGGGGTTGCGTTTTTTGACCATTGAGTGTTAGTTGAGTGAATCAGGACATTAGCGTCCGTTAGGCTCACGCCCCCCTAAATAGATTTACCTTTGAGGTGGCGGTTTGCGGACGGTTATCTGTGATAATAACGCAAGCAGTATAACATATTTTACTGCTTCTTGACAGTTTTATTATCATTTTGTTGTGATAAGCATACGTTAAAATCTATAATTCTAAGCTGGCTTGGTGTGCATTCAACCAGAGACGACATTCACGTTCATAGTAGGAACATTCCTCTTTTGTCCACGCGAGCGCACTAGCTAGCTGTTGTAAAAATGGCTTCAATTGTTGTTGCATGTCAAAAGGTCTGTATAATTGATACCTCAATCTTCTCGATAAGAAATCAATCGGTTTATAAATCCCTTCATGATCTAAAGCATAGCGAAGAAGGAGCGAAAGCATCGGCTCTAGCGGATCATTCTTACTGGTTTTCCCCATTTCATCAAGGTAAGGAAGGAATTGTGATACTTGATTACCATAGCGTGCTAAAATAAACGCGATGTCTTTATCAGAAAGCTGTGTGCTAGATAAATAAGATTTAAAATTTAGTTGATCGCCTTGATCATCTATTATTATTGCCATCGATTTTGTCTCTGATTTAGAATAAAGAATATTATCGGTTCTTTTTAAATCTTTAGCAATCCGATCCACGACTTGGCTAGCATATGATCGATAAAATACAATTGGTGCACCAATTGCTGTTATTAACCCTGACGTGGAAGTAATAATATCGCCTGTTCCCCGACTGTCTTGATTGATTAGATAGGCAACGTGTTGCTCAATGACCTGACTTTTATCCAAGCAAAGATGAGGTATAACACGTTTCAGTGCACGAACAATATGTGTAAACTCATCTTCTGAAACCGTCTTTTGTTGCAAAATTGAAGATGTCGGTTCAGATACCGTTAGCATGGTAAAGTGTTGGTAGGGTGTCAGTGTTATCATTTGCTGACTAACGACATCTGTAAATGAAATCGTATGGTCAATTGCTAAATCTGATTGATTGAAAAAAAGTTGGATTCTTTTTCTATATTGAGCGACAGATTTCAATAAATCATCTGATTTATCTAATTGACTTACCGATTCAACCTGACTTCCTGTAGCATTAACGATCTTACTCGCATAAATAGCCGACACTTCTCCTGTTACTTGATCTTCCGCTAAAACACCCGTTACTTGTTGTTCATCATTATATATGAACTGAACCAGTTTAAGATAGTTGATCATATTTGTACCAAACCGGTAAGCTTTCTTTAATATCTCAATCGTCATTAAGCACTGATCGATAACGCCATCTTGATGACTAAAACCATACTTTAACTTTCTCTCACTAACATTGGCTTCAATCATTTGGACTTCTTTTTTAGAAAGTAACTTTAAGTGTTTTGGAAAATAAGAAGAAATTAAAGATTCAGACAACGTGTGCCGTAACTTACTCAATAATTTTTGTTTTATTTCATGATCGTATACTAACGTTAACATATTGACTGGTTTATAAAATGGTGAGAGATGTTCAGCTAATAACTGCTTTTCAGTGTATGCTTGATGCCAAATTTTCTTCGTTGGGAAATGATGTGTACTTAATAGTGGAGCAAACTGAGCTGATGCTCCATTGCCGTAGTCTTTTTGCTCTATTAAAGCTACCTTCATCCCTCTAGAACTCGCATCTAAGGCAATGCTAGCACCTGTCAAGCCACCTCCAATCACTAATAAATCGTAATCTTGATTTGTTAATTGGCGGTGTGATTCTTCTCGATTTCGATTAGATATCCCCATCCTATCTCCCCCTACCATGATGTGAAATCTATACACTACTATAACTCACTCTAACAAAATACACGGCACTAGCACGCTCAATTTTTTTAAACAGCCACCTTAGCGTGAATCAGGACATTAGCGTCCGTTATCACCCACCTGCTCTACTCCCTATTTTGAGGGGGATACGGACAGTTTTCTGTGATAAAGCGAGGGCTTTAAATCTGTGTATAGTCAGTTGTCAGTTTAAGTCTTTCCTTTTTCTACTTTTCATTTCTTCAGCTGAATAAATCACACGCATCGGATTACCTGCAACGAAACTTCCCGGCTCAACATCCTTATTAACGATCGTACCCGCAGCAACGACTGCTCGATCACCTATTGTCACTCCTGGTAACACTGTACTATTGGCACCAATCATCACTTCATTACCAATATCAAGATGCCCAAGTCGATATTCGTCGATAAGATACTCATGTGTCAGTAACGTGGTGTTATAGCCAATAACAGAATTGTCTCCAACACTAATTCGCTCAGGGAACATTAAATCAACCATAACCATAAGGGCAAAGGCAGTCTTATCCCCAACTGTCATCTTCAACAAATGTCGATAAAGCCAATTTTTTATTGATAAAAAAGGGGTATAGCGTGCAATTTGAATCACAATAAAGTTTTTAACTACTTTAAAGAAAGACACCGTGCGATAGAGTTGCCATAATGAATTAGCACCTTCGACAGGAAAACGATCTGTCTTTCGCATTTATTCCACCTCTAATATCGTTAATAAATCAGACATATGTTCTAGCATATAATCCGGCTGTAATTTAGCTAAAGACTCCCTACCTTTTATCGTCCAGGACACCCCAGCTGTTTGAGTTCCAGCATTTTGTCCCGCTTCAATATCATGATAGTTGTCACCAATCATTATCGCGTCAACTGGCGTACGGTCAAGGGCATGCAATGCTTTTATAATCGGTTCAGGATGTGGCTTAGCGTGCTCAACTTCATCTAAACCAATAATCACATCAAAATAAGGAGCTAAGCCCGTTATTTCAAGTCCTAATTTTGCAGTAGCGGTGATTTTTGTTGTCACAATACCAAGCTTATAACCCTGTTGATGTAATCTCTTAATTGTTTCAACTACAGTAGGATAAGCCTTCACATAAGCATCATGATTCGCCAAGTTATGCTCTCGATATGTATCCATCATCTCCTGAGCCCTCTCTGGATTAACATGCCGCATGGTATCAATGAGTGGCGGTCCAATAAAAGGTAATATCTCTTCCTCTGAATAGTCACGACCTGTATGTTTTTTAAAAGTATGACGAAAAGAATCGATAATCAATCCATTTGTGTCAATTAACGTTCCATCTAGATCAAACAAAAGTGTTTTAATTCCCATAATTAACCTGTTCCTTTCTCTGTTTTATCTCTGCTCTATTCCATAAAAATGCGATGGTAGCGGTGAGAGCAATCGCTGTTGTTAAACGAATGATCAATAGGGGCCAAACTGGTATACCTAAGGGGATAAAAATTAGTGTATCTTCGATGACAGCATGGCAAGCAACAAGGAAAATAAAGGATAAGTACATATCTTTCTTTGCCACCCCGTCTTGTCTTACTGCTTGAACCATCACACCCGCTCCGAACGCTAGACCTATCGTTAAACCCGCCACAAGCGTCATCGATGCATTTGATTTAATACCTAGTAACCTTGTGAACGGGCTTAGTAATAAAGAGATTTTGGCCATCCAACCTAGCTCTCTAAAGTATTGCATAATTACCATTAACGGGATCACAATCGCACCAAGTTGAAAAATACTACTAGTCGCCGTTCGTATACCCTCAATACCAATTTCAATCATACCAGAAGGAGAAGCTTGCGTGGACTGCATAAATCCATATTGTGCAAGTTCCTCGCCACCTGACCAAATCAAGTGAATCAGCAATGCTGAAATACCTGCAAGGGCCAACCTAACACCGATGACAATTGGCCAACGCACACCAACTTTTAACGCAACGGTTGACTCTACAAATAAATTATGTGAAAAAGATAGCATCACAGCCATAATAAAGACTTCTTTTACAGTAAAGTCAAATGAAACAATGGCGGCAATACCCGCATACAAGTTCAATGAATTACCTAGAACTAGCGGCACAGCAGCTTCGCCTGATAGGCCAAAGATCCGCATCACTGGAGAAATCGCTTCAATCAACCACGGTAAAATCGGTGTATATTGGAGAATAGTTACAATTACTGTGATTGGAAAAATAACTTTACTTAATGTCCAAGCCACATGTAAGCCTTGCTTTAACCCTCGAATAAATGTAGCTTTCAAACCAACATCCCCACTTCGTTTTTTTATTTCTAAACTTTCAGCGTCTGTGACGCATGTTAAGGTTGGAAAAGGATACTGCAATTGACACACACATGATCTTAACAAAAGGATTCGCTTCTCTTTCGTTCCAATCATGATACTTAGATAACATGTTGCTACGATAGCTTTACTTTTGCATGGATATGCCGCATACGTTTAGCACGTTATTTCGTTCCGAAAAGCAATGGATTCGCTTTTCGCGGGGATGGCTTCAGCTCATCCTATTCCCGCAGAAGTCTTACCCCTTGCTTATCTCCACTCAGAGGGGTGGTTCATACTGAATGTGATTTCTCCATTTTACGTGCAATCGCGGATTCATGCGATTTCCTGAGTAAGCCTAACCGAACGAAATAAAGCGAAGAAGATGTGACACGACTAGAAAGTTGAGTTATTTACTTATAGCTTCTTGCCATTATAAGCAACATTTACTTGTTTAGCTTTACGTCGATAAATGATTAAAGCGATACTGACAATAATTAATACAATTGATATGACTTGCGCTGTCCTTAACAGACCTAGGATATAAAGGCTGTCCGTCCGTAATCCTTCAATAAAGAAACGTCCAACAGAATACCAAATTACATAATTAAGGAACACTTCACCACGTAAAGGATTTCTTCTTCTTAACCATAATAATCCGACAAAAACAAGTAGATTCCAAATCGACTCATACAAAAATGTAGGATGATAAAGGATCCCATCAATCACCATATGGTTTTCAATGAAGTTAGGCAAATATTGAATAAAATTCTCATAAACTGCATCTGAGACTGGTCCACCGTGGGCTTCTTGATTCATAAAATTACCCCACCGTCCAATCGCTTGACCAATAATAATACTTGGAGCTGCCACATCAGCAACTTTCCAAAAAGGGACATCTCGTTTTTCACTAAATATGTAAGCTGTTATGACAGATCCAATTAAAGCGCCATGAATAGCAATACCACCTTCCCAAACGGCAAATATCTTCCATAATGGTTGCCCGATAAAACGTTGCCACTCAAAGACGACATAGTACAATCGAGCCGAAATAATGGCAATGGGTAACGCCCACATGAGCAAATCGGTATACAATTCTTTTGAAAATCCCAATCGAACCCCTTCTTTTGTTGCTAGCCAAAGCCCAATGACGACACCGGTTACGATAATAACCGCATACCAATAAATAGTTATAGGACCTATCTCGATGAAAATCGGATCTAATGTTGTATTAAGAACTGACACAATATCTCTCCTCGTGAATAAGTTTTAGCTACTACCTGAGCCTTAAAGGTGATATAGTTTTTTTACAAACCCTTCGTGATTTCGTCATCTGTAAATACTTCGCTTTCTGCCGGAACAACCTTATGACTATAGGGTGTAGAGCGGTTAGACGTGATAATATGCGACGGGTTTGTCTAACTAAGCGTCTTTTCTATTAATCATAATCAACGCCTTTATCTATATTGGCTTTTTCCTGATCAATCATCTTCGTTAATCTGGTCGAAAATTCCTCTGCAGCATTAACACCTAATCGCTTCAAACGGAAATTCATTGCAGCCACCTCAATAATGACTGCTAAATTTCTACCCGGCCGTACGGGTAAAGTAGCTTTAGGTACATCAACATCAATAATTCGAATCGTTTCTTCTTCCATACCAATCCGATCATATTGCTTCTTATCGTTCCAATTTTCTAAATTAATCACATAATCAATTTTTTTATGTGATCGAACAGCACTGGCACCAAACAAAGTCATGACATTTATAATACCAAGCCCTCTAATTTCAAGCAAATGCTCGATCAACTCAGGAGAAGACCCTATTAATCGATCATAATCCTCTTGCCGAATCTCGACACTGTCATCAGCGACTAAACGATGTCCCCGTTTAACTAATTCTAAAGCTGTTTCACTTTTACCAACACCACTTTGCCCCGTAATTAACACACCGACACCATGAATATCGACAAGGACACCGTGCATAGCTGTAAATGGCGCAAATTTCGCTTCAAGAAAATTTGTTACTCGACTAACTACTCGCGTTGTTTTGTAAGGCGAGCGTAATAAAGGGACATGCGCTTGATCACAAGCATCAATTAATGGTCTCGGGATATCTAAGCCCCTTGAAATCACAATACACGGGGTAACATCCGTACATAATTTTTCCGAGCGATCTCTTTGCTCAGCTTCTGACAATTCACTAAAAAAAGATAATTCCGTTTTGCCAAGCACTTGAAGTCTTGCTTTAGGATAGTAACGGAAGTATCCTGTTAATTCAATACCTGGCCGAGAAATATCACTCATAATAAACTCTCGTTCTAAACCTTCTTTACCTGCAATAAGTTCCAATTTGAATTGTTCTAATAAATCTTTTGTTTGCACCCTAGCCATTAGGATTCCCTCCATCTATCATCTTCTCTAATTCTCCTATACACGTATAACTATTGTAGCATTTTTTTTAAAGTGTGGCACGATAACAGGTATTTAACGACTGTCTTTCTTAGTTTTCTAAGTAAAACAATTCGAAAAAGACTAAATCTTTATCATCCGTTCACCATTCTAATATAGCTTAAATCATTTCAAAGTTAATAAACCCTAGCAAATCGATTGAGGTGGGTGATAACAGGCGCTAATATCCTGATTTAGTTAACGAACCTGCAACCAGCGGGCAAAGAACGAAAGCACCCACTGTTTGCAGGTTCGTTTTATTCAGGTAAATCAATAACATTATCAACCTTAACCCATCCACGTACGGCATTAATTAGCCAAATACAATCCGCACGATGCAAGTCATTTTTATAGAGTACTTTTTCGGTTATTGTCCCTTTTTCGAGTAAATGACCTCGA
The DNA here is from genome assembly GCF_016908375.1 of Amphibacillus cookii. GTDB lineage: Bacteria > Bacillota > Bacilli > Bacillales > Amphibacillaceae > Amphibacillus_C > Amphibacillus_C cookii. Next base: position 141,160 of record NZ_JAFBDS010000005.1, read on the forward strand.
AATACTCCCGGTAGCAATCCGGATTTAGTCGGAGGGGTGACAAACTGCTGATCAAATTGTAAAACAAGATTACCAATCGTAAATTCTGTCAGCTCTTCTCTTTCATTCCATAACAACGTTGAAAAATTGTCAGATGCATCAATCTTTAAACGGTCATATAAATCACGGTATGTTGTTTTGTGATAATAAAAACGGTTTTCTACATCAATGGGTTGTTTAGCTAAATAGCTATTAACAGGTTGATCGATCTGCTTTACCGGTATCGATTCTAGCTTGATATTTCCCGGCTGTGTTAAACGCAATCGCACTTTATATACGCCCTTTGGATATTGATTTTTCAATGCAATTAATTGCTCTGTACATACTGCTCGATCAAAGACGAAATTAAAATAAGTAGCAGATTGCTCAAGGCGGTCGATATGATATGAAAGAAGTGGTAAATCTCCATTTGATAATAGCATTGACTCAAGCAAATCAAAAGTTGGATAACCCGTCGTTAACAAGCTAGCCTTTGCTTCCATTTCTTGATATTCACTAGCAGTAACCGAATCCCACGTAATACCGCCTCCTACACCATAACTCGCTTGTTCTTGGTCTTGATCAACAACGACTGTTCGAATCGGAACATTAAATATTGCCTTATTATCTGGTGTTAAATAGCCAATCGTTCCACAGTAAACACCTCGTGCTGTTGTTTCTAACTGTTCGATATAGGACATTGTATTTATTTTAGGTGCCCCTGTAATTGAACCACAAGGAAATAATGCTGAAAACCAATCGACTAATTGGCTCTCTTCTTTGAGTGTTGCTTTAACCGTGGAGGTCATTTGGTGTACAGTCGGATATGTTTCAACTGTCAACAATTCTGGAACATGAACCGTTCCTGGTTTAGCTATTTTACCAAGATCATTTCTTAACAAATCAACGATCATCAAATTCTCCGCTCGCTCTTTTTCTGACTGCGTTAAATAGTGTTTGTTTACTTGATCATCAGCATATGTTAAACCACGTTTGCTAGTACCTTTCATTGGTTTTGTTGTGATTTCATCTTGTTCAACTGCAAAGAACAGCTCTGGAGATGCTGATAGAATTTGAAATCGACCGATATCTAAATAAGCGCTATAAGAGGCTTGTTGATTGTTTTTCAGCATATAATAGAAGGCTTCGGGATCTTGATGAAAAGCTGTCGTCAAGCGTGTTGTATAATTAACTTGATAGGTATCCCCGATTCGTATGGCGTCTTTTATTGCTTCTATACTCGTTTGATAATCCGAATAAGAAGTCGTTTGCTTCCAAGTTAATGACTGATCAATGGACGTTGCTTGCTTATCGTTTTCCACCTGGTCAGGCTGAGTAAAACTAGCAAACCATAAAAGAGGCATTGTCGTTTGGACCTTCGTTCGATAGCGCTTTTCAAATGCTGGGGCTGCTTCATAAGACAAGTATCCCGCTATGTATCTTCCTTTTTTTCTCTCTGTCTCTATCTCACGCAATAATGGTTTAACTTGATCGATATGATAAGTCGAGAACACTTTGATCGGTTCCGAAAAATAGAGACGATCAAGCGATCCATCCTGACTTTTAAAATCAAATTTTAGTGCAATGTCTCCGATTGTACTCACCTCAATTCTGTTATCATAAAGAATAGCGAAGCAAAACGTTAGAAAAACTCACATTCACTCGACCTTTAGCTCATACGTTCGTTTTTCTTATACTAAGCTCTTTAAAATCTTAGCTTCACCACTTCGTATTTATTTGACCCAATGTCCTTTCCTAAGTATAAAACGAACCTTCAATCAGTCGGCATTTTCGTTCCTCTCCTACTGTGGATCGTTGAGTGAATCAGGACATCAGCGTCCGTTAGCGCCTATCTAAATAGGTTTAACTCTGTTCTCTATATTGAGAGGGCTGTCGTTTCACGGCCGGTCGGTTATCTGTGTTTAAACAGAACAAGCATGGAGATCATCCCCATGCTTGTTGATCCTACTTACTCAATAATATCGTATCCTTTACCAATTTGTTGAGAAATAAATTAATAATTGAGATTACCACTGCTGCAACAACGGCTAAACCAAAGGTCTCGATAACAAAATCCGCACCTATAATTGATTGTGTTAACATAAGGGTAATCGCATTAATAACAAACAGAAATAGCCCAAGTGATAATACTGTAATCGGTAAAGTTAACACAATAAGAATCGGTTTAATCAAAACATTTAGAATTGACAAAATCAAGCTCGCTACAATGGCCATGCCAAATGTCGCAATGTGAAAACCATCAAATAATTGTGCAACCACAATTAAAGCAACTGCATCTAAAATTAATGATAAAATCCATTTTGTCATGGTTAGTACACATCACTTTTTGGGATAATAATGGCTGCTATAATATAAAACAATATAAAAGGAAAACCCGACGTGAAAATAGCTAAAAGGACATATACCAATCGCAATAATGTTGGATCAACATTCAAGTGTTCGCCCAGACCCCCAAGAACGCCGGACACCATTACATCTTGATTTGAACGGGTTAATTTCTTTGTCATTAATGACCCTCCTTGTGAATTGCTTTCTTAGTTATAATTATTCCTCTTTTTTAAAAAATAAAACAAACCTTCAATCAGTGAGCGTTGAGTGAATCAGAATATTAACGTCCGTTAGCGCCCACCTAAATAGTTGAGTTCCACTCTCTATTTTGTTGCGGGCGGTTATCTGTGATAAAACTTAAGCTAAATTATTGATGTTTACTAATGATTCTATTTACTAAGTGCATGCTGAAAATTCGGGTAAAAGAACGACTTAGATTATCACGATTGATCCATCACACTTCATTAAAAGACCATTGATAAAATGCTTCATGTGATAACTTATCTTTAACAATTTGGTCTAAGCTTGCCGGTCCTTGGTTTAAACCACCCAAAATACCCGAAGCTTGTGATTTATGTGCGACAATGGCCGCTAATTTATCCTCGAATGTGTCGGTTATATCAAATTGGAGATCTGCTTCACCCAAATCTTTTTCTTTATCCTTTTTAATCGCCAATGCCCACACCTCTGGTCTTTGATTCGGCTCAAAGCGGTTAACAGCTTCGATTGCAGCTGCTCCAAATGCATCATGATCTGGATGGACAGCATAGCCTGGATAGTGTGTAATAACCAATGTTGGTTTAATTTTTTCAAGATAACGAAATAGATGTGTTGCTAGACGATCTTGATCTTCAAATTCTAGTGTTTTATCGCGATAACCTAACTGTTCGAGATTGATATCTAGAGATCGACAAGCATTCATTAATTCTTGTTGACGTATCTCGGGAAGTGTTTCTCTTGTTGCAAACGTAGGGTTACCCATGTTTCTTCCCATCTCACCTAAAGTACCACATAAATAGGTGACGGGTACGCCTTGCTTTCGAAAACGTGCTATCGTGCCAGCAGCCCCAAATGCTTCATCATCTGGGTGCGGAAAGATAACCACTACATGTTCATCCTTTTTCATACAATTGCCCCCTTTGCATCTAATTCGTAAATGGTTGTAAACTTAATTCAAGCGTAACCAATAACCTGCCTTGGTCATCATGGCCTGCCAAGAGTAAACGTTTATGTTGATCGATCTGGTAATCCCTTAAACCTTCTGCATAAACCCAACCGTTTCCGGTCTTTAGGCCGACACGGTAACTCTTTTCATCTCCACTTATTTTCGCCTGAGAAAAAGTGACTTGAGCATTACGAATAAACGCTCCTACATTATAAGCTTCTCGATTATGATGCGTTGCATAGGCACCATTTGTCGTTTCTAAATGAATATAAACAGGTCGATCAACAAATTGATTAAGATAATCTTGAATCAGACGAGCTTTTATTTTCTCCATCTTTACACCTCTACCTCAGTTATTGAGCTTTTATTAACAACTTCCGTCATTCTTGCATGATCACGGTCTAAAATGGGCTTAAGGTAATGACCCGTATAAGAACCGGAAACAGAAGCAATTTCTTCAGGGGTTCCGGTAGCTACAATTGTACCTCCACGATCGCCACCTTCAGGTCCTAAATCAATAATATAGTCAGCTGCTTTAATGACATCTAAATTATGTTCAATTATAACAACAGTATCTCCATTTTCAACCAAACGTTGCAGGACGATCAAGAGACGTCCAATATCATCTACATGCAGGCCAGTTGTTGGTTCATCAAGGATATAAAGCGACTTACCATTTGACCGACGGTGCAGTTCACTAGCTAGCTTAACCCGTTGTGCTTCACCTCCAGATAACGTTGTTGCGGGTTGACCTAAGCGAATGTAACCCAAACCAACATCAAGGACGGTTTGCAATTTCCTATTAATCTTTGGGATATTTTTAAAAAACACTAACGCTTCTTCAATGGTCATATCTAAAATATCGGCTATATTCTTCCCTTTATATTTTACTTCTAATGTTTCTCTATTATAACGTTTGCCATGACAAACTTCACAGGGGACATAAACATCAGGTAAAAAGTGCATCTCTATTTTTATAATACCATCACCACGACACGCTTCACAACGCCCACCTTTTACATTAAAGCTAAATCGCCCTTTTTTATAGCCGCGTATTTTCGCTTCATTGGTTTGAGCGAATACATCACGAATATCATCAAATACCCCTGTATAAGTAGCAGGATTCGAACGTGGCGTCCTTCCGATCGGTGATTGATCAATATCAATGATTTTGTCTAAATGTTCACTGCCCTTGATTGCTTTATGCTTGCCCGGTTTTTGTTTGGCGCGATTGAGCAACATCGCTAGCTTTTTATGAACAATTTCATTGATGAGCGTACTTTTCCCTGATCCCGATACCCCAGTAACAGTCGTCATTAAACCGATCGGTATTTTGACATTAACGTTCTTCAAGTTGTTCTCACTAGCGCCTTCCACTTCGATAAAGCGACCATCTGATTGGCGACGTTCAGCAGGTAATGGTATAAATTTCTTACCAAGTAAATACTGTCCTGTTAGTGATTTCTTCTGACGCATCACCTGTTTCGGCGTGCCACTCGCAATAATTTCACCACCATGTTCACCCGCGCCAGGCCCAATATCAATCAACCAGTCTGCTGCTAGCATCGTATCTTCATCATGCTCAACTACAATTAAAGTATTACCTAAATCTCGCATTTGTTGAAGAGTATGAATTAATCGGTCATTATCACGTTGATGTAAACCAATAGAAGGTTCATCAAGTACATACAAAACACCGGTGAGTGCTGAACCAATTTGAGTCGCCAAACGAATACGTTGGGCTTCACCACCAGACAACGTCCCTGCTTTTCTCGATAATGTTAAATAATCAAGTCCGACATTTGTTAAAAATGTTAGCCGGCTTTCTAATTCTTTTAAGATCATTTTAGCAATTTGTTGTTCTTTAGCAGAAAGCTCTAAATGACTCAATAATTCATTAGCTTCAGTAACAGACAACTGTGTAACTTGACCAATATGAAGACCATTGATCAAGACAGACATTGCTTCTTTGTTTAAACGGAAGCCCTGACAGGTTGGACAATCTTTTTGCGCCATGTATTTTTCCATCTGCTCTCGAATATAATCTGAACTCGTTTCTCGATATCTTCGCGCAATGTTATTTAAGACACCTTCAAATTCAATCTCAGTATCGCGCTTCATACCGTAATCATTTTCATAACTAAAATGGATCTTTTCTTTGCCACTGCCCTGTAGAATTCTGTCTAATTGCTTTTTAGGTAATTGACTAACTGGTGTGTCCATATCAATTCCATAGTGTTTGCAAACACTTGCTAGTAATTGTGGATAATATTGTGAGCTCGTTGGTTGCCAAGCAACAATAGCCCCTTCATTTAAAGTAAGCGCCTTGTTCGGTATCACGAGATCGACGTCGACTTCTAATTTACTTCCTAAACCATCACACTGCTGACAAGCACCATGTGGTGCATTAAATGAAAATAACCGCGGTTCTAATTCTCCTATTGAGAATCCACAAATCGGACAAGCGTGGTGTTCACTAAATAGCAATTCTTCTTCTCCAATAACATCTACAATGACCTGTCCCTCACTCAATTTAAGTGCAGTTTCCAGCGAATCACTCAGTCTAGCAGATACACCGTCTTTAACCACAATTCGGTCAACAACCACTTCAATGTTATGCTTATTATTTTTCTCAAGCTTTATCTGATCACCTATTTCCATCATTTCACCATCAACACGTAATCGAATATAACCTTCTTGTTTAAGCTTTTCCAATAATTTAACATGCTCGCCTTTTCGCCCTGATACAACAGGTGCAAGAATTTGTAGCTTTGTTCGTTCAGGATAAGCCAGAATACGGTCTACCATTTGCTCGACAGTTTGGGAAGTAATTTCATTACCGTGAGTTGGACAAGTCGGATGGCCAACCCGTGCATATAAAAGCCTTAAATAATCATAAATCTCAGTTACCGTTGCGACAGTTGATCTCGGATTTTTACTTGTCGTTTTTTGATCAATCGAGATCGCAGGTGACAATCCCTCAATTGTATCAACATCAGGCTTATCCATCTGTCCTAAAAATTGACGTGCATATGCTGATAATGATTCAACATAACGTCTTTGTCCCTCTGCATAAATAGTGTCGAATGCCAATGATGATTTTCCAGAACCTGATAACCCTGTCAGGACAACGAGCTTATCTTTTGGGATATCAATGTCAACATTTTTTAAATTATGGGCTCGAGCACCCTTAATTGTGATTTTCTTTTTTACCATCTATGCTCATCCTTCCGCTTTCAATTCAAGAACGAGATCACGCAGTTCAGCTGCCTTTTCAAAATTCAATTCTCGCGCGGCCTGCTTCATCTCTTGTTCCATTTCTTCAATTAGTTTCGCCCGTTCTTTTTGCGTCATTTCTGATAATTTCGGACGATCTGCTTGATAATCAGCTTGATCTTCAGCTGCTATCGTTGCTCGGATCACGTCACGGACCTCTTTATTAATTGTCTTAGGCGTTATACCATGTGCTTTATTATAGGCTTCTTGCTTCTCACGCCGCCTCTGCGTCTCATCAATCGCTCGTCTCATCGAATCCGTGATCCGGTCAGCGTACATAATGACTTGTCCTTCTTCGTTTCGAGCGGCACGTCCCATCGTCTGGATCAATGACCGATCCGAACGTAAAAATCCTTCTTTATCGGCATCTAAAATAGCGACAAGAGAGACTTCAGGAATATCTAAGCCTTCTCGTAACAAGTTAATCCCGACAAGGACATCATATTTGCCCACCCTTAAATCGCGGATGATTTCAATTCGGTCCAACGTTTTAATCTCAGAATGCAAATAAGCAACTTTCATGCCGATTTCTTTCAAATAATCGGTTAAGTCTTCTGACATTTTTTTCGTTAATGTTGTGATAAGCACCCGTTGATCTTTTTTAATTCTTTTGTTAATTTCACCAATAAGATCATCGATTTGACCATCAATCGGGCGAACATCAACTTCTGGATCAAGCAATCCGGTTGGCCGAATGATCTGTTCCGTCATCTTTGGCGTATGCTCTAGCTCATAAGGGCCAGGCGTAGCTGAAACAAAAATAAACTGATTCGCTTTTTCTTCAAATTCAGTAAAGGTCAATGGTCGGTTATCTAGGGCAGAAGGTAATCTAAAACCATGATCTACAAGCACTTGTTTACGTGCTTTATCACCATTAAACATACCACGCACTTGGGGCAATGTTACATGTGATTCATCAATAACAATGATAAAATCATCAGGAAAGTAATCGATTAACGTATAAGGTGTTGAACCCGCTTCACGAAGTGTTAGATGACGAGAGTAGTTCTCAATCCCTGAACAAAAACCCATTTCAGCCATCATTTCTAGATCATAGCGTGTCCGTTGTTCAATACGCTGCGCTTCTAATAATTTATTATTTTCGCGAAAATACTTGAGCTGTTGCTCTAACTCAGCCTCGATATTTTTCATCGCAATCTTTAATTTATCTTCACCGGTAACAAAGTGAGAAGCCGGAAAGATCGCAATATGTTCACGATCGCCAATAATTTCTCCGGTTAATGCGTCAACTTCACGAATCCGATCAATTTCATCACCGAAAAATTCAACACGAACGCAGTGCTCTTCACGTGAAGCAGGGATAATTTCTACTGAATCGCCACGAACGCGAAATGTCCCACGTTGAAAGTCAATATCATTACGGGCATATTGTATATTTACCAAATTTCTAAGCAATTGATCGCGATCTTTTTCCATACCAACCCGAAGTGATAGCACTTGTTTACGATATTCTTCCGGGGAACCCAATCCGTAAATACAGGATACACTCGCAACAATCAGGACATCTTCCCGTTCAAACAACGCCGAGGTCGCTGAGTGTCTTAACTTATCAATTTCATCATTAATACTAGCATCTTTTTCAATAAAGGTATCCGTGGAAGGCACATAGGCTTCAGGCTGATAATAGTCATAATAACTTACAAAATATTCAACCGCATTATTTGGAAAGAATTCCTTAAACTCACTATAAAGTTGACCAGCCAATGTTTTATTATGTGCCATAACAAGTGTCGGTTTCTTTACTTCTTTAATGACATTTGAAATCGTAAATGTCTTTCCTGTTCCAGTCGCACCAAGCAATGTTTGAGCATGTTTTTTACGATTTATACCGTCAACGAGTTCAGCGATCGCTTTAGGTTGATCACCCTCTGGTTTATATTTCGATACTAATTCAAAAGCTTGTCCCATCGCTTATTCCTCCGATCTGTCTATCTACCTTTTTTCCCAACCCATTTATAGCTAAACCTATTATACACAATTTACTTTAAAAATGCGAACGAATATTCGCTTTTTTTAAAAAAGTAACTTATTGTTTCTTAACCCTGTACAATCCAACTAAACCACGAACAACCGTCATTCATTAGTGTACAGTCTTTCTTCCTGTAGCGAATTTGTTTGCTTTCCATAAAACATTTTAGCTTTGACGCTTAAATATTAACACCTAACTAACGTAGGACAAAAAACTTGAGGAAAAATGCTTCCCTCAAGTTTTGATTTAATAAGATTGATCGTATTGATTAACTTCAAATAGATCAATTAACTTTATATCTTTATGTTTATCCGTGAACCAACGTAGTGCAAAATCATTTTTAAATAAGATTAAAAAAGCACCTTCACGATCTTTTACTAATAAGTTTCGTTCATCAAACAAGCTCGTATCAACTTGTTCTTGCTCAAGCCAACGTGGAATTCTTTCACCAATCGATTCTAAGTTTACTTCTACATTATACTCGTGTTTCATACGATGTTCAAATACTTGATACTGAAGTTCACCGACAGCACCAATAATATATTGTTCAAATGGATAGCCCGTAAACAATTGAATCGCACCCTCTTGCACAAGCTGTTCTAATCCTTTCTTGAATTGTTTAGCTTTCATTACATTTTTAGCCGTTACGCGTTTAAACAATTCTGGTGGAAACTGTGGTAATTCATCATATTGAAAGGTATCTTTTCCTGCTAATAATGTATCACCAATCCGATATATACCTGGATCATAAATGCCGATAATATCACCCGGAAAAGCGCGGTCAACGGTATCACGTGATGACGCGACAAATTGTTGGGTTTGCGTCAATTTAATTGTTTTATTCAGTCGTGGTAATTTAACTGTCATTCCACGCTCAAATTCACCCGAGCATACTCTTAAAAAAGCAACGCGGTCACGATGAGCAGGATTCATATTCGCTTGAATTTTAAAAATAAATCCAGAGAATGCTTCATTTTCCGGCTGAACTAGACCCTCTGTTGTTTTTCGTGGCTTTGGATTTGGTGCCATCTCAATAAACGTATCAAAAAAGGTTTGGACACCAAAAGGGGCGAGTGCACTCCCAAAGAAGACAGGCGTTTGATCTCCTTTTAAAACTGACCCTAAAGAAAAAGCATCACCAGCTTCATCGAGTAAAGCAAGCTCATCTACTGCTTCTTGGTATGTCGGGTCTTCTGTTAATTCCGGATGACTTCCCTGTTCAAGTACAGAATAAGGGATATGATTTTCTTCTTCATTCCCATTGAACTGAACGAATTGTTGGTGATAACGATCAAAAATACCTAAAAAACGCTTGCCCATTCCAACTGGCCAATTGATTGGATACGTTTCAATCTCAAGTACTTGTTCAATTTGTTCTAATAATGCTAAAGGATCACGACCCTCTCGATCCATTTTATTAATAAAGGTAAAGATCGGAATACCACGCATTTTACAAACTTTAAATAACTTAATCGTTTGCGCCTCAATCCCTTTCGTTGCATCAATAATCATTACCACACTATCAACTGCCGTTAAGGTCCTATAGGTGTCTTCACTAAAGTCCTCATGGCCCGGTGTATCAAGAATATTGACATGGTAATCTTTATAGGGAAAATTCATCACACTTGATGTCACCGAGATCCCACGTTGTTTCTCAATTTCCATCCAATCAGAAGTCGCGAACTTTCCCGATTTCTTTCCTTTTACCGTCCCGGCTGACCGAATCAACTGACCGAACAGCAATAGTTTCTCCGTTAATGTCGTTTTCCCCGCATCCGGGTGTGAAATAATTGCAAATGTTTTTCGCTTCTTTACTTCTGTTTCAATTGTCATCTGACTACCTTCCATCTGTATTATATATTTTAATAACATTAAACCAATACATGCGTTAAGTTTTTGATATCCGTTTAGAAGTTAGCACACCTTTGTTGATAAAGTCAATTATTAATTGTTCACCTTAAACGGTTAATTTTAGAACAAAATTTGTTATAATAAAGAGATACACATTTATTGTAGTTAATGAGGAGTTTATTATGTCACATTTATTTCTTGAAACAAAAGATATTATAAATATTACCGGGCAGAGATTTTATAAACGAGGGCTAGACTATTTTAATAAAGGACGTGTCAACAGCTTAAGTTATAATCCAACTATTCATTCATGGAGTGCTGTGGTGAAGGGGGCAAACCACTATAATGTGAGAATCTTTTTCTTTGAAAATGATGATTTAGAAGCAACATGTAATTGCCCAGCATACGAAACGCATTATACATGTAAACATATCGCAGCTGTGTTACTTGCCGTCACCAATAAGCAACAACCTGCTCAAATTATTAATGACGAGGCGACAGCCAACGGTACAGACCCCTTTCCCCTAAGGATGATTGACGCCTTTAGTGAGCCTGTTGATCCAACAGTTACTGAGACAGAACGTTTAAAAATTGATTTTATTTTAAATGAAACACGACATAGCGCCAGTCAAGATCCTTTCTTTAAACTAAGTTTAAAAGTAGGCGAACAACAACTGTTTATCGTTAAAGACCTGCAAGGTTTTATTCAAGCCATTGAGTACAAGCAATCGATTAAGATTACCAACAACTTCGCATATCAGCCACAACGCCATGAAATCAATTCAGCTGATATCCACGTGTTAAATTTACTTAAAACGGTGATTGCTCATGCAAATATTTATGCCCACGACTATTTAGACATCGATAAACGCGAGGTTGTTCTACCACCATTTCTATTTGAGTCATTTATAAAACGATTAACTCTGTGCTCATTTCAATTAACGAAGGAAACAGGTGAAGCAACAAATACGCTTACAATCATTGATCAGCTACCTGAGATCAGCTTTGCTATTGATTTAAAAACTGAACAAACATATACCATCGATTTTAGCCAACTTTTTGGTTATCAATTTTCACGTTACTATAACTATTTATATCGCGATCAACACTTCTATTTACTCACGGACGAGCAAAAAGATACACTAACACAAATTTACGCCATTCTGCCCTACCAACAAAAAAAAGTTTACCAAATTAGTAAAGATAAAATGACTTACTTTGTTGGCCATGTCTTACCACATATAAAGCGTTTGGGGACGATTAAGTACAGCAATGAAGCACAAGTAACTATTAAACAATTTCCACTAGAAGTGAAGTTATATATCGAAGAAATTAAACAAGCTTTAAGTGTTACGGTCATCTTTCAATACGGCGACAAACAAATCAATCCATTCGAGAAGCAAAACCCTAATGATACCGTCTTAATCCGAGCTTTTAAAAAAGAACAGCACATTATTGATCTATTGAAAAAATCAGGCTTTCATTACTTAAATCAACGCTTCCAACTGTTCAGTTATGAACGCATTTATCAATTTATCCATGAACAGCTTCCTTTGTTACAAAATGAAGCAACTGTATATCTATCTGAACAAGCCAAAACGCTAAAAGCCGAACAGCAGCCATCATTGGCTACTACTGTTGATCATAATGCTTTTACCGGGATGCTAGATGTCCATTTTAATATCGACGGTATTTCAGATGATGAAATTAAAAATGTATTAAAAGCACTAGTCGAACGAAAGAAATATTATCGACTTAACAATGGTCCGTTAATCAAACTTAGCGATGATGCCTTCCAAGCTTTTCAAACATTTGCTGATCAACTTCAGTTAAAACAGTCAGAGTTACTCGATACACATCTGCAATTAAATACCGCCCAAAGCATTCAAGTTGATCAAGCATTAGCCGGTTATCAACCGAACTATTCGGACACTTTTCATCAATTACTTGAAGCGATTCAACAACCTCAAGCGATTAACTATCGATTGCCGGCAGCACTCCAAGCTGAACTGCGAGATTATCAAAAAGTCGGTTACCAATGGTTTAAAGCACTGGCCCAATATCAGCTTGGTGGCATTTTAGCGGACGAAATGGGATTAGGAAAAACAGTTCAAGCGATCAGCTTCATTGTTAGCGAGAAAGAAACGGACAATAGACAACCTTCACTCGTGATCGCGCCAGCATCATTAATCTATAATTGGAAGTACGAATTTGAAAAATTCGCACCAACATTAGCAGTCGAAGTAGTCGCAGGAAGTAAGCAAGAGCGTCAAAGCTTATTCCAATCAGAAAATACACCAGATGTTTTAATTACATCATACCCTTTAATTAGGAAAGACATAAAAAACTATCAAGCACTTAACTTTGATATCATGATTCTAGATGAAGCACAAGCAATTAAGAATCATTTAACACAAACAGCTAAAGCAACCAAAGCGATCCAAGCTAAGCAACGTTTTGCATTAAGCGGCACACCGATTGAAAATCGGTTAGACGAATTATGGTCGATTTTCCAAACCATCTCTCCTGGATTTCTCGGACCGAAAAGGCAATTTCTACAACATGATAAAGATTATATTCAACAAATAACACGTCCGTTTATCCTGCGCAGACTTAAAAGAGATGTTTTACCAGAGTTGCCTGAAAAAATTGAAATAGAACAGTATACTGAGCTTACTAAAGAACAAAAGCAAGTCTACCTTGCCTATCTCCAACGGATTCAACAACACGTCGACACCGCCATCGAAAATAATCAATTTGAGCAAGGCAAATTAGAAATCTTGGCTGGTTTAACCCGTTTACGACAAATTTGTTGTCATCCAGGCTTGTTCTTAGACAACTATCATGGCCAATCTGGTAAGCTTGATTTATTGCTGACGATTATCGAACAATTACGCGAACAAGACAGACGAATCCTGATCTTCTCTCAATTTTCCAGTATGCTTAAAATGATTGCCCAGCAGGTCAATAAGCATGACTATCAAGCTTTTTACTTAGATGGTCAAACACCCGTTAAAGATCGGGTAACAATGGCAGACCAATTCAACAATGGTGAGAGGGAGCTGTTTCTGATTTCACTAAAAGCTGGCGGAACTGGCTTAAACCTAACAGGCGCAGACACCGTTATCTTATATGATCTTTGGTGGAACCCAGCTGTTGAAGCACAGGCCGCGGGGCGAGCCCACCGGATTGGACAAAAAAACAATGTTGAAGTCATTCGTTTAATTACGAAAGGAACAATCGAAGAGAAAATATTTCAACTACAAGAAAAGAAACGTGAACTGGTTGACGAAATCATCCAACCTGGTGAAACGTTGCTATCCTCACTAGATAAAGAAGAAGTCAAAGCTTTATTAAGCTTTGACCGCTAAAAACAACACGTCTATTTCCTGGGAAATAGACGTGTTGTTTGATTTGAAAAATGAAGCTTAATTAAGATTAGAAGACTCTTTTTAATGGTTCACTCAATTTGCTAACCAGTCTTGATGATCGATCGTAAAAACAAGTCCTAGTTGGTAATGTTCATGTTCATAAAGTGCCCGTTGAACAAAGCGAATTTCGCCTCTTTCATCGATAACATCCAACTTACAAAACGCTCGATTACTTTGCAACGCCTGATAAAAATCATTTGGATCTATTATCGGAACACCATTGACTTTAACAACAGTATCTCCAACAACTAAACCTAAATCAACTGCCGGTGAACCCGGTAATATCGCCAACACCTTTACCCCTTTTTTAGTCGGATTAAACAAAGCCGGGAGTTGCTGATCTTTCATTTTAAAACGATACGCTAACCATTCTCGACCAACTAATGCAATAATGACACTTACAAGTGAAAATAAGCCAATATAATAACCTAATAATGCGGCCGCGATAACAACTAAACCTAAAATAAATAAGTATTGACTAAAACGCTTGGCCGCCTTCGTTGGTAAAGACGCACGAATAACATGTTCAAAACCAATCACAAAGGGAAAGATCATCAAACCATAGCTTGTCCCATTTAATTCAATCACCGGCCACCAATCAGTAGCAAATTCTAAAGTACCGACAGGCCAGAACATGATAATAGGAATCAGGGCAATACGTTTTAAACGATGCTGTCCAATCACTTTACCACGCGCACCCCTGAAAATTTCAGGGAAGGTTTGATCATGTTCAATCGAACGCATCATTAGGGCTTCAATAACAATAAACAGCCCCATGATGGTCGTAAAGGTTACCCAATCTAAAGTCGTTATCTCATCTTGAAGGAAATGAGGTAAGAAATCATGATAATAGGGAGAAAACAAAAGTATAATGGCAGTAAATCCAAATGTATAAGCACTTGATAACCAAGTAAATTTTTTATTTATTGAAAATAACATGGTGAAAAAGATAATAGCTAATAACATGAGATTTGGTAAACTTAACCCTAGCAACATGATAGCAATGGAAATAATAAGACCAAATAAAATACCTTTCAAACGTTGACCATACATTTCATCGAAAATTGGATAAATTTTACTTCCAAATGACTGCCGTTCCTCTTTAATTCGTGTCAGGGAAGCTAATGCTGTTATAATAATAAACCAATATAATAATGGATTTAATAAAAAGCGACCTAGCGCCTTTGCGATCTCGATAAACCATAATTCCATCCTTCTACCCCCACTTCTTTGCTGATGATGTCTTTTATAAAACGGACCTTCAATCCGTGGGCTTTTTCGTTCTTCGCCCACGGATTGGTCGTTGAGTGAATCAGGACATGAGCATCCGTTATCTCCCGCCTAAACAGATGAGCTCTACTCGCTATTTTGTGACGAGTTTTTTACAGATGGTTATCTGTGATTAAATAAACTTCTACTATATAATATAGCATAGATTAGCGAATAGAAGTTTTTAAGATCGAAAAAAATGTAATGAATAAAAAAACCGCCGTTTGGCGGTTTTTTATTCAAATAGTGCTTCTAAAGCTGCTTCCATTTGTAAATCATCTTCATTGTTGCGAATCCGCTCAATAATATCATAAGCTAATAATTCGGCGGTTTCTTCATTAAGCTCTCCTGTTACTGATAAATCGCGATCAGTTTGATATTGCGAAATAGCATCTTCTGTTGCTTCACTAAAGTAACCGTCCTCTCGATCAACATCATAGCCTAATCCGTCCAACATAATCTGAGCAAACTTGATATTATCATCACTGTCATCATAAGATAAAGTCTGATCAAGCTGAATCGGAGCGGTATAATAATAATCTGGTTGAGCCACTTCTCTTGTTGGTGCTACACCAACCTCATCAACAGAATTGCCTTCTGGAGATAACCACTTCAAAATCGTTAACTTAAGCGAACTTCCATCTCCCATTGGAATCGTACTTTGAACCGTTCCCTTTCCAAAACTGTTCATCCCAATAATTTCAGCATCAATCGTTTCTTTTAATGAGATGGCCAATATTTCTGAAGCAGATGCACTCCCTTCATCAATCAACACACTGATCGGATAATCTTTTGGCTCGTCTAAATTGGAGAAAAAGCGTTCGACATTATCTTTACCGTCAGCAATTTGCATATAAGGTTGGTCACTTGAGACGAACAATTTTAGTATATCTTCAATTACTGGCAGCAAACCACCTGGATTCCCACGAACATCAATCACTAAGCCGTCTATCCCCTGCGCTTCTAAATCAGCTAATTGTTCTTGAAAATCCTCAGCCGTATGTTCAGAGAAAGAAGTTAATTGAATCACCCCTGCTTGCTGATCAGTAAGCTCCACCATTTCTGAATAAACGGTTTCTAATGGAATGGTGTCACGAACTAACGTATAAGTAATCGGATCAGATACGCCCGGTCTTTCAATCTCTAATGAAACTTCTGAACCTTTTTCACCTCTAATTTTGGAAACAGCTTCAAATAAATCTAAACCATCTAAACTCTCATCATCGACTGATACCACTTGATCATTTGGCCTTAAACCCGCTTTCTCTGCTGGGGAATCTTTAATCGGTGCAATAATCGTCACTTTACCATCAACCATACTAACTTCTGCACCAATTCCCTCAAAAGATGATTCAATCTGTTCATTAAATTGTTCCATTGTTTCCTGATCCATATATTCACTGTATGGGTCATCGAGTGTGGCCAACATACCGCGAACCGCACCTTCAATGAGTTGCTGATCAGATACTTCATTTAAGTAATTTTCCTGAATCGCACTAAACGCTTGCGTCACTTTTGGCAAAGGAATCGAATCAGATAAATCTTCAAGCATTTCTTTATATTCTTCTTCTGTCATAGACTGTGCTGACTGCTCAGTTAATGGATTAGCTTGATCACTGGCGGTTAAATCAATAACAAAATAGGTTCCAAAACCGCCAATAGCAATAGCTAATGTAAGCAGCAACGCTAGCATACTTTTGTTTACATGCACATGCTTCACCTCAATAAATAATCTTGTTTATACAGTGTACCATAAAATGACCAATCAGTGGGCATTGAGTGAATTAGTGGGCATTATCTTCCGTTAACGCCCACCTCAATCAATTGGTCTCTGCCATCTTGGGCTGTTTACGGACGGTTATCTGTGGTAAAAGTGTGTAGAAAAGGCACCACAACGTAACGTGCGATGCCTTTGATAATATAATATGAAATTTTCAGATCGATATTACGGTAAATACGGAATTGGGTCAATACCATTACCTTGACTCCACTGACCATTATGAACTTCAAAATGTAGATGATCACCAAATGATCTGCCCGTATTACCCATTGTTCCAATTTGTTGACCTTGACTAACGGTTTGACCTAAACTAACTCCTAATGTATGAAGATGAGCATAAACCGTTGACATATTAATATCAGGGTGATAAATGTAAATAACATTTCCATAAGACTGCGAATATGCCGACCGTGTCACTCGACCAGAAGCAGCAGCATAAATTGGCGTGCCTTCTTCATTGGCAATATCAATCCCGTTATGAAAGCCTCCCCCATTAAAATCTCTCCAACCATGACCGGAACTTAATCTACCCTGAGCTGGCCAAATAAACGGAGCACTTCCTCCACCACCACCGGTTTGAGGTGAATTATTTGAAGAATTATCTTCATCAGCTAATTGTTCAGCTTGACGTTCCTCTTTTTCACGTTCTTCCATTAATTGGCTTATCACTGCTTCTTGATCAGCTAAAGCTTGACGCTCTTCCTCTATAGACATAGTAAGTTCTTCTAAATGGTTATGTTCATCTTCTAACTCTGAAGCAACTTCCATTTGCTCGTTCCGCTGTTGATTTAATTGTGCTTGTAATGTTGACAATTCTTCTTCTTGGCTAACAAGAATAGAACGTTGTCCCTCCAATTCAGCTCTTTCGCTGTCTAACTTTTCTTTATCAGCAACAAGCTGTTCTTGCTTCTCCTCAACTGTCGTACGTTTTGCTTCAAGATCTTCTTTATCCGCTTGTTGTGCTTCCATAATATGACGATCAGAGTCCATAATTTTATTTACTGCAGTCGCGCGGTTAATAAAATCACCAAAGTTTTGTGCGCCAAATAGCACTTGTAAGTAGTTAATATTACCACCATTATGTTGAATCGAACGTAAACGCTCCTTAATCAGCTCATCTCGATTGGCAATTCGATCTAACAAATCCTCAATCTCTTCACCTAATACATCGATTTCATCTTCTGTTTCTTCAATATTTCCCTCTGTTTCAGTAATAGATGTTTCAATTCTATTAATCTCTTCATTTGTCAAACTAATTTCATTCTGTTTATCTACTAGGCTGTCTTCTGTAACCTCTAAATCCTCATCAATCTCAGCTATCCTATCTGATACTTCACCTTGACGACGTTCATTTTCTGCAATTTTTTCTTCGGCATCGCTAGCATTCTCATCAATACTTTGTCTTTCTTGCTCAAGTTCTTCAAGTTCAGCTTCTAATTCAGAAATGCTTTGTGCTGAAATAGATTCAGACAGCGACAAAAATAATCCAATAGATAACAGAAAAGCAATTATATAGACCATTAACCTTTTCATGGTAAAACCCTCCACTTCAGCTTAAAAATAATGCATTGATTTATGTAAGAAAGACAGCTATCGAGCTATCCTTCATGCTATTTACCTTTAAGTTTTATATTCTATTTAAAAAGTGAAGTCTCTTAATTTAAGAGACTTACACCTTAAGAAATTTACGGACACTCATTACACTACCCCAAACACCAATAACAGCACCTATTAGTAAAATTAAACCAGCTAGTTGCCATACAAATGGCGTGAAAGGTAACAATTGAATAAAGTCAAATTGATTAACAGCACCCATGTTTTGATCAATATAATAGTAGCCTGTAAACAACACTGCAATCGGAAGAATACTTCCGAGAATACCTAATAACAGCCCCTCAACAAAGAACGGCCATCTAATAAACCAGTTCGTTGCACCCACGAGTTTCATAATTTCGATTTCTTTACGGCGGGCAATAATCGTAATTTTAATCGTATTCGAAATTAAGAAAATGGCGGTAAAGACAAGGGCAACAATAAGCACCGCACCTACAATTCGTGCATAATTGTTAAAGGTAAACAAATTTTGCACAACATCTTGTCCATAGTTAACACGATCTACATAATCAAAATCTTCGATGATCACATCAGCAATTGCCACCGTATCTTGTGGTTCCTCAGCAGTGACAACAAACGCATCATTTAATGGATTATCTTGTTCAAACAACCCCCATGCTTCACCTTGTTCGCCCATACTCGTCATTAAATCTTGTAACTCTTCATCTCGAGAAGAGAAGACAACAGATTCGACATTATCCAAACCATCCAATGCTTCACCAAGTTCTTCTATTTCTTCCTCATTAGCTGTTTGATCCACAAGTACTTTAATTTGTACATCTTCTTCAAGACCAGATGCAATATAATTTAAGTTAAGCACTAATGCTAAAAATACAGCCACAAGAATCAAGGTTGTAGTAACCGCTGCAACTGACGCTAAGGTCATCCAACTGTTTCGCCAACTGTTTTTTAAACCTTCTTTAAAATGCCTTTTTAATGTTCTAAACTTCATAGCCATACTCACCTCTGTGCTGGTCACGAACAATTAAGCCACCTTCAATGGCAATAACGCGACGTTTAATCGTGTTGACAATTTCTTTACTGTGGGTAGCCATGATTATGGTCGTACCTGTTCCATTAATTTCTTCTAATATTTTCATAATTTCCCAAGACGTATCTGGATCTAGATTTCCGGTCGGTTCATCTGCAATTAATAGTTTTGGATAGTTAGCCATCGCTCGAGCAATTGCCACACGCTGTTGCTCTCCCCCTGATAATTCATCAGGAATAAAACGGGCCTTATTCTTTAGGCCGACTTGATCAAGTACCTCCATGACACGTTTTCGAATTTGACGTGGTGACTCTTCAACCACCTCTAGGGCAAAAGCAACATTCTC
Organism: Amphibacillus cookii; assembly: GCF_016908375.1. Taxonomy (GTDB): domain Bacteria; phylum Bacillota; class Bacilli; order Bacillales; family Amphibacillaceae; genus Amphibacillus_C; species Amphibacillus_C cookii. The sequence goes on from NZ_JAFBDS010000005.1 coordinate 161,240, forward strand.
ATAGACCGTCATTTTTGGTAGTAATTTAAAATCTTGATAAACCACACCAATCTCACGACGTAATAAGGGCACATCACGCCATTTCATTTCTAGCAAATCTTTATTATTGACGCGAATTTGACCACTTGAAGCCATTTCTTCACGAAAAATCAGCTTGATGAAAGTTGATTTACCTGCACCGCTTTGTCCAACTAAATAGACAAATTCTCCTGGGTCAATATTTATATCGATACCATTTAAGGCAGTTACACCATTGGGGTAAGTCTTTTTGACTTGTTGCATCTCTATCATAAGTTTAATCACCTTTAAATTATTATTAGATTCTACATGTTCTACATGGATTCAATCACCAAATGTCGAATCAGTGAATCTATTACATTATAACATCTATATCGACTTTTTTTACTGTTTTTTTTATTACATTTTTATTTCAAAACGTGCTATAATTTGCTTATCTATCAGTAGAAGTAAGTATATAGGCCCATTTTATACCATTTCTTTTTACCTAAAAAAAGAAGGGCTCAGCTTCTGCTAAACCCTTCACCAATCACTTCACTTGCATTCATAACAACGATAAACGCGTTAGGATCGATTCTTTTGATCAGTTGCGTCGTTTTACTAAATTCACTTTGATTAACGACACACATGACCATTTTCCTTTTTTCTTTTGTATAACCACCTTCAGCCTGCCAAACCGTTAACCCACGATCAACTTCGTTTAATAACACTCCTCTAACTTCTTCAACAAAATCTGTGATAACCATAATGCTCTTCGATGTATTTAGGCCGACTTGGACCAAATCAATCGTTCGACTCGTCACAAACAAGCCGACTAATGCATATAAACCTTGTTCAACTGAAAAAACAAAAGTAGCTGCCAAAACGATAATTCCATCAAAAAGAGCGATACATATTCCAAAAGGTAACGGAACAAACTTGTGTAAAATTTGTGCAGCTAAGTCGATGCCACCTGTTGAACCCTTACCTCTAAAAACAATACCAATTCCTAGTCCGCAAGCCATACCGCCGAAGATGGCTCCTAACAACGGGTCAGGGGTTGCTGGCTGCCATTGACTCGTTAGCGAAACGAAGAACGGCATCATAATCGTACCAACAAATGTTTTCAGTCCAAACTTCTTTCCTAATATAATCGTACCTATTATAAACAATGGTATGTTTATTGACCATTGAACAATGGAAGGTTGCCAATTAAATAATGCCCTTAAAATCGTACTAATACCTGCTACACCACCAGATGCAATATCATTTGGTAGCAAAAACAAATTAAATCCGCTCGCAATAAAAAAAGCACCTAACAAAACAAGTCCATATTCGAGCACGAGGACTAACTTAGTCGGCAACGGTTTTCGTCGATATCTAGCTATCATCCGATCCACCTCTATTCTCTTTTGTTTAGCCTTATGGAGTATACCATGATCGTGATCAGACGACAACTGTCTTTAACCCTTTAGCACATTAAAACGAACCTTCAATCAGTGGGATTTTGTCGTTGAGTTGGTGTTGTTCTATAACAATAGGACGAGTTGTTCGTGAGTAAGTCGATTTTACTCGGGAGTGAAAAGTTTCTATTTGTAAGTATCTATAGCACTAAAGAAATCGAACGGTCAATGACCCTTCGATTTCTTTTTATGCCCCATTAGTTATTCATTTGTTGGCGCAGGTAAGCGTCAATAAATGGATCGAGATCGCCATCTATAACGCCTTGTGTATTACCCACTTCAAGATTGGTACGATGATCCTTAATCATTGAATAGGGATGAAACACGTAAGAGCGAATTTGACTGCCCCAACCAATTTCTTTTTGTTCACCACGTAATGCATTTATTTCTGCTTGTTGCTTATCTATTTCTAATTGATAAAGTTTAGCCCTTAACATCTTCATCGCTTGATCACGATTTTTTATTTGCGATCGTTCGGATTGACAAGTAACAACAGTGTTTGTTGGGATATGTGTAATACGTACAGCTGAATCAGTGGTATTTACGTGTTGTCCGCCTGCTCCACTGGCACGGTAAGTGTCTATTTTTAGATCTTCTTGATTCACCTCAGTATCAATATCATCATCCATCTCCGGCATCACATCACATGAAACAAATGATGTATGGCGTCGACCTGAAGAATCAAAAGGTGAAATCCGCACTAAGCGATGGACACCTTTCTCAGCTTTCAAATAACCATACGCATTGTGGCCTTTAATCAATAAAGTCACACTCTTTACTCCTGCCTCGTCCCCAGGCAAGTAATCGAGTGTCTCGACTTTAAAGTTTTTCTTTTCTGCCCAGCGTGTATACATACGTAATAGCATACTTGCCCAATCCTGCGATTCCGTTCCACCAGCACCCGGATGCAGTTCCAAAATGGCATTGCTCTTATCATACGGTTCACTGAGTAAAATAAACAGCTCGAATTGATTTAGTTTTGCAGAAAGATCTGTTAATTCAGCTTCTAATTCAGCTTTTAGGTCTGGATCAGCTTCTTCTTTTACTAATTCATAACTCACTTCAGCGTTTTCTAGCGCCTCAACATGCTCGTCAAAAGTATGAACCAATTCCTTAATGCCGTTCGCTTCACTAATTATTTTTTGTGCGGCTTGTTGATCATTCCAAAAATCCGGATCGGCCATTTCAGCTTCTAATTCAGCAATGCGTGTACGTTTCTCTTCTAAGTCAAAGAGACCCCCTAAAATCCGCGATTCGTTTATTAAATTTCTCTAACTCTTGCTTGATTTCAACTAATTCCATTTGCTCACCTCATATAAATATATTGACAATGTTAGAATGAGCCTGGGACAAAAGCGTCATTAGAAAAGTAAAATCCGAACATTCATACCTGAGGACATATGACGCTTCGGCAAAATACTTCGCTTTCCGCGGGCACGCTTAGGATGTAGGTCAATTAGATGTTGTCACGGGTTTAGTCTAATATTCCACTGTGTGAAGAAGGACGCTTCACACAGTGGATCTTCAGCTTGTGCTATTCCCACAGGATAAGGAAAGCCTCATTGGTCATACATCGCACGAAGAAAATCGTTCTTTATTTTCGAGGAGTCTTCGTATTTTTCCTGCACTTTGTCCATATTGTTCGGATTTTCATTACTTCTGTTTAGTTTTGTACCAACCTCAAAATAAGTTATTATTAGCGGCCATGACATTGCTTATACTTTTTGCCGCTGCCACAAGGACAAGGATCATTTCTTCCAACATGATCCGTTTTAACGATCGGTGCCTTTTTCTTTTGCTTCTTACTTTGATCACCAGATACAGCTGTTGCGTTTTTAGCGACTTCTTGACGCTTTAAATTTTCACGGACTTGTGCTTTCATCACATAGCGGGAAACATCTTCATTAATCGATGCTACCATCGCTTCAAACATCGCAAAACCTTCCATTTGGTATTCGCGTAATGGGTCATTTTGTCCGTAGGCTCTTAAGTGAATGCCTTGTCTCAATTGATCCATTTGATCAATATGATCCATCCACTTCGTATCAACTGTACGCAGAAGGATAACTTTTTCAAATTCACGCATTTGTTCTGAACCCATATCCGCTTCCTTAGCGTCATATTTCTCAAGAACTTTTGCCATAATCAGCTCAATCATTTGTTCAGAATCTTTTCCTTTTAGATCCACTTCTGCTAGATAATTTTCTTCTATTAAATTGGCATGTGCATAATCAATGATCGCATGTAAATCCCAAAGGGTATCGTCATCATCCTGGGTATGTGCTTCAACCATTTCTCTTACAACCGTTTCTATCATTTTAACAACAATATCACGTAAATTTTCAGAGGTAATCACATCATAACGCTGTTGATAAATAATTTCTCGTTGCTCACGTAACACATCATCGTAAGATAATATATTTTTACGTGCATCAAAATTATTACCTTCTACCCGTTTTTGAGCTGATTCTACAGCTTTTGATACCATTTTACTTTGAATCGGCTGGGAATCATCCATCTTAAAGCGATCCATCATCGCCTTCATATTGTCTGAACCAAAACGACGCATCAAGTCATCTTCCATTGAAAGATAGAATTGTGTCACACCTGGATCACCTTGACGACCTGAACGACCTCTTAACTGGTTATCAATCCGACGTGATTCGTGACGCTCCGTACCAATAACAGCAAGACCACCTAATTCAACGACGCCATTGCCTAACTTGATATCCGTACCACGTCCAGCCATATTGGTTGCAATCGTAACCGCACCGCTTTGCCCAGCATCTTCAATAATTTCTGCCTCTCGATAATGATTTTTCGCATTCAAAACATTGTGTTTGACACCCGATTTTTTTAAGAGTTGGGAAATCAACTCAGACGTTTCAACAGCCACAGTCCCTACCAATACAGGCTGCCCTTGTTGATGACGTTCTTTAATTTCTGCTACTAACGCTTTAAATTTCCCTTCCATGGTTTTAAAAATTAAATCCGGCTTGTCATCACGAACGATCGGTTTATTCGTTGGAATCGCCACAACATCCATATTATAGATATTTCGGAATTCTTCTTCCTCTGTTTTAGCCGTCCCGGTCATCCCTGCTAACTTCTCATACATGCGGAAGAAGTTTTGAAAAGTGATCGAAGCAAGTGTCATGCTTTCATTTTGAATTTGCAAGCCCTCTTTCGCTTCAATAGCTTGATGAAGACCATCACTATAACGGCGACCTTTCATCAGACGACCGGTAAATTGATCCACAATCACGACTTCGCCCTCTTCAACAACGTAATCCGTATCACGATGCATCGAGGCATGTGCTTTTAATGCTTGATTGACATGATGCGTTAACGTCACGTGATTTAAATCAAATAAATTCTCTACACTAAAGAAGTACTCGGCTTTGGTGATTCCCTCTTCCGTTAACTGAACCCCTTTTGTTTTTTCATCATATGAATAATCTGCATCTTTTCTCAATGTTCGAACAAACGAATTAGCCTGTTGATAAAGTGATGCCGATTTACGAGCTGAACCCGAAATAATTAAAGGTGTTCTTGCCTCATCGATTAGAATCGAGTCGACCTCATCAATAATTGCAAAGTGCAATGGGCGTTGAACCATCTGCTCTTTATATAGCACCATATTATCTCTTAAATAGTCAAAACCAAATTCATTATTCGTTCCGTAAGTAATGTCTGCTTCATATGCTTTACGTTTTTCTTCTTTAGACAAACTATTGACATTTAACCCGACCGTTAGACCAAGAAATTCAAACAGTTGTCCCATTTCACGCGCATCACGATCAGCTAAGTACTCATTGACAGTGATAATATGCACGCCTTTACCAGAAAGGGCATTTAAATAAGCCGGCATTGTCGATGCTAATGTCTTTCCTTCACCTGTTTTCATTTCGGCAATATTACCTTCGTGTAAAACAGTTGCACCTATTAATTGGACAGGAAATGGTCGCATCTTCAAAACACGTTTCGAACCTTCGCGAACAACAGCATATGCTTCTACTAGCAAATCATCAAGCGATTCTCCATCTTGATAACGTTGTTTAAATGCTTCCGTTTTTGCTCTTAATTCTGAATCAGATAATTGCTCATATTCAGACTCTAATGCTTCAATTTGATCAACTGTCGTCTGAATCTGATTCAATTGACGTTGATTACCGTCAAACACTTTTTTTAATAATCCACGCATGCTCTACGCTCCTCTATTTCATAAAGATAGCTCTTTAAAAAAGCCCATTTGTCTAATTTTTATCATAACACTTGCGATTGTCAAAAACAAGAATCAAGCTATAAAGATAATCAAGTGGATAGCTTTAACGATAAATTCGTTAATGATCAGTATAAAACGAACATTAGCGTCCGTTATCACTGACCTAAATTAATTTGCTCTACTCTCTAATTTGAGTGGAGTTTACGAATGGTTATCTGTGATAAAAAGCTAAAAACCTCGCCACAAAAGACGAGGTTTTTAGTTAAACCATTAAAGACAATTAGAATAAGCGTACATCTATTTGTCTGGCAACAATAAGTTCAATATAATACTTAATAATGCAGCGGGAACAACTCCTGATGTCAACACTATTTGAACATTAAAGGGTAGTTGTTGAGTCGCTTCCGGTACAAGACTTAAGCCCACCCCTACGCCTAATGATACAGCTATAATTAACATATTCCGACTATTCATTTTTATTTGTTGCATAAGATTTAAACCTGAGACGGCGACCATTGAAAACATGGCAATAGCCGCACCACCTAACACCGGTTCGGGCATAACTGATACGATTGTGGAGAACTTCGGGACTAAAGCAAGTAAAATAAGGAGCATCCCCCCCTACTTTCACTATATGTTTGCTGAATACGCCTGTTATATTGACCACACCAACATTTTGTGTGTAAGAGGTGTTTGGAAATGCATTAAACAATGCAGCAATGCTACTCGATAAACCATCCGCCATAATTGCTCCACTCATCTCTTTATCAGTTGGTTCACGCCCTTCAGCCCCTTTGGTTAGAGCTGCCACATCACCTAAGGTTTCTATTGAAGTAGCCAAATACATAAGCACCATGGATATAATAGCAACCGGCTCAAAAGACCAACGATATTGAAGTGGCTGTGGAAATGACACCCAATTACTATTGGCTACTTCTGAAAGATCAACAAGCCCCCACAAAAACGAAATAAGATAACCAATCACAATCCCAAATAATATCGAAGAAGATTTCAAAAATTTATATTTACTCTGGTGAAAGAAGATAATAGCTGTTAACACCATACTCGCTATCGAAAGATTCTTAATACTACCTGTATCGACGCTCCCTGCCGCTTGCTCGATTCCAACTGGAATTAGTGTTATACCAATTGTTAGGACAACAATAGCCCCTATAAGAGGTGGAAAGAGCTTGTGTAATAACTTAAGGTTTTTACCAATGATAAATTCAAGCATTCCGCCGATAAAAGCCGCTCCAAAAACGGCACCAATTCCAAAATCAGCTGCAATGGCTAAGCTTGTCGATATAAAAGCATTGCTTGTCCCCATCACAATTGGAAGACCTGAGCCCACGCTTTTTATACGAACGACTTGAATAATCGTGGTTACGCCCGAAATGAATAAAGCTGATTGAATTAATACTGTTGTTTCTTGAGCTGATAATTCTAGCAAAGCGGCCATAAGTAAAGGTAGCGTAGCATTTGCTGCAAACATAGCTAATATGTGTTGGAAAGCTAGCGGTATGCTCTTTTTTATCGAAGGTTTATCTTTCATTCCATAGATTATATCTAATTCTGGTTGTCCCTTCACGTGATCATCACCTAACGTAAGTTATGAATTTTTAGAATAATCAGACAAAAATGACGGCTATTATAATAACAAGACCTAACATGCCAACGACGTACTTAGCTTGGGATTTTATCACGTCAATGATTTCAAGGTTAAATCCTTTAGCTAAAGCGGCAACATTAATTTGAACGGGACTAACTTGAGTACCTAGTCCTGTCGCAATAGCGACAAATCCCATTGCTTCAGAAGGAAGACCCAATACAGCAAGGGTTGGTAGTATTAATGTTAATACACCTGCGGCAAAAGCACCAGAAGGAATTGCTATTAAAAATGCCAATATCATCGCAACTGGCAATACAAGCGGTGTTGGAACTTGACTAGCTAACGCAGCAACTTGTTCAAACAATCCTAATTCAGCAATCATATTGATAAAGCCTAAGAATATACCAACAGAGAACAGCGTCGTTAGTATAAATTTAGATCCATCTATTAGCGCTTCACTGGTTTCATTAGCAGTGAGCGGTGTTAAGACAACTGTTAACAACGCCGTAAATATAATAGTAGTAGCAGGTGTAATTAAAGTAACACCTAGTAAACTATTGATATTTCCACCAAATACAACCATGATTAATAGGGCGATAGCAGGCAAAGCATATTGGATTAGCTTCATATTTGATGTGTCGTTAATATTATTCTGATTAGCCTCTTTATTACTAAATGCCCCTCGTTTATGGACACCATAAATGGCTAACCCTATTGCAAGTAAGTAAAATACAATAACAAAAGGAAACATTGACGAGGCATGTGCCGTTACTTCACGGGTAGCACTCTCAGCCGTTAACGCTGTTTCCGTTGAGGCAGGTGATGTTGTAAACCCAATTGCTGATATAATAGCCATTGCTGCAATTACCTCAGGTACCGCTCCAATAGCCGCAGCCATTAATGGCGCTGTTACCATTGTATTGCCTGCACCCATACCAGCCATATACGTAGCTAACCCTTGGATTAACACAATAATTCCAGCTAATATGCTAATTTTACCTTTCAATGTTCTTCTTGCTAACTCTATTAAAGCTTGAATACTTCCAGCTCTTGAAACCATTACTGCTGCTGAAGCATATAGAATAGGTATAGTAATACTTAACATATTTGCAATTCCATCTAAAAATATGTCTGAAGCTTGGGCAATACTTATTCCGCCAATAACCATTGCTGTTGCACCACCTATAATTCCAGCAACAAGCATATGTTTCTTAATAAACAATAAGATTAATATTAAAATAACGGGAATTAAATGAATAAATAGATCCATATTTATCACTCCACTTTATAGATTTAACATTTCTTTTAACATTTTTAGAACGGTTAGAGTTTAAAAAATCAAGAGAGATGCCCTTACCCTCCTGATCTTTTAATTTTTAGCGCTTTGCAATAACTGCGATTGGACCACCACCTGCCGGTCCTTGGTGCTCAGCCCCTCCCGATACGTACACCATTGGATCTCCTACAACACTTGCAATCACACCATTTACAACAGAACGAGCCTGACGCGTATGATTAATATCAGAATCAGTTAGCATTGTATTTCGTCTATTTCTAACAAGACCACTTGGATCTGCTTCTGCTTTCGCTAACACATTTACAATGCGATCCTTTTCCATTTCAGATGGTAAACCATTAATTTCTACGCCACTATTTTTAATCGCTAGAAGGACATTGTCTATATCAATGGCATCATTCATAACACTATGACCAATCTTATATGGGCTTATGGAAGCCGTTGAATTCCCCATCACTATAATCTCACAGTTCATCAGTTCAACACCTGCCGATGTCGACGCTACCCCGGAAAACAGTGAAAAATCTGACAATATAGAGTCACTACTTACATCTGCTTTGTCAACCTCTCCTAAGGCAACAGCTACACCAAGAGCTGAAGCACCCCGAGAATATCCCATTGACTTGTATGTGTCCTCAACAACAACCTCTTTTCCCCGCAACTTGGCTTCCTGGATTCGTTCTGACGTTAATAATGGGCATTTAATTTGGACAAAGTGGACATCCTCTTTATTTTCAATTCCAGAATCAAGAATGAGCTGATTAACTGTTTGATGGACTTCTTCTACCATAACCGTCGTTCCAATCTCCTCAGGTAGAAATGCTCTTGTAAATCCTACATTAACGGCTAGCGCTTTATCGATCTGCTCTTGATGACTTAAATCTATTTCTTTTTTAGTGAAAATCATCGCGTGGGGAGACATTACACCTTCTGTCCCACCTGACATAACAAAAGCTACCTTGTCAGCAATTTCTTCTTCTGACAGTTTTAATTGATCAGCCAAGTATTTTTTAAAGACAGTGGTGGAAAATCCTCTAGTAAAATCATTAACACAACCATTACCCTCTGTTTTTGCTAATATGGCGATAATTTCTTTTGGATTAATCTTTTTTTCAACAACATACTTTTTAAGCTGTGAGATATCATCAGGGGATCCCATCGGAATTTTATAAACTTGAATATCCATCATCTGCTTTTTCCTCCTTCATTTAGTAGTGTTAAGTACTAAGTAAATCACCATTTAAGAAAGCGATTACTTATAGTTTCCTCTTCATTATTATTTATAGCTTATCACGAGCTCAAGTCTAAATCATTGTTAACACTAGCCAAAACAATAGTCTGTTTCTTAGCACAATACCACTAATTTAAATCTAGTTTTTTCAAAAAAGAAGTCAAATTGGTTGATACCCGTTAATTTTTATATAAATAGTAAAAACAAACCTTATTTATTTAGGGGATGATATAAAAAGTATGCTTTAATGTAAAGAATTACCGATGTATAACTGTACCCGTTTGACCCAAGACAGCTTCTTTTGCACGTTCTAATGATGAAATAATAGCTTTCCTTTCTTTTTTCGATTCGACAAACTTTATTGCTGCTTGAACTTTTGGTAACATGCTACCAGATGGAAACTGTCCTTCTTCAATATATTTTTTCGCTTCACTTACAGAGATTGCATCTAATACTCTTTGATTAGGTTGACCAAAATTAATTGCCACTTGATCAACCGCAGTAAGGATGAATAAGAAATCAGCATCCAAGCCTTCAGCAAGACATTCACTAGCTAGGTCTTTATCAATGACCGCTTCAATACCTACAAGACGATTATCGCTATCTCGAATAACAGGAATACCACCACCACCAGCACCAATAACAATATGCCCAGATCTAATTAAATCTTTCATAACATCTTGTTCAACAACTTCAATGGGAGCAGGAGATGGAATAACTTTACGATAACCCCGCCCAGCATCTTCTATATAAATATCGCCAGATTTAGCCATTAAGGCTTCAGCTTCTTGTTTTGAATAAAAAGGACCAACGGGCTTTGAGGGATTATCAAAAGCCGGATCAGCAGGATCAACAATAACTTGACTTACGATTGAAGCAACCGATTTATGAATGCCTCGATTGGAAAGCTCTTCCCGTAAGGCATTTTGCAAATGATAACCGATGTAACCTTGACTCATTGCTCCTGATTCAGCAAAAGGCATGCGGGTCTCTGGACCCTTTTCTTCAGCATACTTTCCAAACGCTAGGTGAATGGCACCAACTTGTGGTCCATTGCCATGAGAGATAATGACATCGTGTCCTTGTTCAACCATGTCCACAATGGGTTTTGCTGCATATTTCGCCAATTCATGTTGTTCTTTCGCATGATTACCCAGTGCATTACCGCCTAGTGCAATTAATATTTTACTCATTACGATCACCCCGATACGTTTTCACAAAAGCTAGCAATGCTTTTTCAAAACAAGCTAATGGAGGATGTACAATTCCAGCACCAACTTGACCAACCCCAGCTTCTCTATGAGCCATACCTGTATTAATAACGGGAAGTATATTCGTATCAATTACTTTTCTAATATCAATACCATAGGCGCCACCTCTGAAATTGAGTGTAGGAATAGAATAATTTGTATTTTCTCCTGTTGTAATTTCATACATTTGTTCACTGTAAGCAATAGCGTCCTCTACCTCACCACCAACAAATTGAACAATAGCTGGTGAACCGCCCATGGCAAAACCACCAATCCCCATTGTTTCTGTTATAGTGCTGTCCCCCAAATCTGGAGCAGCATCCCCTTCTTTATAACCGGGGAAAAACAAGCCTTTTACAAAATTAGCTGGTGCGGTAAACCACTGGTTTTCGTTAAGACCGCTAACACGAATACCAAAATCGACGCCGTTTCTTGCCATTGTTGTCACAACTGTTGAATAGGGGATACCTTGTCCTGCATCTAAGGCAGATTTGCAAGCTGGCATCGATAAATTTAAAAAGTAGTGTTCATTATCTTTAATAAATCGAATGACTTCTCGCAGTGTATGCTTATCTAAATCCGTTTGTAAGAAATACTCGATGATCTCACGGTAAAATAAGCTCGTGGAAGCTTTATTCCGATTATGACACTCATCGCCCATGTGCAAAGCCTGAGAGGTAATTGACTTAAGATCAATCCCATCAGTAAAAGCTAATGCTTTTTTTAATGCTGGTGCAAAGGTGGTCTCAATCCATTTTAGGCGATCTAATACTTCCTTAGCATTTGCACCAAAGCGAAGTACCTTTCCTAAACCTTCATTTACCGTACAATAAGCTCGGTTACCATGTTCTCTATTTTCTATAATATGCACTGGCATTGAAGGTGATATAATACCTGCCATTGGTCCAACAGCACCATGTTCATTAGCAGGTGCAAATTCAAGTTCACCAGAACTGGCTAAGCGCTCTGCTGACTGTTCATTATCTGCCCAACCTTCATATAAAACAGCCCCAATAATGGCTCCTTTTGCGGGGCCACACATTCTCTCCCAAGTAATAGGTGGACCTGAATGAAGAATTTTTTTGCTATGCATCCCTGGTATAACTTCACGAGCCTGATCAATATCCACCAAGAATGGATGGGCATCTTTCATGCGTTTGATTGTTTCTTGATTGGCTTGCTCAACTTTCTCATGATCTTGAAAAGCATCCAGTGCTTCAATTAATTGCATATTACCTCCAGCAGGTGGTTGCCAATCTAAATGCACAGAAGCTATATTTTGCAAATCAAAATCCTCTTTAAATTTCGCTGTACCTATATTAATAACGTTTAAGGGTTGATTAAATAAATTCTTGGTATCTCTCATTTAAATGACCTCCTTCTTAGCAATCATACAAGCAATTCTACTAGCCATTTCATTAGAGTTAGCTACAAGCACCCCAGCCTCACTCAAACGCTTTTCTTGTTCTTGATAATCTTGTTTATCTGCGGGTGTACCACAAATATAAGCAATTACACTAATTTCTCTATCCGCTTGTTGAGCGATTGCTATTGCATCTTTAATGGTCTCTAATGATTCACCAACCGGATCTTCATGCGAACCATACCCTAACTCAAAATCTAGTAACAGCACAGCGGTTTCTGGATCTTTTGCCTCTTGCAAAATACGATCATTTCTCAACGACGGTTCAATCATAGGATGCGGCTTACCTTTGGTGAAATCGTCATCACCCATATCAAGTAAACTATGCCCTTGACTTACTAAAATGTTTTCTATTTTTTCCTTCCCTACTTTTGCTACGTTACTTTTAACAGATTCACCCATGCCACGCATAATTGATAATGCTTCTGAAGTTAATGTTCCACCGCAAAATAGACCTCTGACATAGCGTTGCTGATCATGTTGTTGACTAATTTTTTCTTTGGCCCACTCAATCACTGAGTAATCTAATTGATCTGACACGGAAGCTGTCGGATCGATTAATTTTACAGATAGACGTGCCGCTTCAATTAATGTTGGCGCAAACGATGCGCCTATACTTTCTACTGCCTCACGTTCTCCATCAAGGAAATTTACAACAACCGGTTTAGTGACATATTTTAATTCAGACAAGATTTTATCTTGAACGGCTTTTGAAGGGGGTTTTGAAATAAGTGTAATTACTTTTGTTTGATCATCTTGTTCTAAAGCCTTTATCCCTTCTATCATCATGATACCGCCAATGTCTTCATATAAATCACGACCGCCTGTTCCAATTGCTTGTGTAATACCATAACCCATTCGATCAATTTGAACCGCCACTTCCTGAAGGCCGGTCCCAGAGGCTGCTACAAGGCCAATGCTCCCTTGTTGAACTTTATTAGCAAAGCATAGACCAGCTTGATTGATGATGGCTGTGCCACAGTCTGGCCCCATGACAAACAACCCTTTATTTCGACCCATTTCTTTCAGTTCTCTTTCTTGTTCGATGGAAACATTATCACTGAAAATCATCACATTTAATCCAGTATTTAACGCGTGACGTGCTTCTCTGGCCGCATATGCACCTGGTACCGAAATAACAGCCATATTTGCTTCTGGAAGCGCTTTAATAGCGGCGTTTAATGTTTTTACAGGCTGACTATCAGCTTGCGTTTTATTGTCTTTTTTGCTGTATAAAGCTTTATTAATAAAATCAAGTGCCTGTTCCACTATCTGATCTGATTCTCCCTTTATGGCAATGATTAAATCGTTTTCACTTGCATGCTCTGCGTCACTTGTCATTAGTCCGATATTTGCTAACAATTCCTTGTTCATGGCCGTTGCCATTGAAACAACCGCATCTTCAACACCTTCTATTCCTAGAACTTTTCCTGATAAAGACATTAAAGTAACCGAATCATGATAAGCATTTTTAACAATCATCACCCTTGAAGCCATATAAATCTCCTCCTCATATCCTTCTATCAATCAGTAGATAGTAACCTACGATTACCCCTACTAACATATCCGTTCCTGAAGTTGAACCCATTTTCAGCATTAGCTTCAACCCTCGACTTTCTATCTGTCTATCATTAGTTAGTATTTGTCTTAAAGCATCGTTAACATGTCCATTAAGACAGTGTTTTAGCATAAAGTAACTAACAACAGTCGTACTTGCTTTAATATATTCGAGCCATTCAAGTATTCTATTTTTGATGCGGTCAAATATTTGATGATGATAGGCTTGTAATACCGTCAATAACCCTAGTAAAAAATCATCGCCTGAAGGCGTCAATCCGATCCCTAGACCGACAAAATGTTTAAGTGCATCTGGCTGATAACCTTGTAAAAACAGAAGTAAGCGATCGGATAGCGCACGCTGATATATGGTTTGTGTTTGATAACTTTGGTTATCCACTTGATTGATCACATACTCAAAAGCTGTTAACATTCCTTCATATTTACCTTCCTTTAATAGAAAGCTTTCTACTCTCTTCGCTTTTGAGACTAAATCATTTTCCGATAAAGGTAGCCCCTTTATCGTCCCTTCCCATATAGGCGTGTTGTGAAAATCAATTATAAAGTAGTCAATAGCAATTTGATTATAACCAATTAAAGCAATATTTTTACTTGGTTTAATGGTGTGCTTTAACTGATAAAAACTTGAATAATCAGCTGTTCTCATCATATCAGGCGCTTGAATCACACCGTCTGTCGCTATACTTATCAAGCGATTTTCTGATGTAAGCATGATATTAATAACTTGATCAAAGACACTATGAACTTCTCCTATTACTGTTCCTATTATCTCTAATGACAGATCACGCTTTAATTGCCAATCGATTTGCTGGATATTAATATACATTTAATCATCCACTCTGTATTTGACTTTTGTCCACCTCATGTACTGTTACATATATTTCTTGAATCACCCTCCCGCTTAACTTAGTTGAAATCACTTTTCGTTAAAGATGTAAAAGCCCATTCCTTAATGTTGATAAAACGAACCTTCAATCAGTGAGTGAGTGAGTGGAGGACTACAGGATGTAGGTCATGCAGACGTTGCCACAGGACGTGGCGGTCTTAGTCTGTCATCCTTCTTAAAGACGTGGCGGTTTTAGGCTACGACCTTACCCACCCACTGAGGGTTCGTTGAGTGAATCAGGACATGAGCGCCCGTTATCACCCACTTCAATCGATTTACTCTACGCTCTATTCTGAGGGGGTTTACGGACGGTTATCTGTGATAAATTGATTATAGCAACAACATATGGCTATTACATTGTTTAATATCAATAAAAAAAAATAGTTTTTTTGTCACTTTTCTATAATTTTCATTGTGTATTAAATCTCATAAATAAATGGTTTTCTTCATAGCAAGTCTATTTAAATGTAGTAGAATAAAATTCATTGGAAAAAAACTCCTCCAAAGGTAAACAGATTTTTGACTTTTTAATCTGTCTACCTTTGGAGGGGCAATCATAAATACATTATTCACTTTGATTTTACTTCTTTTAATTTTGACCTATCGATCCTCGCACTGTAAGTTCGTTGAGTGAATCAGGACATGAGCGTCCGTATCACCCACTTCAATCGATTTACTCTACGCTCTATTCTGAGGGGGGTTACGGACGATTATCTGTGATAAAAACAGCGATACAAGATTACCGTGGTGGGTTTGGGTTTATTTAGATAACCACTTTTTATAATCTATTTGATTATTTCTTTGCGTTAATAGGTATTGATATAATTGACAAGCTACACCAATTTCAGAAAAAGCTAAGCCATCTTCTAACGCCAAGCCAAGTTCCTTTATTTTATTTACTCGATAGCGTAATGAATTGTAATGAATATACATATCATCAGCGGTTTTTTGTAAGTTTCCTTTATTTTTAATCAAATAATTGAGTGTCTCCAACAGATTAATCTCTCGTTGCTGATCATATTCAATAACCTTACCAATCTTATCTTGAATATATTCATTTAATCTATCCTGATCTTTTATTAAGTGAAACAATTTATACAAACCCAATTCATCATAAAATTGAACAAATGACCTTGATTCTAAACTTGATCCATGAATATGATGGACAAGAGATGCATGTTCATAGGCCGTTTTAACTCCACTAATTTGATAAATAGTATCGGAGATGCTAACAGCAATTGGACATATACCAGACAAGCTTTTAACTAAGCTATCTCCCAATCTTCTAAGTCTTTCCTTTAATCGTGTTTCAAAGGCAACACTAACAAAACATAATAATTCATCATTGTAATAAATAACTTTACAATTTTGCATGGGTACATCAAAAATATCAGCAACCAATTGTGCAATTTTATCCGAATCTAAAATTTTATAATAGGCTGATAAGCGTGAACTACTATCTTCTATATCTGTTTTCAACAGCAAAATAACGTTAGGGAAATTAAAGTTCCAACGAAAAACTTTAGCTTTTTCTATCACTTCACTTTGTGATTGATAACGCCCATTCATAATATCGCGAATAAAGCTATCTAAATAATGACGTTCCTTTTGAATAATAGTTTGTTCAGTCTGTAAAAGAAAAGCCAACAGAATTATGGCTTGTTCAACAATGACATGTAAATGCTTTGATACTTTATCAGGCGTGTCAATGATCATCACTAGATAGCCAAGGCTTTTGCTACCTGCTGATATCGCTTGAATAAATAACTGATTAACATGATACCATTCGTTACCCACCATTAACACTTCTTGATTTGCTTCACTTAAAGTAGCTGAGTCAATCAAAAGTTGGAAATGGTCTTTATTAATCAATAATGGGTTTTCATTGCGGTTAAAGGATGAAGCTTTACAACTTAAACTGTTATCCAATATCATAATGGAGCCATCCGTTATTTGCGAAACATATTGAACAAATGTTTCCATGCTAGCCCCTTGTAAGAGTAAACGATGCAGTTGCTGTGATATGGTCTCTCGAAATTCAAGCATACTTGTTTTCATACCTAATAATGTGGTGAGAATGTGATTGGTTAATGTAGATAAGTTAGCATCTTGTGGTAACACTAATATAGGAAACTGTAACTGATTTGCTTGATCAATCATATAATGCGGAACTTCTGTTATATACCTTCCTAGCTTAATGGCGACACCTGCGAGCTGGTGTTTACTAAGTTCAGCGATAAATGACTGCATTGCTTTTTCATTGTCTGCAATTGGATATAGTGTCGTAAACAACAATCCATCTTGATCAATGTATGAAAAAATATCAGGTACTTCCATAACATAGACACTTTGCACTTGTCTTGAGATCCCTTCATCCCCAGCAATAATTCGAACATCAGCGAAAGCTTCCATATTGAGTATACTTTCAATTGAAACAGCCATCTTTTTCCACCTCCGTATTTATATAAAACGAACCTTCAATCAGTGGGCGGAGGGCTACAGGACGTGGCGGTCTTAGTCTGTAATCCTTCTTAATGATGTGGCGGTTTTAGTCTACGATCTTACCCATCCACTAATTGTTAGTTGAGTGAATCCGGACATGAGCGTTCGTTATCACCCACTTAAATAGATTTGCTCTACACTCTATTTTGAGGTAGGGATTTTACGGACGATATCTGTGATAAAATACTCAAAGTTATTCACTTATTTTCTCTTGTTATTTAATGACTTCTAATGTACCATATACTATTAGTAAAGAGAAGGAGAGAGACGACTATGACGAGAAAAGTACATGTATTTAACCATCCATTGATCCAACATAAACTTGGGATTGTCCGTGATAAAAATACCGGCCCTAAAGAATTTCGCGAGTTGGTCGAGGAAATTTCAAAGTTAATGGCCTATGAAATCACTTTAAATTTACCTTTAGCTGATGTTGAAATAGAAACACCTGTATGCTCTACAACCGTTAAACGTCTTAGTGGCAAGAAACTTGGAATTGTGCCGATTATGCGTGCTGGTTTGGGCATGGTTGACGGTATTCTTAGTTTAATTCCTGTCGCTAAAGTAGGACATATCGGTTTGTATCGAGATCCAGAAACGCTTAATCCTGTTGAGTATTATGCAAAACTGCCTGAAGATATTGGGGAACGTGAATTAATCGTCGTCGATCCTATGTTAGCTACTGGGGGTTCTGCCTCTGCAGCGATATCAGCAATTAAAAAACGTGGTGCAAAAAATATCAAATTTTTATGTTTAATTGCTGTACAAGAAGGGATTGATAAAATTCACCAAGATCATCCTGAAGTCCCTATTTATACGGGTTCATTAGACCCTGGTCTTAATGAAAAGAGCTATATTACACCAGGATTTGGTGATGCCGGTGATCGTCTCTTCGGAACGAAGTAGGCGACAATAACTTTTAGTGTTTTCCTGTTCTTCTGTCAAAGCTAGCCGATTCGCTCACCATAGCAAATCGGCTAGCTTTTTTAAAATGGATCGCGTATACGAATGTGTTCTTTTTTCAACATTGATTGGTCTCCTATTCAGCCCTTATTGTTTTATTAATATTCGATAATCGAATGGCGCTAACATATGTTCACCAGCTTCGATGATTCGATCATTCAATACATTTTTATAAGGGTGATGTAAGTTAAACGATTGCGCTTGATTTGAAAAATTAACGATCCAATACTGCAAAACCTGATCTTTCGTTTGTCGGGGGATCGCAATAATTTGATCTGCTAATTCAACCGATTGATCAATTTTATAAGCTTGCGCATAATGATTAATGATCGCTCTCATCATCGGTGCATCAGGCGTCGCACCTAGTATAACAAGCTTACCCTTACCAATCGTTCTTTCAATAAAAAAGGCTTGACCTTTTGCCTGGCCTTCAATCACTTCTCCATATACTTGAACATCATCTTCGACTTCAAAGAAGCTACTTAAACCGGTAAGCTCTGATTCAAGACCAAGTGCAGCTCCGTAATGACCAGTATCCGTCACTGAAAATTGCATCGTTGACTTTATTCCTGCTAGTTCTGTTAGTGGACCTAAGCCCCCATCAACAGGCCAAGTATGTTCTGCTGTCCGATCCCCAGTCATTGGGCCTGCTATCCAAACCCCTCCATTCTCGATAAATGTTTGTAATCGTGATAAGAAGTGATCTGAAATATGGTGAGCATATGGGGTGAATAGCAGATCACAACTATTTAAATCGTGGCCTTCTGGAACAACTTTGCGTGGAATGTTCAAATCTAAAAAGTGCTTATAAAACCCATTCAGTAAATCTTTATAAACATTGTTTTCGCCTGGCTCAACATCTATAAAAGCACGCGCATGATCTGAATACGTGATCGCCACACGTGGTTCAATTGCTTTAGTTTCATGTAAATGTGGGGTTATCCTGTTAATTAACTGACTCACAGCAAGCACGTTCTGATAACCGATGGTTGGATCTCCCCAAGCACTGACAACGGAACCATGAGGTTGTTCACATCCAGATCGTTGTCCTCTAAACAGCCAATATGTGAAGGCTTGACTGCCCGCAGCATACGTGGCGAAACTCTCTGCCTCCACATAGCCAAGATCATGTAATTTCCCGTATTGTTCAATATGACCATTATAAGAGGTACTCGTTTCTAGTAGCATGAATTTTCTTGTATCGTTTTTAATATATTTCCATCTTTCTTGGTTAATCATAAAATTAGGATACTTATCTGCCGGCGTATACGTATCAAAACTAATAAAGTCAAGCGCTTTAGCAAGTTTTTCATTATCCAAATCAAAAAACATACTTGAATTATGCGTAACTGGTATATCAACATGTGAGCGAATGATGTTTGCTTGCTCTAGCGCAAATTCAGCCACTTTATCATGAGTAAACGTGATATAATTTTGCAATAGTGCACTATTATGTAAAAATGGTGTCGGTAAGGGTTGAACAACTTGAGTAAAATCTAAGTACCTTTGACTCCATATGTTAGTACCCCATGCTTGATTTAGTACATTTATATCTGTATATTTCTGGCGTAACCATTCTGTCCATAGCGTCTTACAATGTTGACAATAACATGAACCTACATGACATTTGAACTCATTATCTAACTGCACAGCAATGACATGATCATACTTCGCTACAACTTTGATTAATTGCTCTGTCATCATAGCCGCTCGTTCACGAAAAAAAGGCTGATTTGTGCAAATGTGCTGCCTTGAACCATGATGCATTTTTGATCCATCTTGGTTTTGATGCAAACGTTCAGGATGCTGGTCTGTCATCCATATCGGCGGGGTGGGGGTTGGCGTACAAACGATGACATCGATTTGATGTTCAGCTAAATCATCAAGCGTCTCTGTTAATACCGTGAAATCAAACTGATCTTGTTTTGGCTCAAAGGTAGACCAGGTAAACTCTCCAATTCGGGCTAAATTCATGCCAATTCGCCTCATATGTTTAATATCTTTTTTTGTTATTTCACGATCCCACAGTTCTGGATATAAAGCCGCACCATAATAGATTTTTTCCATATCATGATCTTCCTTTCTATGATTCAATCGAGACTAAACCGGCTTGACTTTCAATCTGTTTAAAGACTTTTAAAGCAATCGCCATTACTAAAGCGCTTGGAATACTAATTGAAAAAAATAAAAACAAACCTGGAAATGCCCTGAACAAAATGTACGTTAATAGCAGGGTCAACCCAATCAACAAAGTATATTGAAAATAAGATATACTTATCAATAACGCATATTTAAAATAGTTAATAAAACGTGTTTGATAATGTGTAAAGGCTGGAAAAATAAAAACCACCATCATTAAAAATAAACTAATCACCATTGTATACAGGACTAACATGATATTTAAAGAAAGCGCATTCAAATAAGGTAATGTCATTATGCCAAAGCTGATCATAGTGACAATAACCATTAATAATAAACCTAATCCATTCACCTTGAAAAAGTTTTTTCTATAAGCGTGGTAGAAAATTTGGAAAATGGGTTGTTGCAAATTGTTTTCCCGATAGACTGCTCTCAGCACATTAAACATTGCGGCAGTAGCCGGCGCCCAGCCAAATACGACCAATCCCATTAAGGTAAACACAATCCAAAGCAGATTAAGCCATGCTAATAACATCACCCACTCAAAAATATATTGAAAACTTGATCGAATACCGATGTCTTTCATTATAATCATCCTTCCTCATTAAATAAAGTTGCTATTTTACTATTGTTTACTAGCAAAGGATGAAGAACCTGGGTCCTTTAGCGATTGTGTGCATTTTTTTATACTCAGCACTTTAAAGTGTGACTTCGGCACTTCCCACTTCTTTGTTAAAACCTTATGTTTTTATAACGTACGAGAAATCCCGCATCCACTTCAAGTGAATACGGTTGATTTCCTGTTTCAACGGTTTAACCAGAAACTACTGCTCATCATATCTAAGTCGTACACATTATTTTAAACCAGTCGTCGCAATCCCTTGCACGAGGTGCTTTTGAAAGAAAGCAAAGATAAGCAATTGAGGTAAGAGCGATAATGACGACATCGCTAATAGTGGCCCCCAAGACGTACTTCCTTGTGTATCCATAAAATTTCTTAATGCGATCGTAACCGTGTGAAGGCTAGCATCATTCAAGTAAATTAATGGCGCTAAGAAATCATCCCATGTCCACATGAAACAAAATAAAGCAACAGTAACGAGAGCTGGTTTTAATAATGGCAGAATAATACGCCAATAAATCCCTAACTTTGAACAGCCATCAACAATCGCTGCCTCATCAAGTTCACGAGGAATGCCTCGGATAAACTGAATAAGCAAGAAAATAAAAAACGGTTGTCCCCCCATTAATCCTGGTAAGAGTAGGGGATAAAATGTGTTTACCCAGCCTATCTCATTAAAGATAATATACTGGGGGATCAGCGTAATTTGTATGGGGAGCATAATCGTAGCCATTAAACAAGCAAATAATATATTTTTCATTTTAAATTCTAATCGCGCAAACCCATATGCAACAATACTCCCTGTTAACAAGGTGCCAACCACCACAATCGAAGTGATCATCACTGAATTTCTGAAATAGGTGGCAAAGCCAATTCCACCAAAACCAGCCCACCCGCTTGGATAGTTCTCCCAAACAAATGCACTCGGCCATAGTGATACAGCATTATTGAAGATTTCTGTCGCTGGTTTTAGGGAGCTAGCAATCATCCATAAAATTGGATAAATCATCACAATTCCGATAGCTATAACAAATACATAAAAGATCATATCGCTAAGAAGGCGTTTATTGCTGTGCATCGTTAACGTCCTCCTTCCGATTGATAAAACACCCAATACTTCGATGTCAAAAAGAAAATAAGGGTGATCACCGCAATAATAATTAATAGGACCCAAGCCATTGCTGAAGCATAACCCATTCTTAAATATTCAAACGCCGTTTCATATAAATAGACTGCATAAAACAATGTTTCATCTAGCGGGCCACCTCCGGTAATCAAATAAGCCTGAGTAAATGTCATAAACCCTTGAATCGTTTGCATCACTAAATTAAAAAAGATGACAGGTGTTAACATTGGCAACGTAATATTAAAAAATTGTCTCCATTTACTCGCACCATCAACACTAGCCGCTTCATATAGTTCGATAGGGATTTGACGTAATCCCGCCAAAAAGATAATCATTGGTGAACCAAATTGCCAAATGACAAGTAAAATGAGTACAGATAGAGCGGTATCTGGATTTCCAATTAAATTCGCATCTGTAATATTCAATAACGATAATATTTGAGTCACGGCGCCTTGGCGCCCAAACAGTTGCTTCCAAACGACAGCAATAGCTACACTACCACCAATAATAGACGGAATGTAATACACCGCAGAAAAGAACGAGCTCCCTTTTCTCCCTGTATTGAAAAGCATTGCTAACGCTAAAGCAAAAATAAGCTTAAGTGGTACCGATACAAACACAAAAGTAAACGTAACTTCTAATGATTTTAAAAATCTAGCATCTGTCAATAAGCTTCGATAATTAGCTAATCCTACCCAACTTGGAGAGGATAATAAATTATAATCAGTAAAAGACAGGTACAAAGAAGCTAACATTGGACCAAGAATTAAGAGAATAAACCCTATTAACCATGGTGAGATACTTAGAAAACCAGCCAAATGATCTGATTTGTCACGATTCGATGCTAAAGTTAAACTTACGGGTATCTTTTTTGTTTTTGTCATTATTCCACCACCTCATCGTTAGTAGCTACACGAGCTAAATGATCTGTTTCCATCACTTCAATCAGAAGGGTGACCAATCTATCAGTCACCCTTTTATTTATTAATTTAATACATTTTCTGCTTGTTGAATAAATTGGCTAGCCGCTTCTTCTGGGGTTAGTTGATCATACTTCAACGACTCGATTATTCGACTAAATGCACCACGCACTTCCGTTTCCCCCGGTGGTGAAAGTGGGTCAGCATCTGTCGTATAATCGGCTACAACTTCAAGATAATCAAATGTTTTTTGAACCGGTTCAGATACTTTATCACTTAGATGTTCACGAACAGCAGAAGAAATCGGTACTCCTCGCTCGGCTTGTAGCACCTCATTTGCTTCTAAATCATTTGTCATAAAATCAATAAATTTAGCCGCTGCTTCTTGTTGTGCTGAATGCTCAGTTATCGAGAAAGACATACTTGGTCGAATATAATTGGCATGCTGTCCATCCCATGCTGGTAATACGGCTAAATCTAATTCATACTCTGTTCCTTGAGCAATCCCTATAATTTGATTACTTGCTGCCGTTTGCATTGCTGAGGAACCCTCTTGTACCATCGAGTTACCCCCTTCAATATAGGACATCATAATATCATGTGATGGTGCGGCACCATCAACGACCATTTCTTGAACCCATTCAAAATAATCAACCAAAACAGCTTCTTCAAAACCTAGACCATTACCCTCAGCATTATAAAAGGACATCCCATGCTGTCGAACATAATTATTTAATAATTCATATTCTGCATTAGCAAAATCATAGCCAAAATACTCTTCCCCTTCAGCTTCTAACGCCTCTTTAATCGCTAAATTCATTTCAAACAAGTCATCATAGGAAAAGCCAGGCTCAAGGTCAAAGCCGTGTTCTTCTAACATCTCAACATTATAGACAAGCGCTAACGCATTTGCTCCTGATGCGACAGCCAAGACACGATCACCATCATGATTAATTTCTTGATAGACATCATCAACGTCCTCTAGATTAATCGTTCCATTATCAATAAGCGGTGCCAAATCAACTAATAAATCATTGCTGTTATACTCATTTAAGTATGAATTATCCATTGCAATCACATCAGGTAAATTACTACCTGCCGCTTGGGTATTTAATCTTTCCCAATAACCGTCCCATCCGGTGTACTCAGGCTGAACACTAATATCAGGATAAGCTACTTCGAATAATTCAATCGCTTCTAACGTCATATCGTGACGCTCTTGATTTCCCCACCACGCCACACGTATGGTCGTTTCACCAGCATTCGCTTGATCTTGATTCTCTGCATTAGTGGTGTCATCTTGCTCACCACCATTACACGCAACTAATAAAAATAAGACCAATATCAACACATACCATAAATATTTCTTCATTTTAATCACCCCTATTAAGTAATCGCTTACACGATTGATTATAAAGAACAAATGAATGTGTTAGTAGATAAAAAAAGTTAAAAAACTATCGAAAAGTAATCACTTTTTCTCCAATAAAATCCTTAAGTTGACTTGACGCAAAACTTAACGTCGATCATCTGTAAACAATGTTATCATTCCATATTTTAAAAACTCACATTTGTTCGTTCTTTTACAAGTGAGTTAGCTTTTCTTATACTGATAACTAGACATTTCCACTTCAACACTTCACACTTATTTGCTGGAATTTTATGCTTTCTAACGTAGAAACAAGCATATTTTGTTGAAATATGCCCTTCTAAGTAATATTTAGCACGCGTATCAAGTACTCCATTTAGTATTGAAATGAAACATACGATTACATACTTCTACCATTAGCCTTTAACAGACCCAATTAATAAACCTTTGGCAAAGTGTTTTTGTAAAAATGGATACACCGTCATGATCGGTAATGTGGCAATCACAATGATCGCTAATTTCATACCTTCTGCCGGCGGAACATAATCAGGATCAAGATTACCTAATGCATTAGGATCAGAAGATATCGTCACTTGTCTTAACAATAATTGTAATGTCCATTTAGAACTATCATTTAAATACAGTAACGGGCTCATAAAATCATTCCAAATCGCCACTGCATAAAACAACGCAAATGTCGCTATGATCGGTTTAGATAAAGGTAAAACGATCCGCCAAAAGATACCAATTTCAGATGCCCCATCAATTTTAGCCGATTCTTCTAATTCTACAGAAAAGTTCTGAAAGAAATTCTTGATAATAATCAAATTAAAAGGATTAATCGCATTTGGCAAAATCAAAGCCCAATAAGTATCAATTAACCCTAAACCTTGAACAACTAAAAAAGTAGGGATCATTCCTCCACTAAAAAGCATCGCAAAAATAACAATATTAATTAACAGTTTTCGCCCGCGCAATGACCTTTTCGCTAGTGGATAAGCCATAGTAAAAGTAAAAAAGAGCTGCACTGCTGTTCCTACTGCTGTTACGCCAATCGTGATCACAATACTTCGAATAAACGCCTCCGAAGTGAAAATATATCGATAGGCTTCTAAAGTAAATGTTTCTGGAATGATAAAAAAAGCTCGGCGAGCAAGTTCAGATTCAGTCGCAAAAGACCCCGCAACAACATAGATAAAAGGCAATAGCGTAACAATCGCTGCCACTGCTAAAAAAATAATATTGATGACATCAAAGACCCGACCAGGCTTGGTATTGTGCAATTTATGCATATCACTCATCGTCGAATAACTCCTTTCTTTAAAGCAGACTGCTCAGCTTGTTTCTTGCTCATTAGATGCGCCACTGTTTAAATTCTATTTTAATAATGTTTATCTTGATAACACCTTAATCCCTTTGACTCTGCTAAAAAAGCCCACTCTCTTTATCTACCTTTTTAGCAATAAAATCGGTTGTTAAGATAAGAATGATCCCGACAACTGACTTAAATAGACCGACTGCTGTACTATACGAATATGAACCTCTTGTAATCCCAACATTATAAACATACGTATCAAACACATCTGCCACCGACCTATTTAAAGAATTGGTCATTAAGAAAATTTGATCAAAACCGGTACTAAGCACATTCCCCATCGTCAGAATGAGCATAATAACAACCGTTCCTCGAATAGCTGGTAATGTAATATGCCAAACACGTCTGAAACGACCAGCACCATCAACAATTGCTGCTTCGTATTGCTCTGGTGAGACATTCGCTAAAGCCGCTAAGAAAATAATCGTTCCCCATCCTGTTCCTTTCCAGACTCCTTGTAAAATAATCATCGGCCTAAACCATTCTGGCTCTGCTAAAAAGTTTATTCTCATGCCAAAAATGGTTTCGACCATTTCAACGATCACTCCACCATTGATCGAAAAGAGTAGATGAGTTAAACCAACTACAATTGTCCAAGATAAAAAATGTGGAATATAAATGCAAGTCTGCACAAATTTCTTATACAAAGCAAAGCGCACTTCATTTAATAAAACAGCTAAAAAAATAGGAGCAGGAAATGCGATTGCAATACTAAGAAACGAAATCCATAACGTATTCCCTAATAACCGCAAGAAATCTGGACTACTAAAAAATGCTGTAAAATGGTCAAAACCTACCCATATACTTTCAGTTATTCCTAAATAAGGAACATAGTTTTTAAAAGCAATGATGATCCCATACATAGGTGCGTATCGAAAGACTAAAAAATATAAAATGCCTGGAATAAGCAATACATATAACCATTTATCCCGAAGCCACATTTGTTTAAGTGTTTCCACAAATGTTTTTTTAGGGAGCTGTTTATTTGTCCCTTGTAAAGATAAGGCCTTCATTATATTTACCTTCTTTCTTTAATAAGGGTGACAAATGACATCACCCCTATTTTAGTTTGTCGCCAATTGGACTTAATTCATCTCGCCATATAATTGCGTTAATTCATCGACAAGTTCCTGACCGCCACTGTTGTACCATAAATCAACGGCGGCATTCCAGCCACTTTCGTCGATTTGACCAGCAATATATTGAACCCTTGCATCTTCAATAATGTCATCTAATTGTGTGCCTCTTGTCGTATACACTTCAGAAACTAATGGCGCTGCCTCGTTAAATACCGCATAGTCTTCATTATCTTCCATTAGCTGATAACGTTTTTTTGGCAATTCACCCTCTGCTTTCATTCGATGCATACCGTCACCAAACATTGAAATTTGCTCCATTGTGTAAGGGTTTAATGCTTGTGCCTCTTCTGTCTCAAGGGGAACAAGGTAACCTTCATCATCCAATTGATAGTTAACGCCCTCAATACCATGATTCAGTAAATTAATGCCTTCAGGTGAACAAAGCACATCAAGGAAAGATAAGATCTCATGTAATTCTTCTTCTGTTTGAACACTGGTCTTTGGAATCGCTAAAAATCCAGCATAACCATCGGTAGGATGACCATATTCTTCACCATCAGGAGCGCGCAACGTTCCTGTTATTTCGACATAATATTGATCAGAGTCATCACTTCCAGCTTCATCAACGAACAAATTATTAACTTGCATTGCCCGAGAGTACGTATCGATAATAACGCCTCCAGCGCCATTAAACATCGCATTATTCCAATCATCAGGGCTTAAGGTTGTGAAATCTGGATTGACCAAGCCTTGATCAACAATTTGCTTTGTCCAATCCAAAGCTTCCCGATATGCCTCTGTCTCAAATGCCGGGACAAACGTTCCATCTTCAACACCCCAAACATTAGGCGCACCAAACCAAATCGATAACGTGTCGAGACTACCATACCAAGTTGGAATAATAAGACCATGCGTATCGTCAGCACCGGTATTATTAGGATCATCAAAGGTAAATGCATGAAGAACATCATAAAGCTCGTCAACCGTTTCAGGTATGTCCAGCCCTAAATGTTCAAGCCAATCTTTTCTAATAATGGCAGTCGATCGCATCACATCTCTTTCTCGATAAATACCATACACGCGACCATTAACGGAAGCATTCCTTAAAATATCTTCGTTGTATTGACCGAGATATTGATAGTCATCTAGATAATCTGTTAATTCCCAAAACGCACCAGCTTCTGCTGAATTTAAAAAACCAGGTGTTTTCCCAGTAATAACCATAATCTCTGGAATATCATTAGATGCTAAAGTGACATTCATCCGGTCTTCATATGACACATTAGGAACCCAATTCATATTAATCTTCTTCCCAGTCAACTCCTCAGTTGCTTGTTCCCATTCGTTGTCTGCTGGTGGTGCTGTCGTTTCAAAAGTAGGAGCCATAATCTTAATTTCATCAAAATATACGACATCATCAGTGTCATTGTTACCACCAGGGTTGTCTTCACTAGAGGCTGGATCATTCTTACACCCAATAACGATCATTAACACTAACAAAACTGAAATGACCAATAATCCCCTTTTTCTAAATGAATGCATGAATCAAACACTCCTTTTTTTAACAGTTAGTTGAAACGATTAATATACAACCATTTCACAAAACATATATTAAAGCGCTTACAAATTTCCTGCAATGATAATTTTTTGCACTTGCGCTTTTCATAATTAACAGCGGAAGTTTGGGTCGGAAACATCGTACATCTAGGTTATCAACCGAAATAAAGACTCCCCGATGAGGCTTCATAGCGATGATGACTTATCTTTTCGGAGATTATTTCGTTGTGACTATTTTACACTGGCCGACATCAATAGCCATCACTTATTCAAACAGAAACCCTGCCCTAAACGATAAAAATAGCGTGATCATAAATGAATCACGCTATTTTTATTTAGTCTTTTAAGTTATTTAAACATTTCCCAGGAAATATTTACGCTTTGCTACTCGTGAATCATGAAGTTATTAAATAGCAAGCTAACGAAGTGATAACACGTCCTTTTTTAGCTTTCACGAATTGATGACCATCACTATTTTTTTATTACTATCGAATCAAAGTTGACTTGTAAATCACCAGCAATATATTGTAAGCAGATCAGCACATTAAGGCTCCATTGCGAAACAACGTTAGTCGTGATCCAATCTATTTCATTAACCGTTTGCCAACCTTTGAAAATGGTTTCTTCAACTGGTAACGAAACGCCACTCCGTTCTTGATCTAACAATAATGTCCATGCTTGTCGAGAGAGATCACTGTCTTGTTTGCGATAAGCTGCATAACCAATCAGCCCACTTGCAAACATTGGCCAATGAAAATGCTGATTGGATAACATACCATCTGAAAACGCCTGTTTTTCTTGTTCTGGCATTGCATAAACCATGCCAAATTCAGCAATCATATCTTTAAAAACATCGTCTTCTAGTAAATCAGCGAGTTCTATCCATACTTGTGGAGCACCAAATGCAATAACCATATGATAGCCCCCTTCATTGCCTGTCGACTGATATATTAGCGTTGATGTGGTTGGATCATACTTAAAAGTAGGTCCAGATAATAGACGATGAGAGGTCTGTTTAATCGTATTTAAACCCATATTAATTTTTTCAAGGTATTGTTGATCTTTTTTTCTTTCCCACCTGGATAACCAGTTTGAGCAAAAGGCAGTCCAGTCAGGCCCAATGCGTGCATGCGTCAAATGATCATCTCGATGGTAAAACTCTCGCATGGGATCCAATGTCGCTAGCGCTTGATCAGCATCTTTTACCTCATCCAACAATTCAGCCATGCGCTGATCTGCCGTCAAATAATAATAATATTTATATAAGCAAGCCATACTTATCCGCACTTCTTTACAACCACAGCCCCAATGACTAACATTATGTCTAGAACCTAACCCCTTGTATGGCCCAAAATGATAACGGTCCACTTCACTGTTATGTCTTGTCATTGCTTCAATCATCCTGAATATATCAGCATCGCCCGTTCGAAAGAAGCTATACCATAACCATAAATTCGGGACCAACTCTGTATTCTGCCATGCATAGCCCCCAACATCATAAAACCATTGATGTCTTGCACTATCATAAGTATGCATGATATCACCATAATCCCAGAAACCATACCAATTGCGTTGGTTGACTTCACTTTTATAAAATTGAATCAATTTGGTTAATTGATCTTCCAGAAACCGTTTGGCGTGCGTTGTCTTATCGATTAATGGCCACGTTCCCGTTGCACCTGTCTGATAATAATAAACGGGATCTGCTACTAATAAATAAGGACTTTGGCTATATTCTGCTAAATTGAATAAATCTTGGTCAGATGGAACAGTAGAAAAAAAAGTCAAGTAAGCCTCACTCGTATTCGCAATCCCTACTGGTGTTGCCCTATTTTCTTCAAACCCTTCATAAGCACTCTGCACATGGGTCGCGCTTGAATAGTGTCTTAAGTCCATCGGTTCTTGGTCAGGTGACCAAAACCAAACAGAAAGCTTTGTTTGATGCGTGGCTAAGCCATTAACTGCAAGTTGGCTTGGATACTTTTGATTAAAGTCTTTTAAAGCCATTGCCACACCACCCTGTTCACCACCTGCGTATAACAAACCCTTTGTGTTGTGGATGGTTGGGATCTTCAACCAAGCGTTCGTTTGATCTGTTCGCTTTTGATATTGGCTGTGCTGATATGACGTTTGTGTCAATTTAAAATCCTGCCATACCGCATGTTGCTCTGCTTGAACGCGTACATCATTAACAGTTGACATGTTCACCATCTCACCCTGAATTTGCTTTTGATAAAAGGAGGATTGCCTGTATCGCCTTGAAGTCAACAATTGTGCTGGCTCATTGTAAATGCCTGAATCCGTTGCTACACGTACGTGTCGATTATAGACTGGACCAACTAACTCGGTAGACAATTGCAAACCTATTCCTTTAACAAAATCTTGTTCAGGATCGCCATTATAAAGAAATGTATGCAAGATCTTTATTCTCTCAAGTTGATAGTAAAAAATAAGTCGAATAACAAATTTAAGCTTATCATTCTCACCAAAAGTTCCTGTCACTCTAACCGTTACTTGGATATCCCCCTCATGCTCAACTTCAACTCTACTAATCTGTCCCAATCGTTCTTGTTCGATAATTGAGCGGCAATCTCCATCTTCATAAATGCTTTGCATAACAGCAACTACCTTGCCCTGATTAGCTATCATTTGATCATTTACGTCTATCACTTTATCAATGATCGAGGATCCATTTTTATTAAGATAGTAAATGAAGTTACCTGTATCAATAATGATTTGATCGTTTTGATCTTTAATAGCAATCCCCTGGTGATCTTGTTGACTATCAGACTGATCGCTAAGTATCATGTGTTCAGAGGCATCTTGATTGATAACGGTAGCGTGTGCTGTCCATTTCAAGCTTCCATCAGGCCAATAAGCAGTTGGCCAACTCTGTAATTGATAATCATTAAGGGCAACGTCTGATATTGTTTTTCGTTCGCCCTTTTTCCAAGGCAAACCAAACGTAACACCTGCTTTTACTTTCGGAGCCGATTCAAGCCAATTTAATTTCATCTTTCATCTCCATTTCTGTCATATTGAACGTTCTGATAACAAGCATAATCAGCATCAGCTAACTCACTGACTCTACGTCTTTATCTAGCACCATCTGATCATTTCGAATAAAGCAAGAATAACTAATGCCCATGATGCCATATGCTAAACTACTCATTGTCAACAGCAATGAGAAGGGAAACAAACGATACGTTAGATAACCAATTAACACAAGCCAAACTAAATTTAATGCTGTTGGGATGGGATGAGCAAGGGCGACTATCCACGATTTTAAGTAGTATGCTTTAAGTGGTAGTTGATAGTGTACATATAAAGGGAACAGGTAAGTTAAGATAATCACGGCTAAAAACGATAACACGACAGTTGCTACCTGAATAAATTGAAAAACAACTTCACTTCGTGCACTTGCATAACGATAATTAACGAGAAAGATAAAGAAAAGCACGATCAAGGAGAGTCCCATCAAATTACCAGTTATAAAATGGCGCTTATAAGCTGTAAAATAATGCTTGAAAATATCTCGATCAGTCCCTAATTCTTTCCTTAACCATTTGCGATTGACATGATAAAGAGCAAGTGTACTTGGACCAATCCCGAACAAAATTCCTCCGAACAAACTAAAACTAATCCATAATAAGTTCAAGTAAACGAG
Organism: Amphibacillus cookii; assembly: GCF_016908375.1. Classification (GTDB taxonomy): domain Bacteria; phylum Bacillota; class Bacilli; order Bacillales; family Amphibacillaceae; genus Amphibacillus_C; species Amphibacillus_C cookii. The sequence continues at coordinate 193,518 of NZ_JAFBDS010000005.1, forward strand.
TCGATAAATAAATTCGAAGCCAATATAAACCTTCCCTAACGAACGATATTGACTCAAGTGAATCCCTCCTCTCTTATAATGTTTCTTTCTTAATTGCCTGAGATACTGTGAATTGCTGATAAGCTGCTTTCAAAGGTGCCATTTGTCTAAAACCAATTTTACCGTTCTCATAGATGGGACCATAAGTGCTACCATCATCTTCCCATTCCAAAACAACTAAACCATTAACTGAAAATTGAATAATTTCTCGATATTTTACGAGTCTTAACTTATAGGGTTCTATTACATCGGCAACAGTTGGTATCGGGTCTGCACCCTGACTCACAAGATGAAAGCCTGCGCTTTTTCTAAGATTACATGTGCAAAACATACGCTCTTGCTCCCATTTACGCCTAAAGTAAGATAGGTGAAAGGTATTGATGGCGCCGGAATGGTATTCAGGATAATGCCCCTGACGAGTCGGTAACTCTGGTGAAAAAATATCATCTCCTGTTTGGTCAGTAGCCGCAAAAAACACCATGGCTAAACCAGGTTCTTGAATCGGCTCGAATTCCCACTCAATCATAATTTGATCAGGAAAATCATGCACGCACCATAACACCCAATGAGCAAAATCACCAAATTGGTCTGGATCCTTACTACTTTCAAGCACTAATCGCTGATTTATAAAGTTTAATTTAACCGGACCTTCCGCCTTAAAATCTTTTAAATCTTCTTGATGCATTAATCGATTTTGATAAAGAACATCACCTTTAGTAAAGTGATATTTATTCATACACTCACCTCAGCCTTCCAGAGTATCATTATCGTTTGGTTCACAGTTTAACGTTAGAGATGAAATAACTCTATCGCACTTACGTCTTGATCACTTTGACGAAATTGACCAGGTGTCATCGTCGTATGTTTTTTAAAAATACGATTAAAGTAACTGTGACGATAGCCAACTGCGCTTGATATTTCTTGTATTTTCATTGAAGTCTCAACTAACAATTGCTTTGCTATTTCTATTCGATACAATGTTAAATAATCAATGAAATTAATACCCTTGCCTTGCTTAAACCATTTACTCAACGTATACGTATTAATCCCACATTGATTCGCACATTGATCCAAGGAAATATCATACATGTAATGGCTATGAATATAGTCAAGTGCCTTCTTGACAACGACATCTTGCTTGGTCATGACTTTGTCCTTTATAGCTTTTACATAAGGTGTGATCACTTGATTTATTAAAGTTGCCTTTAAGCACTCAATGTCGTAACTGTGGATTAATGCTTTTAAAATATTTTTCCCTTCAAATAATTCAAATGGATAAAAACCCTCCTTTAACATTTGCAATTGCACCGCACTATATAGCTGAATGAAGCTATATTGAATCGCGCGTTCATCTCGCTCACACAACACAGCAATAAACTGATCTATTAGGGCGTTAATTTTCGTTTGATCACCTAAATCCATCGCCTCTATCAGCCTTTGCTCAATATGAAAAGGATAAAGATCACCTTGTATTTGTGTAGCCTCAAATGTTTCAGGCATTCTAATTAATAGGGTTTGATCATGTTCAGGTTTCGTATATTTCTTCTGTCGTATTTGTTCAACGACACTAATCAATCCTCTTAGGTCTGGAACCGTTTGACTTAAATACATAACCGTTAACTCATGTTTCCCACTTGACCTTACATTTTCTTCTATTACATTCAATTGTTGCTCTAATATTTGAGTGTCGTCGAATACAAAAATGATACCTACGAATCGATCGTTAAAAGGAATCACGTAAAGCGAACAACTAAAACAACGCTCAATTAAATGGATCATTAACTGCTGTTGCTTTTTATTGATGGTCTCGACATCAAGATAACGTATCTTCTTTTCTGTTAACCTAACATGATATTGCGCAAGGCGCGCGCTCAATTCCCGCTCAGTCTGATGATCTAAAAAACCTTCGATCAGTTGGAAAAAGAAATTGCTGATTAATTTATTGTTTAATCGATCGACACGTTTTTCTAAAATATTCTTTTCCTGATTGAGCTGATGCCAGTTCGATTCGATCAAGTCAAACCCATCATTCTTACTTAAAGGATTCCCTTTTATAACCGCTAACAGTTTGTCAATCGGACGATAAATTGATCGAAACGTCACATTAGCAATCATAAACGAAAGAAAGAGGCCCACTAAACTAATCACGATAATCGTTTGTGACAGTTGATTGATTGGTTCAGTGATAAAAGAAATCGGTACGACCGACATATAGATCCAATCCGCATTCACGCGATTTATCGTTCCAGAAGTAACAGAATAATCAATCTCTGACCAAGTAGTTGTAAAAGAGCCATTTTCAATCCCTTGATTAATGACAACCTCATCAAAAAAGGCTGCACTCTTCTCATTTGAGGAAATCATCATGCCGGTTTCTTGATCAATTAGAAAAGAAAAGCCATCACTTGATAGGCTAAGTCCATCAACCATTTGCATAACCGTTTCTCTATTTAACTCAACAATAAAAGAAGCACTGTGGTGATCACGTTCTTCATTGAATGCTGGCATATTTTTAACGAGTACTAATGGAAACAAATGATGATCAGACTCTTCTTTTAATAAATGACGATCCCAAAAAAAGCTATCTTGACTTAATAGAAAGTGTTGATAGTTAGCGAGCTGGTCTTCGTTAACCCAACGGAATTGTGGGTTAAAAACAATCGGTCGATCCGCATTAATAAACAAACTGATGCGCTCAATTAAACTATTGCCATTTTGCTTAGAAAATAAAGAATCTGTAATTTCACGGGCATGTTGATATTGATCTTGAAAATTAATATGATCTAACTGATCGGTAAAAAGGTGTTCATGAGACCAATAATTCAAATTCACCTCCAAACTTTGCATCTGAGAGTCAATATAATCAACTTGATTAATAATTTGCTCCTCATGAGTAGCAATCATTTCATCTTTTAAATGTCTCGCTCCAAAGAAATAAATTGTCGCTCCAATTAATAAACTAGGTATACAAAGAATAAGCAAGAGCACAACAATACTTTTCTTATAGTAGGCATCCTTGATGGAATGGGCATTTAACAACTGAAGACGGATATGGTTTAATCGCTTTCTCATAAAGCCACCTTCCACTTACTTATTTTTTTCGAATTAAGTGAACAGGAGGGACAGGAATATTCATGTATGATTGATCAAAACCAATATAAAAACTTGGATGCGGGGGTTGATTATAGGCAACATTTTGCCAGGCAATTGCTACTCGATATTGACTATCGTGCATTAATGTGTAAAGACGATGTTCACTTAGATCAGTGGTTGTGTATACTCGAAGTGCACTCGAATCTTCTAGTCGCCAGATCACCTCTTCACGCCAATCACCAAATAAATCAGCCTGTAAATTAGGGTTACCTTTTGTACCGTTATTAGATAGAGTGCCGTCAGCTCTTAGTAATAAATCAGCTGTATGCGTTTCCCAATTCCACTTGTGAATCGTACCCACACCCGCTTCAATATTGGGATCAAATTGATGATCTAAGATTTCTCTTCCTAGATCGCCGTCCCACCAAATTACGAAATTAGCTGATAATACAGGCCCATCAATGGCTTTACCTTTACAAGTATAAAAACTTTCCGTTCCTTCGACACGCTGATGGCCATCAGGTGCATACCCCCACAATTGAGCTCCTCGATATCTTGGGTCAATATCAGCAGCAACACCTCGGCCGATATCCTCTGACGCCGAAGGGATACTGAACAACACTTGACCCGTCTTCGCATCATGCAATTCAAAACCATGTTCATGTGGACTCTCTTCGTGTGTCATAAATATTTCTAATCCAGGATTATCTAAGTCAAAATCACCAACATGTAAGGCATCACCGTGCCCGAATCCTGTTGAGTATAATAATGAGCCATCATGATCAATAACAGCTGATCCGTAAATGATCTCATCGAAACCATCTTGATCAACATCAGCAACACTTAATGAATGCGCGCCTTGACCTGCTAGTTCTGGTTGATTTTGATCAGAGTCGATGCACCAACGCTCAACTAACTTTTTATTGATAACATCATAGGCAACAATAACCGTCCGTGTATAATAACCTCTACAAACGATGGCACTTGCCTTTTCTCCATTTAAATAAGCAACGCCTGCTAAATACCGGTCAATTCGGTTACCATCAAAATCACCCCAACTCCCAGGTGCGCCACGATCCGGCTTATAATCTATTGTGTCTAAGGCTTTCCCTGTTGCTCCATCGAAAAGCGTTAAGAATTCAGGACCATCAAGAATAAAACCTTGATCATTACGGTAATCCTTGTTCACATTACCAATCACTTGTCCCTTACCATCAACCGTGCCATCAGCGGTCTTACAAATAAGCTCTGCCACACCATCACCATCAAAATCATAAACGAGAAACTGGGTATAATGAGCACCAGATCGAATATTAACCCCTAGATCAATACGCCATAATTTCTTACCTTCTAATGTGTAACAGTCCAAATAGGTATGACCGGTATAGCCTGAATGTGCATTATCTTTCGCATTGCTTGGATACCATTTCACAACTATTTCATATCGTCCATCTCCAGTCACATCTCCGACGGATAAGTCATTAGCTGAATACGTATAATGTTCTCCAGATGGTGTTATTCCATCTGCCGGTTTATCTAAAGGAATATCAAAATAAGGATTTTCTAAAACAGAAGCCGGTGATGATTGGTCATACTGATCACCTGTAATAGCCACCACTGTATATTGACTATCTATTTTACCTGCTCGATCTAAATAATTACTATTCTGTTCTTCATTGAGCGTCGCAATCAATTGACCATCTCGGTGAATTTGATAAGTTGTTGTCGAATATTCATTAATGGCAATACGCCAACTCAAAAAGACGCCTTTGTCAGTTTGAACAGCTATTAACCCACGATCTAAATCTTCTAAACATCTTTTTTTAACCATTATCTATGCCTCCTTATTAAAGCTTTTCATCTATGATCGGATCTGAAATAAATTGAATCGTTTCTGCAACCTCACCCTCTGTCTCAAAAATGATGAGCTGATTTTCTCCAGTTATTAGCTTTGATGCGGGAACATATAGACTATGCTGTGGCCCCTCTTTCCAAAAACGCCCTAAATTAAACTGATTTAGAAAAACGCATCCTTTACCCCAACCCGGTAACGTTAAATACGTATCTGACACCTGATCAACATTAAATATAATTTTATAGAAAGCCGGTTGCCCCTTACGATAGCCTTTGTTAAAATCTAATACATCTAAGTTCGTTAATGGTAACGGATAGTGCCCCCATCCGGTATGAAAATGTTCATCAAGCATCACACCTTTATTGATGCCTTTTCTCTGTTCATTTAAATATGGACCGAAATTAGCCCGCCCCATATTCTCTACTAAGATATCTAGTTGATCGGTTGATGTATCAGACAAACTTAACGTTTGCTTCATTTTGAATGTCTCTCGATAGGCAGTAAATAGATGTTTTTCATTTAAAAACACTTGAGCACGATCATTTGTGTCAAGTAATTTTATCGTTTGACGACCTGACTGCTCGCTTAGCTCACTGCGATATAAAATATAACCATAAGCTTGATCAAGGTACTCCATCGTGAGAGGGTGTTTGTCATAAACAGGGTGAGAGAGGTCATCAATCACTTGAAATAAGCTGACTTTTTCAGACACTGACCATTCTCCAAGATTCTTTCGTTTGACTTGATCATAATCGAAAGGAAGTTGATTTTTTCGTCCAGTAACTGATTCGATCGTTTGTTTAAATGTATGGAAGTTCTCCGTTAATTCGCCTGCTTCACTAATTGGCGCACCATAATCATACGAGGTTGTTGCAGGTGCATAAGTTTCTGTTATGTAGCCATCAACTACTTGCTCATAATAATTAGCCCCATTCATAAAGCCAAAATTCGTACCACCATGAGCCATATAAATATTAATATGACCGATTTCCAACATATCTTTTAAATCTTGATTAAGGTCTGGTAATGATCGAACTTGATGTTCACCTCCCCAAACATTAAACCAACCAACCCAGAATTCCATACACATGAGGGGGCGGTTGGAAATAATAGCTTTTAAAGCATCAAGTCGTTGCTTTAGATTAGCCCCGCAATTAACGGTAGGGAGTGCTTTATCTGGAATTGAGCCCGCTTGTAAAATGCTTGCTCTCGTACTATCCGATGTCACCAATGGAACAGTTATCCCAAGCTCCTCCATCATGTCAGCTAACGTAGACAAATATGTTTTATCATTACTGTAATAGCCATATTCATTTTCTACTTGAATTAAAATAATCGGACCACCATTGTTGATTTGGTACGGTATAATACGCGGAATAAGCGTCTCATAATATGATCTAACATGTTCTAAAAAGGGGCGATAGCAACTTCTCACCTTCATATTTGAATCTTTAAGCAACCAAGCTGGCAAACCACCAAATTCCCACTCAGCACATATATAAGGCGATGGACGAAGGATGATGTATAAGTTAAGCTGCTGAGCAAGCTCAATAAATCTAATCAAATCAGCTGATCCCGAAAATTGATACTCTCCTTTTTTAGGTTCATGTATATTCCAAGCCACACAAGTCTCCACCGTATTACAACCCATTGCTTTTATCTTTTCGAGGCGATCCTGCCAATTACTCGGATCAACTCTAAAGTAATGGATGGCACCTGAGACAATCTTAATAGGCTTTGAATTAACATAAAAATCGTTACAAACCTCTAGCTTAGCTTTTATCATATTTGATACTCCTCTCCCTCCAAAAAAGAAAACGCTTCCAACATTTGTTTTAAGTATATGATGACCAACCAAAAAAATCAATAAAAAAAAAGAAAAAACCACTAAAAACAAAATAATAGTGGTTTTTTTGTATGATCAGAACGTGTAAAATTTTAAAAAGCAGTGGAAAGCAATGATGTTAAAATTTTCAGTTCCAACTATAAGAAAAGCTTACCTTTTAGATCGATTGCAAAATAATTTTTTTCTTTAACATCTCACTCAACTTTCGCACACTGAAAATAGACATTCAACCTTGATTGTGTATAATAGATTCGGTATTCAATAGGCTTGTTGCCTTTACTTCTGCATGGATGTGCCGCATGCGACCTTCTCATACGTTTAGCACGTTATGTCGTTCCGAAAAGCGGAACATCACTCACCTGCGCGTCTAAAACGAAAGGTTTAGAATATTCAAAGTCAACGCTTATATTTAATATTAGGTCTACCCTTATGCTGTCTTGGCTGAACCTGAAAATTTAGATAAGAAAGTTGAGCATCTAATATTTGATGTTTTACAGTTTCCTATCTATCATGACGCTTACATATGTTCTAAAGCATTTAAATATACATATACATATATTCGGTTAAACAAAGTATGGCTAAAGATTGACCATAGGGCATTGTCGTTTGGTCAATTTGACGATAAAATTCTAAGTCCTCTCCCATACCTGTACCAATCGATACTTTCTCTAACGCACCATCTTGATTGATTTCATTTAGAATCCCTTCAATTGCTCTTTGTGCCATTGGTAAATAACGTTTAGAAATATAGCGTTTGCGAATACCTTTTAGAATACCATAGCAAAAACCAGCAGTGGCCGAAGCTTCTAAATAAGAGGTGACATCATCAACTAACGTATGCCATAGACCACTCTCGTCTTGATGTAGTGCTAACGCCTCCACTTGACGTTCAAAGGTGTGAACGAGATAGTCATAAAGTGCGTCTCCTTCTGTTAAATCAAGTAATTCAATGATTTCAGGAATTGCAATGGTGGCCCAACAATTCCCCCTCCCCCATAAAGCAGAAGCAAAATTATGGTGTCCTTCAAAGGTCCACCCATGAAACCATAATCCCGTCTTTTTGTCCGCCAAGTATTTAATATGCAATAGGAATTGTTTTTTCGCTTCTTCAATGTAGGATGGGCGATTTAATAATTTACCGATTTTGGCTAACGGTAAAACCGTCATCATTAATGTATCTGCCCAAAGTTGATTTTTGTTTTCCGGTCCATAAGTCATGTGTTGGAGACCATCTTCATCTGTTCGCGGCATATCATACATGACCCAATCTGCCCATTGCTCTAAGTACGGTAAGTATTCAGTCATACCTTCTTCTTCATACAAATAAGCCATTGTCAAAAGAGGTGACATTGTATTCACGTTTTTCGGGGGAGAGCTTTCGAGCAAACGTTGACTAAACCATTCTTTAAGGATACGAATCGCTGTCTCACTTCTGGTCATTTTCCAATATTGATATAGACCGTATAACCCTACACCTTGGGGCCAATTCCAAACATGCCAACTTTTATCATCAACAATTAATCCATCAAAATCCAATAAAAATTCACCCGTCTCATCTTTAATCTCCGATAAATTTGTAGCTAATTCTTCAATCTTACTCATGATTAATGCTTTACTCAATTGATCCATGATCTCGCCTCCATCTGCTAAATCGATTTATAAAACGAACCTTCAATCAGTGGGGTTTTCGTTCTTCTCCCACTGATGGTTAGTTGAGTGAATCAGGACATTAGCGTCCGTTAGCCTCCCCCTCAATCGATTTGGTCTACGCTCTATTTTAAGGGGGGGGTTTACGGACGTTTATCTGTGATAAATTTGTGTCAACTTCGCTATACTTTGGTTAATATACGGTTCTTTCGTTTCTTCTAATAATATTGGAATCATCGGCTTAGCAACTTTAATCTTAGTAAACAAATGAGCATAATTAAGCTGACCGTGTCCAACGGGCACAATGTAAAGCTGACCATCTTTTATTTGAAAATCTTTTGCGTGAATAATAGCGATGCGATCTCCAAACAATGAAAAGGCCTCATCAATTATTGACATTTGCCTTTGATAATTATCAAGTGTTAAGTAGTTAACCGGATCGAATATAACCTGAAGATGATTAGAGCTCACTTCATCTATTAAACGCTTCATTAACTGCGGCGTATAAATAGGATGATTAACACCACCTTCAATACCAACAATGACACCAAATCGTTCAGCTTCTTCAACTAATATTTGTACGCTGTCAACCACTTTTAAAAAAGCTGCTTCGGTAAAATTATCGGTTGTATAACCCATTTGCGAATGAACATTTCCGGTTTCAGATCCAACGATACTGCAACCAAAATCACTCGCTAAGCGAAGATGGGCTTTAAAATAATCTAACGCCTGCTCGCGTTGCTCTAAATCAGGATCAATCATATTAATGTAACAGCCTAATACGGCAATATTGATCTTCTTATCATGAAGAATATTTGCGATATACTTAGCTAAACCTGTGTTTAAACTTGCCGTGGAAATCTGCCATTCTTTTACTGATTTCTTTAAAGCGAGTTGAATAGAGTGAATCTCTTTCTGATTAAGTTTTTGAGCCAAATCTAAGATATCTTTGTTTTCAACATCATGTGCCCTTATCCCTATGTTCATCATGCTCCTCCTTTTCAATATAAAACATTTCAGAAAGCTCAACTGTTTTTGGGCTATGGTCTGTATTGGTTTCCATGATCGGTGCCATGTAAGCCCACCATTCTTTATTAATCGGATCAGTAGCTAGTTGTTCCCATCTTGATTCATCTTCCACCTCAAGGTAGGCAAATAAATCGCTCGTTTCACGATCTAAATAAATGGCATACTTGATCACACCATGACTTTTCAATAACTGAAGCAATTCCGGCCATAGATCCTGATGGCGTTGGTGATAGGTTTCATGTTGATCAGGATACACTTTCATCTTAAATGCTTTTCTTAACATGACTAGCCCTCCATCAAAAAAATATTGAAAACCCTTACATTATTATATATAATAAAGATGGTTATTTCTATATAAAAAACTAAATTTCTTTATAAGAAATCAACTATTTTGGAGGCAGCTATGTGAAATTATTCAAGAAGTATTCTTATAAAAACATTTTATTTATTAGTTTGTCCGTTTTCCTTTTTTCCGTTTTAATAATGATCATCTACGTCAATTATCACGTATCTGTTAATGAAATGATCAATTTAACAGCGACACAGCAACAAACAAATCTTGATCTGATCAGTCAAAATATTGATGAGAAATTACGTTCAATAGAAAATAATTCTGTTGTTTTATCGAGACAAAGTAGTTTGAATCAGGTCATAAATGGAAATAGAACATATCACCAAGTCTACACGCTTACGACTGATTTTTCTAATTCGGTATATAGCAATGGCTCACTTCATTCGATCGAAATTTATTTAAACAACGCACCTACAAATAATATCCAAAATCCTGTTCGCTATTATGAACTTGATCAGGTTAATGGATCGGGTTGGATTGACGTATTGGACGATCTATCTGCATCTTGGATTGGTATTCGGACCGTTGCAATGATCACGGGTGAGGAGCCTGTTATTAGCCATGCACGTGCAATTAAAAATTCTCGTGGACAAACGCAAGCAATTGTGATTCTAAACCTTGACCCACTAATTGTTGAAAGTTGGCTTCGCTCTCATTCAAATGCGTCCACCCTTTATTTAGTTAATGAACACTCACATATATTAGCCAGTACTGACCATCAAGGAATTGGTGAAAACTACCATCCAACAGTTCCTTTACATACAACAAGTGATCCTTATCTTGTCGAACAAGAACAATTAATTGTTTCTACTGAACTCGTCCCCTATCAGTGGAATTTAATTGGGGTCACACCTTATCAACAATTAACTGCACAAAGTAAAAAGGTAGCTCAACATTTATTAATCATGAGTTCACTATTGATTATATTGACCTTTTTTGGCATTCGATTTTTAACAAAACAGCTGACACAACCTATCCATAAGCTTACAGATTTGATGAATAACTATCAACTAACACGTACGATTCAAGATATACCTGATGACTATCAAAATGAATTTGCTCAGCTATTTAATGGTTATCAAAACCTTATTAAAAGAAATGAGCGCTTGCATCATTCGTTAATAAAAAAATATCGCCAACATAAGCGAGCAGAGTTAAAAGCACTACAAGCGAATATTAATCCCCATTTTCTATATAACACATTAGACCAACTCAATTGGCGGGCAATTGAACGTGGTGATGATGACATGAGTATAATCATAGAGTTACTTGGTGACATGTTAAGAACCGGATTATCAAACGGTGAAAGTATTATGACACTTGAGGAAGAAGTCAACTATGTAAAAAAATATTTGCAACTGCAATCAATTAAAGACAGTGATGCCTTTCAATATACTATTCATTTAGAGGAAAAAATTAAAGACGCTTGCATACCAAAATTAACTTTACAACCCTTTGTCGAAAACGCGATTATTCACGGTTTTCAAGAAATGGCAGGTGGTAAAATTAGCATTAATATTTCTCAACGAAATCAGCAAGTTTTTATCTCCATTCAAGACAATGGTGTTGGTGCTACTTCATTTTCTAAAAGCAACCAAAAAGCAAAGACTGGAGGCTATGGCATAAAAAATGTGAAAGAACGATTAAATAACTATTTCAACTATAAGGCTAACCTAATGATTTCGAATCGCGAACAAGGTGGGGTAGAGGTGCAATTAACCTTTCCGGTTATAAGAGATAAGAAAGCTTTATCATTTATTTAATGGATACGAGTAAGCAGTGTTTTCTACAAAGGAGGAGCAAAGATGGAATGGACAATTGTTATTGTAGATGATGATAAACAAGTTATTCATGGAATAGAGTCCACACTTTCTCATGCAAATATCAACTGTAAAGTCGTTGGTACCGCAACAAATGGTAAAAATGGTGTAGAAGTGATTTTATCTAAACAACCTGACCTTGTCATTACCGATATTTATATGCCTAAAATGGATGGTATTGAAATGATTAAAGTACTTCGTCAACATCAATTTTTAAATGAGATTATTATCTTAAGTGGCTATTCCGAATTTAAACATGCTCAACAAGCTTTAAAATTAAAGATCGTCGATTATTTATCGAAGCCCGCTTCCAAAACAACGATTATTTCTACGATTGAAACCGTCTTACACCAGCTTGAAAATAATCGTAAAGATCAGCAGAATTATCAACAATATAAAACGAAAGTAAAGCAATATGATAGATATATAACAGAGGAATTAATTGAATTAGCCATTAAAGGACAGCTTAATTTGACAACATTACAAGTAAATCAACAAAAAGTCATTAATCAGTGGGCTTCACGTCTTCACCTGCCCATTAAAATGAGCTTCACATTTCTCGATCAAAGTAATGGATTAGCGCATCATAATCAGCTGATGCATTTTGCTATTGCTAACATTATTCAAGATACGTTGTATGATTTTGCATTCGATTATCATTATATTGAAATTGATCGGATTAATAGTATTTTGTGTTTACATACAACGCCAGATCAACAAACTGCATTATCTAATCAAGTCCAATCTATCTTAAAGCAAACGGAAGTAAATTTACATCAACTGTTGCCTGTTAAACTTGACGTCGTTCTAGGTGACTATGTCGTCACGTGGACGGAGACACTTTCTGGCATTCATAGTCTTTTAATGAAATCAGCACAGCAACAATCGTTTACGAACGAAATCACACCACTAAAAAAACAATTGGCCCAAGCAATCCGCTCCACTGACCTTCAGTTGATACAGCACACACTCGAAAACTTTTTTAGTAAAATGAATGATCAGGCATTTTTACCTTCGATTGCTCTACATGTCGGTATTGAATTATGGACCATATTTAAATATGAGCTACAAGACAATGGAATCAAAATAGCTAATCAAGTCGATGTTTCTTTTAATTTATACCAACAATTTGTCCAATTTCGCTCTTGGCAAGAATTAGATCAATTCTTTAATCAATTACTTGAACGTTTAAGTAAAGAAGCACTTTTCCAAGATAATATCCGACACTCTAAATTGATCGAAGAAGTTCTGTGCTATATTGAAAATCATCTCTCAGAGCCGATCACATTAAGTGAAATTGCGGAAAACTTATATATTTCAAGAAACTATTTAGGACAGCTTTTTAAAAATAAAATGAAGATTACGTTTAAAGCCTATTTAACTAAAGTACGGATTGAGCGAGCCCGCAAATTATTACTAACAGAAAACTATATGATCTATGAAGTTGCTGAAGCTGTCGGTTTTGATAACCCAGCTTACTTTACTGCTGTTTTTAAAAAAGAAATGGGCTATTCACCATCTCAACTTATCCAAGAAGATATCAAGTAAAGCATAACCATTCTGATCACTCATTCCGATAAAGATAGTGACAAATAAAAAGGTGGCAGATGGACAACTTTTTGATATACTTGTGGGTGATATTTTCATCATAATATGGAGGTCTTTATATGGCACAAACGAAACCACCTTATGGAAGTGTACTGATAAAAGCTGATCACATCCTTGAGTTTTTATCACGTCACAATAATCCACAAAGGTTAAGTGATATTGCTAAACAAACCGAATTAACCAATCCAACTGCTTTAAAAATTTTAAATACCCTATTATTAATCGGATACGTACAAAAAGACCCTGATACTAAAATGTTCAGTCTAGGTCCACGTTTGATTAAATATGCAAATAAAAGCTTGCACCAAATTAGCATTAAGCAAATTGCTCAGCCACATCTTGAACAATTACAAAAAGCAACAACGGAAACTGTCCATCTTGGCATCTACGAATTGGATCATATTAAATATATATCAAAAATTGAAAGTAAAAAACCCGTCTCTCTCTACTCAGAAATTGGAAAATCAATCCCTTTATACTGTTCTGCGATGGGAAAAGCCGTTTTAGCTGATTTCACCGATCAACAGATCGAACACTACCTTGACCATAATGCACTCGTTAAAAAAACAGAAAATACGATTGTAACAACGAACGCTCTTTATCAAGAAATTAACAAAATAAGAACGCAAGGTTATGCTTTTGATGATGGTGAACATGATTTTGAAGTGTTTTGTATCGGCAGTAGCATAACAGTCAACGAAAAAAACTATGGGGCAATCAGCGTCAGTTTACCCAAATACCGGTTAACAGATGCGATTTTAACTGATCTGATTAGTAATATCCTCATCTGCAAAGATAATATTGTTGAAGAACTAACATAAATCAGTAAAGAGCCATCTTCGAATGGCTCTTTACTTGTTAATAAATGATGATATTTGTGAGCATATTAAAATGCGCTTTTACACTTTAATTGAGAAAAAGTGAAAACGCATTTTATTCACATCTGAATTTTCAGGTTCAGCCAAGATAGCATAAAGGTAAAGGTAATATTAAATATAAGCCTTGACTTTTAACATAGATTTTCGTAGGAATAACTAGGCTTGCCGCTTGTTTGTTATTACTTCCACTCGATTGTTCCAGTTCGCTTGAATCGTATAAATACCTATCTCATACAGAATGTGTATAAGCATAAATCGCTTTATTTCTTAATAACATATTATCCTCATTTACCATTCCTAATTGATAGGACTTCCTAATGATCTCCAGAACTTTATTTCCTAATTCTGGATTTATTTTTTCGAATGTATTTTCCACTCGAAAATCCCAGTTTGCTTCAACATATCTATTTGCTATATTTGCAGTATTTTTTGGTTCCACTATTTCTCCCTTTTCAAGCTTTTCACAGAATTCTGAAAAGCTTATGGAATAACGATCTTCATCTGCTACTTTGTCTCCACCATAATTTTCAGTAGCTAATCTGTTGAACGCCAAAAATCTAGGATCTTTCGTTACATCATAAGAATTTGAAACAGAACTTATCATCAATTACCCTCCCACTTTATCAAAGCTAATTGGATTAGCTAATATTTGAGTGCCTAACATATGATCTATTCCAGTAATTCGGATGTTATTATAGGGAAGACTTTCCATAGGTACTTTAAGGTAATAATAGAAACCATAAGCAATTCTCGTACGACGATCTTCAAGAGCAACAGAATCATATTTGGTTACATGAGGATAAAGATTTTCTCCACCACTGCTTGCAAGAAAAGTCTTTGGATACCCCATAAAAAGCACTTTAAGATAAAGTGTCTCTCCTTCCAATGGATTATTTGCTTTCAATTGGTTCGAAGCGATGTTTTCCCAAACAAAATCGTTTCCATCTGATGTAATTGCTACAACTCTTACCTCTGTTAATCTTGGAGCAGATGCAGCAGAAACTGAATTTGTGTTAAATATTGGAGTTATAACTAACAACATCAGAAATATCAAGCCATAAATTTTCTTCAAAGTAAAACCAACTCCTCATTTTTATTTATAGTGGATACATAATATATATCGGTAATGTTCACCATATTTTAAATATTATTTCCAAAATGCAAAGAATAACTTTTTGGATTTGTCTATATAATAACATTGTAGCAATAGAAAGCCCCTTGAAAAGATCTTTTTTACAAGGTATAAGCATATTGTAAAAGTCTTTAGTGTTAAGGTAAAAATTTGGAGCGCTCGTTTAAGTAAATGATATTCATGGTCTTTGAGAATGGGATTTCATTTGGATTTTTAGTTTTAAAATGGATTCTTAGGGTGAAAAAGGGATCCTTTATCCTCATTTTTGTTAAAAATAGGATAATAGAGTAAGTAATGGCCTATAGAGATAAGTCCTTAACAAGGTTAACGTGTAGACAAAGCAAACATTGGAAAATATTTGATTGCTAGGCAAAGAAGATTGCCACCATTTCCTTCACCAATATAGTTGTTTATATTGCCAATGGACATTCACTAACAAGACTGTATATGGTAACTTAAATGTTTGTGAAATAACTTAATAAATTTATCGGAAAAAATTCTCAACAACGGCATTTGACAAAGAACCCAAATAATCCGCCGATGAGTCTATATCTTGGCGGATTACTTCGTCGCAGTACTTCCCCCTTGAGGAAAGTAGGCTTTATTTAGTAATAATTTTTAACATTACACAATTATGTTAATTACAAATTCCATACCGAAATATGTTGCAATTGCAATTATTACTATAAACGGAAGAGACAGTATCACTACTAAAGACACCATTGGTAGAAGCATGGGCTCAAAACTTTTTTTATTCAAAAAGAAATAAATTACAGGCATTGCTATTCCTATTCCTATTATAGTACTGATAGGTATTAATATATCAAATTTATACGGAGAAAATAAACTACTAGCTAAATTTATTCCAATACCATAGAGAATCATTTGTATTAGTAAAGATTTAAAATTAACCATCCTTTTTACTATCTCTTTATTCATTCCCATTGGAATTCTCCTTTCGTGTAAATAATGCTTAAAGCTAAGATAATTAAAATAACTTTAAACAATGTTAAATTGAATATTTAATTTTCCCTACAATAATACTATTTAATATAATATTAACAAAACGCACCTAGATATCCCCCCCCTAATGTCATAAGAACTGTGTAAGCAGCCATACCTACTGGACCAGTACCTATAGCTGCTAGTACTTGAGAATATATTGTTGTTATAGCGAGACCAGATCCAGCCATCAACATACTACATATTTGAGTATTCACGCTAGGTTTAGCTTTGAGTGTTGTTACTCCTCCGTCCTCATCCCCATCAACGTCCACAGATGCTTCTAATATGGTAAATTCGTCGTCACTTACTTGTATAAAACCTTGAGTTGTTTTATCGGTATTTGAATAAACAATAACCTTAACATCTTCTATAATAAGGGATTCCTCTTCAATCTTGTATCCTTGTTTTGAAGGCTCTGAATTTCTTTCTTCAAGTCCTCATTCTCTGCGGTCAAACTTTCCAAATATTCTTTTGAGTTTGTCACATAGGTAATTTCTGGTTCAACATATTCTTCTGCAGCGGATATCACACTAACGGGCGAGAATGTCATCATCACTAATAACGCACTTAAAAAAATTGATACAGATTTGGTCAATAGTCCTTTAATTTTTGTTTTCATAGAAATCATCTTTTTTTGTTTTTGATAACGTTATAAAAATCCATTATATAACATTTAATTGTTAATTTAAATACATAAAAAGTAAAAAAATTTGATTTGCTAGATTATTATTAGCGCTATCCTCATAAGTTCCATCTACGCCACCCAATTCCACCAGCTATATTCTCATTAAAATATGTAACGTGTTTTTCAAGATTAATTGTTTTAACCTAACCGCAAGCAAATTGACGAAATAGTAATTTTCAATAAGAAAACGAACAGAGTCGCCAAATATCCAAAGCGGATCTGTTCGTTTTTTCTAAAAGCATGTTTAAAAGCAAAGATGAAGCCCTAACCACTTCAGGAATGTTTATCTTATCTCGCTAACCATCCACCATCTATCGCTAGAACATGACCATTCACATAATCTGACGCTGGGCTTGATAAAAACACAACCGTGCCCATTAAGTCTGCGGGTTGTGCCCACCTTCCGGCTGGAATTCGAGATAGAATTTCTTGATTGCGTTTCTCATCTGCCCGAATTGGTGCTGTATTGGCTGTCGCTACATAGCCTGGTGCAATCGCGTTGATTTGAATATTGTGTTCAGCTAGTTCATTGGCAAATGACTTCGTTACGCCAGCAACAGCATGTTTACTTGCTGTATATGGTGGCACGAATTTTCCACCTTGGAAGGTTAACATGGAACAAATATTTATGATTTTACCGTTTTTTTGATTCACCATCACTTTAGCTACTTCTTGACTTAATAAGTAAACCGCATTTAAATTAATCTCGATAACGGCATCCCAATCTTCTGGCTTATATTCCAATAATGGCGCACGCCGAATCGTTCCTGCATTGTTAACCAAGATATCAATTTGCCCATAAACGTTCAGACATGTGTCAACAACTGCTTTAATTTGATTGCGATCAGTTAAGTCCGCTTGAAAAAATTCAACCTTTCTTCCTTCTTCCTCAATTAATTCACGTGTTTCTTGCCAATCTTGATCATAACTCACAACAAATACATCTGCACCTGCTTTAGCCAATGCAACAGCATAACCTTGCCCTAAGCCGGTATTTCCACCTGTGACAATTGCCACCTTACCTTTTACTGAAAACAAATCAAGTGAGAAGTCCTTTAACGTTTCTACCATTCTCCCAACCTCCTAAGATAAATGATTACTTTAAGCGACTCATTTCAATGTGGTCCATATCATCATAAGTAATATTTTCACCACACATCCCCCAAATAAATGTATAGTTGTTCGTTGCCACACCAGTATGAATTGACCAACTTGGTGAGATCACTGCTTGTTCATTTGACAGCACAAGATGGCGCGTTTCTTCTGGTTTACCCATAAAATGAAATACACGCGTATCTGCTTCCATATCAAAATATAAATATACTTCCATCCGGCGTTCGTGGGTATGCGCAGGCATCGTATTCCATGCACTACCTTGGCCAAGCATGGTATAACCCATTTGCAGCTGGCAACTTTCACAGTTGTTTGGATGAATGTATTGATAAATTTTACGCTCATTTAACGTTTCTGCATTACCCTTTTCTAATGGTGTCATTTTATTAATATCTAATTTTACCGTTGGGTACTTATGATGTGCTGGTGTTGAATTTAAATAAAATTTAGCAGGTTGGCTTGCGTCCTTTGAGCGGAACAAAATATCTTTTGTCCCTTTTCCAACATAAAGACCATCACGATGGTTGATTTCGTATGTTTCACCATCGAGCACAACAAATCCGTCTCCACCAATATTAATGATGCCGAGCTCACGTCTTTCTAAAAAAAAGTTGACACCAAGCTGCTTATCTAAGTTAATCGTTAAATCTTTAGAGGTTGGGGTTGCTCCACCAAAAATCATCCGATCATGATGGGTATAGGTTAGTGTTACTTCACCAGGTTTAAAAATCGTTTCTACTAAAAATTGCTGTCTCAATTCCTCTGTTGTTAATCGTTTTATCCCTTCTGGGTCTGTAGCATAACGTGTTTCCATTCCTTATCATTCCTCCATCTTATTATCTTGAAATTTGATGACCGTGACTTAACATGTTGATCACTTCTGCTTCCGTTACCAGATTTGCATCACCGTAAACCGTGTGTTTCAACACAGAAGCAGCTGTTGCAAACGATACAATTGTATCAAATTTCCATTTATTAATTAGACCATGAAGAATCCCTGCTACAAATGCATCCCCACCTCCAACTCGATCAATAATATGATCAATATGATAGACTTCAGATTGATATAATGTGTCATCAGCATATAGATAACCGGTTAGTCTATTTTGTGAGGCTGAGATATTTTCACGTTGTGTCGACATGCACCACTTCAAATTGGGGTAATCATTTTTTAATTGACGATAATATTGACGCAGTTTTTCCTCATGGGACAACTCATCTGCTAATTTTGGATAATCCAACAAATATATCAGATCCAATTCACCACAAGAACAAATATCTATATAAGGTAACAATCGCTTAAATACAGTTCCTGCTTGTTTTTGTGACCATAGCTTTGCACGATAATTAAAATCAAAACTAATCCGTACACCACGGCTTTTCGCTTCGCTAAACAAGTGCTCAACTACTTTAACCATATCGCTTGATAGCGCGGGGGTGATACCTGTAACGTGCAGTAAGTATGCGTTTTCAAAAATGGCGTCATGGTCTAACTCTTCGGTCGTTAAACTGGAAAAGCTCGAAAATTTACGATCATAAACGACTTGTGATCCTCGATTACCAGCACCGACTTCAAGATAATAGGTTCCTAAGCGCTCGCCACCATATTGAATAGCAGCAGTTGATACATTTAAAGATTTTAAATAATGCGTAACCCCCTTACCCAAGGCGTGATCAGGTAGCTTACTGACAAACAATGCTTCATGCCCAAATTGAGCTAAGGAAATAGCCACATTGGCTTCAGCACCACCATAATTTAGTTGTAATTGTTTAGCTTGGGCTAAACGTTCTCCTTGTTTAGTCGAAAAGCGTGCCAATATCTCACCAAACACCACGATTTTTGTCATGAATGATCACGCCCTAGACTGGAGACCTTTGTGACATAACGTTGGGCTTGTTCTGTTATCGCTTGATAAGAACCTAGTTTTTTCAATGATGTTAAGTTACTCCCAATTCCAACCGCAACCGCACCATTTTCAAACCAATCAAGCAGATTGTTAAGATCAACACCGCCTGTTGGCATGATTTGCAGATCAGGTAATGGACCTTTAACTGATTTAATATAAGAAGGACCTGCAAGTTCACCTGGAAATAATTTAATCAGATCAATACCCGCTCTGACGGCTGTCTGCATTTCCGTTAGTGTCATACAACCAGGTAAATAAGGAATATGATAAGTATGACATAGCACTGCAGTATCTTGATCAAACCCTGGGCTGACGATAAATTGTGCGCCTGCCAAAATCGCTATTCGAGCCGTTTCAGCGTCTAACACAGTTCCCGCACCAATGAGCATGTCAGAATCTGAATAAGTTGCCGCTAGCTTCTTAATCACATCTGCCGCATCATTAAGCGTAAATGTCAACTCGATCGCTTTAACTCCCCCTGCAAAGCACGCTTCTGCAATTTGTTCTGCTTCCTGTGCTGAATCCCCGCGTACAACAGCTACAAGTTTATCTTCCATCAGTTTGGAGAGTATTTGATATTTTTTCAACACAACACCCACTTTCTTATTTGGAAATTAATTTTATCATAAAGAAACTTCAAGTTCATTATAGCTAAACGCTTACATTTTTTCAACCAAAAACTTGATATTTTATATATTAAAAGTTTCACCTTAACATCTGGCTCACTGACTTAATCAAGACAAGATTCACTATACGTCAGATCGCTTATATTCGGCTAAATGAGGCGTACGACAACAAAAAAACTGACTCAGAAGTCAGTTTTTTTAAATGGTTATAACTTATTTCTCAAAGAAAAGCTTACGCAGTTACTTTTTTAGTGGGTAGCTCTTGAAATAGATTGGCTCGACTTTTATTGAAGTGGCCTCACATCCCTCGGGCATTGGCATTTCATAATAAACGTTTTCACAAGTCGGGTAAATGTTTAACGTTAACTGTTCTGGATATTGAAAGCGTCTAAGTGGAACAACCCATTGTTCGCCATTAGCAAACCAGTCTGCGATCCGTGCACCATCAGCAAATAACACCGCTTGATCACCAATAAAATCAATCTTTAGCAGTAGATCATAAGTGTCTTTGCTTAAACTAAATGCTAGATCCAATTGATATTGACAAAATGCTTGATCTGTTATTTGTTGTTGATAAACCAGATCAGCTGTTGTCCTATCAAAATGCGTAGTGATCGTTCGCTTTTCCGGATAAACATCTGTTTCAACAGGTTTCGGTGATAAAACATAGCGATTTTCTTGGTCAAACCATTGATCAGCAGACGTTACATACAACTTACCATTTATCAATAATGCATTATTTGCGTCTTGTTCTGAAATCACGATGTATGATAATCGATCACCTTCCACATTTATAGCAGCCTGACTTGGCTCTGAATGATAAAAGATTACCGTCTCATCTGCTAATTGACAGAGTAAACTCGCATTTGCTGATTTAATCACAGAATTTTTTATTGGCACATTATACGGCAAAATAGCCTTATAACCATTTGTAACCGTAAGTGGGGGAATTGTAATAATTTCTTGATTAAGCTCGATTTGAAATTGGACATCATCATGTCGCTCCATACATCGATCACGCTGGTAATGATTAATAAACAAAAAACCACCATTTACTTCAGCACAATGTCTGATACTGTAACGAATCGCCGTCGTGTCTTCTGGATCTGTAACATAATCATTAGGAAAAATCGGTTGGGATAACGTAAGCAGGCGTTCAAATGATTTAATAAAAAGATGCAATTTACGTAAACGACGATAACTTTGATGAAATAACCCTGACTCTCTAATTGGAGCCTGAAAATCATAAGACAAAATCGGTACATCAGTGTATGATCCGGTCGCAGTCGATTCTTGTAAGGTACTTTTTTTGCCAAGCGGATTGGTACCACCATGATACATATAATAGCCAAGTCCATTCGCCCCTGAAGCCAACTTAGCTAATACTTGTGCCTCGGTAGCACCGGCTTCTACTAATGGACGCCGATGTTTAGTAACTTGTAAACCACCACCTAGTTCAGCGGTCAAGATCGGATACTTGTTCAGATCATTTGTTGTTGGTTGATTAGCCATGCTTTCATTAAAATCATTGGCAATCAATGGGTCGTCAAAGTAAGGGGTAATTAGAAAATTATCGTTTGCTGGTAGCGGCTTTAATGTTTGAGCCCAGGGAGCATCGATATAGCCGCCAAAAACCGGCAATGTTTCTTGGTCAATAACAACCGTACCTCCCCAAGCTGTTGCTGTATAATAAGGCAGATCAAAACCAATTGCTAACAGCATCTCCTTTAATGTTTGCATATGCGCTCTACCCTGAGCACCGCTACGACCACCGGCATGCCCGTATTCATTCTCAATCTGAACACCAATAATGGGTCCACCGTCTTTAAACAACAAACCTTTACATTGCTGATATATTTTTTTGAAGTATTGTTCAACATACGTTAGGTATTGGGGATCATTCGTTCTTGTCTCGATCGGCCGATCAATCAACCAATCTGGGAAACCACCATTTCTAACTTCACCATGAATCCAAGGCCCTATACGCAAGAAGAAATATAGCCCTGCTTGCTGGCAATATTGAATAAAACAACGCAAATCACGGTTATTAGAAAAATCCCATTGTCCTTTCTCTTCCTCGTGATGAATCCAAATCGTGTAACTAGCCACAACATTGAGTCCACCTGATTTGATTTTATACAGTTCCATCAGCCAATCGGCTTTAGGATAACGCGAATAGTGAAACTCACCCATCAGCGGATACCATGGTTGACTATCTTTGGTTAAAAAGCGATTGGTTGCTGCAAATAGTTGATCTTGATAGCGATTAGAAAAGGGAATATCATATGTCATCTTCTGTTCAATTTTTTTTGCACTTATAGAATACATCTTCATTCACTTCTTCCATTGTTGTTAGATGTCTAAAACAAAATGAGCTGGGGGTCATTGTTCGTTAGTATCGGATAAATACTTAATTAAAGCTTGGCTCTCTTCTTTATTCCTTCCAGATTCAGGAACGAAAAGGTATGTATCTTGAAATGTTTGATGTTCTTTAAAAAAAAGCAAATCAGCTGTTCGTATTCCATAAGTAACACCATCAACTTCTAATCTTTCGTGGCTAGAACCAAGTTGATCAAGCTCCATCATTTCGTCTAATGGTGAGAGAATATTTTCATCGATTAATTGTTCTGCAAAAGGGCCATTAGTCACGAGCAAATCAACCTGTCCAACACCAATGCTCGTGGCTAAGCGTTCTAACATTTCGTAGCTGTCACCAACGACGATACCACCTTGATGCTGCATATACTCAAACAGAATGTCAAAATCATTATCCATATGCAAAAGGAGCTGTTCTTCAACAGTCTCTAATTCTGCTAAAGTCGCTTCACTTACTACCGTTATGCCTAATGGTTCAGCATCTTTCGTTAACAAACCATTAACCATTAACCAGACAAATACAAGCAAAAATATTGAGCCGATAATATGTAACTTATAATATTCCCAAATGTATTCGACTTTCTCGGCTGTCTTCATCCCTGCTAGCGCATCTTTTAGCTTAATCATATTCCACCTCATTTTAGAATAACTCACATTCACCCGTCCTTTAGCGAACCAGGTGCTTGAAAATTTTAACTTCATCGTTTTCTCCTTCCTTGTTAAAATTTTATGGTTTCCGAACGTATAAAAATATGTAAGTGGCGGGCAAATAAATGACATGCCCGCCAATGATTACAATGTTAAAGTTAAGCTATTGATTCCTTCGGCAACTCCTACTTTTACACCTGTTTGTGTTTCTTCAAGGTGACCAGCTGTAGTTGAAGAGATCCGATCATTCCCTATGATTTCTATAGAGAATGGCTCTTTTGTATTGGTAATACTTACCTGGATTTTATCATTTTCTTTTTTAACGGTAAAACGCTTACACAATATTCCTTCACTATTATAAATAGGTAGCTCTACCTTACTATTGTCTTGTAATTGATACAGGCGTAATGTAACAAATTCTGCATAATCGTATACAGGCTTGGTCTGATCACTTCCGATCGGCAAGACGGTGTGTTCTCGCACAAATAATGGTAAGCTAAAGTAGTCATAGTCAGTTTTCATCCATAAGCCACCTTCAACAACTTCCCCAGATAATAGATGTGTCCATCTGCCTTTCGGTAAGTAAAATGATCCAAGTCCCACTTCATTAAAAATCGGTGCAACCAGTAAACGATCACCTAACATATATTGCCGATCAAGTGTTTCTGTTAATGGATCATCAGGAAATTCAAGTAGCATTGCGCGCATGATTGGAATACCTGATTGGCTATTTTCAACAGCATGCCGGTACAAGTAGGGCATTAACTGATTTTTAAGTTGAGTGAAATGACGTGCGACATCAACCGCTTCTTCGTCAAAACTCCATGGTACTCGGTAAGACGCACTGCCATGAAAGCGACTATGACTTGATAACAACCCAAAAGCCGTCCATCGCTTAAACACATCTGGAGAAGCGGTATTTTCAAAACCACCAATATCGTGACTCCAATAGCCAAAACCTGAAGTCGTTAAAGATAAACCACCACGCAAGCTTTCTGCCATTGCTTCATAAGTCGAGTCACAATCTCCACCCCAATGGACAGGATATTGTTGACCACCCGCCGTTGCAGAACGGGCAAATACAATCGCTTCTTGCTCACCTTTAACTTCTTTTAATAAGTCAAAGACGACCTGATTATAGAGCTGAGCATAATAGTTATGCATTTTTTCTGGATTGGAGCCATCATGGTAAATAACATCTGTTGGAATCCGTTCACCGAAATCGGTTTTAAACGAATCCACCCCGATATCAATCAACGTTCTTAAGTGATCTTGAAACCATTTAACCGCTTCTGGATTCGTAAAGTCTACAATGCCCATCCCCGCCTGCCAACGGTCCCATTGCCATGTATCACCATTTGGCTTCTTGAGCAAATAACCATTTTGATGGGCTTCGATAAATAATGGTGATTTTTGCGCAATGTATGGATTTATCCAGACACAAATCTTCAAGCCTTTATCCTTTAACCGCTTTAACATTCCCTCTGGATCTGGGAAATTCTGGCGATCCCAGATGAAATTCGTCCATTCAAATGCCTCCATCCAAAAGCAATCGAAATGAAAGACACTTAATGGAATACCACGCTCTGCCATGCCATCAACAAAATGGGTGACCGTTTCCTCATTATAGTTAGTTGTAAAAGATGTCGATAACCACAGTCCAAATGACCAAGCAGGTGGTAATGCAGGACGACCCGTTAACGCTGTATAGCGACTAATCACTTCTTTCGGTGTCGGTCCATTAATAAGGTAGTAATCCAATGTTTCGCCTTTGACACTAAATTGAGCGCGTGATACTAATTCTGAACCTAACTCAAAACTGACTCTTTCCGGATGATTAACAAAAATGCCATAGCCTTTACTAGATAAATAGAAAGGTACATTTTTATAGGATTGTTCTGAGCTTGTTCCACCATCCTCGTTCCAAATATCGACCGATTGACCATTCTTCACAAACGGGGTAAAACGTTCTCCTAATCCATATAAATGTTCACCCACACCTAGTTTAAGCTGGCCTCTCATATACGTTTGTTGATCCGTCCCTTCGATCCAAGCTAATCCTTTTTGATCAGCACTGGTTAATCGACCGGCAACATTTTCAAAAATCAGTTGAAAATCTTGCTTATTCAGCTTAAGTGTCAGCGCACCACTCGAAAAAATCAGTTGTTGCTCTGTTTCCTTTATATTCAATGCCTGATTTTGATTAGCAATAGCATAATTGGGATACTTCTCCTTTTCACCTTGAAAATGCCACGTTTGAACACGAATAACATCGTCCAGTGGTGCCGTTAATTTAATCGTTAACAGCGGTCCATCTAGTGTATCGCCACGATGGTTAATATATTTACATGGCGCATATAGTGTGATTGCTTTTTCTTCAACCTTAAAATCATATACTTCTTTTGGAAAATGAATCTGATATCCTTCTTTTACTAGCCAATTTCCGTCTGTAAATTTCATTGTCTTTCCTCCGTTTCTCTATTTTTGTCTTTTAATACAAGCACACCACGCCCCTCAATCCTTGATAACCCATGATAGCTTTGGTCGTTTAAAAGATCAGCATAACCATGTTCTCCTGTATGAAAATGCGCTTGTTCTTTATTATGATTGATAACAAACAGAAAACGTTGATCAGCGTCTTCTCTCGCACAAACTTCGACACCAGGATCAGACACAAGGATAGGCGTTAATTGCTTTTCATCTTGAAGGATAGCAACAAAATCATCAATAAATCGTTGTTCAGGACTTGAAGCAATATAATAAGCTTGACCCTTTCCGAATTGATTTCGGGTTAATGCCGGCATGCCCGCATAAAAATCGGATTGATAAGTAGCGAGTACATCTGCTCCTTCACTATGAATTAAGTCAAATAATGTACTACACATGTATTTTCCCGATAACTTTCCGTATCGTTTATCAAAAGTTATATGATTTTTCACCGTAGGATCAAGCGCATCAATCTCCTCAGCCCAAATGCCAACAAGTTCTCTAAGTTCACCAGGATAGCCTCCTAATGTCACCAAATCCGCTTCATTAACAATCCCACTAAAAAAGGTGGTAACAAACGTGCCGCCATTGGTGACAAATGTTTTTAACCGATCAGCATGACCATCTTTGATCATATAAAGCACAGGAGCAATCACCATATCATATTGGCTTAAATCTGCTTCAACACCAATCATATCAACTGGAATATTCTTCCGGTAAAAAGCTTGATAGTATTTATGAACCTCTTCTACATAATCAAGTGCAATAGACGGGCCGCTTGATAAATCAATCGCCCAACGATTCTCCCAATCAAAGGTAATTGCTACTTTAGCTTTAACACGAGTACCCATCGTTTGATCAGCTAACGTTTGCAATTCTTGGCCTAAATGAGCACATTCTTTAAAAACACGGGTATGTTCATGACCGACATGCTCAATCACTGCACCATGATACTTCTCAGTGGCTCCACGAGAGCGACGAAGTTGAAAAAACATCACTGTATCTGCACCATGAGCAATCGCCTGATAACTCCACAATCGCATCACTCCAGGACGTTTTAACGCATTATAGGCTTGCCAATTTTGTTGTGAAGGCGTTTGTTCCATCAGCATAAAGGGCTGACCGCTTTTTAATCCGCGCATCAAATCATGGGTCATTGCTGTCATACTAATCGGTGTATTAATCGATGGATAGTTATCCCATGATATAACATCGATTTCCTTAGCCCATTTAAAATAATCTAATTCTGGATATAATCCCATTAAGTTCGTTGTAACAGGAAGGTCACTAGTGTATTTCTTGATTCGATCCCGTTCTAACTTATATGTTTCTAGTAAGCTATCAGATTGAAAGCGACGATAATCGAGTGACATCCCTTGAAAATTACTGTTCTGACCGTTTTGCCATTCTTCGGATAAACCACTTGGTGCAACGATCTCATCCCATTGATAAAAAGTATGCCCCCAAAACGCCGTGTTCCACGCTTTATTTAAGGCATCAAGCGTTTGATAGCGTTGTTTTAACCATACGCTAAATTGCTTCTCGCACTGTTCACAATAACAATAACCGCTATATTCATTTGAAACATGCCATGCACAACAGCCGGATGGTCGTGATAGCGTTCAGCTACTTTCTCTGCTAAACGAGAGGCATATTTTAAATACGTTGGACTATTTGGACATGAATGGTGTCTACCACCATATTTTCGCTTTCTCCCCTCAAAGTCTACTCGAGCAATATCTGGGTAGCGCTTTGCCATCCAAGCAGGATGTGCAGCCGTACCTGTCGCCAAGCAAACATAAATCCCATCTTGATATAAACGATCAATCGTTTTATCCAAATTGGAAAAATCGTAAGTCACTTCATCGGATTGGATCAGTGCCCAGCCAAAAACATTAACAGTAGCTACATCTATACCTGCCAATTTAAACATGCGCTGATCTTCTGCCCATGTTTCAGCATCCCACTGCTCGGGATTATAATCACCACCATACCAAATTTTCTTTAACCGTTTATCTAACATAAATCGATCCCTCCTATTATGTAAAGGTCAGAACAGCTTGAGCCTGATTCCCAGATAGGAAAGCAGGCTCATCTTTTAAATTTAATTCACTTCTCCACCCCATAATTCAAGTATGTTTTGCGTCAACTTTGTCATCTCCTGATTTAATTTTTCTACATTAGCGGTTTCAAGTTCATCAAGCATCGCATCCCAAAGGTCATCAAAATCTTCCGGATCTGCTAAAATCGCTTGGGTAATCCGCTGTTCAGTAATATCATCAGCACGTTGCTGGATAATCGCAATATCTGAACCTGCTGGGATCGAGAAATTATAAGCTGCGCCGTGATTAGACAGTTGTAAGTCATCTTGAGATGGGAACCAATCAATCCAAAGCTCCATATCATATTCTGCTAACACTTCTTTTTCCACATCAAGTTGATTTTCAATCACTTGTTCTCGTGTATTCACCGTAATCGATTGGCCATTGGAATCGACAGCTCCTGTTCCCCAATTCGGGAACGGATGTATATAGTAACCGAAGCCAGTTTCTTTCGAAAAATTCCCGTCTGTATTCATGCGCTGGCGAACCTCTTCAAATAATACACGTTGCCCGTCAACTATTTCATAATGTTCACCTTCAATTCCCCAATTCAATAAGATTTGTGCTTCTTCTGAAGCCATCCAATTCAAAAAGTCAAAAGCTAAGTCGGGCTGTTCACTCGTAGACGAAATCGCAATGCCCCATCCACTAGCAAAACCATAATCTTTTAAAGCTTGGTGAACATGATCTTCACTTAACGTTACTGGTAAGGGCGCATAAGTGCGTTCTTCCATATCATCTTCTATTAATGCAAAACGTGCATCATTTATATTCCAATCTTGATCAGCAACGGCTAATACTCTTCCCGAAGAGATTTTAGAGATATAAGTATCCTGTGTATGGGTAAATGATTCAGGATCCAACAAGCCTTTTGCGTTCATACCATTGAGCCATTTAAAATAGTCGCGGTATTCTGGTTCTAAAAATTTGTAAATCGTTTCACCAGTGTTGGTATCAACGGACCATTGGCCATCATCTGGAAAACCACCCGCAAACCCTGCTGGATTTCCAACTGTAATGAGCCAACGCCAATCACTACCTTGCAACGATAATGGAATCGTCTCTTGTCCATTAATTTCTGGATACATCTCAGTATATTCTGTTAGGGCATCTTCAAATTCTTCTAGAGTGGTAATATCTGGATAACCTAATTCACGCAGGACATCTAATTGAATTTGGAACGTACCTGATGTCTCTAACGGTTCATCGTGCACGCCAGCAGTTCCTACATTATAAATATTCGGATCATCAACTGAATTGCGTAAACGATCCAATTGGTCACCATACATCGCTTTTAAATGATCGCCTCGCTCTTCAATCATCTCATCGAGCTTAATCACACCGCCAGCGTCAATTAACATCCCTATATCACCTTTAGCAAAAATTAGATCAGGATAATCACCACTCGCAATCATTAACGGAATGGTTTCATCATTTCCACCGACTGGATAATCAATGTTTAAAATGACTCCCGTTGCTTCAGTAATTTTTTGTGCAACAGGGTCATCAAACGATTTATCTTCACCATCTTCATTATAAAAAGTGAGTGTCACCGGTTCGGCAGATGTCTCTTCAGTTGTTCCATCATCATCACCATCTGCATTGGTTTCTTCACTATCACCGCCACATCCCGCTAAGAAAAGGAGACCTGATACGAACAACAAGATAAAAATTGATAATGTCTTTTTCATAGTTACCCTCCATTTTTTAAATGCTTATTTATATTAACTTTCATTAATATCATGTTTTTACTGCACCTAGCGTTAATCCCGTTACAAAATAGCGTTGTAAAAATGGATAGACAAGTAAAATCGGTACCGTTGCTATAATGGTAATTGCCATCTGAATCGACTGAGGATTGGTTTGACCAGCAATAATCTCTGCATTAGCTGATGTTACATCACCGCTTTGAATATTCGTGTTATCAAGTATTTTCATTAATTCAAACTGTAACGTTGATAAATTTGCATTCCCACGCGCGTATAAATACGTATCAAACCAGCTATTCCATTGTTGAACCGCTAAGAATAATGAAATCGTTGCAACAACAGGTAAGCTTAATGGAATAATTATTTTCCAAAAAATTGTAAAATCATTAGCGCCATCCATTTTTGCCGATTCTGTTAATGCAATCGGAATGCCATCCATAAACGATCGAATCACAATGACGTTAAAAGCCGATAATAACAGTGGCAAAATGTAAACTAAGAAGTTATTCATTAAACCTAATTCACGAATCAACATATATTCAGGTATCAAGCCACCACTAACAAACATGGTAATGACAAGAATGATACTAATCGGGACATTAAAAATAAAATCTCGCCGACTTAAGGTATACGCTAACATGGTACTCGCAATGATACCTGTTACCGTTCCAACGACTGTTCTCAATACTGACATACCAAAGGCTGACCATAAATTATTCCTTCCACCGAATATCTCTTGATAGTTGGCCCATGTAAATTGGCGCGGATAGATGTGAAGCCCGCCTCTTGCTGTATCTGTCGCATCATTAAGAGAAATAGCCAAAATATTCAAAAACGGGTACAGCGTCACAATAATGATACCGATCATTAAAATGAGTAAAACAATATCAAAAACCGTTATCCGGCGTTTTTTCATGGTAGTACTCCCCTCTCAAAAACCTCTGTCTAAAATATAATTAAAACACCCGACCTTCTCCTACCTTTTTAGCTACACTATTTGCAATTACTATAAGAATAACGCTAATAACAGATTTAAAAATACCAATCGCGGTCCCAAATGAATAGCGGAACATCCCAATACCGTAATTTAAAGCATATAGGTCAATAACGAGCGCACGTTCACTAACAATGTTGTTTCCTAATAACATCTGTTTCTCAAATCCAATATTAATTAAGTTACCAATATTAAGAATCAGTAGCACGATAATAACAGGTCGGATACTCGGCAAAGTGATATGCCACATCTGCCGCCATCTTGATGCACCATCCACTTTAGCTGCCTCATAAAGTTGCGGATCGGTACCAGCCATAGCTGCAAAGTAAATAATCGCATTCCAGCCCGTTGATTTCCATACTTCAGCAGCCGTTACCACACCCCAAAACATTCCTGGTCTTGCCATAAAATTAATGGGTGAATCAACTAATCCGATTGAAGTTAACAGGTTATTAACAGGACCACTTATTGATAACATGGTTGTGACAATATTTGCTACAATCACCCAAGAAACAAAGTGGGGTAGATAAGAGACCGTTTGCGTTAACTTTTTAAATTTGGTGAATCGCATTTCATTTAACAATAAGGCAAAGGTAATAGCCGCTAGCGTACCGAAGACTAATCCTAAAATCCCCATTCCGATTGTATTTTCTAATGCACGATAAAAAGTAGGCTCATTAAATAAATCTCTAAAGTGCTTTAGACCAACCCAGCTTTGTTCAAAGAAGCTATTCTGTGGTTGATAATCTTGAAATGCCATTGTCCAGCCAAAAACAGGTAAATAACGAAAGACGATTAACCAAATAACAAATGGTAATGACATAAGAAGAAGTGCTTTTTGATTCTTTAACCGCTGCCAACCATTCTTCTCACCAGGCGATCGTTTAGGCTGCTTTCCCTTCTTTCCAGCTTGATTAATCGTTGGCGCAACAGGCATATTCGATTGCGGGGTAACTGGTGATAAGTTTTTGCTCATTTTTTCTCTCTCCCTTGCTTTATCCAAATTGCCTTTCTATCTCTAAGCTTTGTTATATTTATTATATAAGTAAACGCTTACAATGAATACATCACTATCTAGACATAAAAACCAGCAAAAAGAAGACGTCGTATATTTCCATAGTCACAGTCTCATAGTCTACGGATAAAACGAACCTTCAATCCGTGGGCGTTTCGTTCTTCTCCCACTGATTGGTAGTTGAGTGAATCACAACATTAGCGTCCGTTATCACCCTCTCAATCGATTTGCTCTACTCTCTTCTCTATTTTGAGGGGGGTGGTTTACGGATGGTTATCTGTGATAACAAAAACACATCCAGCAAGGTAACCGGATGTGCTTCCGCTGAACACTGTATCGTTATTGAATAATATCCTTCATCGTATTTAGCATCGTATTCACGTCTTCTTTTTTGACAAGGAAATCACTTGTTCTATCAATAAAAGCAGTATAATGGTCTATATCATAGTCAACAAACTCTAGATAAATGTTTTTTTCACCTCTACTTGTTAAAAGTGTTGATTGAACAACAACCTCTGGTTCTTGATAACTTGGATCATCAACAATGCCTGCCACCGTTAATCCTGCCAATGCTTTATAGGCCTCTCGAATCAGCTTTTCATCGACCTGATTACCATCTGCTTCAAACCGTAGCGCCTCTTGATCAAGGTGATCGATTGTAATCTGAATGTTATGATCTGCTGAAGTGATTGTCAATTCGCTGATCAGATCAAGTGCTAAGATTTTCACATATCCGTCATGATATGCCTGTGCAGGATGACTGAATGCGTCTAAAATATCTTTTGAAATAGTAAAGACTTGGTCAACTTGATCGCGTTTAGCATAATAACTTTCAGGCGTGGCAGGCTCACCAATCATTAGTCGGGAAGTGCCGGCGTCTCTAACAAAATCAATGGTAAAATCACTATCATCTAATCCATACGGAGAAAAATCGGACACCTGTTCTGCAACTAATTGATCCATCGCTAAGGCATGGATACTTTCAAGCAACGCTTCAATACGGGAATATCGAGCGTGGTGATGAAGCTGATAAGGTGCTTCAACAAACCAACCTGTAATATTTGCCCGTGTTTCCTCTTCTGGATATGGACTGTTTTTTGTTAAATGAATCGTTTCTGTACCATTATCAATGAAGACTTGTTCGACCTCTGTTGCTTCCCAACTAAAGATACTCGTGTCCAAAAAAGCGTCGGCATAGAAGGGAACAGCTTCGATCAACGATCGTTCAACAATGTAGATCGCTTCACGCTGTCGATCTTCAACATAATAACCAGATTCGTCCTGATTGAGTGAGCCAATCATTAATCGATGGTCTTCACCATTTTGATAATTTAAACGTATGCTCAATTGTGGCGTATTCAATCCGGTTTCTCGCCTTTTCAAATCAACTTCTTCCCCAATCCAGTTTGCTAAACGGTCAATCGCTTTATTAACTTGATCTTGGTTCGTTTCCTCTAACCGACCTTGTACAATCCACTTTTGATTAATCCACTCAATTTCAAAGCCTTGCTCCCCTTGAACAATGAAGCTTGTCACGATATCTTCTCCATTAATTATCTGGGACGAACGCGCATCATCGTTAAACAGAAAGATAAACAAGAACGTTAATGCAACAATAGTTATCATTAGTTTTAGACGTGTGCTTTTCTTCATCGTTTAACACCTCTTTTTACTTATCGTTTCTTGAAAATTTCTGCTCAAGTTGGTTAAACACGGTTTGCATATTGTACATCATGAAGAAACCAATTAAACTCATTAAAAACAACACCGCTACCCCGGGATAAGCATAAAAGATAATACCAAATGCGGCGATGGTTGATAGATTTAATAAAGTTGTCTTTAAATATTTGAAAATTGCATAGGTTGAAACAACCAAAAGATTCTTTAGCTTCACTTCAAATTTCGTCAAAATAGGAAAAGTGTAACACATTAACACTAAACAAGCCGCCATAAATATTAAGAAGATAGGTGCTAACATTGGCATATGGAGATTAGCATAATGGATATCAATAATCAAAATAACGATAATCGTCCATTGAATAAACCAATATTTAAACGATAATTTAAAATTCTGGCTAAAAAATCGCCAAAAATCCTTGGTCGGCTCAATTATTTTTTCATTGACTAGCTTATCCATTGTTTTTAATAAAGCAGCAAATCCAGGACCAAATGGTATTAAAGCAAGATAATAAAGTAAAATATTTTGAATCGTAAACTCCGCGAGATAAAAAATAATCACAAACGGACTCATTAATAACATAAAGTGAAAATTGGTAACAAAAAATGCATAAATATAATTTACCATGCGATAAAGCGGACGATCGATTATTGTTTTACTCATTTTTCCCCTACTCTCATCCTTTAAGTATGTTGTGCTTGCATTTTCTTTTGATATTCTTTCGGGCTCATCCCAACATATTTTTTAAATTTTTTATAGAAATAATCCATATTACTGTAACCGACTAACTCTGAAACCTTATAGACTTTATAAGGTTTATTAGAAAGAATCTGTTTCGCTTTTTCGATTCGAATCCGTTCTAAATAAGCATGGAAATACTCACCTGTATGCTTTTTAAACTTCTTGCCTAAATAAGAACTGTTATAATTAAACAGATCAGCTAATACTTTCAAGCTTAGATCTTGATGATAATATTGATCAACATAATTTGTGATTTTTTCAATGTTGTTTTCAGGTGTAATGACAAACCCATTGATCTGTTTCGTGATCGCCCACCATTCTTTATTCAGACGATCGATCAATGCTTCCAGATTATATGAATGATATATCATAACCAACCACTCTTGCTTATTAGGCATAACCACTTCAGGATATTGCTTGCTAATCATCTGTGATATCAAAAGAACGCACTCGATCATTTCTGCTTGCACTCTAGCTTTATCAAGTGCACAAGCTTGAAAATAGTTGATGACCAATTGCGATTGTATCTTTAATGCCTGATAATCTTTGAACTCAAGGGCTTGAATAAGCTTTGCACCAATCTGTTCACTGTTAAATGTTTGAGCCGTTTGTTGTTGTTCTAGTGGGTATTTAAATATTTGATCACTATTAAAACTATATGATCGACTTTGTAAATCGCTAATTTGCTCAATTGCTTTAGGCGTCTCTGCTAAACTTTGATAGCGCGCTGATAAACAAACCAACATTAGTGAATTCAGTTCACGTTTAAAGTCATAGCAAAGCTGATTGATTTCGCTCTCAATGACTTCATCTAACAGCTCGCTATAAAGCAAGTACATTATCTCATCTTTAATAATTACCTTGGTAAAGTGATAGTGATTTGTTGCTAGCCGCTCCTTTAGAGACACCCAATCAATATTTTCTTTAAATGAGATACCCGCTAATCGGAAAGGACCCTGTTGATGCTCGATATAAGAAAACCTACCCCAATCTTCAATTCGCCCGTCCATAACAGCCTTCCACGCCTCTTCTTCAGATAAATGATGATAAGCGGTTAACTGTGACGATACTTTGCGTTCATCTGCAATAATTGCTTTTATTTCAACTAAAATCTCAATTAACTCTTGCTCATCAATCGGCTTTAACAAATAAGAATGAATCCCTAACTTAATCGATTCCCGCGCATAATTAAAACTTGAGTACCCAGAAAGTATGACAAACTTCGCATCACATCCCGCTTGTTTAGCTTGTTTGATAAATTCCATACCTGACGTGCCAGGCATACGGATATCAACAAAGATAAGATCTGGTTTTGTCGCATCAATTAATTGCATACCATCGCGTGCATTTTCACCGTCACCAGCGACAGTAAAACCGTAATCTTCCCATTTAATTACATGCTTCATTCCTTCACGAATAATTGGCTCATCATCTATTAATATCACTTTATACATATGCCTCTCCCTTCCTTAAAAGCTATTTACTACGATAAGCTTACTCCACAATCGGTAAGAAGAGTGTCACCGTTGTTCCATAACTGATTTGGCTAAAAATCGTTAAACCATAAGTTTTTCCGTAATATAATTGAATACGTTGATGAACATTCCTGACACCGATATGTCTACCATCGTCGTCACCTTCATCAAGGCTATTCCTTAGCTTAACTAAACACGCATCCGTCATCCCCACTCCATTATCTTTTACAACGATTTTTAAATACTCTTGTTCCTTAAAAGCAATAATCTCCAAATCTCCCATGCTTTCTTTCGGCTCTAATCCATGAATAATTGCATTTTCAATTAGCGGTTGAATTAATAAAGGGAAAATTTCGCACTTTGCCACCTGCTCATCTATATCAATAGAATAAGTGAATTTATTTCCAAATCGCATCACTTGAATTTCCAAATACGTAGAAATGATATTTATTTCATCTGATAATGAAATGGGACGATCTGTACGTTCCAGCGCAAATCGCATCATCTTACTCAATTTTTGAATTAAAACAGCTACCTCTTTATCTTTATTGACAATCGCCTTCATCCGAATCATTTCTAATGTATTGTATAAAAAGTGTGGATTAATTTGACTTGAGAGCATTTTAAATTCAGACTCTTTTTGCTGACGACGCCATCGTTCCTCTTTTATTTTATGGACATAAACCTCATCAATGAGTTTTTGGATACTTTGTGACGTTCGATATAATTCATCATATGCTTCTCCAATTTCGTCCTTGCCAGCAATAGCAGGCTTAATATTAAATGTGCCGTGGGCCACTTTTGCCATTGCTAACTTTAACGTTTTGATTCGTGAATGAAAAATTTTTATGAATATTTGAAAGGCAACAATTGAAATCGCGAGTGCGCCAAACATCATCCAATAACCTCGATTAAAGATTCGATTCGGTTCTTCCATTAAACTTTCCACTGGGATGATCGTCGCAATTTGGAACTCATTAACGAGTGCCTTATTTGGTTTTAAACGATGAAGGTTTACTTTAACATCTTCTCCATGATAATGATGATCAAACAAGATATTATCCGGCTCATCTTGTTCAGGAACAGCAGAAATAAAGCCTGGATACCGGTACATTAAATTATCATCTCGGTTATAAACAATTTCTTGTTCGTCAAGAATGATGAAGACATCATGAACCTGACTATCAACCATCTCTGTTAATTTATCTGTCGATAAGTAGATTGCTAGTACACCTAACAATTGATTTTCTTGATCATATACAGAGCGCGTTAAAGTAAGGAAGCGTTCATTTGTCCAATGTTCATGCTTAACCATCCATGTAATTCTGCCTTGACTAGCAACGGCTTGTTGGTACCATTCTTCTTCAGTAAGCTCCTTACTCGCATGGATAAAATGAGAGTTGGTGATCATTGGACGCTTCATATAAAATTGAATATTATCAATTTCATCATAGTATTTAATGTAATCTTCAACGATCGGATATCTTGAATAAGCATTGTACATGTCTAATGTATTTTCATAGTCTGTATTTAATAAATCATCCATATCACGGCTCAAATAAATCAAATCAGAAATATGGGTGATTCGATTTAATACGTTCTCCAATTGAATTCCCATTTTATCTAGATTGGATTCCGTTTCAAAAATAGCATTATTCAACATGACATCACGCATAGCTAAATTCAAGTAGGCACCAACAAATATTAATGGAATAGCTGTGACAAGCAGGTAAATCCCCATTAGTTTATAGCTAATCTTTGAATCTAATATTTTTCGCCAAAGCCACCTCATGTTGCTTACAACTCCTCATTATTTAGACAAACACAGATGAATTCTTTATGCCATTCCACTTATAACTTGATTTCAATATGATTAGGGTGATTTTTAGCCAATTGGATAACTGCTTCACCGTGCATTCGCCCCTGAATGCTAGCTTCCGAGAATAAGGGTAGCTTTACTTTTAGCTGATGGTCTAGACAACTGACTAGTGTTAGTTTAATCATACGCTTAGTTAAATCCCAAGCTAACTCGACAACCTCGATTTGATCTGGCAGTTTTACGCCCTTAATAACACCTCGATCTAAATCATCTGGCAAGGCTTGTAATAGATATAACGTCTGATGATGATAGTCGACTAACATTTCATGTATCACCTGTGGAAAAGCACCATTACCATCGACATTGAATACTTCCAAGTTATGATAATGACTCATCATTAATGAAGGATAGAAACAATTATTTTTAATCACAAGCATGATCACTTCTTTTATTAATTCTGGCATATGAAATTGAGTCGCACATAATGCTGTATGCATACGTCCATGTGTTGATGTCGTATCGCCATCATCATTTAATAGCCATGCCTCCAACCGTTTTTGAAACGCTTGACGACTTGCCTCAAACATCACTGGATCTGTCTCTGCAGTAAATTCACGACTTTGAAAAATCGGATATAAATGAGAAAAGTGGCGATGATTATAGTTTTCAGCTTTCCCTGGGGTTAACCACTCTTTTAAAGCACCATCTTCATTAATCTGATACGCTGGTAATTTATTAAGTATTTGACGCCATTTTGTTATTTTTTCTGAATCGATTGCTAGTACTTGATATCCCTCAATTAAATGGTTTAACACTTCTTTAGCTACGGCAACATCTTGTGTTGCGTTATCACCACAACCATTCTCAGCAGAATATGAAGGGATAAAGCGGTAGTCACCATCTGGATCTTCAACTAAGAAATCTTCATAAAACTTAGCGACTTCTTCAAGATAAGGGAGTGCCACCTGTTGTAAAAACTGTTGATCACCAGTATAACGATAGTACTGATAATACCAATGTCCAATCCACCCAGCCCCACACGTCCAAAAATGGAGTGGCCACTCCTGATTCCAGTGCAAGTGTTGTCCATAATTACTTGCATGGACAGGTATCATAATACCCTTACAACCATAATAATTCTTGGCATTTTCCTTAAACCCAGGTAGCAACGCGTCAATCAGGTCAAACAAACCATGTAAACCTTCGGAAAGATTACTTGATAAGGCAGAAGCAATTGATAATTGTACATTTGTATCAAAAGTATAATCACCACTCCATGCCGGTTCAAACGTACCACTCCATATTCCTTGCAAATTGGGGGTTGATTCACCTGAACTACATATATACATAAATCGGCTTGCATCATAAACTTTTTCAATAAATACTTTTGATAAATGTGGTTGTTGCTTCGCTTCTTCTAGCAAAGTTGTAAAATTCTTAGCCCTCTCATCGTTATCCGTTAAATCTAATTGAACACGGTCAAATTTTTCTTGATGAATCCGTTGATGTGCTTGATATAAAAGTTGATAAGGTGTTAAATGATCAGCTAACGATTGATCGGATAAATTGGGGATAATTCTTATAAGTAATCGGACTTGATGAGTATTGGTTACCGATATCACTTGACCTTGATTATCAATTAAAGCATTCGGCGCAATAATTTGTCCTAGAACCGTATAACCTCCACTCTTTTTTGTATATTGATATTGCCATTTAAAGTGATTATCTTGAATATCAAAAGTCCCATCCAGTTGTGGTATTTGGTAAATATCCAGTTTAAGCTTTAATTTAAGCTTTCGATTGAAATTTTCAATTTGATAAACGATTATATGATCTGCTTGTGAAACAAATGATCTGCTTTGATATTGATCACCATCACCTCGATAATTAACAATGATTTCACCCGTTTGATAGTTTAAGCTTCTCTGGTAATGATCGACACTTGCAATACCTGTTTCAATAAATAAATGAAAAGCTGGATGGTAAGGATCACTCATGGTTAAACCTTGATATCCTCTTGTGCGTGCTTGTTGATAATGAAAGGCTAATCCTGCTTGATAACCTTGCTCGGTTATGATCTTTCTTAATTCGGGTAACAGGTCACTTAAGTCTGGTACCGCAAACGTATTTCCCATTGGTAAAAATAATTTGCTATGATTACCGATCAATGTCTCCCGAATGGGATGGCCATATGTAATCAAACCCATTGTCCCGTTACCCGTTAGAAAACCTTCTTCCCACTTGTCTGCTGGTTTATCATGCCATATTCCCTTTAACGGAATCTGATTCTGACATTTTATCATTACATCTACTCCTTTATTACAAAAAGCAACACTTAATTGACAGCGTTTTCAAAATTGAGTTTGATGGAGTTTTATCACTCAAATTATAGCAATCCGTATTAACTTTGTCTATATAATAAACAAAGTTAATAGAATTGTTCCGTCGATTATGATACAGTATAAATACACAGATAATTCTATAAAGATAGTGAGTGAATAAAATATGAATCGGACTTGGAATCAGTATGTCGTTAAGCAAGAGAATAAAACATTAGTTTTATCAACGATTATCGATCAAACCCCTATATCTAGAGCAAGTGTTGCTCAAGTTACTGGTTTGAATAAAGGCACAGTCTCATCACTTGTAAGCGAATTAATTGATGAAGAACTTGTCGAGGAATCAGGGCCAGGTGAATCAAATGGTGGTAGAAGGCCTGTTATGCTTTTGTTTAATGGAAAAGCCGGTTATTCTTTAGCGATTGATCTTGGGGTTGATTATTTATTGGGAGCCATTATCGATTTAAATGGTAACATCATTTATGAAGAAAAGCGTCAACTTCAATCAACTGATTTTGATGTGGTCTTCCCGTTTCTTACTCGTTTTATCAACCATTTAATGGAACAAGTGCCAAAAAGTCGATATGGTATTATCGGGATTGGTGTGGGTGTTCCAGCGGTCATCAGTCACCAAGGGGAAATTTTGTTAGCCCCTAACTTAAATTGGAAGAAGATTAAACTCAAGGAGCAACTAGAGCAACAATTTAATATCCCGATCTATATTGAAAATGAGGCTAATGCCGGTGCGTATGGTGAAATGCGTTACGGCTTTGAACAAATGCCAAAACATATGGTTTATGCAAGTATTGGGATTGGGATTGGTGTAGGAATGATTCTTGACGGACAATTGTACAATGGTTTAAATGGCTTTGCAGGTGAAGCAGGTCATATGACGGTAGTAAAGGATGGAAGAACATGTCGTTGTGGCAATCTTGGCTGCTGGGAACGCTATGCTTCTGAGCAAGCACTTATCGATGAAGCAGTTGATCGACAGTTAATTGAACACAATCAAGTCGAACCTTTTCAAAAATTAATTGAATTAGCCAATCAACAAAATCAAGCGGTCATTAATCTTTTTGAGGAAATCGGCACCTACATTGGAATCGGGTTAACGAATACAATTAATATCTTCAACCCAGAACATGTTGTCATTGGCAACCAACTCATTGATGCAGAACAATGGATTTCGCCGGCTATTGGAGCATATATCAATAAGCATGCGATTGGCTTTCATCAAAACGACCTTAAAATCAGCTTTGCTAAACTACAAGCTTATTCAACTGTTCGAGGTATGGCAGCATTCACCATTGAAGGATTCTTACTTAAGCAGCGAAACGCATGACTCGACACAGGCATAACCAAAAGAGAACTGAACACAATTGTTCAGTTCTCTTTTTAATCTATTCTTACTAATATATTCTTTTAGTTTGGCTCAATCAAACCATATTTACCATCATGTCGGCGATAAACAACATTGGTTTCACCTGATTCTGCATTTGTAAAGACATAGAAACTGTGACCTAACATATCCATTTGAAGAACGGCTTCCTCAGAGTCCATCGGTTTAAGATCAAAACGCTTAGTACGTACAATGTCGAGACCCTCATCTTCAAACGTTTCACCGTTTTCATCAAGTAAATCTTTCTCCATTTCAGCAAAAACATGTTTAGGTGCACCTTTTTGACGTGTTCTTCGATTGATCTTTGTTTTATACTTTCGGATTTGACGCTCTAGCTTATCTACTACTAAATCAATTGCTGCATATAAATCCGTGTGCTTCTCCTCTGCTCTAAGTAATAGATTAGGCATTGGGATAGTAACCTCAATCTCTTGTTCGTCATTATAGACACTTAAATTAACATTTACATCTGATGTTGGAGGCGTTTGGAAATAGCGCTCTAATTTGCTAACTTTTTTCTCAATATAGCTTTTTATAGCTCCAGTCACCTCGATGTTTTCTCCACGAATGTTATATTTCATAAAAGTGTCCTCCTTTCTATATCTATAATTC
This sequence comes from Amphibacillus cookii, assembly GCF_016908375.1. GTDB lineage: Bacteria > Bacillota > Bacilli > Bacillales > Amphibacillaceae > Amphibacillus_C > Amphibacillus_C cookii. The sequence continues at coordinate 235,547 of NZ_JAFBDS010000005.1, forward strand.
TCTATTACCCTTAAAATGTCCTGCCTAAACCGTAATATGTAACCGGTTTTTAAAATATTTATGAATTGACTGAAAAATTATGCCATGATATGATTAATTCTCATTATTCTGACTAAATAACTCAGAATTGTGCAAGGGCGAAAAATGAAAAAACATTTTCACCAACTGCCTTTGTTAGGTCAGCTCAGTCATTACAAATAAATGACCTTCAACTGATGCGATGCACTATTATTCGCAAGCCACACGTATTGCCTTAACATCCACATTAATATTTTTACGGATATAGCGTAACTCGCTTGTCCATGCACTGCTCTATTCAGTCCGTATTATTGCAGGGCGTACCTATGAAAGTATGACAATGTATATTTCAGCAGCTCTTATTTATCACAGAAACCGTACGTAAACCCCATCTTAAAATAGAGAGTAGAGCGAATCGATTGAGGGGGGATAATGGGCGCTCATGTCCTCATTCACTCAACGACCAAGTGTTTATCTGGATAGAAAAGAGATATAGACATAATAGATTTCCTAACACTATCTTACACAAAAAAGGCTTAAATGTTTGCTTTAATAAACATTTAAGCCCTCTCCTTACTTTTTCTTATCCCAATAAGAGCCATCATTTGTTGCAACATTTCGATAAGGATCAAGATATTGCTTAGTTGATGTTGTCTTCTTTTTATTATTACGAATATCACTTTTAAGCTCTAGAAACAAATGATTAAGTCTTAGTTGAATGGCTTTATCTTGTTCCATAATGTCAATGCCCAGTTGTTGTTCTTCCTTCGTATAAGGAGGTTGAATAGCCTTTAACAATTGTTCACGCCGATCAAGTTTTTCTTGAACCTCAAGGAGAACTTGATCACGATTTTTAGCTGAAACAGGCTGTTCAATTAATGCCGCTAAAGCTTCCGTTACACCTTTCAAATCCGTTAGTGCTTTCATTACGCTTTCGCACCTTGTGTATATTGCTGTGTTCGTGTTTGCTTTAGCACTTCTTTCCATGTATCACGAAATTCTTCTACCACACGATAAGCTTCCATTAATGGCTCTAAATCATTTTTTATGTTTGCTTGAATTAAACAATGATTAACATAATCATAAAGTGACATCATTTCTTTCGCAATAGGTGCACCTTGGTCTAACGTCACCATCAGTTCATTAATAATATCTTGTGCTTTTTGGATATTCGTGTTCTTTAATTGAATATCGCTCTGTTCAATACCTTTTTTGGCATATTTGATAAATTTCAAGCAACCGTTATAGAGCATTAATGTTAATTCCCCAGGCGAGGCTGTATTAACCGAGTTATTCTTGTATGCTTGATAGTGTTGTTGCACCATTAAAAGACACTCCTTATTTTATTGCATCACTTACATTTGATTAAACTGTTGGAACATGTAGTTGGATTGGTCATTCATTTGTTGAATCGCACGTTCCATTGCGGTAAACTGTCTCCAATAACGATCTTCTGTTTGTTGCAAACGTCTTTGAAAATCAACCATACGTGTATCCATTTCCTTCAGTCGACGTCCCAATGAATATTGCTCTAAATTCGATGTACTACGTCCAGCACGCTCATTAATTTGTTTTGTTGTCCGATCGACAGCATCATCTAAGCGATGGGCAATTCCTCTTGATCCATCATCAGAATTATTGACAAATAATTTTTGAACAGATTGAGAGTCTGTTCTAAGTGCTTCACGCAATTTGTTTTCATCGATTTCTAACTTACCGCCATCCATGTAATTAGAGGTAGTGGTAATCCCAATTTGTGATAAGTGCTTAAATGCACCATCTGTTTCAACAACACTATTCAAGCTTGAGCGCATTCGGCTTAAAGAAGTTGTTAAAATCGAACTACTTCTAAGCATACCATTTTTGGCTTGCTCTTCCCATTTTTCAATCTCAGACTCTGACATTTCTCTTCTTTGTTCAGTCGTTAATGGCGGATAATCACGATTACGTTTTTCCGTTGTCTTTCCATTAACGAACTCAACCAACTCATTATATTTCTCAACAAATTTTGTAATCGATTCTACCGATTTATCAACATCATTATCAACAGTAATATAAGCTGGAGAGTCCATGACATTGGTAAAGTTGTAGTTAATCCCGTTTAATGTAGCTGAATTCGTTGTTGATGAGAAACCCGTTACACCATTATAACTATATTCCGCATTTGTCCCGCCTGTTTCCCCATCTTGGGTCAGTCCCAATACTTCTGTGAAAAAACTACTGGATTCATTGCCATCAAAATCAAATTCAATCTCATAACCATCTTGATTATGGTCACCAGTCTTAATGGTTTCCATAACAACTTTATCGGAATTGACATCATAGAATGCACGAACGCCATTATCCTGATCTGTTATTTTCTTCAGAATATCATTAAGTGAATCCCCTTCTTCAATAGCAATCTCATGAGTTTCTTCACCATTGTGATAGGTTTTAAAACTAATCTTTTCAGGAAGCTCAGTTATATCACCATTTAAATTGTCCAGTTGGTTTGCCAAGTCATCATTTGCGTCGATCTTCGTATCACCAGAAATACCTTGTTGAGATGCGTTAATCGCATTTCTCGCTAATTGTGTGACTTGAATACTATAGCTTCCTGGTTCAACACTTGAAGATGCTGTTGCCGAAATCGCATCTGGTTGTGAAGAAATGGCTGTTTTACTATTATACGTGCTTGGTCGCTTCATGACGTCATCTAATAATAAATTTAACTCTGCATATAGTGCATTGACTTCACGATAAGCATCACGTTCCCATTCTAACAGGGTCTTATCCTGTTCCATCTTATCTAATGGTATACGTTCTGCCGCCATTAAATCTGCAACAATACCATCAATATCCATGCCGGTTGCTAATCCACCGATTCTCATACCCATTTTTCAACACCTCTTCTTATATTTTTTCGTCGACAATTAATCCCATAAACTCAGCCATCGCCGCATACATATCTAACATTTGCTCAGGCGGAATTTCTCTAATAATTTCATCTGTTGATGAATCGACAACCCTTACATAATATTTCTCTAATTTTTCATGCATTTCAAACTTAATCGATGTTCTGACAGGCTCTAGAAATTCATTAAGTCCTTCAACCATGCTTTCTAATTCGACACGATCGACAAGCTCTATGTTGCTACTAACAATAGTTGCTCGAACTTGGTGATTTGATTTTTCTCCTGCTTCTGTCGCAAGGTCATTTCGGTCTGATCGTTGTGTTAAAGTCGTTCCAGAAACTATTCTACCGACATCCATCGCAATGCCATCTCCTCTACATGTTTACTTTTCCTTTATATCGACACTTCTTAAAAATTATTAACTTTTTTTATTGATTTTTATGGAAATCGATTGAGAGTAGATGGCCTAATCGAAATCTAGTATCTCGAATTGATAGGCTTTCAGTTAAATATGTTTTAATAGAATCACTTAATTCCTCAGTAAAAAAGTGTCATATGACCATGAACTATCGGTGCACAACGAGGATATGTCGTAAAAGCATATTGATGTTTTTGTTTTTTTAGCACTTGGTGGATCGGTGAAAAGGTTCGGGTGACCTATCGCTCTAGCCACTCAGTTCGCCTTTTGTGTTTACAATTCAAGGACAGAAAGAAAAATGCACAGAATCAAAACCACCAGTGTGAACTGGTGGTTTGCTCTGCGGCTGAAAGCCTTTGTTACCGGCCTCGGCCTAAAAGGCCCACTGAATGGGTTTCCCTTTTGCACCACACTCACTCACTGATTCTAAAAGAATCTCTTAATTCTTCTTATTTTTCTCTCCAGTGAACGGATCAAATTCTTCAAATAAGGTTAACTGATCACTCATGTAATCCTCTCTTAGCTGATTTCTAATATATTCTTGAATTTGATTTTTATTTCTTCCCACTGTATCTACAAAGTAGCCTCTACACCAAAATTTGCGCTTACCATATCTGTACTTTAAATTGGCATGTCAGTCAAAAATCATTAAGCTGCTCTTGCCCTTTAAGTACCCCATGAATTGAGATACACTTAATTTTGGTGGAATGCTTACTAACATATGAATGTGATCTTTGCATGCATTAGCTTCGTGTATTTCGACTCCTTTCCTTTCACATAGTTCTCTCACTATTTCTCCGATACTTCTTTTATATTTTCCATAGATTATTTGCCTTCTATATTTTGGTGCAAAAACGACGTGATACTTACATCTCCACTGTGTATGTGCTAAACTATTCTTGTCCTGCATTGGACATGCCTCCTTCTTTAGTGAGATTTGGTGGTCGGGAAACCAACCTTATCTTACCAGAAGAGAGGCTTTTTTGTGCCCCCACGCTAGAAGCTCTATGGAACCCCAGGCATAGCCAGGGGTTTTCGAAGACCATAACAAAAGCGCTAACGCGCCTAATCACGCCTCAAGTAAGTATTAATCACCTCGTATGTCTCTCGCTTCTATCATGCAATATGTACAATGCAACTCAACTTCTACCTCTTCTGCTTTATCCACACTAAATTTGCCAATGTTGTACTCTGGAACTTCGTCAGTTTTCTTGCAGTCATGACATTTAAAATCACAAGTAAAACAGGCAATTTTCAGGGAGAACTTTTAGCACAAGATACACATTTATAACGCGCAAATCCTAAATCACTAAATCCACAGCGTGTATTCTTCTCAACTGTTTCCTTAATATCGTTACGATAACTTTCTATCCTGTAAATACCAAAAGCCAGCAAAATGATCGTTTAAAACTTGCTTTATGACATCAGTACTTTTATTAAGTGTACCATTTAGAAGGTGTTTTATCATGTCTCATTTAGCTAGATTAGTCTAATTCATTATATTTTTCACCTATCTATATCGACAATATAAATATTCATATATGCTGGATGATCTAACAGTCCACCTCAACAACGGACTGTTAGATTTATGGAATATCATTTAAAAAACCAAAATAGAATAGGAATCATTAATATAATAATTGTTCCTCCAGCAGTTAGGAATATAACTTTAATTAATTTTTTTTTCAAGAAAAAACACCACCTAATAAAGTTTTTGATTATTTTAAATATAATACTATCATTGTTTTTAAAATATTCCTATCTTGGTTTATAAGCCACTTTTGGTCAAACATTAATTTAGACGCAAAGTAAAAGTGAACTTTAGGTAGTATACCCAATAAGAGTAATCCTTCTTTAAAAATCAATGTGTATTTGATTTCTTCTCATATTTTGTCGGAAACGCACGATTTTTTTCCATATTATTACACTCTGAGTTGTGTTACGATTAAAGTGTTACCAAATATATGGATAAGGGAGAGAATTGTATGCGTTCATGGAGAAAAGTGATTTTAATTGTAATGGCTTCAGTATTAGCCTTTTTGGGAGGAGGAGGCTCAACATTTGCATCTAATTTTCAATCAGTGAGTGAAAGTGAAATTGTTTATCAAGATAGCGATGTAGAAAATGCATTCAAAAAAATGAATGATCTTGCTAGTACTACAAATGAAGTTAAAGATACTCAAAGAATTCAAGATATTAAAAATATGTCTAAGGATGTTATTTCGGAAAAAAAAGTAGTTTTAAATAATTCAAATGCTAATTTAGATTTTGATAATGCTAAGTATTTAGATATTACCAAAGATAATATGACATATACATCTATTACAGTTCCTATTACCGGGGAAGGATATAGTTTTACAAGTAATTTTACGTTAGTTTTTGATTCACATAATAAGGTCATAAACTATTCAGAAGCATTAATTACAAAAAGTGATAGCAATAAGTTTGTAATTACTACTTATTCAGATGGAGAATTAGTTCAAAATAAAGAAACTGATTTGGATTACATTAGCGACAGTGAACTTAAAAGAGGTTTAGAAGTTATAAATGAAGATGGTTATCAAATTATGGGTGTTAAAAAAATTGCTGCTTGTATTGCAGCGATTGCTGGAGTGAATGCAGTAGTTGCATACTTAATTGCAGGTACTTGTGTTGCTTCTTGTCCAGCTGTGCCACCAATTTGTGCTGCTTGTATTGGGGGAGTTGCTACTATGGGGGCAGCTGATATTGTTGGTATCATGGGTTGTTTTAAATTATAGAGTATATAGACTAGGAGGAAAAATTATTTCCATAAAAAAAATTATATCGATAATCCTACTTTGCTTCTTAATCATTATGTTATTTATTTATGTTGAATCAAGTAAGGCTTCGGGGTCACTTATCTCTTTAGATAGTCAAGAGATTGAAGAACATATAAAAAATAAAGAGAATTTGTGGATATATATCGGGAGACCGACATGTCCAGAATGTGAGAAACTTTCTCCAGTTTTAAAAGAAGTTCTTGAAGAAAATAACAAACATGTTTATTATTACAATACTGATGAAGCAAGAAAAGAAAATGAACAAGAAATGATTACCTTGCTTGAAAAGTTAGAAGTTAAATTAGTTCCTACCATAATTCACTTAAAAGAAGGTGAAATAATAAAAACGAGTGTCGGTTATCAAGATAAGACTAGTCTGGAAAAATTGTTGATTGAGTAGAAATTCTATCTATAGTTTATTGATATGATAAACTATGGGCGTTGCCAGCAACCTTTCATTACCTTTGCTACTTTTTGATTAGTCATCATTAACGGTGGAGTTTTTTATTGGGCTGGCAAAGCCTTTTTTCTATTACAATAGCAAGATTCTAAAGTTTTCTTTGCAATTCTCACTATTTCTTACTACTCTCTATTTTGAGCTGAGTGTTTTATGGACGGTTATCTATGATAAAAGGCGCTATCTCCCCTTTATTAATTTGCCTTGCTCCATTCGATACACGGTATCACAATACTTCAATAGGCTTTCATCATGAGTAACCATTACTGCAGCCTTATCTTTTTCCTTAACCTCTTTTGCCATCAATGCAACGATTTCATCACTGCGGGCTTGATCAAGATTTGCTGTCGGTTCATCAGCTAAAATAATATCAGGGTTATTCATAAATGCTCGTGCAATCGCAACACGCTGTTTCTCTCCACCAGAAAGTTGGTGTGGATAATAATTTACACGCGCTTTTAAACCCACACTTTCAAGCAGCTGACCTAACCGTTGTTTAGCTTCACGATCCCAGTCACCTTTCATTTGAGCAACAAGCTTTAATTGTTCGTTAACCTTTAAATAAGGAACAAGATTAGCTGCTTGAAAGATATAACCAATTGAGGTTAAGCGGACATTGGCCAATTTCTTATCTTTGTAAGAAGCTATCGATTGACTGTTGACGAACACCTCTCCTTGATCAGGCGTTAACAATGCACCAGCAATTGACAGAAACGTACTTTTCCCCGATCCAGACGGACCAATCACAGCGGTAAACTTTCCTTTCTCAGCTGTGAATGAGATATCTTCGAGTATATTAATGTATTGTTCGCCATCTTTAAATGCTTTCGTCACATTTTCCAGCGCTAATGGTGCTGTTATCATTATTCCGTCCTCCCCATTGCTTGTTGTGGATCAACCTTAACAATTCGTGTACTTGATAATAATGAGCCTAATAACGAAACGATTAAAATTATAATTGAATAGCTTGCGATCAATGATAAATCAAATTCAAACGGCATGCCTTCTGGTAAAATATTTGACACAAATATGGTAAAGCCTGTAGCCAATATTAAACTAATCATAGTTAAGCAGAAAACTTGTAACAATGTCGCCCCGACTAAAAATATATTTTTTGCTCCAATTGCCTTTAATACACCAAATTGATTAAGCTTTTGAATGGTTAATATATAGAAGAAAGCAGCTAAAACAAAAACGGCGATAACAATAAGGAATGCAATCATCATCATAAGAGACATTTGTTCTGAAGAATGGCCTGGTACTGCTTGAATAATAGCATCTTTCTCAACCCAATCCCCGTCATTAAGCACTTGATTAATGTCAGCTTGTAATTCCTGATTCACTTCTTCAATCACAATCGCATTAGCGACTTGATGTGGCGTTAAATCTAAGTTATAAAATGCCGATTCAGCGACATAGATAATCGGTGAATGGCGGTATGTTTGATTTTCAGTGAAACCAACTACGGTAAAAGTTAAGTCTTGATCTGCTTCGTAAAGTGTATCACCAATCTCTACCCCGTCGGCTTTCATGGTTTGGTCAGCAACGATTTCTAGCGCATCCGAATCTGTTAAATTTTGCCCTTCGATGACACCGGGATAGAGAAAAGCTTCAGGATCAATCGGGATAAGTGTGACATCTAATAAGGTCTCACTCGACGCTGCATCAAGACGATACATTTGTGTAAGGAGGGGTTGCCACCCTGCCTCTCGCGGTATTTCTTCTTCTAATTCATCAATAATATAACCCGATTGATCAAGCCTGTTCTCGGCATCTTCCTGTAAATAAAATCGTGCGACTGACATATCCTCCAATGCTGCAATATTATCATTTGATAACCCTTGTGCCAGTCCACTTACAATAAAAACAAGTGAAGCCATTAAAAACAGAATAAAGGCAATTAGACTATATTTCAGTTTAAAAAAACGAATTTCTTTTAATGCTAAGGAAAACATAAATTTACTCCTCTCTTTAAATCAAGTCTAGTTATAACAAAACGGTTTAATTTTAATCCGCACATATTTACATAATTCACCTTACAAACTATTTTAACTTTTATATATAAAAAATGCGAACCAAACTTGATCATCATTAATTTTAACAATAAACCTCCAAACAACCTTAATGGTATCAATTTAAAGACTTATTCTAAACAAACTGACTCAATTTTATCATCCTCTTTCGGTACAAAACGAACCTTCAATCAGTCGGCGTTTTAAGGATGATTATCTGTAGCTTTGCTCCTTTCGCTAAAGAAGAAATTCTATTAATCGTGCGAGCGGTCTGATCACTAAGGTCATGATATGCTTCGTTAGCGGTGTTGATTCAAGCTGATCCGTTGAGTCAGTCTCTCCTTGATTTACTAGCAGACTATTAGAAAGGTACTCTTCGTTTGTCAATGTTATGATCTCATCTGCCAAACCTGGACTATCGATTACAACCATCGATTCGGTATTCAGAAAAGCACTACGCGCATCAAAATTAAAAGAACCCACTGCCGTAATTTGTTGATCAATTACCATTGACTTCATATGTAGTGATTGATCAGGTCTTTGAAATTCATATAAAGATAAATCCGAACCAGCCAAGGTTTGGCGATGATTACGATAACCACTATGCGCCATAATATTAGGTGTAGCCGCTAAGGCATTAGTTAACAGCATACCATCATCAATATCAACTCGAAGTTTATCTAGATCTTCACGGATAAGCCGACTAGGAATGATATACGGGCTTTGCACAAGTGCTTGTTGCTCTGCCTGTTCAATCAGCACTAACATTTCTAGCCAAACATCAGGTTGCTTATAAAATCGCTCGATTGAATTATGGACAAAGAAACCACCATTTATCTGATGGGCTTGATCACGCCAAGGGTTCATCTGCTCAGATTGATCACGTGATGACGCTTGATAGCTTTCGTAACAGGTTTCAAGGTTTATTTTTTCCGCTGTCGCACGTCGTTTGCCCCAGCGAGTCAGGTCTTTATTCGTTTGTAATACTGTAAACTCATGTGACCAAAGATAATCAAAATAATCGCTAATTTCCGAGGTCAAGTTTGACTGTTGCTGATTTTCATTAAAAATTAGAACATCTCGATCTTGAGAAACACCTTGATAATCATCTGGTGCAAAATATTTGTCACCAATATTGCGTCCCCCGATTAATACATATGCTTGATCAGCGACAATAAATTTATCATGGAGGCGATTATGCCACGTCCATGGGCGAGCAAGATCAAGTGGTTCATAAAAGCTCAACTCCATATTAGGATGTTCATTAAAAACACGAATAATATCTCGTTGACCAAACCTCATATTATGAAAAATCCCATCAATTAAAAAGCGCACCTGTACTCCTCGATCGGCTGCTGCAAGGAGATGAGCATGAAAGAGATCCACAGTCTCCCCCCCTTGCATCGCATAATAAGAAATATCAAGTGAATGTTGTGCGGATTCAATCAAATCCATTCGCACCTGCCAAGCATCTCCGCGATCCTCAATCAATGTAACCTGCTCTGTTGTTTCACTGATCCATCGTTGCTGATCGAAATTCAGATCGCGTTCAGGCGGTGTATAAATACCAAAGGCAAGCACAGCGGTTAGCAAGACATAAATAAAATAGCCTAACAAAACGTATTTTGTTAGGCTTTTCAAATGTAAATCCTTCACGATATAATCCCTTTCTGCGCTTTAACGACGGCGCCCGAAGATCATAATAAATTTAAGCAACTGTAACACAGCCATTAATGTGCTTGCTACATAAGTCAATGCTGCTGCATTCAATACTCGGCTAATTCCTGCTTGCTCACTATTAGTAACAAGACCTAGTTCCAATAATTGATTTTTGGCTCGCCGGCTCGCATCATATTCAACAGGTAAAGTAACCAGTTGAAATAACACCGCAGCAGCAAACAAACCAATTCCGATACCAATCACCTGATTTCCTAGAACCGAACCTGCACCAAAAAACAGGAAACCAACTAAGAATAGGAGCGGTGCCATTCTTGACCCCAATTGAGCGGCTGGGAATAGTGCCGTTCTAAATTTAAGCATTGCATAGCCACGACCATGTTGAATCGCATGTCCAACTTCATGGGCGGCAATGGCCAAAGAAGAAATTGAAGAACCACTATAAACCGGACCTGATAACCGAACGGTTTTAGCCCTTGGATCATAATGATCAGATAAATCGCCTCGATTAGAACGTTCAATCATTACATCATGAAGTCCATTTTGATCTAAAATCCGACGAGCGACTTGAAGTCCAGTAATTTGCGCACTCGCTTGGACCCGAGCGTATTTATGAAAGTTATTTTGTACTTTTGACTGTGCCCACATCGCTAAACCTAACGCGATAAATATTAAAATATCCATAGGATGAAAAAACATACTGCACCACTACCTTTACTTATTTTTATTTTTTTTACAAACGACAGCATTAACGCCTTCTTCTTCACATAACCATGCTGCAATTCGTTCCATTAAAGACTTTTCTTCTGTTATTAAGTAACCTTTATTATTACGCTCTAGACTTATCAATAAGTCAAAGTTAGCCAACTCAGTCACCTCATTTTATTGATTTGCTCTTAGTATATACGACAATTATGAACTGAATATGAACTAACGCGTTTTTTTTTCACTCCGAAGGCAGACGTATAAAAAACGTTGTTCCTACGCCTATTTCACTGACTACATTGATAGATCCTCCATGTAATAAAATAATCTTCTTGACAATCGATAAACCTAAACCATTACCTGAATGGTTGTTAGAACGTGCCTGATCGACTTTGTAAAAACGATCAAATAAATAAGGAAGCGACTCTTCTGGAATACCAACACCTGTGTCATTAACTCGAATCACATGATTGTGCTCTTCGATGTAATTAGAGATATGAATGTCCCCACCCTGATGATTATATTTTATCGCATTAACAAGTAAATTCAACCAAACTTGTTCCATCAAATCTTGATCAGCAACAATATCACGATCCATTAAATCAAGATGAATGGTTATATTTTTTTCTTGCCATAGTAGTTCTGTTGATAATACAACACGTCTAATCTGTTCTGCTAATCGATAACGTTCCGGTTGATAAGGATGTTTTTCCGAGTCTAATGAAGCCATTCTTAATAAATTATCTGATAGTCTTGATAAACGATCGGCCTCTTGGTAAATAATTCGCAAATACTCTGTTTGATTTTCCTGATCAATTAGGCCATCTTGTAATGCACGGGTATAGCCTTTAATTGATGTTAACGGTGATTGAATCTCATGAGAAACGTTACTAACAAAGGTTTCACGTACTTCATCCATATTTGCTAATGCTTGAGCCAAATCATTGAAGCTTCTCATTAAACGCCCAACCTCATCTTGCCTATCAGTCGATAATCGAACAGTAAAATCCCCTGTCGCCAACTGTTCTGCAGCCGTTGTCACTGAGCGAATACTCCCCACAAAATAACGTGAGACCCAGATAATAAAACTACTTCCAATTAAAAGTGTCAATAATAATGCATGTAATGTAAGTCGCCTTGAACCTGCTATATTATCAGTAAAGTCAACATTAACAAACAATAAATAAGACTGATCTTGATAATAAATCGTCGTCCCGATAAATCGTTTCATTTGGCGACGATCTGGAATAAATGTCGCGACTTCAGAATCATCGATAGCCTTGACCTGTTCAATCATCTCTTCATTAATAAAATCGATATTCATCTCAGGTAAAAAAGGTTGACCAGCATAATCAAGAATGACGGTTTCAACGCCGGCATCATCTAACAATTGTAACAACCTCGGTAAATCTTGGGTGTCCACTAGTGTTAATAATTCAGCAATATAATCCGAGGTTTGTTCTATTTCTTGTTGATAAATATATTCATCTTGAAAGAAAAGAGCAGTTATTAAATACGAAGCAAGTAAGCTACCTATTACCCCTGTTATAAAAGTGAAAACAAATTTCCAATAAAGACTTCTGCTCATTTAAGTCACATCCTCTAATCGGTAGCCTAATCCTCTAACAGTAGTTATTTTCAATTGCTTAAAAGGCTCCAACTTTTCACGTAACCGTTTAATATGAACATCGACCGTCCGTTCATCACCTTCATAATCAAACCCCCAAATTTTCTCAACAAGTTGAGCCCTTGTGAAAATACGACCGGGCTCATGTGAAAGTTCAAAAAGTAATTCACATTCTTTCCGTTTTAATTCTATCGACTGACTCTGATCAGATACAGTTAGACGATCTAAATCGACTTCTACATCGCCAATGCGATTGCATTTTTCTAAACTTAAATTGTACCTTTTCAATAACGCATTTACACGTAGCACGAGTTCAACTGGATCAAATGGCTTGACTAGGTAATCGTCAGTCCCTGCTTGAAAACCTCTTACCTTATCTTGTGATTCACCTTTTGCCGTTACCATTAAAATTGGTATTTGGTAAAAGCCTCTAATTTCTTTCGTTAATGTAATACCGTCGACTTCAGGCATCATCACATCAATAATAGCAAGATCAATTGGCTCTCGCTCCATTATTGTTAAAGCCACCTCACCATTTACAGCTTCTAACACGCGATGTTGTTTATCGGCTAAGTATAAGGAAATTAATTTGCGGATATGCGGATCATCATCTACTACTAATATAACAGCCACCATTCACACCCCTAAATCGTATCGTCTCTATGTTAGATTATCATGTCTTTCAATAAACTGCTATTGTTAGCCTATCACATTTAATTAAACAGCAAAACTCGCCCGAAACATCCGGACGAGTTGATTAAAATGACATTTATTTTAATAGCCTTTTAGCTTATCTACTTGATTCAAAAGGGGTTGACCGGACTGATAGCGAATGATATTCTCTTTAAACAATGCCATAATTCGATCAATATTTTGCTGAGATAAATAAGCCTGATGCGGTGATATAATAACTTGATCCATATGCCAAAATGGATGGGTAGCAGGTAATGGTTCGACTTGAAAGACATCTAGTGCTGCCCCGCTAATCTGACCATCATATAAAGCATCAACGAGGTCTGATTCAACAATAGCATTTCCCCTACCTACATTAATAATAACCGCTCCCTCTTTTAACTGGTTGATACGCTCACTATTTAAAAAATCATCGGTTTCTGGTGTTGCTGGCAAGGCCAATACAATATAATCCGCTTCTTGAATCACTTCATCTACACGGTCCATCCCAACAATTAAGTCAGTAAAAGGATCAGATTGATCAGTTGGATGACGACGACAGCCACTAACCTTCATTCCAAATGCTTTACAACGTTTAGCAATTTCATAGCCAATTTGACCATAACCGACAATACATACACGTGCATTTAGTAAATCTGTAACTGGAGCTTTTTTCCACAACTGACGTTGCTGATTAATACGGAGCTCTGGGAGACGTTTCGAAAAAGCCAGGATCATTGCCATCGCATGTTCTGCAATTGGCACCGATGTACACCCTTTTGTATTGGTAATCAATAGATCATTATTTTGAGTGTCATCATTTATCAAAGCATCAACGCCCACACTTAGCGATTGCACCCATTTCACGTTAGGCGCCTTGGCCAATATTGATAAATCATCGATAAAACCTAGCGTAAATATAATCTCACAATCCGTTAAATCTGCATTTGAGATCGGTTCTGCTTCTCCAATAGTCCAAGGTTCTACAATGATTTGTTTACACTTTTTTTCAAAATACTTTTGATAATGTTCTGGAATGTTAACACGAAAATAAACGGAGGGCCATTGTTTCGTTGTTTCTGTTACAACACTTTGCATAAGCATTTCCCCCTAACCTATTCTGTTATCCTCTATACTATTATGATAATTTTTCTCGCAAGAATAACAACAGGTTTGTTAAGAAATTTAACAAGGTTTACCCTAATTAGGTCAATTAATCTATACTGTCTGACGTTCAATTAATTTAGGAACAAACTGATGTTCACTAATATGATCAGCTTGTAATGCTTGTTGAAATAATTGTTGTCCCATTTGGAACAATGGGAGTTGAACTGTGGTTATCTCCATAAACTTAGCAATCGGTTGATTATCAAACCCAATTAAAGCTAATTGACGAGGGATATCAATATGATGCTTTTGACAAACGGTTACCATCCCAGCAGCAATTTGATCATTTGCGACTAATAGCGCTTCAGGTCTATTCTTTTGCTCTAACCACTTCAAGGCAACATTTGCACCATCTTCAAATTGATAGCAATCGTAATAGGTATAATCCGGATTGTATTCTAGTGCATTTTCTTCCAAAAAATCTTGATATGCTTGCCACCGCTGTTTACTATTTGCACCGTTTTGGCGTCCTACACAATAACCGATCTTACGATAACCTTTGGCATACAAGAACGATAGTGCCTCACTAAACGCTTGATAATGATCAATATAACTTGCAGAAAACGTTTGTGGATTCGTTTTTTCTGCTAAAACAATTGGACCGTATTCCTGATAATCCAGCAAGAGTTTCCAATCTATTCCTCTAGAACAGAGGATCAAACCATCCAATTGCTTATACTTCAACATATCTAATGCTTCTTGTTCCCGCTCTAGCTGATAATTCGTTTGAAATAAAATAATTTTATAATTGTCCTGACCTGCTTGTTCCATCATACCTTCAACTAATTTACCGAAATAAGGGTGATTAGTAAACGGTACCACTACACCGATAATATTTGTTTTACCCGTACTTAAATGGATAGCATTCATATTCTGATGATAATTCGTTTGGATCATAGCTGTTTCAACAGCGCGACGTTTCTCTTCACTCACATAAGGATGATGATTCAAAACACGCGAGACGGTCGAGACGGACACACCAGCAATTTTAGCAATATCTCTTATGTTTGTCATATTAATCACCTGCTTTTACGGATTCATTAACTATTATAACGGATTTTCATTAATTAAATAATGATAAAATTTGAACTGAAACGCGTTTCATGCGCTATAATGGGAGCTGTGTTGCTAGATAGATGAGCGTTACGTAACCAACGGCGTTATGATCTATCTAGCACCCCTTTTATGGAAAAAAGGGAACTCCTTTTTCAGCTTTCGTGCGATCTCCGCATACTTTCATGCGAATTTTCCTCTTTTCGTGCGATCGCATGAAAACGATAAATAACTAAATCGAAAGTAATTTAGAGCATTTATACGAATACTTCTTCTCATTCATCAGTAGCAACACACAGAGTTCTTGAAGACCGATAACATAAGATAAATCCGGTTTATCATAATATAGTCCTATGTTAAAATTTATCATATTGTAAACAACCGAAGGGGGCGTTGACAATTTCATTTGAGATGGCACCAAAAGGAAAAACTTGCCGGCTCGTGACAACTGTACAAGTAGGAGAGGACATCCAAGTGACTATACTACACAAAGATAACGGTTTTATTTATTTCATGCTATCTGAAATCAAACAGCAAGCTCATGATATTCAAATTTACATCAATAAACTAATACCGAAAATAAAGTCAGGTAAATATCAAGCAGAGTTAGTGGAAATGGAAAAAGAAGAGATCTGTTGTTAAATAAAGTGTAACCTTAAAAGCCATTTGCTTCTTCATAGAGCAAATGGCTTTTATCATTATATCGATTTAATCGCCTGATCAATGGGCTGGGAACCAGATACAACTTGGAACTCTTTATTTATCGTCGTATTATTGATTAAGCTTGCTAAGATAACCTCAGCTATATCTTGACGTGGCACTTCTCCTCGATCAACGGTTTCTGCTAATTGAACTTCTCCTTTGCCGGAATCGTTCGTTAAGCCACCTGGATGGATAATCGTGTAATCTAAATCACTTGCTCTTAACCACTCATCCGCATAATGTTTTGCTACAACATAAGGAGCGAATGATGCCGGCGAAGATTGGATTGCTTCTCTTGTCGTATCAAATGAACTAATCATAATATAACGCTTTACACCAGCCTTTTTAGCTGCTTCTATCGTTTTGACAGCACCATCCAAATCAACCATAATCGTTTTATCTTTCCCTGTATGCGGTCCTGATCCAGCTGTAAAGACAATTGCATCTACATCATCAGCCGCTTGAGCCATCGCATCAATACCACCTTCTAAATCAACCACTACCGTCTCAGCGCCTAATTTTTCAAAGTCATCCGCCTGTTCAGCTTTCCGAATCATTGCTTTGGCTGTAAAATCATCACTACTTTGAATTAAGGAAACAAGGTGTTTTCCAATTTGACCATTCGCTCCAATGACGAGTACTTTACCCATTAAAATCATCCTTTCTAAACATAAGAAACGTTCTCTTGTATTATATATCCATTAAAACAATAGACTAAACATAATCCATCTATCCGTTTAACGGACATCCCCAGCGTTTTCACGTAATGAATGTACCTTGTTGAATCTTTTCCAGACAAGATATAATATCATCAGTTACGTGATAGGTCTTCATTTTTAACATTTCGGCCGGTTCAATATCATTAGTTAACGAATCACCTACCATTAGCGTCTGTTCCGGTTGAAATTGATTAGCTGACATAACATGTTCAAACGCCTGTAAGTCAGGTTTCTCATAGCCAATTGCTTCTGATATATAAATCGGGCAGATATCTGTTAAACCTAATAATTCTACCTTTGCCTGCTGTTCTTCGATTAAACCGTTCGTTAAAATGACTAGATCATAATCCACTTTCAATTCCTTTAAACCATCAATTACCTGTTGATTAGGTTGAAGTTCCGCTAGTAATAACTGAAAAAAATCTTGATAGAAAGCATCACCTTCTAATAAAGTGAAATCCAAATTAAAGGTCTGTAGAGTTAAAGAAATCCGTTGCCTTCTTAGGTCTGCCAAAGTGATTTGTTTTGCTAATAGCTTCTCCCATAACAATGCGTCTATCTTTCGGTAAATCGTCATAAAACCATCATATGTGGTAAATTGATCAAATCCACGTTCAAAAAAAATCTGACGGTGCGCTTTTTCCCAACACGCATTAAAATCAAATAGCGTATTATCTAAATCAAAAATAATATGTTTTACTTCCGTCATCAATAACTCAGCTCCTTTTTTATTAGTTGACGTGCTATAGGTAAAGCAAAGTCTTTAATGCCACTCGCTAGATCATTTCTGTTTCCGCTCTTAATAGCTACCCATTCAAATGCTAAAATTTCATTAGCAACTTCCAATCGTGCCACATGCTCAACCAAGTATAAATGTGTAGTTAATGTTACATCTTCAAATTGTGAAGGTGTAGTAAATGTTTGTAAAAAAGTAAGATTTTCCATGCTAATCCTTAAGTTTAATTCCTCTGCTAGCTCTCGTATTAATGCTCGCTCTGCTGTTTCATTGTTTTTTAATTTTCCACCGGGTAATATAAAGTGAGAGGGGTGCAACTTCTTCTTAACCGCTAAAAGGGATTGATCTTTTATAATAAGAGCTGAAGCTTTAATCACCACATATAACCTCCTCTTCCTCTATCCCCTCAGTTAATAGTGTTATGTACTCATCACATAGATGTATTTTTTCACTCATATATTCGTAAATCATCTTATCGGTCGGTTCAGAAAATGAATCACCAAAAATAGACACACCTTCTAAAGATTTATTTGATATACCAAAGTCTAATAATGCATACTTTACTTGCTTCCTTGTGCCAAAGTGATAAATTGGAGAATCATATGCAATGCCGTATTTATACTCATAATTTTTAAAAAATTGCATGGCTACAGTTTTTTGTTCGACAAGATCATCTTGATATTTAACAACACCATCTACTAAACGATAGATCTGATTTTGCAAGCAATACACGGTAGCAGCTGCGTGAATAGCCATCTTGTCACCTAATAAAACCATATTTACTCCCCATCGCTTTATATCTGATTCAATATCTTTAATGGCTATTCTCCTAAACAAACCACTTGTCATTAAAATAACTCTCGATATAGATACACTCGGAAAACGATCAACGATTTCATTTACTCTAAATTGTGATAATTCACTTTTAATACCAATACCGCTATTACATGTTATTAAATGAACCTCCCTTCCTTTTGTTGCTTCTAAGCATGCTACTAACGATGAATCTTTTCCTCCAGTAAATAAAACAGCAACCTTTTCATCCATGGATAACACGACCCTCTTTCCAATTTTAAACATATCCTTAAATTAACATATGCTCTTTGTGTCAGTCAATTAAAAAGCGAATGAATCTATAAATTAATAATTCAATGTTCATATTTTAATGATTAAACATCAATAAAAGTTAAAAAATATATCAATATGACATTAAAAGTCGAATAATATCGATGGATGCCAATTATTGAATAATCATAAATAAGTGAATATATTCGCCCTTCTCTCACTGATTGTTAGTTAAGTGAACAAGAATACTAGCGGCCGTTAATGCCCGTCTAAATACACGACATCTCCTCCCTATTTTGAAATGAGTATTTTATGGTCACGTATCTGCAATAAATGTATTTTTTCAATTTCTTAACAAGGACTTTACACGTTCTCTAAATTGCTTTGATACGCTAAAAGTAATCCAATCATACATCTATAGAGGAGTGTTCACATGCGCATCGCTATTTTCACTGATACTTATACACCTGAGATTAACGGTGTTGCTCTTACTTTGGAACGTTATGTTAACTATCTAGACAATCAAGGTATTGAATACCGTCTTTTTGCCCCAACCTCCCCTAGCCCTGTCCCAAACGCACCAGAAATTCTACGCTTAACGAGTGTTCCCTTTTTGTTGTATCGTAATTGTCGCCTGGCTCTGCCAAATCCAGCTCCTATCAAACAGGTTTTAGATGATTTCAAACCCAACTTAATTCATATTGCAACACCGTTCACTCTCGGACTATGTGGTCTGCATTATGGAAAAAAACATCAAATACCCATGGTGGCTTCTTATCACACACATTTTGATAACTATTTAGAATACTACCACCTTCATTTCCTTAAATATTACGCCCAGAAATACTTGGATTGGTTCCATCGCCCTTTTGAAAAAATCTATGTCCCATCACAAAGTACCAAAGAGAAATTGATACTGCAAAACTCAAATCAAAGCTATGAAATATGGAGCAGAGGCGTGGATCATCACTTTTTTTCACCATTTAAACGTTGTAAACATTTATTTAAAGAACACTATCAAATCTATGAAAATAACATTATCCTTTATGTAGGACGAATCGCGGCTGAAAAGGATATTGATATTGTACTAGAAACTTTCGAACACCTTCCTGATAAAGTGAAAAAAGATAGCCACTTAGTGATGGTCGGTGACGGTCCATTATTCCCTGCATTATCTAGTGCACATCACGATAAAGTGACATGGACTGGGTTTATTAAAGGAGAAGCTTTAGCACAAATTTATGCATCTAGTGATCTGTTTCTGTTTCCATCTCCTACTGAAACCTTTGGAAATGTTGTACTAGAAGCGCTTGCTTCAGGCTTACCTGTTATTACTGCAAGTACAGGCGGTGTCAAGCATTTAGTAACAGATAAAGTAACTGGCTATTTATGTGAGCCAAAACAGGTAGATATGTTTGTTGAACGAACCACAACATTATTAAGTAACCCTTCACTACGACATCATTTTTCTAAGGCTGCTCGACAGTTTGCTATGACTCAATCATGGGAACATATTTTCCAACAACTAATCGCAAGCTTTAGAGATATTACAAAAGAAAACCAAGAATTCTCGCCTATTGTAAAGAAAATGAGTGTTTAGATTTATAGCATTTCTAGATGAATTTGCACCGATTAGCTATCTTAATTATTTAATAACTTCAATCCATCCTCATAGTGAAAAAAGCCATCTCATCTTTATTCTCTTTTTTAGTCACCCTGCTTTCATTTTTAGTTTTTCCCTATAACACTTAAAACATATTTAAAATTCTAATTTTATTGATATAGTATAAATATAGCGAGTTCCACAAGAGAAAAGAAAGGGCGTGTACCTTATCAAAACTAACGGTTTACTTTTTATTAGCATAACGTTTTTATTAGTTTTGTTCTCCTGTTCTCATCAATCTGTTCAAGAAGAAGTGGTTATTGGTGAAGGATCGGCCTATCCACTGGAAGGTATCTTAACCCTACCTTCAGCTCATGAACCTGTTCCGGCTGTCGTGTTAGTCCATGGATCAGGTCCAAGCGATCGTGATCAATCTGTTTACAGCTACAACATATTTAAAGATTTAGCCCAGGCTCTTACAGAACAAGAAATTGCCGTTTTGCGCTATGACAAACGTACTTATACCTATCAAGATTCGTTCACCGAAGAAGACTTACTCACCTTTACCGTCTATGAAGAGACCGTTGAAGATGCTGTCCGAGCAATCCAACACTTACAAAATGATTCGCGTATAGATAATGAAAAAATCTTTCTTATTGGACACAGTCAAGGAGGAATGCTCGCCCCGCGTATTTATGACGCTAGTGAAAACCTAGCTGGATTAATTATCATGGCTGGTTCACCAAGACCTTTATGGGAAATTATTTACGATCAGAATTTAGCTATACTAGAAGACTTGGATCCGGATAGCACGCTATACGAAACGAATCACCAACAGCTCATTACAGAATACGAAAAAGCACAGCAACTTGCTGACCTAACACTTGAAGAAAGTATTAATGAGACGATCTTTGGCTTACCGGGCTAC
Organism: Amphibacillus cookii; assembly: GCF_016908375.1. Taxonomy (GTDB): domain Bacteria; phylum Bacillota; class Bacilli; order Bacillales; family Amphibacillaceae; genus Amphibacillus_C; species Amphibacillus_C cookii. The sequence continues at coordinate 256,801 of NZ_JAFBDS010000005.1, forward strand.
TATTTAAAAGAAATGGAGAGTTTCAACAGTGAAGCAGTACTACGAGAACAATCCGTTCCCCTTCTTATCCTACAGGGTGAAAAGGATTTTCAAGTCAATGTTGAAAAGGATTTTGAAGCTTATCAATCTCTTTTAGCAGATCGTGATCATGCGCATTTTATTTTATATCCTGATCTCAACCATTTTTTCATCAATTATCAAGGAGAAGGTAAAGGAACGATAGAAGAATACCATCAGGGCGGCCATGTCGAGGATGTTGTAATAGATGATATCGTTAACTGGATAAAACATACCAGCGATTAAACCATTATCATAAAGGGAGGTTGTAAAGTAAATGTTTAAAATTAACATTTATCTGTTCATCATATTTAGCGCTATTGTTATGGTCGGTTGCCAAGAAAATAGTGATCGTCTTGTAGACCATAACGATGAGATCATTAATATAGCCAAGAACTTTATTGAAGCACTTAATAATGAAACATACCATGAAGCCAGAAACGATTTAGATACTACAATGCAGGAAGTCTTACCTGTCGAAACACTTGAAGAATTATGGACTGAACTTACGGCATCAGTTGGTGATTTTATCGAAATTAAAGATAGTAAAATGACAACGGATGGCGATTATCGAATTATTTATTTAGATGGCATGTTTGAAAACGATGTGGTTCGCTTTCAATTAGCTTTCGACCAACAAGATCAAATTGCTGGTTTTTACATTCTTTAACTGATGGTAATCAATCACAAAAAAATCCTTGCTCGAATGTTGATACAAATAAATTTAATTTTACGCTAATTCTTTGCTGTCTGCTTGTAATCAACTTGATTTAAACGATCTTTTTTCTGAATGAATTTTATACAAAATAGCTATCAAACATTTTTATAAAATACACGCAAACACCCTTTATATCTCTCAAATCCTGTGTTAAAATTTAAAGTATTTTAGAGGTACTTATTTACTACTTTTTCACATTAAATTTACGCCGATAATCACTTAAGGGGGAGATGACGATTTCATTCGAGATGGCACCAAAAGGAAAGGCATGTCGACTCGTTGCAACGTCTAAAACAGAAGAAACGACTCAATTAACTGTTCTACACAGAGAACAAGGTTTTATTTATTTCAATCTTGCTGATTTAAGCGAGCAAACACATGATGTTCAGGCTTATATTGAAGCACTAATTCCTAATATTGAAGCTGGTAAATATCAAATGGAATTAGTTGAAATGAATCAAGAAGAAGTTTGCTGTTAAGCACCTATATTTTAGGTGCTTTTTTTCGCAAATTAGAAAAATCACAGAAAATTCTAATTAAAACATCAAAATATAAAAAACGAACATTTAATTTAAAAAGAACGAAAAAGTTAATAAAAAATTATTTTTTTCACAAATTTTCTCACAATTAAATCAACAAAGTTCGGCATTTACAAATTTTTTTGTAAAAAAAGTTCACAAATCTATCGCCTAAATGTTAAAAGTATAGTAACATAGAAAACAACGATAAATAGCACGGATGATTATTATGGGAGAGCGTATAGGTATACCACCGAAGGAGCAAGCTCATAAAAAAACCTTATGAGACAATCTCTCAGGTAAACGAACCATAATAGGACGACACTCTGGAGAGCGCATGTCGATGCCACCAAAGGGGATGCTTTAAACAAAGCGAAAACTCTCAGGTAAAAGGACAGAGAAGGGTAGAAGTAATCAGCCCTTCCCTGTCCTTTTTTGTACGCTCTATTTCACCTGTACATACAAAAAAGAACATTAAGGAGCAAGGGAAAAGCATCATAAAACGAACCTTCAATCAGGGGGGCGTTCTTCTCCCACTAATTGGTCGTTGAGTGAGCCAGGACATTAGCCGGTGTTTTACGGACGGTTATCTATGATAAAAATAGTATTGGAGGTGGTGTCACACATGAGTGACAAGCCATTAAAACAAACACCGCTCTTTAGTCTTTATCAAAGCTATGGAGCTAAAAAAATCATTGATTATGGCGGATGGGCTTTACCTGTTCATTTTTCCAGTATTATCGATGAACATCACGCCGTTAGGCAAAAAGCTGGACTCTTTGATGTCTCACACATGGGTGAAATATGCATTGAAGGTAAGGCTGCTGAAAAGCTTGTCAATTTATTAATGACAAATGACATAACAAGCCTTGAAATAAATCAAGCACGGTATACAGCAATGTGCTATCAAGACGGGGGCACGGTCGATGATTTGTTAGTCTATAAACTAGCAGACCAGAAATTTTTACTTGTTGTCAATGCCGCTAATATTGATAAAGATCTCGATTGGATCCATTCACATCGCATGAATGATGTTACCATCACCAACCTTTCTGAACAGATCGCGCAACTTGCCATTCAAGGTCCAGAAGCGGTTAACATATTACAAAAACTTACGGATACTAATTTGACTGAGATCAAACCATTCCGATTTGTCCAAAATGTTCAACTTGCAGATATCACTAATGTTTTAGTTTCAAGAACCGGTTATACCGGCGAAGATGGTTTTGAATTGTATGCTCCTCACCAACAAGCACAAGTACTTTGGCGAGAACTGTTGCGAGCGGATGATCGACTCCAACCGTGTGGACTTGGCGCTCGTGATACCCTTCGCTTTGAAGCAAAACTCGCTTTATATGGTCAAGAATTATCATCATCAATCACGCCTTTTGAAGCCGGAATTGGCTTTACAGTCAAAATAGACAAGAGTAGCGATTTTATTGGAAAAGCAGCACTAACGCAAGAAAAGCAGAATCAACCGGCTAGAAAGCTCGTTGGCTTAGAAATTATCGACAAAGGGATTCCAAGACATGGATACAAAGTATTTTCATCAAGTGATCAAGAAATTGGTTTTATTACTTCAGGCACCCACTCACCTACTATACAAAAACATCTCGGCCTTGCTTTAGTTCAGGCTGAATATGCAAAACTAGGAACTGAGGTTCAAGTACAAATACGTTCTAGATTAGTGAATGCGGTCGTCGTTGAAACACCGTTTTACAAAAGAAAATAAGCGACTGCGTATCATCAAAACGATTGATTTTAAATGGGAGAGGAAGATAGACATGACAAACACACAATTAAGATTCACTAAGAAACATGAATGGGTTTTACCATTAGATGAAGAACGCGCACGTATCGGCATAACCAATCATGCACAAGAAGAATTAGGCGATATCGTTTTTGTCGAAAATGCAGAAATAAACCAACAAGTTAACGCCCACGATTCACTTGGGGTCATTGAATCAGTCAAAGCCGCTTCAGAGTTCTATGCGCCACTATCGGGAGAAATTGTTGCGATTAACGAGCAGTTAGAAGATGAACCTGAGCGAATTAACGATGATCCTTATCAAGATGGTTGGCTCGTCGAAATTGCCTACAATAAGCCTCAAGAATTAGAAACACTGTTAACTGAAGCAGACTATCAAGCTTTCCTTAGCGAGGAGGAATAAGATGGGATCGACATTTCGCTATTTGCCTGATACAGCGCAAGATCAACAAGCGATGCTGGATGCGCTAAACATCGACTCAATTGCCGACTTGTTTGATGACTTACCCACTTCTATTCGTTTAGATGGTGAGCTCCCAATCGAAAAAGCGATCCCTGAACCGCTTTTAATGAAAAAGATGCAACAGCTGGCTTCAAAAAACACAAATGCAAATCAGCACAGTTATTTTCTTGGCGCAGGTACCTATGACCACTTCATTCCTAGTGTCGTCAATCATGTCATTTCACGTTCAGAATTTTATACAGCTTACACACCTTACCAACCAGAAATTAGTCAAGGTGAACTGCAAGCAATCTTTGAATTTCAAACGATGGTATGTGAATTAACAGGAATGGATGTCGCCAATTCATCTATGTATGATGGCTTTACCTCAGTTGCAGAAGCTGCCGCCCTAGCTGTTTCATCAACCAAACGGTCCAAAGTATTGATTTCTCAGGCCGTTCACCCAGAATCACGCGCGATCCTGACCACCAATGCTAGCGGTTTAGCTTATGCGGTTGAAGAGATTAATTTATTAGATGAAATCACCAATTTAAACGAACTCCAACAAAAGATAGATCAAGATACAGCAGCAATCATCGCCCAATATCCTAACTTTTTCGGATCTGTTGAAGATTTAGCTCAAATCAAACAAATAGCCGAATCACATGGTGCTCTATTGATTGTTAGTGCAAATCCATTAGCTTTAGCATTACTTCAATCCCCAGGACATTTAGGGGCTGACATCGTTGTTGGCGATATGCAACCATTAGGCATACCGATGTCATTCGGTGGCCCACACTGTGGTTATTTTGCCGTTAACAAAAAATTAATGCGTAAAATCCCTGGTCGCATCGTTGGAGAAGCACTAGATGCCAATGGCAAGCGCGGCTTCACCTTAGCTTTACAGGCACGCGAACAACATATTCGTCGAGAAAAAGCATCATCTAATATTTGCTCAAATCAAGCATTGAACGCATTGGCCTCAGCTGTCTGCATGTCTGCTCTCGGCAAACAAGGCATCCGAAAAATGGCTCAATTAAATGTAGAAAAGGCAGACTATATGGCAAAACAACTGTCTAAGAAAGGCTTTAACGTGATTAATCGCGCACCGTTTTTTAATGAATTCGTCATTAAATTACCGGTATCTACTAACACAGCCAACCGCAAATTAATTGAGGCGGGTTTCGTGGGCGGATTTGATTTAAGTATGGATTACGACATGGCGGACCATATGCTCATAGCTGTCACTGAACAACGAACCAAAGCAGAAATCGATCAATTTATAACTGTATTGGAGGCATTATAGATGAAGCCATACCACTCCCTGATTTTTGAAATCAGCCAATCTGATCGATCAGCTGTCGACCTTCCAGAAAGTGACGTCGATACGATCGAGTTAAATGATAAATTTCCAAGCCATTTATTAAGAGAAACAGAAGCTGAACTTCCAGAGGTACCAGAACTTCAGCTTATTCGTCATTACACCGCACTTTCTAACAAAAATTATGGCGTTGATAGTGGCTTTTATCCGCTTGGCTCATGTACAATGAAATACAACCCGAAACTAAACGAAGATGTTGCACGTTTAGAAGGGTTTAGCCGGATTCACCCGTATCAACCAGAAGAAACTATTCAAGGAGCACTTGAGTTATTATATCAACTCCAAGAAGATTTGGCCGTCATATCTGGTATGGATGCCGTAACCTTACAGCCCTCCGCAGGCGCCCAAGGCGAATGGACCGGCTTAATGATTGCAAAGAACTACCATAGACAAAACGGTGAAAACCGATCAAAAGTACTTGTACCAGACTCCGCCCACGGCACCAATCCAGCAAGTGCAGCCGTCGCTGGATTCGAGACGGTCACGATCCCGTCAAATGCCAATGGACGCGTTGATGTCGAAGCCTTAAAAGAACATGTCGATCATGATACAGCAGCTTTAATGCTAACCAATCCAAGTACACTCGGTTTATTTGAAAAAGATATTATTGAAATTGCTGATATTGTCCATCAAGCAGGCGGGTTACTCTATTATGATGGTGCCAACGCGAATGCAATCTTGGGCAAAACAACCCCTGGCAAAATGGGCTTTGATATCGTCCATTTAAACTTGCATAAAACCTTTACCACACCTCATGGAGGTGGTGGACCTGGCGCCGGCCCAGTCGGTGTTGTAAAAGAATTGACGCCTTATTTGCCTGTACCACGAATTACAAAAGAAGGCGATCAGTATCGTTTTGATACAGAGGAACCTTTGTCAATCGGACGCGTAAAAGGCTATTATGGAAACTTTGGCATTCTAGTCCGTGCCTATACTTACATTCGCACAATGGGACCAGAGGGACTCCGACAAGTATCGGAATCAGCGGTGCTTCATGCGAATTACTTAAAGAAGCGACTTGAACCTTATTTTGTAGCACCTTACCCACAAATTTGTAAACACGAGTTTGTTTTATCTGGCATAAACCAGAAAAAGCTTGGTGTCCGAACACTTGATATCGCTAAACGCTTGCTTGATTTCGGCTACCATCCACCAACGATCTATTTTCCTTTAAATGTGGAAGAAGCTTTAATGATTGAGCCAACAGAAACCGAAACAAAAGAAACGTTAGATGCATTTGCCGACACGATGATACAGATTGCTAAAGAAATAGAAGAAAATCCAATGATGGTATTGGAAGCACCACATACGACAGTAATCGGCCGATTAGACGAAACCAAAGCCTCTAGAAAGCCGATTTTACGTTATACGAAACATGAGTAGTAACGTTATTTATCAGTAATCAGGAGGACAATGCCATGATGATTACCATGACGAAAGAAGCTAAAAATCAACTGCAGTCATTAACACTAGCAGAACATCTTTTACCTAGAATCGATGCACATGTAGCTGGTGGTTGTGGGTTGGCGGTTAACTTTTTATTCATCTTTGACCAACCACGAAAGCTTGATACACTCTATTACTCTCATGGCATGGCTATTCAAGTTGACTATGTCACACAACAATACCTTTATAACACAAGTGTAACAGTTGATTATAACGAAGAGGATGGTTTTTGCGCCATCACCGAATTTACATTTGATGGTAATTCGTGTAGTTGAAAGCATACTTCAAATTAAGGCGGCTATAAAATAATCTGTACAATAAAAGTCAGCACAATACTGCTGACTTTTATTGTTATTTTTTTATTATTTTACTTTATTGGTAGTACTACTTTTAATCCTTTGATCAGCGAAGAAGCTCTTTTTATTTTACTTGTAAACATTAACAGCTTTTAAAAAATATCGCTTAAAAGCTATACTATTAAGAATGATATACCCTTTTCAATATAATTTATCATAAAGTTTATTCCATTCATAAAATTTCTCATCATAATAGCTTTTATTTTTTAGTGATGGGTAATATATTTTATTATTTAAGGTTCTATAGTGTTTATAATAAAAATGATTGATTTCTACATTATTTATTGCACAATACCCAATTATGAACGCACCAAAAGCGGTTGATTCACTATCTGAACATTTTTCAACCTTTTTTCCTAACATATCGCTTATCAGTTGGTTAATTCCATCATTATTTGATAACCCGCCAGATACTCTCACTTGTTCTATTTCCTCAGATATAAAACATTGAATAATTTCTATATTATTCCTTAATTCAATAGCTATCCCTTCCAGAACTGCAAGTAAGAGATCTTCTTTTTTCGTTGAATATGAGATACCAAAAAATATTGATTTCGCTTTTAAATTCCAATCAGGTGTACCTCTCCCTTGAAAATGAGGGAAATTAATAATCGGTGTTTTTTTGTCTTTAATAGACGTTGAAATGAAATTATAGAAATCCTTTTCATTCATGCTAGAAAATAATTCAGTTTTAACCCAGTCAATGGCTAAGGCAACAGTTGGCAAGATTGATTCTAACATAAAAAAGTCTTTAGAAGAGTGGCAGTTGATATTTACAGAAGACGTTGTGTTTAAATTATCTGAGGGTGCTAAGATATACCCGCCTGTCCCTAATGAAATAGCAATGTCTCCTTCAGAAACTGCTCCCATACCAATTGCACTACATTGTTGATCTCCTCCAGACGACACATACATAACATCATTATAAATTTCAAACTTGGATAGATAATCTTTTTTTACATAACTTCCTTTTTCCCCTGGGTAATCTACCTTACATAATTTAGTGTTATCAATTGAAAATAACTCTAATAAATCTTCATCCCATTCAAGGGTATAAATATTAAATAATTGGGTACGGCTTGCATAAGTACAGTCTGTAATAAATTCACCTGTTAATTTATATCTTATATAGTCAGCAATTGATAAATATTTTCTTGTTTTTTTCGCAATCTCAGGATATTTATCTTGAACCATATAAATTTTTGATGCTAAATATATAGGGTTTAAATATGAACCCGTTTTTGCTCTTATTAATTCATTCTTAGTATCAAATTTTTCCACCACATAATTCGCATTTGTATCTTGCCACATAATTGCTGGCATTAAAGCTATCCCATTCTTATCTAAACAAATTAGTGAAGATCTTTGAGACGTAACAAATATCCCTTTTAATATAAAATTCTTCTGATTAACAAATAAACTTACTTTTCTTAGTATTTTATCCACTACCTGATCCCAAGTAAAGACATCCTGCATAACTGTATTATTAATAAAATTTGGCTTATTTTTTATTTGTTCTTTTAAAAGTACTTTTGAATCATCATTATATAATATACCTCTAGTGCTACTTGTACCTATATCTATAACCAGATACACATCCATATTATCCACTCCATTTGATCGCTATTTAAAAATCGTCTTATTAACCGAACCGTCAATCCATGAGCATTTTCGTTCTTCACCCATGGATTGGTCCTTGAGTGAATCAGGACATTCGCATCCGTTAACTCCTACTTAAATAGATTGATCTTTGCTCACCATTTCGAAGTGGCGTTTTACGGCCGATTAACCATGATAAAACAACAATAAAAAGATTTTTTTATTTTTGACCATAGTATGCATTTTTTCCATGTTTTCTAAAATAGTGTTTATCTAGCACATATTGCGGTAAAAAATTGTCTGATGTCATTATCGTTTCGGTTAATTGCGCCATAGAACATATTTCATCTAATACTAAACTGTTCTCCACTGCTTCGTTAGGGTTAGCCCCCCATGTAAATGGTCCATGGCCATTCACAAGTATACCTGGAATTGCTAAAGGACTAAGTTGACGCTCTTGAAACGTCTTAACAATCACTTTTCCTGTATTCATCTCGTATTCATTATCAACCTCATCATTATTTAATTGACGCGTCGTAGGAACTGGCCCATAAAAAGTATCCGCATGCGTTGTACCATAAACAGGTAAGTCTCTTCCTGACTGCGACCATGATACTGCATAACGACTATGTGTATGAACAATTGCGCTTATCTCTTCAAAATGTTGATATAATATGACATGAGATTTAAGATCTGAAGACGGCTTTAATCCTCCTTCTAACGGTTCCCCCTCCATGTCAGTTACAACCATCTGACTTGAAGTCATTTGCGAGTAGTCCAATCCACTCGGTTTAATAACAATCACACCAAGTTCGCGATTAATTTCACTAACATTTCCCCACGTCAAAACTACTAAACCTAATTCAGGAAGTTTAAGATTTGCTTTAAAAACACGTTCTTTCATTTCATCAATTATCTGTTTTCGTTGTTTCATAGCTAACCTCTCTCACAATTAAAAGGAAGAAATACCTTTTATTTTTTATACTAAAAAGGAAGAAATACCCACTTCATAGCCTGCTTCATTCATAATCGGAAACAAGAATTCTTTTGCTTCATTTACCCGTTCTTCTGGATTTTCATCAACTTCACTCCACATTTCGATTAAAAATGTACCTTCATAGCCTAGGCGTTTTAATGTCTTAAAACAGCCTAAAAAGTCAACATCACCTCGTCCAAAAGGAACGTTTTTAAATTGCCCAGGAAAATCAGGCGTCATTTTTTTGGTATCTTTAATATGAATGGCAGCAATGGATTCAATTCCGACTTCAAGTTCATATCCAATATCATTTTCAGGCCATGCTGATAAATTTCCGATATCAGGGTAAGCTTGTAACCAAGGGGAAGGTATCTGCTGCTTAATATTATTAAATTTGGTTAACGAGTTTATAAAATAATCATCCATTATTTCTATGGAAAGGGTCATCTGTTTTGCTGCCGCCATTTTTACAGCTTTAGACACGTTTTCAATGAAATATTCACGTGTTAATACATTTTTCTCTTCGTAATATACATCATAACCTGCCAACTGAATATTCCTAACCCCTAATTTACTTGCTAAGTTTATCGCTTTCTCCATAATCTCTAAAGATTTATTTCTCGTTTCAATATTCCTCGAACCTAGAGGAAAGCGTCGGTGGCCACTAAGACATATAGAGTAAATTCCAATCCCTGTCTCATTAATAGCTGTAAGCACTTCGTAAATCTCTTTATCCTCCCAATACAATCTAGATAACCTTTCATCTGTTTCGTCAATTGACATTTCGATGAAATTGAACCCCAGTTTTTTTGCTAGATTTAAACGTTCAAACCAAGAAATATTTTTGGGTAGTGCTTTTTCATAAATTCCAATAACCGTCACATTTAATCCCTCCATACTTCGTTGATTTTATTTTTTAATGCCCTAACCGCTTCAATAGGATTATCCGTCTCAGTTATCCCGCGCCCAACAATAAAAGTATAGATATCCATACCTTTAAATAAAGGTAACGTATCCACATTTAAACCGCCTGTAACAGATACTTTAAATCCCATCTCAATTAACTTATTTACTTTAGTTAAATCTTTTTCTCCCCAAGTTTCACCTGCAAGCAATGCATCTCTACTCTGATGGTAAATCACTTGTCTTATCCCTGCATTTAACCACGTTTGCGCTTCTTCATAAGTCCAATTTCCATAAAGCTCTACCTGAACTTCTTCTATCTCTTTTGTAGCAGATTGCATAGTAGCCAAAGTTGCATTACACATACAGGTCATCCATGTTGCACCTCGGTTAGCAACATTTTTCGCCACTGTCCCACCAGCATCGGCACACTTAGTATCGGCAATAATAATTTTATCAGGGAATATATGTCTTAAAGTCTTGATAACCTCACTACCAATTTCTAATAACAGTACTGTACCCACCTCGATAATATCTATTTCATTCCCCACTATAACTGCTGTTTCTACAGCACTTGAAACATCTGAGTGATCTAAAGCAACTTGCAAATTTGGTATTGGCATTGACTATCGCTCCTTCGCTTTCTAAATTTAAATTTATCTCTAGAATTTTTTATTTTTATAAGAATGAATCAAATGGAAGATCATTTTTATTTTCAAATACGTCATTAAATCCTCGGTCGAACATATAACGGATATGTTTTATATCTTGTGGGTAAGTATAATCTCCACCTACCTGCCAAACAAAGGGTTTAAATTGATAAGATAATCTATCTTTTTTAAATTCCCATAATTTAACGATTTCTTCTGGATCCGCATAAAAGTTTGTCCAAATATCGTGGTGAACCGGTATGACTACCTTAGTTTTTAGAGATTCTGCCATACGCAGAACATCTACTGATGTCATTTTATCTTGAATACCTACTGGGTTTTCACCGAAATTTATTAACGCTACGTCAATGTCATTCTCTTTTCCATGTTTTGCAAACATAACAGAATAATGAGAGTCTGCACCATGATATAAATTGCCACCTGACGTTTCAAATAGAATATTTACCGCAATATCGTCCATATCAATAACTGGATTCTCTGCCAATTTAACTTCAGGATCATTCTCTGTAATTAGGGCTGTACGATCAAAAGATTCTAATGCTTTAATATTTACACTACCAAGTTTAACCTCGTCTCCTGGACGAACGACTACTGTTTTTTCTTTCGGGATTCCCCACTCTAGCCAACTTTGTACAACTTCTTTTGGGCCAATAAATTTAGCGTCTGGACAGTTATTATGAACACAAGCTGCAGTCGTTAGATCTAAATGATCTGAGTGAATGTGCGACACAACTAATGCATCAACATTTTTAATCTCAAAAGGATCAATAACAAACGGAACATTTCTCCTATTAGGTTGTAAGTTTTCGGCTCCTGACATGCGCATCATTTGATGACCTTTTCTCATCTTTCCACTCCCATGGCTCCTTTTCCCTGTTCCATTCCACATATCCATGACAATATTTGTTCCTTCAAAAGTTTTGAGCCAGATCCCTGTACACCCTAACCACCACATCGAAAAAGAATTTTTTGGAACTTCTTTATTAGCGATTTCTTCATTTAACCAAGTTCCCCACTCTGGAAAAGTAGCTTTTAACCATTTTTCTTTTGTAACTTCTGAAATATTATTCATTCTTATTCCTCCTAATATTAATTTGAAATTTAATGTTAATAACAACATATAATGTTGTTATTGCACACGAATAATGATAAAGTTATATTGAAAATATCATTATGGGAGTGTTTTTATGAAAAGTTCGACTAAAGAAATTAATAATAGACGTGATCAAATTGTTGATTTATTATTAAAATCAGAGAATAACTATCAAAGCATTACAGATTTATCAAGAAAACTTAATGTTTCTTCTATGACCATTAGAAGAGATTTAATATCTATTGAAAAAACCGGCTTAGTTAATAGGGTTCATGGCGGAGCTAAACTCGTTCAAAATCAAGTCTCTAATAATAAGATATTACTATCAAGTCGCTTATCTATTGCAAAAAAAGCAGCTCAATATATTTCTAATAATCAGACTATCTATATTAATTCTAGTAATACCGCTATTGAAAGTTTAAATCATTTAGATAGTATTAATAATATTGTAGTAACGAATAATTTAAACGTTGTAAATTATATAAACAATCCTAATCTAACCATTTTAATTCCCGGTGGCGAGCTTAGAAGCCCCAAAAGAGCAGTGGTCGGAGATATGACAATTTATGGAATACAAAACATCCATGCCGATATTTCCATATTGGGTTGTTCAGGTATCAGCGCATCAAAAGGCATAACAACAAACAATATACATGAAGCTAAAGTCAATGAACTAATGATACGAAATGCTGAAAAAAAAGTAATTATTGTAGCAGATAGCTCTAAAGTTGGCATTAATACAAATTTCCCTGTTTGTGATTTAAGTCATATTGACGTACTCATTACAGATTCCAAAATAGACCTTAGAGAGAAAAATGAAATTAGAAAACTTGGTGTCGAAGTAATCGCTGTTGAAAATTAATGTATTAATCATTTTTAATAGATTTGTGATCTATTTTAAGCACTTAGCACTTACCAACACTAAAGAACACGTAACAAGCTCGTTATTTAGGACAGTGTTTTTATGTTTATACAATGTGAATATTAGATGAGATTGAATATTTCAATCCGTATAGAGCGGGCATGTCACCCTAATTAAATAAACGAGCTTTAAGGCGTATAACCATGCCCTTATCGTTTCCATTGTTAATCCACAACGTCCATCCATTATTTCCATCTAAATTCAATTTTAGTTAGTGATTTTTATTCAAAAGCAATTAACGCTCATCTATACTACTTCCTTTAGTCTCAATTACTTTTTTATACCAATAATAACTATCTTTAGGTATTCTCTTTAAATCCTTTAATTCAAAATCCGTTCTATTAATGTAAACGAGCCCATACCTTTTTTTAAAGCCTTGATGAGAACTTAAAATATCTGTAAATGACCATACACAATAACCAAATACATCAACGCCATCATTTATTGCTTCAGAAATTGCACGAATATGAGATTGAATATAGTCAATTCTATAGCCATCATGTATCTTGTTTTCCTTCGTTAACTCATCAGCTGTTCCTAATCCGTTCTCTGTAATGATTAGTGGCTTATGATATTTAGAATAATAGTCATTTAATGCAATTCTTAATCCAACTGGATCTATTTGGGCTCCATATTCAGTCTCTTCAAGATTTTCGTTTTTTATAATTTCCCAATAACCATACATGTTATAATCCACTTCATTAAAGCCTTTGATTTTTGTACCTTTAAGATTTTTATCAGTTGGCTCTAAATATTTTGTTGTTATAGTTCTGTAATAGTTAACAGCAATAAAATCTACTTTAGCTTTTTTCATCACATCGTAATCTTCATCTGTTATTTCCAGATTAAGTCCAACGTCATCCAAGTAGTTTATATAGTAATCTGGGTACGCTCCAAAGACATGCGTGTGAATGCAGTAGTCAGTCTTTAATCTGTTATTCCATATTGCAGACATAACATCTTGCGGTTTATTTGTTGCTGGATAAGTAACTGTCGAAGAAATCGACGGTCCTACTTGACCATTATCAACTAACTCATGACATAAATCAGAAGCCTTTGCATACGCTAAAAACATATTATGATCCATGCGAATTCTTAGTTGTTCAACATTACCTTTATCTTCATATATATTCATTCGCTCATTAACCCGAATCATTAAGTTTTGTTCATTATGAATTTGCCACTTTTTTACTCTATCGCCGAAGTTTTCATAACATGTTTTTGCATATTCGGCAAATGCAGCTACGGTTTCTTTTGATTCCCAACCATTATACTTCTCTACTAAATGATAAGGTAAATCAAAATGATATAAAGTTATAAAAGGCTCAATATCTCTTTCAATTAACAAATCAATAATTTTATTATAGTAATCAATACCTTTTTGATTAATTTTTCCTTCTCCGTCTGGAAAAATTCTAGCCCATGAAATAGAAAATCTATACATTTTTAACCCTAAATCAGCCATTAAATTAATATCAGCTTCAAATTTATGATAAAAGTCACTAGCGACCTTAGTATCAGCTTGATATTCAGATTTCTTAAATGCATTCACATCAGCTACAGTTAAACCCTTACCATCTGCATCCCATCCACCCTCTACTTGAAATGCAGAGGATCCTGCTCCCCAATAAAAATCATTTGAAAATAAGCTTTTACTCATTTGTTCATCCCTCCAAGTACTAAATAGCATTTACTTCTCATTAAACAGTTCTATCTATAAATTAGTCTTTATCCCACCTCTTTTTATATTCTTTTTATTAACTTGCTCTTTTTTCAGTCGTCGGTAAATCTTCAAACCCAAGAATATAAGTAAGTACAGTAGCTCCAAAGAAAGCAATTAAACAGCCAACAATATAATAAATAAAAATTCGCATACCAAAAGCTGCATAAGTAAATATAGTTAGAACTCCATTATTCGCAAATGCATCTCCGTAAACACCGCCAAATCCCATCACGGCTCCTCCCATAGCGCCAGCAATAATTGCTGCTACCATTGGGCGTTTAAGTCTTAAGTTTGCACCATATATTGCAGGCTCAGTTATACCTACAAGTACGGCAGAAATTAATGCTGAAAGAGACACATTTTTCAAAGCAATATTTTTAGTTTTTAACATTACTCCCAAAACAGCTCCACCTTGTGCAAAATTAGCTGCACCAGCAAATGCTAATAAATTTTGTCTACCTAATATGGCTACATCATTTAATCCAACTGGCAATAATGCTCGGTGAGCCCCAAATACAACCAAGACTCCCCATAGTCCACCTACTAAAGCTCCGCCAATTGTTGCATTATAAGAAATAATAGTGTCATAAACAACTTGAATGATATTACCTACATAAATACCGATTGGACCCGTGATAGATAAAATTACTGGCACCATAACGATCAATGATATTCCTGGAACAAGAATAATTTGTACAACTTCAGGTACGACTTTCTTTAGCCATTTTTCTAAAAATGATAGAACAATAATAGAAATTAAAATTGGGATTACCGATTCTACATAATTAAATATTCTTAACGTCTCTCCCGAACCCCATGCTCCTTTAATTACTGGCAGTCCAAAAATTGTAGATTTTGTTGTATAATCAAGCATCATCTCATTTACAGCGGGATATAATAAAAAAGCACCTAATGTCATTGCAATATAAGGACTCGTTTTCATCGCACGGGCAGTTGTATAGGCAAGGAAAACCGGCATAAAGTAGAATATAACCTGACTGGCCGCAAATAAGAGTACATACGTATCGGAAGTTGTTATATCATGACCATAATTTGAAGCGATCATATTTGCTGCAGTAAGTAACCCTTTAATTAGCCCCGCAGCTGCAATTACAGGCACAATTGGTGTAAAAATTTCTGATAATATCCTTAATAGTTTATTAGCAAATTTCTCGTTATTTATTTCATTATTTTCACTTTCTTTACCATCGTCAGTACTTATCCCTAATAAGTTTGCAACTTCACTAAATACTTTTCCAACTTTATTTCCAATGACTACCTGATACTGGCCAGAACTACTTACTGTTGAAATAACCGTCTGAGTTGTTTTAATTTTTTCATCATCTACTAATTTTTCATCTTTCAATACAAACCTGAGTCTAGTAAAACAATGTGTTACATGACTTATATTCGATTCTCCACCAACAGCATCAATAATTTCGTTAGCTATCTCTTTAAAATCCATTTAAAACACCCTCTCTTAATATTTGGTTATGGTTTAATCAGATTGACACAGGTATTATTTTCTAATTATAAGTCTCACCTCTCTTGTTAAGCGCTTTCAATTATTATAACGTTATTGTAACATGAAATGATCGAAAGTAAATATTTTTTGTTAAAAAAACACTAAAAACAGATAAAAAAATTAATTATATGTTTAAGTTAACATATAATTATGTTAATTTTCATTATTTATTTGTTAAATCAATTTGCTGATTAATAAATAACGGTCTAAATATCAGTTTTAACATCGATGATCATTTACCGCTTGACTGGATGAAAAACTTTATTGGAGTGAGCACTCATTTTATACTTATTTGAATCACATCTATACACAAACAAATAACAACGCTATAATAATAATCAGGAAATACATACCTTTATTTACAACATTTAAAAGCTAGATTAAAGGAGATCATGACATATGAATAAGCTATTAAAGTATATAATCATACTTTTCTTTTCTGCCGGATTCGGTTTTTTATTAGGATCCTTTGGAGAGAAGATAGACATACCGCCAGCATTAACGTTACTCCCTTGGTATCTTCAAGTGATTATTTTTATGCTCACTTACACAATAGCTGTGGGTGTACACGAACTTGGCCATGCCTTCAGCTTTTCAAAAAATGATGTGAAAATTCGAGCAATTTTTATTACATGTCTCTTTTTCATTAAAGAAGGTCAACGCTGGAAGCTCAAATTACGACCTAATGCTGCCACTTTAATCGGAGGAATAGTTATACCAGATATAGAAGCAGTGAAAACAGATGCAACATTTAGTAAGCTCCAACAAGCACTTGCCAAAGCGATACTTGCCGGACCTATCTTTACTTTATTATGGTGGCTCTTACTAAGTTGTGTCGGGGTTATTTTTATGCTAATCTCATCAAACCCATTAATCATTTCGCTTTGGTTGACGATCGTCGTGTCACTTACATTTATTACTGCTTTTCTTTTAATCACGTGTTTATTTAAAAATGAAATTGCTATCGGTGATTTTCCAGCTTATAAGCTAGCAAAGCATGATCGTTTTTTTGTTGCGATGCAACTGTATCAATATGCCCTTTTTTCATCGGACCATCAACGTATTCGCTCGGAAAATCAATTTTTAAGAAACATTTTAATAGCTGACCTCCAAGAAAAGCTCGCGCAAAAAGATAGCCATCTCTATACGCTCAGTATCGTTGACTTCTTTATTACTGAATACCTAGCGGGAACGATCGATCAGTTACCGCAAGTGGCTTGGGAATACGTCGAGTTTCTTACTGAAGATTCTGACCGGATCGCTAACTTAAAAAGCAACGAAGCTTTATTAGGCGTGTATATACACATCGTTCGTTTATTGTATTCATCAGATGATTTGAATAAAGAAAAAGCGCTCTCACTTTATCAAACATTTAAAGATGAGATTAAACCTTCGACCCCGATGCGAACATATTTATTAAAGCAAACTGATCATGCTTTTGGTTTTGCCGATAATCGTGCTTTTTTAAGTGATAAAGACCATATTTGTATTTCACCTGCCCACGGGATATTCAAAAACTTCCCTGGGTATTATGCAGATGAAATCAAGCTTAATCAGAACCTCGATCATCCCGTTTTAACTCAGTAATCGAGTAAATATTACGAGTTCTAACAAAAATGGACCTCCAGACGTGCTTTTGGTGGTCCATTTTTTCTACTTCTCCACTTGTCTAATCTTTCACTGATTATCCTCTTCACGTTTTAACTTACATTTACCGTATAAAATCTTTTGGTCTAGAAACCAATCAAAATTTACTTTTCTACCCTTTTTAAATTTTTCATTTATGGAAACTAACAATAGTTATTTACTTTTAAAAATGTTAGTGCTAATATAAAACTATAAAATTAGTTTAATAATAATGAATGGAGGAATCTTTAGTGAATTATTCATATACCGTTAAACCTGAAGCTGAAATTAATAAGATGCTTAGACAAGCAGAGCAGAGCTTCCCAATCATTAACGATCAACAACAATTATTCGAGCAGGCTGATTTTTACAAAGCATTAGCAGATCCGGTTCGTTTAAAAATTATCGCTATCTTATTAGAAGCACCGTGTTGTTTGTGTGAACTAGCTTCTGCTTTTAAAATACCAAATTCAACGCTAACACATCACCTAAAATTGTTAGAGCGCGGTCGAGTTATTGTGGCAAAGAAAATGGGTCGTTACACGATTTACGAATTAACAGATGAAAATGCCGCTAACTTTCTTAGTTGAATGGAGGGATTTATGTGGAATGGTTTCAGTGGTTAAGTGATCAGTTATTAAGAATGGAATGGCTTTATCAACTGGTTACACAATTAGTCGAAAATGTGTTTCAGCTCGATTCTGCAAGTCCGGTTGGTGCAAGCATTCATTTTTTCATTTATGACACGATTAAGTTATTTATTTTATTGACTGTCGTGATCTTTTTTATATCTTATATTCAAAGCTATTTTCCACCTGAACGAACGAAACGCATTTTAGGTGGGATGTCAGGCTTTAAAGGAACGATTGCCGGTGCTTTTTTAGGTGTCTTGACACCTTTTTGTAGTTGTTCGAGCATTCCAATCTTTATTGGATTTACATCAGCTGGACTTCCGTTCGGGGTTACATTTTCATTCTTAATTGCATCACCAATGGTTGATCTGGCTTCATTTTTAATGTTGAGCTCGTATTTTGGTATGGAACTAGCCATACTTTATTTAATTTTTGGTGTATTACTTGCCATTGCTAGTGGTTTTATACTTGAAGCATTGCCATTATCTGACCAAGTCGAGTCGTTTGCTATGAAAGCACCGCTTCAAGCTCAAGATGACGCACAACTACGTTTTAAAGATCGTATCCATTTTTCTATTGAGCAAGTTAAAGAAATTGTTTCAAAGGTTTGGTTGTATGTGTTAATTGGTGTTGGTATTGGAGCCATTATTCATAACTGGATTCCACAATCATCGATTGAAGCCGTTATTGGAGAAAGTAATCCATTTGCTGTCGTGATTGCTACTATAATTGGCGTTCCGATTTATGCGGATATATTTGGAACATTGCCTATTGCAGATGCATTATTTGCTAAAGGGGTTGAAGCAGGTACAATTGTCGCATTTATGATGTCTGTAGTTGCCTTATCATTACCATCATTAATTATGTTGTCAAAAGTCATTAAAAGAAAATTGTTGTTTAGTTTTATCACGATTATCGTTGTTGGTATATTACTAATTGGATACTTATTTAATATGATTCATACCCTATTTTAAAAAAAGGAGAGGTTAAGCATGGAAATAAAAGTATTGGGACCAGGGTGTTCAAATTGCAAACGGGTTGAAAAGGTTGTAACAAAAGCCTTGAATGAGTTGAATATAGAAGCCAAAATTTCAAAAGTAACGGATTTTAAAGATATTGCAAGTTTTGGTGTTATGTCTACACCAGGATTGGTCGTTAATGGTGAAGTGAAGCTTTCTGGGAAAGTTCCTTCTTTAGAAGAAGTAAAAACATTGTTGCAATAAGACACTAAATGATTTTGGTAGCATTTACTCAAAATAAGTCACATTAACGCTATATTTAAAAGAGAATTATTAAATAAGAATACGACCAAACTTTTGTTGCTTTTATATTACAAAACATTGATCAGCTCCTGTATTGGGGGCTGATCGTTTCATTTTATGGAACGATATCCTATTCTAGCGTTTTCTGAAAGTATCATATCCCTGCTACGATTGATTTATTATTTGCTTTTCTTAAGGTTTAGCCACAAATGATTCAACACATATTGTTTCATAGTATGAAAAAGAACCTCCATTGCCGTTCCGATAGTGCACCAATTGAATGGCTAAGAAAATTCACTTATGAATTAGAACACAAGAAGAATTTTTAAAAAATCTCTTCATTTCTTAAATCCTTTTAGCCAAAATTTCGTTAATATAAGTAGAGGTGGTGAGAAGATGCAATCAGATCAATCATTAATCGAAGAAATTAAAAGTGGTAGTCAAGCAGCAATGGAAGTACTCGTAAAAAAACACTATCGCATGATATTTGCCTATACATATAGGAAAGTTGGCGACTATCACTTGGCATACGATTTGACTCAAGAAATATTTATTAAAATGATCAAATCGATTAAAAATTACAGTGGACAAGGAAAATTTCAACATTGGCTTCTAAAAATTGCGGTGAACCACTGTCGTGATTATTATCGAAGTCGTGCTTATAAATACAAGGACAAAATAACCAAAATTGATCATCAAGTCGTCGATGAACGAAAAAATGTAGAAGACCTTCTGAGCAAAAAGCAAAGAAGCGTCAAAGTGAAAGCAGCCATTGATCAGTTGCCACCTTATCAACGAGAAGTCATTATATTAAAATTTTATCAAGGTCTTAAAATAAAACAAATTGCTCAACTAACAGAAGTCAAAGAAGCCACGGTTAAGTCAAGGCTCAAGCAAGGAAAGGATAAATTAAAATCTTTACTAAAAGGAGTAGATCATGATGAGTCGGTTCAATCCAATCAACAAAACCGATAACGATGAGCTTGAAGAACGCTTCGATTACAACGAGTATCAAGCGCTTGAACAAGAATTAACAGATTACCTTGTCAAATTCCCTGACGAAGATGACATAAATGCTACCATAGACACCATGCGTCAATACGTGCCAGCACAAACAACAAAGTCAGCAAATGGCATAGAACGATTGATCACGCTATGCAAAGGCTCAGCTACAGAGGTAACTATAGTAAGTAAAATATACTGGATCACTTGTACGATGCTCTTTATTATCGGCTATCTAATCACTCATCAAGCGAATGCGAACCCTTTATTGACCCTTATTTTCTTAGCACCACTTCCATTTGTCATTGGGTTGCTAGAGGTGTTTAAGGGACGGGAACATGGACTGCTTGAAATCGAACTTACCTGCAAGTTCACTACAGACCAAATCATGTTATCTCGGCTATTTTTAATTGGGATCACAAATGTGACCTTAAACACAGTGCTGACATTAACTATATCACCAGTCACTGGTAAGCCTATACTAGAAATACTGCTCACATGGTTGACGCCATTTACTTTTTTTATCGCCATCGCCTTATGGTTAAGTATCAAATTTAAAGGCCAAGTATTTGTGACAACTTTCTTATCCTTATGGCTGGTGTTCATTGGACTAACCATTAGCAATAACCATTGGATCGAAGCATTGCTCAATATCAATATTGTTATTCACTTGATTTGTCTAGGGTTTGGAAGTTTGTTGATTAGCTTCCAAGTTAAACAATTGATAAACAAGTATCAAACCTATGAGGGAGGACAACGTGTTGAAATTAACTATTGAAAACATTTCAAAAACATTTAAAGATAAGCAAGCAGTAACAGGGTTCTCTGCAGAACTTTCAGAAGGCGTTTATGCCCTCCTCGGCCCAAACGGTGCCGGAAAAACAACATTGATGCGGATGTTAGCAGATATTTTGAATCCTTCGTCAGGAAGAATCTTGTTAGATGGCAACGACATCTCGATCATGGGCAATCGTTATCGTGATATCTTAGGCTATCTCCCTCAAGAGTTCGGGCTTTATAGAAATTTCACTGCTATTCGTTTTTTATCTTATTTTGCGCGTTTAAAAGGATTAAATAAACAAGAAACCACCACTCGGGTAGACGAAGTCCTTGAGCTTGTAAACTTACAAAAGGATCGCAAGCGAAAATTAAAAACGTATTCTGGAGGAATGAAACGAAGACTCGGTATTGCTCAAGCTCTCCTTAACGATCCTAAACTACTAATAGTTGATGAGCCAACAGCAGGATTAGATCCGCAAGAACGCGTTCGATTTCGGAATCTACTCTCAGAAATTGCTGGCGATCGAATCGTGTTGTTGTCTACTCATATCGTGTCAGATATTGAATATATCGCAAAAGAAGTCCTTCTCATGCGCCAAGGAACACTCATTCAACGCAGTACAAGTGAGCAACTCTTAGACAATGTTAAGGATAAAGTATGGAAATGCACAGTAGAGCAAAACGCATTATCCCAACTACAAAAGCGTTATAAGGTTGGAAATATCCAACGGGCTGAAACAGGGATTGAGGTTCGAATAGTTAGTGATCAACAACCTTTAGCTGATGCAGTTAACGTTACACCTACCTTAGAAGATGTGTATCTATATTTCTTCAATGAGGAGGTCACAGACGATGTACAAACAGGAATGCTATAAAATTTTTACAAGAAAAAGTTTATATTTAACCTTCCTTCTCTTTATTTTTTTCATGTTGTTACCGGATGGCTCTCACTCGATTCGCCAAACAAGCACGTATCAATCTCTATATGATGAATGGCGTGGACCATTAACAGCAACAGAGATTGACATGGCTAACGAAAGATTAATGAAACTTGAAGAGCAAGTTGACCGAGAGATGGCAGAAGCTGATGAGCTTGAAGGTGTTTTCCCCAAAAGCATTGAGGATCAGGCTGCCCATTCTGTTTATGTTTCTGTGATTCAAGCTGGAGAAAATATCAATTGGTTTGAAGCCCGGAAAGAGAACTTACGCGATAAGGCTTTCCATCCCACAGAAACCGCTTATCAAGCGGAAGTTGCACAAATGGAATTTGAGCTTCTTCAACAGTTAAATGAGCCGATTGGTTTCTATCAAACGACGACATGGAGCAGTACGGTAGACTTTATCAATACATTGGGTTTTATTTTTTTAACCGTCCTTATCATCTTGGGGTTAGCACCCGTTTTCGCTGATGAACATAGCCAGAAGGTCGCTTCATTAATTGTTAGTACCAAATTTGGTAAAACCAAAGTTGCGTTTGCAAAAATTTTCGCCTCGATTACCTATATTGGTGTGTTATTTGTCAGCTTACATGTCATTAATGTTCTTATAGAAATTAGTAAATTTGGTAGGTTTGTAGATGGAACTGTACCATTACAAAATTTATATTTATTTATTCAATCACCTTTTTCACTAACAATTTGGCAGTACTATGCCCTTGCACTTGGTATTCAATTATTGGCATCGTTAATGATTGGATTGCTGGTATTATTTTTATCAATCATCACACGGCATGCAATGCTAACTTTCTTTATTAGCGGAACGATTATTGGAACACCAGTTTTGTTCCGGCAATTAGGTCTTGATCAACAACTGATTCAGCATATGACACAATTTAGCTATGCAGAGCTAATGAGAGTAAAAGGTTTGGTTGATCAATTCATCGTGTTTAGGTTATTGGGTCAACCGATCCTGTATCCTTATCTTCTTATTGCCGTCTTCCTCTTGATCGCCAGTTTAAATGTCTTACTCATTTACTGGCAATACAGAAACCAACAGATAGTAAATTAAGGAAAGGCGGAGAAAACAATGTATCTTCAGGAATGCTATAAGATTTTTTCAAAAAAGAGTATCTATCTCGTGTTTATAACCATTGTTTTATTATTGGTCTATATCAATCAACTACCTACAGATATGACGATGAGAGAATTGGTTTTTGAAGAACTCGAAGGAACATGGGGGGGACCTGTAACAGAAGAGAAAGTAGAACTTGCTAGAGAATCGATGCACGCCTCTGATACTGGTGAGATCTCAAATCACACCTTTGAATCAAAAGCAACGGATTATGTGCAATTTTTAATTGTGGGTGCAGCGATGCAAAAACAAGACCAAAATGAACGACTCACCATACTTGAGGCAGAAATGAACGATTTTGATGAAAGCACGTACAAACATCGAAAAGCTTCAATGGAACGTGATATGTTACAAGAATTAGATGATGCTCACGGCTTTTACTTGATTCGGTCATGGCGTGAAATGTTTGAATTTATAGAGCCAGTGACTCATGTGCTTTTACTATCAATTTTGATATTTTTAGGTTTATCCCCTGTTTTTGCTGAGGAGTATACCCATCGGACGACGGATTTGATCCTAGCAACAAAACATGGAAAAACAAAGCTCGTCACTGCGAAAATATTGGCTGCCTTAAGCTATATCGTGATTATTTTTCTATCATTACAGATTATTAATAGTTTCCTTAACCTATTGAAATTTGGTGGCATAGCTGGGTGGGACGCACCGATACAAGGGATATCTTCTGGGTTAGACTCCCTTTCACGTCTCAGTTATGACGGTTCACCTTATAACTTTGAAGTTTGGCAATTCTTCTTGCTGACGATGGGACTTCAATTGTTATCCTGTATAGTCATAGCAGCCCTTGTCTTGCTTTTATCTTTTTTAACGAAAAATACGATGATCACCTTTTTTATCAGTAGTATCATCATAGCTATACCGGCACTATTACAACAACTTGGTATAACAGACGGCTTCTTAGGCTATCTCACAGATTTTAGCTTTCTAAAATTAATGCAAGTGTCAAGCCTATTTACACAGTTTCAAGCCTACAATGTATTTGGCTATCCTGTGTTATATCCAAGTTTGCTCTTCACTCTATTCGCTTTAGTAACAGGTCTGTTGATTATGCTTATTTACCGGCTGTTTAGAAACCAGCAGGTCAGTCATTAGACATATTATCAATCGATAAAATACGAGTCGCGCCCTTAAATCTTACCCCCTTTACCATAGCTAAGTATAAAAGCTAATGAAGCTAAAAATGCCGCTATTAATAAAACGAACATTAGCGTCCGTTATCACCCCCTCAATCGATTGACCTCTGTTGTCTATTTTGAGGGGGTGTTTCACGGACGGTCATCTGTGATAAAATCAAGATCATCACACCTCATCTAATACTTCTTCCATTCTTTTTAACTTTCGATAAATAACTGAGCGATGGACGCCTAATTGGTTTGCCGTTTTAGTGGCATTTCCATTATACGTTTCCAATACTTTTTGTATATAGCGCCCTTCAACGATTGCCGTATAATCCTTCAGATTAGTAAAACGATCTTTATTTTGTTTAATAAAATAATCTAATGTAAACCAATCTGTTCCTTTTTCTTCATTATATTCATCTATACCCATTTGACCTGTTACCACAAGTCTCTCAATGAAGTTCTTTAATTCTCTAGCATTTCCAGGCCAATTATGCCATAAAAGTTGTTGAAAATCTTCTGCACTTAAGATAAAGTTTTTTTTATACTTTTTATTTAAATCTTCGATAAAGGTGGATGCTAATCCTACTATATCCGATCTTCTACTTCGTAATGGTGGTATATGAATGGGAATGACATTGATTCTGTAAAACAAATCTTCTCTAAACATCCCTTTTTTAACCCTTTTCCATAAATCTCTGTTCGATGCTGAAATAATTCGACAGGTAATGGGTACGGTTTCAATACCTCCAATTCTTCTTAACTGACTGCTTTCCATTACATGAAGTAATTTAGCCTGCATATCCAAAGGAATTTCTGAAATCTCATCCAAAAATAAGGTTCCGTCATTCGCCGCTTCAATCATCCCAATCTTCTCTTCAGTTGCCCCAACAAAACTTCCTTTTTCATAACCAAACAATTCGTGTTCAAATAAGGATGGTGCAATAGCCGCACAATTAATCGAAATAAACGGACCATTTTTCTTATCACTTTTTTTATGAATGTATTTAGCTACTACCTCTTTACCAGTCCCAGATTCCCCATAAATAAAAACTTTACTGTCAAAAGTAGCAATTTGATTACAAACACTTACTATATTTTTCATCGCTAAACTTTCTGCAACAAGCTCTACATCTTTATCCACAGTAGCAATTTGCTGATCATTAGTATGATGATGAGCGTTAACCTTATCACTCGGCAACTTTTCTTTATAATCATTAGAAGTGGTTATAACAAGACGAACCTCACCATTTTCATACATTAATGGTGTGGCTGTTGATAAGACACTATAACCTTTATTCGTATTAATTGTACGACAAACTCTTTGTTTTGTTTTAATCGCCTCCATGGTAATGGAACTATTATAATAACCTAAGCGAACTAAGTCTTTTACATTATATTTTATTATTTCATCTAAAGTCATGCCTATTGTTAATGCAGTAAATTCATTTGACATTAAAATATTTCCTTCTGAATCTGTAACAAATAAAGCTGAGGGAAGATCATTGATATTTTCCTGAGTATAGAAATAATTGGATTGGGGACTAACACGGCTTTGCATCTATTTACCTCCTCTTTTCTGAAGTAATTATCTGTTTCTATTATATTAAGAAAACTATTCTTTACAAATCCTGTGTTTACATTTTTGTTTTTTCAATCAGACAAACAGGTCCTTTTTTTATCAAAGACAAAAAAGGACCCGGTTGTATCTTTCTTACTACTTTAGTAAGCGGTTCATTATATCATCGGGATGATAGTAAGAACATCCATGGTGAAATTTCATTGCATTAAATCCATTCTTTTTCAACTAGTGACAAGCTCGCCATTCGATCTAAAACGTGTTGAGCTTCTTGAAACATAGTAGTAATCATTTCCTCCGCAGTGGTAATTTTATTACACAAACCAGCAATCTGTCCTGCCATAACAGATCCTTGTTCCACATTTCCTTCATGAACGGCTTTTCTTAGAGAACCTAAAGACAGCTGTTCTAATTCCTCACGTGAAGCTTTTTTATTTTCTAATTCAAGATAAGCTTTAATCATCTCGTTTTTTATACTACGGACTGGCCCGCCTAAACTACGCCCCGTAACTGTTGTACTCGTATCATTAGCATCAATAACCGCTTGTTTGAAGTTAGGATGTGTCGGACACTCTATCGTCGTTAAAAAACGCGTGCCTATTTGAACACCTTGTGCACCAAGTGCAAATGCGGCTGCAATCCCTCTTCCATCTGCAATTCCACCTGCTCCAATAACCGGTATTGACACAGCATCTACAACTTGTGGTAATAATGCCATTGTTGTCGTCTCACCGACGTGCCCACCAGCTTCTGTTCCTTCTGCTACAATGGCATCTGCCCCTAATGTCTCCATTTTCTTAGCAATTTTGACTGAAGGTACGACTGGAATAACCAATATTTGATGGTTTTTAAAAGTTTCCATATACGGGGCAGGTGTACCAGCACCAGTAGTAACGATCTTTACATCCTCTTCTATGACAACATCAATGAGTTCTGGAATATTTGGCATCATTAACATTAAATTCACAGCAAAAGGTTTGTCTGTTATTTCCCTCGTTTTACGAATCTCTTCTCGCAATTGATTTGCTGAGAGGCCTCCTGATGCGATAATTCCAAGGCCTCCTGCATTAGAAACAGCACCTACAAGTGGGGCTAGAGCTATTTGTGCCATCGCTCCTTGAAAGATAGGATACTTAATGCCTAGTAATCTTGTAATACTCATTTTAATAACCTCCTAGATTTTCAATCTCTATACCGCCGGCTCTGTGCTTGCAGTATCTATTTGTTGTTTATTTTCAATTCCTTTGAATATAATTGCTAACACTAGACCCACTAATGAGATAGCTAAGGCAACGTAAAAAGCATTTGTAAACATACCATTGTTTGCTTCTGCAAAACGATTTGCAATTCTTGGTCCAAAGAATGCTGCCCCAGAATAACCAATAAAAGTGACACCATAATTTACTCCGTAATATTTCATTCCAAACTTTTCCCCAACAATAGATGGGAAAATACCCATTGTTCCACCGAAACATAATCCAATCCCAATAATTGCAATTGCAAATCCAACAACTGAATTTGATAACGCAATTACCAACATCATGGTAGACACCACCAAGTAAATGGCCATTAAGCAGTACGCGCGACCAATTCTATCAGATACTGCCCCCCAAAAAATACGTCCCATACAATTGCTAAATGAATATAAACTAACGTAAATGGCTGCGGTTGCTGCGGTTAAACCAAACATCGTCTGCCCAATTACGGAAGCATTTGCAGTCACCATCATTCCAGACAAAGCGCCAATTAAAAACATCGATGCAATAATGTAAAATAAAGGTCTCTTAATCATCTCATGCCAAGAGACATCGACAGTACCTTTGTTTCCTGAAATAACTGGCGGTGTCCATCCTTGTGGAATATAGTTAGTTGGACTTGATTTCACAAACAATCCACAACTTAGGATGACTATTAAGAATGAGATTCCTAACGTAACCAATGCTTGATTTACCCCAAAGTTATCAATTAATGCATTTGCAATAGGTGCAATCACAATGGTTCCTCCACCATAACCAGCTGTTACAATTCCTGTACCTAATCCACGTTTATCAGGAAATAATTTCACCGTATTTCCAATCGTAGAGGAGTAAACAATTCCTTGACCGACTCCAGCAAGTAAACCATAAGTAATGTAGAGCATCCAGGCGGCCGTTGCAAGACCGGATAATAAAAATCCAACCCCAAACATCGTTCCACCGATAAATATTGCTTTTTTCGCCCCACCTTTATCTACTAATCTCCCTCCTAAAATCATCGGTATTGGAGATATTGCTGCATTAATTGTGAATGCCAGCATGATCTCCCCCATAGAAGCATCAAATACATTCGTAAGTGGTAGTGCAAAAATACTAAAGGCATACACTGCTCCGACACATAAGTTAATAATGGTAGATGCAACTAAAATTATCCATCTATTTAACTTGACATTATCATTCATAAAACCGCACCTTTCTATTAAGTAGTAATCAATTAAGCCTTATTTTTAGGCAGTTACTACTTTATTGTTTTTATTTTCTACTAATTCCTTTAGTTTCCCCCATGTTTCATTAAATATAGATGGATCCATTTCCTTAAGGTCAGGTGAAACTGATGGAGAAAAATCCATTTGATCTAAAATGTGTTCTTGTAAATCGATGCCCGGAGCAATCTCAGTTAGAGTTAATTCTCCGTTTATCAATTCAAACACCGCACGCTCTGTAACATAAATAACTGGTTGATTGATTTCTGTAGCATATGCACCACTAAAAGTGATTTGTTGTACATTTTTTAAGAATTTCTTTGCTTTTCCCTCTTGAATAATGGTTAATTTGCCATCAGCAACCTTTACTTTTAAGCCTCCTGCAGTAAATGTACCAGCAAAAACTAGTTTTTTAGCTGATTGTGATATGTTGATAAAACCACCACACCCTGCAACACGTGTGCCAAACTTACTAACATTTACGTTACCAAATTGATCTGTTTGTGCTAATCCAAGTACAGATAAATCAATGCCCCCACCATCATAAAAGTCAAACTGTGCATCATGACTCAAAATCGCTTCCGCGTTATAAGCATGACCAAAATCTTTTAACCCAGCTGGGACACCACCAATCGAACCAGCTTCTGTCGTAAGCACTAATTGATCACTAACACCTTCCTCTGCTGCAATTGTTGCTACGTTTACTGGAATACCTACCCCAAGGTTTAATACTGTTTTCGGTTCAAGCTCTGCTGCCGAACGTCTGGCAATAATCTTTCTTTCATCAAGTGGTAAAGTTTCTAAACCTTCTTCTGGAACCTTTACATGACCAGAAAAAGCCGGATTATAGTAAGTGTTTTCTGTTTGATAATGATTTTCCGGTTCGGAAACGACAATGTGATCAACCAATATTCCTGGAACGTGAATATCCTTTGGATTCAATGTTCCATTTTTTGCCACCGTTTCTACCTGCGCTATGACTATCCCTCCCGAATTCCGTACGGCCTGGGCAATTGGGAGAACTTCCATATGTAAACCCTCTTTTTCAAGTGTTAAATTCCCTTTTTCATCAGCGACAGTTCCTCTAATTAGACCAACTTGGATCGGAAATGATTTATAGAACAGCCATGATTCACCTTCAATTTCAATGCGTTTAACAATGTCTTCTTTTGTTGACGGGGACATTTTCCCACCTTCAATGCGGGGATCAACAAAGGTTCCCATCCCAACCTTTGTAATCACACCAGGTCGTTTTGCTGCAATTTCTCTGTATAGTTGTGTAATGACACCCTGGGGCAGGTTATAGGCCTCACATTCATCATTTTCAATCAATTTAGCCATACCTGGAGATGCTATCGCAATTCCTCCTATCCAACGTTTAACTAATCCTTTATATCCTAAATGACTCATCCCTTTGTCACGTCGATTACCTACAGCACTTGCATGCATGACAGTTAAATTTTGTGGATGACCTGTTTGCACAAATCTTTCTTCAATCGATATTCCTAACTCCTCAGCCCAGCAGGACAATCCAAATCCACTAGCCGCTAGTGTATCCCCATCCTTTATTAATGTTGCAGCCTTCTCAGCAGAAATAATCTTTGTCATATTCAACACCTCTAATTGTGAATTAGTTCACATTATTTTTCAAAAAATAGCTCGTAGTCATGACCACGATTTGATTGTGAAACGTTTCACTTTGTACTATAGCAGATTTTCAAACCACGTCAACACAAGAAAATCGAGATCATTTCACCTCATTTTTTTGTTTCTTTTTTGCAACAATTAACGAACGCGAATTCTAATGATACGGATTCAGCAACCCTAATTTGAGCTAATCTTGTTGTATTTAGAACACGTTATATCTTCCATTTCACTCAAGTTTTTTGCGAGAGATACTCCTGCATTGTCTTAGCATTTGATATAACTTATAAAATGAACCTTCAATCAGTGGGCGTTTTTAGAGTGAACCCGAACATTCGCTTCCGTTTCACCCACCTCAATCGATTTGCTCTACTTTCTTTTTGAGGGGGAGTTACGGACGGTTGTCTGTGATAAAAAAGCATGAATTACACGTTAAAATATTCGATCATTCTTTCTTTTAATGTCGCTTTTCAACGACACTAAACCCTAGCAACCATCTATTCCTGCTCCAATTGATATTTTTTATTTCATAATGAGTCATTCGTTATCCATTTTAGTAAAAAATCGCACAACAATCTGGCATAGGAATTTATATTTAAAATCCCTCAGCTCAATAAAAAATTTAAAAATTTTTTAATTCGCATTTTTACCACACGTTAAAATCACCATTTTATTTACCTAAAAAATGGTGATTTTAACGTGTGGTGGGATGATTCTCTATTTTCTTACCATCATGATCATTAAGGCAGACAACAATTTTTACTACCATTACAATTGCTATATTTTTTATATTACACTATCATTATTCTGTTGGAATATAAAGCGAACCTCCAATCCGTCGGCGTTTTCGTTCTTTACCCACGGATGGGTCGTTGAATCAACCAGGCCGTTCGCTTCCGTTAGCTCCCGCCTAAATCGAGTGATCTCTACTCTCTATTTTGTCGCCGACTTATCTGTGTTAAACAAGTAGCTTTATAGTAAAATAAGGTCTAGAGCTTATTTTCTACAGATTAGAAGTTGCTGCCTTTCCTATGTTCCTTTTTAAGTACACAAAGGTTAATGTCGTATACTTAGCTCGATTGTTTTTCTGTTTGATAGAACCCGATCTTACCTTGATTATCAATCGGTGTTTCTTTTGGCAAACTTATAAAAATAACACCTCCAATTAAAAACAACGGAATAATCGCCAAAATACTAAATTGAGCATTACCCGTCAAACTCGTAGTTAGGGACATAATGAAAGGACCTAAAATCGCAGCAAATTTACCAAAGATATTATAAAAACCAAAAAACTCATTAGTGTCACATCGACTAAAAAAGAATCGTAAAAGATATTAGCGCCGGAAAAGCCGATTGCCGATAAAACATAGAAGAAAACTAAAAGCTGCCAGTGTCCGCTCGCAGGAGATATAAAAGCCAAATTTTTGAAGTTTGTGAGTGAGTACCCTTAAAGTAACAGGTGCGTTAGTTCAATTAGACAATAAAACCAAACAAAACTTCCATTAAATTGGAAGTTTTGTTTTTTC
Organism: Amphibacillus cookii; assembly: GCF_016908375.1. GTDB lineage: Bacteria > Bacillota > Bacilli > Bacillales > Amphibacillaceae > Amphibacillus_C > Amphibacillus_C cookii. The sequence goes on from NZ_JAFBDS010000005.1 coordinate 288,614, forward strand.
TATCAATATTAAACTTTAACAGAGCCATTTTTTAATTACTCAACTGCTTTTTGAAAAAACATCAACATGTGCAGCTTGGTCTTCCTGATCCGTTAAAGCTACATCTTTTTTCAAGTAAACAAGCCAATAAGCACCGCCGACAAATAATACGCCCCCGACAACATTACCTAAAAATACGGGAACAAAGTTATCAAAATAAGCACCCCAGCTAAAGTAATCAGCAAATATAGCTGCTGGAATAAGAAACATATTTGCTACTACATGTTGAAAGCCAATGGCGACGAACGCCATGGTTGGAAACCAAATCCCTAATATCTTCCCAGCCATATCTTTCGCTCCATAACTTAACCAAACAGCTGAAGCGACTAACCAATTGCAACCAATTCCTGACAGGAAAGCTTGTAAAAAGCTCGCTTCAAGCTTATGCTCTGCTAACGTGACGGTTGTCAATAAATAGGCATTTTCAGTTAGCCCAACGACATGACCAAAAAAGTACGCAACAAAAAGCGATCCAGCAAAATTGCTTAATGTGATCACAATAATATTTTTTAATACTTGAATTGATCGTACCTTATTCTCCATTCTTGATAATGGAACAGCTAGTAAATTTCCGGTTAGTAATTCACCACCTGCTAATAGCGTTAAAATAAGACCCAGTGGAAATAGCGCCGCTCCAATAAATGTAGTGAACCCTCCCCACGCTACAGGCATATTAGCCGTGACATGAATATAAAGTAAATAGCTTAAAGCAATAAATGCACCAGCTTCAAAGCCTAATACAGAAGATTGCAACACATTGTAATTCGCTTTTTTACGGCCTGATAAAACCGTATAATTTGCAATTTCTTGTGGACTATAAAAGCCCATATCAATCAGATCCTTCCTCGTAGTATGTGATACAATACACATATTATAGCACTTTAAACTGCTTGTTTTTGTGAAAAATTTGTAACGATTTTGCAGGGCGCTTACAATCATAAAACAAACCTTCCATCAGTGGACCTTCTTGTTCTGCCCACTGATTATTAGCTGAATGAAGCAGGACATTAGCGTCCGTTCGTTCCCGCCCAAAATAGATGATCTCTAACCTCTACTTTGAGGCGGACGTTTTACGGACGGTTATGAAATAAAAGCAGTGATGCTATTTCTCCTTTGACAGCTTAACTAACGGTGGAACAATTGTCACTGTAATAAACGCCGCTAATACTGCTTCAGCCAGACCATTTGTTAAAAACACAGTAAAAACAGCGATAATAATCGCCCCGATACCGTCCGCATCAATAGCTAAAGCATAGGCATCATGAAATAATAAAGCGATAAGCCCCATTACTAAAAAGGTATGAATAATGGTTGCAATTAGTCCTGATAAAAATAAAGCGGTTTTTTGATTAGCTTGTTTTTTTGTAACTCTATCGATCGATTTAAAAAGATAATAAGGGATGACACCAATAATCAGTCTAGGAACAATTGCAATAAATAATGCCCAAAAACTTCCTTGGCTTGTCCCCAATACTGGAATAACTGGAGTAAATGCAAACGACAATAATGACGGTGTCAGCGTATTTGTTATCATACTTGTCATACCAAATGAAAATCCAAGTATAGCGCCAATTTTCGGCCCTAATACAATGGAGCCAATAATAACCGGAATATGAATAATCGTTGCTTTAATAACCCCTAAATGAATAAAACCAACAGGTGTAAAAGCAAATAACAATATAATGGATATGAATATAGCAGTTAACGTAAATTCTTTTATCTTCACTTCAAACTCTCCTAACTATAAAATTAAGTCTATAAAATTAAGCCGTCATGGTTGACACATTTAAACACTATCAAAATAAAATCAACCTTCAATCAGTGGCATTTTCGTCCTTCACCCACTAATTGCAGGTTCGCTGAGTGCATCAGGGGGACATTAGCGTCCACCCAACTATAGATTTACTCTACTCTCTATTTTGAGAGGGGCGTCTTGCGGACGATGCTCTGTGATAAAGTCATAACATTATTCATTTTATTACAAAATCTCAATTAATCAATCTATTTCTCTGCTTATGTTAGAAAGTTTAAGCTGATGTATAGCTTTTTGACACTTGAAGCTTCAGTGCACATCATTTTTACTGTTAAGAACGTAACAAGTAGTTTTGCCAACTTGTACTCATAAAAATGCAAGTCAAGTCATAAAGAATATAACAAAATAGATTGTAAAATGGCTTTCTACACAGAGAATGATTGCTATCTATTTGATTCAAATTCACACAATACGACGCTTTAACTACCATTTCTTAAATTAAATCTTTTAACAATGCTCTAGCTTACGTTTAAAAAGCTAACATTTTCTGTTAGTGAGATAATGAGTTTCTATTGAAAATAATGTTAATTTCCATTAAAATAAAACTACTTTATTTAGTAATCTAAGAAAATTGTGTCTTTTTGAGATCTATCAGTCACTTTATCTGTTTTTCATTTCCATCTCATTAAGATTATTTATAGTCCAATTATCTTTATACTTATATTTAAGTCAATTTTTTATTAAACATTGAAAAATATAGTTAGATCTATTATTAGGTTCGCTAAGTGAATCAGGATATTAGCGTCCGCTATCACCCACCTTAATCGATTTGCTCTACGCTCTATTTTTAGGGGGGGATTTTACGGACGGTTAGCTATGATTAAAGATCACAGCAACTTTTTAAGCGATTACATTTAAAATTATGCTTTTTAGATAGTGGAGGTAATGATATGAAACAAAATTACATGTTAAATGAAACATTTGGGAGTGGAAGTTTAAACAATATGTTAGAGTGGCGATGTGAGCCTCGCAAATGGTTTATAGACAAAACATCTTCCAAGCTTGTTTTAGAAACTGATAAAAACACTGATTATTGGCAAAAAACACATTATGGTTTTCAAGCTGATAATGGACATTTCTTGTATACAGAAACTAAAAAAAATTTCCGAATGGAAACAAAAGTTGAATCATTACCAAAATCAAAATATGATCAAGCTGGTCTGATGATTCGCTTTTCAAAAGATATATGGGTAAAGACTTCACTGGAGTACATCCCATCTAAATTAAGTAAACTTGGAGCGGTCGTTACAAATAGAGGTTATTCTGATTGGTCAACGCAATATGTTGAGGTTAAAGATTTACAAATATACTATCGAATCTCCAAAATAGAACAAAATTGCTATGTTGATTTTTCGTGGGACGGAAATAATTGGAACCAAATTAGGATTGCTCACTTAGACATTCCAAAAGACTCAAATATGTTAGTAGGTGTTTATGCCTGCAGTCCACAAGGGGAAAAACAAGAAGTTCGTTTTGATTTTCTTAAAATAGAAGAGCTTGCTAATAATCCAAAAGAAGCGTACTTATAACACTCAAACAATAAGTTAACTTGTTTATATCAGCACGTCTATTATTTTCAGTTATTGAATCAATTACAATTGTTGCAACTACAATGACTTGAAATGTTTCAAGTTGGAAATAGAATTGTAAAATTCCGATAGAGGTACGCAATACGGGGAAGTATAGAGATTCCTATATCACAGTAAGGTAATTTATTATACTTTACATGGAAGATGAATGCTCCCCTCATTCTGAAGTGTTATCAGATTCTTCTTTAATATATAAAAAGAATTTTGAAACCATTGCTAATATCAAAAATATCGCATATAACAAAGTAACCGTTTTATTGTTAAAATTAAAAATATTATGCGTAATCATGACGATAGCAATATAACAAATAAGGATCAAATAAACGCTTTTTTTCACCACTAAAGACACCTTCTCTCTATTTTAATCCTATTAAAATTATAGCATATACTACAATCAACATAGTATATTCGCCGTAAAAAAACATGTAGAATAGCGGTTAGGGAAAAGTACATTCTTAAATTCCGCACTTTTTCAATTACTCTTGTCCATGCACCCTGCTCTTAGCATACATATTGTATGCCATAAGTGACTTTCTTTTTAAAAGAAAGGGGGGCAAAGTGATGACTGAAAAGAATAAGAATTATCAGATGACTGTCAGTTTAGCTAAGGAACTATTAAAGGATAAGCATATGTATTTGACGAGAGAAGGAAAAAAACGACTTGAAGCGTTAGTTAATAAAAAGTAAAACAAACCTTCAATCAGTAGAGGAAGGATGAAAGCGCCCACTGATTGAAGGTTCATTTTATTCTAAAATAGCGTTGTCATTAGTATTAAAGATTATCCAAAAAGCCAACAAGCACTGTTCTTTAACAATGGTTGTTGGCTTTTCAATACTTACGAAACATTCATAGTCAGTTATTTTAACTTTAACCAAATATACCCATCAATGATCATCTATATTACAGCACTGATCTTTTTACCTGTTTAACATAGAAGACTCGAACAATCAAGAAGTAAATAATTTGAATCAATGCAAAACTACCTAATACAATAGATGATTCTATTATTAAATTGAAATCAAACAAACGTGATAAAGCAGTCAGTGCAACAGCACCGTGAATTAATGCGACAACAATTGGCATGAAAAATAGTAGAGCAACCTGACGGCTTACGACTTTCTTTAACTCAGATTGTGTCAATCCGATTTTTGCAATGGAACGGAACTTGCGCTTTTCTTCATCTAAGTCTGTAAACAATCGGAAGTAAAGAAAGCTTCCAGCTGAAACAAAGAACACAATTCCAATAAACAAGCCAATGAATAAAATCGGTCCAAATTCTTTATTGATTTCATAAATAGTATAGTCGATCGATGTCACTTTAAAGTCTAATTGTTCGGCTAGCTTTCTTCCTGCTTCAACGGTTTGTTTATTTCCTGCCCCGATGGCTTCCCATACGATACTCATCTGACTGCTTGTTGGCGTTCCAAGCAACTCATAGGCCTTATCATTCACGACATAATAGCCTTCAATTTCTGATAGCACTTCTGACTCGATAACATCACCAGGTTGAATGACTTGACCGTTTTCTAGATGAATAGTAGATTCTTTCAACTTCTCGCTTGCTTTGGCACCCATCATCAACATGGCATCACTCTGTTCTACTACAATCGCCTCATTTTCCTCTGGATGTAGTTCTTCTTCCTCGATTAATGCTGCGAAACGATTGTAATCAGAGGATTTAGCTATTAACACGCCATTAGTTCGTAAGAGTTCATCAACATAGCGTATCGGTGTATCAAAATAGGTTAACTCTAGCTGCTCCATTTTTGCCTCAATTTGTTCTTCCAGTAAAATAGCATTAATTTTACTGATGTCATTTGCAATCACTTCTTCAGTGTCATCGCTCCATGACTTATACATGAAGGTATATGGATTAATCGCCTTAACCTCTTTGGTAAGATAAGATTGAAGTCCATATAACGTCCCAATTGCACTAAAAGCAACGGTAGAGATAATCGCTACCATAAAAAATGTTCTAGCATTATCCTTCATACGAAAGGATAGATCAGCGAATAGTAGCATGTTGGTTTTTCGCCAGAAAACAGATTGATTATTTTTCAACTTGCGTATCAAATATACACTTAATTGAGTGAATAAGAGATAGGTTCCTAGTGTAACAACGAGAATAACTGGAATCATCGCATAAATAACATAAGCACCTTTAACGTATAGAGCAATACCATACCCAGCGATAAGGAGTAACGCAGCAAAAACAGAGAGGATAACCGAAGCTTTCGGCTCGCCTTTCGATTGTTGGTCTCCCTTAATTAAATCAATCAGCTTCTTCGTACGAAGAATAAACGAAACCAAAACAGAGATACAGAAAAACAAGATGACAAAGCTAATAAACGTAAGCACAATCGCCATTGTTGGAAAATAAAAATTAAGCGACTCACTGATGATCAGTACATTTTCGGCAATTAAGAGAATACCTTTAGAAAAGATTAGACCAGCCAAAATTCCACTTATTGTAGCAAAAAAGCCAATTAAGATATTCTCCAAAAAAACTAAGAGTCGAATTTGTCCATTGGACGCTCCTAGCATTATTAACAAACCAAACTCTTTCTTTCGTGACTGTAAGAAAGAACTCATCGAATATAAGATAAAAAAGAAAGAAAAGACATAAATGATCCCACCAGCGACAGTCATACCAAATAGTACATTATTATTAATCGATTCTCTTGAAAATGATGGATGAAAGGCAAAGATTGCAAAGGTGAAGAATATCATCACCGTGAACATGCTACTAAGGAAATAAGCAATATAAAGTCGTTTGTTGCGTAGGACATTATTAAATGCGAACTGACGAAAAGTCACTGCCGTTGCCTCCCATCAACGAAAGCATGTCAATAATTTTCTGGAAAAAGGCTTGCCTATTTTCTCCACGGTAGATTTCGGAGTGAAGTCTACCATCACGGATAAAAATAACACGGTCTGAATAGCTTGCTGCTTGTGGATCATGTGTCACCATTAACAGACTTGTTTTTTCCTTTTGATTAATAGACACGAGCATTTCCATGACATCCTTTGAAGCTTTCGAATCGAGGTTTCCAGTTGGCTCATCAGCTAATAATAGCTTAGGTTCATGGATCATTGCCCTAGCAATTGCAACCCGCTGTGTTTGTCCTCCAGATATCTCGTATGTCCGTTTATTCATAATTTGGGAAATGCCAAGACTCTCAGCTATACTATGCGCTTTTCTCTTCATTTCTTTCACACGAGTACCTTCTAATGTGAGTGGTAAGACGATATTTTCTTCAACAGTTAAGGTGTGTAGTAAGTTGAAATCTTGAAAAATAAAGCCTAATTCATTTCTGCGAAATTTAGCTAAAGCATTTTTCTTTAGCCGGTGAGGATTTTCCCCTTCAATTTCAACTTGTCCAGTAGTCGGTAGATCGTTCGTTGAAATAATATTTAATAATGTGGTTTTCCCACTTCCAGAGGGACCCATGATTGCTACAAACTCACCTTTATCAACTTCTAAATCGATGTCGGTTAGCGCACGGTGAGCTACTTTACCTTCGTAAATTTTACTTACTTTTGAAATTTTAAGCATAATTTTTCTCCTCTCAGGCACTTCTAACCAAAGTATAGCCTAAGCAACTAAATTTTAACTATCGATTATGCTTTCAGAAACCTTACAATCATGTAAGATTTTGAGTTTCGCTAAAAATAATCCGAATCGTCGTTCCTTCTCCAACCGTTGACTCCAACTCAAGACGATGTTCTAGCTTTTCAGCAACTTCTTTTACTAGATAAAGTCCCATCCCTGTTGATTCTCGGTATTTCCGGCCATTTTCCCCTGTATAAAATTTGTTGAAGACTCGCTTTTTATCCACAACTGGAATACCGACGCCAAAGTCTTTCACTTCAAGTACCGCTTCCCCTAACCTTTCATAAATGGAAATGACAAGATGATTCGTTTTTTCAGTAGAATATTTGACTGCATTATGTACTAATTGTGTTAATAAGAAGAAGATCCACTTCTCATCGGTCTCTACTAATATGCTCGGCCTTTCTTCCTTTAATTGTGGATATACTTCATTTCGGATGTAAAACCGCTTATTCTCTCGATTTACTTCATGTACAAGTTTAGAAAGCATGACCGGTTTAATCTGAAAATCCTCAGTAATGGTACGCAACCTTGCCATATATAGTACAGTATTCAAGCCATTTCGCATTCGATCCGTCTCCTCTCGAATACTAGATGACTCTGGCTCATCAAGTGTTTGTGCTGTCAACTCTATAACAGATAATGGTGTCTTCATTTGATGAACCCAACGATCCATAAATAGTAAATGCTCGTCCTGTCTGCTCACCGCTTTTTGGAGTTCTTCTTGATATAAACGATATTGTGAAATAAGCAATTGATCGAGTGCTTCTGATATTGGTGCTCGTTCAGTCGTTTCCAGTGATTCATCTAGCGTTTGCAACGGATTCTGTAATCTTCGGTAAAGTTTTTTTCTGCTCATATAGCGATAAATGAGAAATACAGTTAATAAAACCAGTGATAGAAAAATAGCGTAAATAGTTACACCTAAACCTCGGTAGCCGTCTAACCAAAACAAGGTAATTATCAGGGCACATTGAATAAGTTGGATGATAATCAATAACAAATGTTCGCGAAGAAATAATTTCATTCTTTCCCCTCTTTCCAAGTAACTTTAAGCCGATATCCTGCTCCTCTCACAGTTTCAACAGGATCTTCAATCCCTAGCTCTTGAAACTTCTTTCGAACACGCGTAATATTCACATTCAATGTATTTTCATCAACGTATGCTTGATCATCCCAAAGTTTGGCTAACAGATCCTGACGACCAGCCACACGAGGATAGCGCTCAAGCAGACTTTCAATAATATCTGTCTCTTTTTTTGTTAAGGTGGTCACTTTATCTTTAAAACGGAGCTCTAATCGCTCAGGGTATAAACTTAAGCCGTCTTGAATAAGCATCCTTTCATCATAATTTGCCGAGTATTCCCCATATGCACGGCGGAGCTGACTTCTAATTTTCGCCATGACAATATCAGGGTGAAATGGCTTTGTAATAAAATCATCTCCGCCATTTTCTAATGCCATCACTTGATCCATCTCGCCGGTTCGAGCTGAAATGAAAATGACCGGACAAATCGACTCTTTACGAAATTGTCTACACCAATAATAGCCATCATAGCTAGGTAGATTGATGTCAAGTAATATAAGATTAGGTTGTGCACGACGAAATGTATCGATAATCGTTTCAAAATCTTCAGTCATAATAATTTCATACCCATATTTTTCAATATAGGAACATAGATGCTTGGCAATTTTTATATCATCTTCGACAATCATAATTTTTTCCATAAATTGATTCTCCTAGCCTAGTATTTAACCCAAGTTTAATTTAACATAAGCATTTGATCAATTATCATTTTTAGATACTGTGGAGTGTAGGAATTAAAACATAGTGTATAAGATCGGAAGGGATTAATGAGGGAGTGAAGCTAAATCAAACGTGACTTGGCATATTTATGTACAGATATTATCGAGCTTCATTCGATAATTTCCCGTTGAAAATCTGTCATCACACCACTAATAAAAAGGGGAGACTTCTAATGAAAGAAGTTAAATCGTCTATACCTTGGACATGCTATCGCTAGCGTGAAAAGTTTAAGACGTCAGCCCAGCATGTCAGTTTCATTTGTTTGCAAAACGATTTTTAGCATTAGTCAATCATAGCAATGAGCAAGTTAGACACAGCTGACGACCGAACGGGCTATTGGCAATATCAAAATGATCTTTTCCAGAACAATCATACTTGTTATTGAAAAAAGCGGTTTAAAAAAAGGGGTAAATCGATTAAGGTCTTTGCTAGCCCTTAAGCATTCATCTCTGAAAAATACAACAACCTTGATAGATAACTAAAATAATTATCATAAAACTTGCCCCCAGCAATTGTTAAATGAATTTGCCTATGAGAGCTTTACGTACCCGCTTAAACTATAATGAACTTAAAAAACAGCCTCCCAATTCACGAGGCTATTTAAGGTAATGTAATTATACCAAATAAATATAAAGCATACAGAATACATACAAAATAACATATTAATTCATAAATCACTTTCTTTTCAAACTTCTTTTTTTTGGTGAAGAACTCAAATCCAATAAATCCCAAACCAAACACAGTCAATGCTAATAGTACCGATCCTTGTACAAACTTAGTGCTATATACAGTCAAAAACACATAAAAAATAAGAAAAAGGTAGAGGAAAATACTTTTTACCTTATCAAAATCCATTCTCTCTAGCAAACTATTTTTTTTCATATTTTTATCCTTTCGTCACTTTTTAATTATACAACAATTTATCATTTAAAAGTGAGAATAAAAATGAGGAAAAATCCTCATTTTTATTGTACTATCGGAATTTCTCATAGCCTTTTATCATTGTAATTTGTGTAATTGGATTATTTTTCACAGGTACTTTGTTTTTACGATAAGAATCTGTGTATAAAGTCGTGACTCTTCGCTCTCCAATTTTTACATTACCTAAATGCTTATAATACACTTTGATTTTGTACCAAACTCTCTCTATTCCTTCAGATACAAGGTTTGATGCAAGAGCCGAAATACTAGCTGTTACAATTGTAGATCCAGGTACTAAAGCCGCTGCCAAAGTTGCCGCTACTACTGCAACTGTTATTTTCTTGAATTTATTACTTGTTTTTATTGTATGCGAATATTCCCATCTTACTCCAGATCCACCTGGGTTGTGCGCAAATATGGTAAAGTTATTATCCTGATGTGATTCATCACTTAAAGTACTTTCGTTTTCAATTTCAATTTCTTCTTTAATCACTTCGTCAAAGCTTAATATTTCGTTAGTTACCTTCTCATTTTCTGTGGTCATAATATTTAATTCTTGTTTTTGACTATTTATAACTGTTGTAATCTCTTTTTCTAAACTATATACACCTTCATCATTTAACTTAAAAAATTCACTACTAACTATGGTTTCATCTTCATGAATATCAAATTCTTCTCTAGCCTTGTATTTACTTCCTTCATGATTAAATTCATATTCTATATAATCATCAGTTGATTCATTTAATTGAAAATCCGTGTAATCATAGTTAAACACATTTTGATCTTGTGCAAAAACTTGAATTGGTAAAGGTGCCAAACCAACCAATACTGCAGTTAAAACAACTAAAAATTTTATTATTTTCATTTTCATTCTCATTCTCCTTTTTCGCATATGTACTTCTGACTATCCTCCTTCTTCTATATTATGTTAATAATATACAATATTTTCAGTAATTATTGAAGATAAAAATTATTATTCTACAAAAATAGAAGTAAAACGACAAATATAGACATTGCGTGATTATCCTACTAAACGATGAGGGCTATTTTTCATCCTCTTAACTGACGCAGCAACAATGTGTTTTGCAGAACCGGTAATTGTTAATACATTATTGATCTGTAAAACGTTTTCGGTTAGCAGATTTTGAATCGAACTTAATACTTTTGGGGATACAATTACAAAATGCCTGAAGGATTTGGACCCGCAGAAATAAAGAATTAGAGCGTCTTATTAGCGTGATGAAATTGTTTAAGAAGGATATCACTTGTATATTTACTCATTTAAAAACTGCACCTCCAATTGTTAGATCGCGTCTAATAATTGGGGTGCAGTTCACTAAGAGTGCTTAAAAAATTAATTTTTTAGTTATTAAAATTAATAATTACGTCAACTTCATCTTTGACTTCATAATCATCGCTTGAATAAACAGACAAAATAAATTCTAAGTTTTCCTCCATTGATGGAAGATCACCATCATAATTTTGAATTTTCATGGTTGCATCTGAGATTTTTCCACCAGAAACAGTCTCACTGAAAAATACCATGTCATCAATCATTCTACCATCCGCTGATATCTCTTTAGTTTGAACCTCTAATGTTTCTTCTTGTTTGTTTTCTATCTCAATGTTAACGCCATAGTACTCTTCTTCAAAAGTAGTGTCTGTTACTTTTTCAATACTCACAAGTGTTGCTTTTATATTGTCAGTATCAGCAATAACCTGATCAAATTCTTCTGCGTCACTTTCTGAGTCTTCTACGGCTTCATCTTCACCTTCATCGGTATCTGTAACTTCATCAGCTTTTCCTGATGTTTCTACAGAATTGACATCCTTCTCCTCGGCTCCTGATTCTCCACAGGCTGCTAAAACGAATACAACAAATAATGATAAGATTAAAACTAAAAACTTTTTCAATTGAAAACCCCCTATAAAAATATAAACATATTATCTTATATTTTGTAATATTATGCAATAGTAAATCCGTTCTATGACAAATGTTTGGGTAGGAGAACTTGCTTCTATCCCTTAATCGATACGAAAATCTAGTGATTTATATTGCTGATGAAGTCATACACGCAGCCTTAATCGATCATACCCTTTAAAGCCAAAGGCATGACGTTTACTAACCTTAGTTTGGTTATTTAATCCTTTTTACAAATCCAATTTTTTAGTATTAAATTCAATAATTACGTTAGTATCATCTCTGAAATCAAAATGATCGGATGAAGAAACTGACAAGATAAATTCTAAGTTCTCCTCCATTACTGGAAGATCGCCATCATAATTTTGAATTTTCAAGGTTGCATCTAAAATTTTTCCACCAGCAACAGTATCACTGAGAAATGCCATGTCATCAATCATTCTACCATCCGCTGATACCTCACGAGATCGAATCGTTATTGTATCTTCTCGTTTGTTTTCTATTTCAATGTTAACATTATAGGCGTCTCCGGACCAACCAGCATCTGTTACTTTCTCAATACTCACAAGCGTCGCTTTTATATGGTCGGTATCAGCAATAACCTGATCAAATTCTTTTGAATCACTTTCTGCATCTTCTGTGGTTTCGTCTTCATCGTTACCGGAATCTGCAACTTCAAAATCTTTACTTGATGTTTCTACAGAACCGATCCCCTTCTTCTCGGCTGATGTTTCTACAGAACCGATATCCTTCTCCTCGGTAGAACGGATATCCTTCTGCTCGGCTTCTGATTTTTCGCAGGCTGTTAAACCTAATACAACAAATAATGATAAGATTAAAAATAATAACTTTTTCAATTGTAAACCCCCTATAAAAATATAAGCACATTATCTTACATTTTGTAATATTATGCAATAGTGAAACGGTTCTGCGTCAAATGTCGGGGGAGGGGAACTTGATTTTGGAGTAAATCTATTTAGAAAACACCATTACAAATAGGTATTCAGATTATCGGATAGAATAATGACCTGATATTTAAAAGACTGCCTCCTCTAAAGAGAGCGTTTTAGGGCGTCTTTTTTCCATTTCATTCTATGACAAGTGTAGCTAGGAAAATCAGATTGAAATCGGTTTCAGAACGGATTGATAGCTTGTTTGACCAACCATATATGATTACCCCCCACACCAATCTCTTTGAGGTGTGGGGGGTAATACGTTATTTAGACTTTAGATGACTTATCATTCATTTTCTTTCTCCAAATGCCATACAATAACATTGTAATACCAAGGACCAGCAGGATTAGGCTAATCAGTATAATATTGTAATACGATGTCGCTGTATTTGGAAGCGTTTCTTCCATTCCAGAGGTTTCTGAAGGCTCTGAACCAGCTGATCGATTCTTTTCCGCAGTTCCAGATACCTCTCCGGATTCAGAGCCTCCTTCTTCCTTCGAATCTTTTTCTGGTATTTCTTCTTCCTCTGTAACATCCATCGTTTCAACCGTGAGCGTTCGCTGACTTGTGTTACCCAGCGGATCAACAGCAATCAGTTTGTAAGTATAGGACATGTCCTCTCTCAAGCCTTCATCGACGTATTCCTTGGCATCGCCATCCAAGGTGTCTATGCGGGTGCCACCCCGTTCAATGTGATAGGCGGTGATACCGGAGGCATCTGACGCATCAAAGTTTAACGTGACACGATCGGTATCGTCCACCGCATCAAAGGTGTGAATGTCCGGTCCCTCAGTGTCTTCGAACACACCATATGTTGAAAAGTGTGAGACGTTGATGGTCATCGTCTGATTCGCTACATCCACCTCGCCACCTCTATACTCCCATACTGACGATTGATCTGATTCGTTCAAATAATACACCCCGACTTGATTCTCACTCACATGTTCATCATACGCCATGGTCAATGTGAACGGATCGGAACTATCTGGCGCATCACCACTGCCATAGTCAAAGGTGAACGTCAGCACCGGTCCTGCTTGATTTAAGCCATGGCTGTTGTCTTCATTAACGTCATATGTTTCAACACGCACGGATGTATGCTCTGGCAAGTGGCTTGGCATCGTGATGACCACATCACGCTCTAAACCACGAATACGATAGGTTAATCCACCTATAACACCCCGACTTTCCCCAGTATTTATAATCGGATAATCGACAGCGAATATAACCTTTTCTTCAAGCGGACCATAGGAGACGGTGATCTCCACATCCCCTCGGTTATGAAATTTGATGTGACCCTCGCCATCAACCGTTGCAATAGTGTCATCACTACTTTCATAGTGCATGGAATAGGTGATATCCGGTGTGATATGGTCAGCATAGATCGGTTCGGCTACAAGTGCCACCGTCTCACCGATGGCCACATTGCGAGTATGCTCATCGATGTCTAAACCGAGAATGTCTACAACATGGATCGTACGTTCTTGCACCGTGGTATTACCAGCATCATCGGTCACTGTATAAGTAATTGTGTATTCACCTGGTGTATCTGGATCAACACTTCCGTTTACGTGGACGGCATCGGTCAAATCCATCGTTTCCCCTTCACGCTCATCAAATGCAGTATAGCCGGGTTCATCATATCTAGTTCCAACCTCCATCACGATCTCTTTTGCACCTGCAAGTGCAAGGGCGGGTGGGGTTTGATCAATTTGGATCGGTCCAAAAACCGCTTCAACAACCTCGCCATCACCATTGGTTATGCGAACGTGCAAATCTAAGACACCATCGCCTTCAATGCTATCCATGACCTCAAGCCGCTCCCCGTTCCATCCTGATTGCCAGTCGCTAACGCTTTCTCCTTGGGGAACAAACGCATATTCATACGTATCGTCTTCATGACCGTCTACAGTAACATCAACATACAAATCCTGAGTAAACCACACTTCATCCAATGAGGTATCTTGCAATAAGTTATTACCTTCGTGGTCTTGCAGTTCAAAGTCTATATTATTTGGTATTGGATATCGCGTTTGTTGATCAACTACCGATGCATCACTTGTGCCACTGTCGTTCACCGCCACTAAGCTATAATTATATGTTGTGCCAGGGTCTAACCCCATATCATCATATGATGTCGATGTGCCTCTATACACTTCCACACCATCACGTACGAGGATGTATTCTTCAGCAAACGGGATACTGTTCCAAGATAGTACCACTTCGGTTTCTCCGATACTCTCTACACTTAAATGGGGCGTACTCGGTACAGGAGGGATAATAGTGATCTCCACAGATGCCTCACCAACTGCTCCGTATTCGGTTTCAACGTGTAATTCGATAGCCAATGATTGCACGGTCGATGTATAATCGGATATATCCAATGCCTTATTCGTACTTGCTTCTGATCCATCGACTATCCAAGTTAACTGTTTAATATCAGCAAATGGATGATTATAATTAGCTTCTATTTGTCCTGTTTCCTCATAATTAAGTGATAACTCGTTGCCAACTTCTTCCTCATCATACATGATAGTGACATCAGGTACAGAATCCAAGGCAACGAAGGTATACCCTCGATTGTTAGCATAGCCTTCTGTTGTAGACCCATCCCATCCGTATAGGTTGAGAGAAGAAGCGTTGTCCCGGAATACATCAGATCCAAAATCGATCGTATTATTAAGAATGGTGACTGATGTCAAGTTGTTCTCTTGAAAAGCATAATTCCTAATCCTCTTCACACTTTCAGGAATAGTGACGGACTCAAGGCTATTCAATCTAAAAGCATTTTGCCTAATTTCTGTCACACTTTCAGGAATTTCTATCGATTTTAAATTATTTCTATAAAAAACAGTCGGTTCAATCACTGTTATACTATCAGGGATGTCTACGGATGTCAGGTTGTTAGATGAAAAAGCTGCATTCCCGATATCTGTCACACTACTTGGAATCGTTAATGATTCTAAGTTATTATTTTGAAAAGCACTCGCTCCAATAGTCGTTACACTATCAGGAATTATTAAAGATTCTAAGCTGTTGTTAGCAAAAGTACTACCGATAATTTCTTTCAAACCATCAGGGAGGATCAATGATCTTATCTCGTTATCCATAAATGCCCTCAAACCAATATAGGTTACATTATCAGGAATTTCTACTGACTCTAGCTCATTATCCATAAAAGCGTAACTTCCGATATATTCTAGGGTATCGGGAAGCGTTAACGTTTTGATTGAAAGACTGTGAAATGCACTGTTAAGATAAGTGCCATCCCTTATACTCGTCACCGTCAATCCACTTAATTCGGAGGGAATGACAATATCTGCGCTCTCAGAGCCGTTATACCCAGTAATCGCCGCTGTCCCATCCCCATTGTCGATGTATTCAAAATGCTCATCATTGGCATCCACTGTTACCTTTGGGATCATTAATCCCAGTAACGCAATAATCATAATGATCGCAATAGTCGAGTGTCCTTTAAATTTCATTACTTTTCCCCTTTCTCTTAAATAAAAATAAAATTTCTGTTATTTTAAAAGATTCATTATGGCTTTTGTCATATCATCCGGATCAACCTGATTGCCGCACATATGGTAATGAATGATAGCACCTGTAATGATATCGTAACACCGGACAGCCAATCTATTAGCATCCGTCCCCGACGCTATCCAACCTTTCTGTTGCATCCCCTGAATAATACGTGAGACATCCTTAATCCATTTCTGATGATAGCCATGAAAAAATGCTTGGACTTTTTCATCATTCCGATTTTGTATATAGAAATCATAAAACACCAATGTCCAAGTCGAAGCGATATAGCGATTCAATACTGCACGACTCCAATAACTGATGGTGCTTTCAAAATCAGAACCAATAATTTCAAGTTCATCCTCGGTGTGATCTTCTGTAAAAAAGAAGCCTTGATCGTTTAGAAGGTGAAAAAAGAAATCCTGTTTGTTTTTGAAATGCACGTAAAACGCACCTTTGGTATAACCTGCTTCATTAGTGATATCTTCAAGGCTAGTCGATGCATAGCCATTCTCACAAAATACTTTCATTCCTGCATTCAATAGATTCTGATAAGTTTTTTCTCGTTTTAGTTGGAATTTATTCTTTTTCACTGCTTCCACCTTCCTTTAATTAAATACTAACCCATTAGTATGTATTTAGCAAGATGCTTATTGTTTATTGCATACTGTAGCCATCGGCATTTAATTTAGGTTCTGGGTCAAATGTTGAGGATGAGCTACACGCTTGCTCCAACATTCACTTCTTTAAAACATCAAATAGCTCCCACCTATTATTCAGGTCTGGGCTATTTGACGCTTACCTATGAAAGTTTAATTATTGATCGTCATTTCGTCATAAAACTATTATTTATAACACTTGTCTATCCCTAGAACGAAAAATCTAGCTGTATCGTTTAGGTAAGAAATAATTCAACAACTTAGTACCCTGATACCTCTAGCTTTTCTTTGAAATATTAAGCTTTTAGTTTTTGATTCTTCTCCATCAAGTAAGGCCTAAATAAGATGAGTGTTCTTCACGCTTTTATCTAGAATTCTTTCTGTCGATCTCACTCTTCAAATCAGAGACCATCTGATCCACCAGTGCTTCTTGAAGGCTGGTTATATTTAGCCTATATTATGGACCTTTATTCACAGCGTCTCATGGGTTGGACTATGGGAGAACGAATAACAAAGGAATTTGTCATAACAGCTTTTTATTCGAAATGATAACATTAACAAATTGTTTCCAAATTGATAGAAGTACGTCCTCATCTTCATGAAGAATACAATGTACAAGAAAACCTATAATAATGATGTCAAACATATATAGCCACTCTATATCGACTTGAAACATTTTCTGTAGCTCCCTTGACACCGTATTCTCCTCAATAATTTGTTTTCGCATTGCTTGAAACTGGTTTTTATAGTTTTCATCTTGGAAGCATTTTGATATCCATAAAAACATGATTGCATGTTCTGATGACTTTTTCTTTGATGTTTTAATTAGATAATGCCCAAATAGGTTGATATTTTCTTCAAACGACTGTTCCTTACAGTAAGAAAACTCTACAAGGCAAAGGTATATAAAAACGTTTCTTTCAGCAAGTCGTCAATATTTGAAAAGTAGTAATAAAAGGAGCCTTTACTGCTTTGCGCCTGTTCAATCACCTTATTAATCGTTAGTTTTTCCAGACCATAATCCATAATTAGATCGATGGTTGCTTGTATGAGGTTTCGCTTTGTTTGACTACTCTTCATTATTTTCCCTCTTGTTCATTAATACTTTCAAAATATGACTTTAAACCCATCTTACCGTGGGGTTCAGCAACAACATCATGAGTCATCATATAAAAGAAAAATAGAAACAAATTATATTGCTTTTTATTGATAATTCTTAAAAATGGTAAGCTAAATTTAACTAATCGCTCAGGAACTGTAGTTACTTTTTCATTTTTACTTACTACTTTTAAAGCTAATTCAGCTATCTCATGATAAGTGTAAACATTCGGTCCTCCAACCTTAATGGTGGAATTTTCTTTAGCAAATGCAGAAACACATACATTAGCTAGGTCAGCTCCGTGAATGGGATTCATTTTATTCAAACCTTTACCAAGTAGAAAAACTCTTCCCTTTCTAGCCATGGCTAAAAATTCAGTCATGTCAGAGTAGTAGCCTGTTGGATTAATTATAATATGCGGAATAGAACTATGCTTCAGTTCATTTGTAAATCTCTGCTTTGCTTTAATCAAAGTAGACGGACATCGCTCAGCTCCATGGACATTAATATACATAAAGCGTTGAACTTTACTTCGTTCTGCCTCTCTTAACAAATGAAGATTCCCTTTAAAATCTACATCCATGAAAGTTAAATTATCCTTTTGTTTTGTTATGCCTACTGAAGAAAAAACGAAATCAACATCTGAGCATACATCTTGAATCGTTTCTGGTCTAGTAACATCTCCGACAACAACTTCATCAACAAAATCATAGACAGAAGGAGAAGAATAGGGACCTTCTTGATTTAACTTATTTTTTGATCTCACCAATACTTTTACATAATACTCTTTTTGTTTTAATGCTTTTACAACATATCTCCCCAGATAACCAGTGGCACCCGCAACTAATACTCGCTCCATTACTTATCTACTCCTTTCCATAGACTATTTGCATTTATTACCTGTACAGAATATATTACTAGATTTCAAACAATATCATTTAGAATAAATATCAAGTCTCAGAAAAGAATAGTTACTCACAATCCGGTCCGTTTATTGCATAGTAAGCGTCAAAAATGATCCTCTTTAATGAAGGATATTGGTTACCATTAGGTTGTTCTGAACAGCAAGCAGATCTGCAATCGCGCTTTAGTTGCTGTATGGCGGTATAAAATTCTTTTGTACTGCTTCCCTATTAATATAATTTGGCGTAGTTCGCAAGTGTTTTGTCGCTACTTGCTATTTACAAAGTATCGTTGGAAAACTAATATTAAACTGTACATTAGCAAATCAGGATACGCTTAAACTACTAATACTAATAGATAAAGGAGGACCATTGCATGACAGTTTATACCTCTGGACTTGTCCAAATTCCTGCAGGATTTTGGACAGGTCTACGTCGATTGGGTATAGCACCCCACGACGTACTTAGGAAAGCACAATTGCCAATCTCCATTGTTTCTGATTCCAATGTTACCACATCTCACTATTTTGCGATTTGGCAGGCTTATGCTGAGCTCATTTCTGACACTGCCAAGGGAATCATCAAACTGGTGACATCCTTTGAAACAGATCATTTCCCTCCGACTGTTTTAGCAACTTACCATGCTCGTGACTACCGTGATGCTTTAAAGCGAATGGCCAAATACAAACAACTGTGTCCACCTGAAAGCTTACATATCACCGAGGAAGGTGAACTCTGTGCAATTGAAATAAAAACATTGCATAGTGAAGAACCCGGTCTGTCCCTACTAACTGGCATTACGTTGGCATTTCTTCTCGAACTAGGACGCCGTGGCACCGGACAACCTTTGACAGCAAAGTACGTGGAATTTTCCACCCATTCAATTGGGGATCTGAAGATACTCGAAGATTACTTCGGCTGTCCAATTCAGATTGGTACGAGTTGTAACAAGTTGACTATACATCGAGCAAGTCTGGATCTTCCCTTTGTCTCGTACAATACAGAATTACTAGAGATACTGACCCCTATTCTGGAACAGTCGTTGAACGGGCAGCAACGTAGCCCTTCAATGACTGAGACAGTCAAGTGGATCTTGAAACGCAGCTTAGCAGGAGGTCGCCCTGACATTCGGACTATTGCAAGCGAGTTAGGGGTAAGCGATCGTACCTTGCAGCGGCGGCTTACTGAAGAGGGCACAAGTTTCAAGCATTTGTTAGGTAACGTTCGACATGAACAGGCAAGAGAGTACCTTGGAGACCCGTCACTAAATATTAAAGAGATTGCCTTTTTGATTGGATATGAAGACCAAAACTCATTCTTTCGTGCCTTTCGTATATGGGAAGGTGTTACCCCTTTAAAATGGCGTAATGAACATCTTAGTCCAAACTTGATAAATTGACTAGTTTACTTTGCAATACTGTATTATCAACAAGATGACTTCAACAGAACTAAAAAAGAATATTTCAAAAATGAAAAGGAGTAATGTATCGTGGATATGGAATTAAAAAATAAAACGGCTTTAATCACCGGTTCAACAAGAGGGATTGGTAAAGCAATTGCAAAGGAACTTGCAAAAGAGGGTGTTAATGTTCTAATTAATGGACGAAATGACGAAGAGGTAGAACGAACTGTAAATGAAATTAAGTTAGAGTTTCCTCATACCTTCCCTCAAAATGCTACTGCCGATCTTGTAGATAATCAACAAAGGGAAGCATTATTAAAAAAATATTCCCAAATTGATATTTTAGTCAACAATATGGGGATTTATGAAATTATGAAGTATGAAGACATTGACGATGAAGTATGGGAAAAGTATATCCACACAAATGTTCTTGCCGCAAATGGTTTATCCAAATTTTACTTACCTAAAATGGTTAAAAATAATTTTGGACGAATCATCTTTATAGCGAGCGAAGAAGCAGTTATGCCATCGGGGCAAATGCCTCAATATTGTATGACAAAATCAATGCTATTATCGTTATCAAAAAGCCTATCAAAATTAACAATAGGAAAAGAAGTTACAGTCAATACCATCTTGCCAGGACCATCACTTTCTGAAAATGTCCATCAAATAATTGAAGGCATGTATCCAAATGAAGATATGACCTTTTCAGCAAAAGAGAAGGAATTTATGACTAAAAATCTACCTCAATCTGAAATTCAACGATTTATCAAGCCAGCTGAAATAGGTAGATTAACTACTTTTTTATGTAGCCCTTATGCTTCCGCTTTTAAAGGTTCTCCCATTCGTATGGATGGAGGCATGGTACCAACTATTTTCTAGAAAAATTCTCCTTACTCACCTCACAAGGTGAGTAAGGTTTTTTAAAAGACTCTAAAATATATGTTGAGGAAAAAAATTCAGAGATATAAAAACACGCAATCTACTAATTTTGTTACACTTTGTTTAGACTAAAAGGAGATGCGTGTAGTTGCATTCTAGCATTTCTTTACTAAGGTTAGAAGCGTTTATCGTGACGAAATCAATCGAGGAGAAGGGTGCTATCAACTTCATGTGGAATTGAAGCGCGGACCGCTCAGTAAACTTGGTGCATAAAATGAAAACGATCGACAATTGATAAAAGGGTCTCCAAGTACGTCACAAACGGCTTTTTTGAACCACTTCGATAAATCCATGACGACGATTTCGACACTACCCATAACACAGTTTAATCGTATATACCTTCCGATCTGGAAGAATATCAATGATCTCCTTGTTTTCCACATCGACAATGATCATCTGGAATCGTTCACCTCCAGCATCTCCTTTGAATTCATTAATGCCAATGGCTCTTGGAAGCACAAGATTTGTTTTGGACTGTCTTTAATTCCTAAGAAACGATTTTGCATACGTTCTCTCTCTTTTGCCTTTTGGTTCGTAGCTTTAGGATAACAAAAGAGATAGAACGGTGCATTTTTCATGTGTAAAAACGACTGTCACTGAAACAAGTACCACCACATTCATTATAGAGCCAAAACTAACGTATTTTAAACATAAAAAAACGCTTCTCCACAATGAAGAAACGTTGACTTGACGGTATATTCACGTTCAATTACCGATTATTAAAATTTGAAAATAAGTACCGGTGGTCGGGGTCGAACCGACACTCCAGAAGGAACACGATTTTGAGTCGTGCGCGTCTGCCAATTCCGCCACACCGGCACAATATGGAGGCGGTAACCGGATTTGAACCGGTGATAAAGGTTTTGCAGACCTCTGCCTTACCACTTGGCTATACCGCCATCTTTTTATTATATGCTTAAATAAAAAAATGGAGCGAAAGACGGGATTCGAACCCGCGACCCCCACCTTGGCAAGGTGGTGTTCTACCACTGAACTACTTTCGCATTGAATGGCTGGGCTAGCTGGATTCGAACCAGCGCATGACGGTACCAAAAACCGTTGCCTTACCGCTTGGCTATAGCCCAATAATATAACAATAATTAAAATAACTAATGGGGCGGCCGATGGGGATCGAACCCACGCATGTCGGAACCACAATCCGATGTGTTAACCACTTCACCACGACCGCCATAAAATCAAAAGCAGGGGTAGTAGGAATCGAACCCACACCGGAGGTTTTGGAGACCTCTGTTCTACCGTTAAACTATACCCCTATGTGAGAATTGAAATTTAATAAAGAAAATGGTGGAGGGAGTAGGACTCGAACCTACGAACCCGATGGGAGCGGATTTACAGTCCGCCGCGTTTGGCCAACTTCGCTATCCCTCCAAATAAATGGTGGCTCGGGACGGAATCGAACCGCCGACACACGGATTTTCAGTCCGTTGCTCTACCGACTGAGCTACCGAGCCATAAAATGATGATGTATAATATAAGTGGCGGTCCGGACGGGACTCGAACCCGCGACCTCCTGCGTGACAGGCAGGCATTCTAACCAACTGAACTACCGGACCATATTTAGATAAAATGATTTTTGATATTCGAATGGTTTCAATATCGTTTAAAAAATTGATTGGTTGCGGGGGTAGGATTTGAACCTACGACCTTCGGGTTATGAGCCCGACGAGCTACCAGACTGCTCCACCCCGCGACAATAAAAATATAAGGTACTTCATGGTGGAGGATGCAGGGCTCGAACCTGCGACCCCCTGCTTGTAAGGCAGGTGCTCTCCCAGCTGAGCTAATCCTCCAAGATTAAAGTTTTTAGTGCATGGTTTTGACAAAGTAACATAAAACCTTATCACTAATAAATATGGTGACCCGTACGGGATTCGAACCCGTGTTACCGCCGTGAAAGGGCGGTGTCTTAACCGCTTGACCAACGGGCCTAAGTATAAAATAAAAATAAATATGATAAGGTGGCGGAGAGCGAGGGATTTGAACCCTCGAGACGGTTTTACACCGCCTACACGATTTCCAATCGTGCTCCTTCGGCCACTCGGACAGCTCTCCATTATGGCTCCACAGGTAGGATTCGAACCTACGACCGATCGGTTAACAGCCGATTGCTCTACCACTGAGCTACTGTGGAATGGATTTATTACCTAGCGACGTCCTACTCTTGCAGGGGAATCCCCAACTACCATCGGCGCTGAAGAGCTTAACGGCTGTGTTCGGCATGGGAACAGGTGTGACCTCTTCGCTATTGTCACTAGATCATAATGCTATTT
The DNA here is from genome assembly GCF_016908375.1 of Amphibacillus cookii. Lineage (GTDB taxonomy): Bacteria > Bacillota > Bacilli > Bacillales > Amphibacillaceae > Amphibacillus_C > Amphibacillus_C cookii. The sequence continues at coordinate 312,092 of NZ_JAFBDS010000005.1, forward strand.
CCAAGTGTTACTTTTTTTCAAGGACAAGATATATTATATTCATTTTCCAGCTCAAAAGCAAGGGTTTTTAAATAAAAAATATTTATTATTTAAAATTGCTTTTTATGTAACAGAGTATAAAGCAATATCATTAAACTATACCCTGAAAACTAGATAAGATGTCTGACAAGACCATCAAACGGTGTTGCTTTTTGTTTTAATCTAGCTCAACCGTCCAACAACTGGGTGTCTTCGGCAATCGCCCTACGATAAGTCATCATCGATTCGCTTTGCTTATCGTGATTCCTTTATCTCCTGCGGTTCAGTCCAGTGCGTACGTTGCTAAACGGTCGCATACGCCTTTTGTTTTTAGTTAAGTCCTCGATCGATTAGTATTCGTCAGCTGCACATGTTGCCATGCTTCCACCTCGAACCTATCTACCTCATCGTCTCTGAGGGATC
>NZ_JAFBDS010000006.1 GCF_016908375.1 Amphibacillus cookii
TTGAATCGAAATCAGTCCAAAATGCACCTAACCAAACAAACATTCAAGCAGCATAATCCGACTTGAATATTTGTGAAATTCATCTATAAAATTGCTGGCAAAAATTCTCACCAACGTCATTTGACAAAGAACCCAAAATTCATGAAATCCCTCATTATAATATGGGACTTCATGAATTTTTTGTTTGTTTTGTGCTATTTATTTGTAAACATTTCTGGTATTAGCTTGATATGGACGTTTTGCACGGGGTGTACCTAAGATTTCAGCCATAACCACACTCTCAGCTAGTCCCTTTCTTGAAAGGTTTCTCTTAAATGCTAATCGTTTCGCTTTTGGACTTATTGTTTTTTGTCTAGAAACTAATTTACTTTCAACTTTTTTCTGCATTTGTTTGGCCTGTTTATTAACTTGATTATTGTTCTTGTCTGACGCCACATTAAGATGCTTTCTTAGTTGCTCTATTTGGGCATTCTTTTGTGCAGCAACATTAGGTGCCTTTTCATTAGAACCGGCTCTCTCTGTTTTCTGACGCTCTTGAACAGGCCTATTTAATTTGGTTTGTTGGGTACGTTTCCGTTTGCTTTCATCAGCATTATTGTCGGTATTGTTAAGAACATTTTTCAGAAGGCTACCACCAATAATGAGAAGAAACGTAATCAAAGGAGCTATAAATTCATCCATTGTCTCACTCCCCTTAAATCAATCGATTATTCTTCATCAGAATCATCTTCGGTCATTTTTCCGATTGAATCACGCATGTCAGTATCAGCATTAATGTTCTTATAGTTCATATAGTCCATCACACCCATGTGACCAGAACGTAAAGCTTCAGCAAGTGCTAATGGTACGTCAGCTTCAGCTTCAACAACTTTCGCACGCATTTCTTGGACACGCGCCACCATTTCCTGCTCTTGAGCTACCGCCATGGCACGACGTTCCTCTGCTTTAGCCTGTGCAATATTTTTATCAGCTTCAGCTTGGTCTGTTTGTAGTATTGCACCAATATTTTTTCCGATATCTACATCAGCAATATCGATCGATAAAATCTCAAATGCTGTTCCAGCATCTAATCCACGATTTAAAACATTGTGTGAAATAGAATCTGGATTTTCAAGTACTTTCTTGTGCGCTGTCGAACTACCGATCGTACTAACGACACCCTCACCTACACGAGCAATCACTGTATCTTCACCAGCACCACCGACTAATCGGTCAATATTTGCACGAACAGTAATTCGCGCTTTCGCCTTAACTTCAATACCGTCCATTGCAATACCTGCAATGAAGGGTGTTTCAATGACTTTAGGGTTAACACTCATTTGAACCGCTTGAAGCACATCACGACCAGCTAAATCAATAGCAGCGGCACGCTCAAAGCTTAATTCAATGTTTGCGCGCTGTGCAGCAATTAAAGCATTGACAACGCGATCAACGTTACCACCAGCCAAATAGTGACTCTCTAGCTGGTTAATAGTGACTTCCACCCCAGCTTTGTGTGCTTTAATTAATGGATTAATGACTCTTTGCGGGACAACGCGTCTTAATCTCATCCCAACTAAAGTAAAGATACTTACCTTAACCCCCGCTGCTAGCGCACTAATCCAAAGCGCTACCGGAATAAAGGTTAGTAAAATAATAAGGGCAACGATGATTACCCCAATAATAATAATCGGCATAAAATCTGCAGCTGTTTCCATTATTCTTCCTCCTCTTTCGTGTTTTCTCTAACGACAATCCGTGATCCTGCCACTTTCACAATCTTAATCAACTGATCCTGTGCTATAAATCCACCTTCTGTTATAACATCAATTCTTTCAGTATCAAAGACAGCAGTGCCCGCAGGTCTAAGTGGTGTAACAGTGACACCTACTTTACCAAGTAAATCATCTCGATTCGCATTCGATACATAGCCTCGTTCGGGTGTTTCAGCATCATTTAAAATAATATATTTAAATAATCCTTTTTCCAAACCAATTCGTTTATACAAAAAGATAGCTACTGCAATGGTAACAATAAGGGCAATCAATATACTTATGCTCATCTGCCTAATATCAGTGGCTGCCATAAAAAAAGATGTAAACACACTGATTCCACCTATACTCCCAAGTATCCCTCCAGGCACAAAGAATTCAGCAATAATCAGGGCAATACCTACCACGAGTAATAATAACACCTCGTAACCAGCAAAGCCTGCTACCGCATGTCCGTAGAAGAATAAAACCAGCGATATAATCCCTAATGAACCTGGTACACCAAATCCCGGTGAATAGAGCTCAACAATTAGTCCTAAACCTGCAACAGATAATAAAATGGATATGACTGTAGAACTGGTTAAAAATCTTGCGAACTCTTCTGCAATGGTTGGCTCTAATTCAATGACTTCGGATTCAGCTAAACCCAATTCATTCAATAATTCAGTTCGGTGATTAACCGTACCTTCAGAGTAACCGACTTCTATCGCCGATGTTGGCCCTAATGTTAAATATCGTCCAGCTGGCGCATTATATTCTGGTAAGTCAATATCGGGATCAGCCATTGCTTCCGCATAAAACCGATCTCTTCCTTTAGATTCAGCTGCACTTCCCATTGCTTCTAACCAATAAGATTGTGCTTTCTCGTCAGCTGCATTACCATCCCCTGTTATAATACCGCTTGCTCCCATCGTTGCTTGTGGATTCATATAAATATAATCTGCAAAAAGAGCTATATAAGAGCCTGCGGATAAAGCTTGACTTCTTATGTATGCAGTAATAGGTATATCAATGTTTTGAAGTAGCTCACCAATATTATTAGCAGCATCGACTTGACCACCTGGTGTATTAATTTCAAATATAATGTGATCAACATTTTGCTCAATAGCTTCATTGGTTGTTCGTCTTAAAAAAGCTTCAAGACCACGTTCAACCTCTTTTTCGATCGGAATGACATAAACAAGTTTTCCCTCTCCGTTTTCACTCGCTTCAAGATGATCGGTTTTTACTAAACTAAAAACCCCAACGCTAACTAACATCATACTTAAAAAAAGATAAATAAGGCGTCTATGCATTACACCACCTCCTTCCCACTTGTTTTACGGATAGCGTTAAGTTAATTTTATTCATTTCTCTTATATTATATCATGAGTATGGCAAAAAATCCCCTATCATCAGTGAATGGATAGAGGATTTTCTTTTATTGAGCTTTAAACGGTATTATGACAAATGTTTTTGAACCAGTGTATTTACTTCTGTTCCATCAGCTTTGCCCTTGACTTTTGGCATAAGCGCACCCATCACTTTTCCCATCTCTTTTTTTGAAGTGGCATTTACTTCATCGATTGTTTCAATTACAATCTTTTCAAGCTCTTCAGATGATAGCTGTTCTGGCATATACACTTGTAAAATAGCTATTTCAGCATTAAGATTACTTACAAGATCATCGCGTCCAGCTTCTTTAAACTCATGGAGGGAATCCTTTCTTTGTTTCAGCTCACGAGCTAAAACTGTCAACTCTTCTTCTTCTGACAACTCGTCTTTACCAAGTTTAATTGCTTCGTTTTGAAGTGAAGCCTTAACCATACGTATGACGCTTAACTTTTGCTTTTCTTTATTGCGCATGGCTTGTTTCATGTCTTGGTTCAGACGTTCTAATAATGACATTTGCTTCTACACCCTCTTTATAAGAAATAGCTATTTCTTATACTAAATTACTTGCGTTTTCTAGCCGCCTCAGACTTCTTCTTACGACGAACACTAGGTTTTTCATAAAATTCACGCTTACGATATTCTGACAATGTACCTGATTTTGATACACTGCGTTTAAAGCGACGAAGAGCATCCTCAAGAGACTCGTTTTTACGAACGCGAGTTGAATTTGACATGCTAATTTCCCTCCCTCCGAAGCATCAACAGATTAATTAGACATATGTATTCACTACATTTGCCTCTATGATATTATAATATAATGGGTTTTTTAGGTCAACTTTTGTTTTATCTCTATTAAAAAAAGCTAAGATTTAAGTGAAGATATAAAAGAATTATAGACTAGAAGCTGTCAAATTAGGGTGTTCCAAAACTTTTACATGCTCACCCACATTGATTGGATATCCCGATTTCGTTAATTTCACTTTGACAATCTGACCGATTAAATCTGCAGTACCTTGGAATTGAACCTTCAAATAATTATCTGAATAACCAATCAATGTTTGTTGATTCTGATCATTTATTTCAATCTCTTCAGGTATAACTTCTAATACCGTATGTTCAAATCGAGAGGCATAGGCTTTAGCTTGCTGCTCTGACAAAGCAATTAGACGGTGAACCCGATCATTTTTGACCTGATCATCTACTTGATGATCCATCCTTGCTGCCGGTGTACCTGTTCGTTTAGAGAAAGGAAATACATGGAGCTCTGAAAAACCAATATCTTTTATAAATTGATAGGTTTCTTGAAATTCTTGATCTGTTTCACCTGGAAAACCTACGATCACATCCGATGTAATTGCTAAACCTGGTAAGGCTTGTTTTAAACGCTCTACCTGTTGTTTATAAAATGCAGTGGTATATTTTCTTCTCATTCTCTCTAATACCGTGTCCGAACCAGCTTGTAAAGGAACATGCAAATGTCGAACAATTTTATCTGATTGATCGATAACTTGCATAACTTTTTCTGTAATTTGGCTAGCCTCAATTGAGGAGATACGGATTCTCTTCAATCCTTTAACCTTCGTTTCAAGATCAATAAGTAAGTCGGCAAAATCATAGCCTTTAATATCTTCTCCATAACCAGCTGTATGTATGCCTGTTAACACGATCTCTTTATAACCTGCTTCTACGAGTTGTTTAGCTTGATTTAACACATGCTCAGGCTGTCTGGAACGTAATAAGCCACGGGACCAAGGGATAATACAAAATGTGCAAAAATTATTGCATCCTTCCTGGATCTTTAGCGATGCTCGAGTACGATCGGTGAAAACAGGAACATCCATTTCTTCAAAGACTCGATTTTTCATAATATTAGAAACGCCATTAATAGGTTTGCGTGTTGTCTGGTGTTCTTCAATATAAGGGATCATCTTGTCACGATCTTGTGTACCTATGACGACATCAACCCCCGGTATCTCCATAATTTCACCTGGCGATATCTGTGCATAGCACCCTGTCACACAAACAACAGCCTCAGGGTTTTTCCTAATGGCTCTTCTAATCACTTGACGACTCTTTTTATCACCTGTGTTTGTTACCGTACAGGTGTTAATTACATAAATATCTGCTTCCCGATCAAAATCGACTCGCTCATAGCCTTGTTCTTTAAATTTCTGCCAAATTCCTTCTGTTTCATAATGATTCACTTTACAGCCTAATGTATGAAAAGCAACTGTTGTCACATGTTTCACTCCGTTTCTTCGAAGTAGTATGATAAAGCAGACAGCAAATATAAAGATGCTGTTTCTGTCCTTAATATTCTAGGACCAAATCTAACGGGTTCAAAACCATTTTGATAAAATGTATCTATTTCTTCTTCAGTTAATCCGCCTTCAGGGCCAATAATCACTATAACTGACTGGCCGGGGAGAATCTGTTTGAAAAACACATTGAGTTTTTGAGTAATTTGCTTACGTGTTGTTTCCTCGTAAGCAACGAATTTATGATCATAGTGTTGACTTAATTGAACTAATGCTTTTAGGTCATGAAGTTCTTCAACTTTAGGTAATTGATTACGATGTGCTTGTTCTGATGCTTCTTTTACAATTTTCTTTAGGCGGTGCTGCTTTTTTTCGCGTTTTTTCATATCCCATTTTACAATAGAGCGTGATGCTTGAAAAGGAATGATGGTATGCACACCTAATTCTGTTGCCTTTTGTGCAATCCAATCTAATTTATCACCTTTAGGTAAACCTTGAACTAATGTAACTTCTATAGGTAATTCAACCTCTTGTTCAAGCCAGTTTAAAATACTAAGCTTGATCACATCGGTGATTTCTATTATTTTACAAAGCGCTACTCTACCATCTGAACGATTACAAATGACCTGATCATTTAAAGTCATTCGCATAACATTAACGATATGATGAGCATCATCATTTGTTATAATGATTTGATCATTTTTCCAATTTTGATCTTCTATAAAATAGCGCTGCACAATTAAACACCCCTATTACTCCGGTTTTCTTGCAATAATCGACACCCAATCCTCCATTTGATTGACTTCGATAATGTCAAAACCTGATTCTACTAAAGCTTGCTTTACGGTTTGTTTTTTTGCTTGAATAATACCAGATGTAATAAAGATTCCGCCTGGTTTTAATATGTCAAAAGCATCTCGTTCAAAACGCAAAATAACCTCTGCTAATATATTGGCAACAATCAAGTCTGGATGAAATGTTACATGGTCAAGTAAGTTATTTTGTTTAATTTTTACTTTATCATCGACCTTATTTAATTTGGTATTAATATTTGCTGCTTTCACTGCAACATCATCAAGATCATAGGCATAAATTGAACCAGCACCTAATAAAGCAGCTGCAATGCTTAAAACACCTGATCCTGTACCTACATCAACTACCGTGGCATCTCTTTGCAAAAATTTCTCTATCGCTTGTACACTTAACACAGTGGTAGGATGTGTTCCTGTACCAAAGGCCATACCAGGATCAAGCTCAATAATAACTTCATCAGTCGAAACCGGTTGATAATCTTCCCACGTTGGCGTAATGGTGATTTTCTTTGAAATTTTCACAGGTTTATAATACTTTTTCCAAGCGGTAGCCCATTGCTCTTCATTAACCTCACTTATCGTCATTCGGTTTTGTCCAATGTCAATATTGTAAACAAGCAATTGATTAATTGCTTGTTTGATTTGTTCAACCGTTTCACCTAAAAAACTATTTACTGCCAAGTAAGCCTTTAAGACAACACCTTCATCAGGAAAATCATCTGGATCTAGTTCGTATACTTCTCCATATGGTGCGGGACGATCTTTCGCAAAATCTTCTGCATCTTCAATAACGACGCCACTAGCGCCCGCTTCGTGAAGGATATTAGAGATGGGTTCAATTGCCTCATTTGTCGTATGAATACAAAGTTCAGACCATTTCAAGTCAATCACTCTTTTCTTAATAATTAAATTCGATTACTCACCTTTAAATGCGCGCTTCACTCGGCTAAAAAAAGAATCTTCATTTTCGTCAGCTGGATCGTTTCCACTCATTTCATTAAATTCTCGTAATAATTCTTTTTGCTTTGCAGTTAATTTGGTTGGTGTAATCACTCGCATTTTAACGTGTTGATCACCATGACCATATCCTCGAACATTAGGCGCCCCTTTGCCTTTTAACCTAAAGGTTTTACCCGTTTGTGTACCAGCGGGAATCTTTAACTTAACTTTGCCATGTACGGTAGGGATTTCAATTTCGTCACCTAATGCTGCTTGCGTGTATGTTAACGGCATTTCACAGAAAATGTGATCCCCATCACGTTGATAGAATTCATGTGTTTTCACTTGAACAACAACATAAAGGTCACCAGCAGGTCCACCATTAACACCAGGCTCGCCTTGCCCAGCTACGCGAATTTGTTGGCCATCATCAATACCCGCAGGTATGCTAATATGAATTTTCTTTCTCTTTTTCACCGTGCCATTACCATTACACGTCGTACACTTTTCCTTAATTTCCTTACCGGTACCATTACAGTGGTGACAAACACGTTTATTAACGACACGACCAAAAGGCGTATTTTGCTCGACATGCAATTGTCCAGAACCATTACAGTGTTTACAGGTTTCAGGACTCGTTCCAGGTTTTGCACCAGATCCCTTACATGTTGCACAAGTTTCTTCCTTTGGTATATGAATATCCGTTTCCTTACCAAAGATTGCTTCTTCAAACTCAAGAACCATTGTATACTGTAAATCATTCCCCTGTTTTGGTGCGTTAGGATCACGACGGCCTCCACCACCGAAAAACATATCAAATATGTCACCAAAACCACCGAAATCATCAGCCCCAAATCCACCGCCGCCAAATCCTTGACTCTGTGGGCCAGCATGACCAAACTGATCATATTGTGCGCGTTTCTGATCATTGCTCAAAATCTCATAAGCTTCTTTTGCTTCTTTAAATTTATCAGGTGCATCTGCTTCTTTATTAACATCTGGATGGTATTTACGCGCTAGTTTTCGATATGCCTTTTTTATCTCATCTTTAGAAGCATTTTTATCGATACCTAGCACGTCATAATAATCCCTCTTACTCATGAAAAATCACCACTCCCGTCTCGTTTACTGCATAAATTTAATCATAACATTCTTTATACTAGCTAAACAACTATATTAAATAAGGTTGATCATATACTATTAAAAATCACTCATTTTTGCTATCTTCATTGTTTGCTTCATATCATCGATCTAGGACTTTTAGGAACTCACCTGAACGAAAACAGGACAAAAGTCAAAGCCAAGTATAACCTGACTTTGACTTTTACACATGTTTTGTTAATTATTTATCCTCTTCGTCATCAACTTCTTCATAATCAGCATCAACAACATCCTCTTTAGCGCCTTGTTCACCATCGCTTTGTTGAGCTTGCTGCGCTTGTTGAGCTTGCTCATATAGCTTGACAGATAAGGCTTGAACTTCTTGTTCTAAAGCTTCTTTTTTCGTTTTGATAGCTTCCAAGTCGCCTTCTTCTAAAGCTTTTTTCAGCTCATCTTTTGCTGTCTCAGCTTTTTGTTTTTCATCGTCTGAAACATTTTCACCTAAATCTTTCAATGTCTTATCTGTTTGGAATACTAATTGATCTGCTTCATTTCGAAGGTCAATTTCTTCGCGACGCTTTTTATCTGCTTCAGCATTTTCCTCAGCATCTTTAACCATTTGTTCAACTTCTTCATCTGATAAACCAGAAGATGATTTAATTGTAATAGACTGTTCTTTATTGGTACCCAAATCTTTTGCTCGTACATTTACAATACCATTTGAATCAATATCAAATGAAACTTCAATTTGTGGTACGCCACGAGGTGCTGGTGGAATATCTGTTAACTGGAAGCGACCCAGCGTTTTGTTATCTGCAGCCATTTCACGCTCACCCTGTAATACATGAATATCTACAGCAGTTTGGTTATCTGCAGCAGTAGAGAATACTTGAGAATGACTCGTTGGAATCGTTGTATTCCTTTCGATCAATTTAGTTGTCACACCACCCATTGTTTCAATACCAAGTGATAATGGTGTTACATCCAATAGAACGACATCTTTAACATCACCTTGAAGAACGCCACCTTGAATAGCAGCACCTAAAGCTACCACTTCATCAGGGTTAACACCTTTTGATGGATCTTGTCCAACTTCTTTCTTAATCGCTTCTTGAACAGCAGGAATACGTGTTGACCCTCCTACTAATAATACCTTATCAATATCTGATGATGTCAAACCAGCATCTTTAAGCGCTTGGCGCGTTGGCCCCATCGTACGTTCAACTAAGCTTGAAGATAATTCATCAAATTTAGCACGTGTTAAATTCATTTCTAAGTGTAATGGACCAGCATCACCAGCTGTAATAAATGGCAATGAAATTTGTGTTTGTCCTACGCCCGATAGATCTTTTTTCGCTTTTTCAGCCGCATCTTTAAGGCGTTGTAATGCCATTTTATCTTGTGAAAGGTCAATGCCATTTTCTTTTTTAAATTCTGCTACCATATGATCAATAATGACCTGGTCAAAGTCGTCCCCACCTAAACGATTGTCACCAGCTGTTGCCACTACTTCAAATGTGCCATCGCCAATATCTAGAATAGAAACATCAAATGTTCCTCCACCAAGGTCGTAAACAAGGACAGTCTGATCTTGATCACCTTTATCGATACCATAAGCTAAAGCTGCAGCTGTTGGCTCGTTTATAATACGCTCTACTTCAAGACCAGCGATTTTACCTGCATCTTTTGTAGCCTGACGCTCAGCATCATTGAAATATGCTGGCACTGTAATCACAGCTTTTTCAACACTTTCACCTAAATAATCTTCAGCATATGATTTAATGTACTGTAAAATAATAGCTGAGATCTCTTGAGGCGTATGTTCTTTACCTTCAATTTCTACTTTGTAATCTGTTCCCATATGACGCTTAATCGATTGGATCGTGTTAGGGTTAGTGATCGCCTGACGTTTAGCAACTTCGCCTACTTGACGCTCACCATTTTTAAATGAAACAACAGAAGGGGTTGTCCGACTACCTTCTGGATTTGGAATAACCTTTGCTTCTCCACCTTCCATTACTGCTACACATGAGTTCGTTGTTCCTAAGTCAATACCAATAATTTTACTCATCTATATTCCTCCTTTAATTACGTATGTAGTTATTGATTTACTTTTACCATCGCCGGACGAATAACTCGGTCCTTTAGACGATAACCTTTTTGTAATTCTTCTACAACAATATTTGAATCGTATTGATCGTCTTCTACCTGCATAACTGCTTGGTGTATGTTAGGATCAAACGTCTCACCAACGGTTTCAATAATTTCCACACCTTCTTTTTCAAGTGCAGTGCTTAATTGACGATAAATCATTTCCATCCCTTCAAAATATGCTTGAACAGATTGATCTTCAGGTTTATTGTCAAGCGCTCGTTCAAAATTATCTACAATGGGTAACAATTCTGTCACAAGCGATTGAGACTTATACTTTAAATCAGCTGCTTTTTCACGCTGCGTTCTTTTCCTGAAGTTGTCATATTCGGCTTGGAGACGAATAAGTTTATTATATAATTCATCTTTTTCTTGCCTTATCTGTTCAAGTTCTTCAGTTGAAGTATCGGTGGTTTTTTCTTCAGTGTCATCCACTAATTCTTGCTCAACCTCTTCAACTTCCTCAATCTCTTCATTTTCTAGCGTTTGTTCTTTTTTGTTATTTTCCTCCATGAGGTCACCTCCTAAATAGCACAACATAATTCAAGTATCAGAAAAGCTTTATCGCTACTAAAGCTTAAGCATTTCTTTTACCTCTTTTTAAAAAAACTAAGGAATCCATTCTATCTATGAAAACCATGGTGTATGGGTCGTACAAATAACAGAGGGAGACCTAACCCCTTTATAAATAACAGTATAGGTCAAGTATTTTACCAATCGTGAAAAGTATGACTCATCTGATTGGATAGCAAATTCAACAATGAGACAACACGTGAATATTCCATCCGTTTCGGACCTAGTAATGCAATCGTTCCAACTTGTTTTCCTGCTAGAGAGTACGTAGCCGTTATTAAGCTACAATCACGCATAGCGTTCACTTTATTTTCATGGCCAATTGAAATATGAATACCTTCATGCGTTGATCGCAAAACATTTGCCATCAGCTCTTCTTTCTCCATAATTGAATATAATGCATGAACTTTTGAAACATCATTAAATTCAGGCTGCAGTAACATATTAGTGATTCCACCAATATAAACCTGATTTGGTTGTTGATCAAATAGCGCACTTTTCAAGTAATGAAAAGCTGACTCGATATCATCAACATAATGATTAAGTATCAATGTTAATTCATGTTGTAATCGATGATGAAGTTCAACAATAGGAACGCCAACCAGTCTTTCATTTAGAATATTTACTAACTTTTCTAAATCTGATGCCTTGATCTCTGTTGGAATTGTAAATGATCGATGTTCAACATGGCCGGTATTCGTGACTAGAATCGCTACAGCAGTCGTTACAGATAAATGTACAATTTGAAGCTGCTTTAATGTTGTCTCGTATACCTGTGGTCCTAATATGATCGATGTGTAATTCGTCAAATCTGATAGAACATTTACTGATTTCTGCACCACTTGTTCAAATTCAACTAAATCTTGCTCAAATACACTTGAAATTAATTGCTGATCATTCTTTGATAAATGAAAAGGAAGCAACAAGTGATCGACATAAAATCGATAGCCTTTCTCAGAAGGAACACGTCCAGAAGAAGAGTGCGTTTTTTCAATATACCCCATTTCTTCTAAATCTGCCATTTCATTGCGAATGGTGGCCGGACTGAATGTTATTTCATCCTTTTTTGATATGGCACGCGAACCTATGGGCTGTGCTGTTTGAATGAACTCATCAATTATAACTTGTAATATCAACAGTTGTCTATTTGATAACATCGATGATCACCTCTGTTAGCACTCTTCACTTTCGAGTGCTAATACTAATAATAAATTATCAAATCAAAATTAAGTTGTCAATGCTAAGAACTTATAAATTTAAAAGTGGTTTATATTATGACATCATTAACATCTGTTTGGTCGTCTAATAAAAACTGTTGAAAAACTTCATTACCAAACATTTGTCCATGCTCAGTCATACGTATACCTTTTTTTGTTTCTTCTAACCAACCACGATCAACCAAATCTTTAATTTGACGTCCATAAAGCGCATTTAATTCAACCTGATATTTTTGTTGAAATTGCTCACGATCAATACCTACTCGTTTTCTTAACCCTAAAAACAATTCTTCTTCTATTTGCTCGCGTTTACCGATGGTTTCTGTATGCAACACTGGACGTCCCGAATCAATTGCTTCTTTTACATAAGCAGGGAAGGGTCTTAAATTAATAATACGTTGGCCAGGTAAATAGCCATGAGCACCCGCACCAAATCCATAATAGTATTTGTTATCCCAATATGTTAAATTATGTTTGCTTTCAAATCCTGGTTCTGCAAAGTTACTGATTTCATATTGAACTTTACCACTTGCTTTCATTTTATCAATAAGCAACTGAAACATGTCTGCTTCAATTTCTTCAGGTGGCTTATGGAGCTTTCCTTTTTGATAGCGTTGATAAAAAATCGTCTTTGGTTCAATCTGTAATGAGTAAGAAGAGTAATGCGGCAAATCATAAGATAGTGCTTTATCTATTGAATCACCAAACCCAGCTAAGGTTTGATTAGGTAAGCCATACATCATATCAATACTAATGTTTGTTATGCCGTGTTTCTTTAAGTCTGAAATATTTTTATCGACATCACCAATACGATGAAGGCGCCCAAGCTCTTCAAGTAATTGATTGTCAAAAACTTGCACCCCCATTGAAATGCGGTTAACGCCATATGACTTCAGCAATTTTATCTTATCTTCATTTAAATCACCAGGATTAGCTTCAAATGTATACTCTAAGACAGTATTTATATCGAAATAACGATCAATCAAACGCAATAAATATTCAAGTTGAGTTAAATTAAGGGCTGTTGGTGTTCCACCTCCAACAAAAATTGTTCTTACCATTTGTTTTTCGTTAGCTAGATAAAATTGTATTTCTTTATTTAATGCGTCAAGATATTGATCTGCCATTTTTTCTTCATAGAAAAACTTAGTGAAATCGCAGTAATGACATATTTTCTCGCAAAACGGTATATGGATATAAGCAGATGATATCATGCGATTTCTCCTCTCTCTTTCATGATGCGGAAAGCCCTTGTCGTGTAAAGAACAAGGGCGACTTAAGCTATTATTAAACAAATATTAAAGAATAGGTGCTCTGTCAAAAATTATTCATCATCGTCCATTTTTAACACTGACATAAAGGCTTCTTGAGGAACTTCAACTGACCCTACCATTTTCATGCGTTTTTTACCTTCTTTTTGTTTTTCAAGTAATTTACGCTTTCGAGATATATCTCCACCATAACATTTAGATAAAACATTTTTTCGCATCGCTTTAATAGTCGAACGTGCAATAATTTTATTCCCTATCGCTGCTTGTACAGGAACTTCAAACTGTTGCCTTGGGATAAGTTTTTTTAATTTTTCTACAATTTGTTTACCACGTTCAAAGGCAAAATCACGATGAACAATAAACGACAATGCATCAATTGTTTCACTATTTAACAAAATATCCATTTTAACTAAACTTGATGGCTTATAGCCAATCATTTCATAATCAAATGAAGCATAACCTTTCGTTTGGGATTTTAATGTGTCAAAGAAATCATAAACAATCTCCGCAAGTGGAATTTCATAAACAACATTTACCCGATTCTCATCGAGATACTGCATATCAACAAAATCACCACGTTTTTTTTGACATAGCTCCATCACAGGTCCCACATAATCATTCGGGACCATAACTGTGGCCTTCACATAAGGCTCAGATACTTCTTCAACCGATTGGTTACTTGGCATAAAGGAAGGGTTATCAATTGATAATTTACTTCCATCTGTTTGTGTCACTTCGTAAATAACACTTGGGGCTGTGGTGATCAATTCAATATTAAACTCCCGTTCTATGCGTTCTTGAATAATCTCCATATGAAGTAAACCAAGAAATCCACATCGGAATCCAAAGCCTAAAGCTTGTGATGTTTCTGCTTCATATTGTAATGACGAATCATTTAATTCAAGGCGTTCAAGAGCTTCGCGTAAATCATTATACTTATTTGCATCAATCGGATAAAGACCACAGAACACCATTGGGTTAAGTTTACGGTAACCTGGTAAAGGTTCGGAAGCCGGGTTGTTTGCTAATGTTATCGTATCTCCAACCCTTGAATCTCCTACGTTTTTAATAGATGCCGTTAAATAGCCAACATCACCGACTTGCAACTCTTTTAAAGGAACAGGCTTTGGATTAAAAACACCAAGCTCATTAACTTCAAACTCTTTACCCGTTGCCATCATTTTAATTTTATCGCCTAATTTTACACTACCCTCTTTCACACGAATATAAGCAACGACACCACGATAAGGATCATACAATGAATCAAAAATTAAAGCTTGCAGTGGATTGTTGTTAGCTCCATCAGGGGCAGGAATACGATCAACTACAGCTTCAAGAATAGACTCAATACCAATCCCTGATTTTGCGCTAACCAGTAAAGACTCCTCACCATCTATACCAATGACATCTGTTATCTCTTGTTTAATCCGCTCTGGATCTGCACTTGGTAAATCAATTTTATTTATAACAGGGATAATTTCCAAATCATTATCTAGCGCTAAATACACATTTGCTAATGTTTGTGCTTCTATACCTTGCGCAGCATCAACCACCAATATCGCGCCTTCACAAGCTGCTAAACTTCGTGATACTTCATAAGTGAAGTCGACATGTCCCGGTGTGTCAATCAAATGGAAGATATATTCTTGTCCATCATGATGTTGATATTTTAATTGAACTGCATTTAATTTAATGGTAATACCACGCTCACGCTCCAAATCCATGGCGTCAAGAAACTGCTCTTTCATTTCGCGTTGCGTCAATGCCTTTGTCTTCTCTAAAATGCGGTCTGCCAAGGTTGACTTCCCATGATCAATATGTGCAATGATCGAAAAATTACGCACATGCTTATGTTCTCTTTCTTTTGTCACTCTCATTCACTCCTATTTAATCGGACAGCAATACTAGCTTGATTATAGCAGTGATGGACCACTGGTTCAATTGTTTTCTTTTTATAAGATTAAGAATATAACCCCGTCATGCTTATATCACATCTGCTAAATCACTAACGATCTTTATCAGTCCCTCGTACATAAGCAACCCCGTTTTTTCGATCGATTGTGCTATTTTATAAGGGAACGAATACTGTTGTTTTTCTTCTACACTATCTTCTTGTGCCTCACTTATGCCATCTGAAAGATACAATGCTTTTGAACTTGTTACGATGTTTTCATTGGAAACGGTGGGTATGGAATGCTTAGGTTGATTAAATTCTGAAGAGAGTGTCATTCCAAATGTAAAAATTAAAACAGCGGCAATGAGCTTAATAACTAATTTGGCCATATCTACACTTCCTTTACTTATTCATTTCCACTCGTTGGTTCTGCATCCCAATAATAAGCCGCGAAAACTTCGGCAAACGCATCTGCTGAACGATATATTTCTTCTAGTGTATTATCAACACCACCAAATTCAATCAATACAGCATTGTCACTAACGTTTTGATTGTATACACCATTTCGACCAGCTCCACCCATGGCGACTACACCTCTACTTAAACCAGGATAATTTTCTTCTAACTTCTCATGTAATACAGTAGCAAATTCGATATTACTTTCATTCCCCTCAAAATCTGCGCCTATTACAAAAAACAACTTTGCATAATCCTCACCACTAATGGTTAACGTGGTATCTTCTCTTCGGCGACTATCACGATGTATATCAAAGACATAATTGACTCTTTGATTTTGAGCTAGTGCTTCTTCAACAATAGGCTTCGAGGCTTGATATGATTGCCAATATTCCCATCCATTATCATGTAATACTTGAGTAAAATCAGTTTGATCGACCAAAGCACCAATTCCCTTATTAGCTAGATTTTTTTTCAAATATTCACTTATTAATGTGACGTTCAATTCTGCATGAAAGGCGGCGTTTGGGTCTTTTACCTCATCTAAGTGTGGTAAAAATGATTCTCGATTGTGTGTATTGTAAATAAAAACACTTTGCTCCTCAACTTCCAACTCTTCTTCATCGATTTCTACCACCTCGTCAACGACGATTCGGTCTTCTAAAATAATATCTAACGGTGCTGATGATTCAACAGGAAGGTTGGAGTAATTTGTTCCTTCTTGTCCAATAATAATTCGGTGCTGATAAGGGTGAAAGCCCGGTAGTTCATTACCAAACAATGTTCGCATATCGGAATAATTCAGTTTTGTAATAAATTGCAAGAAAAATTCAGACATTGAAGTGTTAGGTAATTTATCTTTAAAGTGATATGACAAAGGTTTGACTTCAGTAGCAAGTAGAGTTAAATAGATTGATGAGTCAAAGTCTTCGGTTAGACTGTTTAGCATGGGGTGTGAAGCTCGCTTTCCTATTGGAATCGTGGCGGTAAAGCCGATAATTGCAAAGAGCAATATAGAAATACATACCCACCCCATTAGCCATTTAAGGATAATCCTGTTATGCCCCTTACCTTTTTGTATGCGTGACATCGTTAATCCTACCTTCTCTATAGCTTAATACTAGACTATATGATAGAGATGAAAGGAATAGAACGTATCATTTTACTAAGACTTGATTAAATGCGTTTCTCTACTGTAGATTATTATTCATAGAACAACGAGCGAAGTTATTTATTCTAATCGTTCGTCAAGTTACCTAGACGTTCTTCTAACGTGTCGCACTATTGGCCAAATGACTATCAACATGTGTGTGCAATGCACTATTAATTCCATTTGCTATTAAATGAGCCATATCATGAATGAAGCCATCAATTTCTTTTGGGGTAACCATTAAATTGTGTCCTAAAGGGCTTAATACTTCTTGTATTAACTGTCTTTTTTCAGTTTCGTTTAAAGTACCAATCATACCAAATATTGCTTTTCGTTTATCAGCTTGTGGAAGATCATTTTCAGTTAATTTTTTTTCACCAAAATTTAAACTTGCCGGCGCTAGACGACGTGAAGGTTTGTCTTGCTCATTTAACTCACGCCCCATATGTTTAAACACGTAATCAATGGTATCACTTGTTATAGTAACGGCGTCTACAACCGTCGGAACCCCGACTGCAATTACCGGAATCCCAAAAGTTTCATAACTGAGTGCTTTCCTTTTATTACCTACACCTGAACCTGGGTGAATACCTGTATCAGATATTTGAATCGTTGCATTTACACGTTCAATCGATCGAGAAGCTAACGCATCTATTGCAATAATAAAGTCAGGTTTCACCTGTTCGACAAGGCCTTTAATCATGTCACTTGTTTCTAATCCCGTTACACCCATCACACCTGGAGAAAAGGCAGCGACAGGTCGGTAACCATCTTGAACCATTTCGGGATGATGTTCGAATAAATGTTTTGTAACCAAGATTTTCTTTACCGCTTCAGGTCCTAAAGCATCTGGAGTCACATGATCATTTCCCAATCCAACCACTAAACACGTTGCTTTTTTATCAACCCCATTTTCATTTAAGAGGTCCGCCAATAAGCTACTTAGTACTTGTGCTGTTTTCTGTTGTCCATCACTATCTTGCTTTTTAACCGCGCTTGTTTCAAGGGTAATATAATGACCTGCTTTTTTATTGATTTGTTGTTCGCCCTCTTTATTAACTTGGACATGTGTCACTTTGTACCCTTGGATGTCTTTTTCAATGACATTGACTCCAGACTCTTTCTTTTCTGTATCTTCTTTTTCCACATACATTTCTTTAGCCTCAACTGCTAAGTCAGTTCTCACTTCAAGTTTCTCTTTAGTCAATCGATCCACACCCTTTACTGCTTTTTCATTAATTTAGCCTAAAGTGGTCCTTTTCATACAAAATACGATTCAGCAATATTTGTGTTGAAAACTTGTCAAAGCTTTGGTAAAATGTCACTTGTTCCATAATAATTTATTATGGATGTCAACATGTGGAGGTGAGAATAAATGGCTAATATTAAATCAGCAATTAAGCGTATTCGTGTTAATCAAGACCAGCATGCACAGAACGCACCGGTAAAATCTGAAATGCGTACAAACATTAAACGCGTTGAAAAATTAGTAAGTGAAAACAATGCTTCAGAAGCAAAGCTTGCATTAAAAGATGCAGTTAAAAAAATTGATAAAGCAGTTCAAAAAGGCATTGTCCATCGAAACAATGGCAATCGTCAAAAGTCACGCTTAACGAAAAAAGTTAATCAACTTGGTGCTTAACCAATAAAAAAACGATCCTAATTTTAATGGATCGTTTTTTTATTGGTTAAGCGTTTATTAGTTGATAAAGCAATAACTCAAATGCTAAATTTTTCTCAACTTTACCTTGTTTGATAGCTTGGTCCGTTTCAGCACATTTTCCAATACAATAATATAAATAATTTAAGCTAAATCTTCTCTCTCTCTCTATCCCCATCTTTACAACGTACGGATGAAGTTTAAGTTGCTGAGCCATTTGTTTTTGACTATAACCTTTCTTTTGCAGTAATTTAACTTGATAAATAACTCGTAACTGTGAAGCTAATAATGCCACTAGCGCTATCGGCTCTTCATTTAATCGGAGTAGATCTTTATATGTTTGGATAGCTAACTGTAAATCTTTAGTTAAAACGGTATCAACAAGTTTCAAACCTGACGTATTACCTTGATGTGAAATAAGGTTTTTGGCAATATCAAGCGTAACTGTACCGCCTTCACCAACATTTAAAGAAAGTTTTTCAATTTCCTTCTCTAATATGGATAGATTTGCCCCTGCTTCACTTATTAGAAGCTCTTGCACACCATGTTCGAATACTATGTGATAGGATTTAATCATATGTTCGACCCATTTATCTAAATGCCAAGGCTTTACTTCTTCACAGCAAATGGTCAGCGCAGATTTTTTTAATCGTTTGGCTATTTTTTTTCTTTCGTCAATTTTCTCATATGGAGCAATAAGAATAAGAACAGAAAAATCCACCGGATCATTTAAATAATTGATCAAACGGTTTGTGTCATGTTCAATTGAAGTTTTAGAAGGTTTAGCAGTTAAAAATGAAGCTTGATCAGCGATAACGACCTTGTCTCCACCCAAAAAAGGATATGTTTCAACTTCTAATATCACCTCATCAATAGCTGTCTGATCAAGATCAAAGCGGATGACATGCTCTAATCGCTCTCGAACATCAATTTTGTCTAACTTTACATTAATAATTTGTTCAACTATCTTTTCGATTAAATATTGCTCTTCCCCATATATTAAAAAGACACTATCCTCTACTTGTTGTTTTAAGTGCTCAACTGCTTCCATATAATTCATTATTTCATCTCCGATCAAAACATATCTTTAACTATCGTAAAGCTTGTTTGATCATTTGACAAGAAGAAAAAGAAAGGGAGATAGGGATCCCTTTCTTCTATCTATATAAACGATTAGCATTCAGACCTAGGCCACTGAATATTAATCGATATTTTATTGCTTAGCTGAACAAAATATCTCTATAAAAGTATTTTCACCAATATCTTAATTACTACGCCTGTTAACTGTTGCTAAGTCAGTTAAATTCCGTTTCAAACATTTTATCCACTGATAGCTTATGGTAGGAATGGCAAAAATGTTCCCGAAGATTGTTTTTCATGATAAATAAATTGAACCGCTCCATGATGATCGGTTCGATAGATCTTCACACCAAGATCAAATAACCTTTCTATAACATCATCATGAGGATGTTGAAATCGGTTATTCCGCCCAGCAGATATTAACGCAGTCTTTACATTGAGCCCCTCCAAAAATAATAAACCACTAGATGTAGCACTTCCATGATGAGCAACTGATAAAATATCAATTTCCAAACTTGGATATTGATGTATGAGGTCGATTTCCACTTTTTCTGAAATGTCCCCCGTTAACAACCAATCCGTATCAGCGAATTTCGTGTATAGGACAAGTGAATTATCATTGCGATCTAGCCAATCTCTTGTAGGGCCGAGCGAAACAAAAGCTTGACCCGCGATATCGAAAGCCTGCCTGGGTCTAATGATTTGATGTTCAATTTGATCACGGTCTAGTTTATCCTTTAATTCTTTTGGAAATTGCAGATATTGAGAAGTAATTAAGTGACCAACTGTGAAATCTTCAATAAGATAGGCTAAGCTACCTAGATGATCATGATCTTCATGTGAAATAATGATCGCATCAATCTTGCTTATCCCCTCATAAAATAAATAGGGTTTAATAACCTGTTGATACAGCCGATCAGACGAAGAACTAAAATCACTGGTAAAGCTTCCTCCAACATCATATAAAATAACCCCCTTTTTATGGGGCAATTGAATAACAAGAGCATCAGCTTGTCCAATATCAAGCATGGTAACTTTTCCGTATGGATTTAAATAAGGACGTACCAGTAGTGAAGCAATAATCAAGATTATCGAGAGCAAAGAACTCAATACTTTTTTGAAATTTTGCTTTTCAAATTGATTTAAAAAGTAATAAAAGGAAACATAAAAAGCGACCATATAGATCGATGGAAATTCACCTATGATAAGCGGTTTATAAAGATATTGATCAGCAAATAATAAAATATTTAAAAATAAATCATGAACAATGGTAATAAAAAAGGTGAATAGAGGAAGTAAAAACGGGAAAACAAAAATACTGATAAAGGTAATAAACATAGAAGGTATGAAAAACACAGCGAAATACCAAGAAACAATGGTATTAATTAATAAACTCATCGGATTAAATACATAAAAGTAATGAATTTGAAGGGGAAGGATGACGACCATACTTAAAATCGTAATAAATATCGCCTTTACTATCTTTCCTTTAATCATGCTAAGTATCTTGGCGGACAACAATAGTGAAAAGGTAATAATAAAAGAAAATTGAAAACCAATATGGTACATCCAGGCTGGTTGTAAAAGTAACAATAAAATAAAGCTAATGCTTAAAAAGTCAATCGGCTGAATGCGTCGATGAAATAACCACGACAATAAGTTTAAAATACCGACAATACACGCTCTCCAAACAGAAGGAGAACCACCTGCTAGTAATGGATAGAAACTAAGCAAGACAAGTAAGATAAAGTACGTTGTTTCTTTTGTAATTCCGATTAATCGATTGCATAAACCATAAAGCAGACCGATCAGTAAGCATACATGCAAACCAGAGATAGACAATAAATGCGTTAAATGCCATCTTTGAAACAATTGAAGGTAGGTATCTTCAATTGCTGATCTTTCGCCCAAAACAAGTGACTTCATCCAAATCGCCATTGTATCATTTTTTAAAGAAAGATCTATTTTCTCTAAAATACGCTTACGCAACATTGTTATAGAGCCAATCGCATCATTTCCTTCACACTGGATAGGTTGATGCGAATCAGCATATAATTGATAAGAAATACCTTGGTTTTCTAAGTAGTGACTATAATTAAATTGCCCAGGATTTGTTGCCTCTTCAAACCGTTCGACCGTCCCGACAATCTGACAAGTTGCGCCCACATTAAAAGTATCTGGGGGGTGATTTGAAAAATCAACTACTTTAACCTTATCCGAATGTGTCCTCAGCCAAAAAGAACGGTATTGGGCCGATTCACTTTCTATATTTATAATTTTACCCGTAATGGTCAGTTGATCACCATCGGTTAATTCAAGATCGTCCATAGGATAACGATAATATTGGAAAAAGAAAAGTGTAACACCAATCAGTGAAATGCAACCCAAAATAGGTAATCGTTTTGTTTGTGTCCAGTATGTAAGCAGTATCAACCAAACACCACTAATGATCAACCAACCTTCAAATCGTTTTGAAATATAAAAGCCAACAAGACATGCAACGACCAGCAAGTGACCTTTACCGCGCACTGTAACCTCCTTATTAAGCTTTATTTGGCAATAGATTTAATGTTTGTTCTGCTAATGGGATACACTCAACATCTACATGTGCTTCCCGAAAAAGCTCCTGTGCATAGAGGTGATTCTTGTAATCAGATGCATAATATACCGTTTTAATTCCAGCTTGAATAATCGATTTGCAACACTGTAAGCAAGGAAAATGTGTCACGTATATTTCCGCCCCATCAGTTGGAGCGCCAAATTTTGCACATTGTAAAATAGCATTCATCTCTGCATGAACGGTTCGAACACAATGTCCATCAATCAGATAACACCCCTCATCAATGCAATGAGCGCTGCCTGAGACACTACCGTTATATCCACCTGCTATAATTCGTTTATCTCTTACAATAGTCGCACCTACTGTTAATCGTTCACAAGTGCTTCTAAGCGCAATTAAATGACTTTGCGCCATAAAATATTGATGCCAAGAAATACGTTCCATTAAACATTCATCCTTTCTAATTGAACAGGTATTAATTACCACACTCTCAATAGAGGGGAAGGGCTCTAAATCACGCACGTCTATCGTGTTGTTCAATCATGAAAGCGAGACCATTCATTACACATACAAGGCCATTTGTAATAAATACCAGACGGTTTTAACCAGATTCTATTAAGGTACAATAATAAATTCAGCTAATTGAGAAACAGTCTTTTCGCCGATGCCTGACACATTTTGAATATCCTCAAACGATTGAAAAGCACCGCTCTCTTCGCGATACTTAATAATAGCTTGCGCTTTTGCCTTCCCTATACCAGGGAGCTGTTCAAGTTCTGTTTGCGTAGCTGTATTTATTTTAATTTTATCATGACTTTCACCGGAAGTGGATATTAAATTTTCTGCTTCATCGACATGAGGCACAATAATAACCATTTCATCGTATACTTTTTCTGCTAAATTAATCTGTTTTTCATCAGCATTAGCTTTTAGTCCACCTGCATAGTCAATAACATCTACAACGCGATCATTTTCTTCAACGTTGTAAACACCTGGCTGTTCAACTTCACCCTTAATATCAACATAGAGCGTATCGTTTGTGCCGGAAGATTGATCTGGGCTGATCGTATCGGTATCAGCAGATGCTGGTTCAATATCAATGGTTGGGGTTTGCTTACTAGCGTCGATAGGTTCATTCGCAGAGAAAAAATGAGGGATAAGCAGTTCAGATAAAAGCGCAATCAGTAAAAATACACACACAATAATCATAATCATATTTTGTTTAATCCATTTCACAATACACCTCAGTTCATTTATTTTTTAGGATCCAGGCCTCCCCTCCTTAATTGATTCGACAATGACGTTCTCTTCCCTGCAACAATTTTAATAAGTGTAGTTGATCTTTATACAAACACCAGTAAACTGTATTTAAAAAAACAAGACCATTTTCCGTGTGCCTTGTTTTTTCTAGCTCTATTTTAATAATCAAATTTCAAAACATTTTGTCACCATACACTTTATTAACCTTGAGTAAACGATCTTTATTTTTTACAAACAAAGAATAAACGATCGCCTGTCTTGTCAGATGATTGAATATCAAGTGGTTGTTGTTCAAAGTCAGCAAATACTTGAATATCTTTAAAACCAGCATCGTTTAATAATGAAATAAAATCGTCAGCCAAAAAAGTTCGTTGATGGTGTTCTTCATCAAAGCGTTGATACAATCCCTGTTTTTCGACAAAAAAAGTTAATTCATGATGCATTTCACCTTCTCGCTTACCTTGTCGGCAAAACCATATATATGCTAAATCATTATAAACTTCAGAAAAAACTTGATCAATCATATGATTTTGCACATGCGCCATGCTATGAACATCAAAAATAAACACCCCGCCGACTTTCAAAGCTTGGTAAATACCAAAAAAAGCACGCTCGAGTTGATCGCGTTCAATGATATAATTGATGACATCACAATAACTGATAACACAATCATAGTCATCTAACCCTTCTAAATGTAAAATATCTTGTTTAAACCAATTGATCTTTAGTTGCTCTTTAATTGCTCGTTCAGACGCCTGCGCAAGCATGGATTCAGATATATCAACACCTGTCATGTCATATCCTTGACTAGCTAAACGGCATGTTATTTGACCTGTTCCACAACCCAAATCAAGGACTTTAACATACCCGCGTTTTGGTTCTTGTTTCAAGATAACCTCTGTGAATGTAACCCAATCGTCATATGGAGCGTCCTTCATTAAAAAATCATATAGATTTGCCATTTCTTGATAAGCCATGTATTAACCCTCTTCGCCCAGTGTGATTTCAAGTAGGGGCGCATCTCCCCATAGACGCTCTAAATTATAATATTGTCGATCTTCTTGACGAAAGACGTGACAAACAATATCACCTAAGTCAATTACGATCCATTTCGCTTGCTCGAAGCCTTCACTACGTTTAACTTCTATTTCATGTTGTTCGGCTTGATCGATTATCTCCCTAGCAATGGCTTGTGTTTGACGTTCATTCGTTGCATCACAAATAATAAAATAATCTGCAACCGTCGATAACCCTTTCATATCCAATGTTATAATGTCATTTGCTCGCTTGTCATCTGCGGCTTTAACAACTAATTTCAATAAGTCCATGTCGTTCATGAATTTGACTCCTCCAATTTTCTTTTTAAGTCATTATACATATTAAGTGTTTCAGGATAAATGAGGCGCTCATTTTCCAACAAAAATCTCATTCCATTTCGAACAGCCATGAAACAGGCCTCGTTTAGATTTGATTCTGCTTGTTTTCTCACTGCATCTAACCCCTCAAAATCTCGGCCTGGTTCAATATAATCAGCTAAATAAATAATCTTTTCCAACTTCGTCATTGAGGCATGGCCTGTTGTATGCCAATAAATGGCTTCTTTGACTGCTGGATTGTTAATATTTAATTCCGTTTCAACTAAAATTGATGCAACCGGACCATGCCATAACTCATGATGATAACTAAGTAAGTCATTGGGTAACTGATGCTTTCTAATGATCTGTGCCATTTCATCTAAATCCCTGTATTTCGCATAATCATGAAAAATAGCAGCCAAAACCGTTTCTCCTTTATCAACTTCAAAACGGTCCGCCAATATCAAAGCGGTCTCAGTCACACGTTCTGTATGGGCAAACCTTGAGGCCGTTAGATGCGGCTTTACCGCTTTGAGAGCACTACTTTTGTCCATATAATTCTCTCTCCTTTATAACCGCTAACACACTCTCGGGTATAAGATAACGCACCGTCCTATTCATTTTAAGCCGATCTCTTATTAAGGTGGAAGAAATGTCAAGTCCAGGTACATCCAATAAGATAACCGGAAAAGGTGTATCTAACTGATATTCTGGCCTTTTCACACCTACAAATTGAACGAATTCAACAAGTTGGTCAATTTTATGCCAATTCGGTAAGTATTCAACCATGTCTGCACCAATAATAAAATAAAAATTGACATCTGGATAAGCCAACTTTAATGTTTTAATCGTATCAATCGTGTAGGACTTTCCTTCTCTTTCTAGTTCTATGTTATTTATTTTAAAGAGTGGTTGATCATTTATCGCTGCTGATAACATCGCAACTCGATCTTCTGCAGAAACATTCGCTTTCTCTTTATGAGGTGGTTCTCCAGAAGGAATAAACCATATTTCATCTAAATTCAAACGCTCAATTACTTCGTCTGCAATGGCTAAATGCCCAATGTGCGGTGGATCAAAAGTGCCACCTAACAAGCCGATTTTTTTCATTTTCAAACCTCTTATGGTAATTTTATCGTCTTATTTTCAGTTGATTCCTTATACAACACAATGATGTTACCAATAATTTGAACAAGTTCACCATCTGTGCCAGCTGTCAATTCTTCAGCAATATCATCTTTCTCTACTAAACAGTTTTGTAAAATATTCACTTTAATTAATTCGCGCTTTTCTAATGCTTCATTAATTTGCACTAACATATTATCGTTAACACCATCTTTCCCAACTTGGAAAATGGGTTTTAAATGATGCGCCTCTGCGCGCAAAAAACGTTTCTGTTTACCTGTTAACATAATTATCATCCTTTATTATTTTCTGATTGCAGTAGAGTCAAAAACTTCGGTAAAATCTCGTTAGCATTAATCTTTTTATTAGTCCAGTATTCAAAAGCTAATTTTCCCTGATATAACAACATTTCATGACCATGGTGCACCTGCGCACCTTTTTGATGAGCTTCTCGTAATAAAGATGTCCAAAAAGGTTGATAAACAATATCACTAACCACTGTATCAGGCTGAATATGTGTTAAGTTAATGATCTTCTCGCTGTTGTTTGGATACATACCTACTGAAGTGGTCTGAATAATTAAATCAAATGATGCTAAATGGCACTCAGCCTCTTGATAAGTAAATACTTCACCTCTTCTATCCTGAGAATTAATATTCATAATTGATTCTGCTTTCGATTTGGTCCGATTAGCGATCGATACTCGATTTAACTTTTCTTTTATTAACGCATAGTAAATCCCACGGCTTGCTCCACCAGCTCCAAGTATAAGGGCGGATTTATTTCCCTCAAACAAATGCGGATAACGCACTTTTAATGCGGTAACCAAACCTAAGCCGTCGGTATTATAACCATGCCACTTTCCATTTCGACAAACAACTGTATTGACTGCACCAATAGTTTGAGCGTGATCATCTATTTCATCTAAATAAGGGATGATCTTTTGTTTATATGGAACGGTGACATTAAATCCATCCAAACTTAATTGCTTTAGTTGTTTAATTTCTTCAACAAACTGATCAGGATGGATCTCGTACAAAATATATTCACCAGAAAGCCCCGCTTGTTTTAAAAACTGCTGATGAATCCACGGTGACTTAGAATGTTGAATCGGATAACCAATCAATCCTAATTCCATAAAGTCTCTCCCCTTACTGCTCAGATCGTTATTTATATGATAGCATTCCTTTTAGACACAGGTACATCATTAGGTGTTGATACTGTAATGGTCGCCAGGCTACCTGATAGCGTGATCCAACCTAATCCAGGAAAAACAATATCCGTTTTCTCTCCGTTTACCTTAAACGTTTTTTCTTGTAAAGCTGGATATTGTTCTTTACCTTTACCTGTGGGTGGCGATAACATATCCCCTAAATGATCAAGATAAAGGTTCTCAGCATTTTCTAGCTTTGTACGATGAATATCAAGCTGGTTAGCGAAATAACAAACAAAGGCTTGACGCTCTCCTTTAATAAAATCAAACCGAGCTAAACCAGCTATATATAATGTTTGTTCTTGATTTAGTTGATATACTCTCGGCTTAATTTCTTTATTCGGTGTAATTTTTTTAATATCTTGATCCGTTAGATAGTGTGTGATTTGACCTCGATTAATAACCCCCGGTGTATCATATAATGACGCATGTTCATCAATTGGGATTTCAATAAATCCTAAAGTTGTCCCAGGAAAATATGAGGTTGTAATTGCATCTTTTGTACCGGTAGAATCATTAATTAAATAATTAATAAAAGTCGATTTTCCAACATTTGTAGAACCCACCACATAAACATCCTGCCCTTTTCTGTATTGCTCAATCCCCTCTTTAACCTGATCATAACCTTGCCCCGTTTTTGCCGAGACAAGGAAAACATCTTGAATGGTGAGGCCCAAATCAGCGGCTGTTTTTTTCATCCAATGTTTAAGGCGGTTTAAATTCGTTGATTTTGGTAATAAGTCTAATTTGTTACCTACTAATATAATTGGATTATCACTACCTGTTAAACGATGCAAGCTATCGATAAAACTACCACTAAAATCAAATATATCGACTATTTTTACAATTAAGCCCTTTGTTTCACTAATTTGACTGATCATTTTTAAAAAGTCACTATCTGTATATGGCACATCTTGTATTTCATTGTAGTGTTTTAGGCGAAAACAACGCTGACAAACAACCATGTCATTGTTTAATGCCGATGAAGGAACATAGCCAGGTAAACTTTTATTCTCTGATTGCACCGTTACTCCACACCCTTGACAAATTACGTGATCCTCTCCTAGTCTTCCCATGAGATCCAGCCCTTTCTTTTAAAACGATTTAATATCCGTCTCTCTATTTGCCGATTAAACTTTGTGGCTTTATCATCTGTAGAGACGATTGGAACAACTAAAATGGTGTGCAACCCAGCTCGATTTCCGCCGAAAATATCAGTCATAAGTTGGTCACCGATCACGGCCACCTCCGACCTGTTTAAATTCATTTGTTTAGCCGCTTTAATAAAGGCTTTTTTAAGCGGCTTTTTAGCTTTATATACAAATGGGCGCTTTAAAGGCTCAGAGAAGATTTCAACTCGATTTTTATTATTATTTGAAATAATTATGACATCAATATTGCTCTCTTCCATACGTTTAAACCAATTAAGTACCATTGGTGTTGCATGTGCTTCATTCCATGCTACTAGTGTATTATCTAAATCTGTAATCACACCTTTTATCCCCTTGTCTTTTAAATGTTCAGGTGTAATTTCAAAAATACTCTTTACATGTTGATCTGGCAAAAAACGTTTTAACACGAACTGTCCACCTCAATTATCTAATTAAAAAATTTGTTGTACTTTACCATCATAAACAATTTATCGCTCTGTTTCAAAAATATTTTAGAAAAACTTGCATTTATTTGATCAAAACAAATATATTCAGTTGTTTTTGTTAAAGATGACCCATTGATCCCACCCTTTAATGGTTTAAAGAGTAATTATATGTCATTAGATGTTAGGTTTATGACTAAAAATCGTTCGACAAATTCGTATATAATTCGAACATGTGGATAACTTTATACACATATTAAATACCGAAATATCAATGTTTGAATCATTTAAAACTCTAACTATTCACAACTTATCTACAAGGAGTGTAGATAACAATCAACTTGTGTCGATAGAGTAAATTTGATAAAGTTATTTTGCAGAAACAAAACTTGGAAATTTAAAAATAGGGGGCAGTATAATGAAGCATCTATCAGATGAACTATTGTTAGAGTCTTATCGAAAAGCCTCAGAATTAAAATTAAATCCTGACTTTCTTAGGTTAATGGAATTAGAAATTCAACGTCGCGCACTAACACACCTGATAAAACCTATTGCTAATTAATAATCATTGACTAAAATTAGACCAGCGAGTCATCTAGCGTTACTTTTCAGTAGTGACTTTTTTGGTTAAGTTGCAATATATTAATTAGAATACTCCCAAATACAACGATCTATCTAAAACATATATGGTATCATGAACAGCTCAAAATAATTCAATGCGGACAGACACATTTTTCCTTTCATGCTCATAAAAATACGTTATAGGCATCAGCCTAAATGCATGGAGGTGAAAAAATGTCTGCAATATTAAGTGCTCTTACCCTTCTGATAAAAGATGCGCTTTTTTTTGTGTCTTACGTTAAAAATCATGCGTTTCCGCAGCCTTTAGATCAAAAAGAAGAGATCAAGTATTTAGAACAGATGTTACAAGGTAGTATTGAAGCAAGAAATAAACTTATCGAACACAACTTAAGGTTAGTCGCTCACATCGTAAAAAAATTCGAAAATACTGGCGAGGATAATGAAGATCTTATATCTATAGGTACGATTGGACTCATTAAAGGAATCGAAAGCTATTCTCCTAACAAAGGCACTAAGCTTGCTACATACGCAGCACGGTGCATAGAAAACGAAATACTTATGCATTTAAGATCTATAAAGAAGACAAAAAAAGATGTGTCCTTACAAGATCCAATTGGTCAAGACAAAGAAGGAAATGAGATCAGCTTAATTGATATTTTGCAAGCAGAAAATGATGATATCGTTGATTACATTCAATTAAATTTAGAAGTAGAAAAAATAAGTAAATATCTATCCGTGCTTGATAAACGCGAAAAATTAGTCCTTATGAGCCGTTATGGATTAGGCATGGCAAAAGAGCGTACTCAAAAAGAAATAGCTCGCGATTTAAATATTTCACGGAGCTATGTGTCTCGAATTGAAAAACGAGCTTTAATGAAGATTTTTCATGAGTATTACCGACAAGAAAAACGTTGAAATCCGAGTGCAGAAACACCCGGATTTTTATTTACATTATATTTGATCGAATAAATCACTTTATTAAATGAGGCTTCTCGAATATTCAAAGCTTCTTAGTCGGTATCCCCTTCTGAAATAGTATCAACCGATACACTCATTTCTTCTAAATGTTTAATAGTTAGTAGATTGTCCTTTTCATTACTGTATTCCTGAATGTGTAATAGATTCTCATAAGGGAACCTTTGGTAATAATGTTCGAAAACACAGTTATAGTTTGTATGGATCATCACTTTAAAGGAAATAAACACGAAAGGCATAACGAGAGAAAAGCCAATTAACGGTGAAAAAATAGTTCTGAGTCAAATGTTGGGGTGAGCTACACGCTCACTCCTCATTCATGCAGCCCGAACATTGATAATGATTCACCATCTGAACTCTCTCATAAAAAGTATCGCAACAATTTTACAGTACGGACATTTTTGCTCCCTTACGAACAAAAACCTTTTGTCAAAACTCACCCTTTTATTTCTCATTCTGATCCTTTTTACTTCTCTTGACCGGATACAGATAATAAATTGCAATAACCAATGAAATGAAAACAATCCAAACAAATACTGCCCCTAAACTTTCATTAACAAATGATAAAGCGATTCCCAAAGCACTTATGAAAGTAAAATAATAAAATACAAATCTTGTCCGCTTGATCGTTGCCTCAAAATCATAATTCTCTCTTTTTCCCACCAATATATGAAACCAAAGATTTAATCTTTTTACTTTTTCTTTATCTAACACCGAATACAGTATCGAAAGTATCGCGCTGACCACTAAAATGACCACCAATAATTCTAAATCGATATTCATCTTAACCACTCCCCAGTTAAATCTGAATTTCCCTTTCTTTAATCAAACCATATAAAAGCACAACGACACTTACGATTAAAGGAGCCGTCTGCAATCCGTCAAACCGATCTGTTAGTCTATCGAAAAATCAAATAAACCACTAACAAAAACAACCCCAACCTGGTCATTTTATTCAAAATATAACCCCATACCACAAATAAAGTACACCAGATCCAGTATAGCAAAACTAACTCAAAAAAATGTTGCAATTTGTCGATTGCACAAATCTAAATTTACAAAAAAGCCCCTAGACTAATCCAAGATTAAGCCACAAGACATTTAAAACCTTTTATCAAAGCTCACCCTTCAATCGAAATACTTATGATTTTAAGATCTATAAAGAAAACAATAACGGGATTATTATATTGAATATCATCGATGATCCTTTAGATATTGAAATGGGCGATTATTTCTAGGTGTTGATCTCTCGAAAAAAGACAAACACAGCGGCTATAAGATAGCCGCTGTGTTTGTTTGCTTATTGTGATTTATCTGTGATTGAAATTAATAGCCAACTCCTAATTATTCATGCTATTCCAAGTTTTATCATGCCATCGGTTACTATATAACCCTTAATGATATACACTAAGGACTTCCATAATTAATTTAGCCGCATGTGTCGCTGCTTGATCTAAAAACTCATCAAAAGATATAGCTGATTCTTTACCGGCAATATCTGAAAGGGCACGAATAACAACAAACGGGAGATCATATTGATAGCAAACTTGTCCAATAGCAACAGCTTCCATCTCCACAGCTATAATGTTTGGAATTTGACGCTGAACATAGGCTACTCTTTCAGGATCTTGCATAAAGGAATCGCCTGTGGCGATAAGGCCTCGTTTGCTTTTTACTTTACTCAACTTTTTATTAGCTTTCTCTACCGCCAATATTAAATTTAAATCTGCTGTATAATGCTCAGGCATGCTTGGTACTTGACCATATTTATAATCAAATGCTGTCACATCAACATCATGATGAACGACTTGCTCACCAATGACAATATCACCAACATCCAATTCTGGATCTAGACCACCTGCTGAACCTGTATTAATAATAAGATCAGGTTGAAAACGCTCGACTAGTATAGTTGTTGCCATAGCTGCATTAACTTTTCCAATGCCTGATTTAAGTAATACAATATCTTTACTTTTTAAACGTCCTTTAATAAACAAACAGTTTGCTATAACTTGTTCTGAATGAATATCCATTTCATTTTTTAATAAAGCTATCTCTTGATCCATAGCTCCTATAATGCCAATTAACATATAAGTAAATGCTCCTTTTTATCAATCTTCTTCATCTGCGTTAAATCGATGCATTTGATCATGGCGATGCAATATGTCGACACGCTCTGGTTGCCATCCTTGATATTCTATCCATGTTATATATACACGAAAGTGCTCATCCATTCTTGCGTTAGAAAAAGTAGCAATCACACTTTTAGGACCATCACCAGACACCCATAAATAGTACATCTCTTCAATACCAACACCCGTAGCTAACTCAGCTGCTTGCATCATTTCACGCCAATCCTGTGATGATTGATCCCATGTAATTTGATGCGGTTCTTCTTGTTGTGTACTTATCGGTTCCCAATTTGATGTATATGCATAGATGACATTGTCATCTTCCACATGATCAATAACATCTATCTCAGAATCATCAGGATATTGCTCGTCTCCCTCATTTGGTGGTTCTGTTTCATTTTCAAAGTTGTTATCATGATCTGGTTGTTGGTCAGACGAATCGTCGTCCCCTTCAGCTTCCGGCTCACTGCGTTCGACTTCCCCACTATCATCTTGAGGGTCATTAACCAAATTAGCATCCTCCCGATTGGAAAAAGCTAAAATCATTATAAATACAATGATTAAAACGGTCCCTATACCAATAAAAACTGACAGCCATTTGGTGTTTTTTCGTTTTTTTTCAAATCTGCCTAATCTGCTATAGGATTGTTCTTCGCTCTCCACAAAAACGCCTCCTCTATTTATTATAATAGTATACGCGCATTCACCTTACAATCCCAAAAAACGTAAAAAGTGACGAAAAAATCGTCACTTAAAGAAAATGCCTTTATTTATATCTGAATTTTCATATCAATCCAATTACTTCACACTGACAATTTTAACGTGCATGTCGCCACCTGGTGTAGGAACCGTTACTTCCTGCCCTATTTCACAACCAATTAAACTTTTAGCAATTGGTGAGTCATTCGAAATTTTACCTTCAAATGGATCTGCTTCTGCGCTCCCAACAATGGTATATTCTTCTTCATCACCATCTGGTAATTCCTTAAATGTAACCGTTTTACCTAATGATACAATATCCGAATCAACATCATCATTCTCAATGATAACCGCATTTCTTATCATCATTTCAACTTGAGCAATTCGCGATTCAACAAATGCCTGCTCATCTTTCGCTGCATCATATTCAGAATTCTCTGACAAATCACCGAAGTCACGAGCAACTTTAATCCGTTCAACTACTTCAGGTCGTCTTACCGTTTTTAATTGTTCTAATTCATTAATAAGTTTTTCTTTACCTTCATGTGTCATATAATAGCTTTTTTCAGTAGCCATTCACTACACTCCTTTAAGACCAAACCGTTTTATATTGTTTGTTTCATTGTTATTCTTAAGTAAAGCATTGTATGCTCAAAGCACTTAAAAATATAGTAACGTCAACATTAACGTTACTAACCAATACTATGGCAGATTTTTAAATTAATTTCAATAGTTTTTTTAGAAAATTTTATATAGAGCATATTTGCTTAAGTAAGCGGTAAGTGCTCACAATACTATTTTTTTCTGGATAAAATCGTTTCTACCTTCGTTGCCATTAAATCAATGGCGACATGATTTTCTCCACCTTCAGGAATAATGATATCGGCATAGCGTTTAGTCGGTTCAATAAATTGCAAATGCATCGGTCTTACGACATTTAGATATTGATTAATAACGGAATCAATCGTTCGCCCGCGATCATTAATATCACGCAATAGCCTTCTAATAATACGCAAATCAGGATCTGTATCAACAAATACTTTAATGTCCATCATGTCGATCAACCTTTGATCTTCCAAGATAAGAATACCTTCAAGAATAATGACTTCTTGAGGCTGTATAAACATCGTTTCTTCTGATCTCGTATGACGTTTAAAATCATATATAGGTTTATTTATCGATTGATGTGTTAATAATTTTTGCAGATGCTCGATAAGTAAATCATTATCAAATGCAAATGGGTGATCATAGTTTGTTTTCAATCGCTCTTCAAATGGCAAGTGTGATTGATCTTTATAATAAAAATCCTGCTCCATTACAAGAATTGATTTATTAACAAATCGTTCGCAAATAGCTCGTGTTACAGATGTCTTTCCTGATCCAGATCCACCTGCTACACCTATTACTATCGGCTTATCATTATTCACTTTCATTATTTAACTCCTTTAGTGTCTTTTTGTTGTGATCGCTACTCCATCACCAATTGGAATAATAACTGTTTCATAGTGAGGATGCTCACTTAACCATCGATTATAACGATCGATTTTTTTCGCTAAAGCTTGCATACGTTTAGAAGCATCACTTGCATCAATAACATATCCTTTGAATAAAACATTATCAGTAATAATAACCCCATTACTTGTAACAAATTCAGAGAAACATTCGAAAAATCGCTGATTTTGGCCTTTGGCAGCATCAATAAATATCAAATCATAGGGGCCGCGTTTCTGAATATCACTTACACATTCTAGCGCATCTCCATATAATAAATCAATTTTTTTATTTTTGCTAAATTTTCCAACGTGCTGTTTTGCTTGCTCGTAGCGTGCTGAATCTCTTTCTATGGTTACAATAGTAGCGGATAAACAAGCGTCTTGCATTTGCAGTGCAGAGTAGCCAATCGCTGTTCCAATTTCTAATATTTTTTTTGGTTGCTTTATTTTAACGATTTGCTTTAGAAAGGCAATGCCATCTCGTTCCATAATTGGAATACCGTTTTGTTCAGCCTCTTTTTCTAATATGGAAGTCCAATTTGATGATGGCGGCTGTAAGGACTCTAAGTATGTTTTGAACAGATTGTTCATCTTAAGATTTCACCTCTGTTTCTTTCTCAAGCTTAATTTAGATTACTTAAATAGGTATTCAATAGCTTTTCCGGACTTAATGATGCTAAGTATCCATCACGATAACCTAGTCAATAACAACAGAGAAAATCAGGGATAAGCAATGCTTGTCCCTGATTCAACCTTACAAGTCACGATCAAGATGTTCGTTTGCTAAATCTCGGTGCTCTTCAAATGTTTCTGAGTAATAAATTTCACCATCAGGCGCTGCAACAAAAAATAAATAATTTGTATCTGCAGGATTAAGTACAGCTCGTAAAGAACTTTCGCCAAAATTAGAGATAGGCCCTATTGGTAGACCTTGAATGTGATACGTATTATATGGTGACTCAATCTCTAGATCACTGAAAAAGACACGATCTCTGTGTTCTCCATGTGCATATAGTACAGTGGGGTCAGTTTCTAAGCGCATCCCTTCTTCAAGGCGATTGTAAAACACACCCGCGATAAGCATTCTTTCTTCTTCATCTCTTGCTTCACGTTCCACGAGTGAAGCAAATGTAAGCACGTCATGTACAGTAAAGTCATCTAAGTTATTTATTTCCTGATAGTAATCACTTAATACATCTTCTGTTTTATCCAACATAGAGGTAACAATGTCATCAACAGAAGGATTTTCTTCATAAAAAGGGTAAGTGGCCGCAAATAAATACCCTTCTAAAGGATAACGAATGTCATCTTGCAGAATTTCATCAGACAATAAATTTGGATATTGATCAATTAACGATCTTATATATTCCTCATCTGCCATTGCCTCCATAAACGCATCTGCATCAACATTAGCATTATTCTCATATAGTTCTGCAATTTCTTCTAGCGTTCTGCCTTCAGGTATGGTCACATTGAACAACGCTTCTCTCATTACTGTACCCGACTGTAGTACTTCAGATACTTCAGCAAGCGTCATCGAAGGGGATAATTCGTATTCACCCGCTTGAAAATCACCCATATTATTAATTCTTGTATAGAGTTGGTAGATAAGAGCATTATTAATAATCCCTTCCTCTTCTAACAAATTAGCAATATTAGAACTTGACGATCCTAAAGGAACTTCTACAGTGATAACCTCATCATTAGTTGAATCCACTGGTGATAAACCATTCATAATATATTTATACGCAGAGATGCCACCTATTACAATTAATGTAATGGACAAAATAATCACGGTAAGTACAATTTTTCTAACCGTAGTCACTTCTTTGCCTTGTTGTAGAGCATTGTGCTCAGGTTCTATTTTAGTATCCTGATCTAAATTACTTTCATTTATTTGCTCATTATTTTCAATAATATCGGTGTTTTCTTGATTTTTATCTTTCTTTGTCTGATTTTGGTCTTGATCTGAATTGGTCATAATAAACCTCCTCCCTTCATCATCCGATTCATTATACTACAAAAAATGAGGTTTTATCTATATTTTTTACAATTTTTTATGTAAGGTTCGTTGTAAATTCTTTGAAAATGTATGTGTTAGCGACCTTAACCATTAGCTAATGGTTAATTACAATTAAAAAACCCCCAAAAAGTTAGATTTTAATCTATCTTTCAGGGGGAATCACATTTTTTCTATATTGTTTAAATATCTTCATCAATTAGTGTATTTAACATTTCTTCAACCATATCCCATTCTTCATCGGATTCGATTGCAAATAAAGCTAAATCGTCTTCACTTTCTTTTGCCTCATAGCGAAAAGCAAAGACTTCTTGCTCTTCATCATCTGTCTGTTCAACAGGTACGACAGCTAAATATGATTGGTTGTTTTGTTCAACATCAAAGGTGAACAAAACTTCAAACAGATGTTCTTCTCCATTCTCATCTGGGATAATAATCCGTTCATTTTCTGATAATGTCATTTTGACGACCTCCGTTTATTGGGCATCTAAATACCCTTGTAGAATCATTACTGCTGCCATTTTATCAATGACTTTCTTCCGTTTATTGCGACTAACATCAGCTTCTAATAAAACGCGCTCAGCTGCCATTGTTGATAATCTTTCGTCCCAAAGTACTGTCTTTATATTATATTTTTCTTCTAAATAGTTGGCATATACTTGTGAGGTTTCTCCACGCTCACCGATTGAACCATTCATATGCTTAGGTAGTCCAATAACAATCTCTGAAATATCATGTTGTTCAAAAATTGCTATTAGTGCAGGATCAGCTGTGGTAAAATCCTTCTCATCCCATTTTATCGTTGTTATCCCTTGCGCTGTCCATCCTAAAGCATCACTTATTGCTACACCAATTGTTTTAGAGCCTACATCCAAACCCATTTTTTTCATTTTATACCTCTTTGTGTTGACTAATGTAATACTTGACGAGCTCTTCAATTAATTCATCACGATCAATACGTCTAATCATATTTCTTGCATCTTTATATCTTGGAATGTAGGCTGGATCACCTGATAATAAATAACCGACAATTTGATTAATTGGATGATAACCTTTTTCCTGTAATGCTTGATAAACCGTTAGCAATACATCATTAACATTCTCTTCAATGGGCTCTTCGGAAAAGTCAAATTTCATGGTTTTATCCATTGAATCCATGCATAACACCCCCGCATCATAAAATAAATCTATCCTATACTTTCTTAATTCGCCACTTACTACCATTATACCTTTAAAAGATAATAAATAACAAGTTAACCAATTGATGAAATAAATGTTTTTGCATGTTTTAAGGCTGCCGGTACTTGTTCTGGGTGTTTACCCCCAGCTTGTGCCATGTCAGGTCGACCACCGCCACCACCACCGCAAATAGACGCCGTTTCTTTAATCAGTTTTCCAGCATGATATCCTTTATCTATGAGATCTTTAGAGATGCCTGCGGCTAACTGAACCTTACTATCATTTACTGTTGCTAATAAAACAATACCTGTTCCTAGCTTTTGTTTTAAATCATCTACCATGGAACGAAGCTGATTCATATCATTTACATCAACTTTCTCCGCAAGAACAGAAACACCGTTAATTTTTTCCGCTTTCCCTAAAATCGCTGAAGCTTCTAATGATGATAACTTCTGATTTAATGTAGCATTTTCACGGTTTAATTGTTTAATCTCACTATACAACCCATTAATCTTTTCTGGAACCTGTTCTTGATTAGATTTCAGCAATTCAGCGGCAGCTTGCAGCGTTTTTTGTTGTGTATTTGTATAGATGTATGCACCTTTTCCAGTCATTGCTTCAATTCGTCTTGTACCTGCACCTATCCCTGATTCGCTAGTCAATTTAAACAACCCTATTTCAGAGGTGTTCTTAACATGACAACCCCCGCATAATTCAATGCTATAGTTACCCACTTTAACAACCCTAACTTGATCACCATATTTCTCTCCAAATAAAGCCATTGCTCCCATCTGTTTCGCTTCATCGATTGGATATATACCCGTACTCACCTCTAAGCCACTCCAGATCTTTTGGTTAACTATACTTTCAATAGCCTCTAGTTGCTCAGTTGTTACTGCACTAAAATGTGAAAAGTCAAAACGAAGACGATCGATATCTACAAGTGATCCTGCTTGGTTCACATGATCACCAAGTACATCTTTTAGAGCTTGATGTAGTAAGTGCGTAGCTGTATGGTTCTTCTCAATCGCCTTTCGATTTTGTCGATCTATCATAACCTCAACATCATCACCAACAGAAAAGTAGCCCTCATCTATTTTAACTCGGTGTAAGTGCTGACCTTTAGGTGCTTTTTGGACATCTAAGACATTGGCTTGGTTTCTAGCTGTGCTTATTAGACCTGTATCAGCAATTTGCCCGCCACTTTCTGCATAAAAAGGTGTTTCCTTTAACACAAGGTAAACCTCTTGCTGAGACGATTGGGTGACCAAATGTTTGTCTTGTATAATGGCTTCGATCGTTGTTTTTATCGTATGATGATCATAGCCGATAAATGTGCTATCAACTAATAATTCACTAAACACGTCATCTTGAATTTGCATAGAATCTATTTTCTGACGCGCTTCTCTTGCACGATCGCGTTGTGCTTTCATTTCTAATTCAAAACCTGCTTGATCTATTGTAAACCCTGCTTCACCAACATATTCTTCTGTCAATTCTTTAGGGAAACCATAAGTATCGTATAAACGAAACACTTCTGACCCAGGAAAAACAGTTGAGCCAGCGTCGCGCTCTTTTTCAATAATGGTGGCTAGAATAGCCAAGCCTTCGTTCAATGTTTCGTGAAAGCGTTCCTCTTCATTTTGAATAACATTTGCAATAAATTCAGCTTTCTCCTTAACTTCCGTATAAAAAGTTTCCATAATATGAACAACTGTTGTTACTAACTCGTGCATAAATGGTTTATCTATGCCAAGCTGTTTAGCAAATCTTACGGCTCGGCGAAGCAGACGACGAAGTACGTAACCCCGCCCTTCATTTGACGGTAGTGCTCCATCTGCAACAGCAAAAGTAACTGTTCTTATGTGGTCAGCAATAACCTTAAAAGCTGTATCCGTTGCTTTAGCTTCCCCATATTTCAATGTAGTCATTTTTTCAACATGTCGAATAATCGGTAAAAATAGGTCTGTTTCAAAATTAGTCGGTGTATCTTGAATGACTGACACCATTCTTTCAAGTCCCATACCCGTATCAATGTTTTTCTTCGGTAATGGCGTATAAGTATCATCAGGATTATGATTAAATTGTGAAAAAACAAGATTCCAAATCTCTAAGTAACGATCATTCTCTCCACCTGGATACAACTCAGGATCATTTCGATCATTACCAAACGATTCACCTCGATCGTAAAAAATCTCAGTATTTGGTCCACTTGGCCCTTCACCTATATCCCAGAAATTTTCTTCCAATCGTATAATACGTTGCTCTGGTAACTTAATATGATCTTTCCAAAGGTGGTAAGCCTCGTCGTCTTCAGGGTGAACCGTAACAGATAATTTCTCTGGATCAAAGCCTATCCAACGTTTATCGGTTAAGAATTCCCAAGCAAATTCAATAGCTTCTTTTTTAAAGTAATCCCCAATAGAAAAATTACCAAGCATTTCAAAAAAGGTATGATGACGTGCGGTATATCCGACATTTTCAATATCATTTGTACGAATCGATTTTTGTGCATTAACAATGCGCGGATTATCAGGAATCACACGTCCATCAAAATATTTTTTAAGTGTAGCTACGCCACTATTAATCCATAGTAATGTAGGGTCCTCACTAGGGACTAAGGACGCACTTGGCTCTACTTTATGGCCTTTTTCCTTAAAAAAATCTAAATATAATTGCCGTACTTCTGCTGACGTTAATCGTTTCACTTTCCATTCCTCCTATAATTTCATTGACTCAATCGTTCTGCTCTACCTCTTACATCATTTAACTTGTCCCTTCATTCTTGTTCCACAAGCTTTTATGTCAATCATGCTTTTTTCTCGCCCGATTATCAAATTTAATCTACATTAAAAAAACTCTCAACACTGCATAAAATGCAGGGACGAGAGTATATTTCGCGGTACCACCCTGATTATAGTTTGTTAAACTATCACCTTTGTTCATTGATAACGGTATGTCACCGACAAGTGATTAACTTGTACTCTGAACGAGCTTCTGTAACCCTTCATTTAGCAAACCTTTCAGCTATAGACTTGCCTCTCTTTAAATGGACTGTTACATACTATTGTTCTTCTACGCTTTAGACTATTACTACTTTGGATATTATAGAGAAATTTAATAAATCTGTCAATCGCGACTAATCAAGTGACAACTAGCCACACTTCTGATGATAACAAAGACAGGAACGGATAAAATCATCCCTATTATACCAGCTAACTCGCTTCCAATCAGTAACACGAGAATAACAATAACCGGATGGATGTGTACGCTACGCCCTAAGATTAATGGCGATAGTAAATTACTTTCAATAAGTTGCACAGCAATAATACCGATTAACAAATACAATATGGTTGATGGACTGGTCGTTATCACCAATAAAACGGCTGGTAAAGCGCCAATAATCGGACCAAAGTATGGAATAATATTCATTATGCCCATGAATAAAGCAAGCAGCAAAGAAAACTCTACTTTAATTATCAGATAAACGATATACGTCGTTAGGGCAACAAATAAGCAAATAAGCAACTGCCCTCTAAT
Organism: Amphibacillus cookii; assembly: GCF_016908375.1. Taxonomy (GTDB): domain Bacteria; phylum Bacillota; class Bacilli; order Bacillales; family Amphibacillaceae; genus Amphibacillus_C; species Amphibacillus_C cookii. The sequence goes on from NZ_JAFBDS010000006.1 coordinate 41,415, forward strand.
ATAAAAACCGAGGTCTTTATCAATTTTCTTTAATAATTGTTTTGAACGCTTTTGATACTTTTTAGGAATCAAAGAGAACAACTTTGCTCTTATTTTACGAGGTTCCAATAAAAAGTAATAAAGTAATACCGGCACAACAGCTAAACTAATCAAGTATTGATGTAAAGAGGTAAAACCAATAATTCTTTTTTCAATCCAATCTACACTTGATTTTTCAAATTGATTAAACGTTTCATCTAACTCCCGATGAATCGCCTCGGGCAATACACCAATAACGTCATCAAAATCGTTAATCCAATCCCGATAACCTGTTATAAGCAAAGGTAACTGATCGATTAATCGCTTAGCTTGGTCAATAAAGATGGGATATGTAAAATACACAATGGCCGAAACAGTGCAAACAATAAACAAATATAGCACAATAATAGATGTCCACCTAGGAATCCGAAATTGTGTTAATTTCGACACTATTGGATTGAACAAATAAGCTAATAATAAAGAAAGAAAAAATGGCAAAATTATTTTATATAAACTAATCAGAACTAATGAATAATTCGGGAAGACACGTGTGATTAGAAATAAGATAATTAATACCATTATCATTAATATCCCTAGATGATAGTATCGTTGATAGTTTAATTTTTTCTTATGCTGTTCCACTTGTTGTTCATTGGACACGACGCTCATCTTCACTGAATAAGTCATTTAGCGGTAGCAAACTACCATCTAGATCTACTTCATGGATATGATAAAACTCCTGTTGCTTACGCATCTCAATAAAGCAGTTCCAACAATAATAATGGCCTGGTGCTATTTCTCCTAAATTCTTAGATTGACAATTAATACACTGCATTAAAAAAACATCCTTTCATTCCGTTGTTATCCTTATAACTATTATGGAATGAAAGGATGTTATTTAAACCTAGAAAATAAATATTTTATTATTTTGGAATCGATAAACATAACCCATGCGGTGAACAATTATGTCAGAAAATCAAATGGTGATAGACTCGATTCTTCGTCAATTGATTGTTCTATTTGATTAGCATATTGATCATCGGCCAAAATACGGTTTAAACGCTCCTTTAATGTTGTATTCCGCCTACGCGTATCTTCCTCGCTGACACCGGATAAAAAAGCATGTTGATTACCACATATAATTAATGATTGTTTTGCTCTTGTAACCGCAGTGTAGAGTAAATTCTTTTTTAACATGCGCCGATAACTCATATCTACCGGCATCACAATAATCGGAAATTCACTACCTTGAGATTTATGAATTGAAATACAATAAGCATGCATGATATTCAGTAAATCTTTACGATTGTAAACCACATCATTCTCATCATAAGAGACAACAAGCTGTTCTTCTTGCTCGGCATTCTCTGATTCTTTAAAAATAGCGGTAATCTGACCAATATCTCCATTAAAAACACCATCTTCGGGTTGATTAACCAGTTGAATCACTTTATCACCGATTCGGAAAATCGCATCCTTAGTTCTCATCTCTCTAACGTCTTTTCTTTTCGGATTAACAATGGCTTGGATCGTTTGATTAATTTGGTGAATTCCGATATTCGTTTTATACATAGGAGCTAATATTTGCATGTCCTTTAACTCAAAACCTTTATCTAAAGCTTTTTTAACAATTTGTTTTAAGACATCAAGAATCGTCTGTGGTTGACAAGGAATGAAGTTAAAATCACTAGATTTGTCCAATGAATCGCGCTCAACTTGATTATGTTTAATCTGGTGAGCAAGCGTAATAATCTTAGAACCTTCCTTTTGTCGATAAACCTCATCAAGTTGAACCGCTGTTATTTGTTGACTAGCTATTAAATCAGCTAAAACTTGTCCAGGTCCAACAGAGGGAAGCTGATCCTCATCACCCACTAGCAAAACCTGCATATCACTTGGAATAGCCTTGAATAATTGATTAGCTAAAAAAATATCCACCATAGAAAATTCATCGACAACAAGAAAGCGTCCCTGCAATTGATTTTCTTCATTCTTCTCAAAACCTTCATGCCCGTCCCAACCCAAAAGTCGGTGTATAGTTAAAGCAGGAAGGCCGGTTGACTCAGTCATCCTTTTAGCTGCCCGTCCCGTCGGGGCAGTTAAAATAAACGGAAATTTTGATTTACTGTCATAATCAGATAAATCTAATGAAAGCTGATGAAGTGAACTAAAAGCACGTAAAATCCCTTTAATGACTGTTGTCTTTCCAGTGCCAGGCCCCCCTGTTAGGATCATAAGCTTTTCAGCTAATGCTTGTTTAATCGCTAAATACTGCTCTTTACCATAACTAAGCGTCTCTTCTTCTTCTATCTCCCCTACCACTTTTAATAAATCTGCTTCAACTATTTCTTGTTCATGGGGGTTGGAAATAAGTCGATTTAATTGCGTACAAAAACCCGCTTCAGCATAATAAAGAACAGGCAAATAGATCCTCTCTTCATCAATAACGAGAAAATCCTCTTCTTCCATTTCAGTTAATTGCTGATTAATCTGTGTCACTTCAATTTGATAACGTTGTGCTTCCAATAGTTGATTTACACGTTGAATAAGCGCATCAAATGGAAGGTAAACATGGCCTTCTTGCATAGATTCATGTAGACTGTATAAACAGCCAGCTCGAATGCGCGAAGGATGATTTAAAGCAAGCTCGTTCTGAACGGCAATTAAATCTGCACGATGAAAACCAAATCCTTCAATATCAAAAACATATTGATATGGATTGGACATTAATACATCTATCGCTTGCTCTTGGTAAACTTGATATATTTTTTGAGCCATCTTCAATCCGATCCCGAATTTTGATAGGTGAACAACAATATGATCAAAGCCTTGATGTTCTCTCAAGCGTGTAGCAAGGGTTTCCTGGCGTTCTTTATTCATCCCTTTTATAGAGCTAAGTACATCTGAATGGTTAAGTATTTTGGAGATAGCCGTTTCCCCTAATTGATCGACAATCCTTGTTGCAATCGTTTTACCTATACCTTGAAACAGGTCACTAGATAAATAGGCAATTAAACCTTCTTTAGTATCAGGTAAATAACGATTATAGTGGGAAACTTCATATTGAAGACCAAATTTTTTGTGTTCGACGAATTCACCATAAAAAAGATAAGTTTCACCTGGGAGCAACTCGCTAAAATACCCTTTGATTACAAGGTCAGGTTCCTCATAATCCTCATTTGTCTCCAATACTTTAACTTTTGCAATGGAAAAATGCTCAGTCTGATTATTATAAATGGTATAAATAAGCTCTCCTTTTATGTAGCGCTTCTCTTCAATGCTTTGCTTTTCTTCCATTACAAATTACCCCTTTTAATCCTGATCCTCTTCTAATATGTATTGAACCTGTGCTAAAGTTTGCTTTGCCATCTCGTGCTCAGAATCGATCGCTAACACGTCATGTAAATACATTATCGCTTGATCAGTCTGCTCTTGATATAAGAGAGCGATCGCTAGATTATAATAAGCATCACTATGCATCGGATTTTTTTCTATTACTTCATGAAATAAACGGGTAGCTTTGTCAAGTTGATCAGTTTGTGCCAATGCTAACCCATATTGAAAAGCTATTTCTATATCTTCTGTTTCCAACTCTCTTGCGCGTTGAAAGTACGGTAAAGCTCGAATAGAGTCAGACAAATTTTGATAAGATAACCCTAGCATAAAATAAACGTCTGTTTCTTCTAAACCACTTGTAAGTGCATCTTTATAATACTTCGCGGCTTGCTTATATTTTTCCTGCTCAAAATACAGATTACCTATCCCATAAAAGGCAGTTGCTGCATTTTGATCCAAGGCAAGCGCACGTTGAAAAAAACGTTCAGCTCGATTAAAGTCACCAACATGTAGTAATACATTACCAAAATTAATATATCCAATCGGATCATCAGGAGATTGCTCTATATAAGTTTGAAAACTAACGGCTGCACCCTGATAATCTTGATCCTTCATTTGTTCAATTCCTTGGGCAAGTAAATCCATCTTTTTCACCTCTTTCAGCCTACAGTAAAAACTAGGAAAATACAGAACGTACGCGTACAGTTCTGTATTTTTCAAGTAAGATTATATCTTATTGCTAAATGTTATAAAACGAACCTTCAATCAACGGACCATTTACGGACGGTTATCTGCGATAAAACATAACTTTAGCCTATATAGTCTAAGAATTTGCCTGCTTTGAAAACTTTGTCAATCGTTCCCCCACCTAAACAGACTTCCCCTTGATAAAAAACAACAGCTTGTCCTGGTGTAACCGCTCGTTCTTCATTAGCAAAGTTAACAAGCACGGTTTGATCCACTTGAATCCGAACTGAAACTTCACTATCTTTTTGACGATACCGAAACTTTGCTGTACAGGCGAATGGCTCAGCTGGCGCTCCATTAATCCAATTAACATCAACAGCTAGCAATTGATCTGATTTCATATAGTCATTATCATAACCTGCTTCTACATATAATATATTTTCTTCTAAATTTTTCCCAACCACAAACCAAGGACCTCCTGGCCCACCAATTCCTAATCCTTGTCGTTGGCCAATGGTATAATACATTAATCCTTCATGTTGACCTTTATCTTCACCGTTCATCGTCTGAATCCGTCCAGGTTGGGCTGGAAGATACTCACTTAAAAAGGTTTTAAAATCACGTTCTCCAATAAAACAAATGCCTGTGCTATCTTTTTTATTCGCCGTGACAAGATTATTTTCTTTTGCTATTCTACGGACTTCTTTTTTTGGTAGATGACCAAGCGGAAACATCACTTTCTTTAAAACATCACTGGAGAGTTGATTAAGAAAATACGTTTGGTCTTTGTTGTCGTCAACGCCTCTTAGCAATTCCACTTTTCCATTGCGCATGCGTGTTTGTGCATAATGTCCGGTAGCAACATAATCAGCACCTAATGATAAGGCATGATCAAGGAAAGCTTTAAACTTAATCTCTTTGTTACACATAACATCAGGATTGGGTGTTCGTCCTGCTTTATATTCATCTAAAAAATAAGTAAATACTTTATCCCAGTATTGTTTTTCAAAATTAACCGCGAAATAAGGAATATCAAGTTGATTACACACTCTAACTACATCATCATAATCTTCTGTAGCTGTACAGAAGCCTTCGTCATCCGTATCATCCCAATTTTTCATGAAAATACCGATAACATCATAGCCTTGTTGTTTTAATAATAAGGCAGTTACTGATGAGTCGACGCCACCACTCATCCCAACGACTACACGCGTATCTTTATTATTACTCATCATTAACACCTCCTGTTTTTATCATTTTTTAGTTAACCTTTTGACGATACGAGCGACACGCGTGGCTGCTTCAATTATCTGATCTTGATTATTAGCCAGACCAAAGCTAAAACGAATTGAATTTTGCGTTCGGGGATCATCAGCACCATACATCGCCACCAACACATGCGATGATTGAAGTGATCCTGCTGTACAAGCACTTCCACTTGAGGCAGCAATCCCCTCAAGATCTAAGTTCATTAACAACGATTCAACATTCGTGTTAGGGAAGCTGATATTTAAAATAGTAGGTGATTGGTCATCGTATTGACCGTTGACAACAAAATCACACTCAGCCTTTAATTGCGTGTAAAACTGATCTCTATATTGCTTATACCGTTCAAAATTTAAATAGTTATTTTCTTCAATCACTTCAATAGCACGCTTCATTCCAACAATAGCTGGAAGATTTTCTGTACCAGCCCTTTTTAAGCGCTCTTGTGCTCCTCCGTGCGATAAAGCTGTAAACTTAACGCCTTGTTTCACATAAAGAAAGCCCACCCCTTTAGGACCATTAAACTTATGAGCTGTGATCGACATTAAGTCAACACCTAAGTCTGCAACATTTATTCGCTTAAGTCCATAAGCTTGCACCGCATCCGTATGAAAATAAGCTTGGTGACTTTCTAGTAAAGTTGCTATTTGCTTAATCGGCTGTATGGCACCTGTTTCATTATTAATCATCATAACGGAGACGAGGATGGTATCTTCTCTTAAATGTTTTTTTACCATTTCGATATCTACTTGTCCATACGCATCAACAGGCAAATAAGTCACCTCAAAACCGATAGCTTCAAGATGTTCAGCAGCATGTAAGATACCATGGTGTTCAATTTGAGTCGTGATGATGTGTTTTCCTTTGTTTTTATTAGCTTGTGCAACCCCTATTAAAGCGAGATTGTCTGCTTCTGTGCCCCCACTTGTAAAATATACTTCTTTTTCGCCTGCCCCGATTGAGCGTGCCAAATAACGTCTACTTTCGTCAAGTAAAGATCGAGCATGTCTACCAAATCCATGTATACTTGAAGGGTTACCAAATGACTCTTCCATTACTTCGCTCATAGCTTTAATAACCTCAGGATGTGTCGGTGTTGTTGCAGCATGATCTAGATAAATGGCATCCACTATACATACCTCCCTGCTCAAAATTCTCAAATGTAAAACATATAGGGTTCGTTATCTTCAAGTTGATCGTATTTTGATAAATCATCTAATGTCGTTGTATCAAGTACATTTTTTACTGCATCACGAATCCTTATCCATAAAGCTTGCTTAGCGGGTTCTTCATTTTCAATACCTTCAACAGGTGTAATAGGTCCCTCTAATATACGAATAATGTCACCTGCTGTAATCTCATTAGCAGGCTTTGCTAACATATAGCCACCATATGCTCCTCTAATACTCTTGACAAGACCGGCATTGCGTAGTGCCGGAACTAGCTGTTCAAGATAATGCTCTGACAAATCATGGTTCTGTGCAATACTTTTTAATGACATTGGACGTTCACCAGTATGTTTAGCTAATGCAATCATCACGGTTAAGCCGTAACGGCCTTTGGTTGAAATTTTCATAATGACCCTCTCCTATATCTTTAACCAATAAAATTCTATTTAACTTATTCCTTCTTTAGCTACTTCGCTATTATAGCATGAATTATTTATTACTTGCATTTCAACGCTGAAATAAGTACGATGAAAGCAATCCTAACCATTTATCCTATATATATGGTCAAACTTCCGATTCTTCTATAATCTAATGAAGGCGTCATGTTTCATATATATAAGACACCCCTATCGATTTAAAAACAACTAAGGACGAGTGAAGTGAATTTGTTCACTATGCTTCTATACAAATGTAGAATATTCTAAACGATAGAAATAACTAAAGTCAAGTCAAATACATTTTTAACGTTGGTACTTTCAACAAAATGAAGGAGTTATTGATATATGGTACAGCAACCTTTAGCTTACAGGCTACGTCCTAATCATATTGATGATATTATTGGTCAAGACCATCTTGTGGGAGAGGGCAAAACGATTCGTCGTATGATTGATGCTAAACGACTCGCATCAATGATTTTATTTGGTCCCCCAGGAACAGGGAAAACATCGATGGCTATCGCATTAGCAAAATCATTAGATTTACGTTATAAACTTTTAAATGCTGTAATAGACAAAAAGAAAGAGATGGAGATAGCGGTTGAAGAAGCAAAAATGTCTGGCACACTAGTCATCATTTTGGATGAAGTGCATCGACTAGACAAAGGCAAGCAAGATTATTTGCTGCCTCATGTTGAAAGTAATCTAATTACTTTAATTGGCTGTACAACAAGTAATCCGTATCATGCAATAAACCCTGCGATCCGTAGCCGTGTGCATTTATTTGAATTGCATCGACTCACAACGACTGAAATTAAACAAGCGTTAGTTCGTGCCATTGACGATGTCGATCACGGGCTTGGAAATCGACAGCTAAGCATTACACCGGAAGCGCTTGACCACTTCGCGCAATCAGCTAATGGTGATTTACGTGCTGCATTAAATGGATTAGAGTTAGCTGCCTTCTCTACAAAGACATCTGCTGATCAAACCATTAATGTTGATTTAATCGTAGCTGAATCTTGTATGCAGAAAAAAAGTTTTTCACATGATAAAAATGGTGACGCCCACTATGATGTACTTTCTGCTTTTCAAAAGTCAATACGAGGGAGCGATGTAAATGCCGCCTTACACTACCTAGCGCGTTTGATTGAAGCTGGTGACTTGGATAGCATAGCACGACGTATGACAGTGATCGCCTATGAAGATATTGGCCTTGCTAACCCTCAAGCAGGCCCACGTACTTTAGCTGCTATTGAAGCAGCTGAACGAATTGGGTTTCCAGAAGCACGGATCCCCTTAGCTGTTGCTATTGTGGAGCTATGTTTATCACCAAAGTCTAATTCAGCTTATAAAGCATTGGATGAAGCACTTTATGATATTAGACATGGTCAAATGGGTGATATTCCATTACATTTAAAAGATAGCCATTACCAAGGTGCAAGTAAACTTGGACGTGGCGTAGAATATAAATATCCACACAATTATCCTGGGGGCTGGATTAAACAACAATACTTACCCGATCCTTTAAAAGACAAAAAATATTATCAACCATTAGATACTGGTAAATTTGAACGTGCATTAAAACAGATGTATGAGCAATTAAATAATCATGAATAAATAAACTAGGTTTTGACCATACTTTTCTTATAAACAACCTATTGATCTGACAAGTTACTAAGTAGATCAATTGACTAAGGAGTGAAAAGAATGGCGAAAGTTAGACAAGATGCGTGGTCACATGAAGACGATCTACTCTTGGCAGAAACTGTCTTGCGACATATTCGTGAAGGTAGTACACAATTAAATGCTTTTGAAGAAGTTGGCGATCAACTAAATCGCACCTCAGCCGCTTGCGGATTTAGATGGAATGCTGAAGTTCGACAAAACTATGACCAAGCTGTTGCCATTGCCAAGCGTCAAAGAAAGCAAAATAAACGCGAGCAATTACGTCAACATAAAACCAATCAAACGACCACCTCCCTCTTTAAAGAGGAAAACAATGAGCAATTAGAAAAGCAACTCTACAATCATTCTAAACAAGAGACTTTAGATTTAAATGCGGTTATTCATTATTTAGTTGGCTTAAAAAAACAAACAGAGCAATCCAACAAACAAGTCATCGCATATAGTGACCTTGAACAAAAACACCAGGCATTGCTTACTGAAAATAAACAATTAAAGCAAGAGGTTGCATCATTGCAGAAACAGTTAGAAACGGTTCAAGAAGATTATCAAACTTTCTTAAAGATTATGGATCGTGCGAGAAAAATGGTTGTATTCAGTGACGAAGATGAGAAGAAACTACCAACTTTTATAATGGACAAAAACGGTAATCTAGAGCAAGTAGCAAGATAAATAAGGTCTTTTTATCTAGTCAGTCTTTACGTTTTACGAAGCATCCATGCGTTCATCAACATTGGTTTGTACGTCATTTATCGTAAAAAAGACTACGTTATGAATAGAGAGATTTGTTGCGCTCTGCTAAAAGAGATGGTGTGAATAAAATCACACCATCTCTTTTTTGTAGAAGTGTCTTTAAGTAGAGAAAGGAAATGTTAAGATCCTCACTTGCTTTCCACGGAGGAACGGCCGATCCTCATCTAAAAACCGTTTAAACCTTGATACAGTCGTGATCACCATCACATATAGAGCCAAGCATGTAGAAAGAGGTTCTTTGTCAAATGACGTTGGTGACAATTTTTTCCGGCAATTTTATAGATGAATTTCACAAATATTCAAGTCGGATTATGCTGCTTGAATGTTTGTTTGGTTAGGTGCATTTTGGACTGATTTCGATTCAATAGATCTTAACTTAATTTGAATGTCTATCTACACGTAAATTCATACGGGTTCGGTCAGGAAGTGATGAGACTCCGGCAGGAATAGCACGAGCTGAAGCCGTGCCTGCGGAAAGCGAATCACTGGATGACTGAACCCATTTCTATTTTTAGAGAAATAGAAATGACGTTAACGAAAGTCTACCCTCATTTCACAAACGCATGAAATAGAGAATTTCCTTCACCAACGTCAAATAGGATACAACCTAGAAAGAGCACATTTCACTAGTGAAATGTGCTCTCATTATTTGGTCGATGAATCAATCCCGATCGTGCCGTCTAAATAAAAAGTTTTGAACCCGCTCTTGGCAGGTGGGTGCTTTGTCCCTTGCTTTTTACTTCCTCAACACAACAAGGCATGTAATCCACAAGGAAACGTCAAGCTCCCGACTTTATAATGTTCGGTCAAAACATTAATAATTTCAACGCACACATCAGGATTTATTAACCGATTCATTATTGACTTATGCTCATATATTAGCATATAAAAATAAAATAATCAAGTCGTTATGAAAGGGATTTCAACACCCTATTCTTCTTTGTTTTCCGTGTTTAATCGTTGTAAATGAAGTTCATCTAACTGCTTTGAACTTACTTGTCCGGGTGCATTTGTCAATGGATCTGAAGCTGATGCCGTTTTAGGAAATAGTATTGTGTCCCTTAGATTTGTTTTACCTGCTAACAGCATAACTAAACGGTCAAAACCTAAAGCAATACCACCGTGCGGAGGAGCACCATACTCAAGAGCTTGTAAAAGGAAGTCAAACTGCTCAGTAGCTTCTTCTTTTGAAAAACCAAGCACTTTAAACATCTGTTCCTGTAGTTCCTTTTTATGAATGCGAAGTGAACCGCCTCCTAGTTCAAACCCATTTAGAACTAAATCATAGGCCTCTGCTTTAACAGAACCAGGATCTGTTTCAAGTTTATCCAAATCAGATGCGATCGGTGATGTAAATGGATGATGTGCTGCAAAATAGCGGCCAGCATCTTCATCATACTCTAATAATGGCCAATCAGTCACCCATAAGAAGTTGAATTGATCGGTATTAATTAAACCTAATTCTTTTGCTAATTTTTGTCTTAGCGCACCTAAACTGTCATTTACAACTTGCGTTTGGTCAGCAACAAATAAAAGTAAGTCCCCATTTTTTGCAGATAAATGTGTGACTAATTCTGTTTGAGCAGCCTGATCAAAAAACTTAGCGATCGGTCCCTTCAACTCGCCTTCTGCCACTTTTAACCATGCCAAACCTTTAGCGCCATATATCTTAACAAAGTCTGTTAATTTATCAATATCTTTTCTTGAAAATTTCTCAGCTTGGCCTTCAACATTAATGGCACTTACTTTTCCACCAGATGAAACCGCACTTGAAAACACTTGAAAATCTGAATTGATAACCAATTTAGATACATCAATAAGTTCTAGTCCGAAGCGCGTGTCTGGTTTATCAGAACCATAACGTGACATAGCCTCATCGTAGGTCATTCTTGGTAATGGTAATGAAATATCTATTCCCTTTACATCTTTGATAATGCGCTTCATCATTTGCTCTGTCATATCAATAATTTCGTCACTTGTCATAAAAGATGTCTCAATATCAATTTGCGTGAACTCTGGTTGACGATCTGCTCGCAAATCTTCATCACGGAAACAACGCGCAAATTGAAAGTAACGTTCAAAGCCAGCCATCATAATTAATTGTTTAAACAGTTGTGGCGATTGTGGCAAAGCGTAAAAATGCCCCTGATGAACACGACTTGGAACAAGATAGTCCCTTGCACCTTCTGGTGTACTTTTGGTCAGCATTGGCGTCTCCATCTCTAAATAACCTTGTTCATTGAGGTATTGTCGAATAACTTGTGAAACATGATGTCGTAATTTAAATGTGTATTGCATGGATTCTCTGCGCAAATCGATATAACGATATTTCAAACGAACATCTTCAGAAATATCATCACCTTCCAAAACAGTAAATGGCGGATTTTTAGCTTCATTTAATATCTTGACGTGACTTACCGATACTTCAATTTCCCCAGTCTTCAATTTAGTGTTAACCGTTTCAGCATCACGTTTAACAACTTCACCTTCTAGCTCTATGACGTACTCACTTCTCACTGTTTCAGCTATCAAAAGCGCCTTTTCAGAGATCGCCGGATTAAAAACAGCTTGTACAACACCAGAACGGTCACGCAAATCAATAAATATCAAGCCACCTAGATCACGTCGTTTCTGAACCCATCCTTTAAGTAATACCTTTGTTCCTATATTTTCTTTTGTTAGTTCACCAGCAAGCTGACGTTGTTCTGTCATTAATATAAGCCCCCTTATAACCGTTCTTTAATATATGAAATGAGCTGGTCAAGTTTAACAGCTGTTTGTTCACCATTATCCATATTCTTAACCATTGCTTCTTTGTTTAATATTTCTTCATCACCAAGAATAACAACCCACTTCGCTTGTTGACGATCAGCTGTCTTGAATTGAGCCTTCATTTTCCTGTTTAAGTAATCTTTATCCACTTGAATACCAGCTAGGCGCATTTGATGAACCAATTCGACTGCTTTCAATTCAGATTTTTCACCGATTGACACGACATAACAATCTAAGCCTTGAGCTACCGGCAAATGTATCCCTTCTGCGTCTAATGCCATTAACAATCTCTCAACACTTAAAGCAAAGCCAATTCCAGGTGTGCTTGGACCTCCTAAATCTTCAACGAGCCCATTATAACGTCCACCACCAGAAAGTGTTGTAATTGACCCAAATCCCTCTGCATCACTCATAATTTCAAATGCTGTATGATTGTAATAATCCAAACCTCGAACAAGGTTAGGATCGACCACATAAGGAATGTCCATGGCATCGAGATATGTCTTTAATCGATCGAAATAAAGTTCTGAAGCTTCTGATAAATAATCAAGTATTTTAGGTGCACTAGCCATTGCTGGATGATCTTTATCTTTTTTACAATCTAACACCCGTAAAGGATTTTTCTCTAAACGGCTTTGACAATCCGAACATAATTCATCTTTGTGTGGCATAAAGTGTTTAACTAGTGCTTCACGGTGATGTTCTCTACTCGCTTGGTCACCAAGTGAATTTAAAACGAGGCGTAACGATTTCAGACCAAAGCTTTGATAAAAAGACATGGCCAAACCAATCACCTCGGCATCAATGGCAGGATCAACACTACCTAATGCTTCAATTCCAAATTGAACAAATTGACGCATGCGCCCTTGTTGGGGGCGTTCATATCGAAACATAGGACCACTGTAAAATAACTTTTGTGGTTGGTTAGCTGAGCCATGCAATTTATGTTGAACAAAAGCCCGCACCACTGAAGCTGTACCTTCTGGCCTCAAGGTTAAGCTTCTATTCCCTCGATCATCAAAAGTATACATTTCTTTTTGGACAATATCAGTAGTATCACCGACTCCCCTTTGAAATAACTCAGTATGTTCAAATATTGGTGTTCGTATTTCTTGATAATTGAAACGTCGGCACCACTCATTAAATTTGCTTTCAACATACTGCCATTTTTCACTTTCTCCTGGAAGAATATCCTGAGTCCCTCTTGGTAAATTAATCATCTTCTTTCCTCCTATTACTTAGTTAAAATCAAACATCTTCTATGTAAATCGTTTAAGAGAGTAGATCATTGTTTTTTTATAGTTTTAAACACAAAAAAAACGCCTCCCTAAAAATAAGGGACGAGCGAATACCCGTGTTGCCACCCTAGTTGAATTAATAATAATTAATCCCACTTTAAACAAATAACGCTTGTCCGCGGCTATGCTTACTAAACGTTCAACATAGCACCTAAGGAATGTCTTTCATTAAAATGCCGGATAGAGACCCTCTCAGCTAATAGATCTCCTCTCTTTCATCTACATGTTTTAACTACTCTTTCCCTCATTGGTATTAAATTTATCTAAATGATTAGAATTGTTTATAATATTACTGTTTGCGTTGCTTATTGTCAAGCCTGATTTGTTAAATTTCTTTACCAGACTAAAGAATATTTTGACTTTAATGCTCACTTTTGATTATCATTAAAGGTGAGATCAGTTGGAGGGGTTTTTTATGTTTCCAAAAAAGTACATAATTATTTTTATAACCATTTGTTTGTTATTGATTATATTTCCATCACCAATGCTATCTGCACAGTCGGTTAGAATTGATACAAATGACCTTTTGATTCGAAGCGGACCGGGGACGCAGTTTGATCCCTTGGGTCATGCGAATGATGGAGATACCTTCCCTCTAGAAGAAGAACAAGCGGACTGGTTTGCCATTGAGTACAATGGAGAAGTCGGCTGGGTGAGCCGTCAATATGCCTCAATAATTAGCGAAAATACAAACCATCACGACGTGGAAACACAACGCGATGACCATCTTTCCTTTCCGTATGCTTTTAAAATCCCAGTTGAAGTCGTTAACTTACGAAGTGAACCCACTGCCCATTCGACTAAACTGGATGAAATTCCTTATAATGAAGAAGTAACTGTTCTTGATCATGTAAATGAGGATTGGATAGAAGTTGAATGGCAAGAACAACACGGTTACATTCCAGCTATAATGGTGGATGAAATGATTAATAAGCAATCAAGTACTTTAGCTACATTGCAAGGAAAAACGATTGTTATCGATCCTGGACATGGTGGACATGACGTTGGAGCGGTTAGCGTTACTGATCGATATGAGAGTGATTATGCCCTATACACATCAAGAATCTTACAACATCAATTAGAATTGCTAGGTGCTAAGGTGTATATGACCCGCGATGATGATTTCTATTACGCTTTAACACCGCGTTCATCTTTAGCCAATTACGTACATGCAGATGTATTTTTAAGTATTCACTATAATAGCGAACCCCAATATCCATCAGCTACTGGTATCAATACATTTTATCGAAATGAAACCGATCAGGGGTTAGCAACAGCTGTACACAACGCTGTAATTAAAAAAACAGAAGCCAATGATCGCGGTTTTGAATCAGGTGATTATCTTATTCTAAGGGTATCTAAGCGTCCGAGTTTGTTACTTGAACTTGGTTTTCTATCAAATACCGAAGAAGAGCAAAATATCCAATCGCATACTTATCAACTCAACATTAGTCAAGGGATTATTGAAGGATTGAAAGCCTATTTTAATGATTAATCCTTTAAAATAGCAAGCAGTTAGCGTGAATATGTTTATTAATTTAACACTTATTTCATACAGAAAAATGCAGATTCGATCATCTTTAGCAAATGTTGACTTTCTTATGCTGCTCTTTAGAAAGTCATCTCCATGCTTTGTTAATCTTTTCTGCTTCTCTAACATAGAACAAAGGATAAGGGTTTAACCGCCTTATCCTTTGTTTTTGTTTATTCATTCAAATCAAATGTTTCGCCTTTAACTAAATACATCACATTTTCAGCTATATTCGTTAAATGATCACCAAAACGTTCAATATATCGAGCACTAAAGGCCATCTGCATAATTAATTGAATCTTTTGCGGATTACTTGCTGACATATGCAACAGTTCCTCAAGCACGTGACTAAACATATTATCGATTAAATCATCTAATTCAGATAATTGCTTTGCTAATTTTACATCTTCTTTATAATAAGCATCTATTGCAAGATCAATCATTCTAAACGCAATATCTCGCATATCCGCTAATGATGAATGAATGGTTAACTGATGATCCTCTCCTAGCCGAATGGCTGACCTGGCAATGTTTTTAGCGTTATCAGCCATGCGTTCTAGATCTGTCGATATTCGAATCGCAACAATTAGCTTCCTTAAATCTGTCGCAACCGGTTGTTGACGGGCAATTAATAGAATTGCCGCTTCATTTATTGAAAGATCCATTTCATCTAATTGTTCATCAGCTTTAATCACCCGTTCAGCTAAGTTAACATCAGCTTGATAGAGTGCTTCAACCGATTGTTCTAATTGGCGACGAGAAGATCTTGCCAATTGAATTACTTTATCTTTTACTTCCAAAAGCTCTTGATCAAATTGCTCACGTCCAACCATTAAAATACCTCCTTAATGTTTAACCAAAACGACCCGTTATATAATCTTCTGTTCTTTTATCTTCTGGTGTTGAAAAAATGGTATCTGTATCTTTAAATTCAATTAATTCACCATTTAACATAAATGCTGTCCGATCAGAAATGCGTGCAGCTTGTTGCATGTTATGCGTGACAATGACGATTGAGTAATCCTTTTTCAATTCTTGTATGAGTTCTTCTACTTTTAATGTTGATTTAGGATCTAATGCTGACGTAGGCTCATCCATTAAAATAACATCGGGTTCAATGGCTAATGCTCGAGCAATACACAATCTTTGTTGCTGACCACCAGATAGGCTATAAGCATTTTCTTTTAAACGGTCTTTTACTTCATCCCATATCGCTGCACCTTTTAAACTTTTCTCAACAATTTGATCGAGTATCTTTTTACTCTTAATTCCGTGTATTTTAGGACCGTAAGCTACATTATCATATATCGACTTAGGAAATGGATTAGGTTTTTGAAAAACCATGCCAACTTTTGTTCTTAATTCTTCAACTTGAAACGTTTTATCTAAAATATTCCGTTCACGATAGTGAATAACACCTGAGGTCTGTACACCTTGAACGAGTTCGACCATCCGATTTAATGTTTTTAAAAATGTTGACTTCCCACATCCGGAAGGACCTATTATTGCGGTCACTTCTTTTTCATAGATCGGTAGATTTATATTTTTTAAAGCATGGGTTTGCCCATACCATAAGTTTAAATCTTCTGTGTAATAAACAATATTTTCATTTGACGCTTCAACCGTTTGATTAAGGGCTACCCCTGTAACAAAATCCATTTGTTTCCCTCCTATAGTTAATATCTTTTTTGAAATTTATTTCGTATGATTATTGCAGTTGAATTTAACAGGAATAACATGAATAATAATACAATGATAGTCGCTGAAGCTAAGTTTGCGTATTCATCAACTAATGAGGCATCTAATGTCCAATAATAAATTTGCATAGGGAGCACTGTAAAACGATCAAATAACCCACCGGGAAAAGGAATCAGTAGTGCGGGGATACCTAACACAACAAGTGGAGCCGTTTCACCAATCGCTCGAGATAACGCAAGAATTGTTCCGGTTAAAATACCCGGTAAAGCAGCTGGTAAAATTATGTTTTTTACTGTTTGCCATTTTGTCGCCCCTAAGCCAAAAGAAGCCTCACTTAGGTGTTGTGGCACTGCACGAATGGCTTCTTGACTGGAAACAATAACGATCGGTAAAACGAGTAAAGACATGGTTAATCCACCAGCTAACACCACACTTCCTAAACCAAGTGTACGGACAAAAATAGTCATCCCTAAAATTCCATAAACGATTGAAGGTACGCCTGCCAAATTAGCGATGTTTGTCTGGATAACTGATTGGGCTTTTCCTTGCTTCGCATAAAGTTCATTATAAATAGCCGTACAAACGCCTAATAACATCGTAATCGGTATAACAACAGCCATTAGCCAAAGTGTACCTAAAATGGCCCCCATTATCCCTGCATGATCAGGATCAGTTGACAACCGTCCACTTAAAAAATTCACATTAATGTAGCCTATACCTTCTGTAAACACTTGAATCAGTAATATCGCTAGCACAATAATCCCTACTGTCGTTGCTAAAAAGAATACACCTTTAAATAGGTTGTTATATAAAATACGGCGATTCATTTTTTTTAAGACTTGGTCAGATTCCATATATTTCATTTAATATTCCTCCCTAAAGCGACGAGAAACATAGCGTGCTAAAATGTTCATCACTAAAGTAAATAAAAAGAGTGTCATCGCAACGGCGTATAAACTATAATAAATCGTTGAACCAGCAGGTGCATCTCCAGCTGCAACCTCCACCACATATGCTGTCATCGTTTGCATCGATTCTGTAACATCTAAAGTGAAGTTCTTTGAGCTACCGCTGGCAATGGTGACAATCATCGTCTCCCCTATCGCTCTGGATATCCCCAGTACAAAAGAAGCAATAATGCC
The DNA here is from genome assembly GCF_016908375.1 of Amphibacillus cookii. Taxonomy (GTDB): domain Bacteria; phylum Bacillota; class Bacilli; order Bacillales; family Amphibacillaceae; genus Amphibacillus_C; species Amphibacillus_C cookii. The sequence goes on from NZ_JAFBDS010000006.1 coordinate 59,205, forward strand.
AGAAAGCGCAGCTGGTATAATGACTTTAAAGGTTACCTCAAGCTTTGTCGCACCTAAGGCGAGTGCACCTTCACGCATGGCGTTAGGAACAGCACTCATCGCATCTTCAGATAGTGAAGCAATCATTGGGATAATCATGATTCCCATCACAAGCCCCGGACTTAGAATATTCGTTGCCCCTAATTCAGGAATAAACTGACGCAAAAGTGGTGTAACAAAAGTAAAAGCAAAGAACCCATAGACAATCGTCGGAATACCAGCTAATAACTCTAGCATCGGTTTCAGCACACGACGGGTACGATCTGATGCGTATTCACTTAAAAAAACAGCCGTCATTATTCCAATCGGTCCTGCAACAAGCATGGCGATGAGCGATGAAATGATCGTTCCATTAATCAACGGCAATACACCAAACTCAGGATTTTGACTTAACGGCCTCAATACTGTACCTGTAAAAAATTCAATGACAGAGACACGTTCAAAAAATTCAATGGTTTCAGTAACAAGGACAAGCACAATACCTACCGTCGTTAACAAGGATAAGAATGCTACAACAAATAAAACCTTGGGTATTGTTTTTTCACCAAGCATGAGTAACTTTCTTGAATCTTTACTCTCTTCAATTAATGTTTTTACACGCACAGTATCTTGTGTATTTGTATGACTATTTATTGACACAATTAACCCACCTTTAAGCTGACGGTAAAGAAGAGAGCTTCATTGCCCTCTTCTCACCCTCATCAATCTATTTATTTTAAGCCTTCTAAAAATTCAACATCAGCTTGTACTTCCTCTTCAGGTAATGGAGCAAAGCCCGTTTCACCTGCAAAGGTGTTAACATTATCCATTAAGTAAATCGCATAATCGAGTACTTGAGGCTTAGATGCTGCCATATCTAAATTTAAGTAAGTAAATACGGGTCGAGTAAATGGCGCATAATCGCCGCTCTCATCAATCGTCTCAAGCGTTGGCTCTACCGGACCATCACCAAAATCAACACTTACTACACCTAATTGATCTTGATTATTTACATAGTAACCAAAACCAAAGAATCCAATTGCATTCTCATCCTCACTGATCAGTGTAACTAACGTTGAATACTCTTGTTGTAAATCAACACCGTCTACAAGATCAGCTTCATCTAATATCTTTTCATAAAAGAATTCGTATGTTCCATGATTTTCATTAGGACCATACGTATTAATTTCTTCTGCTGGCCAGTCAGAATTTATATCAGACCATTGTGTAATACCACCATCTGCACGAAAAATGTTAACAACGTCTTCTTCAGTTAATTCTGTTGCCCAGTCGTTATCAGGGTGAACCACAAAGGTTAAACCATCTAAAGCTACTTTTAGCTCTTTCACTTCAAAGCCAGCTTCTTCTGCAGCTTGTAATTCCTCCTCTTTAATTTGACGGGAGGCATCGTTAAAATCAGTACCGTCCGGAACTAGGAATCTAGCAAAACCTGCGCTTGTTCCTGCACGAGCAACTTCAACTGATACATCATGCTGAGCGACAGTCATATACTCTTCCGCTACACGCGCCATTAATGGATAAACAGTTCCAGATCCATCAATAACAACACTACCTGACAATGCTTCGTCACTAGCCTGATTATCTTCAGTTTCATCATTTGAATCTGCTGGATCAGCATCAGTATTGGCGTCGTCTCCCCCACATGCCGCTAAAAAACCAATCATTAAGATCATAAATAAACCTAGTCCTACTAACTTCATTTTTTTCATCAAATAAATCCTCCTCAGTTTCTATATATGATTCACGGGCTTTTTAACTTGGCCACAAACCCATCTTAACGCCTAAGTTTGAACTTATCGTTAATTGAATGTTAAGAACTTGTAAATTTTAAAATGATGTTTATCTCGAGATGACTTGCTTTAGGGGTTTTTTGGGGGAAGTGACCTCATTTTTGACGTCACAAATATACAATACGCTAAAGCTATTTTCTAAAAATAATTGCATGTAAAACTTTAAATAGAAATACGGATAAATAATCATTCAACTTTCGCACACTGAAAATAGTCATTCAACCTTGATCGTGTTCAATAGGCTTGTTGACATTACTTCTGCATGCGTTTAGCACGTTATGTCGTTCCGAAAAGCAAGGGATTCGCTTTCCGCAGGCACGGCTTCAGCTCGTGCTATTCCTGCAGGAGTCTCATCACTTCCTGACCGAACCCGTATGAATTCACGTGTAGATAGACATTCAAATTAAGTTAAGATCTATTGAATCGAAATCAGTCCAAAATGCACCTAACCAAACAAACATTCAAGCAGCATAATCCGACTTGAATATTTGTGAAATTCATCTATAAAATTGCCGGCAAAAATTCTCACCAACATCATTTGACAAAGAACCCAAAAAACATGCCGCATTAAGGGCATGTTTTTTATTATTGGCGATCTCGACTATCAATCATAATCGTTACCGGCCCATTATTTATTAAATCGATATCCATCATCGCACCAAACTTTCCTGTTTTAACCGTAACACTTAATTGTTGCATTTGTTGATTAAAATAATCATATAATGGCTCAGCTTGGTCAGGCTTTGCGGCCTCCATAAAGTTAGGACGGCGACCTTTCCGTGTATCACTATATAAAGTGAATTGTGATATTGACAATAATTGACCTTTAACATCTAATAAGGATAAGTTCATTTTTTCTTGATCATCTTCGAAGATACGAAGATGACTTATTTTTTTGACTAAATAATCTGCATCTTCTTTCGAATCATCATGCGTTATGCCTAATAATACAACTAAACCTTGGCCAATTTGACCAATTACTTGCTCAGCCACTCTCACTTTCGCCTCAGTTACCCTTTGTATGACTGCTCTCATAAAAAACTCCTTCATCTTATTGAACAACACGTTCCACAGTATAAACATCTTTTATTTGTTTTAGACGATCAACAATCTTTCTCAAGTGACTAATATTATGGATTAAAATCGTCAAATGAATAACCACGATTTTATTCCGATCAGATTTTCCACTCACAGCTGTTATATTCGTCCCCATCTCATTAACAGATTGCAATACATCATTTAAGAGCCCTCTGCGATCATATCCTGATATTTCTAAATCAACGTGATATTGTTTAGAACCAGCACCATCATTTTCCCATTCAACATTTAAGGCACGATCTTCTGCACCCTCAATATTCATATTCGGACAATCTTTCCGGTGAACCGATACGCCACGCCCTTTAGTAATGAAGCCAACAATCTCATCACCAGGCACTGGATTGCAGCATTTAGCTAATCGGACAAGTAGGTTGTCAACACCTTCTACTTTAACACCTGAATCTTTTCTTTTGGATGGCTTAGACTTGGATTTTTGTTGTACTTGTTCAATACTATCTTCTAAATCTTGCTTCTGTTCACTTCTTCGCAATTTATCTGTTAAGCGTGTCGCAATTTGTGATGCCGTAATACCCTGGTACCCCACAGCAGCATACATGTCATCAACACTAATGAAATTAAACCGATCAGCTACACGTTGTGTATTCTCTTGGGTTAATACATCCTTTGGGTCAAAACCTGTTGCTCTCACTTCTTTATCAACAAGTTCTTTTCCTTTTATTACATTTTCTTCTCTCTGCTGCTTTTTAAAAAATTGCTTAATTTTATTTTTAGCTTGAGAAGTTTGAGCCATTTTGATCCAGTCACGTGAAGGCCCATATGAATGTTTTGACGTCATAACTTCAACAATATCGCCATTATTTAACGGATAATCTAAGGGCTCCATCTTACCGTTAACTTTAGCACCAATGGTATGATTACCTACTTCAGTGTGGATCTTATAGGAAAAATCAATCGGTACAGATCCTTTAGGTAATTCAATGACATCACCTTTAGGTGTAAAGACATAGACCATATCAGCAAATAATTCAACTTTTAATGATTCCATGAATTCTTCTGCATCATTCGTTTCACTTTGGGATTCAAGAATCTCTCGGAACCATGCCAATTTCTCTTCAGAATTTTCTTTACCTGGTTCCAACTTTTTGCCTTCTTTATAAGCCCAGTGTGCAGCGATACCATATTCAGCAATTTCATGCATTTCTTTCGTTCGAATTTGCACTTCAAGAGGAGCGCCTTTAGGACCAATTACCGTCGTGTGTAATGACTGATATAAATTTGGCTTTGGCATTGCGATATAATCTTTAAAGCGACCAGGCATCGGTTTCCAACATGTATGAATAATGCCCAATACAGCATAGCAATCTTTAATACTATTAACAATTATTCTGACAGCTAAAAGATCATAAATTTCATTAAATTGTTTGTTTTGTAAAACCATTTTTCGATAAATGCTGTATAAATGTTTTGGACGTCCCGAGAATTCTGCTTTAATATTAACATCTTGTAATTGTTGTTGAACTTCTTTCATAACTTCTTCAATGTAATATTCACGTTCTTCTCGTTTTTGTTTCATTAAATTCACAATTCGATAATACTGTTGTGGGTTTAAATAGCGTAACGCAGCATCTTCTAGTTCCCATTTCACTGTTGAGATACCGAGTCGATGCGCGAGTGGTGCGAAAATTTCCAATGTTTCATTGGCGATTCGTCTTTGTTTTTCTGGCGGCAGATGTTTTAATGTTCGCATATTATGCATGCGATCAGCTAACTTAATGAGAATAACACGGATATCCTTGGACATGGCAACAAACATTTTGCGATGGTTTTCCGCTTGTTGTGCTTCTTTCGATTTATATTCGATTTTCCCTAATTTAGTCACACCGTCAACAAGCATGGCGACTTCATCATTAAACGTTTCTGAAAGGTCAGTCAAAGAGATATTCGTATCCTCTACGACATCGTGAAGAAATCCCCCAGCAATGGTTTCAGCATCCATCCCTAAGTGCACAAGTATACCCGCCACTTGTACCGGATGAATAATATAGGGTTCCCCAGATCGTCTAAATTGATCTTCGTGCGCTTTATTCGCATATTCATAGGCACGACGAATAAAATTAAGATCTTCATCTGCTAAATATGAAGATGCTTGATCAATCACATCCTGTGCTGTTAAAATATTTTCTTTCGCCATTTGTAATCACCTTAATCCTTTGTTAGAAAAACTTGCACCTTAGTATGTCTTATACTAGAGCTTCAAAATCTCTTTTTCGCTGACTAACTTTTTTTATAAAATGAACCTTCAATCAGTGGACGGAGGCCTACAGGATGTAGGTCATGCAGACGTTGCCACAGGAGGTGGCGATCTTAGTCTGTCATCCTTCTTAAAGATGTGGCGGTTTTAGTCTGCGATCTTACCCACCTACCGATGATTCGTCAAGTGAATCAGGACATTAGCTTCCGTTATCACCGACCTCAATCGATTTGCTCTACGCTCTATTTTGAGGTCGGGGTTTTACGGAAAGTTATCTATGATAACCGTTTGATCTTTTACTATCCTATTAGAAAAACTTGGCTATTGCCAAGTTATGATTAAATAAAGCCTTCTTCATACATATCACTACTTTGTTCACTATCATAACACGTATTCTTTATATTTTATAACACTTATTAAAACTATTTCAACAAATTACGTCAAATATATTGACTTTGCTTACTTTAAATAATATGTCCATGATTAACAGATTATATAAAACGACCCTTCAATTAGTGGGCATTTTCGTTCTTCGCCCATTGATTGGTTGTTGAGTGAATCAGGACATTAGCGTCCGTTGCCGACCACCTAACTAAATTCAGCTTAACGCTCTATTTTGAAATGCGGTTTACTGACGGTTATCTGTGATAAACGATGAAAGGAAGCCCCCTTTCATATCATACTATGTCATAATCAAAAGCGTACCTTTGTGTTGGCACGCTTCTGAATTATGACTATATTAATACTGCATTAATGTCAAGACTTCGTAGCCGTTTAACTTATCACGACCATTTAAGTAGGTCAATTCAATTAAAAATGCACAGCCTACCACAATTCCGCCCAGCTCTTCAACCAGCTTAATAGTTGCTTCAATGGTTCCACCTGTAGCTAACAAATCATCCGTTATAAGCACACGTTGGCCTGGTTTAATTGCATCACGATGAATCGTTAAAACATCTTTACCATATTCTAAACCGTAGTCTACCTTTATCACTTCCCGTGGCAACTTCCCTTCTTTACGGACAGGTGCAAAACCAATTTCTAATGCATAAGACACGGGGCAGCCGACGATAAAACCTCGCGCTTCCGGACCTACCACAAGATCTGCTTTCATCTCTTTTGCATAGTGAACAATCTCATCAACAGCTGCTTTATAAGCAGGGCCATTATCCATAAGTGTAGTGATGTCTTTAAATTGGACGCCTTCTTTAGGCCAATCCTGTACTACTGTAATATACTGTTTATAATCCATAAACATTTTCCTCCTCTGTAGAACGCGTGCGTTCTACTTGACTCTCTAGCCATGATTTTAATTGTTGATAATTAGAATAATACAAAGCTTCTTGAACTTCTCGCTTTTTTAAAGCTTTTTGGTAAACAACGGATTCATTTATTTGCCGTTTCTTAGCCTGCTGATTGGGTCGTACTATCCCATTAGTTATTTTAACAAATTCCAATTCAGAAAACACTTCTAAGATGAACTCTATTTTATTTAATTTCCACCCTTTATATTGAGCAATTTTCTTTTTTTCAAGCTCGTTATTATACATTTCTCTTTTTAAAAGCAAACCATAAAACCATTTGAAATCAGCTCGACTTGGTAATGACTCCAAGAAATGATCTTCTTCAATACTATAACAAGCATAAATATTATCGGGTTTAATCACAGATAGAATATGCTGCAACTCAATCAAATCAATGGGTAAATCAACTAGGACAAGATTGCTGATCTGGCTTGTGTTTACTTGAGATAAAGCATCATATTGTATTAATGGCAGCGGACTATTATTTTCTATATTTTGAAACGTTACACCTAAACTATCGTTGGGCGTTAAATGTTCTAATCGTTTTTTCCATAATTTTGAACCTCGAAAATCAAAAACTTGTTTTTCTTGAATTCTGATATCTTCAATAAGCATTTGTGGCGATCGTAAGCCATTCCATTCATTCATTTGCAACTGGCCAACAATTTCGGCATCCGTGTCCGAATTAACGGCGTATAGTAATTCACCTAATCCAAAACCAACCATTGCTAACTCGTGCTCGTTGTCCATAAGTGCCAGTTTTAGATGGTTCTTTTTGGCACCAATCTGCTTGATATCTTTGGGCTTTCCCTTCACATGAAAAAGCGGTCTCGGATTAGCCATACCAAATGGCGCAAGCTTTTCTATTTCTTCGATAACTGCTAACGAGACATTTGCTAGATCAATAGAGGCATCAATGGACACCTGCTCCTTGTAGTCTTCAGGCTTCAAATTCTCTTTTGCCAGAGCATTTAATGCATCTCTTAAACGATTAATTTGATCGATAGTTAACGTCATACCCGCTGCCTGTGCATGACCACCAAATTGAAGAAATAAATCACGCACTTGCATACCATAATGAAAAAGGTCAAAAGCTTCAATGCTTCTACCTGAACCTTTAGCATGACCCAAATCAGGCTTAAGCGTCAAGCAAATCACAGGACGTTGGTATAGCCTTAACAATTTCGATGCTACAATACCTAATACACCTTCATTCCAGCCTTCTTTTGCAACGACAATCACATGTTGATTGCTCTCAATATCTTGCTCCACCTGTTCAATGGCTTCTTCAACAATTTGAGAAACGATCTGTTGACGTTCTTGGTTCATTAAGTCAATCTCAGAAGCAATTTGTTGTGCTTGTATTGGATCCTCAGTTAATAAAAGTTCAACAGCTGGGTAGGCGGTCTGTAATCGTCCGACTGCATTTAAGCGTGGACCAATGCCAAAGCCTATATCCTGTTCATTAACCTCACCTTTAATACCAGCCACTTCTTTCAATGCGTGAATGCCTGGACGCCTACTACGTGTTATCGCAGCTAAACCAAACTTAGCTAAAATACGATTTTCACCTTTTAGCGGGACTAAATCAGCTATTGTACCAATGACCACCAAATCAAGAAATTGTTCCGGAAAGTAACCTAATAAAGCTTGTGCTAATTTAAAAGCAACACCGACTCCAGCTAGCTCTTTGAAAGAATAACGATCTGAACATTTAGGATGAACGATAGCAAAAGCTTCAGGCAATTGATCTTGTAATTCATGATGGTCAGTTATAATTAAATCTATACCGAGCTGTTTCGCTACATCAGCAGCTTCAAATGCTGCAATACCTGTATCTACCGTAATAATGAGACCAAAACCTTGCTTTTTGGCTTCATGGAAAGCATCTGGATTAGGACCATACCCTTCTGTAAAGCGATTTGGAATGTAATAATCACACATCGCCCCTAATTCATGTAAAGTTTCAACCAACAATGTCGTTGCTGTGACACCGTCAGCATCATAGTCACCAAAAACAAGGATACTTTCGCCACGATCAATAGCGATCTTAATTCTTTCTTTAGTTGCTTGTACACCATTTAAAAGCTCAGGTGATAATAAGTCTTCTAATTTGGGATTTAAGAACTGTTCAATAACCTTTTCGTCTTTCATCCCACGTGTTGCAAGCAATTGTTCAACAATAGTTGAAGATGGATATGATGCTAATGACTGATCTTGTTTATATGTAAAGTTCCATTTTTTCTGGCTATGTAACATAAGCTCACCCCTGACCAATCTATTATACTAGAGTCTGTCAGGGGGTTCAAATAATCTTTTACTTTTATGCTGGCGCGTACCTGCGAAAAGTGAACAGCTGTAACGGTAGAGAACGCACACAAATAATGGATAAAACTTTTTAATAGCTGTGGTTATATGCTGATTTTTACGATACGGGATCACTTTCAGTAACTTTAGGGTCAACTTCTATACCTTCTTGCTCATCATCGATAGAAAGTTTGTTCTTTAAACTTTCATTTTCTGCTTCAAGTTGTCGAACCGACTTTCTTATACCTATCAAATGATAAATACTAAATCCCCCCGTAATTAGACCGCCTAACAGTGTTGAAACAAGAATAATTAAAATAAGCGGAGATTCAGCTGTGGTAAATAAATAATTCACTTCTACAGGCTCAACATTAATAACGGCAAAGATAGCTACAATAAGCGCAAAGACTAATGCTGAAATAATATACGTTTGTCCCTTCATTTTTTCACCTCTTTAATGATTAAACTTATTTAAGTTCTACCACAATTTTCAGTTTATTAAACAATAAAATTAAAGCCAGTAAAGCGTTGTTTACTGGCTTTACTGGCTTCGACCTTAGCTTATAACTTTAAACTTGTGGACCATCGTTGCGTTTCTTCTTAACATAAACGATTGGTTTATCTTTAATATTGCGTCCCCGCCATACTAACCATACTTGTGCAGCAATGAAAAGCGAGGAATACATACCAGCAAACAAGCCAATTACAAGGGCAAACGAGAAATTTGTAATCGCACTTGCACCAAATAGGAATAAAAACAATGCAGCAACGATGACGGTCAGCACTGTATTAATACTCCGAGCTAATGTCTGCATCAGGCTGTCATTAACAATTTTCGCCAATTGATCAAAAGAGCGCACACGTTGCTTTGCTTTTAAATTTTCTCGAATCCGGTCAAAGGTCACAATCGTATCATTAATCGAATAACCGACTATTGTTAAAATCGCAGCAATGATCGTTATATTAAACTCAATTTGTGTCATACTAAATATCGCCAAAATGATAAAAGCATCATGTAATAATGCAGCAATGGCTGTCAATGCAAAATAAAATTCAAAGCGTATCGTTACATAAATAATAATGAAAATAGATGCAAATAACACAGCTAGAATCGCATTACGTGCCAACTCTTGACCGACTACTGGTGAAACCGTACTAACATTAATATCGGTTCCATAGACTTCATCGAAATATGAGCGCACTTCGGCAACCGTTTCTTGACTTAATTGCTGATCAAAACGCGCCACAGCTATTTCGTTATCATTACCAGAAAACGAGAGACTTTGAACGTCTAAATCAAGTGTGTTAAAGTGCTCAATTATTTCTTCTTCATCTACCATGTCGATCGTATTCACTTCAACACGTGAACCACTGGTAAAATCAATACTTAAATTAAGTCCAATCGTACTAAGGAATATAGCACCCACTAGCATTAACAACAGGGAAGCAGTAAAAAACTTCTTCCGATGTTTGACAAAGTCAAATCGTTTTCCTAATACAGTCGGTTCAATCGGTGTCGAATCAGAAATAGCTTGAATCGCTGATGGCTTAACCCCAAACCAACGGAAACGTTTATTTAAGAAGCGACTATTGACCCATAGCCCTAGTAACCAACGAGAGATAAATACAGAGGTCATAAAGCTCAAAACAATACTGACTATGAGTAGTGTTGCAAAACCTTTTACTGAACTCGTACCAAAAATAAATAAAATCGCTGCCGCAATAAGCGTTGTAATATTCGCATCAAAAATCGTAGATAGTGAATTTTTATTAGCAGCTTTAAAGGCTGCAATCATCGTTTTGCCTTGCAACAACTCTTCTTTCATGCGTTCATAGGTAATAATGTTGGCATCGACCGCCATCCCTACACCTAATATTAATGCCGCAATACCTGGCAAGGTAAGTACACCATTCATCCATCCGAACACAAGTATAACGAGATAAATATACAAACTTAATGTGATTACAGAAATCATACCTGGAAATCGATAATACGCAATCATAAAAAGAAAGATAAATAGAATCCCTAGTGCACCTGCAAAGATCGTCTCATTCATCGCATCTATACCAAACTGGGCACTAACAGATGTTGAATATTCTTCATTTAAATCAACAGGCAACGACCCGGCATTTAAAATATCCGCTAATTGTTGCGCAGATTGCACTGTGAAATTCCCATCAATTTGGACATTAGATGTATTTAACACTTGATTAATCACCGGTGCCGATATAAATTTAGGATCATCTTTGGTAACTTCTTCCGCAAACGAGTCTTCTTCTTCCTGATAATCCAACCATATGACTAATTGATTACTTAGTTGATCATCTTCTAAGATCGTTCGCGTAACTTCTCCAAATTGGCTTGCCTCTTTTAGTTGTAGTGTTACAATCGGCTGATTTGTTTGTGGATGAAAATCTTGTCGGGCGCCACCTTCCACTAAGTCTGAACCATCTAAATATTCGTGATCTTCAACATCACGAAAGGATAACCGCGCTGATGTTGACAACAATTCTCTTGCCTCATCTTCATTTTCAATACCAGCAAGTTGAACTCGAATCCGATTAGGTTCTTCGATAGTAAAATTAGGTTCGCTCACTCCCAACACATCAACACGTTGACGCAACGATTGCACCGTAGCATCAAGGACACCGGTCGTAATCTCTTGTTCTTCATCCAACGGTTCTACTTGATATAAAATTTCAACACCACCTTGTAAATCAAGACCAAGGTTTAATTCTTTCGCCGTATCGGTTGCTGTAGTTGAAATGACAGCAATTAAGGTTAATAAAACAATTAAAAAGCCAATCAAGCGATTTTTTCTAATCATATGTATTGCTTCCTCCTCAGCTCAACATTCAAATGAAAAATTAAGCTTTTGATTATTACTATTTAACAAGCTAAACGCATTTTTCATAAAACGCCCTTTCAATCAGGACATTAGCTCCCACCTAAATAGATGAGCTCTACTCTCTATTTTGTGGCGCGCGTTTTTACTGACGGTTATCTGTGATAAAAAAAGCTACACTAAATAAATTTAAAAATATTTAAATCACCATTATGTATTATGCGTGGTTTAACAATCATTGTCAATTATCTTCTTGCTGATCTGCAGTAACGGCTGCAATTGATGCTAATAAATCATCATCTTGATAATTTTGCACGGTCAGATAACTCATAAACACATGGGCATTAAGATGGAAAATATCTTCAACCACTTGATACAACCTTTTTTCTTGATCTTTACGCCAAACCTTTGTTAATAAACACTGCCAAACGTTATCTGAAGTCGCATCACGATAACCAAATAATTGCAATTCACTAACTTTACTATCGATCACATCTTGCAACAGCGGTTTCCATGCTTCAACATGCTTCTTTTCCATTGCGTTTCCTCCTCAGCAGCAGATGAATTTCACCATCTAGTCATGCTCGTACATCTGCTGTGCATATACTTCATTGTATATGAATTTTAAAAATTTGAGAAGGTAGGATTTATAAATTATGCCAAAGCAATCATTTTTAAAAGGGACGATTATTCTAACTGCAGCAGGGTTAATTACGCGCTTACTTGGGTTTATAAATCGAATCATGATGGCAAGACTAATGGGAGAAGAAGGCATTGGACTATACAATATGGCATTACCTACCCTATTCTTAATGTACACCTTATCACAGGTGGGGCTACCAATTGCCATTTCTAAACGTGTTGCTGAAGCAAATGCTTATCAAGATCGTAAAAAAGTTAAAACCATCCTTGTCGTTTCACTTACCATTACAGGAAGTTTAAGTGTTATTTTTATTTGTTTGATGATCTTTCTCTCTCCATATATAGCAAATCATCTCTTGACAGATAATCGTACGCTCTATCCGTTATTAGCCATTACACCAATGGTACCTATTAGCGCAATTAGCGCTGTCTTACGTGGCTATTTTCAAGGTTTGCAAAACATGAAGCCACAGAGCTATGCACAAATCATTGAACAAGTTATACGAATTGGTTGCATTACTTTTTTTGTGAATTTACTCTTGCCTTATGGTGTTGAATTCGCCGCTGCTGGGGCCATGTTTTCAGTTATTGTTGGAGAGTTTGTCTCCTTAATTTTTATGTTCAGTTATTTTAAAACAAGTAAAAAAATAAAAGTAAGAAAACAATTTTTTTCAACTTTAAAAGCAAGTAAAACAACGGTTCAATCATTACTTTCCATTGCGATCCCAAGTACAGGAAGTCGTCTAATTAGCTCACTATCCAACTTTCTTGAACCGATCCTTGTGGCGCAAAGTTTAGCTATTGCTGGTTTTTCAACCGTGATGGCAACAAAACAATACGGGGTATTAACCGGGTATGCGATTCCTTTATTATTTTTCCCAACCTTTATTACCCACGCTTTGGCGATTGCATTAATCCCAAATATTAGTGAAGCCGAAGCAAAGCAACAACACCGAACCGTCCATTACCGGATTAATCAGGCGATCCGCATTTCATTTGCTTCTGGTGCTATTGCTTCAGTTGTTTTATTTCTGTTTGCCGAACCGATTTTAATGTTTATGTACAACGATACACAGGCAAGTTATTTAATCCAGTTTATGTCTCCGTTCTTCTTGTTTGTCTATTTACAGTTTCCATTAAATGCAACTTTACAAGCCCTCGACTTCGCCAAGGTTGCCATGTGGAATACATTACTGGCCACTATTTTAAAATATGCGATCTTAGTTGTGTTAACGATCCAACCGGCATTAGGTATCTTTGGGACAGTGATTGCTTTGTCTGCATCAGCGATTTTTACAACATTATTGCATTACACCAGCTTAAAAAAACTAATCAACTTTCACCTTTCTTTTCATGATCTTTTCAAGATGCTATTACTTGTATTGTTAACCTATATCACAGGCAAGATTTTAACGTCTTGGTTTCCTCTCTATCAAGACAACGTATGGTTACTCGTCATACTTATTGCCGTGATGATCGGTCTTTACTTAATCTATATCTTCGCGTTGAAAATTATAACACTTCAAGAAATAAGACCACTCATTCGAAAACGCTGATCAATGATCAGCGTTCATCTTTTAGATCAATAAACCAATTCTTCGCTTGGTCAATGGTACAATAAGAGATCTGTTCCAATGCTGGGTAACCTTTTTTCGTTAATTCTTCCTCTAACCATTGCTTGCTTTTATTTAATGTCTTCAAGGTGTCGTGCTGAATCTCTCCATCCATAATTAATAGATGAACAAAACCAGTAGATTGAGGTTGATCTTTTTCAAATACCGTAAGTTTGCCATTAGGCTCTAAAATAGCATATTCTACATCTTGGACACCTTTTATACTTTTTTCATGCAATTGCTGCATTAGATCATCGAAATTATAACGTTGTCTACGCATTTCATTTTCATCAACTTGCCCGTTCGCGATGATTAATGAGGGTTTCCCTTCAAACCAATCTCTAAATCGCTTGCTTTTTAAAGAAATATAGGCGGTGAGTCGCTGAATGATCACTAATATAAACATCGGGACAATCGCATGTGAGATTGGATTATTAGGGTCTTCTATACTAAACACCGCAATTTCAGCCATCATAATAAAAATAACGATATCCAGTAAACTTAATTCCCCAATCTCGCGTTTACCCATCAAACGGAAAAACAATACAATAAACCCGTAAGTCAACAACGTTCGGGTAATAATAATTACCATTTATAATCACCCATTTTTTCAGCATTACTGTTAAAGTACCCAAGCACCATAAAGTTATGTGTTAAAGCAACGGAAATAAATAACGTAATACCAAGTAAATCGTTGATAGTACAAGTGATAGAAAAACAAGCGGCAAACCAAATTTCAGAAATTGAAGAAAAGAAATCCGTTCACCTTCTCCTTCTGCAATACCAGCCACGACAACATTAGCTGAGGCACCAATCAAGGTACCATTGCCTCCCAAACAAGCGCCTAATGCTAGTCCCCACCATAATGGGTCTAAATAGTCGATACCAAATGATTGAAATTCCTGAATAACTGGAATCATCGCAGCGACAAACGGAACGTTATTAATAAATTGTGAGATCAAACCTGAAACCCACAATAAACCTATTGACGTTGAAATAAGGTCACCACGCGTCAAGTAAATCAAATGTTGAGCAATAAAGTCTAGTACACCGACTTCTTCCAACCCACCAACCAAGACAAATAAACCTAAGAAAAAAAATAATGTTTCCCATTCAACTTTCTCAAACACTTTATTAATAGAATACTGTTGTTCTGTTAATAGGAGTAACAAAATCGCTGCTGAAACCGCAACAGTTGTTAAATCGAGATTTAAGGCAGAATGAAAAATAAAACCAAGCATAGTTAGGATCAATACAGCAATAGATTGGAGGAGCATGGTCTTATTTTGCAAATAATAAGCTGGGTTTTGTTTTAATAACTGTTTAACTAATTCTGGATCAACAACCAAATGTTTTTTAAAAATGACTACCATGAAAATATTCACAATACCTAACAACAAAACAACGATAGGTCCTAAATGGATAATAAATGATAAAAAAGAAAAATGTTCAACAGCTTGACCAATCATAATATTAGGCGGATCCCCAATAAGCGTTGCTGTTCCACCGATATTCGAACTAAAGATGATCATCATTAAATAAGGAAAGGCCGGTAAATGTAATCGCTTTGTAATCGCGAGCATAATAGGGACAAATAATAACACAGTTGTCACATTATCTAATAACGCGGAACCAATTGCCGTTAATACTGAAGAGCCTACTAATAAAGAAACAGGTTTACCTTTAACAGCTTGAGCAAAGGAGACCGCAACATAGTGAAATAGACCTGTTCGTTCGGTGATCGAGACAATCACCATCATTGAAAAGAGTAAAGCAATCGTATCCCAATTTATATACCAACGAAACGCTTCTTCCCAACTATAAATATGGGTAATCATTAATAATGTGCCACCAGTCATCGCGACTAATGCTTGATTTACTTTTCCAAGTATAATAAAAAAATAACAAATAATAAATATACTTACTGCTAAAGTAATTGCCACTACAAGTCCCTCCAAGCCAATCAATTGATAGGCACTACTTGTACACTATATGTCATAAATGTTTGAAATATCGATGTCTAATTAAGAATTTATCATCATATTGTAATGACAAGAGGACAAGTTGGGAGGGAGGAAAGCAAGTGAAACAGCACACTACAGCTCTAATCTACGGTTGGATGATGATGATTACTTTATTAATATTATCAAGTTTTATTCTCGCTTTAGGTTTACAATTCACATCACTGACTAACCCATTGCTAGGCCGATTAACAACAATTATCGCCTTTCTAATGATCTTTTTTAGTGCTTTTGTAAGTGGCGTGAAAGCCAAACAAAATGGTTGGTTGATAGGTTTAATACTCGGTCTTGGTTTCAGCTTAATGATTTATCTTTATCAATATTTGGGGTATGGTGAACATTTTTCTATGCATCAGTCACTTTACCACCTTGGTTTTTTAATCGTAAGTACAATTGGAGCGATTTTAGGGGTGAATCTATTGGGGAGCAGAACAGCAGACGATTAAGTCATTTAGTGTACGATACAACCAAAGAGACAAAATCTATAAAACGAACCTTGAATCAGCAGGCGTTTTCGTACTTCTCAACTGATTCAAGGTTGAATCATTCAGAGCATTAGCGTCCGTTAACACCTGCCTAAATAGAAGCGCTCTAGTCTCTGTTTTATGACGGATATTTTACGGATGATTATCTGAAATAAAAGGTTATTTTTCTTCCTTATGAAAAATTTGTTCATTAATCTTATAAGTATCTGCTTTGCTTTCTTTTAGTTCTTCAATATAATGATCTAGGGAATCAGGACTATTGAGCTCACTTTCTACACTTATCTTTTCAGCTAATTTATTTAATTTAATTACATCTTCATATTGTTTTAAAACGTCAGGGTGAGTAAAATAGTCCGCTGGTGAAACATTTAGTTCTTCTGCTAAGCTGATGTGGGTCTGTTCCAATTCTGGTGTAGCATTTTGTTCAAATGCTTCTTTGGTTTGTTCCGCGTAAGCCAATACCTCATCTTTCGTTACTTCGACCCCCTTTTCCCTAGCATCTTGTAGTAGCAGTTTATTTTCAATCACATCGTCAAGTATTTCTTCATCAGTAAGATCAAATTCAACGCCATTTAATTTATGAACGCGTTTTATATTTTCTTTGTAGTCCATATATTCTGCTTCGGTAACTGTAAAGTCGTCTCCCTCAACTAAAATTGCCTTAGAATCAACCAATTCTATTTTCTTTTCTTTTTCCTCAAAAAAATGATTGGGACGTATTAATAGGCTGAAAATTAATAATAAGCCTAAAGAAATAATTAATAACAGGTGCATTCTTTTAGCATTAAACATTGATATATCCTCCTAAATTTAGATACTATCATTTATTATGAAAAGAAAAATAATTTTATTATAGTTAGGCTATAGCTATAAATTAAAGTTAAAAAGACTGAAACCAAGTATAAGTATATGCAAATTTGTGAAGGGATTCTAAGTAAGATGTGTAGGAATATTTTTTGTTAAAGATGTAATGAATGGATGATAAGAAGATAGCAATCGCTATTACTTCTTCTATCATTATTGAATGTTATCTTGTTAATTGGATTTGTCATTCGATTAAACATCTTTAAAGTAAATTTTACAGGGGATCTTTTGAAGTATCAATCCTTAAGACTTGCCTGAGTAAAACTTTGAATAACATAGGCTATATACCATACTCCGTCGGATTGTTAGTTGAGTGAATCAGGACATGAACCTCCATCTAAATAGATTTACCTTTCGTTTAAGCGATGTATACAAGAAAACGCTAGATAAGAAAAATCCGAACATTATGTCTCAATGTGCATAGCGCTTCGGCAAAACACTTCGCTTTTACTCTCCCTAGCCGTGGGCACGGCTTTGGGCCTACAGGATGTAGGTCAGTTAGACGTTGTCCCAGGACGGGACGGGGTTAGTCTAACATTCCTCCACTGTGAAGAAGGACACTTCACACAGTGGATCCTCAGCTTGTCCTGTTCCCACAGGATAAGGAAAGCGTCCTCGATCATACATCGCACGAAGAAAATCGTTCTTTATTTTCGAGGAGTCTACGTGTTTTACCTACGCTTAGTTGAGAATGATCGGATATTCAATTTCACTATTTAGTTATGTCACAAACTCTTTACACGGATAAGAAGAACTATGGAAAAAGCGTTATCTTTTACTCTTTTTCTTTGCTATACTCTGATCATCAATTATTGCAATGTCTTATAATAATAGCGCTGAAGCTAAAATACCAACTATCCATTGCAGATAGAATAAATACATTCAATTTAGGCATCTCTTCGTTATTCTCCATTGCTTTACCAAACATAAAGAAAACAAACGTATGAACTAAAAACGTCATCGAGAACGTAAAGGTAATTAAACTTGCCGCTTCTAGTCCGACAAAGATAAAAGCCCCTCATCTATTTTTAGATGAAGGGCTTATGCTTGATAAAGATATATTACAAACTAATTTCATCCTTACCCGAAACCTTCATGAACAATAGTAGGGATAGGACGGTAAAGATCATTAAAATCGTTGATAAGGCCGCAGCAATGCCGTAATTACCACGAATGACTTCAGTGTAAATCGCAACCGTAACGGTTCTGGTGTTCACTGTATACAACAGAATTGAGGTCGATAATTCGGAAATCATCGTAATCCAGCTTAGGATTGCACCCGCAATAATACCAGGCATCATCATCGGTACAGTAATTCTAAAGAACGTATTTAGCTTACTACTACCTAAGCTCTGAGCTGCCTCTTCAATCGATGGAGAAATTTGATGAAGTGAAGCGACTGAAGAGCGAATGGTATAAGGTAGCCGCCTGACAGCGAATGAAATAACTAAGATCATCGTCGTGCCGGTGATTGATAAAATGCCTGACCCACCAATGCCCGTATTGTATGACGTTAAATAAGCAATTCCTAGTACTGTACCTGGAACAATATAGGGAATCATACTTAAGCTATCAATTGTTGATGTTACGGCATTTCGTCTCCGAACAGCTAAATACGAAATAAAGACAGCGAACAGGATAACCAAAATAATCGCAAAGAAAGGAATTCTTATTGTGTTAAAGATTGAATTTCCCATCCGTGAAAATGCCTCTAGATAACTATCTAAAGAATACCCCGATTGAAAGACCATGCCACTTGTATTTTGGAATGAAGTATAAACAAGATACAGTTGTGGAAGTACCGCTGTAAATACGATGCCGTAACTCGCAACATATACAAGCACCTTTTTAATACCGGTTACTTTCTTTGTTCCGACAGGGTGCAAAGCATTCATCGAAAAAGCAAAACGCAATGAAACGACCTGTTGAAGCATAAAAATCGATAGTGCTATGACAATGGCAATGACCGCTAATGCAGAAGCAAAAGCAGCATCTCCTCCGACTTCACTAATGAATTCAGTATAAATTAACACTGGGAAGGTTCGATAGCCTTCGCCAATTAACATTGGTGTACCAAAGTCTGAGAATGCGCGCATAAAGACAAGCAATGCTCCAGCTAGGACGGTAGGCATTAGTAATGGTAAGACAACTTTGAAGAAACGTCTTATACCTGTTACCCCCATGCCCTCTGCCGCTTCTAAAATCGATTGATCAATGCTCTTGAACGCACCATTAATATAGAGAAAAATCAATGGAAACAGTTGAAGGGTAAACACGAGTACAATGCCTGAAAAGCCATAAATATCTGGCATTTGAAAACCAAAAATTCTGCTCAAAAAGCTTGTAATGACACCACTGCGCCCAAGTAATAAAATCCAAGAGTACGCGCCAATAAACGGTGCTGACATTGAAGCAATGATAATTAAAATCCTTAAAAACTTTTTCCCTTTAAAGTCAAACATAGCGAATAGGTAGGCAAGTAGAATACCAATAATCAAAGCGAAAAAAGTTGCTGTAATCGAGACTTTAAAGCTATTAAAGAGCGTGTCAGAATAGTAGCTCATTGAAAAGAATTTAGAAAAGTTCTCAATCGAAAAACCGAGCTCACTAGTATAAAACGATTGCTTCAATATATTACCAACTGGATAGACTAGAAAAAGCAAATAGGTTATCAAAATAACTAAACCAGCTATGCCCCAAATATCTAACCGAAATCGGTTTACTTTTTTTGTGTTTTTCATCACTTCACCTCCGAAAGGTTAGTTAACCCGTCGGCACAATACACGTTAATCTTATTCGTATTAATCGTTAAATGAACACGATCACCAACGTTTAAGTCCTCATCAAAGCTTGATTCCTCGGTTACTTGGATATGATGTTTATCCGTTAGCGAAACAACATATTCTGTATTCAGACCTAGATAAACACTGTCCTCAATTCTGACTTTAAATGTATCTACCGAAGTAGTATCTTCGACTCGAATAAAGTCTTCTGGACGAATACTAATACGTACTTGCTGGTCGTCTAAATGATTTAATTTTGGATAAGGAATGGTAAAGCCATTTTGTAAATGGAGCTCAGCAATACCTTCCTCGTTATGCTTTAATTCAGCATTAAGCATATTTGTTCGACCAATAAAGGAGGCAACAAACTCATTAGAAGGTCGATGATATAAAGATTTAGGCGAGCCGACTTGTTGTACAATACCATCTTTCATTACCGCAATTTGATCGGAAATTGCCATCGCCTCTTCTTGATCGTGAGTCACATAGACGGTTGTAATGCCAACTTCTCTTTGAATTTCACGAATGGCTTTTCTCATATCAATCCTTAGTTTGGCATCCAAATTACTTAAAGGCTCATCCATTAGTAGTACCTCTGGATTAATCGCTAATGCTCGGGCTAGGGCAACACGTTGCTGTTGACCGCCACTTAGTTGTTCTGGTTTACGATCCATAAACTTTTCCATTTGGATTAGTTTTAAATATTTTTCAGCACGCTCTCTAATGATTTTCTTATCAAGCTTTCGCTGTTTTAACCCAAACTCTACGTTTTCTCGAACGGTAAGGTGAGGAAAAATCGCATAGTTTTGAAATACCATCCCTATATTTCGTCTGCTAGGCTCTTGATCATTAATGCGCTTTTCATTGAAATAAAAATCGCCTCCTTCGATCGAGTTAAACCCAGCAATCATTCTCAATAGTGTTGTTTTACCACAACCGGAGGGGCCGAGTAGTGTGAATAAAGCCCCCTCTTTAATGGTAATATTTAGATCCGGTATAACAACTGTATGGTCAAAAACTTTCTTTGCGTGCTCTATTTTTATTAATGTCATAAGAATCTCCCCCCTTATTCATTCGATTGAATCTGTACAAAGATTTCATTGTAACGATCCACAATTTCTTGTCGATTTTCTGATACAAAATCCATGTCTTCTTCCAACGCATTAATTTCAGAGAACGACTTCATAACATCATTTGTCTCTACATCTTCCCGAACTGGGCGATTCGTTGTTGTTGTCGAGAGTACATTTTGGATTTCTTGTGAAATAATAAAGTCAATAAACTTCTCAGCATATTCTTGATTATTCGCCCCTTTAATAATAGCTGCATTTGCGGCTAAGAAAACAACGCCCTCTTCAGGATAAATGATTTCGACATTAGCACCATCTTCAATCAGCTTGGCAACAGGGTCTTCATAAGATAAACCTACAGCCATTTCACCATCAGCTACCGTACGATAGACATTGCTTGAACTTGAACTGATTTTACCATCAACATTGGTATATAAATCTTCGACGTAGCTCCAAGCTTCTTCAGACTCATAGCCACCCTTAGCCAACAGCATATTTGTTAATTGTGCGAAGGCACTAGATGAATTCGATGGATCACCTGAAGAGATTTTCCCTTGCAATTCTGGATTTAGTAAGTCCTCATAACTATTAATTTCAATATCGCCTAAAATGTCACGGTTTGCGACCAATACACTACCATCTAGTGTATAAGGCGTATAGAAACCTGTTGAATTCTGATAAGCATCTATGACACTTCCATCTTCTGATGATACATATTCCTCGAATAAATCAGTGTGCATCGAAAACTGCGTATAGCCACCACCGAAAATAATATCTGCAACTGGGGAATCTTTCTCGCTTTCTAATTTAGCGAATAGTTCACCAGTACCTGCTTGAATGAGATCCACTTGAATATCATATTTTTCTTCAAAGGCTGGTATCGTTGCATTAATTAATCCCTCAGAGTTAGGTGAATAAATAACTAACCGATCACTGTTACCTTCTTCATTATCTGAACAACCGATTAATAAAGTAATCAAACCAATAAATGCTACAACAACTAACAACTGCTTTCTAAGCGCTTTCATTATTATCTCCCCTTTTTCATTTAATACCTTGATTATACGGTAATGATCACGTTTTCATATCCGAAAATCGAATAATATAGGGGAATATCCTACAGTTTATCAACGAACTCTTTTGTACTCATACCTACATACTTCTTAAATACCTTATTGTAGTATTTGTATTCACTGAACCCGCAATCTTCAGCAATTTGATAAACTTTTTTTTCGCCTTTTAAAATAAATTCGATTGATTTCCTAATTCGATAGCGATTTAAATAATCATTAAAAGTCGTATGCACTTCTTTTTTGAAGCGATCGTGGAGCAAGGTAGGACTGTAACCAATCGCTTTTGATACATCATCGAATACAAACTTTTCAGCATAATTCTCTCTGACAAACTGAATCATTTCATTGACAACTTCATCATTGACTTGATGAATCTTTACTTCGCTTGCATGCAGTTCTTCTAAAGCTTCTTGGGAATAGGAGAGCTGTTTAATGGTTTTTAATTGTTTCGCTTGTGTAATTGCTCGTTCTAAAGCTTGATAGATCTCCTGTTCATTTATCGGCTTTACGATGAATTCAGTCACACCAAATTTTATCGCTTTCTGAGCATTGGAAAATTCATTATAGCTAGACAGTATAATGGTACAGTAGCTATAATCTAGTGTTTCCTCTAACATTTCAAATGCATTTTTTATCGGCATATTGATATCGGTCAAAACAATATCTGGATCTAGCTCCTTAATAAGCTTCACACCTTCATCGCCATCTCTCGCTTCACCTACAACAATACAGTTGTGTTTTTCATAATCTAAGCCATATACCAGACGTTTACGGATAAGTGGTTCATCTTCTACAATGACTAATTTATACATAATGACCTCCAACAATTCTTAATTCTATAACGGTGTAATTCCATTTCGTTTTTATAACAAAACGAGAGTGCTGATACATTAAGCTTAAGCGTTGTTTCGTATTAATCAGTCCGTGGTGCTGATCAGGCTTAGTTGTCGTTTTTAACATCACATTTAAGCGGTTAGCTTGATCTGATGTTAGGGCGCCACCATTATCAATGATACGAATAACGACATCCCCATGAGTGCTTTTATGGATAGAGAGCCGCACCTTCAAATCGCGTCGATACTTAAATCCATATTTCAAGCTGTTCTCAATTAGTGGCAATAGAAACAATTTGGGAACACGTAAATGATTTAATTTGTCATCAATATAAAATTCATAAGTGAAATCCTCATAGCGTATTTGATTAACTTTTAAATAATTTTCAATATAAGTTAAATCTTCTTGCAGGCTCAAATCGACATTTCCTTCACTAATACTATATCTCAAGATATCATTCATTAGCGTCAGCAACTCTTCAGCTAACCCGCTATCTACATAGATGGCAGAGCGAATCGTCTCTAATGTGTTTGCCAAGAAATGCGGATGAAATTGTGCTTCTAATTTACGACGTTCTGATTCTAAATTTAATTCACTCAACTTAATATTCCGGTCATGCGCGTTCTGTAATTCAGCGAGAACATTATTAATATTTTGTGCTAACGTCTCAAATTCATCATCTGTCTGAATTGATATTCGATGCGTGGGTGTTTGGCTAACTTTAATTAATTCATCATAAAGTAAATATAGGGAGTGACCAATTTTTGTCGAAACATTTTTAGAGAAAATATAGGTTTGAAAAAAAATAAACAATGATAAGATAGTAAGCACAATTAAGCTTGCCAAAAAAACACCAGCATAATTTTGATTTCTGATATATGCGGTAACATTAATATTATTATATGGCTGTGCTTCTTTATATAGAAAATTTCTATTTGAATTGTCATTATTAAAATCTAACTTACCTGTCGTTGAATTCACAATACTATCTGAACTTGATGATAAAACATTATCATACTGATCATAAATGACATAATTTGTGATTGCATCTTCCCTTAACAGTTGAAATTCCCTTCCATTAATAACCGACACTGCATATCCAATAATAGCCCCATCAATTATTGGATGTATATACAATAAATAAGAGGACTGATTTGAGCGATAAACCCGCGTTACCCCTGTTTCAGCTAAAGGTGTTTCATTTTCGATGACTAAGTTTAAGAAATGAAAGAGTGCATAGTCAGTTTCAAAAACGGGGTTAGTATGTAAAGCTAAAGCTACGTCTTCATCAAAAACCAAAAGGTCACTTTTGATCTGTTGTCTTGCATTATAGCTGTAAAAGGAACTAAATACGTTTCTTGAATCTGATTGGCCTTGCAAAAATCGAACGAAGACATCCTCAGATACTTGATAAAGTTCTTCTTGTTTTGTCTTTATTATAGCTTCCAAACTTTCGCCATAATGATCAAGTGTATTGTTCAATCGATAATTTCTCATATTGTAGTTGAAGAAACCGATAGTGATAATGGTAATAACAATCATGACCGTAATAATTTTAAATGAGAACTTCAGAATGTCTTTTCTAATTTTCGACTCGAATCTTTTCATTTTCACGTTTAAAGTACCTCACTCGGCTTGACATATTTCATTATCTTTACTTTTATAGGTAGCTATGTTCCATGGTTATTCTATATTTTAGCTGAAAGCTCAGTAAATTAGCAATGACAAAAAACTCCTTCTTAAAATAAATTTGTTTTAAAAAAGAGGAGGAACTTCGATTAAAGCCTACTGGCACAGATAACCACCTAATTTAGGCTAGGACGCCAAATTAATTGTCCCTTTTTGACCTAGCTATTATGACCACTATAAGATCCTTTAAAACATATCTTAAAAAATCCAGACTATATAAAAAATCACCAATGAATCCGCTTATATAACAATCGGTGAACCCATACACGTTAATTATGGCATGGGTATTTGTATTAGTTGGCTGACAAATGGTACTAACAGTGAGCCAAATGAAACGAAGACGATCAAACAGAAGAGGTTGACCAGATGGAGAGGAAACAACAGGTTCAGTAGAAATAAATATGTAAGGATCATCTTATCGAATTGAGATGCACTACGTTGGGTACAGGCTGAACAACGCTTTAAGGATGCTTTGGCTGGATCAAGCTACACAACTGAGATTATGTTTAGCCAAGGATCATCCGCTAATTGGGATATTAATTAGTAGAGGTATTGATGTCCTTATTATTATTTCACAAGGTAGCAATGCCTAAGAGGCAGAGGGGATAAAAGTGATTACTCATGACCAGTTTATCACAAGTATGAATGCAGTAAATTACTATGTAACCTTTGATAGCTTCGTGGTTGGTGAAGCATAGGAAGTAAAGGCGTAACTAATAGGATACCGGTAGTTAGAACACTTGAAAAAGAGTGCTTTCACTACCAGTACCCTATTATTCAACCTGAATGAATCAATTTCATTTTTACTTCATACCAGAATTTACACTTCTTGGATTAGATGTTTGGTAGACATTTTATGCTTTTTTAACGCACACATTTTGCTACCTCTAAGGTGTAGAACAAAAAATTAAGATTTTTTATAAAAATAATGCTGAAGCCAAAATACCAACTAATCCAATTGCGGACAGAACATATACGGGTAATTTAGGCATCTCTTCATTATTCTCCATTGCTTTACCAAACATAAAGAAAACAAATGGATGAACTAAAAACGTCATCGAGAAAGTAAAGGTAATTAAACTTGCCGCTTCTAGACCGAACATCCCCTCTTGAATACCAGCAAATAAACCAAAATGAGAAATAGCAGAAGCCTTTGCCATCGCAGCAAAATCGATTGACATACTGCTAAAACTTAACAAATACAAACCGCCGAAAATGGCAATGATTTGCCAACCGAATCCGAATTGTAGCAATGATTTCATTTCGTCTCGATCATTACTATCTGATTTTTTTATATTTTTAAGACCAATCACTAATAAAACAAAACCAAGGATTAGCATAATAATCGATGGTATTAAAAGTAATGATCCACGTTCCGAGCTAACTGCTAGAATAGAAAAAACAAAAATATGCATTGCAAACGGGATATTAACAAGCATAGGTGCACGATTTGCTGCTCGCTTGCCTAAATCACCTGCTGTACAAGCACCTGTTAAACCCGTATGTGATAAGGCTCCAGCCATACCTGGCGCTAAGTTCCGTACACTTGCTGTCTTTCCAAAATAAATTAATAATGCCATACCACCGAACATCCAAAAAATTTGTCCGAAAAATCCATAACCTAATACAGCACCCGTTCCCTCCATTTCAAAAACTTCGATAATGCGAGAACCACCTACCATAAAATTCCCTGCTAAAACGACTGGAATACCAGCAAACAAAAGCGCTTTAATTGTTGGCCCAAAAACATAACTATAGCACAGTACACCAAGCATTGTCGCAATAACCATCGCAAAGAAAATGGATGGAAGGGCAACCAATGTACGCACCCATTCTGCTAAGTGAAACGACATAATAAGAACACCAATAATGACGATAATCTCAAGTACGCCTTTACGGATATATAAGGGCTTTTCTAAAATTTTCGCCCGATTATCGATTAAAATAATCGATCCCACAAGACCAAGGTAAGCCATAATAGGGTAATAGTTTCCTAGGGAGCCCGTATCTAAACCTAGAAGAATACGACTCATCGCTTCAATACCAATTAGTAAAAAGAAGGATCGAACAATTAAAACAAGTTGTGTTCGCGTTGTACCTAGTACTGCTTCTTCTTCATTGTGAATAAGTAAATCTTTCGTTGCACCGGTCTTATTACCAAATATCTTTCGTATTTCTTGACCACCAACAAAAAAAGTAACAATTAATGCAATATTGGTTGTTTTTGAAATCAATTCGACAACGGGGAATTGTTGAAGACCTGGTTCAGCTAAGTCACTTGCAACAAGGACAAAACCCATGGCTAAACCGAAAATAACAATGATTAAAATTGGGGAATAACGTGTACCAGCGACAACAGTCCGGGCAATTAGAACCATAGGGATTAATAAAAATAATGATAATAAGAAGTGGTTTAGTAATTGTAAGCTATCGACTTGCTGAATAAGTTGTTCCATTCAAGTTCTCCTCTCAAAAATAAATAAAATTAAGTAAGCACACACTTATGTATCATACTTTGTTTTTGTGAAAGAGTAAACATTATCACGTATAGATTCACAAGATGTTCATAATTAATTCATTTACGAAACCTATTCAGTATTAATAAAACGATCAATCAGTGGGCATTGAGAGAATCAGGTTATTAACGGCGTTTATCTCCTAACCTAAATAGATAAACTCCCCTCTCTATTTTGAGGCTAGCATTTTATGGACGGTTATCTGTGATAAAACGAAACTTCAATCCGTGGGGGTTTCGTCCTTTCCCACGGATGGTTAGTTGAGTGAATCAGGACATTAGCGTCCGTTAGCGCCCGCCTCAATCGATTGAACGCTGTTCTCTATTTTGAGGCAGCGTTTTACGGACGGTTATCTGTGATAAAAGCATTGATATGTTCAGCAGTGCTTAATTGTT
The DNA here is from genome assembly GCF_016908375.1 of Amphibacillus cookii. Lineage (GTDB taxonomy): Bacteria > Bacillota > Bacilli > Bacillales > Amphibacillaceae > Amphibacillus_C > Amphibacillus_C cookii. Next base: position 86,786 of record NZ_JAFBDS010000006.1, read on the forward strand.
GCTCTTCTCTAGAGATTGTCGCTTTCCCATCACTCTTTTGTTCACCATAATGTCCAAAATAAGCATGATTGCCACCTTCTATTACTATTTCAATAGAGGATTCGCTAGGTAAATACGCCCTATTCTCAACAAATTTATCTTGATTTAACACTTTATCTTCTGAGCCCCGCAAAGTAAGAATCGAAATATCAAAATTCGAGAGATCGGTAGCTGAATAAGCACCTAGCAAAATTAAGCCTTCAATCTGATCATAATTGGATTTGATAAAGTTGGCAGCCATCGCACCACCGAGTGAATGCCCGATGATATACCATGCTTCGATTTCAGGGTTATTAATAATAATGTCCCCAGCAGCACTCGGGTTTAGAACAGCAAGATTAAATGGCATCGATACCAAAAAGCTATCATAACCTTGTTCAGCCAACTTCTGCATAAATAGACCATATGCTTCTGTCTCTACTTTCCCTCCAGGATAAAAAATTAGTCCTGTTTGAGTAGACCTATCAATCGGCGTAAACTTATATCCTTCTGGAATGGTTTCAACATCTACTTCTTTTGTTGGTTGAAAAGCCACATTAGCCACATCCATGGGAAGATAACTATCATTAAGATACCAAATAACAAGGGAAATCAACACTGAAAACATCGCAAAAATGGCAAGTAAGATCTTTTTTTTAATATTCATATAAACGCCTTCCTTCTCATCAAAAAGATAAAGTGAAGAACTTTTCAAAATTGCTTTTCATGTTAATGATATATAATAAAGCGAATGATCCATTCATATGAATGAATCATTCGCTTATCATTACATTTCTTTTACTTTAATCCCAGCCTTTGATCTTCTCTACTCTTGTGCAACCACTTGTTTTACAGCTGAACGATCGTATGTAAGCTTTTGACCACCATCCACTTCGATAACAAGAGTGCCTTCATCTAATGAATGAACAGTGCCATGCATACCACCAATCGTGACAATTTGATCACCTTTTTTTAATTCAGACTGCATTTGATTAACTTGTTTCTGGCGCTTTTGCTGTGGACGAATTAAAAAGAAATAAAAAACAAACGCCAATAAAAGAAACGGAGCCATTAAACTAATCATTTCTCCCATATTTGAGTCATCCTCCTTTCATTAAAAATTCTTTGCATTCGGTTTATTGAAGCCATATTGCTCAAAAAATTCTTCCCGAAAATCACCAAGTCGATCTGCTTTTATTGCTTCGCGAACTTGCTCCATTAATTTTACCAGAAAATAAAGGTTATGATAAGTGGTAAGTCTTAATCCAAACGTTTCGTCCGCCTTAATTAAATGGCGAATGTAAGCTCTTGAATAATTTTGACATGTGTGACAATCACAATTTGGGTCTAATGGCGAGAAATCTAGTGCGAATTTTGCATTTCGAACAACGAGTCGACCATTTGATGTCATACACGTACCGTTACGAGCTATTCGTGTCGGTAGAACACAATCAAACATATCAATACCACGAATCGAACCATCAATTAACGAATCCGGTGAACCTACCCCCATTAAGTAACGGGGTTTAGAATCTGGCAATAATGGGGTAGTGAATTCTAAAACACGATTCATAACATCTTTTGGCTCCCCTACAGACAACCCACCAATAGCGTAACCAGGAAAATCAAGTGACGTCAAATCTTTAGCACTCTGTCGACGGAGGTCTTCATATTCACCACCTTGAACAATGCCAAACAAACCCTGATCATGTGCACGCTGATGTGCAGTTAAGCAACGCTCAGCCCAGCGGCTTGTTCGTTCTACTGAATCTTTCATATATTTATGTTCAGCAGGGTATGGCGGACACTCATCAAATGCCATCATAATATCAGCGCCAAGTGCATTTTGAATTTCCATCGCTTTCTCAGGAGATAAGAACAATTTCTCGCCACTAATGTGATTTCTAAAGTGTACACCTGCTTCTTCTATATCTCGTAAGTCACTTAAGCTAAAAACTTGAAATCCACCAGAATCGGTTAGAATAGAACCATCCCAATTCATAAATTGATGTAGACCGCCAGCTTCTTTAACAATATCCTCTCCAGGTCTTAGCCATAAATGATACGTATTTGATAATATCATATGAGCACCGATTTCTTTTAATTCTTCTGGACTCATCGTTTTTACTGTAGCTAAAGTACCTACTGGCATAAAGACAGGCGTTTCGAATGAACCGTGAGGCGTATGCACACGACCTAATCGAGCACCCGTTTGTTTACATGTTTTAATTAATTCATAAGTTACAGCATTCATTATTCTCCTACTTTCTTACTCTATATATTATAAAATTAACATCGCGTCGCCAAAGCTAAAAAAGCGATAGCGATGCTCAATAGCGGCATGATAAGCTTCCATGATGAAATCACGCCCAGCTAAAGCACTTACGAGCATAACAAGGGTTGATTTCGGTAGATGAAAATTCGTAATTAATCCATCAATTACTTTAAAGCGATAAGGAGGATATATGAATATAGAGCTCCATCCGCTTGTCGGAATAAGTTCTCCATTATGATTGGAGGCAATCGTTTCTAAAGTACGCGTCGAGGTGGTACCTACAGATATAATACGTCCTCCCTTTTCTTTAACTGCATTGATTTTGTTTGCTTCCTGTTCACTAAGGTGATAAAATTCTGCATGCATTTGATGATCCTCTATCCGCTCAACACTGACAGGACGAAATGTGCCAAGACCCACATGTAATGTTACAAAAGCGATCTCAATCCCCTTTTGCTTTACTTTGTTTAAAAGTTCCTCTGTAAAATGCAATCCTGCTGTTGGTGCGGCGGCTGATCCCTCTTCACGCGCATAGACCGTTTGATAACGATCTTGATCACTTAGTTGTTCTTTAATATAAGGGGGGAGTGGCATTTCACCAAGTTCATTTAAAATTTCCAGAAAAATGCCTTGATAAGTGAATTCTACTATTCGACCACCTTGGTTTAACACCTCTTTACAGGTTGCTGTTAAAAGACCTTCTCCAAAACTTATCACAGTGCCTTCTTTAATTTTTTTTGCCGGCTTAACAAGTACTTCCCAACAATCACCTTCCCTTTGATGAAGTAATAACAATTCAATTTTAGCTCCTGTATCTATCTTCGTTCCATATAGCCTTGCAGGTAAGACTTTCGTATCGTTTAACACCAAACAATCACCTGGTTTTAAATAATCAATCACCTGGTGAAAGTGCGTATGTTCAAGCGATTGATTTTCTTTATTGAGCACCAGTAACTTTGATGCGGTTCGGTCCTTTAATGGTTTTTGAGCAATTAATTGCTCTGGTAATGAAAAATCAAAATCTTCTATTTCCATAATGATCCCCTATTCGTTTATGTGCAGTAATGTACGCTTAATATTTATCACAGAAACCGTCCGTAAAACCCCCGCCTCGAAATAGAGCGTAGCATTCATCTATTTAAGTGGGAGTTAACGGACGCTAATGTTCGGATTCACCCAAATATCCATCCGTGGGAGCAAAACGCAAACGCCCATTGATTGAAGGTTCGTTTTATAGCATTCATCAGTCTGAACTTAATAATGGTCGATTAAAATGCTCATATGCTTTAGGTGTTGCCAATCTTCCACGCGGTGTGCGTTGAATAAATCCCTTTTGTAATAAAAAGGGTTCATAAACATCTTCTATTGTTTGAGACTCTTCACCTACAGTGGCAGCAAGTGTATCCAAACCAACCGGTCCACCTTGGAATGCATCAATAATAGCGAGTAACAGCTTATGATCAATATGATCTAAACCTGTCTTATCCACTTGTAACATTTCTAAAGCGTGTTGGGTTGTCTCTAAGCTTATCGTCTCTTCACCTTTAACTTGGGAAATATCTCGAACCCGCTTGAGCAATCGATTAGCAATCCGAGGTGTCCCTCTTGACCGGCGAGCGATCTCTAACGCTGGTTCTTTAGCAATTTTAACATCAAAGACAATAGATGTGCGTTCAACAATTTCCCTTAAATCCTCTACTTCATAGTATTCTAACCGAGTTAGTACACCAAAACGATCTCTTAAGGGTGCAGACAATAAACCAGCTCTAGTCGTAGCTCCGACTAATGTAAAAGGTGGTAAATCAAGCCTTACAGAGCGGGCGGTAGATCCTGTACCTATGACAATATCCAAACAAAAATCTTCCATTGCTGGATAAAGAATCTCTTCAACAGCGCGGGGCAAGCGATGAATTTCATCAATGAATAAAACATCGCCTGCCTCTAATCCAGATAAGATCGCAGCTAAATCCCCTGCTCGTTCTATAGCTGGACCTGAGGTCATACGAAATGCCACTTCCATTTCATTTGAAATAATTGAGGCCATTGTTGTCTTCCCCAACCCTGGCGGACCATACAGCAATACATGATCTAAAGGTTCATTTCTTAATTTTGCCGCTTTTATAAAAATAGCTAAATTCTCTTTTACTGTCGTTTGACCAATATACTGATTCAGCGATTGTGGACGAAGACTTAATTCAATCTCTTCTTCTTGATCAAGTTGTTCTCCAGTAATCATGCGTTCTTCCACTTATATGCCCCTCCCTCATTTATTGCATAAGCAACGCTAAAGCTTTACGTATTAATGCATCAGTATTCGAAAGCTTAGCCTGCTTCAATTGTGGCATCACGGCTTTAATTTCTCGGTCTTTATAACCTAAGGCTTTTAAAGCTTCTACAGCCTCATTGACACCAGCACTATCAACTTTAACGACGGCTTCATTTTCTTTCTGCGCATCATCCGTTTGTTGGATTACAAAAGGTAATTTACCTTTCAAATCCAAAATCATTTGTCTTGCTGTTTTTTTCCCTACTCCTGGAAATTGGGTTAAAAACTTTTCATCTTCCTCTTCAATCGCCAAGACAAATTGCTCTACTGAGGCATTGCCTACAATAGATAATGCCCCTTTAGGACCAATCCCAGACACATTTAATATTTGTGAAAACAATTGTTTCTCATCGATATTTCGAAAACCGTATAACAGTTGCGCGTCTTCTCTAACATGATGATAAGTATGTATCTTTATTTTTTTGCTCATATATTCTTGAAAATGAAATGGATTAGCACAAAAAATTTCGTAGCCCACACCATTAACGTCAACAATCGCTACCAACTCTGTCATTTCGACTAATGTTCCATGTATGTATGATATCATTATATTATCGCTCCTCAACCTCTCACTATACCTTCATAATTGCTATTTTACCATACAATCGTATGTTCGCCTAGTTTAGCTCATTAAGCATTAGATTCTATAAGAAGGAGGAAATAGACAAGGAGAGTCTGTCATGATCCAGACTCTCCTTGTACTTGTTCGCTAGGAATATGGTTACGAAAAACTTCGATTGTATCTTGATAAATTTGTTTAGAATCAATTTTAATACCTTTTCTTAATTTCTCCTGCTCCTCTTTTGGCAATGCATCAAGGTCCAAGTCATATACTTGTTGAATCACTTGTTCATATTGAGGTTCACCTTCATAGATCGTTAACTGTTGATCGGATAAACCGAAATAGCCTACTTCTTTTAAGTAAGGGGAAATATCATCCAAGTATTCTCTAAAAATCATTTGCCCCATCTTTTGATCAATCAGTTGATAAGGTTCATAATCATACCAAAAATCTTCCATAGACGTAATCGTTTCCTCAAAAACTTCTGAGTCCATTCTTCCGTCCAAATATTGTCTTTGTAAAACAATTTCTATGGTCGCTAAATCATCAGGGTGCTTTGACTGTTGTTCTGTTCGGGACACTTCAACGAGCTCATCGTCTTCTATCTCTGGTTGATCGTTATTCAGATAGCCATTATAAATGAATATCATGACGATCAATAACAAGTTAATCCCTATTAAATATTTCAACATTTTCACCTCTTAAAATCATTTATATAACATAGCATAGACAATTTTTTTTTTTTTACACATATGAAATCCACCCCTTTGTAACTATAGACTTTCTAAAATTTCAATTTAGAAGCAAAAAAATAACCGACTAGTGATTAGTCGGTATAAACAACAAAGTCATATTCATTTGGGTCAACTTTTTTTACTTTTAATATCTCAGATGGAGAAAGCTCAAGCGCCTCTCCATTGTAATAACTAATATGATCTAGTGTATCTTCATGATGCATAGCAATCAAGTAATCACCGTTTTCTTGTCGTTTCACCTGATTAAAATGAAATTCTTTAATTGTCTTTTGACCTTGCTTCTGATAGACAACAAAATAATCAAATTGATCAGCGGTAAATTGCTTTAAACATGCTTTTGCCTTCTCTTTATCTTGTTCAGAGAAACCATCAAATTCTTGTTCACCATCACTTGTTTCACACATTGTGAATACACACCTCGATATAACCTTTTTAATATTTTATTCCGTTAAATCTGCATTGTGATAAACCTCTTGCACATCTTCTAATTCTTCAAGATGATCAATTAACTTCTCCATTTTGCTACGCTCATCCTCTGACAAGCTTGAATAGGTTGATGGAATCAAAGTGACTTCAGCTGTTTCAAGGTGATAACCTTCTTCGGATAAAGCAGATTTCACATCACTAAATTGCTCTGGTTCGGTAAATATTTCATAGCTATCTTCAGTCGTTTCCATTTCTTCTGCTCCAGCTTCTATTGCAGCTAACATAATAGTATCCTCATCAGCCTCTGTTGTCGACCGATCAATCAAAAGATAACCACGTCTATTAAACATAAACGATACACAACCGTTCTCACCTAAATTACCACCATTTTTAGAAAAGGCATGGCGAACATCTGAGGCTGAACGATTCTTATTGTCTGTTAAGATTTCAACCATTATAGCTGCCCCACCTGGACCATATCCCTCATAAACGACTTCTTCATAGCTCACGCCATCTAATGAACCCGTAGCTTTTTTGATTGCACGATCAATATTGTCATTTGGCATGTTGCTTGCTTTTGCTTTATCAATAGCTAACCGTAGCGCAGGATTCACTTCTGGATCTGGCCCACCTTCTTTAGCTGCAATATAAATATCTTTGGCAGCTTTCATAAAAATTTTTCCCCGCTTAGCATCTTGGGCATTTTTACGTCTTTGAATGTTTTTCCACTTAGAATGTCCAGCCATCGACTATGACTCCTTTCTCAAATAAAACTTATCATTTCCGTTTTATATGATAGCATAGGAAAAGCTGTTAAATAAAGTCGTTCGTATCATTGTCATAATCATTTAAATAGATAGACTTTTTTATGCGTTACCTGCTATGTTAAACATTTTTGTCAGGTACCTTAATCCCTTCACGCTTATGAGCAGATCGTTTGTGCATCGCTTCAATAATTTCTTTATCTTTAATAGGAATTGATTCTCCTTTTAAAAATTGATCAATCATCTCATAAGTTGTACCCATTTCATTTTCATCCGTTTGTCCTTCCCATAAGCCTGCACTAGGTTTTTTCGTAATAACCTGTTCTGGAACACCTAAATACTTAGCCATTTCCTTTACTTCACCTTTCGTTAAGTGAATAATAGGCGCGAGATCAATCCCTCCATCACCATATTTTGTGAAATAACCTGTGTACCATTCTGCCGCATTATCAGTACCAACAACTAAATAATTATGATTCGTAGCAACCGTATATAAGGTGCTCATTCGCAAACGCGCACGTAAATTTGCATCTGCTAATTTATCTTGCTCCTTATAATGAATGCCTTGTTGATCAAGTTCATTCGTAATTTTATTAAACAACGTATCATGCGCTTCGGTTAAATCAATGGTAACATGCTCAATACCAGCTGCTTCTGCTACTTGTTTTGCATATTTTAAATCATCAGGGTTACTTTTACATGGCATCATAACACCTAGAGCATTCTCAGGCATTGCTTTTTTTATTAGATTAGCAACAACTGCTGAATCAATCCCACCACTAATCCCGACTAACAACCCTTTAACATTTGCATCCTTCACTTGCTCTTGTAACCACTTTACCAATTTATCAACTTGTTCTTGCACCTTACATGTCCCCTTCCGGTTTTTAAAGTTTGTTTTCTCTTTTTATTATTACTTAATATGGGTAAAGATGCAATTATTTATAGCATAAAAACTTAAACATTTATATCAATATAAGATGAATAATCAGATAAAAAGCGACCAAACAACATCAATGGCTTCTTTTAATCTCAGTATTAAAAAAACGCAAAATAAAATGCCCCCAGCCAAGTCTATATAACTGCTGAGGGTTTGATTTTTAATCTTTAATTACTCAACTTTCACATCTGAATTTTCAGGTTCAGCCAAGATAGCATGTATGAACCACCAATCTAAGTGGAGATAAGCAAGGGATGAGACTTCTGCGGGGTTAGGATGAGCTGAAGATCCACTTGAGGAGTGATCTTGCGACTCAAGTTAGCTGAAGCCATCCCCGCGAAAAGCGAATCCCTTGCTTTTCGAAACGAAATAACGTGCTAAACGTATGCGGCACATCCAAGCAGAAGTAATGTCTACAAGCCTATTGAATACCGCGTCTATTGAACACGATCAAGGTTCAATGACTATTTTAAGTGTGCGAAAGTTGAGTTAATTAGTAAATCCAATTACTTGTTAGGATTGGCTGCATCACAATCCTTGTTCTTTCTTTTTTTTATTCTTCATCTTCTTCACGCATCGGCTGAAAGGGTTGTTGATATTGATCCCATCCCATCCATTGTGGATCGTAGCTATATGGCATCATAGGGGACATACCATACATCGCATTAGGGTCCATATATGCGGGATATTGATTGTCCTGTAAAGGCATAGCTTGTTGCATGTAAGGGTCCATTTGATTCGGCTGTGTGTACATAGGTTGTTGGGTATACATAGGTGACTGGAGATTTTGATTTCCACTATCATAATCGTCATACATAGCCATGCCTTCATTTATATTAGGGTCCTCACTTCCAAGATCTCCCCATTGTCCTTGCTGTTGATAATTAGCTGTTGGCATATAATGTTGCTGAGCCATTTGCAACATTGTTGGATCTTGATATTGATAACAAGCATCAGGAACAGGCTTACAATCACTACTTGGATGTATAGGGGAATGTGTCGGCATCGGCATATAAGGCACCCATACATAGCAACATGGCATCATTGGCCACCCCTTCATATCATGTGTATGCATCGGCTTTTTCTCCTCTTGTTTTTTAATTTCTTTAGGTTTTTCATCTTTTTTTGGCTGATGATAATGGTGAATCGATTGATTTTGCATAATCGTGTCATTATCCTCAATACCTACATCTATATTATAGTGATTAGAATAAATATTAGGTAACTTTGGCATTTGAATGGACATTGGAGGCAGTTTCGGTAACGGTGCTTGTTTTTTAGGCATTTTCTTCTCCACATCTTTTTTGGGAACTTGATCGTCCTCTTTAATAACTGGCTGTGCTTTTTGTGGAACCGGCTTAAAAGGTTCCATAACTTTTTCCTTCGCATCTTGATGTGCGACTTGTTTTGTTTCACTAGGAATCTTGATTTTCATACCTGGCATAATCATATCAGGATTAGCTAATTGATTATTAAGTGCTTTAAGTGCTTGGAAATCGACATTATACTTTTTCGATAAGTTCCATAACGTATCACCTTTTTGTACAGTATGAATCTTCACGCGTTAATCTCCTCTCTGATGTCTTTTTACTAGGCAAACAACAGGCTTATTCCCTAACAACATATGCAACTGTATCTAAAAGTTGAATAAAAAAAACAAACCTTTACACAAAGGTTTGTTTTTTTAGCTACGAAAGGATTAACATTTTATTCAAAGCCTGTTTTGCCCACATCGTTGTTTCTGGATCGACTGAAATTTGGTGATATGAACGATTTTCACTAACTGCGTGTAATGAGGCAAGTAAATGAGGTAAGTCAATGCGATTCATTGTTAAACAAGGACACATATATGGATTTAATGAGATAATATTCTTGTCGGGATGTTGTTTTTGTAGTCGTTTGACCAAATTCATTTCTGTTCCAATCGCCCAACTGGTACCTGGTTTAGCTTCCGTTATCATGTCTATAATATATTTAGTTGAGCCAACATAATCAGCGCGCTGGGCAACTTCAAAGCGACACTCAGGATGAACAATAATGAAACGATCTGGCTCCTCTGCTCTAATATTTTCCACATTATCTACTGTGAAATTTTCATGGACAGAACAAAAACCTTTCCATAATATCACCTTAATATTCTGATAATCACCTTGATATTCCAATTGATTTTTTTGTTGGTTCCATACCGCCATCTCCGAAAGCGATACACCTAAATCATAAGCCGTGTTACGACCTAAATGCTGGTCTGGTAAAAACAACAATCGTTGCTTTTGCTGAAGAGCCCAAGAAACTACTTTTTTAGCATTAGAAGACGTAACGGTTGCCCCCCCATGTTTACCCACAAATCCTTTAATCGCTGCGGTAGAATTCACATAGGTAAGAGGCATCACAGTGTCACCAAATAAATCTTTCAACGTTAACCAGCATGTATTTGTCTGATCAAGTGTTGCCATGTCAGCCATTGAGCAACCTGCACGCATATCTGGTAAAATCACTTTTTGTTGTTTTGTTGTTAGCATATCAGCTGTCTCCGCCATAAAATGAACCCCACAAAAAACAATAAATGATGCGGCAGTATTTTGAGCTGATAATTGAGCAAGTTGCAGTGAATCACCACTAATATCTGCGAATTGAATAACTTCATCCTTCTGATAGTGGTGTCCAGGTATAAATAAACGCTCACCTAATTGCTTTTTTATACGAAAAACTTCATTTTCCAACTCTTCCTTTGGCAAAGCGTAATAGGTCTGCATTAATTCTGCTTTATGCTCTTTCTCTTTTAAATAGGTTAGCATATCCATTTTCTCTACCCCCTTTACCCTTCAATATTCATGCTAAAATCGAACGATTTCGCTGAATGTGTAATAAATCCTAATGCTAAATAATCAACACCTGTATCCTGATAATCCTTAATCATATCGAGCGTTATGTTTCCTGAAGCTTCAGTAATTATATGTTCAGGAATGTGCTTAATATATTGGCGAATCCTTTCCACTGTTTGATTGTCAAACATAATAATATCGACAGCTGATTTCACGGCTGCCTCAACTTGATCTAAATGCTCAGTTTCTACCTCAATTTTAACCATATGTCCAAGCTTTGATCGGATCTGTTGGACCGCTGATTCAATTGATCCATAATACGCAATGTGATTGTCTTTAATCATGACGCCATCGTACAAACCAAAGCGATGATTAAACCCACCTCCACAGGTAACTGCATATTTTTCAAAAAGTCTTAATCCCGGTGTCGTTTTTCTCGTATCCGTGATTCTTGTCTGTTCACCGCTTAATTGGCTGACCGCGGTTGCTGTTAAACTGGCTATACCGCTCATTCGTTGGAGTAAATTTAAAGCTACTCGCTCACCACTTAAAATAGCTTGCAGCGGACCGGTTATCGTTGAGATAACTTCTCCTATTTGTACATGTTCACCATCGCACTTGTGATTATTAACGATAACGGTTGGATTAATACATTGATAAACAATTTCTATTACATTAATACCAGACAATACACCAGATTGCTTGGCTACAATCTTTGATTGTCCTGTATGCGTTTTTGAAAATAAATAGTCACTCGTCAAATCACGATCTCCAATATCTTCTAGTAAAAAATTCTCAATGGCATGTTTAGCTTTCAAGTGATTCATAACGCTCCCCCTCGTATAATATATTTAGGCTTCCATTTCAGCATGACAGCCTTGATAATCAAATCAGTATTATTTATTTCTTGACATAATACCGCAGGTCTTATTATGTAGATGTTTATCATGATATTTAAAGCGTAAGATATGAATAAGATCCCAATCTTTCGAACGGTTTGGATAATCAGCTCGCCAATGTGCACCTCGGCTTTCAGTCCTTCTTAATGCCGAAGTAACAATTAACCATGCAGACAACAGTTGATTAACTCGTTCCCTTTGTTTTGGCTGAACCTGATCAAGGGGACAATGGATGGGATAGCTTTCCAACCAATCTTTAAGTTTAAGTAAACCAAATTGGTCGCGAACAATTCCAGCATGGGAAGTCATCTGCTTTTGTAAAGTATCTAAAGGTGGTAAATCGAGTGATTGATATACCTCGCTATTTCTAGTATTAACGACTGGATCGATTCGTTTAGTTAAAGTACTTTCTAAAATGGCTGATGCTAATCGATTGGGAAACACTAAAGCTTCAAGTAATGAATTACTTGCCAAGCGATTTGCTCCATGAATCCCTTTACAAGCTACTTCTCCAATGGCGTATAGCCGATCAATTGATGTCCTACCAGCTAAATCAGTTTTTATGCCACCTATCATAAAATGAGCACCAGGAGCTATAGGTAAGTATCCGTCTTGCATGTCAATTTCTGCTTTTTGACATAATTTATTGATTGTAGGAAATTTCACATCAAACTGATCGATCGTTGAAATATCTAAATAAACTTGCTTATTTGCAAGATAATGAGCATAAACCGTGCGTGCCACGGTGTCTCTAGGTGCTAAGTCTTTTAATGGGTGTATCCCTTCCATAAGAGGCGTACCTTCTTCATCTAACAAACGAGCACCTTCTCCGCGAACTGCTTCAGATATTAAACCATAATTAACGCCATCCTTAACGAGCATCGTTGGGTGAAATTGAATAAATTCTAAATCAATGAGTTCTACACCAGCACGATAAGCAATGGCTAACCCATCCCCAGTAATCGTTGGATTATTTGAGGTTAATTGATACAATGACCCACATCCTCCAGTAGCAAGAACGACATGATCAGCAAAAAAATATTCATCTTCATCATTTGCAGTTTGACACCGCACACCGATACACCGACTTTGTTCAATAACTAAATCGATTAGCTTATGTTCCTGTTTCAAGTCAATACTTCCTACCAATCGATTATAAAAAAAGCTAAAAAGACGATGACCGGTTTGATCACCACCGGCATGAAGAACTCTTCTTTTATGATGAGCACCTTCTTGACCAAAAATCAGTGCGCCATTTGATGAATCAAATTGAAAGCCCTTTTTTATTAAATCACGGACCACGTTAACCCCTTCTTTTGTAAGGACCTTAACAGCGTCTTCGTTTGCAAAATGATAACCGGCTTGTAATGTATCCGCCATATGGTCTTGCCAGCAATCTGTTGGAGACAATGCTGCTGCAATGCCACCTTGGGCCAGAACGGAATTATTTTCAGATGTATCTACTTTCATCAACACCGTTACTTGATGTGTTGGTGCTAATTGATCAGCTAGAACCATTGCTGATAATCCCCCGCCAATAATGATAACTGTTTTATAATCCATAGCGTCTCCTTTTTATATGTCTTTACAGATATCTTTACATAATTCTTTACATATGACAACACTTATTTTAAGATAAATATAAAACGAACCTTCAATTATTGGGCATTTTTATTCTTCTCCCACAGGGGTCGTTGAGTGGATCAGGATATTAGTGGCCGTTCTCTCCCGCCTAAATAGATCATCTTTGCTGACTATTTTGTGGCGGGCGTTTTACGAACGGTTATCTGTGATGAAGTAACCCGCTTTGAAAGGAGCATTTATGATCTATTTAGACTATGCTGCTTCGACGCCTGTTGACGAGCATGTATTAAAAATTTATCAGCAAACCACGAGAGACTTTTTTGCAAACCCAAAAAGTTTACATGACTTAGGAACAGAAGTCATGGAATTATCTCATTATAGTTATAAGGTAATTGCCAATTGTCTTGGGTGCGATCAAATGGAAGTACATCTGACACATAGCGGAACAGAAGCAAATCATTTAGCGCTGGAAACGCTATTACAAACAAGCCCACATAGTAAAAAACACATCGTCACTACATCATTTGAACATCCTTCAATTGTTGACTTTTTAAAAGAGAAACAGCAGACAGAAGGGTATGAAATTAGTTTTCTTACTCCAAATGATCAAGGAGAAATACTATTAGAAGAAGTTGTCGCTAAAGTAAAGGAAAATACATGTCTGGTCGTTATTCAGCATATCAATCATGAAATTGGGACCATTCAAGATATTGAGGCAATTGGCAGGTGGTTACAACAGAAAGGGATACTTTTTCACTGTGATGGTGTTCAAGCTTTTTCAAAGGTAAACGTTGACGTAAGAACTCTACATGTTGACAGTTACTCCATTTCTAGTCATAAAATTTATGGACCTAAAGGTATAGGTGCCACATATCTTAGAAGCGCTCTTAGCAAAAACGCTCGTGATCGATTATATAAGGGAACAGAGGATATTGCTAAATTAGTAGCCTTTGCAGCCGCTGCAGATATGGCCACGACACATATTGATGAACAAGCTAAGCATATTAAAGAATTAAGAACTTACTTTATAGAAAACAGCGCTCGTATCACTGAACATGCTAGCGTATTTACAGCAAAACAACAGTTACCGCATGTGATTGGCATATTGTTTAATAAAATACCTGGTCATTATGCGATGTTACAATTCAATCAAGCTGGGATTGCACTGTCCACAGGAAGCGCCTGCACCGTCAACCAACAAGCGCCATCTCCCACTATGATTGCCATAGGGATAGATCAACAACATGCCAAAAATTTCATTCGTTTATCACTAGGAAATGCAACAACAAAACCTGAACTAGAAAAAACGATAAAAGTGTGCGAAAATATGTTAAAGGAATGGGTAAGATAAAGTAAAACTTCTTTTGATAAGGAGTTTTGCGCTCAGCAAAGTGACACAAAAGGAGTGACAATAGTGGAACACACGCATAAACTAGTTGGCGATGAAAGAAGGGCTGCCCTTTTAACATGGTTAAGAGAATCAAATCAGCCTTTAACTGGTGGGGATCTAGCAGAGAAGGCCGGAGTTAGCAGACAAGTTATCGTACAAGATATGTCATTGTTAAAAGCAAAGAAGGAACCCATTATCGCCACAAGTCAAGGTTATTTATTGATAGACCAACATGACCAAACGCATAAATGCCAACGGATTGTTGCTTGTAAACACACACCAGAGCAAACGCAACAAGAGTTGGAATGTATAGTTGATCAGGGAGTAACGGTTGGTAATGTAATCGTAGAACATCCGGTATATGGCGAATTAAAAGCACTTATTATGGTTAGTGATCGTCATGATGTCAAACAATTTATCAACAAAATTAACTCTACAAATGCCCCATACTTATCTGAATTAACAGATGGTGTACATCTCCATACCCTTGAAGCTGAAAACGAAGAAAAGTTAGAAGCAGCGTATTTAGCACTTAAAAATAACGGCTTCACTATTGAATAGTTATAAAATAAAAGGGGTATATGCCAACGCTTACCAATACAGTGGATTGAGTAAATCACTCGATATAAAACGAAACTTCAATCAATGAGCGTTTTACGGACGGTTATCTATGATAAATTTGTGAATCAACCCTGACTTGTAGAATGAATTATCAAATGTTATAGCTATTATACAAGATTTGTCCATTTGTAAAGGCAGAACAAAAAAGATCGAACCTGCGTTTTGATAGATGTCAACACAGGTTCGATCTTTCCTTATTGCTCATTACTTACATAATACGGATAAGTTCCTAGAACTTCTATATGACAACCAATAGCTTCTATTTCAGCAATGGTATTCGGAATTAAAATATCATCCATCTTTTGATCAACATCAATTAGAAAATAGTAATGACCGAGACCTGTTTTCATTGGTCGAGATTCAATCTTAGATAAATTAATCCTGCGCCATGCAAAAGCTGATAACACTTGATGAAGGGCACCAGCATGATCAGTAGGCAATGCAATCATCAGCGTTGTTTTATATCCTTTTAATTCTAAACCTTTAATACGTAAGGCTGTATCATTTTTATGTAAAACAATAAAGCGGGTTTGATTGTTAATAAAATCATGTATATTTGATTTGACAATTTCTAATCCATATTCTTTTGCTGCAAGGTTATTTGCTATCGCCCCTAGTGGTTTATCAGGGTGCTCACTTACAAAGCGAGCCGCTGCTCCAGTTGATGTATATGTTTCTACTTGTGCCTCACGCATATTTTGCTTCAAAAATAGGTGACATTGCGCCAATGCATGAGGGTGTGAATAGATAACTTCTGTCTTTTCCCAGTTCATCTTATTTTGCGAGTGGACCATAAAATGTTGTTTAACAGGAATGATAATTTCACTTACAATCTTTAACATCTTTTCTTGGATTAAGTAATCAAGTGTTAAATTAACCGTGCCTTCTAATGTATTTTCTAAGGGCACCACACTATACTTGACATGGCCAAATTTAACAGCATCAATACAAGCTGGAATGGTTTGATAGCTCATGGACACATGTTGTGGAAATAATGCATCAACAGCTTTCTGTGAAAATGTACCTTTTGGACCTAAATAGCCTACTGAAAATGACACTTCTATCCCCGACCTTTCCTCTCCTATGCACCAGAACTTAGGATCTCAACGCGTTCGATAAATGGCTGATTTTTTAATTGCACAATAAGTTCATCTAATGCAAGTAATAATTGTTCAACATCTAATGATAAGGTGACATTGGCCTTCCCGTGAACGGGTATGGTTTGATGGATCGTTAAAATATTCCCACCAGCTCTAGCAACTGTATCTAACAACGTTGATAACGTTCCAGAGCGATCCTCTAAGTGAAAGAACAATGTGATAATGCGCGTCTTTTGAATGGCTTGCAAAGGAAAGACTGCATCACGGTACTTATAATACGCACTCCGCGACAGCCCAACTCGCTTTACCGCTTCATAAACTGAATTCGCCTTTCCTCGATCTAACTGCGCCTTAACTTCTAAAGTTTTCCGCATCGCTTCAGGGAGAAAATCACCACGAACCAGATAAAATGTTTCCTCTTCCTTCTTCATTGCTACCCTCCCCATCACTATTGATAAAACGAACCTTCAATACAGTGGGCGAAGTCCTACAGAACGTAGGTCATGTAGACGTGGGCCTACAGGATGTAGGTTATGCAGACGTTGCCATAGGACGTGGCGGTCTTAGTCTGTCATCCTTCTTAAAGATGTGGCGGTTTTAGTCTACGATCTTACCCGCCCACTGATGGTTAGCTAAGTGAACCAGGACATTAGCGTCCGTTATCGCCCGCTTTATATAGACATGACTTCAACTCTCAATAATGAGTCGGGCGTTTACGGACGGTTATTTTATTCAATAAATTCAAATTCATATTCTAACAATCGTACCGTGTCACCATCTTTGGCCCCTCTTTCTCTTAAGGCCTGATCAATGCCCATACTTCGCATCTGCCTTGAAAAGCGTTGGACTGACTCATCTCTTGTTAAATCAGTCATTTTAAACAGCTTCTCTATTTTCTTTCCAAAAATAACGTAAGCACCGTCCGAATCTCGGGTAATTTGAAATGGGACTTCTTCTTTTTGATGTTTATAGACGACATGTTCAGGCGCTTCTTCAACTGGCTTTTGTAATTTTGGTATTTGTGCTAATTGATCAGCTACGGCAAATAGTAAATCACGAAGACCTTGGCGTGTCACTGCAGATATAGGAAAAATTGGGTATTCATCCTGCAATTGTTCCTTAAATGAAGCCAACTGCTCAATCGCATCTGGCATGTCCATTTTGTTTGCTACAATAATTTGCGGACGATCTAATAACGTCTGATCGTAAGCACCTAATTCTTCATTGATAGCTTGGAAATCTTCAAACGGATCTCTTCCTTCAGTGGCTGCCATATCTATCACATGAACAATCACTCTTGTCCGTTCAACATGACGTAAAAACTGATGACCTAAACCGATACCTTCATGAGCCCCTTCGATTAAACCTGGTAAATCAGCCATCACAAAACTACGCTGGTCATCTGTTTCAACCACACCTAAATTAGGAGCTAGTGTCGTAAAATGATAATCAGCTATTTTAGGGCGCGCTGCACTGACAACGGATAACAACGTTGATTTCCCAACACTAGGAAATCCTACCAAACCTACATCCGCAATTACCTTTAATTCAATTATAATATCACGTTCAACACCTGGTTCACCGTTCTCTGCAATTTCAGGTGCAGGATTTCGTGCAGTCGCAAATCGAATGTTTCCACGTCCTCCACGTCCACCTTTTGCTACCAATGCCTGTTGGCCGTGTTCTATTAAATCCGCAATAACTTGATTAGTTGCTTCATCTCTAATCGTTGTCCCTGGTGGTACCATTAAGACAAGGGGCTCTGCATTCCTGCCGTGTTGACCTTTACTCATGCCGTTCTCACCGCGTTTTGCCTTAAAGTGACGTTGATAACGAAAATCCATTAATGTATTCAAACCCTCATCTACTTCAAAGATTATGTCGGCACCATTACCACCATCACCACCTGACGGCCCGCCAAATGGAACATATTTTTCTCGACGGAATGAAGCGAGGCCGTTCCCTCCATCACCTGCTTTTACATATACTTTTACTTGATCAACAAACATGGTGTCACCTCTTTAATCCGCTTCCCAAACAACCACTAGTCGTTTTTCTTGAGCAGATGCTATTTGTATTCTATAATCCATTGTGGTTACTTCGTCTACAAGCTCATCCAAATCTTTAAGAGCTTGTTCTAATTCTAACGTGAGACGAAAGGATTGGTTTTTAAATTGTTGAAACTTTATTGTACCATGGTAAAACGTTGAATTCATTAGATATTTTGAGATTATTTGGTGAACAGCTTCAATTAAATCTGCTAAGTGATGATCATTTACAACTGGAGGCATTTCATTTTCAATAATAGGCTCCCATTTTAAACCTGTTTCTAAGCTATTTAATTGCATGAGCTTTAGTATGGTCGCTGGCAAGTCCATATTTTGAAATTGTTGTTCTCGCATGAGCCTTTCAGCGACTTCTGCTGATTTTTGTTGGACCTTATCTAGCTTACCCATTTGGGCATAACCCATAATGACTTGCAGATCATTTGACCAATCATGTCGATAATGTCTTAATAAATTAACGATTTCCTTTTCATCCATTTTATCACCGCCGATATTAATGTAAAAAAATTATACCAGATTACCATCTATTCGTAAAAGTTACTTCAACCTATTGTAGAAAGCCTCGGTCATTTAATTTAAGGTGTATCAATACAATATGGTATATGTCGTTTGTCCCTTTCTTTAATGAAAAGCACTTCAATATAGCGATTCTACTTAATATACAGCCTTTTTTAGCCATATTTAGTTTAAAGAAAAAAACGTGTCTCAAAAGACTTATCTTTTGAGACACGTTCACATTCATTATGCTTCTTGTGCAACAGGATAAACACTTACACGTTTACGGTTACGTCCGACACGTTCAAAACGTACGATACCATCTGCTTTTGCGTATAGGGTATCATCCCCACCGCGACCAACATTGTTACCTGGGTATATCTTTGTTCCGCGTTGGCGGTAAAGAATAGAACCACCAGTAACCAATTGGCCATCAGCGCGCTTAGCACCTAGACGTTTTGATTCTGAATCACGACCGTTCTTAGAACTACCTACACCTTTTTTACTCGCGAAAAATTGTAAATCTAAACGTAGCATGGGTTTGCACCTCCTTATTTTTCAGAGATGGAAATATATTGACCATAATCACGTGCAATGGTTTGTAAAGAAATCAGCATACCTTCAAGTAATAAAGACGCTTTTTCAAGCTGGCCTTTTGTCATACTTTTAGGTAGCTCCACTTTTAAGTAACCCCCATCGTCACTTTGATCAATAATTGGCTCAATCTCACCTAAATTAATGATAGCATTTGTCATTCCAAAAGCCACTGCTGACACAGCAGCACACACTAAATCATGACCATGAGGACCGCTATCAGCATGTCCACTCAGTTCAAACGCTGTTATATGTTCCAATTGTTTACGATAAATCGTAACCTTAATCATAATCATTCAACCTTAAGCGTTAATTTTTTCAATGGTTACTTTTGTATAAGGTTGACGATGACCTTGTTTACGGTGATAATTTTTTTTAGGTTTGAATTTGTAGATCGTTACTTTTTTCTGACGACCTTGTTTCTCAACTTTAGCCGATACAGAAGCACCTTCTACAAATGGGGCGCCTACTTTGACTTCATCACCATTAACGAAAAGCACTTTATCAAACGTAACAGATTCTCCAGCTTCAGCTGTTAATTTCTCAACGTAGATACTTTGACCTTCTTCTACTTTGATTTGCTTACCGCCTGTTTCAATAATTGCGTACATCCTAATTGCACCTCCTTAAAATAACTCAGACTCGCCATCACAGGTGAGGAATATACTCCCGCTTATGTATTTACCTGTTCTGCGCGGTTGTAGCAACGGGTGCTACTTAACTTGCATAACATTAGAATGATATCATGATTTAATTTATTTTGTCAATGTTTTGTTGTTTCTTTTTAGCGATATATTCCTGAATAAGCGCCTCTGAACCTATTCGTTTAAGATGATAATGGTGGACACCTTTTACAATACTAAAATAGACGGTCGTTTGAAGATTTTCCTGAAGCAAATCATGATTGATCCATTTATTCCAAAGTTGCTTGAAACCCTCAGTCACTTCTACCACCGTTGCTTCTTCTTTAATTGGAACAAGTTGACGTTCAAGTTGAAAAACCATTGTTTCCTGTGTAGGACGAACCGTCTTTTCGGTTGATTGTCCTATTGTAAACTGATGAATGGGCGTCTCTCGCTTTCTTGTTAACTCAAATAACCCCAGCCCTGTAAAGCCAAAAACTTTAATTGGGAGTGCGTCTTGTTTTAGCTTATCAGTAAATAGCCTTTGCAACTTCGCCTGATCCTGTGCTTTTCGCATTCGCACAAAGTCAATCACAATGATTCCGGATATATTTCGCAGTCGAAGTTGTTCTGCAATCGCAACAGCAGCAATTTTATTAACCGCATATGCGGTTTGATGAGACCCTCTTTTACCGGTATAACCGGCAGAGTTAACATCTATAACCGTTAGCGCTTCGGTATGGTCAATATGTAATGTTATACCATGTTGGCAAACCACCACAGGATCTAACAATTGCTCAAATAAATGGTCCACTGTAATCGGCAGTCTATCTGTTAACTGTTTATCCCATACTACTTTTTCAATTAATTTAGGATAACGCTGTTTCAGTTGTCTTACAGTCGTTGCTTGATCACAATATATCATGTTAATATCAGCGCCTGAAAATTTTTTAATTAATTGGTCACTGACCGTTTGATCATGCCAAATTTGATAAGGAGGCTTCTCGTTTTTAGCGTCTTGTCGAAGATGGTGCCACAATTGGCGAAGTTGTTCGATCTGATACGTTAGCTCTTGAATTGAATAATTAACCGCCTCTGTGCGAATAATTAAACCTTCATGATCTGCGCAGATTTCTCCAAGTACTCCTGCCAGTTCTTCACCTTGATTGTCTGCTATTTTTTTTGAAACAGCTACCCGTTGACCATAAGGTAAGTAAACGATATTTTCTCCAGGTAAAGTAATATTCGCCGTTAATCGCGCCCCTTTTTCTTGGTAAGCATCTTTAACTACTTGGACAAATAAGGTTTGGCCTTCAAATAGCACAGATTCAATCGGTTTATCTGTTGGATTAATCGATGCTGGCAACTCTTTTTTTTCTAAGTATCCTTTGTGTTTTAACCCTATTTCTAAATAAGCAGCTTGGAGGCCTGTATCGACAGTTATCACTTTTGCCTTCAAAATAGAACCTATAAGTTGTGGTCTGTTGGGGCGGTCAATCGCCAAGTCAATAATTTTATCCTGTACTGTAGCAAGACCGATCTTTTCTGTTGTTTTGGTTAATAACATAATATCTACCATTTATACGCCTCTTTCCTTCAATTCCTAATGACATCATCTAACCGATCCTGATAGTTACCTTGTTCAAAATAGTGCTTTAAACACGTGCTTTCATTTGTCAATGTACAACGTTCCTTAATTAAAATAGGATGATAACAATTGGCACGAAAATGTAAAAAAACATCACTTAATGACGTTTGACTTGAAAGTATAAGTGGAACGACTTTCCTCGATTGCTTCATTTTTGACATCCGACTTAATAAAAAACGTTGAAATACATATAATCTCCTTTTCCATTCTAAGCGATTCTCTAAAATAAGAAAAGTAAACAGAACAGACGCGTTTAAAAAAGCATCATAGTAAATGGTCACAATCACTAAAAATAAAAAAAGCATAGCAAAAGAGAAGATTAGTGTACGTTCATATGCTTTTTTATAGGGATATATTTTATTTAATAAAAGATTAAATAATTTACCACCATCGAGTGGCCAAATCGGAATGAGGTTAAAAAGTAGAATAAATTGATTATATTTAATAGCAAATAAGGTTAGCGATTCTGAAAGTTGTAACGTTGTGTTAAATTGTAACAACACCCAATAAATAAATACATGTTGTAGGGGACCCGCAATTGTAATAAAAAATTGTTCAAAAGCCGGCTTATTTCCGTGTTCCTCTGTCTCCATCACGCCACCGAATATCCACAGTGTCACACGACGTATATTCCAATTAAATAACTTAGCAACAATAATATGACCCAATTCATGCCAAATAACGATAGTGAAAATAATCAATACTTCAGTTAACATACCGGTCAATAGAGAAACAATAATGGTAAACCAAATTGATGGATGTAAATAAATAAAGGTGTTTTTATTTCGTATCATCAACAGGAATTACCTCGATGGGATCAATAAATTCACTACCTTTTTGCATGGAGAAATACAAGTGATGTTGACCATTTAACAATGTAGATACTGTCCCAATCATTTGACTGGCATGGACAAACTGGTATGGGGTCACATTGATCTCATCTAGAAAACCGTATATTGATTTTGTTCGATCAGGATGTTGAATAATAATGGTTTTTTTCGTTTGCCGATCGTTTCCAGCGAAAATCACTGTACCTTGCTCAATTGCATAAACATCCGGCTGATCTATGACTTCTATAACCAAGCCTTGTCCATTCGTTTCAAAGGACTCTGAAACCACACCATTTACTGGCATGGCCAATTGCCCATAGGTTGGGATTGTTGACTGATCAACAAATAACCCAAAAGGCAAGCCAAAATGTTCTTGATACCAAACATTAACTGTGGCAAAAGGAAAATCTTCACTCAGTTGCTTCGTTAGCCACTGTTTAACTTGATTTAATTCAGGCGATTGCGTTTGGAAAATAAACGTTGCTATTAAAAAAAAGGAGCCTGATATGATTAACTGTTTCATAAATAAAGGCATTCTATCTTTTCGATCATTAGAAAGATTCGAATGCTGATGCTTTAATGCATCAATCGATCGAGGTAACCGATTAGGGTACTTAACTTTAACTGCTTTTGTTTTCCCTTTTTTTCGTTTGTCCAAGGTTTTACGTACTTGTTTTAAATCTCGCTTCACGATAGACTCACTACTTTCTATTAGCATTTGTACAAGTTTATTCAACATACTAATATTTATGAGTTTATCAGTAGCGATTTTTATTCGGTTGGCCTGCTCCGCGGTTTAGTAACAAAAGCTTTCAACACGTGCTAAAAAAGGTAGTAACTGAGACAAACGGATCACGCGTTCAAAGGGCGCTTTTGAGAAATTGCTACATTTATTCAAATTTAGGAGCTGATCATTAATTGCTACTCAAAGTGCTTATATTTCCATTTACTGAAAAAAAGAAGCAGACAAAGTCGTCTGCCTCTTCCCTGTTGCTGATTGATCTATAATGTTTGCGTAGATTATATTGCTAAAGCCTCTGAAATCGTTTAAAACGGTGATAGTCGGGTTTTATCACCAGGTTATGTTATCCTTCGTTAAAATAATTATTAATTGCGCATACCGAAGAATTTTTTCATTTTAGTCAACATGCCTTGTTCTTCTTCAAAAGATTGTAATGGTACAGACTCACCTAATATTCGCCGAGCAATATTTCGATAAGATATCGATGCCTTAGTATTCGGCTGAAATGCAATAGGTTCTCCGTGATTCGAAGCTTTAATCACTTCATCATCATCCGCTACAATACCCAATAAATCAATTGAAAGAATTTGAATAATCTCATCAATCGTTAGCATATCACCATTTTTCATCATATGATTTCGTATTCGATTAATCACCAATTTAGCTGGTTCCAATTCTTCCTGCTCTAATAAACCAATAATCCGATCTGCATCACGCACACTTGATTTTTCAGGAGTTGTTACGACAATCGCTTGATCAGCACCAGCCACCGCATTTTTGTAACCTTGTTCAATACCTGCTGGACAATCAATAATAATATAGTCAAATTCTTTTTTTAATTCTGAAATCATCTCTATCATCGCTTCTGGCGATAAATCATTTTTGTCACTGGTTTGGGCAGCAGGTAACAAATACAAATAGTCAAAGCGCTTATCTTTAATCAATGCCTGCTTTAGCTTACATTTCCCCTTTGCCACATCGATAATGTCAAAAATAATACGATTTTCTAATCCCATAACAACATCTAAATTTCGAAGACCAATATCCGTGTCCATTAAGCATACTTTTTTATCCAAAAGCGCTAGTGATGTCCCTAGATTTGCAGTGGTCGTTGTTTTACCAACGCCCCCCTTACCTGAAGTAATAACAATAGCCTCAGCCATTTAAAACACTCCTTTCAAATCCATTTAATTCTGGTCGTTTTTTAGCAACTACTTGTAAGCGATCAATGATTATTTTTCCAGATTGATCAACATAGCCACACTCCATATAAACACCATCTGATTCATAATCAGGTGATCGGCTATAAAGCGTTGCAATTCTCAATTGTACCGGGTGCATGTAAGAAGCCATAATTACTGCATCTTGATTACCCTTATAACCGGCGTGAGCGATACCACGAAGATTACCCATCACAAATATGTTTCCAGTTGCCTTTACGGTTCCGCCGGGATTGACATCACCAATTAAAAGGAGATCCCCTGTTATCTCAATAACTTGACCTGATCGGACCGTTTTTGTAATAATACGCATATCACTTTCTTCTTTCCATCGCATTGCCTGTTCTTTTGTTATTACGTTCGACTCAATATCTTGTACGACCAACTTGTTTTTCTGACGAATAAGGGTGCGTAATTGTTCCTCTTGGTCGCTATGTAAGTAACGATTACCTAATTTAACTTTAACCGTAATCATTGATTGTTCAACATCGATATCATCTTGAGAGAGCGTTTTATCTAGCTCATTTAACAGTTGTTGAAAAGAACACGTATCATCCAAGTTAAGCGTTAGTCCATCTCTTGTGCCTTTAATCGTTACATATTGATTTTTTATCACCAAGCAAACACCTCCATTCGATCTGCATAATCATGTTGGTATCATTTAATTTGTAGAGCGTTTTTCATCAAATCGTTCCTTAGACCATTTAACTAATTTTCTTTTAAATAGAGCATAAAAAATAAGAAAGATTATCAGATTAACAACCATCGTTGGGATCATCCGATTCATAAGGTAATCAGTCATGTGCATTTGGGTTACATCAGTAGCGTAATAAATAAGGTAAAGTAGGAAATCTACCAACCCGACACCAACAAAGGCCAGTAATGATGCAACATAAAAGTTAGCATGTAACAACTTACGCATTCCGTGAACAAAATAGATAGAAATCGCATAGCTGAACATATACACGCCTAAAATATTTGTATAAACAGCATCAATTAAAAAACCAAATAAGATGGCGAAAAATAACGCGTAGTAGGTATTCTCTAAATCGTAAAACATTGTGAATAGTACAAGGAACAAAAAAACAGAATGGATGACAATTAACCATCCTAATTCATCAAATCGAGCAGGTATTAATTCAATCATTGCCCCTTGCATGACAAGCAAAAACAACAAAATAAGAGGAAGATAAACTCTAGACATTATTCCTCCTCCACTTCATCATTATCATTGATTGTTGGTAAACCACGATCAACAACAATAACATGGTTTAAATCACTAAGATTTGCTGAAGGACTGACATAAGCGATTTGAGTCAAGCCATATTGATCAGTTGTAACTTCTTCAATTGTCCCTATCTCTAAACCTTTTGGAAAAACTCCACCCAATCCCGAAGAAAAGACGGGTTCACCTTCAACCATGTCATCATAGTATTCAGTAAATTCTAATACTAATTGATCCCGTTCTTCATTATATCCCAAAATAAAACCACGTGCATCTTGGTCCCCATCAGTCAAATTCACATTAACGGCAATTCGATTCGATCGATCAAACCCATTTAATAAAAGAACACTTGAGGTGAACTGAGAGGCTGACTGCACCTTGCCAATCATCCCTTCCGCTGTAATCACAGCCATGTCAGGTTGAATCCCATCTTGTTTTCCCTTATCAATCGTAACTTGTTTGAACCATTGCTCAGGACTCCTTGCTGTAACGGTGGCCTGGATTGGTGTATAGTCAGTAATACTTTCTGTTTTATCCAAAAGAGCCATAAGCTCATCATTTTCATTTCGTAATTCTTTTACTTCGTATAGTGTTTGCTGATATTGAGCTAAATTCTCTTTTAAAACTTGGTTTTCATCATAAAGGTTACTCAGATTATTAATATTTTGAACAAGACGGGTTGTATAATTAACTGGGGCTAACACAATTTGTTGTGCCCATCCAACCGCATCATGAAAAAATTCTTCAACAGAAGATAGCTGATCACGGTCTCTTAGCGAAAAACCGATTAGACCTACTAAAATGATTAGACCTAACAAAATCGAAAACAGACGTTTTCTTCGAAAAAAAGACATAGCTAATCCTCCAATTTAATCCATAGTTGAACGCGATGCAATGTTAGGGTGTGATTTGAAATGCTCAATATATTCTAGCGCTTTCCCTGTACCAATAGCTACACTATCTAAAGGTTGCTCTGCTACAAATACTGGCATCTTTGTTTCCTCAGAAATAACTTGATCTAAACCGCGTAGTAGTGCACCACCCCCAGATATGACAATGCCTCGATCCATCACATCAGCAGACAGTTCAGGCGGTGTCTTTTCTAATGTATTCTTCACTGAATCGATAATAGCTGTCACTGTATCACGCAAAGAATGCGATATTTCTTCCGCGGTTACTGTAATCGTCTTAGGTAAACCTGTTAATAAATCACGTCCACGAATATCCATCTCATCAACTTCAGCATGATAGCCTGCAGATCCAATGTCCATCTTTATCGATTCAGCAGAACGCTCGCCGATCATTAGACTATATTTTTTGCGAATATATTGAATAATAGCCTCATCCATATCATCACCGGCCGTACGAATAGATTGGCTCGTTACAATACCACCTAAAGAAATGACGGCTACCTCTGTTGTTCCTCCACCAATATCTACAATCATACTACCCGTGGGTTCCCAAACCGGTAAGCCTGCTCCAATAGCTGCAGCAAAAGGTTCTGCTACAGGATAAGCCTCTTTCGCGCCTGCTTGTTTAGTCGCATCGATCACCGCGCGTTCCTCAACCATTGTAATACCGGATGGAACACAAACCATCACGTTGGGCTTTCGTGCAAGTGCAGAGCGATTTTTTTGTGCTAAACGAATATAATACTTCATCATAGCAGCCGTCGTATCATAATCTGCAATAACCCCATCCCTCATAGGTCTAATCACAGAAATATTACCTGGTGTACGACCAATCATATTACGCGCGTCACTCCCAACCGCCTCAATGTCACCTGTTGAATTATTTTTAGCCACAACAGATGGTTCTCTAACAACAATCCCTTTTCCTTTAATATAAACTAGCGTGTTCGCCGTCCCTAAATCAATACCTAAATCTTGTGAAAAACTAAATTTTGACACATTAATCGTCCTCTCTATCTTTTAAAAAGTAAAATATTCATATGTGCATGAAAATTTCACACAACGTTACTGTTGTTTTGATAAAATTCATACCCTTACAGCTTCAGAAATACCATTGCCCTCATTTATTCATGTCAGAGTCATGATGAATAATCTCGGATTGTAAAAAACTATTACTATACATTTTATCACAATAAGAAGCGCCTAACGCAAGAATTTTCTTGCCGTAGGGCGCTTACTTAGATAACTCGCCTATTTAATTATACGAGAAATTGTTAAAAATAGATAGTATTTATACATATCCTTTTTCTTTTAATGACACGAATTTATGATCACCAATCACTAAATGATCTAAAAGTTCTATGCCAATCATCTTCCCGCATTCTGCTAACCTTTTTGTAACATGGATATCTTCTTGAGATGGTGAAGGATCGTAGGGTCGACGTCATTTCGATGATATCTAGACACCTCCCTCAGAACCGTACGTACACCTTTAGATGTATACGGCTCGCCAGCTGATTTATATACATGAGTCATTTGCTTCATTGTTACATTTTTTTCTTCTAATATAGAGGCGGCCTTTTTAATTGAACAATTTTTTTTAACAGCAATTGTTCTTAGTAAACTTTGATAAGCGAAATGCAAAAATCGATTTAGTGGTTTGCAATTGTCAACGAGATCGTATAAAGGGACTGTCACTAGAAGCTCACGCTGATAAACATTAATAATCTCGCTAATCGATCGATGAATTAGATATCCTCTTGCTCTTGCTTTCCCTTGATGAAAATGACCATACTGAAACATCTGCGTTAATTTAATTAGCAAATGTTGAGGTATTTCAATACAGATTTTATTGTTTTTTTGATCACGTTTAACCTCAAGCCCATGAAGTTGGATTGGAACCGAAAAATGTTGGAAGTCAATAGCGTTCATGTGATAACCTGTGATGTTTCGCAAGTATTGATAGAGGTTAATAACCTTAACTTTAGTTGTAATTAGGCCTAGATAAGTAAATTGATCTATACAGAGGCTAAAAGATTCGATGAAAGAAGAAGCTTTTAATTTAGGGAGGATATAATTCGAAAGGTATATCGCTTGCAACAAGTGCAAATACCGATCGAATTCTTCTACTTTAAGTTGATATAAAACGCGAGTCATCACTTGTCTAAAGCGAATATCATCAATCAGATATTTGATGTTCTCCGCATAAGTTTCCAATCTGTTAAGCTTTGGTTTAAAAATAATCACCCAGCTGACATTAATCCAATCCCTTCTTAATTGGGTAAAGGGGTTGGAAGATAATCGAGATGTAATGAATAGCTGTTCGATAAGATAAATGACGGCTTCTTTAACCATGTCTCGCTTTTGTTTATTAAGACTAACAAAGTTGGCTTCTCTTAAAAACAATTGTTTTAAATGATCAATATTTTGATTTAAATCACTAGGCTTGTCAATGTCTTGCACACGCTCATTTAGCACTTGGAGCCAAAGTGCATCTTGATAGAAGAGTTTATAACAATGCTTAATATATTTTTTGGCTTTTATCCGCTCATGCATAACAACGATTTGTTTAAAAGGGTTGCTTGTCACCTTCATGACACCTCCAATCAAATCTGTTTGACCAGCCTATCCTCCTTTCCCATGCTAAACAGATTACCTGCAAACGTCGGGTACTATGAGGATTCCGTTACCTTATAGTGTGGCACTACTTAGGTAATCCCTACCTTACAGTTAATAAAAGATACATAATGGTTAGGTACTCCGTTCGACTGTCTCTTCACCTTAAAGAATGGCGAATAATCCTTATCATAAACACCATCTGGCGCGTGGTATTTATATTATTCACGTAAACAAACGTTACGATACCATCACATCCATTAGTCTAGAGTTCAAGCAGTTTAGCTTTTACCGTACATTATTTGACCAATCAAATTGACACCATGCTATTGTCCTCCATTGTGTTTCCACTAGAAGTAAGGTGCTGGTCATAGAATATGATAAGGAATTCTAAGTCATCTTTTGACCACTTTCATTAACTACAGTATAGGCGCACGCCAGATGGGGCGTTCTGAGTGGTCTACTTTTTAATTTTTTTATAGGTATGATACACATAACTATGGGGCGTTCTGAGTGGTCTACTTTTTAATTTTTTTATAGGTATGATACACATAACTATGGATGGTTATGAGCACATATAACGGAAGCTGCTGATCTTTTTACAGCTTCTCGATACACTTCTCGAGGATGCACGATACTAGCATTGAGACTGCCAATAAAGATGGTTTGTCGATGAATAATTTGATTCTTCGTGTTAAGAAAAAGCACAACGAAATGTTCTTGCTTTAACAAGCGCATGTCTTCCATAACAAAATCCGCACCATCTTCGGGGCACCGAACAACAAAGCGCTCTACTGCTTTTAATCGAGCCATTCTATTGCCAAATTCAATCGCTGCTAGAATTCCTACTGCTTTAACCTGCCCAATCCCTTTAATGGCCGTTAACTCTTCCAAGGTTGCTTCTCTTAGTAGCTCAATCCCTTCAAAATGATGATAAACACGTTTCGCTAGATCTTGAACTGTTTCTGCTTTGGTTCCATTTCCTAAAAGAATAGCAATTAATTCTTGATTGGAGAGGTGTGATGCTCCACATTCAATTAAACGTTCCCTTGGCCGGTCCTGTTTTGGGATATCCTTCATCGTTAAATGAAGTTCAGGCATAATGAACCTCCTTTCTTAATAGGTTAATTCTACTGTATACATAATTAAAAAAATTCACAACTGCACTCTTTTTACAATTACGGTGAATATATATTGATATATATACAAAAATCAGTTTGGTAATTGAGAAAAAAGACCAGCTAAAACACGATTTATTAATCTCTATCAACTAGCCAATTGATCATATATGAACCAAAGTTCAATCAAAAGGGTGGTGCTTTGACTAGAATTGATTTCTTGTAACAGTTCTTCCACTTGTTGATGAAATTGTAAAACTTGCTCTGATTCAGCATGATGATCAACCGTTAACCATTGCTGCCAATTTTGTTCCACTTGTTCTGTAATCCCCGATAAAGATTGTTGCCATAGTTCTGAGAAAGACGTTAACCACTGATATTCGTCATCTGTTACAGCCATATCATATTGGTCAGTTTGCCACTCTCGAATATAAGTATCTATGTCTAGTCGTTCTGCCGCTTGTTTTGCTTCAGATTCTGATTGATATACACCTACAAATACACGATAATCATTATCTGTTTGCCAAACAACAGCTGAATAGTCACGGTTGCTTAAATCAATTTGAAATTGTTCAGCTTGCTCTTGCATCGCAAAGGCTCCTGCTTGAATCACATAGGCCGATAAGCCGTCAAGTACTTTGAGATCTGCTGTAGAAGCTGATTGATTTTCTTGATCCTCAAACGAGTGTGTTGGCTCTTGGTTAGCTGCCGGTTCTTCTTTTTCACCTGTGAATATATAAATAAATGTCATGCCAAATCCCATTCCAATCGTAATTGCAGCAAATGCAGTGACGATAAATTTAACCCAAAACGTTTTTTTAATGATCGGTTTTTTTGATGAATGTAGTCCATAAGTATAAGGCTCTACGTCAGGAGGGTAATGATCCAGATCAGAAAGACTTGCTGCCGTTTCCTTAGTAAGATTCTCATCAATTGATACTTTACTTTGATCAGATAGTTTTATAGATATTTGTTTTTTCTTTTCCAAGTGCGTTCACTCCATTCCGTACTCTGTCATTACTCTAGCATGGAGAGAATAAAAAAAAACACGACCCTTGTCAGCAAGAGCCGTTAATTTCCCGTCAAAATATGTGATATTCTAATATATTAATACATTTTCATTATAAAAAGCCCTTATTGTTACATTACTCGAGACTTGATCGTCAAATGGTTGTTGATACTCCAATTGTATGAGTTCAACAAATCGCTCCATATCATTTAGCTCTCTAATGAAGGTATTAAATCCTTCTAGAGATACTGTTTCAAATGATAATTGGTAGTCGATTATATTTATTTGATGAGGATAATCGTCTTGCTCTAAAATAATAGGTTCTGTGCTTTTAGTGATACGAGTAATGGTCACATCTAATCGTTCTTCAAGCTCAAAAACAGAATCAATCAGCTGATCAACATTTTGCTCTGTCGGGAGCTGGCTACGTAGCTTTTCTGCTTCATCTAGCCAATCTTCTTCAGCTTTATCAGCTTTCAATAATTGATCAAGTAACCTTTGTTGTGTGGCTAGGACCTCTTCAGAATCTGTTAAGGATTGACGATCCTCACTTAATAACAAGCGGTTACCATAGTACCCAGTGGCTATTAAAAAGACTATAATTAATAAAAGATATAGAAAATAGTTTTTTTCCCATTTAATGATCATCCATAGCCACCTCGCTTAACTTAACATGATCAATACTTATAGTTAAATTCACTTGATAGTTCGCTTCGATTTCATTGACCAACTCCATTGCTTCGAGTTCAACAGCAGTTATGTATGCCAATGCTTGTAAATCACGGGTTAAAGTGGAGACAGCATTAGCATCTGTTAATTGTAACTCCAACAACAGATCACCTTGGATCGTATATCTAAAATCAATAATAACGGTTGCTGGATTATCAGGAAGTTGCTGTAAGATGTCATCATTTAAAAAGACCGTTGGATGTTTATTATCAACAAGGTTATCAAGGTCGCTAGCCAGCTGATCAACTTGATTAGCTAGTAAATTGACATGTTGTAAATCATTGATGATGATTGATTGTTCTTGAATAAGATTGTGGGTTATTTCATATTGCTTGTTTAATTGGATGGAAGCTAGTGTGAGATAGCCGCTTGTGATCATAAGACCAACTAAAAACAACCCAATTAATAAATAAGGTATAAGATTCTTTTTCTTCTTTTCAAAAAAGTTGATTTCAATCATGTTTATAACCCCTTATCGAAAGGCTGCTATGATGATTAGTCAAAGCCGGCACCCCTTTAGTCCTAAGCCATACAGCGCTGAATAATCTAATGGCAGACTACTTATTAAGTGAAAATTTTTGATTGGTAATGCAAACCGATCATGTAATTGTTGAATTAATTGTTCCATATCTGGAAAATCACCAACCACTAACATATCGGTCACTTGATCAAGGCCGTCCATTATTGAATATTGATAAAAATCCATAAACCGCTCAATCGTTAAAAGTTGCTCTTCAATAAATGTCTCTGCAGCTGTAGTGGATTGACGCCAAACTAATTGATGTTTTACTTGATCTTTTTCCCATGCTTGAAAAGCATTTGCAAAATGGATATGACGACTAAATCGCGGTAAATGATCATGAAAAACGGTTAACACCAAATCCACCTTGTTCCATTGAATCATGAGTAAATGCTCGCCTTTTCTAAACAAGTCTTGTTTTACATACGATCGATAAACACTTAAATAGGACACATCTGCCACTACGGGTTGCAAACGTAATTGATCAAATAAATGATAGTAAGGTAACAGCCTTTCAGACGGATAAGCAAATAATAAGATATCGTTCTCTTCATTGCCTTCTTGTAAGATTTGATAATCGAGGACTGGTTTTTTAAAAGGTAACCGAATACTACCTTCAAGCTGTAATTTTATATATGATTTTGCCTCTTCTTTATTAAGCTGACTCGGTATTTTTTCAAACCTCATGACGACAAAGCTGTCAGGAACAATAAATGATAATTTTCGGCGTCTCCATTTTTTCTGCTCAATTAATGTCTTTAACGTAAGACTTAACTGCTGCTCATTAACTATACGGCCATCTTCAATCACTGTCACATCAAAAATTACTTCACCGTAATCAACCACTTGTTCTGGCTTGTTGTCAGGGCAGACAAAGTAGCGAATACTTCGATCTGTAACTGTTAAGAAAACATGTAAGCTACTGAATAATTGCATATATTTCATCCTTTAGTTTAGTTATAATTCCGATTAAAAGAATAGTGATACATACCAATCGATCATTGCCTCTCCGTATATTAAAACCGTCAATACCGCTAAACTAATATAAGGACCAAAAGGCACTTTAGATTTCCGATCTACTTTTCTCATTAATAATAAAGCAATATTTGCCACCGCTCCATAAAACGTCGCAAGAAAGAAAACCAATAATATAGATTGGTACCCAAATACAATCCCAAGCAAGCCAAAATACTTCATATCACCAGCACCCATGCCGCCTTTACTTACCATAATAATAAACAAAATTAAACCAAAGCCAATAATGGCACCTAAGATCGGTGACCACCATGGTTCCAGTGGAACAAGAACACGCGCGCCAATGACAAATGGCAAGAAAAAGATCAGTATCTTATTTGGAATAAGAAAATAACGAGAATCGGTCACAATGATAATGACGGCTAAAGAGATAACTAAGAAAGCAACAATTAACTCAATAGACAAGCCAAAACGCCAATAACTCAAAGTAAAACTTATCGCTGTTAACCATTCAATTATAGGGTAAAGCTTACTAATTGAGTAATGGCATCCGCGGCATTTACCCTTTTGGATCACGTATGACAAAACAGGAAGTAATTCAAACCAACGTAACACCTTCTTACAGTTAGGACAATATGAACGATCTGATTGCAGGAAATTTTTTTGAGGGACACGTAAACCAACCACATTGTAAAAAGATCCTAGCACCAGTCCAAATATAAAGGTAACGATGTAATAAAAAAGGGCCATTGTCTTCTCCTAATAGAATGAAAGACCCCTCATGGAGGAGTCTACATGTTATATTTATTTGAGTTCTAACTTACCATCTGCATCTCTGTCAACTGTTCCAGAAGGTGCATCACCTTGTCTCAAGTCTAAATACCCTTCACTTATAAGTGTATCGACATCAACAGGTAAGCCATTCTCATTTTGAACTTCATAAAGTCTAGCTGCATCTAAAATCAATGCCACTTCCTGTTCATCTGCGTCACCTTGAGCGTTTTTAATAATATTTCCTATCGCTGGAATAGCAATCGCAACAATAATACCTAAAATAACGATAACCGCAAGCAACTCAACAAGTGTAAAACCTTTTTCACCCTTAAGCATTTTCTTCATTTGACTTAACATCTTATTTCCTCCTTAAAACAAGTGATATAAGTTTTGAATAAACTTAAAAGTTATTTATGGTGTCATTTAAAGTTATACAGCATAATCAAATGCTAGTGCTTTATCGACCATCTACACTAATTGCTGATCAAGAATAACATTGCAAGATGCTGTACGGCATGTCCCTATACGATCTAAGAACCCATTAAAAAAGACTCACAACATAAATAACCTTTATGATGCCAGCCGGTTGCACTACTAACTCCAATTTACCAAAGTGCCCAAATAAGGTAAATCTTCCTCGTTTCTGTTTTTTATATAATACTATTATACTAATGTTTATATATATTTGTCTACATATATACGTAAAAAAGATATATTATTTTCCTTCTTTTTATATATTTTCAAATAAATTGAACATCGGAATGACCACGGATAGGACAATAGACCCAACGATGAATGCTAGAAAGATAATTAATACCGGTTCAATCAGTGATTTCAACTTATCAGATGCTTCTTCTAACTCTTGTTCATAGAAGTCCGACACTTTCTTTAACATCGCATCAATAGAACCCGTTGCTTCTCCAACCGCAATCATCTGGGTAACAAGTTTAGGGAATACCCAATGTTCTTTCATCGGTTTTGTTAGAGATTCCCCTTCTTCTAAAGCCATTCTGCTTTCTTTTAACACCTCTTTAACAACACGATTACGAACAACATGTTCTGTTATTTCAAGGGCTTCTAAAATAGGGATTGAGCTATTTAATAATGAACTTAGGGTTTGACTCATTCTTGCTAACGTAGCTTTTTGAATAAACATACCAAAAATCGGTAGTTTTAAGTGTATGTGGTCAAATAAATAAGCAAATCGTTCACGTTTTACCAACCCTTTAATGATGATAACCGTTAAACTAATCATAATAATAAATAGCCACCAGAACTGTTGCATGAAATCACTAACATTAACGACAAACTGCGTATACGGTGGGATTTCTTGATCAAATGACAAAAACATATCAGTAAATATCGGAACAATAAAAGCAAGCAAGAACATTGTAATCAACAAAGCAAGTGTGCCAATCACTATAGGATAAGTCATGGCTGTCATTATTTTTTGCTTCAGTTGATGTTGCTTTTCATAATATGTTGCCATTCGTTCAAGTATTTCATCTAAGCGACCACTTGCTTCACCTGCATTTATCATACTTACTAATAATTCGGGAAATAACTTTGGATAGCGTTCTAAAGCACGAGATAAGGATTCTCCCTCTTGAATATGCGCCCTCACTTCAGTTAATCCATTTCTTAACGCTTTACTATTTGACTGTTCAGCTAATATTTCTGTCGTATCAACTAAGCTAATGCCTGCATTAACTAATGTTGAAAATTGACGAAGAAAAATAACGAAATCCTTATTTTTTATCAGACGACCTATATTTATATCACTATACAAAATAGGATTAAGTTTTTTGATTTTAAAAACAAGTAGACCCACTTGTTTCAATTCTATTAAAGCATCCTTTTCCGTTTCTGTTTCCACTTTACCTTTTGTTAATTTGCCTTCAAGTGTGCGCGCTTGATAAGCATAGATTGGCAATGCACTCACCCCCTTATAATGATGATTTCGTTAAAAAGGGATCAGCATCTTTTTGAAAGATGAGTCCTTCTTTAACCTTTCGCTGAATATCCATTTCAATCGTATGCATCCCTTGATCTTTAGAGGTTTGTAATGTATTTTGAATTTGGTGCATCTTTTCATTGCGAATTAAATTTTTAATGGCAGCATTATTTATCAACATTTCTGTCGCAGCGATCCGACCACTATGTTGGGCCATTGGGAATAATCGTTGCGAAAGAATGGCTTCTAAAACGTTTGCCAATAAGATACGGATCTGATCTTTTTGATTAGTCGGAAATACATCAATAATCCGATCAATGGTCGAAGCTGCATCTTGCGTATGGAGTGTTCCTAGAACTAAGTGACCAGTTTCTGCAGCCGTAATGGCAGTAGAAATCGTATCAAGATCACGCATTTCTCCAACTAAAATAACATCAGGATCTTGTCTCAGACAAGCGCGCAAACCTTTTTGAAAAGAAATCGTATCAAAACCTACCTCTCTTTGATCGATAATCGATTGATTATGCTTATGTAAGTATTCAATCGGATCTTCTAATGTAATAATATGACGATTCATCGAACGATTCATGTAATCGATCATAGCTGCCAGCGACGTGCTTTTCCCACTTCCCGTAGGTCCCGTAACAAGGACCAATCCATGGGGCTTTTTTACAATGCCCTTTAATATTTGGGGTAAACCTAAGTCATCAATTTGTGGAATCTGAGTAGGAATGACCCGAAAAGCCATGGACAGATTACTACGCTGATAAAAGATATTGACGCGAAATCGAGACACACCCGGCATGCCATGAGACAAATCTAATTCTCGTTCTTTCTCTAAGTGTTCCCACATCTCCTCAGTTACTATAGATTTCGCCATATTTTTTGTATCTTCAGGCGTTAATACACGACTTTCGGATGGTACTAATCGTCCATCGATTCGAAAAATCGGGACAGAACCTACGGTGATATGTATATCTGAAGCATTTTTTTGATAGGCTGTTGTCAATATATCTGATAACTGGTTCATTTTACTTACACCTCTAGTCTTCAATTGCTACACGCATTACTTCTTCAATCGTTGTATCTCCTTGTTTCACTTTTATTAAACCATCATCCATTAAAAAACGCATCCCTTGTTGACGAACATGTGCTTTTATTTCCGACATACTTGCCCGATTCATCATTATTTTTTTCATTTGATCATCGATAACCAATAATTCATGAATAGCCATACGCCCTCGATAACCAGTACCCCGACAACTGTCACAACCTTTACCTTCACTTACGCGTTCTATAGCTATATCACGTTTGGAAAATAATTCCCTTTCCATTGGGGTAACGGGTCTTGTCTGCTTGCAATCTTTGCAAACTTTTTTAACCAATCGTTGTGCCATTACACCTGTAAGTGAAGAAACAACCAAATAAGGTTCAATCCCCATATCAAATAAGCGTGGAATCGTATCAATGGCGCTATTCGTGTGCAGTGTACTAAATACAACATGTCCTGTTAACGAAGAACGAATGGCCATTTCAGCTGTTTCTTTGTCTCGAATTTCACCAAGCATAATAATATTAGGATCTTGCCGCAAAATTGAGCGTAATCCAGTAGCGAAAGTTAAGCCAATCGTTGGATTGACTTGCACTTGATTAACCCCTTCTAATTGATATTCAACCGGATCTTCAACCGTAATAATATTGACATCCTCTTGGTTCAACTCATTAATAGAACCATATAAAGTGGTTGTTTTCCCTGATCCTGTCGGGCCAGTTAATAGAATCAATCCGGATGGTCGATTAATCAACTCTCGATATTTTTCTAAGGTTTGTTTAGTTAAATCAAGCTCAGTAAGTGTTTTGAAAATATTTGTTAAATCTAGCATACGTATAACCACTTTTTCACCAAAAACAGTGGGCAATGTTGACACCCGTAAATCGATTGGTTTCGCATCGATAACTATTCGAATTCGCCCATCTTGCGGACGGCGTGTTTCAGTGATATTTAGATTTGCTAAAATTTTAACACGAGCAATAAGGGCGTTTTGCATGCGTTTGGGCAATGTTCTTTCATTACGAAGCATACCATCGACGCGATAACGAACAGCTACTTTACCTTCACTTGGATCTAAGTGGACATCACTAGCTCTGAGCGTCATGCCCGTTTGTAGTACTTGATCAAGAATGCGAACCGCCGGAGCCTCTTCACCTTCCACTTCTTCCTCATAGTCTTCTTCCATGTCATAATACTTGTTGATCGCTTGAAGAATATCTTCCTTTGTCGCAATCACGGGTTTAATCTCAAAGCCTGTTGCTAACTCTAAATCATCAATCGCATAATAATCAAGCGGGTCATTCATTGCCACCGTTAAAATATTTTCATGCTGTTCAATTGGCAATAATATATTTTCGCGTGCAATTTCTTTTGGAATCAATTCCATAAGTTGTTCATTAATAGGAAAACGATACAATGAAACACTTGCAATTTTCAAGTGAATCTCTAATACCTCAATTAATTGTTTTTCAGTGATATAGCCTTGTTCCACTAGTGCATCGCCCAGTTTTTGACGATCTTTTTTATTAGCTAGGACGTCAAGAATCTCTTTTTCAGTTATTAAACCTTCTTCTTTTAACACATCGCCTAATTTTCGTTTATTTCGAATAGCCATTTCAATAGCCTCCTATCCTAGTCGTTTTGTTCAATTGGCGGTTCCTTAGTAATTAAGTCTACATCAACATCTTGATCGTCATTTGGCCGGCCTGGTATAAAGATATCTAAATCTCCCATTAATTCAATACTTCCACCACCATTTCCACTAATCGTGTCAACGACAAAAAAACCTTTTGTTGGCACATTATTAGGTATTAACGTGGCATAGGGAGCGATTAGAACAACACCATCAGATGTAGAATTAAAGATGATTTGATCTCCTCCTGATATAACAGAGCCACTTATAGTGGATCCATAGGCAAACTCTAAGTTAGCCTGTTTCACAAAGAGAGAACCTTCAATATTTCCATTAATGATCGGCTTTCGGCTATTTTCATAATAAATTGTAAACGTGCTTTCTTCTTCACTCGTAATATTAATATGATTAGCCAAACTTATGTGATTTTTTACATAGATGTTCACATGTCCGTTACCGTTAATGACTAGATCACCATTCAGTGACAAGTCATCAATGACAATCTCTCTATCTTGTCCAGCTGTGTCTAAATACAAAGATTTACCATTACCAACTTGCACTTTATTAAAAGCATAATTGTTATTTAGCTGTAGAGTATATGAATCAATATGGTATGTTGTAACCAATAAATCGCCATCTTTAATGACATCGTACTGATTCCAAGGCTCACTTTCATCACCATAACGAATGTTTTCATGCTGGGTGTAACTTGGGATATCAGGAAAGGCATTCACATAATCTTCATATCCCTTAAAATCTGATGGGGGGTCATCCCATATTAATGGTTGCTCACTATAAACGACGTCCCCTTTTAAAGAAGCATCAATGTTCATTACATTATTGTTGGATGGATTTAAATGAATATCTTGAGTAATACCCGCATGCTGTGTCGTAATGATATTACCCTGCTTCCCTCTAAAATAAGCAGTACCATTTAGTTGAGCCCCAGCTCGTATACTAAAAGTATTCGTTTCACTTGCCACAGCATAAAGATTACCTCTCATCATCCCACCATTTGTAAAACTGATTGTATTCTGCTTATTTGCATTTAAATAGGCATTTCCATACATCTCACGAATTTGAAGGTTAATATTGTTTTGAGATTGAGCATATAGATTACCATTTATTGTGGAACCGGCACCTAATTGAATGTTTACATCATGATCATCACTACTTAAGTAAATATCACCATTTAAATTCACACTTCCACTTAAATTGATTTTACTTCTAACAAGCGCTAGCATATCTTCTGGTATTTCAGGGAATTGAGGATTAGACCCACTATCTTTTGGACTCCAATTCACTGTAAATACTTGCTCAATCGATCGATTTCTTGATCCAATTTGGCCTTTAGAAATGATCTTGTACTGCCTAGGGTTGTGCTGATTTATTTCTATAATCTCTATTTCTGCCAAAGGTTCTTCTCCAAAATGGCTTTCAAAGTTTTTATAAATGATTGCATCTACTTTTTCGAAAATACGCTCATTCATCTTTTGATAAAACTGCTCTTGGGAATGATACACATCATAAGCCTGCTCTACGATCCCCTTGATTTCTGCATAAGCTTGGTTTACCCCTGCCTCCGCAATATAGTAAGTAGATTGATACTCTCGATCGGTTGTCGTTAATTTAACATTAGCAAAAGCTACCGTAGCTAAAGCAACACCAAGTATTGACAACACAACTAAGGTCATTAATACAAATAGCAGGGTTACCCCTGACTCTTCATTCATTAGTTTTTTCAAGTTGATCACCTACTTTCTATAATAAAGGGTTGTGCTGATTTCAGTTACACGTCCTTGCTTATTTGCAGTACTTTTAATCGTTATGTCTGCACCATTTTCTGATAAGGTTAAATCAAATATTTCTATTGCATCACTTAATGGCTGATCGTTGCGATAAACGGTATCTCCATGATGCCGATAACTATGGGTTCCAATTTGCCATATCCCTTCAGATTGAGATACAGATTCGGTAGTTACTTTACGTAAATCAGTGGTTAACTGACTTACTACAAGCCTTACTTCACCTTGTTTATCTATTTGATCGGTTTGCTGATAAAATTGGCGTTGTCCAAATAAATGAGCAGAACCAATTAATACAATCATAATCGACATTATCGCTAAAACACCCAATAACTCAACAAGTGTAATCCCTTGTTCATTTTTAATCACCGTTATCTCCTACCTCATCAAAAAATAAATTGGTCTCTATTTGTGCTTGCTGCTGATCGTTATCACTATATACTTTTACAATTAATTTATATAAATTTTCTAAAATGACACCCGCGTTATTTCTTGTAGGTTCTATATATATTGCAATCCGAAAACCATCGTATGATTGGATCATTTTTTCAGTATTTTCAAGTGTTTGATAATGATCAGATTGATGGCGCAAATCATCAATTAGCTGCTGATAAGTGATTGTAGTTGATTGAAAGTAAATCGATTCTATTTTTTCTTGAGCTAAATAGGACGCATCAAACATATCTTCTGATACTTTAGTTGTACGTGCTGAGTTGATAAAGAAGGTAAGAAACGTAACGACAATCATTGAGAGAATAGCAATAGAAGCTAACACTTCTACTAAAGTCAGACCATCTTGCCGTGTAAACATGTGTTTAATCATTTCCTCACCCCTTTTAGTACTGGTATGCTGCCACCTTATTACGTCCTTCTCGTTTTGCCCCGGTATACATGGCTCGATCTGCCAGTCGAATTAATTCATCAAAATGGTCAGTTTGATCAGGATAACTTGCTACACCTAGACTGGCGGTCAAATTCAATTTAATTGTTGTTTGATGATTAAGTATATGATGACGGCAAATGAAATCGGTTTGTTCTATTAAAGAACGAATCTCCTCTGCCAACTTAAATCCTTTAGCGTGCTTGTAATTCGGTAGAAAGATAATAAATTCTTCACCACCATAGCGCGCCACTTCTACATTTACATGCTTTTTCAGGTAATCTCGAATCAAGTCTGCCACTTGGACTAACACTTCATTACCACATTCATGCCCATATTGATCATTAATCATTTTAAAATAATCAAGATCAATCATTATTAAAGAGCATTCTCCACTTGGTGATATCTCGCCATAGTCTGTTAGAACTTTTTCAAAATACCTAAGGTTTGGCAAACGCGTTAGATGATCAGTTTGACTTTTCAATTCAATGCTTTCATAGTATTTTGCATTGTCAAGAGCAATTCCAAGATAAGGATTGAGGACGGTAAAGACTGACACAAGGATGCTTGAGAAAACATACCTTTGCTTAGCAACAATGACGATAACTGCAACAGTTTGATAGTTTTTCTGGATAGGCATCACCATCATACTTTCTCCTGTATTCGCTAAATCATTAGTTACGAGATGTTCCCACCTTTTCGCTTTGTGGTAAACGGTTGTCTTCCCATAATTTACAGCCTGTTCGACAATAAAATGACCATTGCGTTCAACGACACTTTCTTCAAGAACTGATTCTTGTTCATGATTCAAAAGCCTAATCCTTTTATATTGATTTCCATGAAATAATTCATAAATCACGACCGTATTAGCAGGGAAGATTTTTGGCATTGTACTTAAATACGTTTTCAGAATATTATCACGCGTGTAATAACCCGTAAGCTTATGTGCAAGCTGATTAATTTGGATTAAATATTGATTCGTTGTTTTACTTTGATAATACAATTTCAAACTAATCGAAATGGCAACAATGGGAATACTCATCATTAAAATACCTACCGTATTAAAAGATTGATAAAGGTAAACTAAAACAATCCCTGAAGGTATGGTATAGCCCATAATAAATAAAGAGAAATAAAAACCTTCCCCCAAAAATGCAACCTCTTGATTATAGATAAAACGTTTAATTAGGAATAAAATGATTTGATTGACTAAAAATGCAATGAACATATAGATTAATAATTGCAAAATATTATGGTTTAAAAATTCGAGACGTTCAGGCAAATAAGGTGATGAGAGATAATAAGCCGATGCTGAAGTGAGTGACACTGCAAGAAACATTAATAAATTTAGTGGAATACGGTACCCGTCATGTTTACTTATTTTAAGCCTAATTAACACAAAGATCATTGCTAACTGGGTAACAATGATTTCAATAAATAATCCAAAAATCAGAAAAGTTGCCAGACTAACACTATTAATTAAAAAAATCGGTGTTTTATTAATCGTAATGGGAAATAGAGCAACCATAACAGCTAGCAGTAAAAAAGCACTAAAACTAAAGCGATCAAAAGAGGTGTCGACACTATAATGATGGTAAAGCCAGCTAACTACTATCGGCCATATCAATAACCATGCCAGCCATATTCCCGCTTGCTTCTTTTTCTCGATCATTTTTTATCCACCCCATTTGAAACCTAGCCAATCACTCTATATAAGAATTATAGATATAGTCAATTATAGTGGTTTATATCATTAAGAGCAAGACTAATTACTTAAAATATTGGCGGACTTTTCCAACAAAAGTTAAAGATCCCGTTACAAATGTCATAGATTGGGTTTCTTTTTTATAGATCATTTGATCCAGAAGTTGCTTCCAATCAGATGCCATTTTTTTATTTTTATGACGAGAAAATTTATATAAATTCTCTGCAGTTTCTGCTCTTTCATGGTCAAATGTTGTAAATATAATCTGATCAAAGCTATTATCTAATCTTTCAATCATAGCTTGAATGGGCTTATCACTAAAGGCACTGAATATCAATGTTTTTTTCTTATCAGCATACAGCGTTGCTATCGTGTCTAAAAAAGCTTTAATACTAGCAAGATTATGTGCACCATCAATAATAACTACGGGATTAAAATGCACTTGTTCAAACCGGGCAGGAATGACAGCTGTCGCCAATGCTTTAGGAATAACAGCTTGTGAAAGTGAATCATTAAAAAAATCTAACAACATGAGCGCTTTTATCGCAAGCCCAGCATTATGGATTTGATGATCCCCTTTCATTGA
This sequence comes from Amphibacillus cookii, assembly GCF_016908375.1. GTDB lineage: Bacteria > Bacillota > Bacilli > Bacillales > Amphibacillaceae > Amphibacillus_C > Amphibacillus_C cookii. The sequence continues at coordinate 130,977 of NZ_JAFBDS010000006.1, forward strand.
TAAGCGAAACGGAATGGTCAGTCCATGATCTTTATAAATAAAGTTATTATCCTGTTTGATCATTTGGAAGTTTTCATTAAAACGATAAACCTTTGCCTCATTTTTCTGAGCGGTGTCATGAATGATTTGAAAGGCTTCCTCTGATACTTGTCCAACTACAACAGGACGATGAGGCTTAATAATGCCTGCTTTATGGTTAGCAATTTCAGCCATCGTCTCACCTAAAAATCTGGTATGGTCATAATCAATTGACGTGATCACCGAAACAAGCGGATCAATACAATTTGTAGCGTCTTCTAGCCCACCCATTCCAGCTTCAATAATGGAAAATTCTGCTTTATCAGCAAAGAATTGATAAGCAATGGCAACGATAATTTCAAAATTACTAGCTGGATTATTGAATTGATCAAGCGTTGCAAGTACATGATACAATTGATTGGCGTAGTATAGATAGGATTGATTTGATATGGTAGCGCCATTAAGCTGAATCATCGCTTGTCGATTGGTTAGGCTCGGTGATGTGAATGTTCCAATTCGATAACCAGCTAATTTTAACGTATCCGCTAAATAAACCGTTGTCGATCCCTTACCATTTGTACCCGCTACATGTATGGCTTTTATTTTTTTCTCCGGATGTCCTACCGCTCCAAGTAAACGATGCATACGATCTAATCCAGGTTTTATTCCAATTTGCTCACGATTATCTAAAAATTCCTCGAAACTTTGAACTGATCTAAACATAATAAATAAACTTCCTCTCCGTCATTGATATCCTATAAAACGCACCTTCCATCAGTGGGGTAGTCCTCTCCCACTGATGGGTAGTTGAGTGAATCAGGTCATTATCGTCCGTTAACTTCCGCCTAAATAGATAAGCTCTACTCTCGATTTTGAGGTAGGCGGTTTACGGACGCTTATCTGTGATAAATTGTACCGAAAATAGCGCGATATGAAAAGTGAATGATGAAATGATTTATGTTGTTAACGTATTAAAAAAGCTGCCCTAAAGTCATATTCGACTCGGACAGCTTATGATTTATTGTTTTAATTCTTCTATTCTTGCTGCAACTTTATCGCGTTTATCAAGATAATCGGTTTGTTTTTGTTTTTCCTCAGCAACAACATGTTCAGGTGCTTTGTTGACAAAGCCAGCGTTACTTAATTTCTTCTCAACCCGCTCAACTTCCTTGTTTAACTTTAATAGTTCTGCTTCTAGCCTAGCTATCTCTTTGTCCACGTCAATTAATCCAGCTAATGGCAAGTATAGCTCAGCTCCTGTGACCACAGCAGACATCGATTTTTCCGGAGCGGTTAGATCTGTCGCGATTGTCAACTCACTGGTATGACAAAATCGCTCAATATAGTGACGATTAGCAAGCAACTGTTCAGCAACCTTTGTATCACTCGCATTAATGGTGAGTACGATTGGTTTGGACATCGGTGTATCTACTTCTGCACGTATATTGCGAACTGCACGAATAATGGCAACTAAGCGATTCATTTCTGTTGCTGCTTGCTCATTTGAATAAACCGCATTTATCTCTGGCCACTGCGCTTGTGTGATTGACTGCCCTTCATGAGGTAAGTGTTGCCAAATTTCCTCTGTCACGAATGGCATAAATGGGTGAAGCATACGTAAAATACTGTCTAATACATGAATAAGAATTGATTGTGTTGTTTGTTTAGCTTTTTCATCTTCACCATACAATGGGAGCTTCGCCATTTCAATGTACCAATCACAGAAATCATCCCAAATAAAGTTGTAGAGATGGCGTCCTGCCTCCCCAAAATCATAGCGAGCGGTGTGACGATTAACCTGTTCTATTGTTTCATTTAAACGGGTCAGTATCCAATGATCAGCTACATTCTTTTCTGCTGACAGATTTACATGCTTATATTCCATCCCTTCAATGTTCATTAATACAAATCGTGAAGCATTCCATATTTTATTAATGAAGTTCCACGTTGATTCAACTTTCTCCCATTGGAACCGTAAGTCTTGACCAGGCGTTGAACCCGTTGCAAGAAAGTATCGTAATGCATCTGCACCATATTTATCAATAACATCCATTGGGTCAACACCGTTTCCTAGCGACTTACTCATTTTACGCCCTTCAGCATCTCGCACAAGACCATGAATTAAAACATCATCAAATGGACGTTGCTCTGTAAAATGCTTAGATTGGAAGATCATTCTTGCTACCCAGAAAAAGATAATATCATAGCCTGTCACTAAAGCGTTAGTTGGAAAGTAACGCTCAAAGTCTTGATCATTTAAATCAGGCCAATTCAATGTTGAAAATGGCCATAAAGCCGATGAAAACCAAGTATCTAAAACATCCGTATCTTGTTGCCAGTTTTCAAGATCAGCTGGTGCTTCTTTCCCTACATAAATCTCACCCGTATCTTTATGGTACCAAGCAGGAATACGATGCCCCCACCATAGCTGACGAGAAATACACCAGTCGCGAATATTATCCATCCATCGCAAATAATTACCTTCAAATCGCTCAGGAACAAAATTAACCTTTTCTTTTTTATCTTTTTGTAACTTCACGGCTTCATCAGCAAGAGGTTGCATATTGACAAACCATTGTGTTGATAAGTATGGCTCAACAACAGCCCCGCTTCTTTCGGAGTGTCCCACAGCATGCACATGTTCTTCAATCTTGAACAGAATTCCTTCATCTTGAAGATCTTTGACAAGCTGTTTTCGACACGCAAAGCGATCCATACCTTCGTATTTACCAGCCTTTTCATTCATTGTCCCATCTTCATTCATAACAAGTACGCGTTCTAAGTTATGACGATTACCTATTTCAAAATCATTAGGGTCATGGGCCGGCGTAATTTTGACCGCCCCTGAACCAAATGATTGATCAACATAGTCATCAGCCACAATCTCAATCTCACGTCCAACAATTGGCAAAATTACGGTTTTGCCAATCATATGCTGATATCGTTCATCTTTCGGATGGACAGCAACAGCTGTATCACCCAACATCGTTTCAGGGCGTGTCGTTGCAATCTCGATATGACCTGAACCATCTTTAAGAGGATATTTCATGTGATAAAAATGGCCTGTCACTTCTTCGTGAATAACTTCAATATCTGATAAGGCCGTTTTCGTAGCTGGATCCCAATTAATAATGTATTCCCCACGATAAATCAGCCCTTCTTGATAAAGTTTAACGAACACTTCTTTAACTGCCTCAGATAAACCTTCATCTAGAGTAAAACGTTCTCGTGAATAATCTAGGCCTAGACCTAACTTTTCCCATTGCGCTCTAATAAAAGAAGCATAATCCTCCTTCCATTCCCACGCTTTTTCGAGAAATTTCTCACGCCCAAGATCATAACGACTGACACCTTCCTCACGCAATTTACCTTCTACTTTTGCCTGCGTAGCAATACCTGCGTGATCCATCCCCGGCAAATAAAGGACATCAAATCCCTGCATTCTTTTCATACGGGTAATAATATCTTGTAATGTGGTATCCCATGCATGCCCAATGTGTAATTTACCGGTTACGTTTGGTGGTGGAATCACAACTGTAAATGGTTTTTTGTTTGGATCATTGGTTGCTTCAAAAAATTTGTGATCTACCCAATATTGATAACGGCCTTTCTCAACGGCTTGCGCATCATATTTAGGCGGTAAATTATGTGTTTGTTCTGACACTTGTATAACCTCCTTATTTTTTAGCTTTTATCAAAATAGACTTACTCATCATTACTTCCTAGAACAAATAATCTGTCTTGGACTGACACAAAAAAAACCCTAATCATCCTAAAAAGGACGAAAGGGTTTAACATTCCGTGGTACCACCTTTGTTTATAGCAATAACAAGCTATACACTTCATTTCAATAACGGTCTATAACCGGTTCAACCTAATAATAATCTATACGTTCGGTTAAACAACTCCAAGGCTACCTTCTGCGGTTAGGGACTAGAAACCTTTCAGCTATTGGTTTCCTCTCTATAAGTTTGACCAGCATACTCTTCCTCTTCATCATCTTTATTATATAGTTCTTTTCTATAACAGTTATTTTATCCAAAATAGCGTATAAAAGTCAATAACGATTTTCATAATCATGTCAACAAGTAAACATTTCAACTTCTTAAAACTTGTGCATATACTATGATAAAAGTTGATATTGATTTTGCTACAAACACATATACATTTTATTACATTTCGTGCGTTAGTGTTCATTCTTTGTTTATTAACTACTTTAGTAGAGTGTTATACTTTTCAATGAAAGGGTGGGATTATGTCTCGATATTATCGCTATCGCTTGCCACCATGGTGTCGAGAATGGCTTTTGGTGATTGAAAGGTGTTTACTTCCAATCTGTATCGTCCAACTAATCAGAACCTTATTTTTTCCAACAACACTTGATGTCTTTTTACTGGGTTTATTTATTGGCGTCTATGTTTCTTTTTACTTAAAATGGATATAAAATAAACCTCCAATCAGCGGGGGTTTTCGTCCGTCACTCACTGATGGTTAGCTGAGTGGAATCAGGACATCAGCGTCCGTTATCTCTCACCTGTTCTCTATTTTCGGGAGCGTTTTATGGACGCTTATCTGTAATAAATAGCGCGCAGCTTTTGAATTTAAATAGAAAAAGTGATGAACACTACTATTGAAAGGTGTCATCACTTTTTATTTTTACTTCGGCACATATATGATTTGACCTTGATAAACATCTAATGACTCTAACCGATTAGCCTCTTGTAATTTCATTGTATTGACACCATATTGTTCTGCTATACCCTCTAAAGAGTCTTGCTCCTGAACAATATACATTGTCATTTTTGTATACTGTTCTTTCTCTGAATCACTTTGGTCAAACAAATCTAACAAGTAGGTTGGTCGTTGTACAGTTTCATCTGAGTGACTTTCTTCTGCAACCTCGGCGTCAGGGGCAGTTTCTTCTGTTAATGGTTCACTGCGAATGTCTTCTTCAATCATTTCTTGAGCTTTATCGGGAACTATCTCTGGGTCAGGCGCAATCTCTTCCTTGGTCTCAATTTCTGTTTTTTGTCCTTCTAAATCTTCCCGTTGTAGTTGAATCACTTTATCATCTTCTTTATCTTCTTCCCCGTCTTTACTTTGCTCAGCCTCCTTTTCTTCTGCTTTAATTTTCAAATCAAATGTAATTCTATCTTCTACTTCGTCCGCTTCTTCTACTTGCTCATCACTATCTTCAGGTTCTTCCACTTCTTTAGTCTCTTCAACCCGATCGTGTTCCAGGCCTTGAATAACAAGAGATGCCTCTAATTCCAATTTACAAGATTCCGGTAAATGATAATCAAAGCTATCAACGCTTACGGATAACTCATCCATCCGTTTCACTCGTTCATGTGGAATAGAGATATCTACAGGGAAATGGTGTGAAAATTCGCAGATTCCATCCTCATCTCGAACAACCTTTTTAAAATAACGCCCTGTCACTTCTGGCTCATCTATATCAGATTGTTCATCCATTTCATCAGGTAAATACTCACCTGTTAAAGCAATGATTCCTCGTACTGAAACATAATCAGGAAAGGTTTGAATAGAAATTTCCGGATCAAGACCTATCCCTAACATTTCAGAAACCCCTTCTGACTTATGAAATAATAATGTTTCAGTTAAATCGAACTGAAATGACCTTGACTCTTGCTCAGGCATCAACTTTCCTCCTTTCAACTCAACACATCCTCATTAACAGATATATGATATTATCAAAAGAATATGTCAAGTTGTCAGCAGACTTCAACCAAGCCCTAACTTAGATTAACATGTAAATATGAACAAAAGACAAGAAAATTTTCTGTGGTCTATCCACTACATCAAACAGCTGAAAAAAGAAACGTGGCAAATAACAGTCTAGCGTAACATTACTAAGATAAGTGTCTACGTGATACAGGTTATAACCACTCTTTAAGTTATTTCTAGACTCAAAAGAAAACAGACGGTTATTATACGCCTGCTTGCTTTTAAGATCTCAATGTAAAAAAAGCTGTGAATCGATATCTAAATAAAATTCAGTTCGATTACAAGTAGATAAAATGACCACTTGATCAACACCGTTTATATGTATTATCGATTCAAACATTATCTGTAATTGGTTTTGGTCAACTGCGCATTTTTCTCTTATGGAGCATGGTGATAATGGCTTCAACATGACAGCATCCAAACCGTCACCTCCATCTTAGAATAGGCAAACCTTTACCTTTCTGATAAAATAGACGATAGTTTATAATAGACAAATAGTTTAGCAACTTATCATCGTTTTTAAAGCCAATCAACTTTATGACGGTATTGGCAGAGGAGGTTTTCATGCGTCAACAAAATCAATTAAGTGCATTTATTTTGATTGGAGTCGGTCTTTACTTTTTACTTCAACAATGGGACTTGCCGTTTTTAGCTGATTTTTCAACATGGCCTAGTTTGTTTATGGTCTTAGGATTGAGTTTGCTTATTCACGGCTATCTAAGTCGAGATCATGATAAAATTTTTCCTGGAACGATTCTTTTAGGACTCGGTATTCACTTCCATGCTGTTTCCGTTTATCCTGAATGGGTTGAACACTGGAGTGTTTATGCAATTATTATTGGGATAGCATTTCTCCTTCGCTATCAAAAGACGAAGGCTGGCTTGTACCCCGGATTAATTCTACTTTCCCTTGGTCTTTTCATCCTTTTATCAATGACAAATTCACAATTTGCTCAATCCATACATCAACTTATTGATTGGTTAGAGGATTATTGGCCCGTTGGCTTAATCGTTTTCGGCATCTATTTACTATTTAAAAAAAGATAGCATGAATGCTATCTTTTTTATCTGGTTCTTTGTCAAATGACGTTGGTGAGAATTTTTGCCGGCAATTTTATAGATGCATTTCACAAATATTCAAGTCGGATTATGCTGCTTGAATGTTTGTTTGGTTAGGTGCATTTTGGGCTGATTTCGATTCAATAGATCTTAACTTAGCTATCTACACGTAAATTCATTCGGGTTCGGTCAGGAAGTGATGAGACCCCTGCAGGAATAGCACGAGCTGAAGATCCACTCATGTGCGCGTTTGGTGCGCACATGAGTTAGCTGAAGCCGTGCCTGCTGAAAGCGAATCACTGGATGATCGAACCCATTTCTATTTTTAGAGAAATAGAAATGACGTTAGCGAAAGTCTACCCCCATTTCACAAACGCATGAAATGGAGAATTCCCTTCACCAACGTCAAATAGTATACAACCTTTTATCTTTATAGTAGATTGAGGCGCCCATATTTGTATACCTGTACACCAACCCAATCTTGTAACATTGATCAATTAAGCTTTACCCCCATTGGTGTGTGGTAAGTAGGAGCTAATGACACGCCATGCTTCTTCTTTTCCTTGGGCCGTTTCAGCTGAAAATGGAATAATCTGATCTCCATTTTCTAAAGCTAATGTCTCTTTAACACGCTTAACATGTTTGGCTACTTGTCCCTTTTTAATTTTATCCACTTTAGTAGCAATAACAAGAACCGGGATTTGATGGTGCTTTAGAAAATCATACATCGCCACATCATCATTTGTCGGTTGATGACGAATATCGATGACAAGTACAGTAGCTTGTAGATTTTCTCGTTCAGTAAAATACGTTTCCATCATTTTACCCCAGGCTTCACGTTCAGTCTTCGATACCTTTGCATAGCCATAACCCGGAACATCTACAAAGTGAAAAATGTCATTGATTAAGTAAAAATTTAAGGTTTGTGTCTTTCCTGGTTTAGAAGATGTACGTGCCAAAGCTTTTCGATTAATAAGCTTATTAATAAACGATGATTTCCCTACATTGGATCGGCCTGCTAATGCAATTTCAGGTAATCCTTCTGGCGGATATTGCTTAGGTGTTACAGCACTAATAGTAATGTCTGATTTTGTTACTTTCATGTTATTCCCCCACTAACGCATGTTCAAGTACTTGATCTAAATGGTCAACGGCAATAAAGGTTAGTGATTGTTTAACACTCTCAGGGATATCATCTAAGTCTTTTTCATTTTCCTTTGGTATGATGATGGTAGTCAACCCAGCACGATGAGCACTCAATGTTTTTTCTTTTAATCCACCGATAGGTAAGACTCGCCCACGAAGAGTGATCTCTCCTGTCATTCCTACTTCTTTACGCACGGGATGATTGGTTAAACTTGATATAAGTGCAGTTGCCATCGTAATACCTGCTGATGGTCCATCTTTTGGTGTCGCCCCTTCTGGAACGTGAATATGAATATCTTGTTTTTGATGAAAGTTCGGATCAATCTTCAATTGTTCCGCTCTTGATCGGATGTAACTCAATGCTGCGTGTGCAGATTCTTTCATAACATCACCAAGTTTACCTGTTAAAGCTAATTTCCCCTTACCAGGTACAATACTGACTTCAATCGCTAACGTATCACCACCTGCAGCTGTATACGCTAAACCTGTTGCCGTTCCAATTTGATCTTCTTCTTCCATCATACCATAACGATAGAGAGGTTTGCCTAATAATTTTTCTAATTGGTTTTCGGTAACCACAATCCGCTTCTTTTGTTCAGATACAAACAACTTTGCTGCCTTTCGACATAATGCAGCCAATTGCCTTTCAAGTTGTCGAACACCCGCTTCACGGGTATAACGCCGAATTAACTTTAATAAACCCTCATCACGCACTTGTAAGTTACCTTTTTTCAATCCATGTGCTGCTAATTGTTTTGGTAGTAAATAATTGCGGGCAATATGCTGTTTTTCTAATTCGGTGTATCCTGGAATAGAGATAATTTCCATACGATCTAACAGCGGTCGAGGAATCGTTTGTAAATGGTTAGCTGTTGCAACAAACATGACTTTACTAAGGTCATACGTCTCTTCAATAAAATGATCGCTAAATTGGCTGTTCTGCTCAGGATCTAATACCTCAAGCATAGCTGCTGATGGATCGCCTCTAAAATCATTTGCCATTTTATCAATTTCATCTAGTAACATCACCGGATTAATCGTTTCTGCTTTTTTCATACCTTGAATAATGCGGCCAGGCATCGCCCCAACATAAGTACGACGATGTCCTCTTATTTCGGCTTCATCTCTGACTCCACCAAGCGATAAGCGAACAAAACGGCGGTTTATTGCCCGGGCAATAGATTTGGCTAGTGAAGTCTTTCCTACTCCTGGCGGCCCAACCAAACAAAGAATTGGACCACGTAAAGACTTGGTTAATTGCTGAACAGCTAAATATTCTAAAATACGCTCTTTCACTTTATCCAAGCCGTAATGATCTTGATTTAAAATCGCTTCAGCGTGATCAACATCGAGGTGATCCTCTGTTTCATTTGACCACGGAAGGCTAACAAGCCAGTCTAAATAATTTCTGATAACCGCACTTTCTGCTGAGGTTTGTGGTACCTTCTCAAAACGCTTTAGCTCTTTTTCAGCCAGCTTCAAAATTCGGTCCGGCATATTACTTTGTCCTATTTTCTCTTGTAGGTCTGCGACCTCTCCTGACTTCCCATCTTTATCACCTAGCTCTTTTTGTATTGCCTTCATTTGTTCACGCAAATAATATTCTTTTTGCGTCTGTTCAATTGATCGCTTTACGCGTTGTCCAATTTTCTGCTCTAAACGCAAAACTTCTTGCTCATTAGAAATTAACTCCATTAATTGTTGCGCCCGTTCGTCGACATCAATCATTTCTAACAACACTTGTTTAATCGATAATTTAATTGGTAAATGTGAACTAATTAGATCTGTTAATTGTGATAAATCTGCAATATCAATAACACTTTCATAGGTTTCCTTCGATAATTTACTTGATAATTCAACATATTTTTTAAATTGATCCAAAAGGGTTCGCATCAACGCCGATTGCCTTGGTTCTTCAACCAAACCTTGCTCAACCAATTGGACAACTTCAACTAAGAAATAGGGGTCAGTCTGCTGAAAAGAAACAGCTTCTGCTCGCTTGATTCCTTCAACCAATACTCTAAATGTACCATTGGGCAACTTTAACATTTGTTTAACATAAGCAATCGTACCATTAAGATATAGATCTTCTTTCGTTGGTTCTTTAACTGCACTTTCTTTTTGAGCAACAAGTAAAATCTTTCGATCATGCATCATCGCCATTTCTAACGCTTCAACCGAATGCTTACGCCCAATATCCAAATGCATGACAACTGATGGATAAACGACCATACCGCGAAGCGGGAGTAGTGGTAATATCGGGTTTTCTTCACTCATAGAACGTCCCTCCCTGTTCTTTATTTTTATCATACCCATGTTTATCTCGAAATCACATATAAGTTTTTAAAAAAATCCGGTCTAAATAATCCAAATCTATGTAATGATGTAATAGAATAGAAAATCCCTTGCTTTACACAAGGGATTTAATAGCTAACAATTAAGCACTCTCCTTTGGTTCTTCATCAATCATCGAACCATCTTCAAGCAATAATTTGGGTCGCCCATTCTCAATTTCTACTGTATCCTTCGTAATGATACATTTTTTAATATCATCACGAGAAGGTAATTCAAACATGACATCTAACATAATCGTTTCAAGAATAGAACGCAAACCACGCGCACCCGTATTTCGTTCCATTGCTTTTTTAGCAATTGCTTCAAGCGCTTCCTCTTCAAATTCTAGATCTACATTGTCAATCTGGAAAAGTCGCCTATACTGTTTAACAAGGGCATTTTTTGGCTTAGTTAGTATTTCAATCAATGCCTCTCTATCCAATGGTTCCAAGCTTCCGATAATAGGTAGCCTTCCGATGAATTCAGGAATTAAACCAAACTTTAATAAATCTTCAGGTAAAACTTTTTGGAGCAACTGAGCTTTATCTAATTCATCGGAATCTGTTTCAGCTCCAAATCCAATTATTTTTTTACCTAGACGACTTTTAATAATTTGGTCAATCCCATCAAAGGCACCACCTACAATAAATAAAATATTGGTTGTGTCAATTTGAATAAATTCTTGATGCGGATGCTTCCTTCCACCTTGTGGTGGCACACTTGCTGTCGTTCCTTCTAAAATCTTAAGCAATGCTTGTTGAACACCTTCACCAGAAACATCTCTTGTTATTGATGGGTTCTCTGATTTGCGAGCAACTTTATCAATTTCATCAATGTAAATAATACCTTTTTCAGCTTTTTCCACATCATAATCTGCTGCTTGAATTAGCTTAAGTAAAATATTCTCAACATCTTCACCAACATAACCTGCCTCAGTCAGAGATGTGGCATCAGCTATTGCAAAAGGTACATTTAAGATTCTTGCTAATGTTTGAGCGAGCAACGTTTTACCACTTCCGGTCGGACCGATCATTGCGATATTACTCTTCGCAAGCTCTACATCATCGGTGCCACGCGTCGCATTAATTCGCTTATAATGGTTATAAACAGCTACTGAAAGATTCTTCTTTGCTTTGTTCTGTCCAATGACATAATCATCTAAAATCGATCGAATTTCTTGAGGTTTCGGTACATCTTTAAATTCTACTTCTTCATCTGTTCCGAGCTCTTCCTCGACAATTTCAGAACAAAGTTCAATACATTCATCACATATATATACACCTGGACCAGCTACTAATTTCCTTACCTGATCTTGTGTTTTTCCGCAAAAAGAACATTTAAGTTGGCCTTTCTCTTCATTGAACTTATACATATTACTCTCACCCCTCTATAATTAAAAAACAATACGTGTTGTGTTTAATCACGTATGATACGCTATATTTGGTTGATATGCAAAAGGAGAAGCAACTTAGGTGCCTATATCCCTATTACTTCTTCATCATATCAAATAACAGTAGATATTAAAAATAATACCTCTTAAAGTCCCTTTTTTAGTCTTACCCATTTACTTGAACGCTAAACGAGCATCCTTATTATATGTATGTTATCTTATGTAAAATTCAAAGTGATGTTAAGTGTATGTGTATTCGACTCAATATGTAAAAAGGTTTGGATGGTAGAAAACAAGGCGAAAAGTAACCGCCTTGTTTATTTATCCCTGATTTATTTGGTTTGGCTATGTTCAACCAAGAAATCAACAGCTTTCTTAAATTTCAGATCTTCTTTAATGGCATCCGTATTGCCACCAAGCATTTGAGTCAGTTGCTCAATTTCAATTTGATACATTTCTGCCATTGTCTTTAATTCTTCATTAACATCTTCTTCAGTTACTTCGACATTTTCCACCTCAGCAATAGCCTCAAGAACAAGGTTTGTTTGAACACGTTTTGATGCATCTTCTTTCATCTGTTCTTTAAGCGCATCTTCATCTTGACCAGAGAACTGGAAGTACATATCTAAGGTCATTCCTTGCTGCTGTAGACGCTGTTCAAATTCACGAAGCATACGATCTAATTCCGTCGTCACCATCGCTTCTGGAATATCGATTTCAGCATTTTCAGTTGCCTGATTAATGAGTGCTTCACGCTTTTGATTCTCTGCGTCAGATTGTTTTTGATTTTCTAATCGCTCTCTTGTTTTCTCTTTTAGCTCAGCTAATGTTTCTACATCATCATTTACATCTTTAGCAAATTCATCATCTAATTCAGGTAATTCTTTTGCTTTGATCTCATGAATCTTCACTTTGAAAGTTGCAGCTTTGCCAGCTAAATCTTCAGCATGATACTCATCTGGGAAAGTAACTTCAACTTCTGCTTCCTCTCCAGTAGCTTTGCCAATAAGTTGCTCTTCAAATCCCGGAATAAATGAGCCTGAGCCAATTTCCAACGTATGATTTTCAGCGGCACCACCCTCAAATGCTTCACCATCAACAAAACCTTCAAAATCAAGAACAACGGTATCACCATCTTCAACTGTTCCTTCTTCTTTCACAACAAGTTCTGCTTGATTTTGGCGTTGATTTTCAATATCTTGGTCAACATCTTCATCAGTAACCGTAACATCTTGCTCCTCAACTTCTAAGCCCTTATACTCGCCTAATTTAACTTCTGGCTTCACGGTAACATTGGCTGTAAAAATTAAGTTTTTACCTTTTTCAATTTGTGTAATATCAATTTCAGGTTGGTCTACCGGCGAGATCCCCGCTTCATCTACAGCGCCAGCATATGCCTCTGGTAAAATAATATCAACTGCATCTTGATATAAAGATTCTACGCCGAAACGTTGCTCGAATAACCCACGTGGAATTCTACCTTTACGGAAACCAGGTAGTTGTACATCCTTTACTACTTTCTTAAACGCCTGATCTAAGGCTTCGTTAAATTTTTCAGCATCGACCTCAACGGTTAACGTGCCTTGATTACCTTCTTGCTTTTCCCACTTAGCTGTCATTTATTTTCCCTCCATGCGTACATGTATAAATTTTATATTTGCCGTTCATTCATGATACATTATTTTTGATACAAGACCGAACGCAAATCAACCCTTTTATTATAACACAAACAAACGCGCTTTCAAGATTTACTATTTAGAACGTGGATATTTTCATTTATTCTTCCATAATGGAAAAATAAATTTGTTCACATGCAATCATTCTGTTAATCTTTTCTAGCACTTCTATTGAATAAGCAGATTCATCGATCCCTGTTTGGGGATCAAATGAAGCCTTAACGATGGCAATAACTGCTTGATTCATGGCGTCTATTTCATCCATTTTTGGAACAAATGGATAATGAACATAGAAATAACGGTCAATGAGTTGATTGCTAAACCGATAAAAAGAAGGATCCTTTTGCTCAAGGTCAGCGAGCGTCTCTTTTAATTTTAAACGGAATGGATGTTTGTTCATATAAGGAAAAACACTCGGATTAATCGTTAAACGTTGACTGAATTTCACGACTTCGAACTCTTGATTAATGGATTCTGCTTGTAATAGGCTTACAATAACCGTCTTAATGACTGGATGAATATTTTCTTCTACAAGCATATTTGCAAATAAATCTATGTATGGTTTTATATCAGCACGCTGAAGGTGGTTGATTAAATGCCATTGTGCCATCGTGTCATGGTTGTCTATCGCTTCTTCTAATTCATGTTTTGTTACATTAACTTCTTGTTCGACTTGTTCATTCACTAATGGCTGATTAACTTCATATAGCTTCTTTAATTGCCCCTTTAAAGAACTAGGAATGTGACCATGTTCCAAGGTTTCATCAAGAAGCTCTGCGACTTCTTTATGTTTATGAAATTGAAATAATAATGTTGCATAAATATTTATGTATGAAAAATAGTTGTCGTCCTGCTTAGCAATAAGGTCCTCACACATTTGCTCGGCTTCCTTCTGTCTTCCAAGTTCAATTAAACACGTCAGTTTACCTAAGGCTACTTCTTGATCGGTAACACCATGAGCTATTAATTGATTTAAATAGTTTAGTGCATCTGCAAATTGTTTATCCTGCATGGCTTGATAAGCATTTTTTTCAAGATCTTGCTTTTGCTTAGGGAACAGGACAACATTATCATGTTGCCGGTTCATTATCTACCCCTCCTTCCCTCTACTTATTGTCTGTATCTATGCTTTAGTAGTTCCTTCCCTCTTATTCACCATTTCAAACAAGCCTGTTGCTGACAAACCAGCTAATCCCCCAGCCCAGAGGCGCAAGACAAGCTCAAGGTCAGTAAAAGGATAGGCAACACTACCGATTAATAAGCCGATAATAAAGCTAATCGATGGAATGATATTCTTTGGTAAATTGAATGTTAATTTAATCATTTCCACTAAAGCAGACACAATAGGTAATAACACTGTTGCAAATATGAGTACTTGTTCCACACGAATCCCTCCCTTGTATAAAAGATACGTGTGAACTTAACAGAACATACTTGCAAAAGCAGAAAAATCACTAAGCATTGAAATAAGCGTTAGCTTAATGTCCTTCTCAATTATAGACTAAATTTATCCAAAGCTGCAAATGTGCTTTAAAAGAAGATCTAACGAAATTTCTTACTTGTTTACTTATTTACCTCATAGTCAAGAAATATACATGTTGTTAACCGTTCATTTGTCGTAAATCTTAAACGTATGGTTTACTTTAACGGATTATCTATTGGTTTACAAGCACTTTATAACTTTGACGTAAATCGCTAAAAATTTTTCGCATGCAATTTGCAGGTTCGCATTATATTATATATTAGGGAGGAAAACACCTCCCTAATATCCTACTCAATGGTGACGACCTTTTAAGTATCGCGGTCGTCTCT
Source organism: Amphibacillus cookii (assembly GCF_016908375.1). Taxonomy (GTDB): domain Bacteria; phylum Bacillota; class Bacilli; order Bacillales; family Amphibacillaceae; genus Amphibacillus_C; species Amphibacillus_C cookii. The sequence continues at coordinate 146,160 of NZ_JAFBDS010000006.1, forward strand.
TTTTCTTTCTTTTATTTTCTCGCATGTCACTTAAATCTTTTAATGCTGAGATTATGTTCTTAAATATTGCTGCCAACAAAGCAACCAAACTAACAACCATCTCAACATTCACCATGGCACCTCCTCTCTATATTCTATTTTATGCATGCTATTTTCGGTCATGTATATAAGACTTGAAAATATGCTAAAAATAAACTTATTTAACCATTATTTAGTGCGGATTTACCATATCGAGTTGGAAGGTATAAATATAACACAGGTGTGTAAAATAAAGATATGCCAAAACAAAGGTGGTGAGCCTTATCGAAGCACAACGTGCACAAGAAATAACGATGATACCTGATATGATTCATGTCACTTGTAACGGTGAGAAAGTCTATATTGAACATGTGGATCAAGATAAAAACCTAGCCACTATCCATCCATTATCCAATCCAGAAGATAAAAAAAGTGTATCTGTTGATCATTTAGAAGAACATTAATTTTAAAATTTTTAGTGGAAACGCCACCTCCAAGAAAAGCTAGTAAAAGCACAAAGAGCTTGGGACAAAATAAACGATTTTCGCTCTAAACACGAACGATTTTTTTAAACGAACCTTCCATCAGTGGGTATTTTCGTTCTTCGCCCACTGCTTGCAGGTTCGTTGAGTAAATCACGACATAAGCGTCCATTATCACTCAACTAAATTGATTTGCTCTACTCCCTATTTTGAGGGTGATTTACGGATGGTTATCTGTTATGAAATAAATGGAAGTACGGTTTCATCTCTACAAACTGTAGGTCAGTTAGACGTTGTCACACGACGTGACGGGTTTAGTCTAACCTTTCACTAAGCAAAACAAATGACGCTTCCGAGTGGATCTTCAGATCGCCCTGCCCCCGGGATTCTCGCATATTTCAGTTGCTAAATTATTTATCCCAAAAAATAAAAATAAATAACCGAACTACAATTGGTTGAATACCTATTATAGTTCGGTTATTATATTGACTTATTTATTTTTATCCCACTCTTATTTCTTAGCCATAATATTTAATCAATAAATGTGCAGCTAAAACATGATTTACCGTAAGATCCAACTCCCCTCCTGCATTTAATATGAGAGAATTAGTTAGTATGGTTTTGCTGGAACATAGCAATTGCTGCATACTCACTTTCTAATAGTCGACTTAACCGTATGTAGAGCGGAATGAGTTCTGTATAAGTTTTGACATTGTTTTTAATAGGTTGATTAACTTGTACAGTTTCGACCATTTCAGAGACTGCGTCAAGGTCATCAATCTCACCTATTGCGTAAAGACCTAATACAGCTGCTCCTAAACAAGAACTTTCGACGCTAGCTGGAACATGGACATCTTGATTAAATATGTCAGCTAACATTTGTCGCCATACCTCTGATTTTGCAAAACCACCCGTTGCATGGATTTTATCGGGAAAACCAATCATTTCCTTCAAGGCAAGCATAACCGTATACATATTTATATTTATTCCTTCTAAAACCGCACGCATCATATGCTCTTTCTTATGATGCATGGCTAATCCAAAAAATGATCCACGCGCTTGTGCATTCCATAACGGCGCACGCTCCCCCGCTAAGTAAGGATGGAAAATAAGACCTTCTGCTCCAGCAGGAATATGGGCAATTTTTTCCGTAATGACATCATAAGGATCTCGTCCTAACGTTTTAGCTTTTTCTACCTCTTGATAGCCCATCTCATCACGAAGCCAACGCATAACCATACCGCCATTGTTAACTGGTCCCCCAATCACCCAATGCTTATCAGTTAGCGCATAACAGAAGATTCTACCTTTTGGATCCGTAACGGGGCGGTTAGTAACCGTACGTATCGCACCACTTGTGCCAATCGTTAAAGCAACAACACCAGGCTTAATCGCATTTACACCTAAATTGGCAAGTACACCATCATTTGCCCCGATAATAAAAGGCAGGTCTTGTGGTATGCCAAGTTCGTTCGCAACTTTCTTATCCAAACCTTCTAATCGTTCTGTTGTTGGCACAATTCGCGACAATTGGTTTCGATTAATACCAGCTACTGCCAACGCCTGATCATCCCAATCTAAATCAATCAAATTAAATAATCCGGTTGCAGATGCAATAGAATAATCAATAACATATTGATTAAAAAAATGATGAAAAACATATTCTTTTATTGAAATGAACTTGGCTGTCTGTCGATACACTTCGGGCCTGTCATTTTTTAGCCAGATAATCTTTGCTAAAGGTGACATCGGATGTATTGGTGTCCCCGTTCTAAGATACAGCTCATGACCTTGATTATCTTTTAATGCTTTTACGTATGGTTCACTGCGTTGATCTGCCCATGTTAAATTTGCCGTTAAAGCCTCACCTCTGTCATTGACAGCAATTAAACTATGCATTGCTGCACTAAAAGAAACAAACATTAGTGCCTTTTTATCAATACCACTAATAGACAGAACATCCCTTATCGTATACTTAACCGCTCTTAGAATCTCATTAACATCTTGTTCAGCAGCCCCAGAGACAGGTGTGTCTAATGCGTACTCAATAGATTGTTGTGCAACGACCGCACCAGCTCGATTAAATATAACCGCTTTTGTACTGGTCGTTCCTATGTCTACACCAAGCATATATTTCTTCATTGTATATTCCTCCACTATCATTTAACTTACTATTATTATACCTATGACAATGTTAAATACGAAAGGTTTATTCATCGGTTCTAATAATTCTGTATTTCTTGATCCATAAATATTTATTATATAAATAAACTGATTACCATAACCGTTAATAAACCTACTAAACCAATTAATGTTTGCATAACGGTCCAAGTTTTGAAAGTATCCTTAACTTCTAATCCAAAATAACGACTAACAAGCCAAAAGCCGGAGTCATTCACATGCGAAAGTACAGTTGCACCTGCTGCAATGGCAATCACAACTAAAGCAAGCGAGGGACCGTCAAATTCCATAATTGATAATACTGGAGAAATTAAGCCAGCTGCAGTAACCATTGAAACAGTTGCAGATCCTTGTGCTACGCGAACAACCGCCGCAATTAAAAATGCTAATAAAATGGGAGGCAACGCAGATGCAGCCATTTGTTCACCTAATACATCAGCTACACCAGAGTCTATTAATACCTCTTTAAACACCCCACCTGCACCAGTCACAAGAATAATAATTCCCGCCGGTTCTAATGCCTTTGTTGCAATATCTTGCACCTCTTGTCTAGAGTATCCTCTTTTGGTCCCTAAGAATGTAAACGTTACCAATACTGCTAAGGTTAATGCTACAATCGGATTACCAACAAAGGTAGTGATTTCTCTAACAATGTGACCTTCTTCAAATAAAACCGTAGATAATGTATTAACTAAGATTAATACTAACGGAACAAGGATAATTGAAGCAATCATTCCAAAGCTCGGTAAATCTTTTCCAGGCACTTTTTCTTGAAAGTTCATATATTCCGGAACCTTGACGTGAACTTTTCCAGCAATAAACTTACCAAATATCGGTCCCGCAATGAGCATAGATGGAATACCAGCAATTACTCCGAATAAAATCACCCATCCTAAATCCGCTCCAACTAAATTGGCTACCGCTATAGGACCAGGTGTTGGTGGGATATAACTATGTGTCACCGCTAATCCTGCTAATAGCGGTATTCCATAATATAATAGAGAACGTCCCGTTTTTTTAGTTAACCCATAAATTATTGGGACTAAAATAATGAAACCTACATCAAAAAACACAGGAATAGCTACCAAAAAACCAGAAATACCTAATGCCCATTGCGATTTGTCCTCCCCAAATTTCTCTAAAAGGGTCTGTGCTAATCTTTCTACACCACCAGACACTTCGAGCATTTTTCCAAACATAGCACCTAAACCGACTACAATGGCAACAAATCCTAGTGTCCCTCCCATTCCTGCCTCAATAGATTCAATAACATGATTTAGTGGCATTCCTGCGGCTATCCCTACAAGCAAACTAACTACCATTAAGGAAACAAAAGCATGAAGTTTTTGCCTTATGACTAAAAACAACAAACCAAATATCCCTGCAATCGCTACCAGAATTAACATGGTTCCAGACATCTATAATTCCTCCCCTATAACAATTAATAAGACTCAACAGAATGACCACCGAATTGATTCCGCAACGAAGCGACCACTTTCCCACTAAAAGTGTCTTGTTCAAGAGTGCGATTTCTCATCATTAATGATAATGCAATCACAGGTGCGACTGCTTGTAATTCTAAAGCTGTCTCTACCGTCCATTTCCCTTCACCTGATGAGTGGACGACTCCTTTGATTTGTTTTAGATATTGATCCTTTGCAAAGGCATCTTGTAATAACTCTATCAGCCATGATCGGATCACCGAGCCATTATTCCAAACACGAGCGACCTGTTCAAAATCATAATCAAATACTGACTTCTCTAAGATATCAAATCCTTCACCGATAGCTTGCATCATTCCATATTCAATGCCATTATGAACCATTTTCAAAAAATGGCCACTACCTGAAGGCCCTGTATATAGATAGCCATTTGGTACAGAAACGTCCTTGAATATCGGCTCAACCTCTTGATAGGCTTGCTTATCTCCGCCAATCATAATACAAACACCATATCTCGCACCTTCCGTTCCCCCACTCGTTCCAACATCCAAATAACCAATCTCTTTTGCTCTTAAAGCATGGGCACGACGAATGGTATCTTTATAGTTTGAATTGCCACCGTCAATTAATATATCTCCACATACTAGTTTAGGCGTTAATGATTTAATAAGATGCTCTGTGGCATCGCCAGCTGGGACCATCATCCAAATTATTTTTTTTTGACCCAATTTAATAACAACATCGTCCAACGTATAAGCTTCAATCGCCCCCTCTTTTCCTGCTTCTGACACTGCATTAGCATTAATATCATACGCAATCACTTGATAACCTCTACCTAACAAGTTTCGTGTCAGATTCATCCCCATTTTCCCTAACCCTATGATCGCAACTTTCACTACAATCCCTCCAGCAAAATATTTTTCCTTAATTAAATAATACGAAAAAATATTATTCTTTGCAAGCGTTTTCTAATTTTTTTTAGAAAAATTACCATAGGACTTGTTATTATGAAAGCACTTTTGATTAAACATTTAATTTTTCTTAAATTACCTTTATAATAACTGTAATATAATTTTTCAGGAGGTATTTTAATGTCTCGTTCAGATACACATTCATGTTTGATGAGCATCCGTTCACATTATTCGACATTTAGTGATAAAGAAAAAGCGATAGCAGATTACATTTTATCAAATCCTAATAAAGTGATTCACGGAACGATTAATCAAGTAGCAGAAGAAATTGGATTAGCGGATTCAACAGTCTTTCGCTTCTGCAAGCGAATAGGCTTCAAGGGATATCAAGCTATGAAAATTGCTTTAGCTGCTGAATTTGTAGAACCCATACAAGATATCCATGAAAATATATCAGCAAATGATGATGAAAAAACCGTTCTTGAAAAAGTATTTCACTCTAACATCCAAACATTAGAAGATACTTTAAAAGTTATCAATGAAAAATATTTTAAAGATGCAGTAGAAGCCATATTGTCGGCAAAAAAGGTGGAATTTTTTGGTAGTGGCGGATCTAACATCATTGCTTTAGATGGTTACCATAAATTAATTCGTACGGGTATTAGTGTTTTTGCTCAAGCAGATACTCATATGCAATTAATGGCAGCTTCTCAAATGACAAGTGAAGATGTCGCTATCCTTATCTCTCATACAGGAACAACAAAAGACATTTTAGATATCTATGAAACCGTTATGAAAAATGGAGTGAAAACAATTGGAATCACCGGCTTCACCCAATCACCACTTAGTCAAAAAGTCGACATCCCCTTATATACACTCTCGGAAGAAACCGACTTTCGGTCTGAAGCATTAGCTTCACGAATTGCACAACTCAGTGTTATTGATGCTATTTATGTTAACGTACTAATGGCTAGAAAAGAAGCTGGAAAATTATCAATTGAAAAAATGAGAAAAGCCATCGCTACAAAAAGAATTTAATTAATGAAAACACTTAAGTTACTTTGCTAAACGTCGCTAGCGGATAGCACTTAAATGTTTTCATTTACCGGAAATTGATTTATTAACAACTAAACGTTTGAACTGTCTATTTCAATTCACGCAATGACCAATTCGTGGGAGAAGAACGAAAACACCTACTGATTGAAGGTTCCTTTTATTAACGATTTAACAAAAGAAAAAACAGCCATTTAAATTATTAAACATTTTTTTAGTAAGTTTATCGATGATCAACTGAACAGCTGAACTTTTTATGGTATGAACTATAGTTTAGGTGGTGAAATAATTTTACCAAATACAATAAAATTAAATCTGTAAACGTTTACAAATCCTGGCGGAAAGGGAGGGCTGAAGTGCAGCGTGATTTAAAAGCATGACTGTAACAATAAATGCCATTTTTTCAAAAGGAGGAATAAAACGATGAAACAAAAAGTATTCAAACTGGTTTTTGCTGCCGTTGTTTGTTTTGTACTGACGATACCAGCAACCATTGTTAATGCAGAAACAAGAACCGACAATTCAATCGGCAACCACGGTGGCTACGATTACGAATTCTGGAAAGATAGCGGTGGCTGGGGAAGTATGACACTTAACCAAGGGGGTACTTTCAGTGCCCAGTGGAATAATGTCAACAATATATTATTCCGTAAAGGTAGAAAATTCGATCAAACGCAAAGACACCATCAGATTGGTAATATTTCAATAAATTACGGTGTCAACTACCAACCAAATGGTAATTCTTATTTATGCGTTTACGGATGGACGGTTAATCCACTTGTTGAATATTACATCGTTGATAGCTGGGGAAGCTGGCGCCCACCAGGAGCTAACGCAAAAGGAACGATTACTGTTGACGGTGGTGTTTACGATATCTATGAAACCACTAGATACAATCAGCCTTCCATTATAGGGGATGCCACTTTCCAACAGTACTGGAGTGTTCGTAGAACGCGACGAACTAGTGGAACCATATCTGTAAGTGACCACTTTAGAGCTTGGGAAAACTTAGGTATGCCAATGGGTAATATGTATGAAGTTGCACTTACAGTAGAAGGTTATCAAAGCAGCGGTAGCGCAAATGTGTACAGTAACACATTGCGCATTAATGGGACCCCAATCCCTAGCTGGTAATTTAACAATAAGACAACGATAGATTTTCAGATTAGTATGCTTTGACTTACATCAACGTAATGAGCAGAGTTGTAAATCAATTTTTTCAAAGTCACCTCTCAGTATCCTCTACAGTACTGGGGGGTGATCGAAATTTTGCTAAGGTCTTAGGTGAACGCATCATCCTCTTTTCACCACTGAACATCAAATTAGCTATGCAGATCAGTTCGGTTGATACACTCCTAATCACTATCACCAAAGTAATGATATCTTCAAAGATAATGGAGAACTAGTTTCCAAGTCATTTTCAGCTTACACAAACCAAACCAATCGCCCTCATCAAATACTTAATTTGCGATGATTAAATATGCAATAAATATAACAATATAAATAATTAATAACAAAACAGATACCTTTGCATATTTAGTTTTAAAAACATCTTTTACATTATGTTTAAAAATACCTGAAATTAACACCGCAAAACTTAACCCAAGACACAATATAGATACGATAAATAAAAATGCTTCCATTGAAAATTCCTCTCAAAAATATTTAGTAACCTTATCGTAGCAAATGACATGACCTTTTAACATCGATTGATAGAACAAAATGCTTAACGATATGACAATATTGTCACATGGAATCCAATGGTAAACGCCCTATACTTCCTTTTATCATTTTTTGAGTTTACGCTGATAGACAATTAAAGTGATAATATTCAAACTAATAGTACCGATGAGAAGAATGGCTGCTATAGACGCTCGACCACCCATTATGTCCATTAAAGCCGACCAATCCTCAACCTTTACACGATTATAGTCATTTAAAAGCTGGAAGAATAGTGATATAGCACATGCACTCATGCTCAACATGGAAAAGAGCATCCAATTGTTATTAATCGGCTTCATATACCGTGTCAAATTGACAATGGGAAGGATCCAAGCAACGAGTCCCAACACAAAACTACCTATATTTAACCAACCGATCATGATTTCCCTCCTTTTTCATTTTTAACATCATAAATCCATATGTTCAATCCTATTTTTCAAAATTCGAATGGCCAACAATAAGGACAATACGCTAACCACAATAAAAGGTGCGACCATAAGAATAGCAATGCTACTTTTTAGATATCAAGACATCCATGCTAATATAATAGGCAAAATGATTAACACATCGATAAACAAAACTATATTTGGAAGCATTTCCAACGTGGTTATCACCTTCATAAATAAATTAATTATATATTAGTCTTTCAAAAAGGAATACTAAATTTATAAATTTTTTGAAATGATTTATTAATAAATTCTATAAATTTTCAAATAACATCAAGATTAAAAAAGGGGGAAATTACTTGGTTTTATTTGGGGTATACCATTGATACGGTATAAGATATTTGTGCTTGCATCAAGAAAGACAAACTATTAAATCAACTGGAGGAACTAGAAAATGAAAAAAGAAATTAATAATTATATGACACCAGCTGAAGCAGCTTTCAGATGGGGAAAGAATCAAGAAACCGTTAAAAACAAATTAAAGCCATCCTTAAACAAAGAATTAGATGAAATGATTGAATTGGGACTTATAAAGTATTTTCAAAAGCCTGGTGGTTCACGTAAAGAATGGATTATAAGTGTACAAGCAATGGAGAAGTGGTTTGACGAGAAGTGACTGATGTCAAGTGACTTACATTTCATTTATTTGTATGCAGATATTTTAGCCGATTGGCTACTTTTCATTTTTGCAGACGTCGAATTTCATAAAACGAGCCTTTAATCAGTGGGCGTCTTCGTTCTGATTGGTCATTGCGTGAATCAGGACATGAGCGTCCGTTAGCTCCCGCCTAAATCAGTGAGCTCTATCCTCTACTTTGAGACGGGAGTTTTATGGACGCTTAGCTGTGATAAAGGTGTGCTTTATCGTTCTTCAACAGCATTGCTATTAACAACTGTGTATAAAATATTATGCGCTGCTTCACGCATTGCCCATAGAGTATCATTGCTGGCGGTATTCACTTGAGGGACACCTCTAGGAGCCAATCCGGTTAAATATAGATCATTACCGTTGCGGATACCAAGCTCAAATACCATGTAAGGAAACTCTTCCAACCCAGGACCATTCATATAAAAGTCGGTATTGACCATGCCTTGAAAGCCCCACTCCTTGCGAAGTACTTCTTTGAGCAAGGCGTTACTCGCACCGGACCAAACAGCACCAATACTGTTAAAGGAAGACATCACACCACTTGCTCCCCCTTTTTTCACCGTTATTTCAAACGGCTTCAAATAAATTTCCCGCATCGCCTGTTCATTACTCCATGTTAAGACACCAAGCGTACGGTTTTGCTCTTGATCGTTTAGCGCAAAGTGCTTCATATAAACATATCCACCTTGGCTTTCATACCCTTTCGTAGTAACAGCTGCCATCTTACCTGACAAGAGCCCATCTTCTGAATAATACTCGAAATTTCTTCCACCAAATGCAGTACGGTGAATGTTCATCGCTGGTGCATACCAGCCGGTTACATTATAAGCCTGTCCCTCAGCACCAATGGCTTCTCCCATTTTTTCTGCAAGATGTAGATTCCAAGTCGATGCCAGAACAACTACCGAGGGGAATGCAGTCCCATCTATGGAATCATTTGAAATAAAAGTTGAGATTCCAGAAGGTCCATCATAATCTCGTGTTGCCGGCTTGCCCACCGAAGGAATTTCAACAGTGCGATAACCACCAAGCGTGACCAAATCAACCATGTCATTAACAGACAATTGGTCAAGCAGTTCACCCCAGCTTTCATCATCATAATCCACACCAATGTAATCTTTTAACTTCTTATCGTTCTTGGCATCTGTCGTCGGTGGATCTGTATGCTTGTCGGCTGGCACATCATAGCGTGCACTGTTAATAACATTCACAAAATCAGCTTCTATAAGCTTTCCTTTAACTGTTTTTTCTCCATCATCTGTTGTGATTGTTAATTCCTCATTATTATCAATTTGACTAATGTTTTCAAAGCCGTTTGCTCTGGAAAGATAGGTAGCAATACTTCCCTCTCCGGTCACATGATCATCAAACTGGTTGACTGGCGCCTGTCCATCTGTAGAACGCCCGGAGCCAAACACTGTTTCGGCAAGACTTTTGGAACCAATATCCTCGATTTTCTCATGAGAGTTGTGCATAAGATAAAGCTTGTATTCACCTTCCTCCAGAACATACGAGCCTGTGCTGCTATAAATCTTATCGTAATCGTAAGAGGCCATATCTTCTACTTTGAATGAAATGGTAATCGTCACTGATTCACCTGGCTGAAGCATATCCGTCTTGTCAAAAGCAATCAAATTAACAGAAGATTTTTCTATTTTTCCTGTATATGGTGCAGAATAATAAATTTGAACAACTTCCTTCCCTTCCGTCGAACCGGTATTTGTTACTTTTACATCAAAAGTAACATCTGTGTCATCCCAGTCCAGGCTTTCTGACACCACTTCCTGTTCGAAGGTCGTGTAGCTTAAACCATAACCAAATGGAAACTGCACTTTTTCTTCATAATTAATAGCGCCTTCAACTGCCGCAGTTTCATAAAAACGATAGCCGACATAAATCCCCTCCGAGTAATCAATGTACTTTAAAGGTACCCCCTTTGCATCTACAGCTTGCTCATAGGAGCCGTCAACATTTTCAACAACGTAGTCGAAATCACCGAAATTCGTGATTGCCGGTGGGTCCAGAAGACTCCTCGTATAGATGTCTACTGTTCTCCCAGAAGGATTCACTTCCCCCGAAAGAACTTTCCCGACGGAATTAAATCCATTTTGCCCCGGTCCGCCGACAGTTACAATGCTCTTAATTTGGCTATATCCATCTACCCAATCAAGTTCAAAGGGATTGCTACTATTAACAACAAGAACAACATTGTCAAAATGTGCTGTAACCGCATCAACCATCCCCTTCTCTCGATTACTTAACTGAAGGTAATGCTTGTCAGGATCAAGGTCATCCTCATAGCCATATTTACTCCCAGATGCTCCAAAAAGTCCTCCTTCAAGATCAAAAGTATCAGGACCGTCCATACTTCTTGGAAGATCTGCCCCTTCACCGCCGGAACGTGCAATAAAGATAATTGCAATATCTGAATAATCTGTTGCCTGCTCCATCCTCTCAGCGGTGTAAAATTCGGTGGCAATCGGCTCTGGAATCGTCCAGTCCTGACCGTCTAAATCAATGATCGGTCTCTCGATATTTAACGCTACATAATCATTGTATAATTGTTCATTTATCTCAAATCCTGCATTTTCAAGTCCTAATTTCGGGGTAATGGCTGTCTCAATGTTCACTTTACCTGAACCTGTTCCCCCATAAATCGGATTCGTAAAGCTCCAGCCAAAAACGTTTACCTTTGTTTTTTTCTCGGACGACGTTGTGATCGGTAGCATGTTATCATTGTTTTTGAGCAAAACAACCCCTTCATCAACAATCATTTGTGCAACAGTTTCCGAATATTTGCGCGCTTCCGCCTCTTCCCGACTTTCGATGTCGATTGTAGTAAAAGGCGCCGTGATAACATCAGAAAAGTGAGCTAATGCAATATTTCCTACTACACCGAAGATCAGTAACAAAGCTAACAAAGAACTTGTGATCACACGAATTTTTTTCTTGCTTTTTCCAGACATCTTTTGTTGCCCCCTCATCATCTTACTAGGATTGATATGCTTTTAAGGTTCAACTTTTTTAGATGTTTTATTCGCCCTTTATTAAACGCATTCACATGACTCCTTATGTATTATAAAACTACAAATCCAGATAGAGAAAATAAAATTATAAAACCCATTATTTCACCTTTTTCTTTCAATTTCTTCTTAAAGTGTACTCCCCGTTTCTTCAACAAGGTCACGATAGCTTCTTTCGCTATCGCCACCCGTTTGTTAAATAAGGAAATGTCCAAATCAATTACTTTTCTTTTTTAAAATCCTTAACTTTTCTGCAAACATACACCATCTGATAACTATCTTCTGTTATAGGAGTTTCTTTCCAGTCCTTGTAAACATTGATTATTTCAAAACAATTGTCAGTTAAAATCCGTTCCATTTCTTTTGGAAATACGTAACGTAGGGTTATATTTGTTTTTACTTCATTGACTATTTCTTCATCAGCATTTTTAAATTTTCTTATCGTTGTATTGTGTTGCAATTGATTTAAAGGGTCATAGCTACTGACTGTATAAACATCTACTTCATTTTGAGTATCCCTATCAATATATGTTTTCCAGTACTCCTCTTTACTCGGTTGAAACAACTCCTCCGCACTTGGAAATCTTGTCCCAAATATAAAAATTCCGTTGGTTTCTAAATGCCTGTTCACAGACATTAACAAGTCATCTTGAGCATCGTTTGTAAGGAAATGTTGAAATGAATTCCCTACGGAAAATATCAGATTACTTTTTGCTTTCAAATCTAATTTAGAACAATCTTGTTCCACCCAATCTATCTGTAAATTAAGGTTAGAAGTTTTGTTTTTTGCTTCATTAAGCATACCTTTATGAAGGTCCACTCCTATTACTCTATACCCTTTACTTGCTAAGGGTATAGTTACTCTACCTGTACCACAAGCTAAATCAACAATTATACCTTCAGTTTTCGATGCCCATTTTTCTAAAAAAATGATATCTTCTGTATATGTATCGTTCTCCTTATCATATAAAATAGGGTCATCATATTCTTCTAAATTATCTAATTTCATTTTTTCAATCATTTAAAATCTCCTTAAAATAATTTACATCATATAAACAAATTAAACGCTATCTTGAAGTATAGCTCACCGTTAGTATAAAAAACTTTTTCTTCACCTTAAATAGCTCGTAAGTTATCTAAAAGTTCTCGAAGTTCATCTACATCAGTTGTCTTTAAAACCCTTCGCTGTTTAAAATAGCAAATGTTAGGAACTCATAAATAACGCTACTTATCAAAGTATTCACTAATGTAATCTGTAACTGTACTTGAATTTGAAAAAGCTAAGATAATTCCACTTAGAATACACAACCCACCAATAAATTCTAAAGATTTGACTGTCGAGCTTTTAACCGCTACCTCCATTATAATCACCTCATACAAATTATTTATAACTCAATCATACATTAAATAGGTAAAACCTACTACACCTGTATGTGTAAAAAAGTGATCGCTTTGACACGGATGAGGGTGGAGGTGGGTTTGTCAGTGATGAGAATAAGTTGATTTATATAATTTAATAATATTGAAATTAAATGTTGTAACTTTACAATTATTAAGTATAAATAAAAGCGTCTGTCTACCAAAAATATGGTGATGTTGAATTTTTCGGACCCGATAATCATGGACTTTTTCTGTTACTTGGCTACAATTCGGACAATGATGAGGAACACGCGCCAACTCTACATGAAGTTGATAATAGCCATCTTGTTCAAATGATTTTGTCACCATAACCCCTTCTAATCCTGGTAAAGAAATGTTAAAATGCATTATGCACGCAACTCCTTTTTGTTTGTTTTGTTCCTCTAAACAAATGATAACAAATGAGGAGATTGCGTGTTTTTATTTCTCTCAATTTTTTCTTTACCCCAACATATATTTTAGAGCCATTATTTAATGGTTACAATTTCCATTATAAAAGACACCCTACTCGGATGTCTTGTTTTTCATATCCTCTATGTTTTTATTAAGTCTACTTAACTGTCTAATTATTATCCAATTCTGATCCACTAAAGCAGTTAAGTGGGAAATTTTTAATTCTTCTAACGGTTCAGCAAAAGTTAAAGTCGAACCATAACTTAAAGTTCCATTTTACACCAAACCATTCGCAACTCTCTCCAAAACAATTAAGTCTTCTTATATTAATTAAGAGCCTATAGTGGGCTCTTAATTAGCAACAAACACCACTATTCTGAATCTACATAATTAACATTTACGGTAATTTCATTTTTATCGATTAGGAAATTGACGTTATATCTCGGATGAATTTTAAATGTTTTGTTTTCTTTAATTTCTACAACACCATGAATTTCATCCTGATCTTTATTTATAAAGATGACTGTTTTTTCTTCTAGATTAGTAAACACATTAATAGAATCATGATAATGAAATGTCAAGTGTTCAAATTGTAATTTATTCATTTTTCCATCTTCTTTTTACTCACTAAGTACTTTACCCTTTCCGTTTAAAGATGCAACTTTTCTCCCACTTTTGTGAAGCTTCCATTTTCGCTCTCCATGCCCAGCAGTATCTTTATTAATAGTATATTTCCCGTTTTTAAAAGTTCCCGAATTTTTATTAAGAGGAGTTTTCCCATTCTTGTCTTTGAATTCTCCTAACTTTATATTTCTTTTTGAACCCAGAAGTGATTTAGGTATTCCATATGTAGAATGAATAACATTCCTTGGGTTATTTAAGAATTTCTTAATTGTCTTATAAAGTAAATGACCATTTGCAATAACTAATCCGCCAAGTACTATGGCACCTGTAGCAGTAGGTGTTACTTGACCAACCCCAGGAATTAAATAAATAGCAGGAGCTAACCAAAAATATGCAAACCCTTTGAACGAGGCAAAATCATTTCCACTAAACAAATACAAATAACTAAAATAATAATCAACAACTTTGTTTAGATAATTCCCAATCAATCACTTTTTCTTTATGTCCAACTTTTTTCATACCCAATTTTTCTAAAACTCGAATAGAACCATAATTGTCTTGCAGTGTATCAGCTATTACTTTTTCTACTTTAGATGTACTAAAAGCCCATTGTATTAACACTTCAACAGCTTCCGTAGCATAACCATTATTCCAATAATCTTTTAGGAAACCATATCCAATTTCAACTACTCCGTTTTCATTTGGTTTCTCTTTAAAACCTAAGTCACCAATTACTATATCATCAGATTTACGTACAACCATCCAACTCCCCCAGTTTAGTATAGAAGGGTCTTTATTTAACTGCTCCAAATAGTTTGATATTTCAGGTCCATTTTCATAGTTTTGGTTTATAGCAGTTTGGACTGTTTCTGCTGTACAAGATATAATTTTTAATCTATTAGTTTCAAGTTCCATTTATGTGTCTCCTTTTGTTTAAAAATCACTCCCACAATTAATTGATGTATTTACAAAACATAGAACTATCCCCTTTCAAATATAAGAATATCTAATTATACCATTTTTTCCAGAATTAACGCTTCTAAGTTCACTAAATAAGTTCTTCTCCAAAACGATTCAGTTTCTTTATAGTCTTCCCTATTCTGTCTATCCTTTGATAACTTAATAAACTTTTGAAAATACGCCTGGTCAAATTTCTCTCGAGATATTTCCCTTTTAATTTCATCATTTTCAATTGAAATTTTTATCATTTCGTACATATAGCTTATTTTAAATTCTTTTGTCATCTGCTCATCTACTTCTCTTATAATCCTTCTCATATCTTTATTTTTATGAAGACTACGATATGATAAGATATAATGCTTATAATTAACTCCTAAGGATTCAACTAAATCTTTTTTAAAAGCAAGTGCATTGTCATATTCATCTTGACTAACTTCTTCATGATTTCCATCAGTTCTTTTAAAAATATAAACAGATGATTGACCTATTCTCCCTTCACCTTCAAGTCGATTAAAAGAATTATTAACTAAATTAATGAAAAGCGTCATATAAGCCTTCTATATCGTTTAGTGAAACGGTCAGTATAACGGTCATGTAAGAAATTACACCGTATATCGACTTTTTTAATAGGTTTTGGACCTGGTATGACGTATTTTTTTGATAATAGGATATATCCTAGTGGCCCATCAATATATTCTTTAACAAGTTTTAATTTAAAATCATCACTGTATTTTGCCATATAAAAAAGCACCCCAGACATTAGAATTTCATTCTAACTTTTGGGGTGCACCACCATTAACGTGGCTTTCTATAATCTATTAAATACTTTAGTTTAGATGTGTCTGTAATTTCATTTCCATCAAGGTCATGACCAAAACCGGTAACGTCGCCCTGATCATTATAGTAAATATATAAATGTTCTTTTTCGTCTTCATAAATTACTTCAACTTCATAATCTCCAGTTTTAGAATCAAAAACTGTTTCTTTATGACTTATAGCATCTGAGAAACCCATCTCTTCTATTGCTTCATCCACTGCCTTCGTAGTTTGAGTTTTATTTATAATCCTACCCGTTACGTACCAGATAACACCTACCAATAAGAGTACAACCAAAGCAATTAGCACTTTTCTCATTTTCCAAAAACCTCCTGAATTTCAATTTCCTAATATCTTATTATATAACATAATTAACCTATTTTTTAATAAAACGAAAAAATAATAAACCTAATCCTCTCATCAACCAGTGTAGGAACTGTTTAAATATATCTTCTTTATTTTCAATTGAAATTTCCCCAACTGGCAATTCATTTTCACTCACGATCTACTTTTATCAAAAACAATATTATGCTAAGATATTGGAAATAATACAGTTGAATTCGTCATTATTTTGTATTTATATTTATCAACAAGATGGGAGTGTAAGGCATTATGATCAACAAAAAAGGAATTGGATTAATAGGGATTCCATTTCTTTTGTGCAATTGCATCTACTTTTCTTTAGAGATTTACAAAGAGGTTGTTAAAAGAAATTTATCAATAGCTTTTGGCAAAAACATAGAAAGAGAAGATTACTTACATCTCAATTTTTTAAATGAATTATCAGATATTCTTGGAGCAATTTTAATTGTTTTGTTATTGACTTTGTTTTTTTGGTTTATTTTAAAGAAGGAATTTGTCTATTTTAACTACTTGATTTCTATAAATATAATTGTTTCTATTTTGTTTTTAATATTAAGTTTTGCTGTCTCAGCCATTTTTAATTTCGCTATAGGAAACCTAACTCAGTTCCATTATAGTCAATTAATTCTAACTATTATTATCTTAATAATTCAAAAAATTTGGTCCTTTTCAAAAAAAAGACTTCTAGTCAGTTGACTTTGTAATAATAACTTTCTTATTAAAGTTATTGATGCTTCTTAGTCTTTGATTGTACTTCACACACATTCACATGCAAAAATGGGAACAACATTTGATATTTACGGTCATGCACTTCCTGAGGAAGATTTAGAAGCTGCAAACTACGCAAATGTCATCTTTAAAAATAATGCAGAATAAGGTTTAATAATAATCCAACCCCAATTTGCTTTTTAGTATTAATTTAATTCTCTTCACCAAAAAGAAAATACCCGCCAAATCCCTTTTAAATAAGGATTTGGCGGGTAATTTAGCTAACGTCCCAGGAGAGATTCGAACTCCCGACCCACGGCTTAGAAGGCCGTTGCTCTATCCAGCTGAGCTACTGGGACATAATAATGGAGCGGGTGAAGGGAATCGAACCCTCGTCATCAGCTTGGAAGGCTGAGGTTTTACCATTAAACTACACCCGCACTATTGATCTATTTTGTATTTTTAAACGTTAATCTTTCGTAACAGACAAGATTCATTATAGTCATTTTCGCCAATTATGTCAATTATTTTTTCAAAAAAAATGCTGTTAAAAGATAAAAAGAACCTTCAATCAGTGGGAAATTTCGTTCATCTCCCACTGAGGTTCGTTGAGTGAATCAAGACATGAGCGGCCGTTATCACCCACCTCAATCGATTTGCTCTACGCTTTATTTTTAGATCCTTGGTTTACGGACGATTATCTGTGATAAAAGAACTAAAGACAGACTTAGCCCTCTTATCTTCTAAGCTAAAGTTGTATGATAGGCTAAGTCTTTAACTTCATCGCCATTCAAGCGATAAAAATGGACATGATAATTTTGCTTCTCGTCCCATTCTAAAATGGCATAAGTTTCTTCACGTCGACCTCTTGGCATGCGAATGCTTCCTGGGTTAATAACCAGTTGATCACCGACTTTGGTTACTGCTGCCAAATGCGAATGGCCATGACATATAATTTTTGCACCGACTTCACTTGCGCGATATGTAATAGGTGTTAGATTCATTTTAACATGATGCATATGCCCGTGGGCAATGAAAAATTTTTCACCAGCAATCGTTATTGCTAATTCATCTGGATAATCTGAGTCATAATCGCAGTTGCCTGCTACTCTTTGATAACCTTGCATTTCCACTTGATTATAATCAAGTTCAGAATCACCACAATGAATCATTTCATCAACTTTTCCTTCGTAACGCTGTTTCAGTAATTCAACTTCCTTTAACCAACCATGACTATCACTTATTATTAAAACTTTCGCCATGTCTAACCCTACTTTCTAATCAAGTGCTAACCAATCTGCTAACTTGCGTAATGCTTGCCCACGGTGACTAATGGCACTCTTTTGTTCCGGGGTTAATTGAGCCATCGTACATGGATAATCCTCTGGTTTGAAAATAGGATCATAACCAAATCCTTGATCCCCTATGGGTTCAAGCGTTATATGACCTTTACAATAACCCTGTTTAATGACCGTATCACCATTTGGATCAGCAAGAGCAAGGGCACAGACAAATTGTGCCGTTCGTGCTTGCTCTGGAATGTTTTTTAATTTATCTAGCACTTTTTCTATATTTTTTTGATCGTTCTTTTCCATACCCGCATAGCGTGCCGAGTAAACACCAGGCGCACCATCTAAAGCATCGATCGCAAGACCAGAATCATCAGCTAAAACTGGCATTTGCATAAGCTCAGCAATGGTCTCAGCTTTTAATGCTGCGTTTTCTTCAAACGTTATCCCTGTTTCTTCAACATCACTTATTTCCTCATCTAAATCAAGTAAGGAAATCACTTCAATCCCTTGTTTGTTAAACAATGTTTTAAAATCTTTCACTTTTCCTTTATTTTTAGTTGCAATTAATATTTTATCCATAACCTATTCCTCTTCTATCTCCAGCAGTGTGGCATAGTCTGAAAGCGCCTCTTTTTGCATTGAGAAAATCTGTTTCATCCCCTGATTCGCCAAATCAAGCATTTGCTGAAGCTGGTTTGGGGTAAAAGTTGCTTCTTCCCCTGTGCCTTGAATTTCGACAAATTCTCCTGCCCCTGTCATGACAATATTCATATCAACATTGGCTTCCGCATCTTCAACATATTCCAAGTCGAGAACAGCTTCACCATTTGGCATGATCCCTACAGAGATGGCTGCTAAATAATCAGTGATCGGCATTTCATTAAGAATTTCCTGATCTTTTAATTTTCCAAGTGCATAAACCATAGCAACAAATGCCCCAGTAATTGAAGCTGTACGTGTGCCTCCATCTGCTTGAATCACATCACAATCAATCCATATCGTCCGCTCTCCAAGCTTATCCAAATCGACAACAGCTCGTAAGGCGCGACCAATCAAACGTTGTATCTCCATCGTACGACCGGATACTTTTCCTTTTGACGATTCTCTTATGTTTCGTTGCTCTGTTGCTCTTGGAAGCATGGCATATTCAGCTGTAATCCACCCTTTACCTTGACCACGCATAAATGGAGGGACGCGATCTTCTATACTGGCATTACAGATCACTTTTGTATCTCCTACAGTAATTAACACCGAACCTTCAGGATGTTTGGTGAAGCCTGTATCTATTTTTAGCGCTCTCAATTGATTAACAGATCTATTATTGGGTCTCATTCCATCTTCCTCCTTTTATTCCGTTATTATCGTAACATATTTTTAACCAATACGTTTAATTCATTCTCTTATTCGCTATAAAAAGAACAAATCAATCTTTGTGATATCCCTATATGCTGTTATCTTGTCTGTTTCACTCTCCTTCAATTTAAATAGTGGTGTCTCATAACAATTAAAGCTTGTCACCAAGTCTTGACAGTGACAAGCTCGCATTTTCTATACATCATGATGATCAGCCTTATAAACTGCCTGTTGGCACAAAAGTATCACGTGTAACGGGTTCAATATAAGGAACCCCGTGTTCATTGAAAACTTGTTCAATATCGGCTACAGATATTGAAAGTGCTGACACATCTGGCTGATCAGTCAAGGTTAATACTAACGTTTCAATCACTTCATCTGCAATATACGCTTCATTAAC
Organism: Amphibacillus cookii; assembly: GCF_016908375.1. Taxonomy (GTDB): domain Bacteria; phylum Bacillota; class Bacilli; order Bacillales; family Amphibacillaceae; genus Amphibacillus_C; species Amphibacillus_C cookii. The sequence continues at coordinate 166,415 of NZ_JAFBDS010000006.1, forward strand.
GTCAGCTAAAATCTCTTCCGTAAATTCAATTGACAGAATACCATCTTCTAGCTCTTCAATATCAAGAATTTCCACATTTGGATTAAACACATGTAAAAAGTTCGACTGATAACTAGGGCCATCTAGCAGCGCTTGTACAATCGATTGATAGCGATTGTCACTATCGATTTCAATATGTTGAGTCACCGGAACATAGTGGAAATTCGGTCCTAATTGGGTTGGATAATAAACGGTCACCGCTTCACTGTTTAGTAAATCGATCGCTTCACTTTCGATTAAATTAATTCCGTTTGCTCTTGAATAACCATTCATAATCGGTGTGCCGTTAACCGGCATTTCTGTTAATTCAAAACCATTGATCCATAGCTTTACCTTATCGACATTATCAAATTGTGTTAATGTATAAGTCATCGCTTGAATGATTTGTTGCTCTTTACTAGCCTCATATTCCTTAAACTCATTTGATAAATCAACGATCATCGTCCCGTCTTCTTGTAAATTAAGACCTAAGATTTCTGTCCCCACTGGTAAAACCGCCTCAAACCCATTTGGTAATAATTGACTCACAGGTCCATCTTTAACCAAGTATTCTAGTACCTGTGTGGCTACTTCATTTGAATCTGCTTTTGGTATTTCAATCGTTTGTGGAACAACAATCCCTTCCTCACTAATTAAAAACAACTGTCTTGCAACGGTTTCTTGCTCTTCACCCTCTGTTTGATCATCTTCTACTAATTCTTCCTCATCTTCTTGCTCTTCTTCTTTTGGCACATCTATGTCTTCTAAAGTGTCTTCAGAGTTAAAAATGCCGCAACCAGATACCGTTAACACACTAAAAATAAGTAACAAACTAAGACCTATCGATCGAATCAGCACTCGTTTATTCATGTTATGTCCTCCTCAGATGGTTTGTACTAACATGTATACGAGCCCTATAAAAAAATTAGACCAGTGAACAAGAAAAAGATATGTGGTTGAACTACTTAACTAAAAAAGTGTTGAACACTATTTTTCAAAAACATCTAACATCTACCCTTTCATGGCTAATGGAATATTACCAAAAAAAATCGATACTAAACATGTCAATAAACAACAATGTTTGTATCGACTTTAAATACAACCTTCAACCAGTGGACATTTTCGTTCTTTTCTCGCCTAAGTAGATGATCTTTGTTCTCTATTTTAAAGTGAGCGTTTTACAGACGGTTAGCTGTGATAAATATATAACTATACCATTCGCTCACTATTCATTATCTATTAATGTTTGATCTATCGTAACTTGTTCAATAAATTGAACAGGATAGTCCATCCATCGATTGGCTATTTGTTCAAATAATATAGGGGAACCTGTCGTATAAAATTGGTGTTTAGCAAGCCTTTCCCCTTCATAAGCGATATGTTGATAACTCATAATGACACTGACTTCACGAGCCGTTTCTTCACCTGAGGAAATGATTTGCACACGCTGTCCCATCACCGCCTTGATCTGATCAGCAAGTAAAGGGTAATGTGTACAACCCAAAATCAATGTATCTAACCCATGATGTTTAAGCATGGGTTGTAGAGAATCACTAACAATCTGCTCTGCTGCTTCCCTTGAGAACTGTCCACTTTCTACCAATGGCACAAATTTAGGACAAGCCAAATCATATATATCTAGTTTAGACGAGATATACTCCAAGGCATGTGGATAAGCTTTACTTTTTATAGTTCCTTCTGTACCAATCACACCAATTTTTTTGGTTTTGGTTATTTTCATCGCCGCCCGAGCACCGGGCTGAATGACTCCAATAACAGGAATGGACAATTTCTCTTGTAAAAATTCAAGCGTAAACGCTGTTGCCGTATTACAGGCAATGACCAATAATTTAATTTGTTTCTCCATCAAAAAATCTACCATTTCCAACGTGTACCGGATGACTTCTTTTTCTGGACGCGGACCATAAGGGCAACGTACTGTATCACCTAAATAAATAAGCTGTTCTTTCGGTAATTGGCGCATAAGCTCACGCGCTACCGTTAGACCACCAACACCTGAATCTATGACACCGATTGGCTGATCCAATTCTATCCCTCTTTTTCTATTTTTTCTTATTATTCTCTTTATCCCACTTCATCTTTTCTAATAACAGATCAAGCACATGATGTAAAGCATCAACATTTTCCGCAGATACATCAGCTAAAACCGTACTTAAATAAGCTTGGCGTTTTTGAATCACTTCATGAATGATTTCTTTACCTTCTGGAAGTAGATGAATGCGTACAACACGACGATCTTTTGTATCTCGTCTCCGTTCTACTAACTGATTCTTCTCCATTCGGTCGACCAAATCCGTCGTTGTACTAAATGCTAAATTTATTTTATTGGATAATTCTCCAATTGTTAAGTCTCCATCTTCTAAAAGCCACTGTAGCGCAATAAATTGCGGTGTCGTAATAGAATAGTTCTTTAAAATCTCGCGTCCTTTATGCTTAATAATGCCATTTATGTAGCGCATATTTTTTTCGATTTGAGCAATTGGACGATCAACTGCTTCGTTTTCCACCTTGACAATCCCTCCCTCGTTAGAATTCCTTCTTGTATCATAACATTTTTTTAATCATTTAGGTAAAAATTAATCAATTGATTATTTCTGAAGAAGTAGAATGAATAGATAGTTTTAATAAAACGAGTCTTCAATCAGTCGACATTCTCGTTCTTCTCGCACTGATTGGTCGTTGCGCCAGGACATTAGTATCCCTTATCTCCCGCCCAAATAGATGAGCGCTGTTCTCTATTTTGAGACGCGTGATAAAAACGTAGCATGACACTCTATATGTAGAAAAGACCGAAGATTATTATGGCTTGAACGAGAAGAAGTCCTTACATTCTCATTCAAGCCGAAGGAGTGGTGAATTTAAAAACAACAAATATCCATTTTGCCGTCATTGATCATTAGATTCTAATTTTATTTCTTGTTAATGGCGCGCATTGCTAACAGTAATACACCAACAGGTAATAGTTTTGTTGCGATCCTAAAGCCTGTCGCGACAGGTCCGTTCGTCGAAACTGCCTTTCCTTTCCGACTCGCCTTCAAGACATGAATCGCCTCTTCTTCTGGTGTTGTCTTTGGCAAATTAGCGATGGCTGAATGACGTGCTGATTCACCAGCGACATCAAAGAATTCCGTTTTAACAGGACCTGGACAAGCAGCTGTAACTGAAATATCACGACCTCTTAATTCCTCATGTAAAGCCCGGCTATAAGATAACACATAAGCTTTCGTTGCTGCATAGATCCCAAAATTAGGCTGTGGTGCAAAAGCAGCTGATGAAGCAATTTGAATAATCTTAGCACCCGATTTCATGTAAGGTAGGACGACACTTGTCACTGCTGTCATCGCTTCACAATTAAGCTTAACCATACCTAGCTCCGCTTCTAGAGGAAGTTCTCCAATTTTACCAAACTTACCGTAGCCAGCAGCATTTACTAATAAAGTTACATTTGGCTTCTCATTTGCTAGTGTTGCCTCCAAAGCTGAAATACTTTCAGACTGCACCAAATCCAAATCTAACATTTTTAGTTTAATAAAAACTTCATCTGACAGTTGTGTTAACCTGTCTTTACGGCGAGCAATCACCCAAACCTCATCAATATTCGGATAATCTCGATCAATTGTTTTTACAATCTCTCTTCCAATACCTGAAGACGCACCGGTTACAATCGCTACTCGATTCATTTTTATCAATCCTTTCAATTAATTATCGAACTTTTTTTAAGACAAAGAAATAAGATTTGTCCACTTTACGCGTCTTAAAATCCATTACGCCTAGTAAAGTCTGATTATCAATTTTTCTAAATACATCAATAATCGCTTTATCATCATAAATCAGACTAGCACTTGTCTTATCTCTATAGTTTGTCATTCTTATTCTTGCTGAACTTTTATCCGTCGCTAACAAAGGCCGAAATAATTTCATACCTAGCTTAATAGATATTGACGGCAGTTTATCGATTGGCAAATCGAGTGGAAGCAACCACGGATTGACATTGTAAAGCGTCCCATCATTTTTCAAACAAACTAGCGGATACACCTGTTCTTCATTGATAAATCGCTTCCCAAACCAATTCGATGCTGATAAGACGCCTTCTAACGGATGACCAGTCTTGATTTCTATCCCCTTCCACAGCCCTAAAATATCTGCTGAATTTACTGTTTCCAGCTGATCAAACCAAGCAAACGCTTCTTGTTGGGTCGCCCCTTGTTCAATGATTCTTTTATACTTTTCAGAGTCAAACATCAATGTGCCCTCCTTAGAACATATAACATGGCTTTACGATCAACTTATCATTCACAAAATGATTTAACATCAACCTATACAAGTATATTAACATTTTATAGAAGGATGATACCAGCTTTTAAAAAACACATTCACATATGTTCACCTCACTTCCCCCAATAATACACATGACCACTCTATATTTATAACGTGCTCATAAATCTTAAAAGATCGTCATTTAACCTAACCTTTTCTCGTATCCACTTCACTAGAATCACTTGAGAATAAGATAACATACTACCCTGAAGATGATAGACTTTTATATTCAATAAGTGCCGTTTTTGTTGTTCTCCCGCGGATTGGAAGTTGAGTGAATCAGGTGTTTAGCGTCCATTCGCTCCCACCTAATTTGATGAGCTCTGCTCTCTATTTTGAGGCGAACGTTTTACAAAGAGTTGCCTGCGATAAATATGTCAGATAAATTTAAAGCGTTTTCTTCGCTATTTCATCTTAACATGATAAAATAAGATTATACTCAAGGAAGGAGTAGATAACATGAACATTATCAAGTTAGGAACAAGCAATCTAGAAGTTGGCGAAATTTCACTTGGTTGTATGCGTATGAGTGGCCTCTCTAAACAAGAAGCCCGCAATGTTATTGAAAATGCATTAGAACATGGCGTTAATTTGTTTGATCATGCAGATATTTATGGTGGAGGGAAATCCGAAGAAGTCTTTGCTGACGCAATCAATATGAATGTAGATGTCCGTGAAAAAATGGTTCTTCAATCAAAATGTGGGATTCGAAAAGGTTTTTTTGACTTCTCAAAGCAACACATTATCCGTTCAGTTGAAGGCAGCCTAAAACGCCTAAATACTGATTATCTTGATATCCTGCTCCTACATAGACCAGACACACTAGTTGAACCAGAGCAAGTAGCAGAAGCTTTTGCAGAATTAAAAGACAGTGGAAAGGTTAAATACTTCGGTGTAAGTAACCAAAATCCAATGCAGATCGAATTACTAAAAAAATATCTAGATCAAGATTTAATCATCAATCAACTTCAGCTAAGTCTCATGCATACACCAATGATTGATGCTGGATTTAATGTTAATATGGTCCATGACAAAGCCGTTGATTATGACAACAGCATTCTTGATTACAGTCGCTTAAATGATATGACGATTCAAGCATGGTCCCCTTTCCAATACGGAATGTTCAAGGGTGTTTTTGTCGGAAATGAACAATTTCCAGAAGTCAATGCTAAACTAGACGAGCTCGCAGACAAAAAAGGCGTGACAGCTTCTGCCATAGCAATTGCATGGATCTTAAGACATCCAGCAAAGATTCAACCTATTGTTGGAACAATGAACCCGAAACGACTTGCGGATATCGCTAAGGCAAGTGATGTGAAGTTAACACGTGAAGAATGGTATGAACTTTATCGAGCAGCAGGTAATAGTTTGCCTTAGAAGTCAGAATATAAAAAACAAGCATCAAGAATGGAGCGCTCTCCACCTGTTAGACTTAGAGACTAACAATTGGAGATGCAGTTCAGAATGATGCTTGTTTTTTTAGATTTCATTTAAACTTTTTATGAGGACACCCCTCTTTGAGCTTTCAGAACGATATGGACGACCACTTTCTAAACAACCAACAGCTGATTCAGATTACGGCAGTAAAGAAAAACAAATCGAAGTTTATGTAAAATACATCTCATTAGATAAGGAACAGAAAGACATTTAAAATTCAAATGTCGCGTGAAATGAAAACAGAGAATGATTATACTTCAATGAAACGCATATACCGGTGCACAGATGAGATGTCATGAGTGCCCGTCTTGATATTTGCTCCAAAGGGAAGGAAGGAAAAACAACACTGTTTCTATGAAGAATCAGGAACAAAGGAAAGAAATTCGTGAGTGTCTATCTACAGAAAATGGAGACAAGCTATATCGACGTAGAAAATTCAGTCAAATTTAGTTCCTTACAGAAATGCCCCTTTTAAAGTATAAAAATAGCAGCCTGACATGTACTTTTTCATATCGGGCGGCTACATACTCTCGCTAACTCACTCTTTTTTCGCTTGTTTTAGCTATTTTTAATTCAAGTTTGGCAGGAGAAGATCTACTTTTACACTCATTGTCAGTTTTTTATTTAACTTCATCTCGTATCACTTTCTTTCTGCACTATTTATATGCAGATATGGGTGTACTTACTTGTTATTGAATTATCTTTGAATCATTTTAAACTCAGTTCTAATTTAAATGACTTTATCATAATTTAGTATCACAATCGCTATAAGCATGGATTGAAATAATAATAAGTAGGTACAAAAGTCTATCTTGAAAGAGGTAGGCTTTTTACCATGGCATAAACCCCATTCCACATTCTCCTGTCAATACAAAGTAACAACCGATTTCAATCCACGCACTCATAAAGAGTGCGACCCAAATCAAACAGTCCCAAAGTTTAAAACAGAAATTTCAATCCACGCACTCATAAAGAGTGCGACTTAAATGTTGATATTTAGCGTAGTTAAGGATGGTATTTCAATCCACGCACTCATAAAGAGTGCGACATTTTAATTTTTCTGTGATTGTAAAATGTGTGGATTTCAATCCACGCACTCATAGAGAGTGCGACGCGATCTGAGATCACATTTGATGCAAAAAGAGTAATTTCAATCCACGCACTCATAGAGAGTGCGACGAACAAACCCCTTCTATGCCTATATCCGATGAGATTTCAATCCACGCACTCATAGAGAGTGCGACAGTTTACTGATAACCGCCTAGAAGACATAGAGATATTTCAATCCACGCACTCATAGAGAGTGCGACAGCTTCTATTCTTGTTAATTCTATTTTCGTTATATTTCAATCCACGCACTCATAGAGAGTGCGACGTTACAAGTTATTAGCTTAACACTGTTAATATTAATTTCAATCCACGCACTCATAGAGAGTGCGACCCTATCAACCCAGCTAACGTTTTTAAAAACGTGGTTATTTCAATCCACGCACTCATAGAGAGTGCGACAGCGAAATTCTCCTATATAAAGGAAATTTAACCTTGCTTTTAAGATAAATTTCGCTCTACCTTTATAAAAACACATAATTATTTTTAAATCGATTACATACTTTTACATATTTCGCTCTTTTTTTGGTGCGGGTGCCTTAGGGATTTTATGTGCGCTTAGGGTTCGCACCAACAATAAATTTAAAAACCTTATTGTTTGTCCTTCTTTAAACCTGAATTGAACATCTCAACATAAGCCATATGTGGAAACGGTATAGGGTTGTTGATCAGCATCAGTAATTGATTTAATTGGAAAATGAGTGATAATAAAGCTATTTCTTTATTTGGATCTTCTGGATCGTTCACTTTATAATTATCCAATGTAAGTTCACTAGGTTTTCCTTTCCATTCCTTTCTTAATTCTGAATAACATTCTTGATGATGATTTAACCGTAAATACCAATTGGATAGTATTGGAGGTTCAGCCACCTCCGGATCTTGATAAAAACTGACCTCCAAACGCTCCCCTTTAGGCCTTAATAATATATCAAAAATTTCATTTATTGTACTTCTTTGAGAAAGGGATTGATTCATATGACATAAAATCAAAATCGGCCTAGTTCCGGTTTGATAAATTTCCTTTGGAGATTTTGATTCAGTAGGCACAATGAATTTACCTTCTTCATTTTCTACATATTCAAATTCTCCCACTGCCATATTTGAATACATTCTAGCAATTGATTTGAGCGAGGTTTTCAAATTATTAATGCTATCTACCCACGGCTCTACATCACTTTTATCAAAAGATGTACTCTTGCATTGAATAGCTGCCGCTACAGCTTCAATTGGGATATATTTCAATTCCCCGTAATTAAATATATACGGTGTGTATTGCTCATCAAAAATTGCCAAATCTACTTCAGCGGAAACCTGTCCTTGTGAATCAATGATAAAAACCGATCGCGCTATTGAAAATTTTTTGGGAATAATTTGTGCAAATAGAGATTTCCAAACTTCTTCTCGGAATCCTCCTATCGTCCCTGAATGCTGACTGTTGATTTGAAGTTGTCTGGCTATTGAACGTTCCAATTCTTTATAATTATCGGCGATCATTTCTGTAACTGTCTTTTTATTTTTGCTCACCGTTTCATACCTCCACTCTTCCGTAACCCGCATTTGTTTTTCCACCTATACCCATCTCAGTCACAGCATGGCTTACAATTTTCTGTGCTATATTTAGCCATTCAGCGTAAACGGGGCCCTCGCAGCTTAGGACAACCCTGAAATCAGCTTTAACCGCCAAAAATGGCACAGGAACAGGTGAATCATCGTCTCTTGGAGCCTGATTAAGACCTTGATTATAGGATTGATGATGTGGTGTAATCACATCTAACGATAAGCAATTTTGTATGGATTTTGGAGTAGGCAGAGCGTCATGATAGTGAATTGCTCCAGCCTGTTCTTGTGAGCCGAACAATACGAGTGCGTACTCTTCTCCTTGTTTGAATTTAGAATCCTCTTTCCCTAATACTTGATGACAATAGTGGGCTGTAACCCCTTTTATTAAAGATCCAGGTAAATATGGAATTCCATAAATAGGGTGCAACGTAAGGTGTGTTTCAAGTATCGAAGGATTACCCTGACCAATAATCAAAGGAAAACTACTTTTAAGGAAAAATGACGTATTTGTATCACTGCTTGACTTGATGTGATCCTCATAAGCAGCATAACGTTGTTTATACCAACTAACGTTTTTTGTTCCCCAATAATTTTTAAAATCGAGTATAGCTTTCTCAAAAAAAGCACTTTTTCCGTCTGGATTATCTATCTGCTTAAGTAAATCCGACTTCTTTTGAGAGGCTTTATACTTTGTAAGTGTCAAGTAGGCATTCATACGTCTCCCTCCCGGGCAGGATCTGAAGTTGGAGAACATATCAAAATCGCTTCTGCATATCGCTTAAACCAAATTGATGCTCTCAAAGCTTGTTCAGTCATTCGCCGATACTCTGCTCCTCTTTCAGGTATGTCATTCTCCGAAATGCTAACCCCCAGTGCTGCTTTGAGCCCTGCTAAATAATGTGCATGAGTCGTGTTTTCCTTCTTTGATTCATAAAAAGCGACCGTCAACCTTAATCCGTTTAATTTCACCATGGATGGAAACTGATGACACATGCTTCCAAAGGAAGTTTTAAGTGCTTCATCCGATTTTTCAAGTTCCTGAATACTTTGCAGTGCAATCTTGGCATAATGGGCATCGAGAGATTTCATGAGTAATCCCCTCCGGTATATAAATAACGTACACGCCCCCTACCAACAGTAGCATTACCCCCCACTTGTAATACTCTTCCCTTCGAAAGCCTTTTCCAGCTCTCTTTCACTTGATCCATCTTTTCGCACCAGATCAGACCATACAGCAAGGTCTCGGTCGGTAGATACTCCTCATACCACAGCGCACCATCATCTACTACTTTCTCTTCCGCTTTTAGGCGGATTCTTGGCGTAATTTCAGAGCATTGTGTCACAAAATACTGAAAAGATTCATCAGAAACCAACACTAACCTGCTGGCAAGTAGTTCTTGTGAAAAATGGTCATCTTTAAATACCAATTTCGCTAAACTGTTTGTTAACTCTCCAAATGTGCCATCAATTACGACTGATAGCTCAAATTCATCAAGATAAATCTTCTCATTGTTTTCATCCGTCACTTCGCATCTATGTCCAATTAAAGCTTTATCTTCATTAGTTGATAGTTTTTTCTCCCAACCTTCTACTTTTTCGATAAGATTAGAGAAGTACGAAACGTTGGCTGCTCCCAGATCACGCTCAAGGCGTTTGATCACCATTGGGCAAGTCACATAGGCAAACGTTCCGTAGTAACTTGCTACTGGAAATGCAAGTATACGAGCATCTGACATAACAATAGAGCCTGCGTTTCCTTCAGCATCCGCTTCTCCTTTTCCTGCACCAAAAGCTGTGCGAATCCAAGATTCCTTATCCCTTTGTTGAACAAAGTAATCCCGATGAACTCCTTTTGTTGTCGAACCAGGAATTAACGGCCATTTCGTTACACGCTCGCGCATAATTGGCATATCAATCAAGCCCACTCCTTCACCAGTCCCGATATGAACCGGTGAAAGGCAATGGACAAAGAACAATTGACTCGAATTAAATTCCATTAAACTTCACACTCCTTTTCACTATCTATATCGTTCTCATCTGGTCGCCATGTCCCCCATAAAGCTAGCCCAAAGCCATCTTCCTTATCAAAAGCGCCTTTACGCCTATTTGCATCAGAGACTGTGTTTAACCAACCTCGCCGCGCCAACTCCCTTGGATTTCCTTCTGTAACCTTGAAAAAATAAACACTCCCTGCAGGAACCATACGGCGAACTGCTTTTGGTTGTTTAAGAGAATAACTCCATCCTGAAACAGGCTGCCATCTTGAGATGCACGCCCATACTAATTGCAATTTCACTTCACGACTTATTTCTTTTGCAAAAATTTCATTTGTACAAAGCTCATCATCTAGCCACCTAGGCTTCCAACCTTTTGCAAAGTAAGCAGGTGTAGCTAATACTAATCGTACATACTGTGCCCCATCTAAAGATTGTTCTAATGCATCTGGGCATTGCCAAAACTGATCATCTTGGCTTTCACTAAAATGAGCCAATCGTCGTTTGCCACCTAAAGAATGGAGTGTTGACAACTGCATAGGCCAAGGAGCTTCTTGCGGAATTTCGACACGGGCATGCATATCCAAATCCGGTGGAAATACGATGGATTGTGTCGTAAAAAGCGCTTGGTCTTTCGCCATTCTGGTTCCCGATTCAACCGCAATATGATCACGCTCATCAAGGGCAAAAGGGGGTAAAAAATGAACATCCTTATCCGTAGAATCCAGTTTATTATCTCTTACTAGTTGCTGCCATTCGGCAAGTGGACTTGTCCAAGATTTTGGAGACAAATCTCCTCTTAAACAGCGCGACATCCAATCTAAAGAAAGATAAGCAGGGACAATCGATGACACTTTACCCATTTGAGGAATGACTTTTGCAGGCCAAAGCGATTCATGTTCCCCTTTGTCCCCTATTCCAAGATAGCCCTGTCCATTCACTAATCGCTGAGGTTGCCTATAATTCATTTGTAGTGCCCCATTCTCATCTTCATAAAATCCAATGTCACTTGGAAGCGGAAAGAAAGGCTTACCTTTCCAAACATATAACGGGCCGTATACGGGTACTTTTGAAAATGTATGATAATCTACTACTCGGGGAGATTTTGCAGCTTGTTCTGCTAACATCGTTCGCACAGTTCCTGCTATCACCCCAGGTACAACATCCATCATGCTGTATGCACGTGCTCCAGGACTATCCTTGAAAGGGCGACCATCTCTTACCATTAACGAGTCAAGTGGACGAATTCGAATCTGTCGCATCGGTAAAATCACCTGCTTTCTCTAATTGAATTGCAACCATCATTTGTTGAACAAGACGATCCAAGCGCTCTAAGGGAGAACCCTTTCCTTTGCGCATTAGTCCCAAGATAAACGTTTCAAAGCTTTTCACCGTTTCATCGTCAATACCGCTTGACCGTTTCTTCCAAACGAGACGGCTAACCTCTTGTTCTAACAGTTTTTCCAACCTCTCTTCACTCATTACCAATTGATTTTGAAGAAGGCCACTGTATTCTGTATGTAAAGACTGTATAGCATGGGCGATTCCAACCGACATGACGTTTCTATAATAAAACTTAAGTATTTCCTTAATATTACGTGTCGGTTCAGTATCAAATGAAACACTAAAGCGCATGCGGTCTCCACCACTTCGCTTTTGAAAGAAAATAGCTAATTCATTTCTTTTGCGCTTTGCCTGTTTTTCCGCAGCCATTGCTAACTTACGGACTTCACTCATAGGTTCCATCATATGGGCAATGACAATTCCAACGGATAACGTTGGACGCGCTACTTCTTTCGGAAGTGCTTCGTTCATAAGCTCACCAAAAAGTTGCTGTAACTTAGCTGCCACATCTAAGCAACGATGCAAAGGTAAGTATGCCATCACGTCGTCGCCTCCTGCATACACAAGTTCGCCTTCATCACGCTTGTCTGTCGTTACGATCTTTCGAGCTTTTGCGGCAAATTCTGATAGTTTTTTGGAAAATGCTTGATGATCCTCAATGTTTTTTAGGTTCCGAAGCGCCCTCCCCATCTGATCACCGTCACATACCAAAAAGGCATAATAAGGAGTAGAGTTAAGTTTAGTTTCCTTATAAAAGGATTCTAACTTCTGTGCAATCAGTTTTATGATCTGCTCTTGCTCATTTTTGTTTGGATATGCTCCCTCCACCATTTCTTTAATGTGAGTCACATAAAACAACCGAGAATCGAATAAATCAGAAAACAAACGCTTTTTCAACTTCGGATACTTGTTCCAAACCCATTCTTGATAGTTCTTCGCAAGATCAGTTAACAAATTGTCTTTTTCTATTTTTCTCCTTAGTTGGCTAAACGCCACATCACAGACAGAAGGAAAATGCCTAGTATTTGGCGACAAGTGAAAAGACAAACGTTTGACAAGAGATATGGCATCTAATGATTCGTCTTTCTTTATACCCAATGGAGCGTATCTCTTGTATTGATGTTTCTCAAGAACACATTCCCTACCTGGATCAAGGCTAGATTTGACTTCTCCATACATATGACTTGGTTGGTTCGGCTTAAAATCCCTAAGCGTTTTTCTAGCTGCCAACAGTTCTTCAGCTTTTTGTCTCACCTCTGCATAGTTTGCTTCTTCCTTACAATCCATCCAAACCGCATGGAACTCAATCAAATCTTTAACTTGACGCTTCCAAAGTGCTGGATTGATGTCCCTGCCCAATAAACCACGTGCTCCATTTGCATAACTCATCCACTTCTCAATCACGGCAGCTTTTACTTCAAGTGCCACCGCTTTGGGTTCACTTGTATCTACAAGGGCCATAACCCGGTTAGGCGAATTAATTTTTTCTTTTTCCTTAGCATCAAGCTTCTCGAGATTTTCAACATAAGGAAAAATGACATGAGCCTCTATCTTACTTAATTTAAACGCTGCTGCTTTTCCTAATTCTGATAGCAAATGTGATCCAAACCAAAGGTCCCTTGTCTTCCTAGCCTGAGCGATAAATTCCTGTACGGGACCAATCGAAAAAAGCATCAAGGTTTTTCTGGAAGGGCGCGTTCCCATATACTTCCCCCCTCTTTAATAAATGCTTCTACAGCTGAAGTAGATTCTTTCATTGGGTATTTTTGATAGTTTAAGTTTTTAGGGTAAACGACGTCTCGTTTAAGCTTGCCCTTGTATTTGTCTAATTGCTCTTTGACTTCTTTTTGTTTTTTAGTTTTTACTTCTTTCATTAAACTGAGTTCCACTTCTTCTATTTCCGGTTGGTTTAGTGTAACAACAATAGGAAATGCACTTCTTTCAGATACGCCTACCGCTTTTATAATGAGTCTAGAAGCCAAACGATCCTTTCCCCTTGGCTTAAGGATCGTAGGAAAAGGGTCTTGACGGTCTTTAGAATGGAATTGAAAAATTACAGGTAACCCAAATTGAGCCCTTGGAAATGCAATATTCGCATCTTCTTTTTCTATCGTAACTGAGGTTTTATGGCCTTCTTCAGCCATTCTCGTCATATGGCGGATAGAGTCTGGTTCCGACCAATGGCTTCTCCCTCTTTTCCCATTTGATAAGCGACGAAACTGGCTGTAATGGGAGACAACAGATTGCCAAGCTTGAAGAGAACTAAGTAATTTAGAGTTACTAGACTTGATAAATATTTGTTGTAGCGTCGGCCACTCTTTTCTCGAAGTAGAGTCTATTTTTAGCTTATATTTTTTTACTCTATCGGCGAACCACTGTTTTAGAGTTTCAGGAGTTTGAGTTTCCTTTGGAGGAGAGAAGCTCTTGCAATATAAGCTTCCGCACCCCCTCCGTGTTCTTGCTCCTAAACCACCAAAATTAATCCATGCCCATAAGGCGGCATGAACCTCATCCCTTATATTTATGTTATCCGCTTCAAATTGGATGTACTCAAGGTGAAGTTTAAATGTATAAGGAGAGTCAGCGTTTAAATAATTAGTATGATCTTGATGTTTGTCCCTTTTTCGATCTTCAAAGGGGAAGAGAACATATTTATATTTAGATAGACTTGAATGCAATTCCCATGTTCTGTTGTTTTTTCTTTGTAGTATTGGGGTCCATTTAGCTTCCCCAGTTTCATTTACCAATATCTTTACAGCACTAGGTCGATTCGTATCCCCAAAAATCTTTGCTTCCGCCTCTTTTAGTGACTTGACACTCGTATAATTTGCACCACGTGTTGCTCTCCACCAAAATCGCAAGTTCCCCCGAATAGAAGTTGCTCTAACAGGTATATCTTTATCAACTTCTCCAGCCTTTGTACCACCACCAAACATATGCGTGATAATTGAGATGTTTAAAGACTCTTTCGTTTTATCTGCCCTTTCTTTCAGTGTATTTAAAGTTTCTTCTAACTTTTCAAATGTTAGATTAGGCACGTTTTGTGATAATTTCACTGGTAATCTCCTTTCTTTATTACTTATATCTAGCAATACTAAATACTCAGTCTTAAAGAACTGTTATTTATCTTAATTCTACAGCAATCGACTGTTTCCTCTTTTTTATTTGTATCTTAAACAATTCAATAGTATTGCATTAAATTTATTTCATTATTAAAAAACTAAAAACGCTTAAGAAGCATCTGCTTTATTCAGCCAAATAGTGCTATTGGTGCGCCTAATAAACGTTAGGAAATGCTAGGAGCTTTGGTTTCAAACAATATTTAAGAAGTTTACAATTCATATACGCACTCATAAAGAGTGCGACTTGGTCTGGTGATCGCTTTATTTATGACCCTAATATTTCAATCCACGCACTCATAAAGAGTGCGACTTTTGTAAATAGCCATCCAGACAAACCGATCACATTTCAATCCACGCACTCATAAAGAGTGCGACTACCTCTCTTGTCGTTGCTCTTGCCCACAAATGAGATTTCAATCCACGCACTCATAAAGAGTGCGACTGGCTAATATCGATGATGATTTTCTGATAAAAGGATTTCAATCCACGCACTCATAAAGAGTGCGACTTTAAATCCAGCTGTAACTGAACCAATAGTCGATGTATTTCAATCCACGCACTCATAAAGAGTGCGACGACAATTTTATTTTAAAGACACCATTTGAATATATTTCAATCCACGCACTCATAAAGAGTGCGACTCGTCTGTTGTGAAAAACTACTCTAATCAAGTTAATTTCAATCCACGCACTCATAAAGAGTGCGACGCCAATCCTTTTACCTACTCTGCCTTTTTTAACCATTTCAATCCACGCACTCATAAAGAGTGCGACGGTCGTTAGTTGAGTATGAAGTGCAACATAAAAAGTTATTTCAATCCACGCACTCATAAAGAGTGCGACAAGTTTGACGTTTTTATCGGCAAGACATTATTTATATTTCAATCCACGCACTCATAAAGAGTGCGACGGTGTCTTTTCACATGCACTCTATTGAAAAAGATATTTCAATCCACGCACTCATAAAGAGTGCGACATCAGGATCAGATGTTAGCGGTGACGGAACACAAGATTTCAATCCACGCACTCATAAAGAGTGCGACTGCGATTTTTACTTAAATATGCTTAGATTTAAAGGGAATTCAAGAAAAAATCACTAAAAAACAAACAATTACAACATTTAAACACTTATAATACTATCTTTTATTTAAAAAATAGTCTTCAATATGGTGCGAATCAACTAGTAAATTAATGTGCACTTATCATTCGCACTAAAAAATTAATGGGTCTTCCAATTGAATAGTTTCTTTTACCCCTATATGTGTTACCTTTGTCTTGTAGTTATCACCCAAGCGATAAAATCTCAAACTATCTTTTTCTACATCTATTATTCTTTCTAAATCTATCTTTAATTCTTCAAATTGTGTAGAATCAACAATACATTCAAATACTGAATTTTGAACACGTTGGCCGTAGTTTTGACAAACTTTTGCTGCTTTTCTTAACCTTTTGGTACCACCTACACTTGAAGTACTAACATCATATGTAATCAAAACAAGCATTTCTTTTCACCTACTTCCATAAGAAAGGTGGATATTCGTCTAAATCTCCTCTAAGGTATCTAGCTAAAAGCATAGCTTGAGCATACGGGACTAATCCCCAACTTATTTTTTCGGCTAGAAACGGATGAGTTATTTTATCCTGCTTTTTTGTCTGCCAAGCTTTAAGTAGTTTTTTTCTACCTTCTTCTTTTAAAATAATCGCACCGTTTTCTTTTTTCAAAAAGTCTTCTTTATTTAAAACCTTCTTGTTAATAATTGATAAAACAAATCGATCTGCATATACGCCTCTCAACTCTTCCATTAAATCTAACGCTAAAGAAACTCTTCCTGGGCGATCACGGTGCAAAAAGCCAACATACGCATCTAATCCAACTGTTTCTAATGCTGCTGCAGTATCGTTAGCTAATAATGTATATACAAAGGATAATAATGCATTAACATTATCCAATGGTGGTCTTCTGTTTCGAGATTTGAAATAGAAATCATCTCTCTGTTGTAATATCATGGCATCAAATACACTGTTATAGCTAAATGCAGCTTGACCTTCCCACCCCCTCAAAGATTCTAAATCATCACATGTCCTGATATGAATCAACAGTTCGGATAAATGATCCGATACACTTTTAAACTTGTCGACATCAATTCGCAAAGGGTAGTCACGGGTCATTCTTTCAAGGATCCACTTATTGTTATAAACCTTTCCAATAATAAAGTTCCTTGCGATTAAAGCGGACTGTCTTTCATCATCCGAAAGCCGGTATTGTTCCTTTCTTAAAACGACATTCCCTTTACTTTTACCAGATACACGCGCTAAAAACTGACCACTTTGTTTTAAAAAAACAAGTGAAATATTTTGTTCCGCACAATATCCCATCAATTGAGGGCTTGCACCAGTATATCCAAATGAAACAATCGATTCTAAATTGTGAAGAGGTATTCTAGCTATTTTTTCTTTTTCTTTAGTAAGAACGATATTATCACCATTAAGCGAAAGATAAACATCAGGTTGTGTAACAAATAAAGTATTTAAGAGTTTTTTCATTCCTTTAGCTTCCTTTCAATATAACGGTGCACCGTTTCCTTTTTCATAAGTTTAGGAAGGCATATATTTTTTAATGAACACCTTTGACAAAATGATCCTGTTTTTACTTTAGGTGTGTGTTTTCTTTTAAAATATTTATGCATTTCTGCTGTTATAGCATGCACTTTATCTTTAATTGAATCCGTAATGGGGACTTCCACACGTCTTTTTATTTCATTATAAAACAAATATCCTGTATCAATTTTACAGAGAAGCATTTCTTCTAGACAAATGGCTTGAGCAGCTAATTGTAAAATATCCGATTCATTTTGCTTTGGTTTTCCCCGCTTATATTCGACTGGAAAAGCACGGTAGTATCCTTGTAGTTGATGTACGTGTACGCCAGTGGGGTCTTTAATAAACTCGACAACATCACAAATGCCGTTGTTCTGTAATTCATTAGAATGAATCGGCATCGCCCTAACAATAATCCGTTCACCCCTCTTTTCTCGAATAAGAGGTTGGTCAGCATTTCGATGTAAATGCTGACCTTGAACTGTTCGGACATTTTCTTCCCACTGTTGTTCAATATGAATTAATGCCCATTGTCTTCGGCAAAATTCAAAATGCTGAATACCAGATAACATTAAATATTCTTCAGGATTATTGTCCATCCAATACTTCAACCTTTAAACCATCTAACTCATTAACCTTTATCTGATAATCTTCTAAACTTTTCGGAGTAGCTATTTTTCTATCAATTTCAACTGCTCGATGAACCTTAGCTGATGAGTATTGACCAAGTTTTGAGTTATGCTCCCACCAAACCACTTTATAAACTTCCATGCTTCCATCAGGGCGAGCTGAAGAAGCATCATTTTCAAATAAGGTGATAAGGGCCTGTTTGATTTTTTTAGCGTCTTCATTTGTAAAGCCGGTTTTCTCCGCAAGTTGTGTATTAATACTTCCTTTAAATAAATAAAGACCAAAATCGACCCGATGTTTCATACCCATAGTGTCGGAAGATTTTTTATCACCTGTAACTGAGTTTACACTTTTGGTAATTTGAGTACTGACGATGTCAATTGGATCAACACTTGTCGCTGGATGGATAGAAACAGGGCCTCTAACTCCCACTGAAACATCAATCCCCTTAAAAGCAAAAACCTGGCCAAAAGCTCTGACATCCAGCCATGATTGACATGCAATTTCAGCAAACTTATCATTATCTTTAGTTTTTCCTTTACTATATTGAGACAATTCTTCATTGGCATCTGCACGATCTTTTAAGCTCTTATATTGATCAACCTTTTTATCATTCGATTGGACAAAAATAGCTTCACCCATATCTAATAATCGATTTCTAATTTTTCTTTTTATCGCCACATCTGAAATTTCACCATATCCATCAAAATTTTGCCGAGGGCGATTTCCATTTAAAGGATCACCATTTGGATTAGCATGATTGACTGAAATAAGTACCGAAAAATCAATTTTATGATCTAATGTCGACATTATACATTCTCCTCTTCTTTTTTATTTCTATTATCTAAAGCAAGTACCTGACTTGAAAAACCTAATAAGTATTTTCCATCTAGAGGCTCATCACTAAAATCTTCAAAATCAAATTGGTCAGTAATATCTAAAATTAATTGGTTTAATTTACTTACTCGACCACCTAGTCTAGTTTTATATGGAGTTAAACTCGCATGAATGTTTTTCCATGTTTGAACCGGTTTATTTGAGAAGCTAACCATATAACGTTCCGCATTTGTCGAACGCTTCTCTCCTTGTTCTCTTAATGCCCAATTTTCAATCACGTAAGCAACCGCCAACAAACGACCAAAAAGATAATTACGGTCTCTGATCTCATAATCTAATGCCACACCAATTTCCTCCTGTCTATTAATAAGTGCACATGTGATACTTAATGTCTTCAACCATTCCCAACGATCCATGGAAACAGGGTTTGATGCACGTGAAATAGCACTTTTCACAATATCATTAGGAATTTTTCTACCATCGACAATGCAAGGAAGCATCCTTTCCATCAAGCCCTTAACGACTTTTTTATTTGCCTGCGGGCCATATGCAGCAAAAGCAATATCCTTCGTCGCTGGCGCACCACAGAAAGAAAGTTGATCACCATCTTCGCCCTTTTTATATCGGTGCACCCAGGTGCATGAATGATGCCAATCTATCAATCTTTGAAGATAAAGTTCCTTGTTCAAATTCCTATAGTAAAGCACGCCCATTCTCCCAGTGGTTGCTGAATCAAGCACTAAAATATTAACCTCTGACTTCGTTTTAAGGTCATGGTGATAACCGTGAATAGCTCTATAAACTTGGTTAGCATAATGCTTTAATGTATCAACCCTTATCTCATCTTCTAACTTAAGCGCTGGATTTAAGGCAATCAGATCAGCACCTGGATTAACGATCTCAACTTTGTCATTTCCCCAAACGAGAAAAACTCTATCATCAATGATTTCACCTTGCTGATTAATTAACCACTTTAAAGCATTATGTGCCTTCTGTGACACATCATAACTTATCGCGGCTGCTTGATAGCTTTTATCAAATCGCCCTCGAAACGTAAAACCAACACTATCATTTGATGAAATTAATTTCGCTTTATCAGCTGCGTGTCGAACTTTATTCGCATGTCTTTCAGTGCTCGGCAGATACTCACCTGTTACAAAACACAAATCCTTTTCTTCCAGCTTTTCATTATAAAAATCAATAAAGGATTGATAAACACTCTTATCTGACCAAATATTTTCAGTTGTCGAGATTGGCGAATGGACATTAAAACGAACAAATGCTGCCGATACATCACCAGTCACCTTCGCAAATATTTCTGGCTTGTCTCCTACTACTTCTTCATATTTTTTTTCCCATTTGACAATTAAATTTTTGTTATTATCTAAAAAAAGAACGTTTTCCTCAACTAAGTCATGAATGATTGATCGTTTATTGACATAATCAAATATTGCTTTCACTTTCGGATGGCTTGAGTTTGCATTCACCCAACTCTTTAGCTGTTTGATATAAGCATTAAATTGCTCTTTTTCTTTATTACCACCACCAAATTGTTCAAAATCTCCTGCACAATAAGACAACTTATCATGCAAAGGATAAGGGTAAATTGCTTTTCCAGACCGACTTGATGAAGCCTCCGTTGTGGGAATGAGTGTGTTTTCTTTGTCTAATATTTCAGCGGAGTGAAAATTACCATCCTCTGTCACATTGATTTCAATATGAGCGTTTTGCGTGGTATGTGAAATAGGCAAAAGCGTGAATTCACGGTCATTATAACGTTTTTGAACCACACCTACTTCATCAGTGTTGTTATTATACGTCTCATAAAGCTTTTGCAACCAACTCATTGATTCACCTCACCTTCATATAATGTAAAAAGTTCATCAACTGACTGAACATTTTTTTGATCAAAGTGCTTAGGCGTCATTTCTTTAATTGGACGCACATTATGGCAATCCTCAGGTCGAGTAAAGCTTATCACTCCATTTTTCATTACCGGATTCCAAAGTCTCACTTCCATTTGATTGTTCCCGGTTTCATCCGGATAATTAATTCCGTGTACCATGGTACCCAAATGAACCTCATCGTATTGATCATAAAATCCAGCATCTGCACCGAACTTACACGGTTCAACATAGCCTTGGCACTCCCTAGCTCCTAAGAAAATATCACGACGTCCACCGGCTTTAAGAGAACGTTTCAAGATATTGTGATGTTTATTCTCGTTTCGATCATAAGTCAGATCAGGCCGATTCAGATTAAACTCGAAATGTGCCTTCACTTGATAGTGCGGTTTTTTTAAATAAGTATAATTGGCAAGCGTATTACCACCACCATATTCAATTGGTCGAATGCCTTTCGACTCCATCTGAATGGCATTAATAACTCTAAGCTCATCTACTATCATAATTAATGTAGGCTTCCAGTAAATACTTTCGACAATCCCCTTTAATGCTTGGTATGTAGGAACCTGATAGGTCATCTTCTCCCCACCAATTTTAGTTAATGGATCAGTAAATAAACCATAATCACCATAAAGTGAGAACTCAATGCTATTGCGCATAAAAACACCTCCTTTTAATTAAGCAACAAATATAATACTATTTTTAAGAACCTATCTTTTTTACAGAGGTAGGTTTAAAAAATGAATTCTGAACGTTCAGCCTCACCCTCTAAGTCAATCCCATATTCTCGGCTATAATAACTTTCATCTAAAGAATATAGTTGGCCATCAAAATACGCGATGATTGCACCTGCATCTTTTAATCTAGAAAACTCTTGATCATACACGTTAACAGAATATTGTTGAGCTTGTTTGAATAATAGCGACCAATCTTCAATTTTTTCATTTCCGTTTATATCAGCAATAACTTCTTTACCGTCTTGATAAGGAACAAGAATTGAAGTCGTTTGATTGGCAATAACATTAAAATATTTTGCCGCCGTCTGAAAACTACCATGTGAAAATATGGGGAATTTCCCACCACTTTTGCTAGTGTAGGCACTATACCAATCACTTTTACTTCTATCATTTATAAGTAAATCCGTCATTTTAACTGCTAAAGATTTTATTGGATAGTCTAGATCATAAGCCATTTCTTTGTAGAAACTTTTAAAAAAATACTCCAACGCCTGTCTAGATAACAAGTCACCACCGTGCGAATTCGGATCTCTACTTAAATCCACTAGTATTTTATTCGTAATTTTTTTCCCTGTATTAATTTCAGGTAACCATTTTAAACTCTCTTCTTCATGATCAATTAAATAGACGAGCCCCTTCTCAAATTCCCCATGTCGGTTACACCGACCTGCCGCCTGAGCAATAGAATCTAGTCCAGATAAAGAGCGAATTACACTTTGAAAACTAACATCCACTCCTGCTTCAATTAACTGTGTACTAACACAAATAATTGATTCTCTTTTCATTAACTTATTTTTAATTTTTTGCAATATGTCCTTGCGGTGCATCGCACACATTGATGTACTCAGATGGAAAACACCATCCTCAGTCATCGTTTCTTTTAATTTCTGATAGAGTTTCTTTACAACTGATTTTGTGTTTAGAATAATGAGCTGACTTGAAAACTGATTTGCTTGTTCTATAACAAATTCAGCCAAATCATCTGTAGACATTTTCATACTAGTCGCTTGGTTAATTATTTTGACCCTAGAAAAATGATCGATTACTTGATCGATATTCCCAATCATTTCAGCATTCTCTCCTATCTGGAGATTATGTTTTACATCTCTCAAAGCAGGCTGAGTGGCTGTACACAATACAATACTACTGTGGCAATGGTTCTTCAAAAAATTAACTGCTTGATTATATAGCGCAATACATTTGATTGGAACTTTCTGCACCTCGTCAAAGATCATTACAGATTCGCTTAAATTATGTAATCGCCTGATGTTACGAGTGCCAGAAGCATAAAAAACATTGAGAAATTGGACCATGGTAGTAAAAATAACGGGAGCATCCCAATTATCTTTAGCTAGTAATAATTTTTGCGATACATTCATCACACCATCCTCAGCCTCTGCTCTTTTATCAGGTAATCGATCTCGATAAACATTTGAATGATGCTCAAGAATATTAGAAGGATCATTAAGAATACGTCTCACTTCTTCAGCATTTTGCTCAATAATGGTTGTAAACGGGACAATATAAATAACTCTCTTTTTATGATGTAAGATTGCATGTTTAAGTGCATACCTTAAGCTTGCTAAAGTCTTGCCACCACCAGTAGGAATAGATAAGCTATAAATATTTGACGGTCTCTCTGCCACCTGCTCACACTGCAAAGACATATCGTGTCGCAGTCTATTAATTGGGGAGGATTCTTGATCAGGTCTTTTAAAGGATTCGATTTTTTGTAGTAGCTTTTTGTGGTAGTCTTCAAACAAATGATGTGGTCGTGCTTCTTGAGGTTGTGTATTCTCTTCAAATTGTCTTGTACTGGTTCGATCAGCGTCGATTAATGCGCTAAATATATATTTCGTTAAAAACATAATAGAACTATCTACTTCTCCGGCATTAATTTGAGAAATAAAGTTTTTCAAGTCCTCTATTGCTTTAAGAACGTATGACTGAAAACCTTCAATAGTGAGAACTTCTCGAAAAAAGTTAGCTTTCGCTTCGTTATACCCTTTTAGTTCCTTTTCTTTAATACGATTTAAAAATTTCAATTCTAAATCAGGTGTTATATAATCTTGTAAATATCCATGATGGGAAAGTATAGCATTTCCTACAATCTCAACCATAATATCCTCAACAGTATTATATTTTCCATAATAGAGTTCAAATAACAATCTCCCACCCGCAGTCGAGTGATCAACAGTTCCCCTTTTCGGCGGATTATCAGGGTTTTGAACAGCCGCTAATATATATTCCTTAAATTCGGTTGTATACTTACCCATGTCATGAAGCAAACCTGCTAATCCTGCTAAATATTGCACATTAATTTTTTTCCCTATGTACTCTGCCAATTTACATGTTTCCGTTAAATGTTGTCTCACTGTTTGTATTTCACCATCGTTAGATCGAATATGTGCAATATACATGCAACAATCACCCCGGTAATAAAGTCTTATTTATATGAATATTTTACCATAACCCTTCACTATTTTCAAAGTTTTTGTTAAAATAAAGTCAAATATTGATGATTAATGTAATTTGGTGCGAATGTTAAGCTCACATCAATTTCCATGGGGATTCGCACCACTATTTATTAGTTAACTAGGTATTTTGATTTATTATCTAAATCAATTCATTGTTAATTGGCTACAAAAATTATTTAATTCTTAGATAAAGCCAACTTTTTTGGATTAATTTAGGTGATAATCGCAGTCGCACTCTTTATGGGTGCGTGGATTGAAATTTCATCGTCAATGCTCAAGATATCGCCGATGTCGGGTCGCACTCTTTATGGGTGCGTGGATTGAAATTTTCCTTCCTGTGCATTCGGAGTAGCCCCCTTTGTCGCACTCTTTATGGGTGCGTGGATTGAAATCTATCCGTCTAAAACAGAAATGAGATATACAACAAGGTCGCACTCTTTATGGGTGCGTGGATTGAAATGTATAAAAAGAGAGGGGGCGATTAAATGAACATCGTCGCACTCTTTATGGGTGCGTGGATTGAAATTGATTTTTTCCCTCGCGCTGTCGATATCGGCAAGGTCGCACTCTTTATGGGTGCGTGGATTGAAATCAGCCGCTATGCCGTTTTGTCCTGCCCAGTATTCCGTCGCACTCTTTATGGGTGCGTGGATTGAAATTCAAAAGCGTGATTTACTAGGTTATTGGGCAGAGGTCGCACTCTTTATGGGTGCGTGGATTGAAATCTATATTGCCGACATTGTGCCGACGCATTAAATGGTCGCACTCTTTATGGGTGCGTGGATTGAAATGTCAGCCTTGCTACATTGGTGCTTATTAATCTCCGGTCGCACTCTTTATGGGTGCGTGGATTGAAATCTTTGACACCGACCTGTGTCTTTTCTTGACGCATATGTCGCACTCTTTATGGGTGCGTGGATTGAAATAAACCCCTAAATACCTGTTATGCCATGCGATTGAGTCGCACTCTTTATGGGTGCGCGGATTGAAATAAACCTATGACGGTATAATGCAAGCGAAGATTGTCGTCGCCTCTTCATGGTTCGTCTATCTTTTTCGCGTAAAAGAAGACATTCTAAAAGGCTTATCACATCATTAAAGTTAGCTCAAAAGCACTTAATAGTTAGATGTGATGCAGCCCTATCAAATTTAACTTATAATTTGTTAAAAATATTTGATTATTTCATTTTCATAGACTTTTCACTTATACAAGTGAGCTACTAAGAGGGTTTTTTTGAAAAAGATAAAAATACTGTTTTTTATTATTATTAGCTCTATTTTTTTCTTTTTATTTTATTATTACAACGGAACTGTAACTGAAGGTTATTTCACAGTTGCTGAAGAAAATATTTTAGTTGAGAAAGAGAATACCTTTCTTTTTTTAAATAATCATAAAATAGAAGTACCCCCTCATTTAATTAGCAACATTAAATGAGGAGAAAGGCACCATGTACGCTTTTCTGGAAATAGAATATTTAAAAACAACAATAAATTAGATTTTATAGAGGTAGATAAACATTAACATCGACAAATGATTAAATTAATGCATTAATTTAATCTACTCTAATAGGGGTCTATGACTTATAAAGGTATTATTCATCGTCTAGAGTGCGTTACAAAATGGATTAGATTGTAGTTCAAAGCTCTTGAGTATGTATTAAATATGAATGATGAAAATGATTCTTTGACATATAGCACATAATATTTATTGCAATTATGATAAAACCGACTTCCAAAAGGAAAGTCGGTTTTGTTTAGAGCTTGAGTTCCCCCATACGCAAAAGCTCTACAACAGCTTGTGAACGCCCCTTAACACCCAGCTTCTGAATCGTATTTGATATGTGATTCCTTACCGTTTTTTGTGAAATAAATAGTTCATCTGCGATATCTTTCGTTGTTTTATCTTGCACCAGTAATTCAAATACTTCTCTTTCACGTTTGGTCAATAATTGCTTCGGTTTGTAGTCGTGATCTTTCAAATTTAGACCCCTCCTTGCTGTCCTTAAAGCTGCAATTTGAAGGGTATTAATTCATTTAGTCATGGTATTTTATGATTTATGCCGGTTTCTGTGCTTTTACTTTAGCATATTCTTTTAAAAACCAACGCCTGTCACCGTCTCACCTACAATTCGCAAATAACTTCTGCGTGATTAAAGCAAGGGATGACTGATCTTAATGGCAGTTAACTCTCCATAAAACTTATGCGACACCACCAATTGTGGTGAAGAATTGATCATACTTTTTAACGTTTTTTCTACTTTAAATATTGCAATCGTTGTCTTCAAAAGCGATAATAGAAGATAGGGTCAATGTTTGAAGGGAGCATCACTTATGCACAGTAACATGAAACAAATAAAGAGCGTTGTTGAGCAATTAGATACAAGTGGTTCTGGTTATGATTTATTAAGGTATGTGGCTTTACCTGACCTCTTGGGAACGGATGCAGCAACGATTTTATACGTTTTAGGAAAAAATTTAGCGCGAGCAATGGAATGGAAATCAATCGATGAAATTATTGATTTTTTCTATAAAACCGGTTGGGGAACACTGGAAATGATGAAAGAAAAACGTTCAGAACATATTTTCAAATTACAGACACGGGTGATCTCGAAACGCTATGAATTGGGAATTGAGACTGATTACCGTTTAGAATCGGGCTTTTTAGCAGCTGCGATGGAAACGTTATATCAATATAATTGTGAGTGTGTTGAAGAAGAAAAACCTAAGAAAAACTATGTGGAGTTGCGGGTGCAGCACTATCGTTAAATATGTAAAGACCTTAGCTGATTACTGTTGGCTAAGGTCTTTTTCTTCATTTAAATGGCTTAAAATAATCTGTGCAGTCGGCTCAGGGATACCTAACCTTTTCAATGTTTCTATCGGTGCCTGTTTAATCTCTGTAATGGATTTAAAATGCGTTAATAGTAATTTACGTCGTTTTTCTCCAACGCCTGGAATGGCATCGAGTTCTGATTTAAATGCACTTTTCCCCCTAAGTTGACGGTGAAATGTAATCGCAAAGCGATGGACTTCATCTTGAATTCTTTGAATTAAATAAAATTCTTGGGATTGGCGACCCAAATCGACAACAGCAGGAGGAACACCATATAGGAGTTCACTTGTCTTATGTTTATCATCTTTAGCCAAACCAGCTAAAGGAATATCAAGCCCCAATTCATCTTCCAACACTTCAATAGCTGCTGTCATCTGCCCTTTGCTACCGTCAACTAAAATCAAATCGGGTAAAGGTAGATTTTCTTTTAGCACACGTGTATAACGACGGCGAACCACCTCGCGCATGGTGTCATAATCATCTGGTCCTTTAACATCTCGAACTTTGTATTTTCGATATTCCTTTTTATCTGGTTTACCATCAATGAATACCACCATTGCTGATACAGGATCCGTCCCTTGAATATTAGAATTATCAAATGCTTCAATGCGATGAGGCGTTTCAATATTCAGTTTTTCACCAAGCCGCTCAACAGCTTTAATCGTTCGCTCTTCATTTTTCTCAATTAATGAAAATTTTTCAGCTAAAGCAATTTCAGCATTTTTTCCCGCTAATTCAATCAGCTCTTTTTTGCGGCCTCGATATGGAATCGTGACATCAACATCTAATAATTCAATAAGCAATTGATAATCAATCGGTGCGGGTACAAGCACCTGTTTCGGCTTAATATGATTATGTTGTAAATAAAAACGCCCCACAAATGTGGTGAATGTCTCCTCTGCATCATCAAAGAATGGAAAAATGGAAACATCGCGTTCAATTAATTTCCCTTGGCGTATAAAGAACACTTGTACACACATCCAACCTTTATCATAAGCGTAATGGAACACATCACGATTCACACGATCATTTAAGGTCATTTTTTGTTGTTCCATTACCGCATCAATATGTTGCATTTGGTCACGTAATTCCTTTGCACGCTCGAAATTCAATGCCTCACTTGCTGCCTCCATTTTAGTTTTCAATTCCTTTTTTATCTCTTGATGCCCACCATTTAAAAAAGTCACCACATTTTGGACAATGGTTTGATATTCATCTTTAGATGGGGGCACTTCTGCACAGGCTAAACATTGCCCTAAAT
Organism: Amphibacillus cookii; assembly: GCF_016908375.1. Taxonomy (GTDB): domain Bacteria; phylum Bacillota; class Bacilli; order Bacillales; family Amphibacillaceae; genus Amphibacillus_C; species Amphibacillus_C cookii. The sequence continues at coordinate 194,611 of NZ_JAFBDS010000006.1, forward strand.
GATAATACAAACAAGGTTTTCCCGGAGGATTATTACATTTCCTTAAAGGATAAATACGATCTAATAGCTTCTTTGTTTCCCTCGCCGCCAACACATTGGGATATGGACCAAAGTATTTTCCTTTATCTTTTAAAACCTTTCTCGTAATAATTAGGCGTGGATGGCGTTCATTGGTCACTTTTAAGTAAGGGTAACTTTTATCATCTTTAAGCAAAACATTATATTTTGGATCATATTTTTTAATAAGATTCATTTCTAAGATTAATGCTTCTATCTCTGAGGATGTCACAATATATTCAAAATCAGTAATTTCTTGAACAAGCCGTTGTGTTTTTTGATCATTTGCACCAGCAAAATAAGATCGCACACGATTTTTTAATTTCTTAGATTTCCCAACATAAATAACCGTCCCGTGCTTATCCTTCATCAAGTAGCAACCCGGCTGAGCGGGTAAGACAGCTAATTTTTCTTGGATTGATGTTGACATACGCGCTACACTCCATCTTAATATCTAGTTCTTACCTATTATTATAACACATACCTGCTTTTGCTTATTTAATTTTGAGTTTTAATATATAAAACATATCTTCAATCAGTAGGCGGAGGGCTACAGGATGTAGGTCTACAGACGTTGCCACAGGACGTGGTGGGCTTAGTTTGTAATCCTTCTTAAAGATGTGGCGGTTTTAGTCTACGATCTTACCCATCCACCGGTTCATCGTTAAGTGAATCGGACCACTTAAATAGATGATTTTCTGCAATCTATTATGGCCAGGCGTTTTACGTACGGTTATCTGTGATAAATTTAAATATTTCTTGTGTAAATAACAAAGACCTATGTTGGTAGACTGAAGTCTACTTTCACAACATAGGTCTTTGTCGATCGTCTCAATTGCTTTTAAATAAAATAACAATTCAAAACTTCTACTTAATTATTTCAAATTGACCGATTACCGGCAATGGTTGTTGTAGGCCTTTATTCGCATTAAGCATACCTACAATCATAAAAGCAAGGGAAGCAAGCATTCCTACAGGCATAATAATAAAATAACCAATTACAGGCATAAATCTACCTAAAATATTAATAATAGCTGCAAAAATAAACAAATTCAAACCTTGATTGGCATGATAACGTGCAAATTTAGATTCTTTTGCCGCTAGTAACGGAATAAAAAAGATTAAATAAGCAATCATTGCAATGTTTTTATTTTGTTGTACATCATTTTGATCGACAGCTTTTGCTTCTTCCATTTCTCTTTCCTCCTTATTTCTAGACAAGATTGCAACAATATAGAAACGTTGCAAAAATTATCTGATCTGTAGGAAATATTAGCATAGCAAAAGGTGGTTTACAATATTTTCTGAATAAAACAATAGTTTAGTACTACTTAATAAAACATTCTAGTTAAAAAAGCTTAGTAATTATGCTTTTTCATCTGTCAATTTATGATTATATTTGCTCAAAAACAAGTTAATTTCTAACTTCACTCTACTTTTCGACTAGCGAAATATGAGATTTAGTACTGAAAAACTTATCTATTTTTTTAAGTTAAAGAAAATAGATTCGTGATAATTTATTAATCAAACACCCTTCGTCTATATTTACCACTTCTTTATCATATATTCGCCTCACTAAAAGCAAAAAATCACCTAGCCATATATGCAAGGTGATTTTTTTACGCATTTATATAACCCAATATCAAATGAGTCGTAATAACGCATGGAGAGAAATCGCAGGTTATGCGTGTTGATTAATACGCGCTTCTAATGCTTCTTTAGGTTGGAAGCCAACGACCTGATCGACAACTTCACCGTCTTTGAAAAGCAATAAAGTTGGGATACTCATTACACCAAATTTACTAGCGGTTTCTTGATTATCATCAACATTAAGCTTTACAATTTTTACTTTGTTATCCATTTCTTCGGAAAGCTCTTCAAGAACAGGTCCGATCATTTTACAAGGACCACACCAAGGAGCCCAGAAGTCTGCTAAAACAAGTCCTGATCCTGTTTCAGTTGCGAAGTTTGCATCCGTTGCATTTACAATTGCCATTCTATATTCCTCCTAAAAAATAAAGCTTATCATCTTCAAAGGATAGTATACCACCTAGGGGCATTTATTGGCTAGCAGTCTGCTCACTCGTATTATATCCTGACTTTAACGATTCATACCGTTGTTTTATTTAAGCTCGAAGATGGTCACGCCGCTTCCACCTTCGTTCATACCACCAGCAGTCGCTGAAGCAATATGACGATGCTTCTTTGCAAAGTCTTGTACACCTTTTCTCAAGGCTCCTGTCCCTTTGCCATGGATAATAGAAACACGAGGATAACCCGCTAACAAGGCATCATCTATATATTTCTCTAACTGCTGAATCGCATCTTCGTAACGTTCACCTCTTAAATCTAACTCTGTTTTCACATGGTAATTTGAGCCTTTAACCGTTGCGAGTGGTTGTTGCACCACTGGATTATCACGCTTGATTAACTGAAGGTCTTTTTTCTTTACTTTCATTTTCATCATGCCTACCTGAACTTGACATTCATTATCACCAATCACTTCAATAACTGTCCCGTTTTGATTTATCGTTAACAATTTAACTTCATCGCCAACCTCAAGGTGTTGAGTTTGAGTTGTCGGTCGAGCATGTTCAGCTTGGTTATCTTTTTTGGACAATTCAGGTTGGGCATCCTCAAATAATTTTCTTGCTTCAATCCATTCATGTTCTTTCAGCGCAGATTGGTCTTTCATTTGACGAATGGTTGCGACAATATCTTCTGCCTCTTGTCGAGCTTTTTCAACTGCTTTTTCTGCTTTTTGTTCTGCCTTTTTATATAAATTTTCGCGTTCGCGATCAAATTGACTCCACTGCTTTTCAAGATCTTGCTTCAATTGTTCAGCGTCTTGTAAAACTTTTTCTGCATGATGATAATCTGCTTCCGCTTTTCGACGAGCGGTGTCCAATGATTCGATCATGTTCTCGACACTTGTTGAATCGGTGCCAATCAATTGTTTAGCAGAACGAATCACATCATCAGCTAAGCCTAAACGCCGGGAAATGTCAAAGGCATTACTGCGACCAGGGACCCCAATTAAAAGGCGATAGGTCGGCTTTAATGTTTCAACATCAAATTCGACTGAAGCATTAATCACCCCGTCCCGATTATAACCATAAGCCTTGAGCTCTGGGTAATGGGTGGTAGCAATAATACGAGCGCCTTTCTTAACGACATCGTCTAAAATCGCCATCGCCAATGCTGCACCTTCTTGTGGGTCTGTTCCTGCCCCGAGTTCATCGAAGAGCACAAGGGTTTTATCCGTGACTTGCTTTAATATCTCAACAATATTTGTCATATGTGAAGAGAACGTACTTAAGCTTTGCTCAATGGACTGTTCATCCCCAATATCAGCAAACACATCGTCAAAAATCGATAAGCGACAGCCATCTAAAGCTGGAACTTGCAACCCTGACTGTGCCATTAACGTACATAATCCAACGAGTTTAAGGGTAACGGTTTTCCCACCAGTATTCGGACCGGTAATCACAATCGCGTGATAATCTTCTCCTAATAAAATATCATTTGCGACCACCTCTTTGTCAGCTAATAAAGGGTGACGCGCTTGCTTCATGTCAATAATGCCTTGATCATTAATAGCAGGCATTGCTGCACGCATCGATTGCGCTAACTTCGCACGGGCAAAGATAAAATCAAGCATAGCAAGCAGATCAATATTTTGACGTAAATCTGCCTGATCTGCAGCGATTCGAGCCGATAAGTCCCTTAGAATACGTTCAATTTCTGCCTTTTCCTTTACTTTTGCTTCTGATAACGCATTGTTTAATTCGACCACTGCTTGTGGCTCCATAAAAAGGGTCTGACCCGAAGCTGATTGGTCATGCACAATCCCACCAACTGCACCTCGATATTCTTGCTTGACCGGTAAAACATAGCGATCATTTCGAATCGTGACAATCGCGTCAGACAACATTTTACTTTTAGAACGTGTATAGTTGTCCAAACGCTCACGTATGCGGCTTTCACTTGTCCTAATTTTTGTTCGAATCGAGCGTAACTGATCGGATGCCCCATCCATTACATAGCCATGATCATCGATACAGCTTTTAATCTCATGTTCTAGTTCAGTTAGCGGCTCAATTTGGGCAACCATCTCTCGAATCACTGGGATATCTGGATCTTCCATTTGTTCAATAAAGCGTTTGAGCTTTTTTCCACCATAAAGTGTACTGGCAACCTGCAAACACTCTTGTGGATTTAACATTCCTCCGATTTCCGCACGTTTCAAACTTGGACGGATGTCAGTAATCCCTCCAAATGGTACATCTCCATGCAGTCTCACCACTTGAACCGCTTGATCGGTTTCTTCTTGTAATTGTTGTACATGTTCTAAATCATATACGGGTTTCAATTGTCTTGCCTGTTCTTTTCCTAACGAAGAAGCGGCTTGATCAACTAACTGATCAATAATCTTGTTAAATTCTAAAACGCGATAAATGCGTTTATTCATCTTAATCACCTGTCTCTTTTCTTTTCCAAAATTCTTGCAACTGCTTAATCGACCATGTATTGACAACCGTATCTGGTTTTAACCATCCTCGGCGTGCTACTCTTACTCCTTCTTCCATATAGCTTAACGTCGATTCACTATGGGCATCGGTATTAATGGCGATCGGAACCCCACTTTCTTGTGCTTTACGCACCCATTCAGCAGATAAATCGAAACGTTTTGGATTAGCATTTAATTCTAAAATCGTTCCTGTTTGTTTGGCTTTATCAATCAATTGATCAACATTTACACGATAGCCTTCTCGCTTTCCAATCAGACGACCTGTCGGATGGGCAATCATTTTAACATACGGACTGTCCATCGCTTGAAACAGGCGATTCATGATTTCAGCGTCACTTTGATTAAAACTTGAATGAATCGCACCGATGACAAAGTCCATCTCTCGCAAAAAGTCCTCACTAAAATCTAAATGACCATCCGGCAAAATATCCATTTCCACACCGCACAAGATTTCAATGTTGGGATACACTTTTCTTAGCCGTTCAATCTCTTGGCGTTGTTCGCGAAGTCGCTGTTCATTTAGACCATTGGCAACGCGAAGAAATTTAGAGTGATCAGTAATAGCGATATATTGATAGCCACGCTTCTCTGCAAATTGAATCATCTCTTCAATTGACTGGGCACCATCACTCCATGTCGTGTGCATATGAAGATCGCCCTTAATATCTGTGATGTCAATTAAATCAACCGTTTTTTCAAATGCTTCAATTTCTCCGTTAAACGCTCTTAACTCTGGAGGAATGTAATTTAAACCAAAATGATTAAAGAAAGCTTCCTCTGTTGCAAAGGTTGTCACTTCTCCCGTTTCTAAAGACTCAACACCATATTCACTAATTTTCTCACCTTGTTCTTTTGCCCGTTGGCGCATCGCCACATTATGATCCTTAGATCCTGTAAAATGGTGCAAGGTGGTCGCAAACTGTTGGTCTGTCACTAAACGAAAGTCAACAGAGATATCATATTTACCAGCGATGACAACAGATACTTTAGTATCCCCTGCTGCTATTATTTCTTTAATACCGTCTATATCAAGTAAAGCTGCTTTTACTACATCAGGTTGGTCTGTTGCAATAATAAAATCTAAATCTTTTATCGTTTCAGACATCCGACGCATACTACCAGCCAATGAAAAGCGTGTAATCGCTGTAATCGTTTCTAAATAACGTTCTATCGCATCGGCGATTGGTAACATCACATCTATTGGCAAGCGTTCCGGCCTGTTGCCAACGTCTTCAATCGCTTTTAATATTTTTTCTGCTGTCTTTTGTCCGAACCCTTTCAACTTAGCAACTTGACCTGATTGACATGCTTGCTTTAAGCTATCTTGACCATCTACACCAAGCTCTTGGTATAAACGAGCTAATTTTTTACCACCCAAACCTGGGAGATCAAGTAATGGTATTAAACCACTAGGAACCTCTTGTTTCAATTGTGTTAATGTGTCTGAAACACCGGTTTTAATATATTCATTAATAACAGCTGCCGTTCCTTTACCGATGCCATTCATCTTCGTAAAATCATCAATTTCATTTAAAGAACGCTGATCTGTTTCGAGGGCTTGGGCTGCTTTACGATAGGCTGAGATTTTAAATGGGTTTTCTCCCTTCAGCTCAAGGTAAACAGCAATTTCCTCTAATAATTTAATAATATCCTTTTTATTTAATGTCATCATCATTCTACCTCCTTCTTCGTTCATCAAGAAACCTATTAGATGGAAGAAAAACCCTTGCATCTTATATGACAAGGGTTATCCGTTAATAATATGCTCAAACCATAATGATCTAATTTGTTCTGACAAAATTGGTGTATGATTAATCATTAAGCCAGCCAATCGCGACCCTTCCAGTAATGATTGAATCTGCAATACCGGTAATAAAGATGCAATATATAGGAGTACAAAAAGCACTAAATATTGTTCAATAAAACCAAACACAGCGCCTAAAAGATTATTAAATGCACTTAATATAGGTAGCGAAGCAATTGAGTTTAGCATTGAAGCAATAATGCTTAAAATAATCTTTGTACCGAAAAATAAAATCGCAAAAGCAATCATATTGTAGTAGGCATTTTCTAACGATAGGACATCTTGAAAGAAGGCCCATTCCTCAGCACCAATTCGTGGATATGGAATTAACATTTCTAAATGACCAGCTAAACGACCATAAAAGATCACAGCAACTGTGAACGCTACGAAGAAACTAATAAAATGAAATACTTGTAAGATTAAACCCCGTTTTAATCCCCTAAAAATACCGAAAACGAGTAAAGCAAATATGATAATATCTAACATGTGTCTACAAATCCTCTTTCTCTTCTATTTTTTTTAACAATGCCTCATGTTCTTGTTTTAATTTCAAATAATCATTAACGGTGTTAACAGCCGTTAACACTGCTAATCGTGTCGTATCTAAGCTTTTGTTTGCTTGATAAATATCACGCATTTTATCATCAACCATGCTGGCAACGATGCGCATGTGATGGACATTTTCTTCACCTAATATCGTATACGTTTTACCATATATATCAACGGTTGTCCGTGTTTTTTTTGCTTGGGACACACAAATTCCCCCTTCTATCAAATCCTAATATTTATCTTAACACGAACATGTTGATTTAGGAAACTATTCTCTTAATAGTTTCTTTGCTATAATAAAAGATATTATATTTTCAAAGGAGTTCTTATGGGGCAAATTGTACTTAACGTGTCGGAACAGACCTTATTAAAAATGAAGCAAGCATACCAATCTGTTGAAAAAGCACCCCCTCCGGGAGCCGTTTTTTCTGCGAAAACCGCCTCTACAACAATAACAGCTTATAAATCAGGAAAGGTACTCTTTCAAGGAAGTCAACCGGAGATCGAAGCTGAAAAATGGGTAGGAACGAAAACGACCACCAAATCAAAAGCAGTGAAGAAAAAAAACACCCATGCCTATCACCCTGATCCATCCTTATTTCATCAATCATTAATTGGTTCAGATGAAGCCGGTACCGGTGACTATTTCGGACCGATAACAGTGGCTGCTGCCTATGTAAGAGCGGATCAAATTGAGCTATTAAAAGAATTAGGTGTACGTGATTCAAAGCATTTAACGGATCAATCGATTCAACACATCGCTCAACAGCTTTTATTAATTGATATTCCTTATTCACTAGTCATCTTGGATAATCCTAAATACAACCAACTTCAAAACAAAGGCTGGACACAAGGGAAGATGAAAACAATGCTCCACCATACAGCCATCGAAAATGTCTTAAGTAAAATCGCACCAACAAAACCGGATGGTATCTTAATTGATCAATTTTCACAACCAGATGTGTATATTAGACATTTACAAAAAGAGCAGAAAACATTGCCGAGATCCACTTACTTTATCACCAAAGCAGAAAGTCACTCTATTGCTGTTGCAACGGCATCGATTATTGCACGTGCAAGCTTTGTGAAGAAGATGGATTTATTGAGTAAGGAGATAGGCTTCACACTGCCAAAAGGCGCATCGGCGAAGGTCGATCAAGCGGCTAGCCAGATCATTAGAAAAAAAGGCAAAGCATACTTGGACCAGATCGCCAAAGTTCACTTTGCTAATACTAAAAAAGCACAAAAATATTAATGAAATGAACCTTAAATTAGTGGACGTGGGCCTACAGGACGTAGGTCATGCAGACGTTGCCACAGGACGTGGCGGTCTTAGTCTGTAATCCTCCTAAAGGACGTGGTGGTCTTAGTCTGTCATCCTTGTTAAAGATGTGGCGGTTTTAGTCTGCGTTCTTCGCTCACTGATGGGGCGTTGAGTGAATCAGATATGAGTGTCATTCGTTAGGCCCGCCTTCAAATAAATGAGCTCAGCTCTCTATTTGAAGGCGGGCATTTTTACGAACGGTTATCTATGATAACAAAATGTCGTTCATTTCAAGATAATTTCCTCAAAATGAACGACATATGATAAATAGCTTTTTATCCTCTTAACTGCGCATTATGTTTTTCTTTAACCGCAGCTAAAATCGCTTGATAGGATGCTTCAACCTCATCATCCGTTAACGTTCGATCTGGGTCGAAATAAAGCAGATTGAAGGCAAGTGATTTCAGTCCTTCTTCTAAATGTTCACCTTGATAGACATCGAAGACATTGACCTGTTTTAGCAAATCACCAGCTGCACTTACAATCGTTGCTTCCACTTCCCCAGCAGATATCCGTTCATCCACCACAAGCGCAATATCACGTGAAATCGAGGGATAACGTGGAATCTTCTCAAAATTAGGCTCTTGATCATGAATTGCAAATATATGATCTAAATCGAGATCAAAAACATAGGTTTCCTTAATATCAAATGCTTTTTGTACACGTGGATGTATTTGCCCGATAAATCCGACTGATGCATCATCAATAAAGATTTGAGCGGTACGGCCTGGATGCATATCTGTTAGCTCTACTTGTCGAAACGTTGGTCGAATGGCTAACCGTTCAAATAATCCTTCCACTATCCCTTTTACGACATAGAAGTCAACTTGCTTCGCTTCTTGCTGCCATGGATGATGTAACCATTTTCCAGTAACCGCACCACTAACTCGCCATTTTTCCTTAGGTTGAACAGTGATTTGTTCTTCTTGTGAGGCAAAGATACTCCCCACTTCATAGTAACCGATATCGTCTTGTTTTCTAGCATTATTATAGGCGATTGCAGCTAACATTTCAGGTAATAAGCTTAAACGTAAGGTACTGTGTTCTTCACTCATTGGCATCGATAACCTTACTGGTGAAACCGCCACTTGTGCAACTTCCGGACTTACTAACATTTGTGAACGTTCAGTCGTTGTTAAAGAATACGTGATCGCTTCATTGAGTCCGGCACTCTCAAAATATTGCTTAATAGAGCGTTTGAGTCGTTGTTGATTTGTTAAACGACCAGCTTGCTGACTCCCTTGTGGTAAGGTATAAGCTAGGTTGTCATAGCCATAAATACGAGCGATTTCTTCTAACATATCTTCAAAAATGGTAATGTCTTGGCGACGAGTCGGGATCGTTACCGTAAACGCATCTCCGGTCTGCTCATAGTCAAAGGCTAGCTTTTTTAAAATAATCGCTATTTCATCATTACTAATTTCCGTACCTAACCGGGCATTAATTCGATCAGTAGTGATAACCACTTGTTTCTCTGTGCAATCAAGTTGATCGTAAGCCGCTACACCAGATAAAACCTGACCACCCGCGTATTTAGCCAACAGTTGGGCGGCTCTCATACCTGCTCGCTTTACACGATTCGGGTCCACACCTTTTTCAAAGCGGATGCTTGACTCACTTCGTAATTGATGATCCTTGGCCGTTATCCGAACACGTTTACCATCAAAATAGGCCGCTTCTAATAATACCGTTGTCGTTTGTTCTGTCACTTCAGAGTCAGCGCCTCCCATAACACCTGCAAGAGCGGTTGGCTCAGAACCATTCGTAATCACTAAATGCTCAGTCGTTAGTTCACGAGTTTGATCATCTAAGGTCTTGATTTCTTCTTGATCTTTGGCCCGACGAACAACCACTTGATTCGATCCAAATTGGTCAAAATCAAAAGCGTGAAGCGGCTGGCCATACTCCAGTAACACATAATTGGTAATATCAACCACGTTATTAATTGGACGAATCCCAGCAGCAATTAAATAATTGCGCATCCATAATGGCGATGGACCGACTTTAATATCTTTAATTAGAAAGGCACCGTAATAAGGATTGTCATCCGTTGCTTCAACTTTAATTGATACATGATCCGATGCTTTGTCTTCAATCGTTTGAAGCGTTTCATCTGGCAACGTTACTTGCTCATTTAAAATTGCCGCAACTTCATAAGCGACCCCTAACATACTTAATGCATCAGAGCGGTTTGGTGTTAAACCTAGTTCCAAAATCACATCATCTAAATTTAAATATTCGGTTACGTCCCGCCCTACTTCAGTATCATCAGGAAATACAAAAATACCTTCTGCGAAATCTTTCGGTACATATTGTTCAGCTATTCCTAATTCCTGTAACGAACAAATCATACCATTTGATTCAATGCCACGAAGTTTAGCTTTTTTTATTTTAAAATTGCCTGGTAAGACAGCTCCCGGTTTAGCAACTGCTACCTTTTGTCCAGCTGCTATATTAGCTGCACCACAAATAATTTGCAACGTCTCGTCACCAATATTGACTTGGCATAAATTGAGCTTATCTGCATTTGGATGCTGCTCACACGTTTCCACATAGCCAACCACGACGTGATTGCTTTTTTCAGCAATATAAGTGATATCTTCTACTTCAATACCTGTTTTTGTTATTTTATCTGCTAACGCTTCTGGTGTGTGACCACCTAAATCAACATATTGTTTTAACCAATTTAATGAAACAAGCACGTTTCTTCCTCCTTAATTAAGCTTGATGATATTGTTTTAAGAATCGGACATCGTTTGTATAAAAATGACGAATATCATCAACACCGTATTTTAGCATCGCAATCCGTTCAGGGCCCATACCAAAAGCAAAGCCACTGTATACTTCAGGATCATACCCCGCCATTTCTAAAACATCAGGGTGAACCATACCCCCACCCAAGATTTCAATCCATCCTGTTTTTTTACAAACGGAACAGCCTTCTCCATGACAAACTTTACATGAAATGTCCATTTCAACAGAAGGTTCTGTAAATGGGAAAAAGCTTGGGCGTAGCCGAATTTCTCGCTCTTCTCCGAAAAATTGTTTAGCAAATTGATTAAGGACACCTTTCAAATCACTCATGCGCACATCCTTATCAACATATAAACCTTCTACTTGAGTAAATTGATGTGAGTGTGTCGCATCATCGGTATCACGACGATATACTTTTCCTGGACAAATCATTTTTACTGGCTTATTGCCTTTGTATTCGCCCATTGTTCGTGCTTGTACGGGTGAAGTGTGTGTCCGTAGTAACAGCTCTTCAGTAATATAAAATGAATCCTGCATATCACGAGCCGGATGGTCTTTGGGTAAATTTAAGGCTTCAAAATTATAATAATCCGTTTCTACCTCTGGGCCTTCTTTAATTTCAAAGCCCATACCAATAAATAAATCTTCAATCTCGGTGACTATGTCTGTCAGGAGATGTGATCCCCCCACTTGAACAGGACGTCCAGGCAGTGTCACATCAATGGTCTCAGATTTTAATTGCTCATTTAACGCAGCCTCTTCTAAGTTTTGTTTTTTTGTATCTAGTGCTTCAGTAATCGCTTCACGAACTTTATTAGCCAACTCGCCGATAACTGGACGTTCTTCAGGTGATAGTTTTCCCATCCCTCTTAGCACTTCCGTAATTGGGCCTTTTTTTCCCAGATAAGAGACACGAACGTTTTGTAAATCAGCTAACGTCTTTGCCTGTTCCACGTGTTCTAGCGCTTCTGTTTGTAATGCTTGTAATTTTTCTTGCATTGAACTGCCTCCTTAAAAATCAACTTTTTTCATTATAAAAAGCCCCTATCCCTATAAAAAGGGACGAGGCTTTGATATCGCGGTACCACCCTTGTTGACAAAGTTAACTTTGCCCACTTGATTGTTATAACGGATCATTAATCCGGTACGCTCTTACTTGATCATATCTCAAGGTCCCGAGCGCCTGCTCCAGAGTGAAGGTTCAGCTTTTTTACAATGCGCCTGCTCTCAGTCGTGACAGGACGTCCCTAAACATTGCTGATTAAAAAGCCTACTAACTCTTTCGTTGCTTTTTCTTATTCATCTTTGTCTTATTATAGAAAACTAACCGTTAAGATGCAACTCTTTGTTTGATTTTTTTAGATTTTTATTTACCTAAGACGAATTGGTACATCATAATAGCGGCTGCAATACTGACATTAAGTGATTCAGCTTGACCATAAATCGGGATATGAATACGTTTATCCGCTAATTCTAATAGCGATGGTGCTATCCCACTTCCTTCATTCCCAACAATCAGTGCCATCTTGTCAGCTAAATCCAGCGTTTGAATCGGCTCAGCCTGTTCTAAAGTTGAGACGCAGATCACAACGTCTTGTTGCTGAAGTCGCTCAATCTCTTCTATTAAGTTCTTCTTAACAATAGGTAAATGAAAAATCGAGCCTTGCGAAGCACGTATGACTTTATCGTTATACAAATCAACCGTCCCCTCCCCTAGGATCACTTGATCAAAACCGGCTGCATCAGCTGTTCGAATCATTGTACCTAGATTACCTGGGTCTTGAACCGCATCAAGCATTAAAATCCGGTCAATTACTTTAGGATGGAATGGATTCATTTTTACAATCGCTAAAATGCCTTGAGGTGACTTTGTTTGTGCCAAATAGCTCAACACGTTATTTGTGACAACGGTCACAGGTATCTCTTCCCTATCAAATGAAGAAGTAACGCCTTCCTGCACAATAAGCCGTTCTACTTTCCAATCACTTTTAATTGCCTCCTCAACAAGGTGCATCCCTTCTACTATAAAACGTTGTTCTTGTTCACGATATTTCTTTTGATGTAATTTAGCCCAATTTTTTATCGTTTCATTTTTAACCGATGTAATCATCATCTTCATCCTTTAGCTAGATATTCTTGTTCAATCATACATATTTATAGATAACTGGGTCAAACTATTTTTCAGAGTATGTAAGTGAAAAGAGGTGATTGCATGGATCTTAATCTAAGAAAAGCGATTTTAGCTAATGTTTCCGATAACAGTCAAGAAGAATTAGAAGCGACCATTGTTGATGCGATTCAAAGCGGTGAAGAAAAGATGTTACCTGGACTAGGGGTACTGTTTGAAATGATTTGGCAACAATCTGATGAAAGTGAGAAAAGTGATATGTTGCAACTACTCGAACGCGGGGTTCAACACGTCGGTGCATAATGGTCACACAAAGACACTTTAAATAAGAAAAGTGTCTTTTTTCATGTTGCTATTTGTTGAAGTTTGCATTAAAATTAATATATTAAAGACATTGGGTAAGGGGCATAACAATGGACATTCGACTATTACAATCGATGATGCAGACACAAGCCATCAGTAACTTTAGCGGCACGGATCAAAATCAATCTTCTGATCTTTTTCAAAATATGTTTCAATATGCATTACGAGATACTAGCAATACTGGTTTAAATCAATCGCATACGATGTCAATACGTGAAATCTTAGATGGTAAACCTTCATTATTGGAACAGACAAGCACGGTGACCTCACCAGTGCAAGCTAATATTTCCAAAGATCTTGATGCGATTATAAAAGAAGCTGCTTCGACTTATCAAATTGACGAAAGCTTAATTCGATCCGTGATTAAAACCGAATCTAATTTCAATCAGCATGCGGTTAGTCACGCTGGTGCCCAAGGTTATATGCAACTGATGCCCCAAACGGCGAGAGGACTAGGGGTCACCAATTCATTTGATGCGAAACAAAACATTTTCGGTGGCACGAAATATTTACGACAGATGCTTAATCGCTATAATGGCAATACAACACTAGCATTAGCTGCATACAATGCAGGACCAGGTAATGTCGATAAATATAACGGCATCCCACCATTTACTGAAACTCAAAATTATGTTAAAAAAGTTCTCAATCAACAAATTGTATAATTAAAATATCATTATGGCCTGCCTAACCAGAGACTTCGTCTTCGGTTTACGCAGGCTTTATCTTTGTATTAAGATATTAAACGAACCTTCAACGACCTACAGGATGTAGGTCATGCAGACATCGCCACAGGACGTGGCGGTTTTAGTCCACGATCTTACCCACCCACTGATACGTTTTGATTGAACAAAGAGATTAGATTAGCAGCCGCTACCTCCAACTAAATAGACGCACTTTATTCTCTATTTTGAGGCGGCCTTTTACGGACGGTTATCTGTGAAAAACAAGTGAAGGACTTATCTTTAATTGAGCGCTATTATTTTATTTCAGCTGTAATTGCATCGATATCGAATAAATCGTCGATTCTAACGCCATTCACAAACACCGTTGGAACGCCATCAATTTCAAGTTCACGCGTGTATTTTCTAGTCACTGAGATCGCATCAATCTCCGGTTCTTGCAAGAGTAATTCTCGGTCTAATTGATAGTCATCAATTAATGTTTCAATATATGATGTGGTCCCCCAATCGGTTTGTTTCTCTTGTTCGAAATCAACATCGGCTACCACTTGATTAAACAAGGCCTCGTATTGGTCAGGTAAATGATTTTTTAAATTTTGATCAAAGTTTGATAGGAGCAATGACGCCTCATTTAAATAAACCATTGCCTGCGTACGAAATTTCAACGTTCCTTCTTGTATATACTCATCCTCTAATTCTGGATAGACTTCTTCTAACCATACTTTGCACCATGGACAAGAATAATCAAATACAAATAAAAGTTCATTATCCGCATCTTCATCACCAATATAAACAAGGGTTTGCTCTTCAATTGGTGCTGTCTGATAAGTAACCTCTTCATCTTGGTTAACTGTTTCCGTTTTACTTGTCTCTAAGTAGCGAATGATTAATAATATAGACAATCCAGCAATGACCATGCATGAGATAATCAAGTATTTCTTCACCTTATTGTCCTCCCTGTTTAATACATATATTTCCACTATTATATCTAGTATAAATGTATTTTGAAAAATATCAACAGGATTCGTTAGACAAACGTCTACATAAATTTACATTAACTTATTGACACTATCATTCATAGTAACCAAGGCCATTTGATAATTAAATCAGGAGCAAGTGGCACTCCATGTGCTCCAGTTAATGCTACATTTATTACTCGTTATACATTCTTAAAACTCGTAACCATTTCACAAGAAAGAAAGCTGTGACGTGATTAAAGAATTTAATGGACAACTAATTTAGTCAGAAGAATATAAAAACTTATTCTTTATTCAATAATTTTTGTCGCTGTTAATAGACAATCACTACTATATTTTTAAAAAAATTATGAATGATTATGTATCTTTTTGTTTTTTTTTCAAAAAAATTAAAAAATATTGTATTTTTAAATTTATTTAAATATACTTATAATCAAATAATATTATAGGAGTGATTGAAATGACTAAGAAAAAAATCTCTAAATTTATGGGTCTATTAGTAATTACATGTATAATGTTAATGCCAATATCGGTAATGGCAGCAACTAAAGATTTCAGTTTTAATATGGTTCATCAGTTAACAATAGGGAGATATAAATCTACAAAAAACAGTGTTACAGCTACAGTAAATATGACTAGCTGGGGTGGAGATGACTACTTTACAATTCACATTTATGAAAGAGGCTTTGGTAGCACTAGATTAGTCGATAGATTGGGATTTTCTAAATCATCGGAAGGTTCTCCATATACTAGAACTAGTAACAAAGTTGAAAAAGGTAATAAATACGGGTATGAGATTTGGAAGAATCAAAACGGAAAAAGAATTAAAGGATCTGGGAGTTTAAGTTACTAAAATATCTCTGGAGGTTTACATATGATAACTAGTCTTTTTCCTAGTATTATAATAATATCGTTTTTTGTATTGTTTTTCGGAATGAAATGCTTAAAAAATTCTATTTCTAAGCTATATTATTTTTACTGGATTATTTTTGGTGTCTATATTTCAGGATTAATAGGGATTACTTTATTTCCTTTTCCTTATCAGGATTATTTAATTCAAACAATGATTGAAGATAATTTAGGTAGTACACATAATTTTATTCCGCTAGGCGAGATAAGGGAAATTATTGAATTTGGCTATATGCCGATTGTACTTAAGCAATTAGTGGGAAACATTTTATTATTTGTGCCATTAGGATTTTCTTTACCTATTCTTTTCACAAAATTAAATTTAAAAAGTACAATTTTGATTTGTTTTTTGGTGAGTTTAACCATTGAATGCATTCAATTAGTCTCAAGTATTTTTATAAGATATAATTACAGAGCATTTGATGTTGATGATCTTTTGTTAAATGTTTTGGGTTCTATTATAGGTTTCTTTGTATTCAAGCTGGCTTTCAAATTTTTAAACAATAACGAATTAATTAAATCAAGTTAATTAAAGGATTTTTTAAAAGGGCATGAGAGTAAATAAAGTGGTACCCATGTTAGAGACAAATAAAAAAGATATGAAGTTAAGGGTGCCTCCCTTAACTTCATATAGAGGCAAGCAAGCGAAGCGCGGTAGGATTTACGAAGAAAATCTCAATTCGCTGTGTCCATTTTCTTGAGATAGTATCAGTTTCCTCAACGAGGCAAATATTGACCTACGTAATTCCTACCCTTTATATATAAAGCTTATCATGTAAAAAAATACCTGTAATTAAAACACTTTTTTTCAAGTATCTTAACCACAGGTACCATTCTAAAATCTATCATCTATTTTTTTAATCATCATCTTTTTCAAATCGCATTTCCCAGCTAAAATATTTGCTATCAGTTTTCTTTAAGTAAGATAAGTAAGCATTGAACTTTTTCCCTTGTTTATTTGTTAATCCTTTGACATAGGCGCTACCATTAGCAAGTAGCGTTTTCGCCATCGTCTTGGTTACACGTTTTTTCATCGTCGCAAGAAATTTATCATGCTTCCATAAGACAAATGAGCAACCATTTTTCCAATTACTACAGCCAAATCCTTTTGAGCCTTCTATGACACGATGGCCACAGACTGGACATTTACCAATTACCTCTTTAGTCACGGTTGACTTTGCTGAGTCAGACATCTCTCTAATCGTTAGCCCCTTCGTCTGTTTAATCGTTTCAACGGCTTGCTTGGTAAACATGTATACTTCGTCTAAATACGACTTCTTAGCAATTCTGCTCTTCTCAATATCAAATAATGATTTTTCCAAACGACCTGTAAAATTGAGATCAAATAATTGCTTGATCGGAAATGTTGCGACCAGCTTCCTTCCTAATGAAGTACAAGTTAGTGCTTTTTGTTCTCTTTTGATATAGCCAACATCAATTAGTTTTTTTATTGTTTCGGCACGGGTTGCGGGTGTACCGATGCTATACCCTTGTAAAATCTCTCCTAAAAAAGAATCATCCTCTTGACTTTCATTTTCTTTAACACGCTTACCGCAGCTTTCCATTACACGTAGCAATGTTCGTTCTGTATGTTTTTTCGGTGGCTTTGTCATATGGGAAGATAACGCGGTTTCAACAACATGCACCGTAGCATTTAATTCAATCGGTGGAAGACGGACTTCTTTTGATTGCATATGCTCAACTTTCTTCCAACCTTCGTTGATTTGCACTTTGCCTTTCGAATAAAAAATACCTTTTAGTGATTCGTCAACAAGCTTCGTCTTCACTTCGGTTTCCTCGTACTCGGCCACCGGCATAAATTGCATAATTAGACGATTTTTTATTGCCGTATAAACGGTCTGTTCATCAACGGATAAGCGCTTTGGCACAAGATAAGTGGGAATAATTGCGCTGTGACCGTCAACTTTAGCATTATTAAATACGCGCTTACTTTTATAGAAGTTAACCTCTTGCTTATAAGGAAGATCTTTAGTATGAACAGCAACGACTTCAGCGGTTTTACTAACAAGACTCTCTTCAAGTGCCGTGCTTGACGTTCTTGGGTAAGTAATATATTTCTTTTCATAGAGTGATTGCGCAGTTTTCAACACCTTATCAGATGTCCAGCCTTTGAACTTATTGGTGATATACCCTTGTAAATGGGAAAGGTTAAATAAAAACGGGGGAAATTCTTTCTTTCGCTCAACTTGTTTATCGATTACAATAGCTTGACCGTTTTTCACTTTGTTTTCAATCTCTTCAAGCATCGACTGCACCGGAAATTTATCACTTTCCTCGGTATATACGCCTTGATAAGTTTGTTTAGCTTGCGTTTCAAATGTTGCGACTAGTTTAAAGTAAGCTTTTGGCTTAAACTGTTCAATTTCTAGATCACGGTCATAAATGATCTTTAATGTTGGCAATAGTACTCTGCCTATATTAAGCACTTTACCTTTCCCCTTTTGGAATTTTAAAGTCGATACAGAGGTCAAGTTAATACCAATGATCCAATCCGTCCATTGTCGACTCAGTCCAGCATCAAGCAATGGCTTCATTTCTGTGTTTGGTCTAAGGTTCTCCATCCCCCGCTCAATTTCCTTTGGTGTCCATTCATTTAATAACAAGCGGTAGACAGGTTTCTTGGTTTTACTATTATAAATAATGCTATCCCCAATCAGTTGACCTTCCCGATCATAATCACAAGCTGATATGATCGACTCCACATCACGCCTTCGAATAAGTGAATGGATCGTTTTCAACTGCTTAGCTACACCCGTATCACGACGGTGGCGATTGCGAGGGTTCGTTTTCACTTTATACTGAAACGCCGATGGAATAAATGGGAAGTTATCAATCTTCCAACTCGCCATTTTTTCATCATAGTCTTTAGCATCATATAATTCTAGCAGATGCCCAAATGCCCATGTAACAAGATAGTTCGCCCCTTCATAATAACCATCTCGCTTCTGCTTCACATTTAATGCGTCCGCAATATTTTTAGCAACAGACGGCTTCTCTGCAACAAATAATTTCATCACAACTCTCCAATCTTGAACAACCTTTTAAAACAAGTGCGAACACACGGTCGCTTCTATATTATATCATGATAACTTCATCTTTACTTAGCAATTTCAAATCATGAAAATAAAACAACCTTTAATCAGTGGGGGTGTCCTCCCCACTGGTGGTTAGTTGGGTGAATCAGGACTAGCGTCCGTTTAGCTCCCGCCCAAACAGATCAGTTCTACTCTCTATTTTGTGGCGGTGTTTTACGGACGGTTATCTGTGAAAAAAAAACACCTATTAAAAAGATCAGAAATCTCTAATAGGTGTTTTCGATATTTGAAGCTTACTTTAACTGAAAGTAATTTGTTTGACCGTGTCTGCATCCAATCCTTTGATGACCTCAACAATCAATTTAACCGCATGATCAAAGTCGTCTTGATGTAAAATACCTGCATGTGAGTGGATATAACGCGTCGCAATACCAATCGATAATGCAGGGACACCATTTGCCGTTAAATGAATGGAACCACTATCGGTTCCGCCTGCTGCAATGGTTGCATATTGATAAGGGATCTCTTCACGATCTGCCGTTCCTATTACAAAATCTCGTAAGCCTTTATGAGAAATCATTGATGCATCATAAATAATAATTTGTGGACCATGACCTAGTTTGCTGTCGGCGTCTTTGGCGGAAATACCAGGTGTGTCTCCTGCTATCCCGGTATCTATAGCAAAAGCAATATCCGGTTGAATCGCATGAGCTGAGGTCTTTGCACCACGCAAACCAACTTCTTCTTGAACCGTTCCAACGCCATACACCACATTTGGATGATCGATTTCCTTTAATTGTTTTAATACTTCAATCGCAACCGCACAACCAATCCGATTATCCCAAGCTTTAGCGAGTAATAGTTTTTCATTTTTCATCGGTTGGAATTCAAAATAAGGAACGACCGCATCACCTGGTCGCACCCCAAATGATTCCGCCTCTTCTTTGCTTGTTGCACCAATATCAATAAACATATCTTTAATGTCGTATGGTTTCTTCCGTGCTTCAGCTGGCATAATATGAGGGGGCTTAGAACCGATCACGCCGACAATATTTCCAGATGTCGTGGTAACCGTGACACGCTGAGCCAACATGACTTGATTCCACCAGCCACCAATCGTTTGGAAATATAAAAAACCATTATCATCAATCCGTGTCACCATTAAACCAATTTCATCTAAGTGGCCTGCAACCATTACTTTAGGACCCGTGTTTTGACCTACCTTTTTAGCAATTAAACTGCCTAGATGGTCAGTATAAACCTCTGTTGCATAAGGCTCAATATGCTTTTTCATCACCTCGCGCGCCTCACGCTCATTGCCTGAAATTCCGTTTGCTTCTGTTAATTCCTTAAACATCGTTAATGTTTCATTCATTTATTGACGGCCTCCTTTAATATCCAAATTAATTATATCGCAATATTAAATAAAGGACAAAAATCTGACACAGTCTCATTTAATCCTAATTGCGATCGCAGGAAAACTAGCTACGATCGCACGAAAAATGGAGAAATCGCATGAAGTATGCCCACCAGTCTAAGTAGAGATAAGCAAGGGGTGAGACTTCTGCGGGAATAGAATGGGCTGAAGATCCACTTGGGGTGTGATCTTTGCGAATCAAGTTAGCTGAAGCCATCCCCGTGAAAAGCGAATTCATGCTTTTCGGAACGACATAACATGCTAAACGTATGAGAAGATCGGAGATGGCACATCCATGAAAAAGTAAAGTCAACAAGCCTATTGAATACCGCGTCTATTGAACACGATTAAGGTTGAATGACTTTTTTCAGTGTGCGAAAGTAAGTTACCTCCGGATATTTAATATTTACTTACATTAATCACTATTGTCTATAAATTGATTTATTTCTCTTAGCGTTTTAACACCATCAATACGTTTTGTTTCTTCTCCTTGTGAATACTTTCTTAAAGATGGTATTTGTGAAACATCTAATTCACTTAACAAGTTTTCATTTTCACTAGAAGATAACAAATCTACGATAAAAACGTTTTCATTTTTATTAAAACGAAAAAAGGAATCTTTATAAACTGGCTTCATATCCTTACAATAGATACAGCTATCCGCACTATAAATTAAAAAATAATTGTCTTTATCACTTTCTTCAATAATTCCTTTTGCTTGAGTTAATGAAATCTTTTCAATCTCCAAATTAGGTTTAAACAGCAAAAATAGACCTAAAAATAAAATTAGGGAAACGCTCCAAATAGCAAATAAAAACTTTGCTCTTCTAGTCATGCTCACACTTTTCCCCAAAAAAACTTTTGATAATAGATAAATTAAAGTTAATATAATTGTTGGAATTAAAATATAAAGTATAACACCCCAATTTCTAGGAACACCTATGAAGAAAAAGTAGCATGTCAAAGCTATTGATATAGTTAATCCAACTAAAGGCTGAAAGGACAGATAAGTAAATATCTTTTGTTTTTCCACACTTTTCATTCAATCTTCCTCTCTCTTTTTCATTTTTTTACATTTTTAAAAATCTAACTGATGATCTACTAGAACTCTAAATAACTAACCTTCCAATAAGGAAATTAATTACCAATTAAATTATACTATTTTTACCATAAATATTAAAGTGTCAACTTAAAAAATTATTTAAGTCATTACTAAACTTTCTCATCTGAATGTTCAGGTTCAGCCAAGATAGCATAGGGATAGACCTAATATTAAATATAAGCGTTGACTTTGAATATAGATTTTCGATTGATTATAAACCTTTCGTTTTAGACGCGCAGGTGAGATATGTTCCGCTTTCCGTGGGCGCGATGGAGCTTACGCATTCAGTATAAACCCCCAGTCTAAGTGGAGATAAGCAAGGGGTGAGACTTCTGCGGGAATAGGATGAGCTGAAGATCCACTTGAGGCGTGATCTTTGCGACTCAAGTTAGCTGAAGCCATCCCCGCGAAAAGCGAATCCCTTGCTTTTCGGAACGACATAACATGCTAAACGTATGAGAAGGTTGAATGACTTTTTCAGTGTACGAAAGTTGGGTTATTTATTAGCAAATGGTTGTATTGCTGTATATTTGTTTGTATACATTAAGGCACAACGCGTTTTTTTGAAAACAAAAAGACGAGCTCAGTAAAATTAATACTGCTCGTCTTGACGTTTGAAATTAACTTCGTTTTTGCTTAAGTAAGCTGCTTTTATGTCTTCAGCCGTAAAGCTTAGTTGCTCGCCTAATGTTAAAAATAAACCGAATACAGTTAAGTAACTGGCTTGTGTCTGATCGTCTCTGAAATAATCAATGGCACGATAGAGTTGATTAAATAAATCAGTAAGCTCTCCACTAAATGGTAAAGCATCAACTTCCTTTACCTGAAAGCCCTTGTCTAAGCCTAAAGACAAAATGAAATGAATGCCATCAACATATTCCTCCAATATAACGTCGCGAGGACTTGGCTCTTTCAGACTCCAAAACTTAAAACATCTTGTTTCATTTGCCAGTTCCCCTAATTCAACAAATAAAGCCAATATTTTATGATCAAATAATTGTTGATCAGTGATGTTATGATTTGCTTCAATATATTGATCTAACTGTTGCTGCATTTCAAATAATTCATTCCAGTTCACAAAAAACATCCCTTCCACTCACTGTTATCTTAGAAATTGTCTAACACTCACACCATTCTCCTTCTTTCTAAACAAGAAAAACAGTGGAAGTAAAGCAATGATCATTCCGGTCATAGTCATCGGTGAAAAATTAGTAATTGACTGACCAATTGCTGTATAAATAATCGCCATTGGAATGGCAGTATAAAATGATGCTTCCATGTAAGAACGAAAATTCTTGGTTGATTCATATAGTAGAAATGATAACAGATGATAATGAATAAATGGAATTAACCTTAAAATCGCGATTTGTCCAGTCGTCATATGTGTATCCTGACCAATCAATTTGGTCTTCATACGGATTAAGCGTTTCGTAATCGATGGCATAATTTGTGCCAATTTATAAAATAATGCACTCGACAGGACAACACCGATGATTGATAAGATAATCCCAGGTATAATACCAAAAATTAAACCACCCGCAATAAAGATCAGCACTACAGGTATAAATAATATAGGGCGAACGACATGTAATAGAATAAATAGCAATGGGGCAATAAGGAGATGTGTATCTCTCAGTATGGCAATATAGCGTTCTATTTCATCCATTACAAATTTAGCCTCCCTTCATTGTCTCTTCAATTTATGATAGGAGACGATTCATTATGTCAAGCTACTTAGCGATATATCCACGTCAATCCAATCATTTGAGCAACAAAAAGTAAGGGGAGACCGATCCGGAACTGAATATGATTCGTTTTATGTCGATAATAATTCATACCGAAAATAGTCCCTAACGAGCCCCCTAGTAAACTTATCAACCATATGCGTTTTTCGGGAATACGCCACTTATTTTGTTTAGCGCGCTTTTTATCTCTTTTCATTGTGATTATACCTATTATGTTTATGACAATTAAATAGCCAATGATCCCTTCCATTGCCTAACCTCTCTTTTTAAATCTGCAATTTTCATTATAACAGACGCTAGTCACAAGATAAAGTGTACCGAACTTCGTGTAAATATGTAATTAACCGTTTAAATATAGAAAAGAGTTGCTTCTTACAGGAAGAAACAACTCTTGAATGTTATAAATATTATTTATTTAATGCGGTTTTGGCTTGATCCGCTAGTTGTGAAAATGCTTGTTGATCAGAAATTGCTAATTCTGAAAGCATTTTACGATTCACTTCAATACCAGCTAATTTTAAGCCATGCATTAAACGACTATATGAAAGATCATTCATACGTGCCGCCGCATTAATACGAGAAATCCATAATTTACGGAAGTCACGCTTTTTCTGTTTGCGGTCACGGTATGCATATTGACCTGATTTCCATACTTGTTGTTTTGCCACTTTAAATAGGGCATGTTTTGAACCATAATAACCTTTAGCTAACTTTAATATGCGTTTACGACGCTTACGTGTAACTGTTCCACCTTTAACACGTGCCATAATAATTCCCTCCTATATATCTAACCGAATATCTGGTGCATTTTATTATCTTGGTAGCATTTGATCAATACGTTTTTGATCGCCTGCAGAAACAAGAGCACTTTTACGTAACTTACGTTTTTGTTTTTGTGATTTGTTTGCAAACATGTGGCTTGTGTATGCATGAGAGCGTTTAAGCTTCCCAGAACCTGTTCTTTTAAAACGTTTTTGTGTGCCTTTATGTGTTTTCATTTTTGGCATGAGTAGTTCCTCCTTAAAACATATAAATTAAAGCTTATTTTTCATTGACTGGCGCAAGCATTAAGAACATGCTACGCCCTTCCATTTTAGGCTTTTGTTCAATGGTAGATAGATCTTTACATTCTTCTGCCATACGCTCTAGCACTTTACGACCGAGGTCTTTGTGTGTAATAGCACGTCCTCTGAAACGGATTGATACTTTTACCTTATCTCCCTTTTCTAAGAACTTACGTGCATTACGAAGCTTCGTATTAAAGTCATGTTCTTCAATGCCGGGGCTTAAGCGTACCTCTTTCACATTGATAATCTTTTGCTTTTTACGTGCTTCTTTATCTTTCTTTTGCTGTTCGAAACGAAACTTACCGTAGTCCATAATACGACATACGGGTGGCTTTGCATTTGGAGCAACAAGTACTAAATCAAGATTACGATTTCCTGCGATCTCCAAAGCTTCTTGACGAGATTTGACACCAAGTTGATCTCCATTAGAATCAATAAGACGCACCTCGCGTGCGCGAATACTCTCATTGACATTCATATCTTTGCTAATAATCATCCACCTCCGTGATTTTTTAAAAGCGTCATGAACTATGACCGGCTACTTCGATAAAAAGTAACGTGACCTCTTCCAATGGCCAATTGACAAGCTTGTTGTATTCTCCTTAGGGTATACCAGCTTTAAACTAAAGGTATCAACCCTGATTGCACATGTGCAACTTAGAAAAACTTAGCCTAGCACCAAAGTGTTAATGGTGAAAGCCGTAGCTTTTCTTATCCTATCGCTTATAAGTTATTGCCTAGTTGATAGCATAAAAAAAGTGTCGGCACTGTTGCACCCACACGTATCCTGTCATTTAATCAGAATCATTTAAACCTGGCAACTACAACATGTGTGTCAAACAGGCGAGAAGCGGGTGCCTCTACTTGTCGAAAGATCATATTCAATTTCACTCAAATAATCATAGCATGTGCAATCAGTTGTGTCAACCATTTTCAAAGCAATTTAGCTATCCTCATATAACAAACCTTGCTTCGTTAACGAGTAATTCGATTTAAACCATTGGTGTTGCGATATTGAAATCCTAAATAACGTTTATTTTGAAATAAAACACGCTCCACATTAACTCATTTGCTGTGGAGCGTCATTATGATCATGCTTCATCATTAGTTGACAAAAAGCAATAAAACGAATCTTCAATCAGTGAGCGTTTTCGTTCTTTGCCCATTGATGGGGCGTTGATTGAATCAGAACATTAGCGTTATCTCCTACCAAATAGATGAGCTATATTCTCTATTTGGTGGCGGGCGTTAATGTGGATCATGATTGTCTTAATTGTTTTTCAGCAATTTCTTTGTTAATCACAGTAATATAATCATCAAGTCGGATGGTTTCTGAGTTTTGTTCACCATAGCGACGAACATTAACAGCCTGATCTGCAACTTCTTTATCTCCCACAACTAACGCAAATGGAATCTTTTCTGTTTGAGTTTCGCGAATTTTATAGCCGATCTTTTCATCACGTTGATCGAGTTCGACACGAATTCCCTCAAGACGCAGTGCCTCTTCGACTTTCTTAGCGTAATCAGCATGCGCCTCCAATGATACTGGAATAATTCTTGCTTGAATCGGCGCTAGCCACGTTGGAAATGCCCCTTTGTATTCTTCAATTAAGAAAGCAACAAAGCGTTCCATGGTGGAAACGACACCACGGTGGATCACGACTGGCCGATGATCTTTACCATCTTCTCCAACGTAGGTTAGGTCAAATTTTTCAGCAGAATTAAAATCTAGTTGAACCGTGGATAGTGTTTCATCTTTACCTAAAGCGGTCTTAACTTGAACATCTAACTTTGGACCATAGAAGGCGGCTTCACCTTCTGCTTCAATGTATTCAAGATTCATCTCTTCCATTGTTTCTTTCAATAAAGCTTGTGCTGTTTCCCACATTTGATCATTGTCAATATACTTCGTTTTATTTTCTGGATCACGATAAGACAAGCGGAAGTAATAGTTCTTAATGCCAAAATCACGATAGACATTTTCCACTAATTCAACGACCCGAATAAATTCTTCTTTTAGTTGATCGGGACGAGCAAAAATATGAGCGTCATTTAATGTCATCGCACGAACACGTTGCAGTCCAGCTAGTGCCCCTGACATTTCATGACGATGCATCATACCCAACTCTGCAATACGTACAGGCAAGTGACGATAACTATAGAGCTCATTTTTATAAACCATCATATGATGTGGGCAATTCATCGGGCGTAACACTAAATCTTCGTTATCCATTTCAAGAGTTGGGAACATATCATCTTTATAATGATCCCAGTGTCCACTTGTCTTATAAAGTTCGACACTACCTAACACCGGGGTATAAACATGGTCGTAGCCAAGACGTTCTTCAAGATCAACGATATAACGTTCAATTGTTCGGCGAATGGTTGCCCCTTTCGGTAACCAAAGTGGTAAACCTTGACCAACTTTCTGTGATACGGCAAACAAACCTAGTTCTTTTCCTAATTTACGATGATCTCGCTCTTTAGCCTCTTCGCGCAAACGCAAATATTCTTCTAAATCTTCTTTTTTGGCAAAAGCCGTACCGTAGATACGTTGAAGCATTTTATTATTACTATCACCTCGCCAATAGGCACCAGAGATACTTAGTAATTTAAATACTTTAATCTTGCTTGTTGTAGGAACATGAACACCACGGCAAAGATCAAAAAATTCACCTTGTTGATATAGTGTTACTTTTTCATCTTCAGGGATGGCATCAAGTAATTCGAGCTTCAAATGATCACCCATTTCTTCGTAACGCGCCTTTGCTTCCTCTCGTGTCACTTCAAGTCGAACGACCTCTAAATTTTCATCAATAATACGTTTCATCTCTTTTTCAATTTTAGGTAAGTCTTCTGGTGTTAAAGCATGCTCCATATCAATATCATAATAGAAGCCGTCTTCAATGGTTGGGCCCACACCGAGCTTAACATCGGGGCCATACAGACGTTTAATAGCCTGTGCCATTACGTGTGCCGTCGAATGGCGCATGATCTCAATACCTTCTGGCTGCTTATTAGTGATAATTGCAATTTTACCATCCCTAGGCAATGGCGTTTTCAAATCAAAATAAACATCGTCAAGTTTAATCGCTAACGCTTGTTTGCGTAAACCAGGGGATATCGATTGTGCAATATCGTCTCCTGTTGTTCCAC
Organism: Amphibacillus cookii; assembly: GCF_016908375.1. Classification (GTDB taxonomy): domain Bacteria; phylum Bacillota; class Bacilli; order Bacillales; family Amphibacillaceae; genus Amphibacillus_C; species Amphibacillus_C cookii. The sequence continues at coordinate 222,233 of NZ_JAFBDS010000006.1, forward strand.
TAGGAAATGTTTTTTTTGCACCATCTGGAAAGGTTATTAGTAATTGTTCTGCCATGTTAAATCGCTCCTTTTATATGATTTTGCAGTTGGAGAGTCATTTAGTGTGTGTACCATCGGTTCGTTTTCAAAGCCAAATGAAACGTAAAATGTACATAAAAAACGCTCATCCCTCTGCATGTATAGCAAAGGGACAAGCGTTAGCTCGTGGTTCCACCCTAGATTCCCAAATATCAACTCTCAATATTTGGCTTCATTAGCTCTGTAACGTAGAGAGACGCCATAGCCTAGCCAAGAGGTTCAGCAATGGAGTTCAGAGGTGGTAATTACTGGGTGATTGAACAGGAAGATTTCAGCTATCCTTCCCTCTCTTATGATCATCACATCCATAATCTTGTCCTCATCAAAACTTTTATTTTTTAATATGCCTTGTATTATATATCCTGTTTAACCAAAAATCAAGAGGCTATTGTTGAAATGAAAACGGAAATGTACTTTTTTCAAAAATCTTGACACGCTCATCAAAAATATTTTGTAACGTCTCTAAAATCGGATCATCCGCTTTATTCGTGTAAATATAAATTTTCCGTGGATTCAACGCTAACAATGGACTGATTTGATACTCATTTTTAGCAAATTGGTAAATATGAATCGGTGTGTCTTTGATTAGGTTATTCAATGTTTCATTTGAGTAGCAACTTCCTGATTTTTCAAAAAAACGAATACAATCGTCTTCCCATTTAACAAAACAACTGACACCTAATGGACGTTTTTGGACATATTCACGCAATGACTGTAAAAAAATTTGATATTGCTCATCTTGTTTCTTTTCATCAATAGCCCGACCAAGTACTTCATCAATAAGCCAATCAGCTTGCCTAAAAAACAACTGGCTTTGTTCGAAGTAATGATAACACTGTTGCTCAGGTCTTAAAGTAAAGTAGTGTAACATCGTCTCTCTTAAATCTTTTAAGAAACTAACATTTCGATATTGATCGGTCAACAATAATTGTGCCGCAATCGTTAATATTGCATCTATTTCGTTAAAATCATAGTAGTGGTAATCTTGAATTAAACGTTCTTTTAGCATTGGCTTCAAATCGAAGTAAAAAAATAATTCCGCTAACCATGTGCTAACGCGCTCACAATCATGCTCAAATATTTCAATCTCATCATCACTTACCGCTCTCCATAACACTTGTTGATGATAAAGACGATTTCTGAGCACCTGTTGATCAATCTTATCATTAAACTTAACTTTTACCATTATCTATCACCCATCTCTTTTAACACTGTTATATTGTATGGGAGAAAGATCAAAAAAATGACTCAACTTTCTCATCTGTATTTTCAGGTTCAGCCAAGAAAACATAAGGGTAAACCGAATATTAATAAGCGTTGCGTTTAAATATAAATTTTCGTTTTAGACTCGCGGATGAGATATGTTCCGCTTTCCGTAGTCGTGGCTTGAGCTACCTACATATAGCTCACTTGCTAAATCGTAACCTCTATCTTAATAATGGTTGTCTTTCAAAATCTCATCAAAGGCCATTTCAATCCGTGGACGTTTGATCTACACCATGTAGATCATGAAGACATCGGAATGACGTCTCAGAATAAGAAATTCTTATTCTAGTCGTGTCATCTTTATCGCTTTATTTCGTGCGGTTGAGCTTACGCATTCAGTATGAACCACCAGTCTAAGAGGAGATAAACAAAAGGTGAGACTTCTGCGGGAATAGATGGAGACTGCTGAAAAACTAACCCCTAGAGTATTTTCTAATTAAAGTATTTTGTACTCACTCCAGTTACAGACGATCGCTTTCCGCGGGCACGGCCCATAGCTGTCAAGCTAAGGATCAATTACAGAAAAAGCAAGTCTAGAGCGTAATTTTTACACGAAATTATATTATTTTCCAATTCGGTGCATGATTAGTAAAAACCACTTTATTGCTTTTTTAAAAATATTACGCTGTTAAAAGTGGCTGTTGATTTGCGATCCAGGCATTCGCTTTCCGCGGGCTCGCGCTGAGCCTCCTCGTTCGCACAGAACGCTCACTGTGGGGTCTCATCGTCTTCGCTTTTCCCGCAGGAGTCGAATGCCTTCCTCTCCAATCAACAAAGTTAAAAAACAATAAGCTTTGGCAAAACCCAAATATTCATCTATACTGCTTTGAACGTTCGTTCATAAGTAAGATTTAAGATGTCAAAAGGACTCTTATGCTGATAGCGACGGTCTTTTCTTCCATGCCGGTATACATTTTGATAAATATTCCTCATTAATGCAATAAATGGAGTGATATGGAGAAACGATAGAGTATGGGTGCATTCAAATTGGCAAGAAGGGGAAAAACACACGCCAAACACGTCTAATTGTTCAACAGTTGACGGAAAAACAACAAGAGAAACGGGAAGGTTATTTACAAAGAAGAAGGCGGAAAGGGGGCCACACCCAATCCGCCACAAAAAAGAATCAAATCCAAATTCTTGCCACCAATATAACACGGCAACAATTGGAGATGCAAGCGTTGTATCCGATCTATTCCTTACGTTGGCAAGTGGAGATTCTATTTAAAACATGGAAATCATTATTTGATATCGATAAGGTGCGAGCGATGAATCCAGAGCGGTTTGAGTGTCATTTATAATTTGTTCTCGCTGGAGTCATCGTCTTTTTCGCTTCCGTTTTTAGCGATTTAATCCCTTCGATTTTCAGCATTGATTTCAACTGGCTTGCTTACTTGTCTGATTCGTTCAACAATCCGACCAGCCTTAAGTTCTTCGATGTCCCCTTTAGAGGTGAGTGACAGATGTTTTTCCAACTGATCAAGCGCATAATTTGAAGTAAAGAAAACGGGCAAGCCTTCCATCATGCGATATTGTAGGATCGAACCTAATACTTCATCACGAAACCAACTGGATAATGATTCTGCCCCAATATCATCAATCATCAGTACTGGCACTTTCTTGAATTGATCCACCTTCTCACCAACTGAATCATCCTTAAATGAAGATTTGATTTCTCTTACAAACTCCGGCATATAAATAAGCATTGAAGCAATTTGTTTATTGGCCAATTCATTGGCAATAGCGCCGAGAAAATATGTTTTCCCAACCCCGAATGGGCCATACAAGTAGAGACCCTTTTTAGGTGGCTGATCTTCTATATTTGTTACGTAATTAACCACTTCGCGGATCGCGGGATGACGGTCAGGGTTCTGACTATCAATTTGAGCAACAGAAGCTTCAAGAATATCTTTAGGCATATAAAGACTTTTAATCAATGAGGCTCGCTTAGCTTGTTCTTCTTGTATAATCGTGTATTTACATTTTTCGTAAGTCAAATGAATATTAGCGCCATCAATTTCAATCTTCGGTTTATAACCAGGTAGAATGTTATCCTTACAACCGTGATCAGGGCAGTTTGCACAATCCTTATTTTGTGAATAGTATTCATATAATTTAATTAATTGACGATCAACTGCCTCTCGATCAAGGCCAGGAGAATTTTTAATGATTTGTTGAATCTCTGGATCCTGTAATATTTCTGAACGCATCTCCTGATATACATCTTGAAAAGATTGCTTATTCTTCATCCACTTCTTTAATGATGTTTGAATCGATTCCATTATCCTCACCTCTATTGATTCGTTTTCTTATCTTGAAATGCCTTTAATAGTTCACTAACGTCTTCTGTCGCTTCAGATGATGGGTTGGTCACTTTTTTAGCCCTTGCCTGCTTTTGCTGTTTAAACCAATCTGGAACAACTTCTTTCCGATTAGATGGTTTAGTATATTTAGGCTGATAATTTTGTCCCCATTGCTGGTATTTGTTGTGCTCTGACTTTGCTAACGTTATCGCTTGCTGAGCGGTTTTTACATTTTTTCTTGACCAATGACTCGCTATTTTTTCTAAATAAGATTTGGTTAACTTCATATCTGTTTTCAGCATAACATAATGGATTAATACATTCATCACACTTGGATTTAACCCTTGTGCATCCATAACACCAGCAATCATTTTTAGGTCTTGATTTGATGCTCGAGAACCATTAGATAAATCTTCCAATAATTCTTTTGGGCTAATCGTTTCCATACGTTCAATAAACAATGCCTGCTTTGATTTTGGTGATTGGTCTGAGTTAGTCGTTGTTATTTTTTCACGTTGCTCCACTACATCAGTCGTACCTGATATCGTTTCAACCAAATCTAGACAGGCGGTTTTAAATTCTTCCCGATTTAACTCATGATCAGTTGAGATAGACCATTGAAGTGCTTTTTCTAATTGTGTTGTTGTTAAGTGATAAAGTGCTGTCATCTGTCTAATTAATCGGCAATTACTTTCACTTAATATTTTATTTGCAGGAAGCATCCGGTCATCAAGCATTTTCTTTAGCCATTGCCAATCAATCTCCAAGTTATCTAGTACCGGCTTACCTGGTTCAATAATGGAATCATTTTCAGTGATGTGACTAACATACTTCTTACTGTGAAAAACATCAGTGAAATGTGCAGTAATATCTTCGCCCTCTATGTTTGGTTGTTGTTCAGATGTTTTTATATTTTTTACTAACGCCTCGTATTTATCTTTACCAATTTGATGATACAGCAATTGACTTAACAGATCATCATTTAAAAAACGCTGCACCGTACAAGGTAAATTTAACTGATAACGATAAACCGTATGCTGTCCATTATCGAGTTGATGTGTTGTCAACAGCCCAATTGCCTCACATTTCAAACGCGCTTGATAAATTTTATTTAGCGGTTGGTCTAATGTTTGCATTAAATGGTGATGTGACAATAACTGCTTATCTTGAAATTGCGTAGACAAAGTGACATATAGTGATGTCGCAGTCACGCCAATTATCGGTTGATACAATTGAAAAAGCGCTTGATAATGATCGCTTAATAATTGCGCATTTTTATTTGTTGTAAACCCATCTGAAGGTAATATTTTACCAATTGATTGATGCACATTTATCCCCCCATTTGTTGCTCACCTAAAAGGTATAACACAAGCCATCACGCAACATTGTAATATAACAGACATTCCCTTTCAGTCACACAATTTTTTTAAAAAAACAGATACGACTTTATTTTGTTGATTTAAATGAAACGAATCTTCAATCAGTGAGCATTTGCGTTCTTCTCCCACTGATTGCAGGTTCGTTGAGTAAATCAGGATATTAGTCTCCGTTATCCCCCCACAATCGATTTGCTCTACTCGCTTTTTGAGTGGCGGGTTACGGACTGATTATCTGTGATAAATAGGTGTAGTGTAGCTTCAAGTGTGCATTTCACTAACATGAAAAGAAAAAAGAGCCGCAGTTGGCTCACTTATTTGTCTTCTTTATCGGAATGATTAATTAAATCTTTTAATTCATCAAGGAAGACATTAATATCTTTGAATTGCCGATAAACAGAGGCAAAACGAACATAAGCAACATCGTCAATATGTGCTAATCGGTCCATTACAAGTTCGCCTACATCTTTGCTTTCGACCTCTGGAATCCCTTGACTTCTGAGCTCCCGTTCAACGTCTAAAGCTAATTGCTCTAATCGTTCAAGCGGTACAGGTCTTTTTTCGCACGCTTTAATAAGACCACGTATAAGCTTCTCTCGACTAAATGCTTCTCGAATGCCCTCCTTTTTAACAACAATAAGTGGCATTTCTTCTAAACGTTCAAATGTTGTAAAGCGATAGTGGCAAGCTTCACATTCACGACGCCTTCTTATCGCGTGACCTTCCTCTATTGGACGCGAATCTAATACGCGGGTATGCTTGTCTTGACAGTTTGGACAGCGCATTTCTTTCATTCCTTTTTAATCATTTTGTTTAGGCATTGTTTTGCATATCGAGTAAGGTCATTTCTTTTTTTAAATCATCATAAAGTTTTGGAATAAGATTATGACTAAAACCTAAATCGAATAAACTTCCTTCCGTCGTTACAGAGAAATCGATTGCCGTCTTATAAGGTCTAACCATAATAACCGTTGCAATAACAAAGGCTTTTCTTTTTCCTTTATAGTTAATTGTTACCTCTCCATGCTCAGATGATGTGGCGATCACGTCACACCCTGGTTTTCCTTTAAAGTACTGGGCGACGGTGTCCATCCCTTTATCTTTCGTCGTTTTAAAATAATGTGTTCGTAGCTTTGGATCCCAATGTTTCTCTGTTGATTCAGAGTGATTGTTAAAGTACTTGTTCCAAGTTTCTTTAAACCCCATCGTTACACCTCGTTAATCAAAATGTTTTTTATCTAAATATAAAATAAGTGATATACTCTATTTTATATTTTAACATGTTTTGTCCAAGAAAACGATAACAACATGCTAGATCATTCCTCATTGCAACCAAATTGAACCCATCAGAAATATAGCAAAATAAAACAACCTTTGGTTAATTACTTTTCGACTGTCGTTCTTATCATTAATTTTTCAAACAAAAGTTATTTACGTTTACGATTAAAAGCACCCTTTCCCTTTTAAAACAAAAGAAAAAGAATGCCAGAAGTGCGCTTTTATAGTATTTGTGAGCTTGGTATTTGAACAGGACCAATTCCCCTTGGTACCTCTACCTTTTCACACTTTTTTGATTCTAAGCTTTCTGAAATAAAATGACACGCGACGTTTGGATCAATAATATCACCACATGTATAAACATCTATACTCGCATATCCATGTTCAGGAAAACTATGGATGGTCAAATGTGATTCTGAAATGATAACGACGCCACTCACACCCTGCGGTGCAAATTTATGAAAAGCAACTTCTCTAATTTCAGCACCAGCCTTTAATGCCGCATCAACAAAAATTTGTTCAATCTTTCCCATATCATTCAAGATCTCAATATTACAATCCCACATTTCTGCAATTACATGTCTACCCATTGTATCCATTTTGGCACTCCCCCAATTTCGACTAAATTTAAAAATAGTTGCCTGATTTGCCACGGGGGAAAGTTAGTCCTAAGAGGTCCTAACCCTTTAAGCAATCATAAGCACATTTTTGATATATATTCTTTAAGTTGTGCATCGTTTATCTCTATTATGCACACGCAGAAAAAGTATATATCGAAATAAGGGAGATGGCAAGAGATTTTATTGCTTTTATAGAAAAAAATTAGCCAATCAGAAAAATGAATGAAGAAGCGTTAAGTTTATAATACAAACCCGAACGAACAAGCAGATAAAATGATTTTGAAGCGTATAGTTTACAGATGTTTCAACACACCTATAGGCATGGTTCCAACTATCTTCCGAATGATTTGACAAATGCGCGATAACTACACAAATACAAAGGCATTAACTTTTTGATATAGTGTGATATGCTAATTCTCAAGTTGTTGAAGTAATTGTTTAAACGCGGTCTCCGTGTGCGCCAATGTCTTACTATTATCAATAACATAATCTGCCCATTGTGCTTTTTGCTCAATTGATATTTGTGACTGAATTCTTTTATTCGCTTCTTTTTCTGATAATTGGTCACGAGCCATTAACCGTTGCAATTGTTGCTTAGGGGTTGTATAGACAACCACCACTACATCCACTAAGTGCGTCAAATCATTCTCATATAACAATGGAATATCTAACACAATATACTGGTGTTGAGCTACGATTAATTGATCACGTTCATGTAATAAGTGATCTGTTATCGCAGGATGAACAATTTGATTCAACGTTTGTCTTTTTACTGAGTCATTAAAAATCAGCTGGGCAAGTTTCTTTCGATCAAGCGTCTGATCTGGCAATAAAATATCATGCCCAAACGCCTCTACAATTTGGATATACGCAGGTTGATGGGGTTCAACAATAGTACGTGATAGCTGGTCCGCGTCCACAATTGGAATTCCCTCTTTTTTAAACATTTTAGCGACTGTGCTTTTCCCTGTAGCAATACAGCCAGTTAAACCAATGACAATCGTCAAGTTTTTCACCACATTTCTTTTCAAATAACCAAGCGACTTATCCCTAGTAGCACAAGTAGCAGACCAGGAAGATACCGAATTTTGTCAGGTAATCCTTTATTGGAAAAGGTTACCCCTAAATGTAACCCCATAGAAAGAAATACCATGGTTGTGATGGCGATTAGACCAATCGCGATATATGAAACACCTACCAATGCAGCTCCCATTCCAGCAGCACTGGCGTCAATTGATAATGCCAATCCTAACCATACGGTTTCCATACCAGAGATATGCCCAGAGTGATCAAGGTCAGCAATCGCGGGTTTCTTTAAAATATCAATCACCAAACCCACCTTCTTGAATTCAAAACGAAAATGCTTTGGTTTAGTTTGAGATTGTGACTGATCAAAAGTAAGCAAACTATAACACCCTAAACCAATGAGTAAGATTGCGCCTAAGTAACTAGTAAACCGTTCAGTTAGTAACAAAGCAACAAGTTGACCCGCACCCATAGCCATTCCAAACACTAGTCCAGAACACAAACCAATTAATATAATAACATGGGGTGCCAACTTTACTTGTCTTAACCCATAACCAAATGCAACCATAAAACTATCGACACTTACTGCAATTGCCAACACAAATAAGGAGAGTATATTGACCATCTCCACATCCACCCTCTCCAAGTTCAAATAGATTAACTTGGAATAGTATATGGATGGATGCAAAAAATGTGAGTAAAGCGCCCATTAACTGATTTGTTGACAAGATGGGCATAAATGCGTGCCTCGATTGGAGACCTTAATCTTCAACACTTCAGTACCACATCTTGCACAAGGTTGACCTTCTTGCCCATAGGCATAGAGTTGTTGTTGAAACATCCCGATTTCCCCTTGACTGTTGACATAACTACGAATCGTTGTACCACCTTGTTTAACAGCCTCCTCAATCGTTGCTTTCGCTTCAACTATTATCGCTTGCACTTCTTTACGATCTAGTGAGTCACCCGTCCGAAGCGGGTGAATGCGTGCCCGAAATAACGTTTCATCGACATAGATATTTCCAAGGCCAGCAATAACCGTTTGATCGAGCAAAATGTTCTTGATTGCACGCGTACTTTTATTTATTTTTGGTAAAAGGTGATCTACTGTATACTCTTGTTCAAATGGGTCAGGCCCTAATTGCTTAAGTGGCAAGTCATGAAAAGCTTGTCCCTTAGCAAATAAGTGCATCGTTCCAAATTTACGCACGTCATGATACCGTAACGTTTTGCCGCTTTCTAAATAAAAAATAACGTGCGTATGCTTATCGATCGGTTCATCTTTAGTGTAAACACCGTATTTACCTTCCATTCGCAAATGAGAAACTAAACTATAATTATCTAATTCAAATATTAGGAACTTGCCCTTCCGCTTAATATCTAGTATTGATTGCCCTTCAAGTAAGTGTTGAAAGTCATTTGGCTCAGCCGGCATTTTTATTATGTTTGGCCACTGAACGTCAACATGTTTAATCCGCTCATTAAGCACGAGGGCTAATAAGGTCTTTCTCACCGTTTCTACTTCTGGTAATTCAGGCATCCCCTCGCTCCCTTCTATTTCGCATCATACCATGTAGAACCATAAGCATAGTCAACTTTAAGCGGTACCGCTAATTCAACAGTCTCTTCCATCACTTTTGGAACCATTTCCTTTAATATCTCAATTTCCGCTTTTGGTGCTTCTAAGATTAATTCATCATGAACTTGCAACAACATACGAGCTTCCAACCCTTTTGATTTTAATGTATGATCAAGATCAATCATTGCCTTCTTGATAATATCAGCTGCACTTCCTTGGATCGGTGTATTCATAGCTGTTCGTTCAGCAAAACTTCTTTGATTAAAATTCCGACTTGTAATTTCAGGTAAATAGCGACGTCTACGCATTAATGTCGTGACAAACCCATCTTGTTTTGCCTGAAGAACAATATCATTCATATACGTCTTCACCCCTGGGTAACTTTCAAGGTAACGATCTATAAATGCCTTGGCTTCTTTACGCGTAATACCTAAGTTTTGGGATAGACCATAGTCACTAATTCCATATACAATACCAAAGTTTACTGCTTTAGCTTGTCGGCGCATGAGATCATTAACTTCTTCTGCACTAACATGAAAAACGTCCATCGCTGTCTGTGTATGGATATCACGTCCGGCTTTAAAAGCTTCAATTAGTTTCTCATCATTTGCAATATGTGCTAACACACGCAATTCAATTTGTGAGTAATCAGCAGCAAACATCACCCACTCGGTTTCACTTGGAATAAAAGCTTGTCTAATCTTACGTCCCTCTTCCAACCTTATCGGTATATTTTGTAAATTCGGCTCTATTGAACTTAACCGACCTGTTTGTGTTAATGCTTGATTAAATCGGGTGTGAATCTTCTGATCGTCATGGATCACTTTTAATAAACCTTCAATGTAAGTCGATTGTAGTTTACCCAATTGTCGATACAGTAAAAGCTTACCAATAATCGGATGCTTGTTTTCAAGTTGCTCTAACACATCTGCTGAAGTTGAATAACCGGTTTTTGTCTTTTTAATGACAGGTAACCCTAGTTTTTCAAATAGAATTGGACCCAGTTGTTTTGGTGAATTCAAATTAAAGGTTTCTCCAGCTAACTCGTGTACCTCTTGTTCAATCTTATCTAAACGTTCTTTCAGTGCGACTTGCATGTTTTCCAACTGCTTGCGATCTACGGCTACACCTGTTGCTTCCATTTCACCTAAAATAAGTGCTAGCGGTAGTTCTAACTCTTTTAACAAAGCTTGCTGTTGATTTTTCTCCAACGATTGCTCTGCCGTATTTGTCAATTGATATAGGGCAGTTGCCTTGCGACCAATATGATCAGCCAAGTGAGCTTGTTCAGGTATTTTTAACTTTGCCCCTTTTCCGTAGACTTCCTCATCATACAAAATCTCATCATAGCCCAAGCGATGACTAATCGCCGGTATATCATGATTATTTTCTGAAGGATTGATCAAATATGAAGCTAATAAAAGGTCAAATCTTATTCCTTTTACTTTAATACCATGTTGAAGTAAAGCTACTGTCACCTGTTTTGAATCAAAGGCAAATTTAATTTGCTCAGGATCTTCTAACCAAGCCTTAAAAGATGTCGAATTTAATGCAATATCAGTAGGAATAAAATAAGTACTTTCTTTATTAGCAATACCGAAACCAATAATCTCAGCATGATGATAATTGTCTTCAACCATTTCGACCACTAACGCTTCTTTGTTGTACCAATTTATTTGGTCTACATCCTCAACCATTTTAACATCGATCGGAGCCAAAGCTTCAGACATACTCGCTTCGGTTTGATCATCATCTCCACTGATTGTATTTAATAATGATTGAAAACCTAAGTCTTTAAACACTGCACGTAACTGCATCACATCGTAACCCTGATAATCGATGTCATCTAAGCCAACTTCAATAGGTGAGGATACATTAATCGTGACAAGATCTTTACTCATAAAAGCTGAGGCTTTATGCTCGTCTAATTTCTCTTTCAATTTCTTACCACTCACTTCATCAAGGTGATCATATAAGTGCTCAAGTGTTTGGAATTGCTTGAGTAATTTAATCGCTGTTTTCTCACCTACACCAGGTACACCAGGAATATTATCAGAGCTGTCCCCCATTAATGCTTTCATATCAATAATCTGGTCAGGATTAAGCTCGATCTTTTCTTTCATAAAGTCTGGTGTATAGACATCAACTTCACTTAACCCTTTTCTTGTAATTTGGACATGAACGTGATCAGATACTAATTGAAGCATATCTTTATCACCTGTAATGACTCGGACATCATAACCATCAACAGCGGCTTTCTGTGCTAATGTCCCAATAATATCATCAGCTTCATACTGATCCAGTTGATAATGTTTAATCGAACTTGCATTAAGTAGTTCCTTCACTAAGTTAAATTGTTCGGATAACTCAGGTGGGGTTTTTTGTCTTCCACCTTTATAATCCTTATAGGTTTGATGACGGAAAGTTGTTTTCCCCGCATCAAATGCAACTAAAATATGGGTAGGTGCTTCATCTTCTAATACTTTTAATAACATTTTAGTAAAGCCAAAAACCGCATTTGTGTAAATACCTTTATCATTACTTAGCAAGGGTAAAGCGAAAAAAGCACGATATAAAATGCTATTTCCATCAATAAGAACTAGCTTTTGTTTAGACGTCATGTTAAATCTCCTTTTATTCAAATACTTACTATATATATTACCACGTTTCCTTTTATAAAACGAACCTTCAGTCAGTGGACGTTCGTTATCTCCTGCCTAAAGAGCTGATCTCTACCTCTATTTTGCAACGGTGTTTTACGGGCGGATATTTGTGATAAAAAAGACTTTTTTTATGCAATAAATATATCAATACACAGATTTCATTTTCATTTTTTGAAAATAATTGAAGCAAGTGTGTTATCATTTAATAGTCTAATCATTTTCAGTGTTTTTAGATAATTTTTAATTTTGGAGGTAGATATTATGATAAATAAATGCAATGTTAACTTAAAAAACAACAAGGGGATTGCGACTAATTAATTAAACCCTTTAGCGTGTCCCCAATCTTGGAAGGGGATAATGATTTGAAACAAATTTTATTAATTATTGATGCACAACAAGCATTACTTGATGGAAATCAGCAAGTAAGTCCAATTTACAAAAAAGAACAACTTATCAAGAACGCAAACAAAGTGATTAAAAAATCAAAACAATCAGATGCTGCAGTTGTATTTGTAAGAGATCTCGATGTCGCTGAAGGAAAAGGTAATGGATTTCACATCCATAGTGACATTCATGTACCCACTGAAGCAAGATTTTTTGATAAAGCCGCCACAAATTGTTTTTATGGAACAGGGCTGTTAGAACATTTAAAATCACAGGACATTGAGCATATTGTCATAATGGGGTGCGAAACACAGCACTGTATAGATAGTGCTGTCAGAACAGCAACTATTAATGGGTTTGATGTCACATTAGTTGGAGATGGACATTCAACGCTAGGTAATGATATTTTGAGTGCGGAACAAATGATAGCACATCATAATGCTACTCTTCATGGTCATTACAATGTTGAACACTTTTCGATTGTCAGAGATTCAGAAGAAGCTTTATTTTGTCCAACTCACGATTCATATAGGTTAAGCTGAAGTATCAGCCTTTTATAGCGTGTGGTCTAGCTTTTGAAAAAGTAACAAATGAGATGAATATGACTTGGTATCCTTTATCATCCAAAAATGGCATGACAGTGTGTTTTGACATGTTGAGGTCGTGCCTACAAAAGCCAGTGGCAAATCATCTCATCCACTTTGGCTTAGAGCACAATGTTAAGTTGTTTCGTTAACCCAACAAATATTCAAGGCCAAAATTAAAAGTGAGTGTTCCATTTCGTTTTGAAATGGAACACTCACTTTATTATGCTAATGGGTGCGAGTTTATAGGAGATATTTGTGCTTTGCTACTCTACTTACTATGATCATTAATTAATTGGTAAGCGGACGCTAAATCTTGAACCCTTATTTAACTCGCTTTTCACATGAATGGAACCGTGATGTGCCTCGACAATGTGCTTAACAATCGCTAATCCCAAACCTGTTCCGCCAGTGTTTCGACTCCGCGCTTTATCAACGCGATAAAAACGCTCAAAAATACGATTAAGCATGCTGCGCGGAATACCAATACCATTATCTTTTATCGCTACTTCACAAGCGTGATTTATTTTCTTTGCTTCAATGTAGATCGCTCCATCATTGGGTGTATAATTAATGGCATTATATAAGAGATTTAAAATCACTTGTTTTAATCGGGCTGCATCTCCTGTCAAGATTAAATCTTCATCAAACTTAAAATTTAACGTAATTGCCTTTTTCTCGGCTTGACCGCGAACAATATCGATACTCTCTTCAATCAAATTGACTATATTAACTTTCGATAGCTTCAACTTCATTTCTTCTTTTTCTAGCTTAGATAATTCCAATAAATCATGAATCAATGCTTGAAGGCGATCACTCTCGTTGTATATAATCGTTAAAAACTTACGTTGTACAGTTGCATCCGTTGCATCATCATCCAAAATTGTTTCTGCAAATCCCTTAATTGAGGTAATAGGTGTTTTAAGTTCGTGAGAGACATTAGCAACAAAATCTTTGCGCATTTGCTCAACTCTTTTTAAATCAGTAATATCATGAAAGACAAGGACAACACCTCTTAAGTCATGTTTCTCATTAAAGAAAGGTGCTCCAACAATTTCAATATAGCTTTTTTTCGAATCATGTTCTAAAGTAATCGATTCCTTTACCGTCTGTTCATATAAAAAAGCTTCTTGAACCGTTTGATGAATCTTGCGTCTATCTATCACTTCATAATATAGTTTGTCATGATAATCAGCAACGCTTTTACCGAATTGTTCAGTAAATTTACGATTAACGAGATGGACATAACCTTGTTCATCGATCAGCATAATACCACTTTCCATATTATCAATTACTGTTCGCAATTGCCTATCATGCATCTTCTCTTGGCGATTTAAATCTTGCAAATTACGAGCAAGCCGGTTGACTGAATAAGCAAGACGCCCCGTATCGTGATGAAAACTCTCTTGCGCTCTTACTTTATAATTCCCTTTTATTAATTCATTTAGAATAGCTGTTATACCTTTAACTGGCTTCACATAATTAAGGTAAATTTGATAAAACAAAACAATGATAACAGCATAGGATCCTATTAAAATCATTGCGGCAATCGCCCGATCTCCTCCACTCGTTAATGGCACAATTAAAGCTAACAAAGCTAAAAAGAGTAAACTTGCGATCACAGCATAGCTGAAAAACAAACGAATAGGGGTTTGTTTCTGCTTCATTTATATGGATCCTCCATTTTATAACCAAGTCCACGAATGGTTTTAATATAAATAGGTTGCTTCGTGTCAGGTTCAATTTTTTCACGAAGATGACTAACGTGAACATCTACGATTCTTGTATCTCCAGAAAAATCGTAGTTCCAGACCGCACTTAACAATTGATCACGAGATAACACTTTACCTTTATGCCGCGCTAAATATAATAATAATTCAAATTCTTTTCGCGTGAAGGTAAGGAGTTGGTCGTTCATCATTGCCTCATACTGCTCTGGATATATTGATAACTCTCCAATTGTAAGGTGAGGTGGGGCTGTCTCCACTTCTTTATTCGTTCGACGTAAGATCGCTTTAATTCGGGCAATAACTTCTTTAGGACTGAAAGGTTTTGTCAAGTAATCGTCAGCACCTAATTCTAAACCTAATATCTTATCAAATTCATCATCCTTAGCAGTTAACATAAGGATAGGCGTATCGACCTTTTGCTGACGCAATTGTTTACACACTTCTGTTCCTTCCATTCCTGGCAACATTAAATCAAGTATAATGAGGTCATAACTATCGTTTGTAGCTAACGATAAACCGTCTACACCTGTATAAGCCACTGTTGTTTTAAAACCCGCTTTTTCAATATTATATTGTAGTAACGTGACAATCGATTCTTCATCATCGACAATTAATATTTTTTGATTCATCTCTGATCCCCCTCATCCTTCTACTCTCAATGATACATTGCTATAAATGGATTGTGAACAGAAATCACAAATTAACGTGTTAATTTTTATTTACAATGTTAATTTTATGTAAAGACAGCTAAAAATAATCTTCATATCAATAAAATTTTTAAATGCGATGGAATCTGTAATGATTTTTGTTTACCTGGAGTAATAATTAAATCATCGAATGATACTTGAGATATCTGAAGTCGTGTCTGTGGAAGAATCGAAATAAAACGAACCTTCAATCAGTGAGCGTTTTCGTTCTTTTCCTCCTGATTGGTTGCTGAGTGGATCAAGCGTCCGTTATCTCCAAGCTAAATAGATTTGCTCTACTCTCTATGCTAAGACGAGCGTTTTAAGAACGGTTGTCTGTGATAAAATACATGAATAACTTTTTCTATTTTAAGCGTGGTTAAGTTACGAAATATAAGAGATGTAGATTAATAAGCAAGTAAAAGGAACAGGGCTAAAGTCACTAGTCCAGACCATTGTAAAAAGATACAATTAAATACTAGGGTAGATGCAAAGGTCCTCTAATTCTAAACGATGATACTACCTTTAGATTGCTGATATAGTTTTGTTAAATCTGACTGTTTTACTTCTTTTTTCTCTACAGTCATTTGACGTAAACGACTTAGTAAAGCTTCTAATTCTGCTCGCTCAAGTTGCATACCTTTCTCTTCAAAAAAATGAGCCAATGATGCTATCCCCGAATGCTTACCTACCATAAACTGATGACTTTTCCCAACTTCTTTAGGGTCAAACATTTGGTATGTCAATTGATTTTTTAGTAAGCCATCAACATGGATACCTGATTCATGTGTATAAACCATCCCTCCAACAATGGGCTTTGCTTCGGGAATTACTCGACCGGACGCTCGACTAACAAGATCAGAAAGCAAGTGCAAACAGGAGGCGTCAATTGCTATCTCACCATCGTATAAATGTTTCCAGCCCATCACAACCTCTTCAAACGGAGCATTTCCAGCTCGTTCGCCTAAACCTAAGATTGTCGTACTTGCCCATTTAGCGCCAGCTGAGATAGCTTCTAAAGTGTTTGCCGTTGCCATACCAAAGTCATTATGGCAATGAATTTCCATTTCAATCCCCTTAGGACAGTATTTTAGGATTTGCTTTATGTTAGCAACGGTCTTCTTTGGCGTAAGGGCGGAAACGGTATCAGCATAACGATATTTTATTATCCCAAACTGATCAACGTGATGGATAAGATCTACTAGAAAGAATGGATCACTTCTTGAAGCATCTTCAAAACCTATTGAAACATATAAATTTGCTGCTTTAGCATATTCAACTGCTTTTAATAACTTCAGAACAATATCCGTTCTTTTTAAACGAAGCTTGTGCTGAATCTGGATATCAGATGTAGGGATCGAGATATGCACACTCGAAACACCGGCCTTAATTGAAGCATCAATATCATCAATTAAGGCCCTATTCCATGTAAGTAATTGAATAGGAAGCGCCATATCGACCAACGATTGAATTGTTTGTTGTTCTGTTAGTCCCATTGCTGGAATCCCTATTTCTGCTTGTTCAACCCCCACCTCAGTCAATAATTTTAAAATCGCTTGCTTTTCTTCAGCCAGAAAATTTACCCCAGCAGTTTGTTCACCATCTCTTAGCGTTGTATCACAAAATTGTATTCCACTCACTTTCATCCCTCCCGCGTATGTTATCGTTCAACCCAAAATAAAGCGATATTTATTTGAACTCTATTAACTGGACACGCTATAACTCACCTAGCCATTTCAAAGGTTTATTTAGTCATTAACTTCAAAAACAATCAATCATGCAAGAGGCACAATCTAATTGATTTTCCATAATAAAAAGACCCTCAACCCCTTCTTCCTCTAATACAAAAACAAGTGTGGAATTTAATAAAGGACTAGATGCAACACTTGTACATATAGTAAATCCATCCTCTTTTTGGACAATATCATCATTTGCTATCTGATCATCCCAAAACAGTTGATAGCTTAGTTTGCCCTTTTTTTCTGTTGCATGAACACGAAGATAATAATTGATCAAATCGTGCGCCTTTATATAAGCAACAATTCGCTTCTTTGCTTCATCAGTGATATGCATATTTATCGCTCTCCTTCATCACTTGTTTTAAGTTTTTTAATATCTGAGAACGGTATAAATGTCCCGTAATTTTTATAAAACTCTGGGAAAAATTTTTTCCTTACAGGTGTTGGCTTGACAAAATCGCCATAAGCTCGGAATAAATATGCACGTTGGGTTCGCCATACATCTTTAATTGCAGAATCAGCATCCAGTAAACCCGCATCCTCTAGATATGATCTAAACGTCTTTAAAATATGCATACGAGAAACATTTAAAATTTGTGGATGAAAAGGTACTTGAAAATAAGCAAAAAAATCCTCAGCATCTTGCAACTCATTCATTGGATTTTTACTCATCTTACCCTATACCTCCCTTCACACGATGGATTTATTATATGCTTTGCTCATTTAAAACCTTTCGCAACCACAATGGCGGCGTATTTTGCAACATCATTAATAACCGATCCAGTTGTTCTTTAATCAATGCACCTTCTTGTACTTTTACAGGCATTACTTTTGCTCGTGTTACACGTGCAGCAGCAGCAGGACCAATTTGTGTAATGAATAAAATTGTGCAATCTTTAATCGCATCTAGTCGTACTTCAATCTTATCAATATCATCTTCTCCATTATCTTCCTCGATAACTTTTGTCATATATTGTTCATATTGATACTTATCGATATTATAGATGGTAAAGTTTTTGGCATAGCCAAAATGGGAATTAATAGTTACACCATCACTTGATGAAAAACCAACCTTCATCTGATCACCTTCCTTCATTAAATAATCACTTGACTTATGGCAAGTAATAGCTCAATTGTGCCTCGAAATCCGACTTGCCTTCGGTAACCATTAGCGATTTGACCCGTTATTGGAAACCCAATTGGCATAAAGGGAATAGATAAACGGCCAGCACCTTGTTGTCCATGAGAATTACTCAACCAAAATTCAGCAGCGTCTGATCCTCTCTCTAAATCATCCAAATCCCCTATCTCAACTGTCTCCTCCATTGTTTTTAAAGCAGGGGTTGCATAAGAACTGACTAATTTAGCAGGCATACAACCTAGCTCTTTTAAGAACATCACTAGTGTATAAAGATGATCAGGTTCTGATGCCATTGCATAAGATTTACCGCCAAAATAGAAATGACTATCCACCATTGCATCAATTAATTGCTTACGTTCCCATTGATAACGAGACGGAACTGGGGATTGTGTAAAATTCTTAAGCCACGAGAAGAAATGATCAACTTTTTCCAGACCCGTTAACGAATCAAATAAGATATAAGGGATATCATGCAACTCCTCGATGATCTGACCCGCCTTTTCCATACTATTTCCGACGACAATAGTTAACTGAGCAGATGCTATTTTTTTCAGATCTGTAAGCGTGCTTCCACCTTGAGTTAAAGGAGAATAGCCGTCGGCCAGTGTGGCAGAAAGGGAGTGAGATAAATCAGGGAACGTCATAACTTCCAAGCCAAAATCTGATAAAATCGTTTTGATTTCCATTACATCACCAGATGTTAGATGGGAACCGGGAATTAGGTTCACTCTATTCCCTTGCTTCTTCACTGGTCGATTCTCCAGTATACAGTGAGATAATTCCACTATAAAAGCTTCAACCGTACGTGCATAACCCGACTCCAATGAGCCCTCGAAATCAGGAAGTGAGACTGGAAAGATCAGCCGTAAATCTGTAGGATCGTTTTCCCGATAATTTTTAAGGTTTTTTTCCATATCATCATCTACAGTTTCAGACAATGCTGTACTTAATACAGCTATAACAGATGGGTCATTTTTATCTATAACGGTATCGATTGCTTTAATCATATTCTGCTCCGCCCCAAAAATAATGTCCAGCTCTGTCAATGCTGTTGTTTGTAGTGCAACGGGATCACGGTAATGATTAGTCATCAACGCTTTAATAAAGGCCGCACATCCCTGAGCACTATGTAAAATAGGAATTGAGCGGAAAATACCTTGCAGTGCTAAAACACCACCAACTGTTTGGCTAATCTTCAATGAATTAATCACCAGTTTTTTTTCACTAAAGCATATGGTCATATTTAATTTACTCCTTCCAAGGCGGATCTAATTTAGCAAGCTTCCATACCGGGTGTTGGAGTGCAGTTACGAGGTGCCGAGCCATCTGTCTAAAACCTGTATAACCAGCGTATGCATGATCGCGCTCTTGATTTATTTCAAGAAAAGGTATCCGCTCTTTTAGCGCAACATAAATGTTTCGACCGCCAGCAATAAGAATATCACCTTGCTTCTTCTTAAAAGTCTCCAAAACAACACGAGCACCACGAGAATCAATGAGTAGCGCATCCTCTCCAACTAAATCTTTGATTCTGACAATGTCCTCTTGACTGCTTTTACTGATTCCAACACCAACGACTTCCATCCCCAATTCTTGTAAAGCGGATATGACTGACCAGCTTTTTACGCCACCGGTATATAAAAGGGCTCGCTTTCCTTTCAATACTTTCCGAGCTTCCTTGAGTGCTTGTTCTATTTTCTTTTCTTCATTGGCAGTAAAAACTGCTACATTATCTATTAATCTCTGGTCACCAAATAATCTAGCAATTTTCCTTAATGAATAACTAGTCTGTTTTGCCCCATAGAAAGAACCTTCAAAATAAGGAATTTCATACTTGTCTTCCATATGCCGTGCGACATTAATAAGTGCCCTGCCACAAACGACCATATTAACTTTTGCTCGATGAGCCCACTGTACCTCTTTAAAATGACTGTCACCAGTAATCCTTGATAATAAGCGAATACCAAGCTGCTTAAGAAGGTCTTCAATATCCCACATTTCTCCCGCTATATTGTATTCACCTATAAAATTTAGATCAAAAGGGGTTTGAAACGGAGGATCTTCTGTCCCAATAACGTAATCAATCAAAGCTTGACCAGCCAGTCGATTTCCTGAATTTTTACTACCTGAAAACCCTGGACTATTGACCGGAATGATTGGGATGGCATGTCGCTTCGATGCTTGGTGACAAATGGCATCTAAATCAACACCAATAAGTGCTGTGACACATGTAGCATAGACGAAAATAGCCGGCGGCTGAAATCGTTGAATAATCTCGTTAATTGATTTAACTAATTTATCATCACCACCAAAAATAATATCTTGCTCACTTAGGTCCGTTGTCAGACCATAGCGGTAAAGCGAGGAACCTGAACTTAGGCTCCCTCTTCTTTCCCAACTATTTCCTCCACAAGCAAGGGGACCATGGACAAGATGAGCTGCATCAGCAATTGGCAAAAGGGTTATTTGTGCCCCATCAAAAGCACAGCCACCATTTGATTGACCGGGTTTAGCTGGTGCACAGCCTTGCTGACCTGATTGAGCTTGATTATGCTGACAAGCTGGTTCTTGGAAGGCATTTATCATATGGTTTTTCATTAAATCAATCCCTTTCCCATCAAAATAGGGTTATTAACATCACTTATCTTACTGCATCAAAGCTATAATCCGGTGCATGTTCATCAAGCGCTTGTAAGATCGTATTCACAACCGTTGTTAGTACATTTAGAGCACCTTGGTAACCAATAATCGGATAACGGTGCATATGATGGCGATCAAAAATAGGGAAGCCAATTCGAACGAGTGGAATACCAGCATCCTTAGTGGCATATTTCATATTCGTATTGCCAATTGCAAAATCTACTGGCTCAGTTAGAAGCAGAGACCTTAAATGCCATAAATCTTTCCCAACATAAACCGTTGATTCAGCTCCATAAGGGCTTGATTGTAATAATTCCTCTGCCTCAACTTGAAAATTCTTATTCCCATTTGTACAAACAATATGAACGGGTTCCATCCCCACTTCTAAACAAAACGAGATTAACCCAAGTAGCAAATCAGGATCGCCGGATAGTGCAACACGTTTCCCGTGCAAATAGGCCTGAGAGTCTGTATAGGCATCAACAACTTGACCACGCTCAGCAATTAATGATTGAGGTACTTCCACACCGGTCAAATCACTAATCTGCTCTACAAATTGATCGGTGGCCTTAATGCCGATAGGGGGGCAGGTTGTCACCACAGGTTGCTCCCATTTTTCTTCAATATACTTTGCCGTCTTTCGAGTTGAGTACTTCTGTAAAAGTATTGTACCTTTAGCGCTTGGTGATTGCTGGACAGCGACCAGCTTTGTCCCTCCATAAAAATATTTATACTGGCCAGTTGCTGGTGAATTTAGATTTTCACTATGATCGCCTAAAATGGTATACGCCACATTCATGGTATTTAAAATATGTTTAATTTCAGCAAAATTTCCCGTATAAGTATCATAACCAAGGATAATATTTATCGCTTCACTTGGCTCCTTATATGAAAGTCCGTTATCTTTTTCAGACAGATGACTTAAAATAGCACGCATCATATTGTCATATCCTTCATTATGTGAGCCAACAAAGCTCGGCGTGTTTGCATATGGCAGTGGAAAATCGGAAGCAACTACTTTTTCTTTTTTTGCATTTTCTATAAAAGCGCCCAAATCGTCTCCAATAACTTCGGCCATACATGTCGTACTAATTGCAATCATTTTAGGCTTGTATAAGGCTTGACAATTTTCCAACCCTTCTATTAAATTGCGCATGCCGCCAAACACTGCACCATCTTCTGTCATCGATGAAGAAACTGCAGGAACTGGCTCTTTGAAATGCCGAGCAAAGTGGCTTCTAAAATAAGCAACACAGCCTTGTGAACCATGGACATAAGGAAGCGTTCCTTCAAAGCCCAGTCCTGCTAGAACCGCGCCAAGTGGCTGGCAAGCTTTATTAGGATTTATCGCCGCTGCCTCACGGTTAAAATTCACCGCTTTATAGTCATCTGTTTTTAAATATGCCTCCATCTTTTCAATTTCTTCGCTTGAACAAGGCATTTCAAATTGCTGTTTATTCTCTGCTTGTTTTACATACCTTTCCTCTTGGAACAAAGTGTTATGATCCTTCAAATTTGTAGAATTATCCACCTAGTTTCCTCCTTTTAAAATGGTACTTCTATCAAGTCCCAAACTGGACTATTTATGGCACTATCCATATCCTTAGCAAACACTTTAAATCCATCGAAACCATGATAAGGACCGCTATAATCCCAAGAGTGCATTTGCCTAAATGGTACTCCCGTTTTATGATATACATACTTTTCTTTAATCCCAGCTCCTATTAAATCCACATCGAGATGCTCTGAAATATACTCTAAATCAAATGAAGTTGGATCATCATAAACAATCGCCCCCTCCTGAAGCTCTTGAAACGTTTTTTCATAATCATCTTTATGGGCGAACTCATGACCAGTTGCAACAATTTCCATACCTAAATCTTCGTAAGCACCGATTGTATGGCGTGAACGCAGGCCACCAGTAGCTAACATCACCTGCTTACCCTTAAGTCTTGGCAAATACTTGTTTATGGTCTCGGCCATTTCATTAAGATATTTCCCAATGACTTTTTCAGCGTTTTTTTGAATCGAATCATCAAAGTAAGAAGCAATTTTTCTTAAGCTTTCAATCGTTTTACTTGGACCAAAAAAATTGTACTCAACATATGGCGTGCCATATTTTTTTTCCATTTCCTTAGCCATATAATTCATCGATCGATAGCAATGCACAAGATTTAGCTTTGAATGGTGCGTAATAGCCAGTTCATTGATCGAGCCATCACCAGACCACTGGGCAACAACTCTTAACCCCATTTCTTCTAACAAGATTCTACTTGCCCAAGCATCGCCACCAATATTATAATCACCGATAATTGCCACATCATATGGACCAGTTTCTGCAAGCTCACGTGTCCCCATTAAATGATCTCGAATAGCGTCGTTTGCAATATGGTGCCCTAACGATTGGCTAACTCCTCTAAACCCTTCACAATTCACAGGAATGACCGGCATATCAAGTTCTTTAGACATTTTCTTCGCAACAGAATTAATATCATCACCAATTAGACCGACTGGACATTCTGATTGAATAGAAATGCCTTTAGCTAATGGAAATATATCCTTTATTTCACGGCATAGTTGCTCAAGTTTTTTATCGCCACCGAAGACGATATCCCGTTCTTGAAAATCACTTGTTACTTGCATGGCTGTGAAATTATTAATACCGAGCTTTCCGTTGGCATAATTCCGTCTCGTTCCCCAACTGTATTGCCCACAACCTACCGGGCCATGACTGATGTGGACCATATCCTTGATTGGCCCCCATACTACACCTTTGGATCCTGCATAAGCACAACCTCTAATCGTCATGACGCCAGGGCGTGATTTCTTGTTTGATTTAATTGAACACTTACCTGATTCAATGTTTTCTTCATCAGAAACGTCAAAGTGTTTTTTCCTAAACTTTCTTGATCGTTCTGGGTAAACCTCTAGCAGTTCTTCAATCAGTGCTTGTTTTTCTGCAACCACTTTTACATTCAACCCCATCACCCTCCTGTTAAATTTATTTTGTCGCCTCTTCCATGTTTAGTTTTTTTATTTTTTCAGTGTCATCTTCAATGACACCGTACTCAAGTAACAAATCTTCTAGTTCATCCATTTCAATTGGGGTAGGAACAGTTAATTTATCATTGTCTAAAATTTTCTGTGCTAGCATTTCATATTCTTTAGCCTGTGCATGCTCTGGATCATACTGTGCTACCGTCATGCGACGCAATTCTGCATGTTGAACGATATTATTTCTTGGTACAAAGTGGATCATTTGTGTATTAAGTCGACGTGCTAATTCTGAAATCAACTCAGCTTCCCGATCCGTGTTCCTGCTGTTACAAATCAAGCCACCTAACCGAACACCATCTTCATTACTCGAATATTTTAGAATACCTCTGGCAATATTATTTGCAGCATACATAGCCATCATCTCACCAGAAACAACGATATAGATTTCCTTTGCTTTATTCTCTCGAATCGGCATTGCAAAGCCACCACATACAACATCCCCAAGAACATCATAGGAGATAAAATCTTTCCCGTCATATGCCCCCTCCTCTTCTAAAAAGTTTATCGACGTAATAATTCCTCGACCCGCACATCCAACCCCTGGTTCTGGACCACCTGATTCAACACATTCAATACTTCCAAAACCCTTTGCCAACACATCCTCCAAATCAAGGTCCTCGACAGTTCCTATTTTTGCTGCTTCCTCTAATACCGTGTTTTGTGACTTTTGATTTAGGATTAGTCGTGTCGAATCAGCCTTCGGATCACAACCAACAATCATTATCTTTTGCCCCATCTTTGTGGCTAATTGAGCCAATGTATTTTGTGATGTAGTTGATTTTCCAATTCCGCCCTTACCGTAGAAAGCGATCTGTCTCATTGTTAAACAACCTCCTCATTTTTTTTCTTGATTTTTGATTTGCGACTAACTAAAAGAGGGTTCTTCGATTGGATGATTTGTTTCTGGATTCATGTAATGGTAATATTTCCTGCTTTCATATAACAAATCTTCTATCTCACCCGATTTAATAACGGGGATAATTCCTTGTTCACACATATATTTTTGCGGAACTGCACCCATGCCTGATGACAATAAAATTTGACAGTCACTTAAAATAGCCTTCGTTTCGTCTAAAATAGAGATTTTTTCTGACCCACAATTCACCTTCCCTCCAACACAATATGACTGTACCTTTCTGACACCGATAAATTTGATCGTAGCTTCGGTAACATCAAAAATTAAAAAATCTTTTGCATGACCAAAATGTAAGTTAACCCTACCCTCCCCTCGGGTTGTTACAGCGATCCTGACAATTGACATATCAGTTTCTTTTTCCAAAGCCGGACTTCTCTCCTTTCCTTCTCTTCTTCTCTTCATTTTCTGTTCCACCTGATCTTGATACGCTGCTCTTGCCTGTACGTTATAATCAATTTCGCTATTAAGGAACCTCTCTTTTGTAAACTCAGCACTCCGATCTTCGCCTAACAATCCAATTGCATCAGCTCTACATTGGTGACAATGCTTCATTATCTTTAGGTGACCAACATCCTGACAGTTTTCCTGTACGTTTTGCAATTCTAATGCTGTCGGATTTCTGATACCATTTTTCATAAAAACAGTATCTGGTGTAACAATTAGAGGCATTACATTATGAATAAAAGCCCCTTTGGCTGTGATCACCTCTGCTACTTTTTTCAAATGATCGGCATTAATATCAGGGATCAGCACAGAGTTCACTTTTACTAAAATGCCAAGTGCAACTAATGCTTCTAAACCTCTTAATTGTCTGTCAATAAGAATTTGGGCGGCTTCTAAACCTTTGTATCGCTTTCGCTTATAGTAAATCCATGAATAAATTTCCTTTCCTATTTCTGGATCAACTGCATTAATCGTAATTGTTACGTGATCAATATTTAATGCCTTAATTTGGTCAATATGATCCAATAACGTTAAGCCATTCGTACTTAAGCATAAGCGTAAATCTGAAGCGTGCTCTGCAATTCCTTTAAAAGTAGCAAATGTTCTCTCTGGATTTGCCAGTGGATCACCAGGACCTGCAATCCCAATAACAGACAGTTGTTTCATACCGCTTGCAACAAATAATACCTTTTTCACAGCTTCATCTGGGGTAATTAGCTCACTAACAACACCCGGTCTACTTTCATTTGCACAATCAAACTTACGACTACAAAAATTACAACTAATGTTACACTTTGGTGCAACTGCTACATGCATTCGAGCAAAATGATGATGTGCCTCTTCACTGTAACAGGGGTGGCGAGCCGTTTTTTCTTCAGTACTTTGAGAAGTTCTTTTTTCCTCAACTGTAATAAGATCACCCTCCTTTATTTATTTTTTAAAAAAATAAAAACAAGTGGACTCATGCTGATAATTGTATAAAAATAACAATTTTATAGATTTATCTTAATTTTTAGAATATTCTGAATCAATAGGATTGTTATATATTCTAACAGTATTGCGGCCTATCTATTCACATTTTTGTCACTTTTGTTAGTTTTTTCATCCGAAATATATTAGGGTGAATATATGTCACCTCTTAGGGTTAATCGCTTACATTCATTCATTTAAAACATTTCAAAAATTTACACAATAAATAATCGAACAATCATTTGATTAAGATCATGATTGTTCGACTATTGTTTGCTATAAATAAATGTTCTCAAGCGGACGAGATTAGTTAGCAACTCACTAAATTAAGCCATAAATTCATTCGCTACGATTGAATTTACAGACATTTTTTCTCGTTTGATCACCTTTCCTTGATCGATATGATATATGAAATGCCCAAGTTTTCGCGCTTCCTCGTAATCATGCGTGACAAGTATGATAGGAATCCCCCAAATACGATAGAGCTCCATTAAGGAACGATAACACTCTTTTTTTAACTGTTGATCTAAATTTGAGAATGGCTCATCAAGCAATAATACTTTCGGCTCAGTTGCCAACGCACGCGCAAGTGCCACGCGTTGTTTTTCTCCACCTGAGATTTGATGAGGATATTTGGTTTTTAACTGAGAAATTGCGAGTGTATCAATGACCCGGATTACCAACTTTTCTTGCTTTGCACCATACATAATGTTTTTTAGAACGTTCATATGTGGGAAAAGTGCATAATCTTGAAATAAGTAGCCGACCTCTCGCTTACTTAAGGGTAATGCCCTCATCTTCGTTTGATAAAATCTTATGTCATTTAGCTGAATTAAACCTTTATCAGGATGATCTAAGCCAGCAATGCAATTGAGCACGGTTGTTTTCCCCGACCCTGAAGGACCATACAGTACTACTATTTCATTTCCCATCTCCACTTTCAGGTCAAGGTTAAACTGTGCGAGTTGCTTAAATAGTTTTAGTCGCAACACAAGTATCTCTCCTTCAAGCTAATTTCTTTTGTATTTAAGCATCTTTTTTTTACTCCAAAGGTTTAACCACAATACTGCGCTATACCCAAGTATGACAAGGATTCCTGTCCAAATCGCTGCCAGTCGGTTATTTCCGGATTGAACTGCAAAATATATTGTCATTGGTACTGTGTCAGTTCTTCCTGGAATATAACCAGCTAGCATTAACGTTGCACCAAATTCACCGATAGCACGTGCAAAAGTAAGAACCAAGCCTGCTAACAGGCCCGGCCAAGCCAGAGGGAACGCTATCGTCCAAAACACTCTAAATCTTGATGCCCCCATTGTTAGCGCGGCATTCTCAAATTTTTGATCGTAGCTAGAAAATGCCGCATAAGCACTTTGATACATTAATGGAAATGCCACAACGATTGCAGCAATTAATGCGCCAATCCAGTTAAAAACAACTTGAATACCAAACCAATCACTTAGAATCACACCAATCAACCCATTTCTATTAAACAAATAAAGCAAAATGAAGCCAACAACAGTTGGTGGCAATACAATCGGCAAAAGAAAAAATGATTCGATCAAGTCTTTGCCACAAAATTCTCTTTTACTGAAAAACCGAGCGGTGAACATAGCGAAAAAAAATACTAGAAAGGTCGCAATAGTGGAAACCCGAAGTGACAACAAAAGCGGTTCAAAGGACATATTGTCGGACTAATAGCTTCTTGTTAACTACTTTACTACATATGTTCATGCCCTTCCCTCCTTATCATTAACAATTTAACCAGACTAATTGTTAATTCTGATTAAAGCCATATTCGTGCCAGATCGGTTCTGCTTCTTCGGCAACAATGAAGTCCAAAAAACTTTCTGTTACCTCATTGTTTACAGAATTTGCAGTTATTGCAGCCGGATAAACAATGGGATCATGCCAGCTAGGAGATGCAATATCAAGAATCAATATGTCATCTGTAACATACGTATCACTTAAAAATAGAACAGCGTAATCAACGCTATTTGTTTCAATATATGTCCTTACTTGCTGTACATCTTTCCCATATACAATATTGTCTTTTAAATACTGCCATATTCCTAACTTTTCAAACACTTGTTTTGCATAAAAACCAGCTGGGACTGTCTCTGGATCACCAATAGCTATTTGTAATTCACTTCTTTCAGATAAATCATCAAAGCTTATCGATTTATCTTCTACCTGAATGCTCTTCACAAGAACAATTTTGTTATTCACAACATCAATCCTTGAATCTGATCGGATCAACTCCTCTCTTCCCAGTATGTCCATCCACTCTTGATTTGCCGAAATAAATAGATCAACGGGTGCCCCCTGTTGAATTTGTCTCGCTAAGCTTCCTGAACTGGCAAAGTTAAATGTCAGTGTGATGTCGTCATGAATGCTTTCAAATTCATTTTTCAGTTCCTCCATTACACCCATTAAGCTTGCGGCGGCAGAAATAATTATTTCTCCTTCATTAGCTTCATCCACATCATTAGTTCGGCATGAAACCAAAAAAACGAAACCGATTACTATAAATAAAAGCTTTTTCAACCGACACATCCTTTCGCTAGTTTTTATTTCATTTCACAAATATGGAAATAATATTAAGGATGATTATAGCGGTTGTGTATCCATTTGTAAATATTTATTCTGAATATTCAGAATAAATATTTACAAATTATCCTGTTCTATTCAAGATTTCTGAGTAAGAACAAATATTGCAACTCCTCAAAATTTAGTAGCCAGTTAATTTCACATGTACAATTATCTAACATGTAAAAAACTGTAAGTGTGATTTAAATCACTGAAAACTTTTTTTTTGGTAATTATACTTAAAATTATTAACTTATTTCAATTTTCATAATATTCAGATTATTAATAAGAAGTGGAGGGGTAAAATGGAATTACCTAGAACTAATGAACTCGGTTATTTTAGTATTCGGCTTGAGTCGATAGGTGGACTAGGGGCAAATTTAGCTGGAAAAATGCTTGCTGAAGCAGGGGCACTAGGTTCTGGTTTCAATGGGGTTAATTTTTCATCATATGGATCTGAAAAAAAGGGGTCCCCAGTAAAAAGCTTTGTTTTATTTAGTGATAACGAAATTGAAATTAGGTCGCACAGTCCAATCGAGGAGCCTGATGTAATCGGAGTCTTTCATGAAGCACTTTTTAAAACAACACCTGTATTAAGTGGATTACAAACGGATGGCATTGTGTTAATCAATTCATCAAAATCAATTGAACAACTTTCACAATTTATTGATTTGTCACAAGGAAAAATTGCCATTATTGATGCACACAGTATTGCATTAAAAGAAAAAACACGTGTTAATACGGCGATGTTGGGTGCTTTATTTAGAATTTGTGATTTTTTAGATCCGGATGACTTGCTCCAGACTATTCGAAAAACATTTGAAAAGAAATATCCTGAGCTTGTAGATGCGAACATCAAAACATTTAATCGGGGCTACCAAGAGGTGAAGATTCATACTGTTAAAAATTCTATTACTGCTCAAAAGGGATCCTTTACTCGGGAACGATCTGAATTAGGCTATTTAACTCAAGAAATAGGTGGCGTTATTTCAACACAGGGAAACAGTCTACTAAGGGATCTTGCCAGTTCTCGTCAAGGATTTATACCAGCGTTAGAAAAAGAAAGTTGTATAAACTGTGCTGCATGTGATGCGGTTTGCCCTGATTTTTGTTTTGTATGGGAAGAACGAATAAACAAACGCGGAAAAAAAAGAATGCTTTTAACAGGGATTGATTATCAATATTGTAAAGGGTGTCTTAAGTGTGTTGAAGCCTGTCCATCAAATGCGCTAAGAAAAGTTAAGGAATCTGATCAAACGATATCAGAATCACAGGATCGGATCACTTTTCCACTTATTAAGGGGGAATAAAAGATGAAGACTGTGACAGAAAATAAGCTTTTTGATCAAACCTTCGAACAGATCACTACTTTTGAATCAGGTAACGAGATGGCCGCAATCGCCGCGGCTCAAATTAATTATCATATTATGGGTTATTTCCCAATTACGCCTTCTACTGAAATCGCCCAATACTTAGACCAAATGAAAGCACGCGGGGAGCATGACATTCAGTTAATACCAGCAGATGGAGAGCATGGATCAGCTGGTATTTGCTATGGCGCGGCTTTAACAGGTGCACGTGTTATAAACGCTACCAGTGCAAATGGATTAATGTATATGCTAGAACAGCTGCCTGTTCAATCAGGAACTCGCTTTCCAATGGTAATGAATTTAGTCACACGCTCAATTAGTGGTCCACTAGATATTAGAGGGGATCACTCTGATTTATATTACGCCCTTAATACAGGGTGGATTATTCTAACAGCTAGAACACCACAAGCAGTTTATGATATGAATATTCTTGCCTTAAAAATTGCAGAAGATCGTCGAGTCAGATTGCCAGTCATTGTTGCATATGACGGATTTTTCACCTCACACCAAAAAAGAAAAGTCAATTATTTTAAAGACAAGCAAGTTGTTCAAAATTTTGTTGGTCCAGCTTCAACAGACGCCCCTTTAATTAGAGACCCTAAGAAACCAATAACGATTGGGGCACACATGAATGGAGATGACCTCCTAAACAATCATTATCAACAGTCAGAAGCATTATATCGTGCAGAAGCAGTCTTTTTAGAAATAGCAGAATCATTCAATCTTTTATCGAAGCGCCATTATCCTCTACTAGATTTGTATTTAATGGATGATGCCGAAATTGCTCTATTTTTATTAAACTCTGCTGCCGAAACAGCTAAAGACGTTGCAGATCAATTGAGGACACAAGGTATTAAAGCTGGCGTTATCAGCCCAAATATAATCAGACCATTTCCAGCCGAAGCCATTCGGAAGGCGTTAAAAAAAGTAAGTATTTTATTGATCGGGGAACGGGCAGATTCCTATGGAGCTCATGGCCCAAACCTAACACATGAAGTGAAATCAGCTGTACAAGAAGATCAGCAAAATAATACACGCATAATTAGCCGTGTATTCGGACTGGGCGGGAAAGATTTCTATCCAGATGATGCCAAACATTTCTTTTTCGAAGCGCTAGCTGCACTTGATACCAAGCAAATTGCAAAACCGTTTGACTATTATGGACATTATCCTGGTGAAGTAAACCAAGCCTTAAAACCTGTCATTGAACCACAACATGGTGATATGTTTAAAACAGGCTTATTCAAACTGACTGAAGATGCAGAGCATAATAAAATTGATGTAAAGATACCATCTTTACGTGAACTAACTGAAAAGCCAAAGCGTTTAGCCCCAGGACACGGGGCATGTCCTGGCTGTGGTATTCTATCTGGACTTGAACTCTTTTTTAAAGGTATAGAGGGTGATATCGTTGTTTTATTTCAAACGGGTTGCGCCTATGTGGTAACAACAGGCTATCCCTATACGTCCCATAAGCAGACAATGATTCATAACCTTTTTCAAAACGGGCCTGCCACATTATCTGGGACATTGGAAGCCTTTCACGAGCTAAAAGTACGGGGAGAGCTTGATGTTTCGGATGATGTGACTTTTATTATGATAACAGGTGATGGAGGTATGGATATCGGCATGGGTTCAGCAATTGGAACTGCATTAAGGAATCATCGATTAATCATGCTTGAATATGATAATGAAGGCTATATGAATACCGGTTCGCAAATGTCCTACTCTACTCCGATCGGTCATATGACAAGCACAAGTAATATTGGCCGTACACAATCCGGGAAAAGCATGCATCACAAAGATACTGTGCAAATTATGGCTGCTACTCATATGCCATATGTCTTTACCGGATCGGAAGCCTTTCCACATGACTTAATTAAAAAGGCAGCAAAAGCACAGTGGTATGCACAAAATGTTGGGACTGTTTATGGAAAACTCTTGATGACTTGTCCAATGAATTGGCGAACAGATGATCAGTACGGAACCAAGGTTATGGAGGCTGCTGTAAATTCTTGTTTTTTCCCATTATATGAAGTTGAAAATGGATGCACATCCATTACTTACAATCCTGAACAAAAAGGGGCTAAGCTACCTATTGAGAGCTGGCTTCGTTTTATGGGAAAGGCAAAGCATTTGTTAAAGGACTCGAACAAACCGTTGCTTTTTGCCTTTGAAAAAGAAGTAGAAAAAAGATGGGCAAAACTTAAAATTAAGGATGAACTGGCTCAGCTTTAAAATCGTTCGCAAATCAGAGCGTTAGAAGGTGAACAATTCAGAAAAGCTAACTCCATGTTCTACTTCAGGTGTTTAACAGTTATCTTTAAAAGCATTTAAATGTGTGCTCTTTTAGGAAAGATCTCAACACCCTGATTCTAGCTTTGATTTTGAATTCAAAAGCTATCTTTTATAAAACGAAAACTTCATTCAGTGGGCATTGTCATTTTTCGATCACTGAATGAAAAGGTTTCGTAAATCAGTACATTAGCATCCGTTTTACGTACGGGGTTATCTGTGATAAATTATTGCGATACTTTTTTCTAAATTTATTGCTCACATCGTTTTCAATTGTCTCAGTTTATCACTTTGACGTTGGTGAATAGCTCTATATCACAGCTTGTGAAAAAGAGATCTCACAGACATCATTTTTATTGAGACCATTTATCTTGAATCAAAGGGACAATCTCTTGCTATGCTATTATATACTGAGCAAGCCGACTGATCCTACGTAGATTAATTTAGAACGGAACCCAAAACAAACATCCAAGCTACTAATCCAGCTTGGATGTTTTTAAAAAAATATAATTTTATCGGCTAAAAACATAACTTTACCAATGTTATTTAACAAATAAATATTTTAGTTGATGCCTGTTTGGGGCTTAATCCATATTTTTAATCAACGCATCAGCAAATTCTGATGCTTTAACCTCTGTCGCACCGTCCATCAGACGAGCAAAATCATAAGTGACTACTTTTGATCCAATCGTCTTGTCCATTGCCTTGGTAATTAGATCGGCCGCTTCTTTCCAGCCTAAATGTTCAAGCATAAGTACACCTGATAAAATAACAGATGATGGGTTTACTTTATCTAAACCTGCATATTTAGGTGCTGTACCATGCGTTGCTTCAAAAATGGCATGTCCAGTCTCATAATTAATATTAGCTCCAGGGGCAATACCAATTCCACCAACTTGAGCAGCAAGAGCATCAGAAATATAATCTCCATTTAAGTTCATTGTTGCTACAACATCAAACTCTTTAGGACGTGTTAAGATTTGTTGCAGGAAGATATCAGCTATCGCATCTTTAATAATAATCTTACCTGCTTCTTCGGCCGCTTGTTGAGCTTGATCTGCTGCCTGGCGACCCTCTCGCTCGACAATTTGGTCATACTCTGCCCACGTAAATACTTGTTCCCCATATTCTTGCTCTGCAAGTTCATAGCCCCAGTTTTTAAAAGCTCCTTCAGTAAACTTCATAATATTACCTTTATGGACTAATGTAACGCTTTTACGCCCTTCTTTGATTGCGTAATCGATGGCAGCACGTACAATACGCTTGGTTCCTTCTTCTGACACTGGTTTGACTCCAATACCTGAAGTTTCTGGAAAACGAATATTGGTCACGCCCATTTCTTTTTCAAAGAAATCAATGACTTTTTTTACATCATCAGAGCCATTTTCCCATTCAATACCCGCATAAATATCTTCAGTATTCTCCCGAAAAATTACCATATCAGTATCCTCTGGGCGTTTAACCGGCGAAGGCACACCGTCAAAGTAACGAACGGGACGCAAACACGTAAATAAGTCGAGTTTTTGACGTAAAGCGACATTTAATGAACGAATCCCGCCACCAATAGGTGTGGTAAGCGGTCCTTTTATCGCTATTTTATATTCACGAATTGCGTCAAGTGTAGCTTCTGGCAACCATTCTCCTGTTTGATTAAATGCTTTCTCACCAGCTAATACTTCCTTCCAAACAATTCCTTTACTTCCGTTATAAGCTTTTTCTACAGCACCTTCCAACACACGACTTGCAGCTGCCCATATATCCGGCCCTGTCCCATCACCTTCAATAAATGGAATAATTGCGTGATCTGGTGTTTTAACCACACCATTTTCCACTGTAATTTTCTCACCATTTGACATTGTTCATTCCTCCTGTAATTAAACTATATAATCTTAATCGCTATGTATTTAGCGTTTAGAAATAGGTTGATAAACTTGCTTTACTGGTCCTACATACTCTGCCCTTGGTCGGATTAATCTGTTATTCTGATATTGCTCTAGCATATGAGCGATCCAACCTGATGTTCGACTCATCGCAAAAATCGGTGTGAATAGATCATGGTCAATTCCCATACTATGATAAGCAGATGCTGAATAAAAATCAACATTTGCCGGTAAGCCTTTTTCTTCTTTTATATAATTTTCAATTGCTTCAGACATCAGATACCATTTTTCTTGACCTATTTTTGCCGTTAATTTACGTGACATTTCTTTGAGATGTTTAGCTCGTGGGTCTCCTGATTTATATACGCGATGCCCCATACCCATTATTTTTTCTTTATTAGCTATCTTTTCTTCAATATATGGAATCGCGCGATCGACTTCCCCAATTTCTGTTAGCATGCGAATGACTTGTTCATTAGCACCACCATGAAGCGGACCTTTTAATGCGCCGATTGCTGCAGTTATCCCTGAATAAAGATCAGATAATGTTGCAACACACACACGGGCAGTAAAAGTAGAAGCATTGAGCTCATGATCAGCATGGAGTACCAGTGCTTTATTAAAAGCCTCTACCTCCAAAGGATCAATAGCCTCACCTTTTAGCATATGCAGGAAATTTTCCGCATAACTATAGTTAGGATTTGGCATAATCGGAGCTTTACCTTGACGCAAACGTGAAAATGTTGCAATCGAAGTAGCTATTCGAGCTTGTAAACGAATCGCTTTGCGTCTATTGGCTTCTTCACTCATGATATCAACTTCCGGATCATAAACACCCAATAGTGAGACGGCTGTCCGCAAGATCGACATGGGGTGTGTCTTATCCAAATTCATGGTTTGAAAATGGCTTAACAATTCTTCTGGTAAAGTCATTTCTTTAGTTAATTGATGGGTAAAATCCTTTAACTCTGCTTGATTTGGCAATCTTTTATTCCATAATAAATAAATAACTTCTTCAAAAAGAGCATGGTTCGCTAAATCATCTATTGAATATCCCACATATGCGAGCTGATCATCAACAATTGAAGTAATGTCTGTTTCTGCAACAATAACACCCTCTAAACCTTTTGATGTTGACATATCGCCTTCTCCCCCTTTACTTGTAAATTTAAAAAGTATTGACACTTTTTAAATTAGAAAACGCACATTCACTCGCCATTCAGCAATTGTATTGGCTTTTCTTATTGTTATATTTGGAACTTTTACTAATGTATAAAAAAATCAACCATTCGCATAATCATATAAGCAATTCCTGCACCAATCAAAGGTCCAACCGCCACACCTTGTAGAAAGACGACTGCAATAATGGTCCCCATGACTAATGCAGTGGTAAGGTGAGGATCGTTTGCTAGTAAGTCCAGCCCACCCTTTGCGACCACAGCAACAAAAATACCAGATCCTAAAGCAATCCAACCATAATAGGTTTTAACACTTTCTGCTAGTTCTTTAAAACCAATCTCTCCTGCTGCAATCGGTATAAGAACAGTAATCGTAATAATGGTCACGCCGATCGCCATCCCTCTTTCTTGGATGAAAGGAAAAAGTTTATGATCTAATCTTAATAATTGTAAACCTAATAAAACGTAGACAGCTATCATGATCGGTTGGTTCTTTCCAATATACCCTAAAATAAAAAGTAAAAATAAAAAAATTGTCGACAGATTAAACATAGTGAGTCTCCTACTTGATAAAATATTGATTGGTTAATGAACATCTTATCATAAAATGTAAGGTATAGAAAAGATGGTGACATGAACAGGACAACTACCTCATAATCTAATATTATAAAATAACGTTTACTAAGACAAGCTAGTGAGGTGATTGAACTGTCTCCACAATCAAAACAGAAGCTATTGCGATTCATTTACGCAGTCTTAATTAGTACCATTATCATTGCTCTCACTTATTTAATCTTTAAATATATGTTCCCATTTATCATCATTATTTTACTTAGCTGGTTATTACAAAAACCAATTCGTCAATTGAAAAAAACATTAAAAATAAACAGATTATTAGCAACGACGCTAACATTTCTCATTACCTTTTTAATGATTGGATTAAACCTAGTCATGCTCTTTATCTACTTTTTCAATAGTGTCAACCATTTATTTAACCAATTACCCCTATACCTCGAGAATACCATAGATATGTTTAAAAAAAGTTTTAATTATATGATTAGCCACACGTTGGTTCACCTTGATCACTTCTTGAGCCCATTTCATCTTAGTATAGTCGGCTATTTGAATGAGACGATAGATACACTCTATCAAACGATTATTGATGTCAGCCAACAATTAACCAATCAATTGCTGCCAATTATTGGACAGACTATTGTCCAAACTGTTCAGCTCACGTCAACAACCATTATTATTTTAATTGGTACTTTTTTGTTAAGCAAAGATTGGTGTTACTATCAAGAAAGGGTGCGTACCATTATACCAAAGAAGGTACGTCGTTTACTTTTAGAGATAAAAATGCAATTCGTTAAAACGGCTTGGGGATATTTACGCGCACAGGTCACTTTATCTTGTATTACAACCGCTATATTGATTGTAGGGTTCCACATTTTAAGATTAAACAATCCCATTGTGTTGGCATTTATTTTTGGAATCATTGATCTCATTCCTTTTGTTGGGGTTGGTTTATTGATGTGGCCTTGGTTAATCTATAGCTTATTTAGTGGGGCTTTTTCTTTAACCATCCAACTTGCCGTTATTTATAGTTTTATTCTTCTAATTCGACAAGTAACTGAACCGCGCTTAGTCTCTAAGCAACTAGGTACAAATCCACTATTAGTTATTTGTTTAGCTTATCTAGCTTACACATTACTAGGCATGTGGGGAATTATAATGACACCAGTTATTCTTATCTCTCTTCAGGCACTTAGAGCAAGTCATCTTATTGAAATGGTCATTAACTACATAAAATGTGGTGAATTCCATAATTGACTAAAAACGTTTGTAAATAAAGACATTGCCATTATTCATCATTTTTTGAAAAAATGCTTTGAGCCAGCCTTTAAGTGGAGAACGTGTGAATGGCACTAACAATATAAAGCCAAAAAAATCGGTAATAAAACCGGGTGTTAGTAGCACGACACCACCGATTAGAATACATATACCATCAAATATAGCATCAGCTGGGACTTGTCCGGCTTGCATACTTTCTTGGGCACGTCTTAACGCATCCATTCCCTGTTGTCGAGCTAGCGTCGCCCCGACTAAACCTGTAAACACAATAAGACCAATAACAGACCATGTTCCTACTTGTGCCCCTGCCCAAATAAAGACACCAATTTCTAAAGCAGGCATAATAAGTAGTAGTAAAAATAGCCATTTAAACATATAAACACATCCTTTATATGCAGTTTATCTTTCTATCATATCACGAAAAACCTGATGGTACTATTCAGAGGCTGTTAAATATACACCTTATCGTTAAAAATAGCTTATCGTTTATTGAGAAAAGCATGTGAATAGTATTTCTCTTATTTTCAAAGTCCCATCCATTTGTTGAGTTAAAAAGAAGGGGGATCACTTTTCCCCCTTCTTGATTATAGAAAAACATTAAAATGTGTTTATCTTACACGAGCAAGTGAGTCACTTTTTAAAAGGACGATTAAACTATAAAATGCTCGCCCGACCTGCGTAAATATCACCTTTTTTGGCATCCATTGTTACTTCTTTGCCTTCTTCGATAACGGACATTGCATCATTCACACCTACAATAACAGGGATCGCAAGGTCTAATCCAACAACAGCAGCATGTGAAGTTAATCCACCTTCCACTGTAATAATACCACTTACTTTTTCTAATGCAGGCATCATCTCTTTATCCGTACCTTGAGTAACTAAGATATCTCCAGCTTTCACTTTTTCATTAGCTTCTGTAGCATTTTTAGCAAAAATGACACGGCCGATGGTACTTCCTTTACCAACACCTTGTCCGTTAGTGAGTACATCACCAATAATGTGTACTTTCATCATATTCGTTGTACCACGCTCTCCAACAGGTACACCGGCTGTAATGATCACACGATCACCACGTTTAAAGTAATTTGTTTCTAATCCACGATCAATAGCTAAATCAAGGACTTCGTCAGTAGTGTAAGCAAATTCGCCAACAATGGCATGTACACCCCAGCTTAACGCTAAACGTCGACTTATTTTTTCTTCAAACGCAACAGCCACAATCGGTGCTTTAGGGCGATATTTAGAAATCATTCGAGCTGTATGGCCACTTACAGTAGGCGTTAAGATCGCATCAACTTCTAAGTTCATCGCTGTATGGTTAACAGATTGACTAATCGCATCTGTCATTGTCATTTCACTTGTTTTAGAACGCAACTCTAAAATCGACTTATGATCAAGCACAGTCTCTGTTTTCAATGCAATATTGTGCATCGTTTGAACAGATTCAACAGGATAATCACCTGCCGCTGTTTCACCTGATAACATAATAGCATCTGTTCCATCAAAAATCGCATTCGCAACATCTGATGCTTCTGCTCGGGTAGGACGCGGATTACGTTGCATTGAATCTAACATCTGTGTTGCTGTAATAACAGGCTTTCCAGCTGTATTACATTTATGAATCATTTCTTTTTGTACGACTGGAACATCTTCAGGTGGAATTTCCACACCTAAATCGCCTCGCGCTACCATTAACCCATCTGAAACTTGCAAAATAGCGTCAAGATTGTCAACCCCTTCTTGGTTTTCAATCTTAGGAATAATATTAATTTCTTTACCACCATTGTTATCTAAATGCTCGCGAATCGTTAGCACATCAGCTGCACGGCGAATAAATGAAGCCGCTACAAAATCAACACCTTGTTCAATGCCAAACAAAATATCCGCAGCATCTTTATCTGTCATTCCAGGTAAATTCACACTAACATTTGGTACGTTAACACCTTTCTTGTTTTTAAGTAGACCAGAATTAAGAGCTTTTGTTTTTAATTCTTTTTGGTCATTCAAGATATCAACAACTTCCAATTCGATTAAACCATCGTCTAATAGAATTTTAGAGCCTACATGTACGTCTTCAATCAATTGAGGGTATGTCACTGCAAACTTCTCAGTTGTTCCTAATACAGTCTCGTCCATGGTAATATTAATGTATTGACCTTTAATAATATCTACTTGTCCATCTTTCATTGTGCCTGTACGAATCTCAGGTCCTTTTGTATCTAAAAGAATGGCGACAGTTTTATCTAACTTCGCTGCAGCCTCCCGAATATTTTTAATACGCTCGCCATGCTCCTCATAATCACCATGCGAGAAATTCAGACGCGCTACATTCATTCCAGCCTCGATTAATTGCGTTAACTTCTCAGTTGATTCTGATGCCGGACCAATTGTACAAACAATTTTCGTTCTTCTCATTTGTTTTCTTCCTCCTTCTTAATTTCACATCTAAGTATATCTATTTTATAAATTAGATAGACAGTTCACTCATAAGTTGATATAAGCTCATATCTACATGGTGTGGGGATTTTAAAATGTCAATAATATCATGATGTACCAGTTGATTATTTTGAATACCTACCATTTTCCCTGCTTCACCTTCAAGCAATAAATCAACAGCCTTTCCAGCCAATCGACTGGCTAGGACACGATCAAAACCCGTTGGACGTCCACCACGTTGGATATGGCCCAGTACGGTCACACGTGTTTCAAAATTTGTCGCCTCTTCGATCTGTTTTCCAAAATCAATACCATTACCAACACCTTCTGCTAAAATAATGATACTGTGTTTCTTACCTCGAGCATTACCACGCTTTAAGCGTTCTACCACATCTTCAAAAGGTTCGTCTTTTTCCGGGATAATCACACTCTCAGCTCCATTGGCCAACCCAGCCCATAAAGCAAGATCCCCAGCATCACGCCCCATTACTTCAATTACATATGTACGTTCATGAGAAGTGGCTGTATCTCTAATCTTATCTACCGCTTCAATGATTGTATTTAGAGCAGTGTCAAATCCGATTGTAAAATCTGTGCCCGGAATGTCATTATCTATTGTTCCTGGCACACCAATACAAGGGTACCCTTTAGCTGTCAATTTAGCAGCCCCTTGAAATGAACCATCTCCACCAATAACGATTAAGCCTTCAATCCCTACTTTTTTTAACTGCTCAATTGCCTGTTGCTGTCCTTCTTCTGTTTTAAACTTCTCTGAGCGGGCCGAGAATAGCTTCGTCCCTCCACGTTGAATAATATCACCAACAGATCCAAGCTCCATTTTTTCGATTTTACCTTCCATTAAACCTTGATATCCATTGTAAATACCATAAACTTCAATATCATGATAAATCCCTTTGCGAACGACCGCCCGAATAGCAGCATTCATACCAGGAGCATCTCCACCACTTGTTAATACACCTATTTTTTTCATCTCTTTCACCTCAATCAAAATGTTTCATTATCTAACTTTGCCATTATAACATAAATATATCCTAAATGAATTCCACTTAAGATTATACATGAAAGAACAAAAAATCACACCCCTAAATATGTCATTTTAGGGGTGAAAATAAAGATAATTCACTATTTTTATTCTGTCGAGTAATAATCTGTACATTTTTCAAAAAATAACGATTAAAAACTTCCAATATTTTTGTATTTTTCCCATCTATTATTCATTAATTGATCTGACGATAATTTCATTAGATAGTTAAGTGATTTCTCAATATAAACATCTAAATAAGCAGCTTGCATTGGTAAATCTCGATGTGCGCCACCTCGTGGCTCAGGAATAATCTCATCAATAATATTTAGTCTTCTCAGATCATGCGAGGTAATTTTTAATGACAAAGCCGCCTCTTTAGCCTTGGTGGCATCTTTCCACAATATACTGGCTGCACCTTCAGGGGATATGACAGAATACGTTGAATTTTCAAGCATATGGATATGATCAGATAAACCAATACCTAATGCACCCCCACTTCCTCCTTCTCCAATAACGATAGAAATGCTTGGAACTGATAAATGGGACATTTCCCTTAAGTTTCGAGCAATAGCTTCGCCTTGACCACGCTCTTCTGCTCCTTTACCCGGATGGGCACCCTTTGTATCAATAAATGAAATGATTGGACGATTAAATTTCTCGGCTAGTTTCATCTGGCGTAAAGCTTTACGATAGCCTTCAGGATGAGGGCTAGCAAAGTTACGATATAAATTCTCTTTCGTGTTTTTACCGCGTTGTTGTCCAACTATAGTTACCGGTTCATCCTTATACTTAGCTATCCCTGTAATGATGGCAGGGTCATCCCGATACAAACGATCGCCGTGCAATTCAATAAAATCAGTAAATAAATGCTCAATATAATCTAAAGCAGTCGGTCGCTCAGGATGTCTTGCAATTTGAACTCGGTCCCATGGATTTAGATGTCCATAAATATCTTTTTCTAACTTTTCTAGTCTTGCTTCTAAGGTCTTAATCTCAGATGACAAATCCACTTCACTGGCTGCTGTCATTGTTTTTAATTCATTTATTTTCTCTCTAAGCTCGAAGATTGGTTTTTCAAAATCAAGGACATATTTCATTATTTGTCCCCCTTTGGCCGATGTAAGTCTAGGATAGTTGTTAAAAGTTTTTTCAAATCTGAACGTTTAACGACACGATCAATTTGTCCATGCTCTAATTGGAATTCAGCCGTCTGAAATGTATCTGGTAACTTCTCACGAATCGTTTGTTCAATTATACGCCTACCAGCAAACCCAATAAGTGCTCCGGGCTCTGCAAAATGATAGTCCCCAATTGAAGCGAAGCTGGCAGTTACGCCTCCAGTAGTAGGATTTGTCATCACAACAATCATACAACCTCCTGCTCGATTAAACCGTTCAACCGCCATTGAAGTTTTACCCATTTGCATGAGACTAATCATTCCCTCTTGCATACGTGCGCCACCAGATGCCGTAAAGAAAATGATAGGTAACTCCTGTTCGCGTGCTTTTTCTAAAGCTCTCGTTATCTTTTCACCAACAACCGCTCCCATACTTGCCATACGAAAGTGTGGGTCCATCACAACAAGTGCCGTTGGTAAACCATTTACTTTTGCTTTTCCTGTTACAACGGCATCTTTAAGTCCCGTCTTCTCTTGATCCTTTTTTAACTTTTGTTCATATTCTGGAAAATCAAGCGGATTATTTGTTTCTATATCAGCATCCCATTCTTCAAAGGTATGCTCATCGATGATACTATTGATTCTTTGTTGTGCTGTCATTTTATGATGTGCACCACAAGCAGGACAGACGTGAAGGTTATTTTTCCATTCCTTCTCATAGAAAATCTTTGAGCAATTATGACACTTCTCAACCAAGCCCTCAGGAATTTCTTGTTTTGCTTTTTCTGTTGGTATCGCTGCGTATTTCTTTTTTTTCGCAAAAATACTTTTAATTTGCATCGATCTTC
This sequence comes from Amphibacillus cookii, assembly GCF_016908375.1. GTDB lineage: Bacteria > Bacillota > Bacilli > Bacillales > Amphibacillaceae > Amphibacillus_C > Amphibacillus_C cookii. The sequence continues at coordinate 265,324 of NZ_JAFBDS010000006.1, forward strand.
CCCCCCTTGCATCATTTAAACCATCATTCATTTGAAAAAAACTGTTCTAGTTTTTTGAATTTAAAAGCTTCCATCAGTCTTACCATATCTGGAGGTTGATAATCATTTTCAAATGAGCAATTAAAGCCATAAAGCAGTGTCCACATCTTGGTGAATAACTCATTTTTTATCTGCTTCAATATAACTTGAAAAAATTTTTCATGACCTAATTCAATCCATTTACTCATACTATAATGCGACCATTCATCTAAAACGGTCTCCCGATGGTAAGTATAACCTTTTCTAATAATCGTTTCTTCAAGTGAAACAAGTACATCTGTTATTTCACCTTTTACGCGTGCATCTTGAAAAATAAAAGTAGAAAGTAACGATAGTGTTTGATAAGATTGATAAGCTTTTAAATACGTCCCTTCGCCTTGACGCGTTTCAATCAACCCTAATAACTCTATTGCTCGCAATCCTTCACGAATGGTTGAACGACTTACTTGTAATTGTTCAGCTAATTCCCGTTCTGAGGGTAGACGATCTCCTGCTTTTAATTGTTGCGCTTTGATATATGATTTGATTTTTTCTAAAACATTTTCATATGCTTTGGTGTCTTTACGGTCTGTCATTTTACAACCCCTTAATTTACTATAGAAAAGGATAAAATGATAATGAAGTGACAAACGTGTTTGTTATTAAAATAACCGATTTTCTAAAAATACCCTATACGTTATAAAGCGAACCTACAATCAGCAGATGTTTTACGGATGGTTATCTGTGATAAAACAAAATCATATCTACGCTTGCTAACAAACGCCAAAATCATAGTCGCGCAACACCTGATTCTTGTGCCGCTTTAGCGACAGCTTTGGAAACAGAAGTAGCAACTCTTTCATCAAAAGGATTAGGAATGACGTAACCATCCGTTAGATCTGCGCGACTAACTAGGTTGGCAATCGCATGAACAGCTGCCACTTTCATTTCTTCATTAATATCTGAAGCCCTCACCGCAAGTGCTCCCTTGAAAATCCCAGGAAAAGCAAGGACGTTATTTATTTGGTTTGGATAATCAGACCTACCCGTGCCAACAACACGTGCACCAGCTTCGATTGCATCTTCTGGTAATATTTCAGGATCCGGGTTAGCCATCGCAAATAAGATCGGATCTTGATTCATTGATGCAACCATCTCTTTACTTACCAACCCGGCTAAAGATACACCAATAAAGACATCAGTACCTTTGATAACTGTAGCCAAATCACCTTCCTGCTTTTCTTTGTTTGTGATCTTAGCGACTTCGTCTTTAATCGGATTCATTCCATATGGCCGTCCTGCATAAATGGCTCCATTAGAATCACACAAGACCATATCTTTCACACCAAAATGCGCAAGTAATTTAACAATCGCAATCCCTGCAGCTCCTGCTCCGTTTATAACCACTTTAGTAGATGAAAACTCTTTTCCCACTAACTTTAAAGCATTAACTAAGCCAGCAAGTGTAACAATTGCTGTTCCGTGTTGGTCATCATGAAACACGGGGATATCTAATTCACGTTTTAACCGATCTTCAATGATGAAACAATCAGGTGCAGCAATATCTTCGAGGTTAATCCCTCCAAATGTCGGTGCAATTTGTTTAACTGCTTCAATAATAGCTTCGTTATCCTGTGTGTTTAAGCAAATCGGAAAGGCATCAACATCAGCAAAGTTTTTAAAAAGAACAGCTTTCCCTTCCATCACAGGCAATGCCGCTTGCCCACCAATGTTACCTAAGCCGAGCACCGCTGAACCATCTGTAACCACACCCACCGTATTGCTTTTCATTGTATACAAGTAGGCAGAATCGGGGTCATCTTTAATTTCAAGGCAAGGTACAGCAACTCCTGGCGAATAGGCTAAGCTAAGCTCTTCTTGGTTAGTAACTGATACTTTCGATTGTACAGAAAGCTTACCTTTATTCTCTTTATGCATATTTAATGCCTTTGCTTTTAACGTTGTCAATGAGACTCGCGCCCTTCTATTTAGTTAGTATGTAACCATTATATGGTATCGATTGGTCTGACCAATTAACTTCTCTATTATATCAAATAAGCCCCTCGTGTAAATATTACCGCTTCAAATTTTTATACAAATAGTGTAATCTAGCTCAATAGTCTCAGCGTCTTTCTTCGTTTTATGCTTTTAAAACCACATTTCCTTGCCCAAAGTGCGCCTCAAGTTGCTTAATGGCTGGGTACTGAGGATCAATAAAATAGTCTTCTGATAAGCGAAAGGTCTTTTTATGATTGGATTGATAAATGATAATAGGTATTTGACCAGGGTATTGCTGACTTACATCATTAATCAATGGCAGATACGCTTCTAACTCATATTCTTGATTGACTTTAATAAATAATTGTTTATCAAGGGTTGGCTCAGAAGGTAGTTCCTCTAATGCTAGCTGTTCTAAGTTTTGAATAATGACTTGTACCTTTCCATGACGCCAATCTTTTTTCCCTTTAACTGCAACAATCATTTGTTCTTCTAGACTTGGCTTTATGTCTCGATAAAGATCAGGAAAAATAACGGCTTCAATCTCTTCCTTCTCATCCGCTAACTGAAGAAAAGCCATCGATTCGCCTCTTTTGGTACGAATGATTCTAATCGATTGAATAATCGCAACAAATGCTGGTATTTTTTGATCTTGCTTCGAATAAATGTAAGTAATATCCATTAAACCATGTCTTCGAAGAACACGACGCTTCAATGCAAGTGGGTGATCTGTAACGAACATACCTAATAATTCTTTTTCATATGCTAATTTCTGCATAACAGAGAATGGTTCTACTTGCTGATACTGCCCTTCAAGTTGCAGGCCATCGACAAAGAGATCCGTTTGATCACCAAAGTCACCAAACAGTTCTCCTTGTTCCATCGCACGATCAACGGTAGCTAATAATGTAGCACGATCTATATTCCACTCATCGAAGACACCGGCAAGAATTAATGTCTCAATTGCTGAACGATTAACCATTTCTAAAGAAATACGCATACAGAAATCAAATAAATCTTTGAAGGAACCTGCTTGCCTCACTTTCAAGATTTCACTAATAACCGGATAACTTAAACCTTTAATTGATGATAAACCCATTCTTATTGAGTCGCGATCTGGACGATAGTAATAATAACTTTTATTAATTGAAGGGGGCAATAACGAAAGTGAAGCTTTCTTTGCTTCCCTAATAAACTGCTGAACCTTTTCTTGCTGACCAGTAATTGTATTTAATAGTTCCGTAAAAAAACAGACCGGGAAATGTGCTTTCAAGTATGCCAATTGATAAGTAATAATGCTATAGGCAACAGCATGACTTCGATTAAATCCATAATTGGCAAAGCGATAAATCCAAGAAAAGATCTCTTCAGCTACATGCTGGGCATAGCCTTTGTTCAAACAACCCGCTATAAATTGTTGTTTAACGGATTCAATGTCTGCTTGCTTCTTTTTACTAATAGCTCGACGTAAAATATCCGCCTCACCAAAGCTTAATCCCGCAAATTGATGGGCTAATTGGATGATTTGTTCCTGATAGATTAACACCCCATAAGTAGCATCTAGAATTGGCTTTAAATCTGGATGTATATAGCTAACCTTTTCTTGCTGATGCTTACGTTTAATGTAAGTATCAATAAAATCCATTGGGCCTGGCCGATATAAAGCATTGACTGCAACGACCTCTTCAAAATTAGTTGGCTTTAATGCTTTCAAAACACGTTGCATGCCTGCGGACTCAAGTTGAAAAACACCATTGGTTTCGCCTTTTTTAAGCAAATCAAACGTACGTTGATCATCAAAAGGAATCTCACTTATTTTTATCGGTTCTTTTTGATAACGACTAATCAAGTTGATAATTCGTTCAATGGTAGTCAAATTACGCAAACCTAAGAAATCCATTTTCAATAATCCAATAGCTTCTAAGTCACCCATAGGAAACTGGGTTAATAGATTTCCCGATTGATCATGAATGAGCGGGATCGTATTCAGCAGCGGCTGATCATGAATAATTACCCCAGCAGCATGTGTTGACATATTACGCGGTAATCCTTCCAATATGCGTGCAACTTTAAAAAAACGTTGAAGTTCTTCATTCTCTTTAATAAAATCAAATAACCGATGAGATGACTTAACCACCTCAACAAGGGAAGCATCGCCTTGAGCAGGAATTTCCTTTAAAATAAATTGCAAATCGGCGTCTTTGAGCTTGAACACTTTAGCCAATTCACGAATAATCGAACGTGCTTTGAAGGTCCCAAATGTCCCAATCTGTGCGACAGACTCATAACCATACTTAGCCTTAACATAATCAATAACTTCTTGTCTGCGATGGTCTGAAAAATCAACATCAATATCAGGCATCGACACACGTTCAGGATTAAGGAAACGTTCAAATAAAAGGTTATATTTTAATGGATCTACCGTTGTAATACCTAATAAATAAGCCACGATAGAACCAGCTACTGAGCCTCGACCAGGTCCAACTAAAATATCTTGAGATTTAGCAAAACGTATAAAATCCCAAACAATTAGGAAATAATCGCTAAAACCCATTTCTTGAATAACTGATAATTCATAGGCCAATCGGTCTTTGACTTGGCTCATGTCTGAATACTTTTGATCTGCAGCCTGTTCACAAAGTGCACGCAAATAAGTACTAGCATCTTGATCGTCTTCGAGCGGATACCTCGGTAACATGTGCTGATTAAACGTTAACTCAACCTTACAAGCCGTTGCCATTTTATTGGCTTGGTCTATAAGCTCAGGGTAATCTTCAAAAAAATGATAAGCCTCGGTTTGATTAAAAAAGTGATTATTATTTGCAATTTCGAACTGATCCAAGCCGCTTTTCTTATCAATTGCACGAAGACAATGATAAGCTTGTTGATCTTCACTTCTTAAGTAAGAGACATCGCCAATCGCAACTAATGGCACTTGAAACTGTTGAAGTTGATCAACTTGATCTAAGTCAAATCGTGTTAAGCCGATCGATGTTCCCTCAGGCCAAATATTGAGAAATTGACGCACCCCTTCTTGATTTGATGTATTTAAATAATGCTTTAAAATGCTTTGTTGAAATGGAATAATAATCAGACAATCCTTCAGTAACGTTAAGCATTGTTGATAATCAATCGACTTCTCCACATTTGCTTGAATGATTGAACTTATTTGCACTAACGACTGATAGCCTTCAGTATTTTTCGCCAATAATATAATATCTTCAGACTGATCATTTATGTATACGGATGTCTCCATGCCGATAATCGGTCTAATACCCTCTTTTACACAAGCTTGATAAAAAGCCACTGCCCCGTGCAATACATTGTGGTCAGTTAAAGCAACAGCTGGCATTTGATGTTGCTTCGCCATTTGCACAAGGTCATTAATCTTTACTGTACTCTGCATAAACGTATAAGCACTTTTTACTTGTAGATGTACAAATGACAATGGACTAACCTCCTACATTAAGTTCTTTATTATAGTCTATTATAGCTGATCGATTAGCCAATTGAAAAATAAAACATAGACAACCCTCTCCAATCATAGACTAGCACTAACCTTATGTTTTGCCTAAAAAGGAGTTTATCGTATGGAAGAACGTTTTTTTGCCACGATCATCCAATGTTTTTTTATTGCTTTAGGTGTTGTTATTGGTGGGGCGTTCATTGGTAGTATCGGTGCTTTTGCAAGTGGTGAACCCCCTTTAACACTAATGGGCCGCATTGCTAGAAGCCTCAGGATATGGGCTATAGTAGCTGCAATTGGTGGAACTTTTGATGTTATTTCTAATTTTGAGCGTGGTATTATGGAAGGCTCTACGCTGGACATTGTTAAACAAATTATCGTCATTATCACCGCGATGGGTGGCGTTCAAGTTGCTTTATTAATTATAGAATGGTTAATCCAAGAGGAGCTGACTTAATGCATATCCCTCCTTATTTTAAATTTAAAGATTGGCAACTTTTATTGGTTGGTATGTTTATAGGAGCTTTAATCGGTTACCTTGTTTTTATTTACATGTACGGTGAATTAATGGAAAAACGCATTGAAGAAAATTTGCGTTTAAGAACGGAGCGACAAGAATTGCAACTGGCTTATGAAACCCTTGAAGAAAATCTAACAGAACTTAATGAAAAGTATCAACAGAAATTAGTTATTAATGCGATTGATATCATTATTACTAATGCTGATCGATTTAAATTAGATCGTTTTATTTTACATGAATTAGAAGAATTGATTAAGGAAGAAGTAAGCGATATCCTTGGTTCAGAAGTGGCTACTATAAATGAAAACTATCCTTTATTAATTAAGATGGTAGAAAATAAAAAATATGAAATAGATGGTTTTACTTACCAAGCGTATATTAAGCATTTATTTATCAATGAACAAAGCGAAATTCACATTGAGCTTGATATCCAGAGATAAGAGCGCTCCAATCTCTTTAACCGTTGTTAGAAATTGGAACACTCTTCTCTATCATTGATTGAGAATACTTTTCATTGACAAGCTTGTTCTAGCTCTGCTTTCAATTGATCCGCTTCTTGCCAACTATACACGGTAGCACCCGCAGCAAGCGGATGCCCCCCTCCATTAAATTGTGCTGCAATTTCATTAATCGCAACACCTTTTGAACGCAGGCGAACACGAATTAATTGTTCTTCTTCTACAAAGATTGCCCAACATTTTATTCCTTTTATATCACCAAATACCCCTACAAGTGCACTCGTTTGGTCTGCTGTAACTTGATAACGTTCCAGAATTTCTTTGGTTAGCTTTACTGTACAAACACCGGTTGGACTATGATCAAGCTGGTCCAGTAAATATCCTTTTAATTGCGCAATAGGGAGCTCCATTTCATACATTTGGTTATATAAGGCACTGCGATCAAATGGATAACGGACTAATTCTGCCGCTACTTTAAACGTATAAGGCGTCGTGCTCGGAAATAGAAACCTTCCCGTATCTCCAACCATTCCGGCATACAGCAAACGTGCAACCTCGGTATTCATTTTTAATCCTTGCTGTGTCCCAGAAATTAGCGTATAAATCATTTCAGAAGTAGAGCTGGCATTGGTATTGACCCAGCTTACATCGCCGTATGAATCTACTTCAGGATGATGGTCAATCTTTATTACTTCGCTTGCCTTCATAAAACGCTGGTCATCAATTCGTGGGCGATTGGCTGTATCACAAATAATAACAAGTGCATTTTCATAAAGATTGTCTGCTATTTGATCCATTGTGGCTAAATAACCCAATGATGCTTCATCTTCTCCAACGCAATAGACTTCTTTTTCAGGAAAGCTTGTTTGAATGGCTTTCGCTAAACCCACTTGAGCACCAAGTGCATCTGGGTCCGGTCTAACATGACGATGAATAATAATTCGATTGTATACTGTAATTCTATCAATAATCCGTTCAGTGACGTCATTCATAATTGTCAACTCCTATCTTTAATAGCGGTCAATCAATTGGCCTATCAAGACCGCTTTACCAACGATATCCTTTTCGTGAAATAATTCAATATCTACTTTAACAGATTTTCTTCCAATTTCTAAAATACGTGGAATGATATCGATCGTACTTTCAAGTTGAACAGGCTTTATAAAATAAACAGAAATATTCTCAACAACAAGGTCACCTTTTTTAGTATAAGCCATAAGACGGCTACTTACTTCAGTGATAAATGAAACCAACACCCCATTAGATAAGGTACCAAGTGCGTTGGTCATTTGTGGTGTTACTTGAGACTTAAACATATATTGTGATCCTTCTTGTCTCATCGTAAGCCCGCTCGTTACAATATCATCAATGGTTTCTCCAACTTGAGGTTGTCTCTGTACATGTTGAAGGGCCTTTAACACATCTTGCCTAGAAATTAATCCAATCAGTCGATGATTCGAACTAACAACAGGTACTATTTCAATACCTTCCCAAACCATCATGTGAGCGGCATAAGCCAACGAGGTTTGATTGAAGACAGTAATGGGATTCTTTGTCATCACTTTCTCAACAGTGATCTCCGGTGACTTGCCAATCACATCTTTAGACGTAATAATCCCAACCACACGCATCTGTTCATCGACCACTGGGTAGCGCGAATGTGTAGTATGATCTTTTAAATAATACCAACGTTCTAATTGATCTGTTCTTTTTAAATAATGAGTTTTTTCATAAGGGGTGTAAATATCCCCAACAAGAACGATCTCTTTCTTAATTAATTGATCGTATATCGCTCTATTAATCATGGCCGCCACCGTAAAAGTATCATAGCTTGTCGATATAATTGGGAGCTGTTGTTGATCGGCTAAACGTTTAATGTGATCATCTGTATCAAATCCACCCGTAATAAGGACAGCTGCTCCTTCTTCCAACGCTAATTGATGTGCCTCTACTCTGTTACCAATAATCAACAAAGAGTCTTTTTCTAAATAGCGCATCATGGCATCTGTTTTCATTGCACCAATAACAAATTTATGTAAGGTTTTATGTAATCCTTCGCGTCCACCCAACACTTGACCATCTACAATTCCGATAATCTCAGCAAAGGTTAAATGTTCGAAGTTTTCCTTTTTTTTCTGTTCAATTCGAATTGTTCCTACCCGTTCGATTGTACTAACTAATCCTTGATTTTCAGCTTCTTTGATCGCTCGATATGCGGTACCTTCACTTACGCTTAAATTTTTAGCGATTTGTCTAACCGAAATTTTATTACCAACTTTTAATGACTCAATATGATGTAATATTTGTTCATGCTTAGTCGCCAAGGTACTTCACCTAACTTTCTTAACTGTACTATATTTCTTATCTACAAGTGTTATTATACAGTTCTTTACTTGAACTATCAATTTTGGTCATACGATTTAAAAGATTTTAATTGAAAACATGTTTAAGCTTTTCAATCAATATAATGAAAGAAAAGGGTGTTACGATTAAACGTAAAGGTTTACAAATGCTATAATAGGGTATAGGAATATATAAAACGTTAGAGGAGTGATAGCGATGCCAGCAGAAGAATATAAACGCATTGTCGTTGCAGTTGACGGTTCACAAGCTTCTTTAAAAGCTTTTAAAAAAGCCGTGCATGTCGCTAAACGTAATGATGCTGATCTTATTATTGCCCATGTTGTTGACACGAAAACAATCTCAACTGCTGAAACCTATGATCAATCGATGATAAATCGTTCTGAAACATATGCAAGTCAGTTATTAAATGATTATAAAGTTCAAGCAGAAAATGCGGGTGTAAGAAAAGTGGAAACCCATATTGATTATGGATCACCTAAGGTTCGCATCCCAAAATATGTAGCAAAAGCTTTTAGTGCAGATTTGATCATGTGCGGTGCAACAGGCTTAAATGCAGTAGAGCGCTTTCTAATTGGCAGTGTTTCAGAAAATATAACACGCTATGCTCCATGTGATGTCCTTGTTGTTCGCTCAGATGATGAAGCTGAGGAGCAACACTTAGAACAAACGATTTAACTAAATCGAGTAGATGACTAGCCATTAATTGGCTAGTCGACCTCTCACACCACCGTACGTACGGATCCGTATACGGCGGTTCAATAATTTAAGTATCGT
>NZ_JAFBDS010000007.1 GCF_016908375.1 Amphibacillus cookii
TACTTTCACGTACGTTAGATCACTGACTAATACAGACATCTTTTCAGATACTCGAAACTCCTGGTCTAATACGTTGCGAACGGATTCCTCATTAGACTGCGATTTCATTGGTTTGTAGGAAGGTTGTGCATACTTCGATTGTATGCCAATCCTTCTCATCAACCTTCCTATACGACGTCTGGAAACAGTGTGACCTGCCTTTAAAAGTTCTCTTTTTATTTTACGCGTCCCATATACTTTACGGTTTTCGCTAAAGATCTTCAGAATCTTTTTCTGGAGAGGCTACACTTAGTTGGGCAGATTTTTTAAATTGTTTCATAAGCCCTAGCTTTTTATGGTCTTTCTGCTAATGTAACTGAGTTCATTCTTCTTTTTTATTTTCGAAGGAAAACCTCTATATCTTGTATCAAGGGGTGTAAGCAGATATTGGGGCGAATAAGAAAAAAGGAGAATTGAGTCCAGTCGAATACTGAACTCAATTCAGGCACTTGCATCATAAAAACGCTAACTTTTATGGGGAACCACTAAATCGGACGTATCTTCACCTATACAGTTTAGTTAACACACCCACTGACGGTAATTTTCATGTGCTTAATTCAATAAATTCAACATGTCTTTATTCCACTTTAATATTTCAACTAAATAAGTTGGTTGTTCTTCCATTGTTTCAGTAACAAGTCCATTTTCCCATACAAATGAATCAAAAATTGATTTTGTTGCTGTGATTTGCTTTTCAACTTGCTGTTCGTTTAATTCTAACTCTTCTATAATTTCTTCCCTATATTTTTCTTTATTATTTTTGATTTCCATGAGAAACCGTGCTGATTCTTTTGGAGTTCCTTCTCCCTTAATGAACCGTTCAAAATAGTCCTTATCCATATACCTTTTGGCGAGCGTATAAAAACTTATATCATCGTCGTTTGACATACGGCTACTATAACTTTTAAGTGGCTCTAGGTCACTATTGTCAAAGACAACATATCCTTTTTCTCGTAACACATCGTTTTCATAATATTTATTTATTTCATTCATGAAAGATGCAGCTTCTAGTTCGTCATCAAAGTAATGTTCAGCAATATATTCAGCTTGTTTTAATCCCATTTCTCGATAAGCTGCGCGTTCTTCAACACTTTTATCAGGCATTGAAACGGAGCTACGAATAGTCGAAGCTAATTCTTTAGCATAAAGCGACGCGTTTATAACCTTCCCTTCCAAAGCTTCTTTAATTACATGATGGAGTGTGTTATCTGGAAATTCATCTACTAAACGGTTGTTGGCTTGTTCTTTTTCTAATCGTTCAAGTCTTCTTTTTTCAATTGCTTCAGCACTATGATACTCTTCATAGAATTCTTTGAATTGTTGTCCCAGTACATCATCTTTATTCGTTTCTTTAAACTTTAGTGATTGAATATATTTATTATGAGATTCCTCACTTATTGCTACCGTCGCTATCTGAGTGTTAACCTTATTTTTATCTGGAATATTCTTATCGACAACGGGCTTAAAAGAATAGATGGGCGTTTGTTGAACATGAGAGATTTTAATCAAGCTATTCATCCTTTCCAAAATTTTTAATTTCCAATACTATATGCAAAAAAGTATATTGGCTCAACAGCTACAGCAGTTCCTGAATTTACGCTTACATATCCATAATCAAAATAATGTGTAAAACTCATTGGACCAGATATGAAGTAACTATGATAGGCTGTTGAACTAGATGTTTGTATGTCTACAGCAAAACTTCCGTTTGAATCAGATCTCGTGGTTGCAGTTCTATATCTTAAATCATCTGGATTCCAGTGTTCGTTAATTACTGTTACGGAAACGTCAGCATCCGGTAATAAATAACCCTTATAACCAGCAATTCCGTTTACTGTTAAAGTATCTCTTCCTTTAATTCTATAGTACGTTCCAAACTGGTAAGTTGCATAGCCATTTCCTCCTTCAAAACTGGTAATGTAAATTTCATCAGCTTGATAATCAGGTAATACATTTAAACTATATGTTGAACCAGTTAGGTAAGTGCTCTCTATTGCGGTAACCCTAAGATAATACTGACCTGAATCAATTTCAGCTTTTCCATTCGATGAGATATTTACCTTTTTTAATTGATTATTTTCAAGTTGATATAATTCAATTTTATAGTTTGCATTTCTCGAATCTTCATCTAATGTAAAATTTATTGTGTCGTAATTCTTAGAACCAGGAATTGTAAAACTATACCAATCGTTATCAACTAAAGTGTCCATACTTCTCATATTTATTTCCGTTGGTCCAATTGGCTTTAGAGTAAAATTAATTGCCCAATTTACATTTTCATCTGCTTCATAATTATCTGTATTAGCATTTATTCCTATATGAAGGGTAAAAGGTTGACTTATACTAGAACCTACTTCAGATACTACAAATACTGCATATTCCTTTATTGTATCTTCTCTATTAAATATTCCCACGCTTTCAGGAGCAGTACCTTCAGTTCCATTTAAAAATGTTCTATTCTGTGATAAATCTACTAGAGTCATATCTAAAGTATCGGGGTCTACTTCAAAAAGATATAAATCATAGTCTAATTCTTCAGAGTTAGGTAAATCTAGTTGGGCATGAAGAACCTCTCCTGGTTCAACAGCTAATGGATATACGTATTTTTCTTCACCTTCTACTGTTAAATAATCAGTCACATAACTATAAAAACCATTATTAAAATTCTGTGTTTGGGCAGTTTGAGGGAGTGTTAATTCGTTTTCTTGTTTTAATTGCTCAATTTCAAATTTGTCTTCAAGAGACTTTTGATCTTCTATTTCTGTGTTGTTATTTTTTTTTAAGGGATTTGATTGTGTTTGTAGGCATTTCTTTGAGGTTAGGTATTGTGTCTACTGCCTGAAATTCATTATCTAAATCTAATTCTTGAGCAAAAATAGTACTTGTAAAAGAAAAGGTTAGTAATAAAATAGAAATGTTTAATATTAATTTAATCTTATTATTAGTACTAAACATTGTAATCACTTCCAAATTTTTTATTGTTCCATCTTTACTGTGACCTCTCCCCTCCTCATATGTATATATTTTCCTCATGATATATTTATCGGATGTAAAGTGAATTTGTTTAGTTCTATAAGTGAAAATTTTGGAATATTTATGATTTTATAGGAAATAAAAAAATTAGAGAGATAACTATCTAATTATAATAAAAAATGGCTCTATAATGAATGTGGTGGTGCTTCCTCCAGTGCTAGTGGAGGTCAGCGCATAAAAAAAGCACCATTAGCTAAAAAACCTGTTAAACTAACGGGGAGGAATTTAATAGATTGTGAAATAGATATTATTTATCACTAGCGTTGCATTTATTAAATTTCACTATTAAAAATACTCGAAATATTCATTTTTTTGTTTTATACAAGTAAAAAGTCCTTTATAATGGATAAGTCAGGTGGTAACCCGTTCAAATCCACTAAAAAAGGACTCATGCATGAACAAGATTACACGAAAAACTTCATTTGGGCAATGGTTTTAACCAATAAATATTCAATTACTTGAAGAACAAGTGAAAACCATGAAATTAGATTACTATACGAAAAAATTAACGACAGAGTCATTCTTAAAATTACTACTTTTCGCGCAGCTAGAAGAAATTGAAAAGGCAGGTTATGGATTTAGTGAGGTTACAGATTCTAAACGGGATATTGATACAATCCTATCTGAAACAAGGGAAGCTCTTTTACAAGCAGAAGTTGAAGGACCATATATTTTATTCCCTCATTCGATGTCAGGTATTGAAGCATTGTATTGGGCACAGAGTTATCCGAATGAAGTAAAAGCAATCATTGGTTTGGATATGGCTGTTCCGACTGCATATGAAAATATGGATATAAATATGCCTCTTATTCGGTTAGTTCAATTTGCTGCAAATACTGGCTTAACGAGGTTGATTCCGAATGTAGTAGAAAGCGATGCAATAAAATATGGAACTTTGACAGATGAAGAGAAAGAGTTATATAAAGTGATTTTTTTTCGCAGGATAGCAACTAAAAATATGTTGAATGAAGTGAAGCACATTAAAGAAAATGCAAAAAAGGTTGGCGAAGAAGAACTACCAAATATTCCTGTTATTTTGTTTTCATCAAATGGTCAAGGAACAAGTTGGGATAAACAAACGTGGATAGGATTTCAAAAGGATTTTGCCAATGTTCAAGGGAATGGTAAACTAATTAAATTAGACAGCTCTCACTATATCCATAATATTAAATATGAACGTATAGCTGAGGAATCGGAAAACTTCATAAGTGATTTATAATTTTTTCTTTGAGCAATAACGTCCATCCAAAAAATCGAATTATGCAAAGTGCGCCGCGAAAGCTAGACGATTGTAATTTCTTCTATGTTGGAAAGGCGACATCTAAATGGTGTTGACTTAGCGTGAAGAGTGTACCTAAAGTCAATTTATCTATACATATAGGTTTTCTGTTCCTCAGAATTCCTTTACTCGTATTCACAATAAAAAGCTCCTTTCTGAAAAAGTGGGTTTTGCGAATGATCCATAATGTAACTTTATAAGCTTAAAAAAAAGTGCTTAAGGGATACTTCCCTTAAGCACTTTTAGAATTAGATGATATCGTACTTAGTCATCTTCTAGGCTAATTTCATAATTCGCATTTTTCCATCAAGGACACAGCACTTCTACTAGTCCCCTCTTTTTCTTTATCATAAGCGAAATCATCCACGATAAAGTCAGGTATATAGCTTAAACCTTAATTGCCTTCCAGCAGATCTCAACCGTTTGTTTAATTTTATTTTCATCCAGGAGAAATTTCCCCGTTAAGTCTCCTTTTATTACCGATGTGATAATTCCAATGACAATGTGACAACTAAAAATTGGATCCATGTCACGTACGATACCGTGCTTTTGACCTTCTATGATAATTTTTAATATAATTTCATCAGCTGGAACCGGCTGTTTTCTTATCTCTTCTGGTATAAAAGGAGAATCACAATAATTATCTATCAACAACATTTCATGAGGGTGACTAAATCCAAATTCCGCCATATTAAATAATATTGCCTTCATTTTTTCGTATGTTGTTAAAGTATCATCATATTCCTTGAGAATGAATTCGCCCATATGCGCTCGTGCGTTAACAAACACCTCACTCACTACGTCCTCCTTATTACTAAAGTAATGATAGAATGTACTTGAACCCACATTTGCTTTCGTGAAGATTTTTGAAAATGTTACCGATTGCAAACCCTCTTCTGTTATTAAATCTAATGTTGCAGTTAATATGTCTTCTCGTTTTCCCATGTTACACCTCTTATTAGAATATATATTCCGTAGTTTATCATATACATAACATTAGTCAATCTCGGAATTTTTATTCCAGAAACCAGGGGTGTTTGCGTTGGAAAACACTTATTTACGATATTTTAAGTTTTTTTCTTGCATTATTACCAAAAACACCATATGCTTTATTAGAATGAACATTCTAATATTTATTTATTTAACTTTACTTTTAAAGGAGGTTTTCATTTGTTTGATTACCAAGGAAAAGTGGCTTTAGTAACGGGTGCCTCAAGCGGAATTGGAAAACAATATGCAAAGGAATTAGCGTCTAAAGGGAGTGATGTCATTTTAGTGGCACGCTCAAAAGATAAGTTAGAAGAACTGGCACTGGCGTTATCCAATGCTTATCGCGTTCGGACATATGTCTTACCAACAGATTTATCGAAAGCAGATGCAGTAGCATTGTTGGCACAACAAATTGCAGATTTCAACATAAACGTTGATATTTTAATTAACAATGCTGGATTTGGCACGCATGGGCGTTTTGAAACGATCTTAGACGGTCAGGAACAGGAGATGATAAACCTTAATATATCTACGCTTGTTAGTATGACTCATCAGTTCTTACCACATATGCAGAAACAAAAGATGGGAATCATTGTTAATGTTGCTTCGCTAAGTTCATTTCAACCAATTCCCTACATGGCTACCTATGCGGCTACAAAAGCATTTGTTCTATCATTCACCGAATCCCTTTTTGCAGAGAATCGACACCTTGGCGTGAAGGTCTTGGCTTTGTGCCCTGGAACAACCAAAACCGCCTTTTTTAATACCATAGGTGAAGAAAAGATGCCCGGTGGGGTTAATGGAACACCTGAATCGGTCGTGAAAGCTGCTTTCAAAGGAATTGATAAAAACAGAATCTATATTATAGATGGTAAAAAGAATTACTGGATCGCTCAAGCTAGTCGATTTATGCCACGAAAATTCACTGCAATTATAGGGGAACGAGTGACTCGCCTTGCAGATATATAAATCCCTGCTTTAATGGCAAAGCGATAAGTCAAGAGAGATACAATAATTTTATGGAGGTTGAGAGAATGGCATATTCAAACATTGCCAAAAGAAGTCTTGGAAAACAAGGATTAGAGGTATCTGCACTTGGTCTTGGTACGATGCTGATGCCAAATAACGACGAATCCGTACGTGCCATTCACGAGGCGTTGGATATGGGGGTAACCATGTTTGACACAGCAGATCTTTATGGTGATTATGCAGAGCAACGATTTGGTGTTAACGAAAAATTAGTTGGGCGTGCGTTAAAGGATAGGCGTGAGAAAGCAATCATCGCTACAAAGTTTGGTATCACGCATACTCAAGGGTATAAAGGTGATCGGGCATACATTAAGAAATCAGTGGATGCGAGTTTGTATAACCTTGGATTAGATTATATAGATCTTTATTATCAGCACCGTTTAGATCCCAATACAGCCATTGAGGAAACTGTGGATACTTTATCTGAGCTAGTTAAGGAAGGGAAAATTCGTTATATTGGATTATCTGAAGCGCCTGTCGATATTATTCAACGTGCGCACAAGGTTCATCCAATATCAGCTGTAGAGACGGAATATTCTTTATGGAGTCGAGAAGTTGAAGATGAGGTTCTGCCTTTATTAAAGGATTTAGGAATAGGTCTCGTTCCATATAGTCCTTTAGGGAGAGGATTTTTAACTGGTCAGATTAAAAAATTTGAAGATTTACCGGAGGACGACTATCGGCGTCAGTATGAGCGATTTCAAGGTGATAATTTTATTAAAAACGTCGAAGTGGTCACTAAAATTCAACAATTAGCGAGTGACAAAAAATGTACCCCTGCTCAACTTGCTTTGGCATGGTTGCTTGGTCAAGGGGATCATATTGTACCAATCCCTGGCACAAGAAAAGCAGAGAGGATAAGAGAGAACCTAGGTGCTTTGCAAGTTCAACTAACGCAGGAGGATTATCAGGAAATTGAAAACATTTCACCTAAGGGAGCAGCAGCTGGTGGAAGAGGGATTTCTCAATCCTAATAAACCAGCTAACAAAAGCGTGACAAAGCGATTGAGCAAGGGATTAAGAAATTCGGTAAAATTGATGGCATTGTAAACAACGCGTGATACCACGTATTTGGAATATTTGAAGCTGCCACAGAAGAACAAACCCAAAGGCAGTTTTGACGTCAATGTTTTTGGTTTGATGCGAGTAACAAAAGCGATCCTCCCTCACTTAGTGCCAAATAAATGCTATCAATCATTATTAACGAGATATTCTTGCATCCAAGCATGTTTGATTATTTTTTAGTAGAAAACATGTTTTTACGGTTCTTTAATGGAAAAAGCAGTTGCATTTAAATGTATACAGCTTACAAGGAGAATAAAGAAATTCATAAAGGATTATTTAGATGACGAAAAAATAATCAGAGGACATCAAATTGATCACAGATAACTAGCCGTAAAACACTTGCCTCAAAATAGAGAGTAGAGCTCATCTACTTAGGCGACGTTTTACAGACGATAATGTCCTCATTTACTCAACGAACCTTCAATCAGCGGGCGAAGAACGAAAGTCCCACTGATTGAAGGTTCGTTTTGGGAGTCCTACTGTTGTTAAAGTAACGAACAGGATAGTGAAATAAGAGGTATAATTATTATTGCTGTATATGCAGTCAATTGATAAAGGAGATATTTCATTATATGATTAATTTTTTTAAAAAAACAAAGTTAAAAAAATATGATTTAAAAGACATTGCCCAATTATTGTATCTGGATGTATCAAGTGATCCATGGGATAAAGAAAATCTTACTAAAAGAAATTTAGACTTTACTATTGAAAGCGTTCGTTATATTGATATCTATGTCAAAAGATTAATGGATACGGAGTTTGGTAATGGACTGTTAAGTATACATTTTGATAATTTAGCGGAGCGTATAGGTGCGTATATTGGTGAGGTTATTAAAAACAACATTAAACAAGACTTTTATTGGTATAAGTCTGATTCGGTACATCATTATTCGTCCAATCTTAATGGTGCGTTTGGTAATAGCAAAATTCAAGGTGTTCTTTATTCTAAAAAGAAGGATAAAGTGATATTATCTTTGCATTTGGTATCTCAATTTTTAAAAGGGGACTCCCCGTACAGTAATCTTCTTATTTACGTAGAAGAAACGATTAAGGAAAAAATTTAACTCATACAAATGAGATTGCAGGCGCGTTGTAACAGTTAATTAGCTAAATGATATTGACAAATAGGTACATAAACTCTACAATTGATAACAATTATCATTATCAATTGTAGAGGAGAGCAAGTTCATATGTTACATACAAAAAATAAAAAATTAGTTTTACTTATATTTATAATATTTCTTACTGTATCAACTGTTTTAATCGGTTGTACAAGTGAATCAGTAGAAAAGTCGGAAGCAGATGCTGCAACTGAAAGTAGCGATATGATTACTTTCTCATGGCCGAGGGATGTAGGAGAAATGAATCCTCATGCATATAATCCATCTCAAATGTTTGCACAATCTATGGTTTATGAGCCTTTAGTAAGTTATGAAGAAGGTGGAGAGCTAAAGCCACATCTCGCTGAATCTTGGGAGGTTTCTGATGATGGGAAAGCGTATATCTTCCATTTACGTCAAGATGTGAAATTTTCTGATGGCTCAAGCTTTAATGCTGAGATTGTGAAAAAGAATTTTGATACTATTTTAGACAACGGAGACAGACATAGTTGGTTAGGGGTTATTCCGTTAATTGATCAAACAGAGGTCGTAGATGAATATACATTTAAATTTACATTGAATGAACCCTATTATCCTACGATTCAGGAGTTAGCTAACGTTCGCCCAGTACGTTTCTTAGGTGAGGCAGGATTCCCTGAAGATGGAGACACATCAGAAGGTGTAGAACAACCAATCGGTACAGGTCCGTGGGTTTTAGAAGAACATAAAGCCGATCAATATGCTACTTTTAAACGTAATGAGAATTATTGGGGTGAACACCCAAGTGTAGAGCAAATTAAAGTCAATGTTATTCCTGATGCGGAAACCCGCGTACTAGCTTTTGAGAAAGGTGAATTAGACGTTATATTTGGTGAAGGTGTTATTAATATAGATGCTTTTAATCAATTAAAATCGACAGGGTCTTATGAAACCAGTATTTCTGAGCCTGTTGCAACTAGAATATTAGTCATGAATACGAATGAGGAGACCCTCTCAGATATCGAGGTTCGTCAAGCTTTACATTATGCATTTAATAAGCAAGAAATTGTTGAGAGCGTAACATCTAATTTGGAAGAGAAGGCTGACAATATTTTATCACCCAATTTCCCTTACGCTTCAAATGTTGAGGCGACAACGATTGATTATGATGTTAATAAAGCTGAGCAATTATTAGATGATGCAGGGTGGAAGATGCCAGAAGGAAAAGATATTCGTGAAAAAGACGGTAAACCACTTGAAATTGAGTTAATGTATAATTCTGCTGAGTCGATTCAAAAAATTATGGCAGAAGCATTACAATCCGAGTGGGCGAAAATTGGTGTAAAATTAAACATTGATGGCGTTGAACTTCCGACTCAAGTCGAGAGATTTAGTAATAATGAATTTGAAATGAATTTTTATAGTACTTCGGGTGCGCCATATGATCCACATTATTTCATCAACATAGTTGCCACAGAAGGATTTGGATTTAGAGAGGCTATATCATCTTATCCTAACAAGGATGAGCTTTTGAGCCAGATTGCTACAGTTCAACAAACAACTGATGAGAATGAACGTCAGGAGCTATACACATCCATTTTGAGTTCATTACAAGAGCAAGGTGCAATTGTACCGATTTCTTATATTAGACAAATTGCAATCTATCAAAAAGATGTTTCTAATTTTTCATTCCCTGCTAATCGGGACGCGCATCCTTTTACAGGTATTAATATCGGAGAGTAAGCGACAGGAGATTTTCTTATGGGCACATATATCATAAAGCGAATGATGACCATCATTCCAATTTTTCTTATAGCTATATTGATAACATTTGGAATGATTCATCTATCGCCAGTCGACCCTGCTGAAGCATATTTAGCTGCTGCAAATATACAGCCAACAGCAGAAATGTTGGCTCAAAAAAGGCAGGAATTTGGCTTAGACCAACCCCTTCTTGTCCAATATGTAAACGCGGTAATTCAAATCTCTAAGTTTGACTTTGGGGTATCTTATGTCACTAATAAGCCCGTATGGGAAGAGGTTTCTTCGCGGCTTCCCGCGACCATTGAATTAACATTAGCGAGTCTTGTTATTGCCATCGTGGTAAGTATCCCACTGGGCTTTTTAGCAGGGGTTAGGAAGAATAAAGGAATCGACCATTTTAGTCGGTTTCTTTCCTTTTTTGGGGCATCGATACCTTCCTTTTGGTTTGGCTATTTGTTGATCTTTTTCTTTTCTGTAAAACTTGATCTGTTTCCGGTAGAAGGTATAGGCACTTGGAAGCATCTTGTTTTACCCGCTATAACTTTGGCTTTACCCTTAATCGCTTTATATACTCGATTATTACGTGCAAGCGTTCTTGAGAACCTGCAAGAGCCCTATGTGCTTTTTGCACGAACAAGAGGAATACATGAAAAAAACATAATGGCCAAACATGTATTGAGAAGTGCTATATCTCCTATGATTACGGGACTTGGTATGAATTTGGGAAAGCTGATGACGGGTGCTATTATTGTAGAGGCAGTATTTTCATGGCCAGGGTTTGGAAGGTATTTTATCGAGGCTATTTTTAACAGGGATGTTCCTGTTATTCAATGTTATGTTTTGTTGGCTGCAGGTTTGTTTCTTATAAGCAACTTGATCGTTGATATTATTCAAATGTATATTGACCCCCGTATCTCAAGAGAAGGAAGGCAGTTTCAATGATTGAACGTTTAGGTGTTATGGTAAGAAGTCAAAAAGTAATGGTCTTTTGCTCTGTCATATTAGGTTTGTTACTTCTTATCACTATCTTTGCTCCGTGGATTGCACCTCATGATCCTACTTTAGTTAATGTAACGGCTAAACTTCAAGGGTCTTCCTTAGCGTATCCATTAGGAACAGATCACTTAGGAAGGTGTACGTTATCTCGCATGCTTTACGGCGCTCGTACTTCCCTGGGGTCTGCTACATTGATTTTTATGTCATCTTTAAGTATTGGTTTGATCATCGGTCTTATTGCAGGCTATAAAGGGGGCTGGGTGGATCAAGTATTAATGCGATTCGCAGATGGTGTGATGGCATTTCCAGACCTTTTGCTCGTTCTTGGATTAGTCGGGATATGGGGAGCTGGACTTAAACAAGTTTTAATTGCCTTAATCTTTGTACAATGGGTCTATTATGCAAGGGTCATCCGCGGAGTCGTTTTAAGCCTGAAAGAACAGAGCTATATTACCGCAGCCAAAATAAGTGGATCTTCTCAATGGAAGATTATGATGAAACATATTATTCCGAATGTCCTTCCACCACTAGCAATAATGGGAACATTAGAAATAGGTTGGGCTATCATGCATTTATCTTCCATGTCCTTTTTAGGTTTAGGCGTGCAACCCCCTATACCTGAGTGGGGAGCTATGATACATGAAGGGAAATCATATATTAGAACAAATCCATTATTAATGGTTTATCCTGGTTTAATGATTATGCTTGTTGTCGTTACCTTTAATTTATTAGGTGAAACGCTATCGGAACGTTTTGGTTTAAACATCGATAATAAAGAAGGACGGATAAAATAATGGAAACAAAAGAGCAATATATTTTAAGGGTTAAAGATTTACATGTGAAAGTGAAAACAAAAGAAGGTTTGTCGACACTTGTTCAAGACATTAATTTTGGCGTTAAAAAAGGGCGTGTGACAGGGCTTGTTGGGGAAAGTGGAAGTGGTAAAACAGTAACAAGTATGTCTATCTTACAGCTGTTTGATCAAAATAAAATGGACGTGCAAGGGAGCATTACACTAAATGGGCGCGAATTAAGTCGTTTGAAAAACAAAGAAATGAGAGAAATTCGTGGGAAGGATATTGCTTTTATTATGCAAAATCCAATGAATGCTTTTACGCCTGTTTTTACAATTGGACATCAATTTGTTGAAACGATTAAATCACATACCCCATTAAAGAAAAAGCAGGCAAAGGCGCTTGCAATTGATATGATGGAAAGTGTAAATTTACCCAATCCCGATAAATTACTAAAAAATTACCCTTTTCAATTAAGTGGAGGGATGCTTCAACGCGTAATGATCGCCATGGCTGCATGCTTACAACCCTCTATTATTATTGCGGATGAACCAACGACAGCACTTGATCTTCATAATCAATTATTAGTGCTTCGACTTTTAAATAAAATTCGCTCGCAGTATGGAACATCAATCCTGCTCATTTCACATGATCTTGGCGTAATCGCAGAAATGGCAGATGATGTTATCGTGATGAAACAAGGAAGAATTGTTGAATCCGCCAATGTATTTGATTTATTTGATCATCCCAAACATGAATATACAAAAAAATTGTTAAGAATAAGACCTACTTTACATCCTAAACAACAACCAATGCTCGATCTTGCGAAGGCGTGAAACGAATGAGTCTATTACAAGTAACAGAAGTAAGCTATAGCTATAATTTTAAGATGCCACTTAAATCAAAGAATCGATCCGAAAATGTACTTCAAGATATTTCTTTTTCTATTGAGGAAGGATCATGTTTAGGGTTGCTAGGTACAAGTGGAGCGGGAAAAAGCACTTTAGGTAAAGTGATTCTTGGCATCCAACGCCCGCAACAAGGACAGGTTTTGTTTCAAGGACATGATATTTATAACGCGGATAAAATGACCAAACGAAAATGGCGTCGGAACCTGCAAGCTGTTTTCCAAGATTCATATTCTTCTGTTAATCCTCGAATGACGGCTGAAAGTATTATAAGTGAGCCATTAGAGAATTATGAAAAACTAACGTTAACAGAAAAAAGAAAAGCGGTTATTTTTCTATTGGAACGTGTAGGATTAAGTGAGAAGGATTTAAAAAAATACCCACACCAATTTAGTGGTGGACAATTGCAAAGGATTAATATTGCTAGGGCAATCGCCCTTAAACCAATGTTAATCGTTCTAGATGAATCGGTTAGCAGTCTAGATAGGGTTACCCAAAGCTTAATTTTAGAATTATTAAATGAATTAAAAGCTGACTTCGGCCTATCGTATCTTTTTATTACCCATGATATTAAAGCTGCCTTTTCTATTTCTGATCATCTTGGCGTGCTAGAAAAAGGAGAATTAATTGAATGTTACGATTCAAAAGCTCAATTTTTCGAATCGAAACATCCCGCTGTTAAACGAATGAGAGATTCAATTCTTGCTGAACATCCACGACACCGATCACTTACTGTTTAGACTAACTGATCTAGTGCCATTGAGTAAATTTAACATTTCATCATTAAAAAAATTAAAGGTATTTCAAATAGTTATCCAGAAGAAATTGAAAGAATGAATGATTGGTATTCAGCAGAAGAAATATTTAAAATAGCGGGTTTGATTATTACTCTAAACCCGCTGGTCTGTGAATGCTTCTTTAACTCAATTATTTTAATGGGTTGCCGATTGCGCAGGATCTATCGTCATTCGAAAGCTCCAATTTCCAAACGTCTTACCATTTCTTTGGATCTGTGTATAATCAAATTCTGTAAATCCATTTTTAAGATAAAACTTTTGATTTCCCTCTGTATTAGTAAAAGTAACAAATGTCTCGGGCTTAGTGCTGGAGCTTTGCTTTGCAATATACGGTATAATACAGTCATTGAGCATTCTGGTCCCTAATCTCTGCCCTCTACAAGATTTATCAACGGCTAGAAATTCTAATATCCACGAATGTTCTTTTATCTCACTAATCGGACTGTGCCCTTCTTCAACAATATTTAAAAGCTTCAGAAGCTTTCTAAAGCTAGTTTTCCCCAATAGTTTAAACGCTCCAGAAAGGAAATAATCAAAAATATTAACTTTGGAGCTATGTGGAGGTATTATAACAGCAAAACTTTTAATCTCTTCATTTTCTTCTCCTACGAAAAAATCAGCATTTTTATAGTAAGCTTTTAAAAAAACATGTTGGATTTCACTCATTAAATCAATAAAACTATCCATGTCGCTAAATTCATCCCGGATTTCATGAAACATGGGATAATCGCTAAATGTTACAGCACTCATTTTAGCGATATCTTTTAATTCATTCTTTTCTGGTCTTCTATATTGAATCATCATTTTTCCCCCTTAAATTTATCCGAAATTATGATGTTGACTCCACCTTCATACCTCTAATTTGTTAGCCTCATAGCACTTACATCTGCTACTCACCCTCCTTTAAAAATCTTTGATGAAATGTTTCAGACAATTTCCGGTCACCCTATTTTTAATTTGAGTTGTAACACAGAAACACAACACAAGTTGTTCTATGCTTACAAGTGTATTATAATTTAACGAGTGTCGATTATCTATATTCAATTGTGTGCGTGGTTGTCTGTTAAGCGACACATTTATAATAAAATGTCGGGGGTTTAATAAATTGTTTATGAATACGACTAGTAGTGAAGACAGACGCGTAAGAAAAACAAAAAGAGCATTACGAAATGGACTTGTAGAATTGATGGTAAATAAGGAGCTACGAAATATAACGGTTAGAGAGTTGACGGATAAAGTGGATATTCACAGAGCGACATTTTACGCTCATTATAAAGATATCTATGATCTTTATCAGCAGGTGGAAGATGCAGTGGTTCAAGAGTTAAATGATATAATTATGCAAAACTACACGCAGCCTCCCCATGCATTTTATCGTTTAATTGTCGAATACATTATAAAAAATAAGCAATTATGCCAAATGCTGTTCGGTACTAAAAAGGAGAGTAGCTTTATGGTGCGATTGAATGTATTATTTGAGCAGAAGTGCTTGGAAACGTGGCGTAAGGAATGGAAGCTTTCTGATGTTAACGAAGAATTGAAATATCATGTGGGGTATCATATACAGGGATGCTTGTCCATCATCAACAAATGGATAGAATCTAATCTGTCATATCCAATGGATGATTTAATAAAAATTATTGCTGATATGGATAAAAGCATGGAAGAATATTTGATGAAAAAACATAAGAAAGCATAAAGAAAACGCATAATATGATTAAATTAGTGTTCTCGTAAAAACAGCTCACGAAACCTAGCTGTCAGCATCAAGTGACCTCGATGAAAATTCACTTGCCGCGTATCGCTTGTTTTTAATTTGTAAAACAGACAAACGTATGGAAGCGCTCATCACGTTTGGGTGTTGGGTACTGTGCTGTGCTTTTTATTAACAAATGCCCTTGAAAGTTGTTTAGTACCAGAGGGAGTTCTTTTGAAAAATAGGGGACTAAAAATTGGCCAGTATCTTATTATCCAAGCTAAATTCAGAAAAAACTTGACCGATCCCTTAGGGCACATGGTATGTTGCATAGTAAAAGGAGCTGATATTTTGCAGTTAAAAGCTGTATTAGAAGAAACACAGTTGACTAAAAAAGCAATTCGCTATTATGAAGATTGTGGATTATTAAGAACGGTTAGAAAAAACAATGGGTATAAGGATTACAGCCAAGAAAATATTGAACAATTAAAATCAATTAAGAAACTTAGAAATCTAGGTTTTTCAATTGATGAAATTAAAAGCTTTTATCAGTCAGAAACTGCTAAGCAAGACGTCATTATTCGAAAAATCAATCAAAATGAAAAGCTGCTCAACCAACTTTATCAGAAAAAAGAATTACTTTCTGCACTTCATGATAGTAAAGATATTCAGGCGATCCCATATGGAGCGTTGGAAGTTCCGCAAGAAACGCCTTATATGTATTTACGAAATATTTATCGTATCTTTGGAACGATTAATTTGATTTCTTTTGTGATGATTATTTTTTATTTTTTACTGATCAGAGAACATGTGCCTCAAAACATAGGGATGTTGTTGATGTTTCAAAGTGCTTTAGTCGCACTTAGTATAGGACTTCAACATCGTCGCAGCAGTCTTAAAAAACAAGGTATTCATATTTTAGAGAGAAAGCCAAAGGAAATTATCTTTCAATACTTGAGTAATCTTTTCACCTATGGCCTTTCAGGGGCGATCATTAATGAAATGCTGTATTTTGTCAGGTTATACGTCGGTGATGGTCAGTTATTTTTAGCATTTGGCAACATGGGTTTGGGCCTTTTCTTTCTATTATTATCAGCTTTTATAGTCGTACTTAGTTTTTTTGAGGATGATTTTGATCTCTCTGTAAACACATTTAACAAAAGGATCACCAAATCAGAAATAAGTTAGACAAGCTTTGCCTGATTCCTCTTGTTAGAAGTGGAGAGAGAGCTTGTACGAGTTTATTATACATTTTCTTACAAAAAAGCTTAGAGATTAATGTTCTCTAAGCTTTTTTGAGTTTATCACAGATAACTATCCGTAAAACAGCCCTCTCAAAATAGAGAGTAGAGTACATCGATTAAGGTGGATTATAACGGACACTCATGTCCTGATTCACTCAACGAACCTGCAATCAGTGGGCGCAGAATGAAAACGTCTACGGGTTGAAGGTTGGTTTTATCGTCATTAAATTTAGATCAACCATTAGTCTCAACAGACAAAACTAATTAATCAATAAGACGGCAGGTTCTGTTTTTAATCAACTATATATTTAAACCGAAGCGTATTAATGGGTACAGGATTTACTTCTATGATGGAAAACAGAAAAGCTAAATAATACCTTGAAAACATAAAAAGTGAATAAGGTTAAAGCAAAGAAGGGCACTGTTTGCCCGAAATAAGCAACGATCAGTAAGCCTAAACTTGTTAATCCTCCTGCTGTTAGGCTATGGAAGTGGTAGTTTCTAATCAAATTTAAGAATATTGCACAAACTAAAGTATAGACGTAAATGATCATGCCATAATGGAGGGAGATATCCATTGCCCATGAAAGGATAATAGGTTGAACATGGATAGCAATGAATACCCATCTTCTCCAATGATTGTCATTATAATAAAGGTCAGTTCCCTTCGTTAAGTTCGCGAGAACACCCCCAGAAATATCTAAGAACAACAGCCAAGTGACTAATTGTTTTATAAACAAAAGTTCTTTCCACTGATCATAGCCAAGCACGGCCATTAAGAAACTTGAAATGAGAACAAAAACACCAATGACAACCAAGGACGATTTTGTCTGGTATTCACCTAAAAGTTCATGAAAAAACTTTGGAATTTTAATCATAATAGATCCCTCTTTCTAACCGTCTGTCCGGTCAAGTTTAATCGATTGTCAATCAGTGGGCGAAGAACGAAACCACCACTGATTGAAGGTTCGTTTTATTTTAATAAAGTTAGCCAGCCTGATACGTGTAAAGCCCAAATTTCCTTAAATGCTCCCCTGCCCGGCTGGAGTAAAAAATGTATGGCGTAACCATCTAATGTCATCATAATTATTTCTGATATTTGTAAAAGCCTGTCTTTGTTTTGCGAACTATAGTTTGTTAATTGACTAGCAATAGCTTCAGTCATTTCATTTTTAGCCTTTAACAAGTAGCTTCTATATTTTTCGTTATGCAAGCAAGTAATATAAAAATTAAGTAAAACCAAATAAGCTATCTTTTCTTCTTCAGTTAGCGTGTAAATGCTCTCTCCTAAAGAAAGAAGAAACCCTTCTAAGTTTGTACTTTGGTCCGATTGAACCGGTTTAATTAAATAAGTAATTGTATACTCAAAAACGATATTTAAGACTTCATCGATTGACCCAAAATGATGAAATAGTGTGCTTTTACTAATGCCTGAAAGATCAGCTATTTTTTTTGCGCTTAAGCCTTCGATTCCTTCTTTTGCAATAATCTCCATAGATGCGGCTAGTATACGATCTTTTGTTTTATTCCCTTTAAACATGCTTTGATATTCAGTCATGTTTTCCCTACCTTCTTATTGTTTTATACATATTTTAACACTGACCGACCGATCGGTCAATAGATGTTTATTAAATTTATTACAATACGTGTAAAGAGGCGTGAAGTATAGAACTTGAATGGTTGATTTGGTAAAATATATTAAAGAGAACAGATAATAAAGTATGAGTATTAAAACAATAACTTAGCAATACAAGGTGAAACGCGTCAATCTATTAATATTATATGTTTATACTAACCGTGGACATTTAAAGCAGTGTATTGAAGACTAGAATCAATAAAAAGGAGTAGATTCAATTAGGGTATGTTTTTGATTCATAGATTTGATATCAAAGAAAAGGAGAATGGCTATGATTACACTGGAGCCTATAGGTTTTGCTTATAACGAGAGAGACGAAATTAGAGATGATTATTGGGGAGAGGTCATTTCTGAGATTATATTAGACACTTCTTTTCCTGAAGAATCGCTATGTAAAATCGAATCGTTTTCACACTTAGATATTATCTTTTACTTTCATAAGGTGGAAAAAAAGAAAATTTTCACAGGCGCGAGACATCCAAGAAACGACGAAAATCTTCCTAAAGTTGGGATTTTTGGTCAGCGTAGTAAAAACAGACCTAATCAATTAGGTTTAACAACTGTGAAGGTGCTTAACAGAGAAGGAAGACGATTATTTGTATCGGGGCTTGACTGTATTAATGAGACACCAATCTTAGATATAAAACCAGTCATGGAAGAATTTCTTCCAAAGGGACCGATTGTTCAACCTGAATGGACACATAAGATTATGAAAAAATATTGGGATTAATGATGAGGTTATTCAAGTAGACGGTATGTTTTAAGTCAAGATTAACTCCCAGACGATTATTTTTAAAATTTGTCGAAAAGAATAATATGGAAGACCGGAGGATGTTTTATGATTAAATTAGTGTTGTCAGATATGGATGGAACATTTTTAAATAATCATGGTGATTTTAATAGAGAACTGTACAAACAGGTGAAACAGTTAATGACGGAAAAAGGGGTTGTTTTTGCACCGGTAACGGGAAAACAGTGTGAGCGTGTTGAAGAATTATTTGGTGAAAATGCCAATGATTTATGGATTTTAGGTGATAGTGCTACTCGTATTAAACATAATGGTGAATTTGTTTACGAATCCTTACTTAGTAATAAATTAGGACTGGAAATTATTCATTTACTTGAGGAAATAAGCCTTGACCATACAATTATTGCATGTACAAAGAACGGAGCGATCATAAAGGAAAACATAGCATCTGAAGAAGAGGCAATCGTAAGGCGATCCTATACGCATGTCAAACATATTACTGACTTTAATGAGATATCAGATGATTTCATTAAGATTACCATCCATGATCCTGCTTTAAATGGTTTTAAGACAAAGGAAAAATTATCGCGTTTCTTTGAATCTGCTTATATTGTTGCTTCTGAAGCCGCTTGGATTGATATAGCAAATACTAATGTGCATAAGGGAACAACGGTTAAACAGTTACAAACGCTTTTAAATGTCACACCAGATGAAACCATGGCATTTGGCGATGGTTACAACGATTTAGAACTGCTGAGTAGGGCTACCTATAGCTTTGCTGTTCGCAACGCCGTGAAGGAAGTGAAAGAGGCTGCTAATTTCGTTGCGCGTTCTAATGAAGAAGATGGCGTAATGAAAACGATCATTCAAATGTTGGCATTGCAAGAGAATAAGGTGAAAACAGAAAAAGAAAAAATGTTAGCTGGAGAGATGTATGATCCTGCTGATCCCGTTTTATTAAAAGATCAGGCAGAAGCAAGGCAAAAAGTTAGATTATTTAATCAAACCTCAGAATCTGAAGGTAAAAAGCGGCAAGATATATTAAAGACGTTACTTGGTTCAACAGGGGAAAATGTGTATATCGAGCCCAACATACGTTTTGATTATGGTTACAATACCCATGTCGGTGATAACTTCTTTGCAAACTTTGATTGTACGATATTAGATGTTTGTGAAGTGCGATTCGGCGATAATTGTATGCTTGCGCCCGGTGTGCAAATATATACGGCCACACACCCACTAGACCCAATTGAACGCAATTCTGGCAAGGAATACGCAAAGCCAATAACAATTGGGAACAATGTTTGGATTGGTGGAAGTGCAGTTATCAACCCAGGTGTTAAGATTGGTGATGATGCGGTTATTGCATCAGGAGCAGTCGTAACAAAAGATGTACCAGCGCGTGTTGTCGTTGCTGGTAACCCTGCTAAAGTCATTAAACAAATTGATTAGTCGTTTAATTTGAAAAAAAGAAAACACTAGAAATATAGCGGTCAGTACCAAGACATCATCAATGTAATGTCTTGGTGCTGCCCGTTTTTTTGCGACATCAACGTTTTGTAAAATATATGTTTTAAACAAAGTATAGAATCCAAAAATGAAAAACGTAATCATTACTATTTACATTATGGTTAAACTCATTTATAATGTCAATTATGTAAGATAAGATTCTTCCAGTTTGATTATTTTTTAATATAACGATTAGCTAACTATAATTAGAAAGGAGATGGCTAAAGTGGCCAAAAAATCAAAAATTGCAAAAGAGCAAAAAAGAAAAAAATTAGTTGAGCAATATGCTGATTTGAGAAGAGAACTAAAAGCGAAGGGGGATTATCAAGCGCTTCGCAAGTTGCCAAGGGACTCTTCGCCAACACGTTTAACCAATCGTTGTCGTGTAACGGGCAGACCGCGTGGCTATATTGGAAAATTTAATATGTCCCGTATTGCCTTTAGAGAGTACGCGCATAAAGGACAGATACCAGGTGTTAAGAAGTCAAGTTGGTAATTGGCTAGTGTTTGAAATAGATTAAAAATTTAAATATTTACTCAGAGAGATTGTTGGTCAGGAGCTAGAAACAACGGGTTGTTTTTGTATAGCTTACTTTTTTTCATTTTAAATCGTAATGATTATGTTTTGGGGAGGGTGGTAGGGGTGAATAAGATATATGATGTCATTATAATAGGAGCTGGCCCGTCAGGGATCGGTGTGGCAACATTATTAAAACAAATGAACTGTAAATCTTACCTCATTCTTGAAAAAGAAGAAATAGGTAGTTCTTTTTTGCGGTGGCCGGATGAAATGCGGTTTATTACTCCTTCTTTTCCAGCACAAGGATTTGGTCAGACGGATTTAAATGCGATTGTGCCCAAAACCTCGCCAGCTTATACGCTAGACATGGAACATCCAACTGGTAAAGCTTATTCAGAATACCTAGAGCTGATTGCGGAACACTTTATGCTTCCCGTCGAAAAGGGTGTACAAGTTAATCGAATAGATAAAGAAAGTGACTTCTTTCGGATTGAAACAACACAAGGAACATACCAAAGTCAGTATGTGGTTTGGGCGGCAGGAGAGTACCAATATCCAGATTTACAGCCATTTCCTGGCGCTGAATTTGGTGTTCACAATAGCCTGATTTCCTCTTGGAAAGATATCGAAGGCAATGATTTTATGGTCATAGGCGGTTATGAAAGTGGCATGGATGCGGCCTATCACCTTGCACGCTTAGGGAAAAGAACGACAGTAATTGCTAAAACGAATACATGGGAAATAGACAATAGTGATCCAAGTCTTGCATTATCCACGTATACATATGGTCGTATACGCCACTTATTAGATTCAAATTTAATAAATATCGTCGGACAAACAACAGTAGTCCAAATAGAAGCCTTATCTTCTGGCTATAACATTTATACAAGTAACGACCAAGTTTATTTCACCAATGAAAAACCGATCATCGCTACGGGATTTGCTGGTAGTACAACGCAGATAGAAAACCTTGTGACACGTGGTTTAAACCATGAAGTGCTTGTTAATGAATCGGATGAAACAATAGCTACTTCTGGTTTATTTCTAGCAGGTCCAGAGCTTCGACACACCGATCATATTTTTTGTTATATTTATAAATTTCGTCAACGTTTCGCGGTGATTGCTGAAACGATTGGTAATAGGTTGAAATTGGATTTAGCCATCTTAGAAGATTATAAGCGAGAGAACTTCTACTTGAAGGATCTTTCTATGTGTGGAGAGGAATGTCAATGTTAGAGCGTGCCGAAGCTATTTCTTTTAGACCAATCGATGTCTTACTCATCGGTTGCGAATCTGTAGGTAAATCAGGGTTGTTTCGCCATTTGACTGGTGAAAAAAAGACATTAGTCAGCAATGTTAAAGGGTCAACTGTTTCTGCTTTAACAGCAACGAGCAAGTTAGCTAATCATATTCAGTTAACAGATCTGCCAGGGATTCAATTTGATGTTGATAGTAAAAGTACACAACTTACGCTCGATCATTTAGGCGGAGAACACACCATTTTATTAGTCGTGAAAGCAACAAACTTAAAGCAAGAATTGATCGAAATACAACGCGGATTAAAGCTTAAAGGAAAACGCGTTGCTGTTGTTGCTACACATTCCGACAAATACCAGCCGTCTAAAATGGAGCAAGATCGTGTCCGCGAGCTATTACAGGTTCCTGTTATTTGGTTGAACACGAGAAGAATGGATCAAGCAGAACAACAAAAGGTCATTACAGCAATTAATCAGGCAAACAATTGGGGAGCTACGACTAGTATTATTAACTTCTTACCCTCAGCATTTCATGATGTAACTCCGCTCATTCCACTTTTACAGGTGCCAATAGCTGGGCCGCTTTTCGCTTGTTTAGTTATCTTGCTGATGTTTGCTGTTCCTGTATTTATTGCTTATTTATTTGCTGATTGGCTTGAACCGATTACAGAGCACTATTTGTTAACACCGATTACATCTATGCTAGAACATGCGCCAAGTTTTCTTGTAGAGGTGCTTGTCGGAGATTATGGCCTTATTACTTTAGGATGGTATTCGTTTCTTTGGGCTTTTCCTGTCGTGCTGCTGATCAGCATTACCACCACGATTACAGAAGAGATTGGTATACAGGAACATTTAACCCATGCCTTAGATCCATGGTTGCGTAGACTGGGGTTAACGGGCAGAGATTTGCTTCCTGTTATTACGGGTTTTGGTTGTAATGTGGTTGCCGTTATGCAAAGTAGAAGCTGTAGTAGTTGTAGCCGATCATCTTGTGTCTCGATGATCGCTTTTGGTTCAGCGTGTAGCTATCAAATAGGAGCGACCTTATCTATTTTTAACGTAGCACAAGTGCCTTTATTATTTATCCCCTATTTGTTTTTGTTATTTATTGTGGGAGCTATTCATACAAGAATTTGGAGTAACGGGACCAGTGAACGGACACGGGTTGCTCCTCTTCCCTATTTGCAAGGGATCGATTGGCGCAGCTTTCGCTGGAAAGTATCTCGTGTGATTAAGCAATTTTTGTTCCAAGCAATGCCGATTTTCTTGCTGATATGTCTTGTTTCTTCTGCCTTTGAAATGATGGGGGTATTAGCGATTTTAAGTTGGCTGGTAAAACCTTTGTTGTACCTTTTTTCTTTACCTATAGAGGCAGCACCAGGATTAATTTTTTCTTTTATTAGAAAAGATGGCTTACTGGTTTTAAATGAAGGACAAGGTCATTTGTTACTTGACATGTCAATTGGTCAGATTTTTATTCTCGTTTACTTAGCTTCCACATTGTCCGCTTGTCTTGTTACATTATTGACGATTGGTAAAGAGCTAGGTTGGAAGGCGTCTTGCTCAATCGGATTAAAGCAAGTGCTAACTAGTATCGGTAGTGCGGCTATTCTTACTGCTGTATTATACGTTCTATAATGAAGAAGGAGGAATTACCAATGAAAAAGATCCCTGTTACAGTATTAAGTGGTTATTTAGGTGCAGGTAAAACAACATTGTTGAATCATATTTTACACAATCGTGAGGGATTGAAAGTCGCTGTTATTGTCAATGATATGAGTGAAATTAATATTGATAGTGAGCTCGTTCAATCACAAGGCGGGTTTTCTCGTACAGAAGAAAAATTAGTCGAAATGTCTAATGGCTGTATTTGTTGCACGTTGCGGGAGGACTTGTTAGTTGAAGTGGAAAAGCTTGTGAAAAAAGGTGGAATTGATTATCTTTTAATTGAATCATCAGGCATTAGTGAACCCATTCCAGTGGCACAAACATTCTCTTATATCGATGAGGAAATGGGAATAGATTTAACAAAATATTGTCGTTTGGACACTATGGTTACTGTTGTTGATGCCAATCGTTTCTGGCATGACTTTGGTTCAGGAGATCGTTTGCTTGAACGACAGCAAGCTGTTGCAGAGGATGATGAACGTAATATTGCTGATTTATTACTTGATCAAATTGAATTCTGCACGGTTTTAATCTTAAATAAAACGGATTTAGTCAAAGCAGAAGATTTACAGAAACTAGAACGAGTGATACGTACATTACAGCCTGAAGCCAAAATTATACGTACACAACATAGTAAGATAGAGCCAAGTGAAATATTAAATACACGTACATTTGACTTTGAAATAGCTAGTGCATCAGCAGGCTGGTTGAAGGAACTCAATGCTGGGATAGAAAATCATACACCTGAAACAGAAGAATATGGAATAAGTTCATTTGTCTATCAGTCAAGACGCCCTTTTCATACAGAACGCTTAGTGAGCTGGTACAATAATTTACCGAAAGAGATTGTTCGATTAAAAGGGGTGATGTGGTGTGCAACACATAATGATATGGCACTATTACTATCCCAAGCTGGCCCCTCAGTAAATGTTGAGCCATTAGCCTATTGGGTGGCTTCGCTATCAGCCAAGCAGCAAGAGGAGTTATTAAGGAATAACCCTGAGGTCAAGGATTTATGGGATCCTGTCTTTGGTGATCGCCATACAAAACTTGTTTTCATTGGTATGGACTTGGATGTTGAAGAGATAACAGATGAGTTGGATCACTGTTTATTAACAGCGACAGAAATGGATGAAGACTGGACGCAATTTAAACATCCATTTCATTGGCGCGTGTCATAATTGGGGTGGGAGAAATGATTTTATCAGGACAAACCATTGAGCGAATGATAAGGAGGGACCAGATTTTAATTACCCCTTTCAAAGAGCAAAGCATACAACCAGCGTCGGTCGACCTCTGTTTAGGCGATCACTTTCTAATAGTTGATGAGATGTCTACACCTGTATTATCATCTCGCAAGTCAGCCAACTATCATGAAATGTATATTTCGGAAGGTGAAGTCATGACGATTCCGCCTAAAACCTTTATGTTAGCAACCACATTAGAGCAAATTCGCTTACCTAATGAGTTAACAGCTTTTGTTGAAGGGAGAAGCTCAATTGGTAGGCTTGGTGTATTTATTCAAAACGCTGGTTGGATTGATCCGGGCTTCGCAGGGCAAATTACGTTGGAGTTGTTTAATGCAAACCGTGTTCCTGTACAATTAATCGTGGGTATGCGGGTCTGTCAACTCGTCATTGCAGAAGTCGATCAAACGACAGGAGGTTATGATGGGAAATATTTATTTCAAAAGGGAGCAACATCGAGTCGAGTGTACTTGGATAGAGAGGCGGAGAAGTCATGAGTAAAAGAATACCTGCCACTGTACTAAGCGGCTTTTTAGGTGCAGGCAAAACCACCTTGCTCAACCATCTCCTCAGTAATCAACAAGGTTTAAAAATAGCTGTTATTGTTAATGACATGAGTGAAATTAATGTTGATGCCAAACTGATTAAAGAGGGCGGGTTTGTTAGAGCAGAAGAAAATATGATTGAGATGACCAATGGCTGTATTTGTTGTACATTGCGAGAAGACTTAGTCGTTGAATTAGAGAAATTAGCTCGACTTGATATTGATTATGTCTTAATTGAATCAAGCGGCGTATCTGAGCCGATTCCAGTCGCGCAAAGTTTTACTTATTATGATGAACAACTAGCAATAGACTTAAATGCTTTGTTTGCGCTTGATACCATGGTAACCGTGGTGAACGGTCAACAATTTTGGGAAGACTATCAATCAGAGGATTTGTTAATTGATCGGCAAATGCAGGTTTCTGATGATGATGAAAGAGGGATTGTTGATTTATTGATTGATCAAATTGAATTTGCTAATGTTATTGTCTTAAATAAAGTAGATCAGCTTTCGAGTGAAAAAGTAACGGAATTAAAGAATCTACTCTCTAGGTTAAATCCAGAAGCAAACATTATCGCGACCCGTTTTGGACAAGTTGATCCATTGCAAGTATTAAATACGAAACAATTTAATTTTGATAAGGTGAGCCAAGGGGCGGGTTGGATTAAAGAATTGAATGAAGAGCATATACCGGAAACCGAAGAATATGGAATTAGCTCCTTTGTCTACAGAAGTCGTACCCCCTTTCATCCTGGACGATTTCATCAATGGCTTGAGCATTGGCCAAAAGAAATTATTCGCGCAAAAGGTTTTTTTTGGTTGGCAACACGAAATGATATAGCGGGTATGCTATCTCAAGCGGGGTCAATGTTAACGTTAGAAGGTGCTGGCAATTGGATAGCGAGCTATTCTCCCGGAGAACAAGCCAAATTAAAGGATCAAGAGCCAGGACTATTTGAACGGTGGGATCAACAGGTAGGAGATAGAATGACTGAACTTGTTTTTATAGGCGTTAAAATCAATAAAAGCGAGATCATTATGTCACTTAATCACTGTTTAATGACAAAAGATGAAATGAGCGGCTCACTATCTCTGCTTCCTGACCCATTATCACCCTATTTACTGCAATAAATGTTTGGTTACTTGAGACAATGTTGCCGTTTCGTTCGCTGTGGTTTAAGTTCTTTATCACAGATAACCGCCTGCCTCCACATACAGAGCAGTGATTAAGCTAATTATTTACGTATGATAAGCGCACATTTTTAATAACTCAAAACAATTAAGTTTAAAAAAGCTTTACTATCTGCTTTTTTTACGCCTTCTCTTGTCAGAAAATATAACACATTCGTTGTTTTATATCCTAAATCATGTAAAATAACATTTGTATGTTTTCAGTGCTGAGAAGGGAAGGATGACCAAAGATGCAGATAAAAAAAGTAGCGATTATTGGTCTAGGTGCACTTGGTATTATGTATGCGGAACATTTTTCGAAGTATATTCCAGCAGATGCATTACGTATTGTGGCCGATCGTGATCGAATTAAACGTTATCAAGATGAAGGATTATATTGTAATGGTGAGCGCTGTGATTTTACATTTGTTACACCAGATCAACAGATGGAACCAGCTGATTTAGTATTAATCACCGTGAAATACAATGGTCTTTTTCAAGCTTTAACAGCGATTGCCAATCAAGTAGGTCAAGATACGATTATTATGTCCGCTATCAATGGGATAAAGAGTGAGCAAGATATCAGTCGCATATACGGGAAAGACAACGTCCTTTATTGTGTAGCGCAAGGAATGGATGCTGTGAAAGAAGGAAATGCGTTAACATTTGCTAATAAAGGTGTGCTTTGTTTTGGTGAAGAAAGAATGGATCAGTTAACAGAAAAAGTCAAGTCGGTGGCTACCTTTTTTGATCAGGTGAATTTACCTTATGAGATTGATTTCAATATGAAGAAACGGCAATGGGGAAAATTCATGCTCAATGTTGGTGTCAATCAAGTGGTAGCTGTTTATCAAACAAACTATGGTGGTATTCAAGTTGAGGGTGAAGCGCGTGATACGATGATTGCGGCTATGCGAGAAGTCATTGCCTTATCACAGTATACGGAAGCGCCATTAAATGAAGCTGATTTAAGTTATTGGTTAAATAATTTAGCAAGCTTGCACCCAGAAGGTAAACCATCGATGCGGCAAGATGTTGAAGCAAAACGTTATGGGGAAGTGGATTTATTTAGCGGTATGGTTATTGAACTTGGTAAGCAATACCGAGTAAATACGCCAGTTAATAAAAGACTCTATCAACAAATTAAAGCGATTGAACGCCAATATAGTCAAGCTATAGAGATATAAGACTTTCATTTAAGAAAACACCAGATTATGCTATGCCGTAATCTGGTGTTTTCTTATGAAAAAAATGTACGCACCTTTTACCCTCGTTTTATATCCTTTATTAATCATGTAGTTTATCTATATAATTAGCAATTTATCAAAAGTCCAGTTAAAATAGAGATTGTAGCCTTTCACTATCTCTATTTTAATGTTAATACTCATAAAAATCCAATATTAACTTGTACGTATATATTTATTGATATATAATAATTAAATAAGTAAGCGCTTTACTTTAATGGCTTTTTTGAACGGTAAAGAGATAAATAAAAAAGAATAGAAGTTTTGGATTGGAGGAGATCGTATGGATAAGGTAAAAGCTGCTATTGAAGCAGGTAAAACAGTATTAGGAATTGAATTAGGATCTACGCGTATCAAAGCGGTTCTTGTTGATCAAGAAAACCAACCGATTGCATCAGGGAGTCATGATTGGGAGAATAGTTACGTTGATCAAATTTGGACCTATAGTACTGAAGAAGTATGGGGCGGGCTCCAAGATAGTTATCAAAAGTTAGCTGCTGAAGTGAAAAGTAGATATGGGGTGGATTTAAAGCGGGTTGGTGCTCTTGGCTTTAGTGCGATGATGCATGGCTATATGGTATTTAATAAATCTGGAGAATTGTTAGTCCCCTTTCGAACGTGGCGAAATAATATAACTGAGCAAGCTGCTACGGCATTGACATCGTTATTTCAGTATAATATTCCGCAAAGATGGAGTATCGCCCACCTTTATCAAGCGATTTTAAATAACGAAGCACATGTGTCTGACATTGATTTTCAAACGACGCTGGCTGGCTATGTGCATTGGAAATTAACCGGTGAGAAAGTTTTAGGCATAGGAGAAGCGTCAGGGATGTTTCCGATTGACCTTGCTACAAAGGATTTTAATGCGAGAATGATCAACCAGTTTAATCAACAAGTCCGTGATAAACAACTGAATTGGAAGCTTGAGGAGATCCTACCTGAGGTCCGATTTGCTGGTGAGGAAGCTGGGCGCTTAACAGAAGAAGGAGCGAAATTGCTTGATCCAACTGGTGAGCTTGAAGCAGGCATTCCGCTTTGTCCGCCAGAGGGTGATGCAGGCACGGGGATGGTTGCAACCAATAGTGTTGCGAAGCGGACAGGTAACGTTTCAGCAGGGACTTCTGTGTTTGCGATGGTGGTTTTGGAACAGGAATTGTCAAAAGTCTACCCTGAAATAGATCTAGTCACAACGCCAACCGGACATTTAGTTGCGATGGCACATGCAAATAATTGTACCTCTGATTTAAATGCTTGGGTACGTCTATTTGCCGAGTATTCAGAGGCAATCGGCGTAGAGGTTGACCTAAACAAACTATATGAAACCCTCTATCAAAAAGCTTTACAAGGTGATGTAGATGGCGGAGGTTTACTTGCTTATGGCTATTTATCAGGTGAACATATGACCCATTTTGAAGAAGGGCGTCCGCTATTTGTTCGTACGGCAGATAGTCGATTTAACTTGGCTAACTTTATGCGCACCCACCTGTATGCTGCGTTAGGTGCTATGAAAATCGGGATGGATATTTTACTTAAACAAGAAACGGTTAAACTAGAAGAAATGCATGGACATGGGGGACTATTTAAAACCAAAGGTGTTGGTCAGCGCATGATGGCAGCCGCATTAAACACTCCAGTATCTGTAATGGAAACAGCCGGAGAAGGTGGAGCCTGGGGCATTGCTATTTTAGCCGCTTACCTGATCAATAAGCAGGAAAATGAAGGCTTAGATCAATTTTTAACAAACAGAGTATTTGTTGAACAATCAGGTGACATTGTTAAACCAAACCCTGAAGATGTTAAAGGGTTTGAACAATTTATTGAACGCTATAAAACAGGTTTACCGATTGAAAGAGCGGCGATTGATTATTTAGGTAATTAAGTGCTAGAAAAAGCGACAGAAAATACTGTCGCTTTTTAATTTTACTAACCATCTCTTATGATGTAAAAATGATTTTTATTCCTTATGTGACCGCATTGAACGTAACCTTTTTATCACTTAACCCAGTGAACGATGTCTTCAATCGATTTTCTGGTTTTAGGTAAAGGGTCTTGAACCCGGTATCCAAAAGCCACCATGACTGCAACACCTAAATGACCATCTTCCAGCAATCCTTCTTTATCTAATAAATCCGTCACTTTTTGATAATGGAAGCCTTCAATAGGACATGAATCAATACCCATTTGGGCAGCGGCAGTCATCATATTAGCTAAAGCAATATAGCACTGTTTACATGACCAATCAAAGAAGGCACGATCACTCTCTGCCAAATTCATATCGACTTCTTGAAAGGCTTTATATTTTTGTTGCATTTGGTCGATTAATTCCACAGGGAAGTTCTTAACATTTGTATAATGATTTTTTACATAATCGCTGTCATATTTTACATCTTTGATATTTCGAGCAAGGATAATGACAAAATGGCTAGCGGAATCGAGTTGCCCTTGTGCACCTGGTGCCATCTGCTTTAACTTGTCTTTCAAATCAC
The DNA here is from genome assembly GCF_016908375.1 of Amphibacillus cookii. Lineage (GTDB taxonomy): Bacteria > Bacillota > Bacilli > Bacillales > Amphibacillaceae > Amphibacillus_C > Amphibacillus_C cookii. Next base: position 30,748 of record NZ_JAFBDS010000007.1, read on the forward strand.
TATTATCAACGACGAGGAATTTCCATGGCTCTAGTCCAATTGAGCTAGGGGAAAGTCTCGCAGTTTCAAGGATAAAATCAAAATCATCAGCACTAATTTTCTTACTAGAGTCAAATTGTTTAGTCGCATGTCTAAACTGAAAAGCATCAAGAATACTTGCTTTGGCATTTGTATCGTTATTCATATATCGTACGCTCCCACCATAAAATGATAATCTAATATTTATAGTATCGCACGGTCCTCCCCTCCATTCAAGAAAAAAACAATAATAGATTAATTATCCACATTATATATAACAAGTATTTTAAATGGTTCAGTTAAATATTTTGAAATTAGCATCAAAATTAACTAAGATAAGTATACAAATCTAAAGGAGGTTATTTGTAATGAATGAAAAGTATAAATCATTGTTTGAACACTTTACATTTAAAAGTGGCGTCAATATAAAAAATCGCTTGTTTATGGCACCAATGACTAATTTTTCTTCGGATGATAAAGGAATGGTGACTGATGAAGAGCTTGCTTATTACAAAGTGCGATCTGGCGGTGTCGGTGCAGTGATAACAGCGGTAGCCTATGTAACGCCTGGAGGTAAAGGATTTATCAATGAAATTAGTGCTGCTTCTGATCAAATGATTCCAAGTTTAAAACAATTAGCCAATACAATAAAAGGCGAGGGAGCTAAGGCTATTTTACAAATTTTCCATGCAGGGAGAATGGCACCACCTGACTTATTACCAGATAATCAACCTACAAGTGCGAGTGCTGTTGCACCACTCCGTCCAGGTGCCGTTGTACCGCGTGAATTATCAGCACAAGAGATTGAATCAATTATTGAGGATTTCGCTGAAGCGACGCGCCGGGCAATTGAAGCTGGATTTGATGGGGTTGAAATACATGGTGCCAATACTTACTTAATACAACAATTTTTCTCTCCTCATTCAAATAGAAGATCCGATCAGTGGGGCGGAACATTAGATAAGAGGATGAAGTTTCCAATCGCTGTCATAGACGCTGTTAAAAAATCTGTAGCTAAACATGCGAATAAGCCATTTATTGTTGGTTATCGCCTTTCTCCAGAGGAAGCAGAGAACCCAGGTATAACAATGGAAGACACCTTAGTATTTGCGGATAAGCTCAGTCAACAAGGGCTTGATTATCTTCACATTTCGGTGCAGGACTTTTGGCAGGGGTCGATTCGGGACGATGATGATAAACAATCACGTATTTTGAAAATCCACGAGCGGATAGGAAATCGCATACCAATTATTGGTGTTGGTTCACTTTATTCAGCAGAGGATGTTAAATCAGCAAAAGCTACAGGTGTGCCATTAATTGCATTAGGGCGCGAATTAATAGTTGATCCTAAGTGGGTTCAGAAGCTGGAAGAGGGAAATGAACATAAAATTGATACGACGTTAACCAAAAATGACCAAGAACGATTAGTTGTCCCAGATCAATTATGGCAAGCAATTATCAATAGACCAGGCTGGTTCCCGGTTGTCGAAAAATAAAGATAGAGGTTGGGACAAAAGTAAAAGACATAAGATCAAATGCGAATGATCCGTTTGTTTTGTGAATGGATCATTCGTCTTTATTATATTAAAACGAATGATACCAAATGGCAGAGGAAATATGCGACACTCTAGCGGGAATAGGATGAGCTGAAGATCCACTTGAGGCGTGAGCTTTGCGCCTCAAGTTAGCTGAATTCATCCCCGCGAAAAGCGAATTCCTTGCTTTTCGGAACGACATAACGTGCTAAACGTATGAGAAGGTCGTATGCGGCACATCCATGCATAAGTAAATCCAATGATTAGCGAAAAATGACGCTCAACGCTCAACTGATAAGTGTGTTACTCTTATACTAACTAGTGAGGAGGTCTAAAATGGAAATCTGGGATATCTATGATAAAGATAAAAGGTTAACCGGGGAAACGATAGAAAGAGGAGATAGCCTCAAACAACAAGACTATCATCTTGTTGTTCATGTTTGTATTTTTAATACAAACAGTGAGATGCTGATTCAGCAAAGACAATCTTTTAAAAAAGGATGGTCAAATCTTTGGGATATTACTGTAGGGGGAAGTGCGGTGTCAGGTGATACAAGCCAGATAGCTGCAGAAAGGGAAGTTTTAGAGGAAATAGGTTACGTCATCAATCTCTCCAATTGTCGACCTTCTTTAACGATCCATGCAGATGATGCTTTTGATGATATTTATTTGTTAGAAGAAGATTTAGATATTAAACAATTAAAACTTCAATATGAAGAAGTGCAAAATGTGAAGTGGGCAACAGAACAAGAGATTATAAGTTTGGTGAATGAAGGCAAATTTATTCCCTATCATAAGAGTTTTATTTCTTTACTATTTGAAATGAGAAAATATCGTGGTGTACATAAACGTTAATGATAAACGGATATAATGTCATGAGTCATCTGGTATAACAACTACCGTGCAATTGATTAATTTCAATAATATGTTATTAAATGACTATAATATGTAGAAATGATTATTTAAAGAAAGCGCTAACGTGATATGATATCATTAGTTAAAGTAGAAAGGAGGGCAGTGTTTTTCGCATCTGTGTATCAGCGTTCAGTTTATAAAATTTTAAATAAGGACGTGATAAGATGGTGAGAATAGGGTTAAAGAAGTTCGTGTTGATCTGTTTAATCGTTGCTTTTGCGTGTGGGCTTTCTTTCCAATCGGTTTCCGCCAGGACACCTGATTTTAGTATGAGAGGTTTTGCTACGTTTAATGGTGGAACGACGGGTGGTGAAGGTGGAGATGTTGTGACTGTTCGAACGGGAAATGAATTAGTCCGAGCTCTAAAGAACAAAAACCCGAATAGACCATTAAAAATCTATGTTGATGGAACGGTTACTCCGAATAACACATCAGAGAATAAAATTGATATTAAAGATGTGTCAAATGTTTCTGTTGTAGGAGTAGGTAGAAATGGTGTGTTAAGTGGAATAGGTATTAAAGTCTGGCGTGCAAATAACGTTATTATTCGCAACTTAACGATTCATGAAGTCAATATTGGTGATAAAGATGCGATTAGTATTGAAGGACCATCAAGCAATATTTGGGTTGATCACAATGAGCTTTATGCAAGTCTCAATGTTCATAAAGACTATTATGATGGTCTTTTTGATGTGAAACGTGATGCATACAATATCACTTTCTCTTGGAATTATGTCCATGACAGTTGGAAAGCGATGTTAATGGGCTCATCCGATAGTGATCATGCAGCCCGGAATATTACCTTTCATCATAACCATTTCCAAAATCTAAATTCACGCGTGCCAAGCTTGCGCTTTGGAAAAGCACACATTTACAATAACTACTTTGAAGGTGTGATTGATACAGGTATTAACGCACGGATGGGCGCGGAAGTTCTTGTTGAAAACAATGTGTTTGAGAACTCAAATAATCCGTTAGGTTTCTGGTACAGTAATCAAACCGGTTACTGGAATGTATCAAACAACCAATATATCAATAGCACCGGTAGTCAACCGACATGGTCAACAACAAATTACACTGTACCTTATCAATATCATTTAACACCAGTACAAGATGTGAAAGCACTAGTCAGCCAATATGCTGGTGTGGGTGTGGTTCAACCTTAACATAATACTAAAGAAACCGAATGATGATTTCATTCGGTTTCTTTAGTATTAAGTGAATAGGTGTTTTTCTTATCGTATCTGTTGCTTTAAAAGTTTGATATGTTACATGAGAATAACGCTTTTAAAACGAGGTGTGCTCAAACCAGTACCACTTGAGAATACTAGCAAGTACATCCGCCTAGAGGCGAGCAACTGCCTTTTATCATAGATAGCCGTCCGTCCCCCCTCAAAATAGAGCGTAGAGCAAATCGATTCAGGGGGGATAACGGACACTAATGTCCGGATTCACTCAACGAACCTGCAATCAGTGGAAGAAGTACGAAAAATCAAACGGATTGAAGGTTCGTTTTATAAAAAAATCTTCACACGATGAGATATGGATTTTCTTTTCCTTTTAGTCCGAGTATTAAGCTTTCCAATCCACTTCTCACCATTGCATCGGTTGCTTCTTCTGTAAAAAAGGCATAATGTTGGGTAAAGATAACATTTGGGAATTGTTTTAAATAAAAGAGTGGCCGTTTATTGATAATTCGTGTGCCAATGTCAAAATGCGAAATACCTGTTTCTTCTTCTAACGTGTCAAGACCTGCCCCTCCAATCCACTCACTTTCTAAACCATCAATTAAATCTTCTGAGTTGACTAATCCGCCTCTTGATGTATTAATGAGTAGCACATTTTTTTTCATTTTCTTGATGGTTTCTTTATTGATGAGGTGATGATTTTCTTCGGTCAATGGAATATGAAGTGAAATAATATCACTTTGTTTAAGTAAAGTATCCAAATCAACATACTCAGCATATGTTTCAACATCAGTTACTGCCGTCTTATTATAAGCAAGTATTTTGCAACCGAAGCCGCTTAAAATCTCGATGACCGATTGTCCAATTTTTCCTGTTCCAATTATTCCAACCGTCATACTTCTTAATTCTTTTCCTTGTAAGCCATCTAAAGAAAAATCATTAACGAGTGCACGGCAGATCGACACTTTTATTTTGCGAATGAGCATCAGCATAATCATAACGGTAAATTCAGCTACATTATAAGGCGGATAGTGGGCATTACTAACGCTAATACCTAGTGACTGAGCGCTCTCAATATCAATGTGATCATAGCCAATTGTGCGTGTTGATAAGTGTTCAATACCAAAGCTATGTAATGTGTTTAAGATTTCCGCATTAATTTCGCTGTGTGCTAAGACATTGACAGCATCGAATCCTTTAGCTAAGTTAACATTTTCCATCGTTAGCGGTTTATTAATCGTAGTTAGCTGCTCAAGATTATAAGACTGTTTAGCCTTTAAAAAACTCTCTTCTTCAAAAGGTAAGACATTGTAAGCAATAATTTTCATTTCAATTTGCTCCTTTTTATTTAATAATATAACTGTAAAAGCCCAAACGTTAATATCTCTGTCATTCTTAATGCCGTTCAAAGGTAATCATAAATACCTTAAACCCATTAATAAGAGCGTTAAGATTGAATAAATGTCAGCCATACGATATGAGGCAGGAGTAAAATGGCCACCAGTTATATTATACATAAAATTCCAGAGTTTTCTAGCGACTTTGGCAGATTATCTACCGTGTTATTTCCAATATCACTCTGATAAAGTGTATGTTTAACTAATCTATTTTCTATTATCCTTCTATGACAAATGTTTAGAACTCTTTGTATAGCTGATGTTTTTTACACCAAGGGAGATGAGTGATATACTTACAGCAAAAAGCCTCGTTAACGCTTTTAAAAAAGAAGGAAAAGATATGAAATCTGTAAAGGTTTATCATTATGATGCTTTTAGCAAACAACCTAATAAAGGGAACCCTGCTGGAGTTGTCTTGGATGGAGATGCATTAACAGATGTTCAAATGCAAGAGCTTGCGTTTAAAGTGGGCTTTAATGAAACGGCCTTTGCTGTTAAATCAGAAGTGGCCGATTTAAGGTTACGCTTTTTCACGCCAGGGCATGAAATGAATTTATGTGGACATGCAACAATGGCAACAATTTATGCGTTAAAAACAAAAGGCTTATTAAGCGATAAAAAAGATTTAACCATTGAAACCAAGGCAGGAATTCTACCTGTAACGATTGATTCTACTCGTGAAAAAGGAATATCGATAACGATGAACCAAGCACGACCAAAATTCAAACCATTCCATGGTTCAGTAAGAAATTTAGCTGATGCGCTAGGAATAGCAGAAAACGACATCAATAATGATTTACCTATTCTTTATGGGAGTACAGGTACTTGGACGTTATTAGTTCCAATTAAAAGCTTAAATGTTTTCGCTAAAATGAAACCGAACAATAAGGATTTCCCTTTGATTTTGCAAGAAATGCCGAAGTCATCTGTTCATCCATTCTGCACTGAAACTTATCACCCTAATGCTGATATGCATGCGAGGCACTTCTCTTCGCCGTATTCGGGTACGATCGAAGACGCAGTAACAGGTACAGCCTCAGGTGTTATGGGCGCTTATTTTGCTAAATACATAAATAACACTACTCAAAACGCACTAAATCTTAGCGTTGAGCAAGGTCATGAAAGTGGAAAAGACGGTCGGGTTGGCGTGAAAATGACTAAGCATGGTGAATCTTATCGTGTAAAAATCACTGGGAGCGCCGTTTTTGTAAAAGATTTTGAAATAACTTTAGCAGATAGTTAATCTTAATTAGATTGTATAAAATAAGAAAAGTAGAATGTTTAGCTGATAAAAGTGCGAGATTGATTTTTTAGAATAGGTTTTAACATTATCACTCCTAATATATGGAGGGGTGTTTTTGTTAATCTATAACGGAAAAGGTGATGTTGTGAAAAAAATCTTACTTAGCTTATCACTATTGATTTTATCTGGATTGACGATTGGATTGATCTTATACGAACAATTAGAGCCATTGTATCTTGAACAAGTCAATCAGTCACAAGAAGATGAGATTAATCAAGAAGAAGCAAGTGCTCTGAATCCAGTAAATCATGGTGATCCCATTGTATATAGCTTAGAAAACGACGAACTTAACCTAAGTTTTAATCAAGGCATCGATTGGGTTCCCGTTCCCGTTGAGACCAATTTGCTGTTTAGCGGTGATTATAATGGAAGTAAGCAAGAATTAATTGATAATAGCTATGTTTTAGAACAGAACTATTTAGCATTTTTATATGCGGATCATAACGTGCGATTAATGCAAACACGTGACAAAGGCGAGACATGGGAACCGATCGTAATTATAGAAGACTTTCCAGGTATACGCTTTCGGAAGGTCGACATGCTTAATGATAGCTTTGGTTACGTGATCGTTACAGGTGATCGTACCATGTCGTCAGAAGGAACATTGATATATGTTACGGATGATCAGGGTGAAAGCTGGTCGAAGGTAAATAGTGCTGAGACGACGCGCTTACTGTATGATGGAGGTTTTATAGATGAGCAAACAGGTTTCCTTTCTTATGGCACGATTAATCCGGAACAACCAGATCTCTTTGTGACAAATGATCGTGGTGAGACATGGAATCAAGCAGTTTTTCAAACGCCAGAAGCATACCAAGATATTTTTGTTACGGCGGAAATGCCGTTTAGTGATGAAGAACAATTGATTATTCATGTAAATCAAGGACCTAACGGGGATTATCAAGGTGGGTTAGTAAAAGGGAAGTATACATCTGATGATCATGGTCAAACTTGGGAATTTGTAGGAGAGGTGGCTGGTGATGAAGTCCAATAATAGCAGATTAGTGATGCTTTTAGGCTGGCTTGCTTTACTTGGGGCGATGGGTTTGTTCTGTCTCCAAGCTGGGTATTTTTTGATCCATCATCGTTATCAAGTTGAATATGTAGATAATCGTTTGTTCTATTTCATTAACATCTTAGCTGTCATTTTGTTGTTAATTAGTTTACTATTATTCCTTCGGTTAAGTGGTAAAGTAAGGGGGTTGATCATCGGTATAGTTGTAGTATTCATCATCGTTAATGTCGCTTTGATGCAATTAAGTCAACAACATATACAAAATATTATTAGCTTGTCACCGAATCTAGAAAATACTTTAGTGATAAAGCAGGATCAAGAGCAAAGAGAGGCGATATATTATCGAACACAATACTATCTATTTGCGCGTCCGCATCAACGTTTACCTAAACAGGCGGAAAGCCAATACAAGATAGACTGGTTAACCGAGGATGTTGTTGCTGTTACTTATCAAACAATGACAGATTCGATAGAGCAGTTTGTTGGTACATACGGTGATCGAGGTGATGGTATTTCATATTACGAAGTAGGGGTTCAGATTCAAGGGGAATGGGCAGGTGAAGAAACCCACGTCAACGTTGGATCAGAGGGTATTCAAATTGATTATCAACAACAAAGTGAATGGTTCGAATGGAATGATGTCGTTCAGTTTGGTACACTGGCTATTGTTTTATCCAATCAAGATGGACCTGCTTGGACGATAGTGTTAAACGAAGGTTATCAAATTTATGATGCAGAGAATAACCCACCCGAAGGTGAGATTACCCTTTATCAAGTAACCATGGAAGAGCATCCACCGATTATTCTTAAACGTTAGGTGCTTTTTTGATGACAGAATGATCGAACTTATTATTCCGACCGTTAAGAACGATGGATGCATTCAATATTCTAGTTAAGAGCTGGACCGGAGACGGTTAATTTAATGGGTAGCTTACTCTCATTGACGTACTAATAGATAAATAAAGTAGGGTGCACCGATACAAGAAACCACTAGACCAACAGGGATTTCTGATGGGGCAAGGATAGATCTTGCTATCGCATCTGATATTAATAGAAGCAATGCTCCAATCAGTGCCATGTTAGGTAATGAAACATGATGGTTTGACCCAACAAGTGCCTTAGTAAGGTGTGGAACGATAAGGCCTAGGAAAGCAATACCACCTCCAACGGCGACACAAGCTCCTGCTAAAGCTACAGAAACAAATAACAGCTTTGTTCTTTCCTGCTCAAGGTTGATTCCTAATCCAATGGCTACTTGGTCACCTAGTAAAAAAATATTTAAAAAGCGGGCTTTATAAATAACATAGGGGATTAAAATAACAATCCACGGTAACAGCGAGACAACGTATGTCCAACTGGTTCCTTGGATATCCCCCGATAGCCAAACGGTCGCTTGCATAAAATCATTAGGGTGCATACGTAACTGGAAAATAATCAGTGCCGCTCCAAAAGCAGCATTTATACCAATCCCAACTAATAAAAGGCGGGCAGGAGCTAGCCCATTTTTCCATGCTAAAAGGTAAATGATACAGGCGGCTAGAAGTGCACCGACCAGTGCTACAAAGGGCATAATAAATATAGAATAAGGTTGTAAAGATAGCGTGGTATTTCTCAGGAAATAAATAAATAAAACAACGGCAAGTCCAGCGCCTGAATGAATACCTAATATGCTAGGATCAGCTAATTCGTTTTGAGTAATACTTTGTAAAATAGCACCAGAAATCGCAAGTCCAGCTCCTATTAATAAAGCAATAATGATTCGAGGTAAGCGAAAATCAATTAATATAAGCTGATTTTGCTCAGTACCTGCCCCGACCAATACTTTAAAGATATCTAGCCAATCAATTTTAATATAACCCGTATTTAAACTGATAAAAAAACTAATAATCGTAAGTAGAACGACAACGATCATAACGAAATAAGGCTTTTTCCCTCTCATTATAGTCCTCTCCTATCTGACCGAGCCAAAAATAGAAAAAAAGGGACGCCGACTAATGCGGTAATGGCCCCAACTGGTGTTTCAAAAGGAGGATTGATCATTCTTGCCCCAAGATCAGCCAACACAAGTAGCAAGGCACCTAATATAGCGGAACAAGGAATAATCCAACGGTAATCAAGCCCCACTAAAAAGCGCGTAATATGAGGAATGACTAAACCTATAAATCCAATTGTGCCTGCAACCGCCACAGCCGATCCAGTTAATAGTAATACGACAATTATAGCTGTCGTTTTCACTAGCTTTGTGCGCTGACCTAACCCAATTGCCAATTCTTCACCAAAACTAAGCATCGTGAGAGAACGTGAAATAAACAGTGCTAAACTAATCCCAATTAAAGCGACGGGTATCATGATCTGAATGCTGATCCATCTTGTTCCAGCTATACCCCCAGCAAACCAAAAACTGATATCGCGTGCAACGTCAAAATGAATGGCAAGTGCTGTTGATAGAGACTGTAGAAAAGTAGAAATAGCTGTTCCTGCTAAGGCAAGCTTAACGGGGGACAAGCCTGTCTTTGACAATTGTCCAATTAAAAAGACAAGCCCTGCTCCAAATCCTGCCCCAATGAAAGCCCAAATCATTAATCCCATTTGAGAGATGGTTGAAAAAAAGGCAAAAGCAATGGCAATCATAAAAGCAGCCCCAGCTGAAACCCCCATAATAGATGGGGAAGCAAGTGGATTTTGTGTTATCCCTTGCATAATAACCCCTGAAATAGCTAAAAAAGCACCTACTAAAGCTGCAGCCAGCACACGTGGGAGACGCAGCTCGTAAATAATTTGGTGTGTCGTTAAGTCAGGATTAAATTGAGTGAGGCTCTCCCATATTGTTGATAATTCAATATCGACAGCACCATGAATAATCGAGAACGTCATACTTAATATAAGTAAGATGATTCCGACTATTAAAGTGGTAGAGCCTACTGCAGTCCGATTCGCTATTTGAATATTGTTCTTATTAGCATTCATAGTGTTCCATCCTTAAGTCATGTTGAATGATTTTCATTCTCATTTAGTATAGTCGCCGAAAATAAATGGGTCAATAAAATTTTAAGGAAGAGAGGCTGCTTTTATTTTTAAAAAGTATGATAATTTATGAAAAAAACTTGTAATTGAGAATGAAAATTGTTATCATTTATTTTGACTTAAGTACATTGGAGGATGCAATGATGAATAAACGTTTAATAAAGCTATCTTTTAATTTTTTTATATTAATGCTATTTGTTTTAGTTGGTTGTGCTAATGATCAAAAAGAAACGGCGAATCAGAACGATCAAGAAGAAGCGACACGAATCCTAACAGATGCTGTTGGCAATCAAGTAGAGGTGCCGGAGCAGCCAGAACGAGTCATTGCTTCTTATTTAGAAGATCATTTGGTTGCACTTGGTATAACGCCTGTTGCGCAATGGTCGGTTGCTGACGGCACTTCAGTACAAGATTATTTACAGGAATATTTGGAGGGTGTAGATACGATTCCACATGACCTCCCATTAGAAGCGGTATCAAGCTTCAATCCGGATCTAATTATCATGGAGTCCCAAGCGTCTGTTGATAATGGCACATATGAACAGTATGATCGAATAGCCCCTACTTATATTGTAGGTGAGCAAACGAATGATGATTGGCGGGAAAGCTTAAGGCGAATTGCTGAAGTGTTCGATCTTGAGTCAGAAGCGGAAGATGTGTTAAATGATTATAGTGAAAAAGCCACAGAAGCTGCTGATAAAATTAATCAAGCAATTGGAGATCAGTCTGTGGCGGCTATTTGGCTTGTTGGTGGTCAGTTTTATATCGTAGGTAAAAATGTCTCAAGTGGTGCGGTATTGTATGAGGATTTAGCGATTACTACACCTCGTGTTGTGGAAGAGATTTCGAGCACGGCTACTGCTAACTGGTCTGATATCTCTTTAGAAGCGTTAGCGGATCTTGATGCTGATCACCTTTTCTTAATCAATAGCGATAATGAAGAAAGTACTGAACTGTTTGATGACCCTCTGTGGAAAAACATACCAGCTGTGCAAAATAATAATGTTTATCAATATGGTGCTGATACCGCTTGGTTATATGCTGGTGCGATCGCTAATGAACAAATTATTGATGCCATTTTATCAAGTATAATAGAGTAAATGCTAGCTAAATCCATTTGCATTTCTTCAAGGACGATACTTAGAAAGTTAACAACAACTTTGTATCGTTCTTTTTTGTGCGTTAGCCTTTCTAAACGCTTTTGAATAGTGATTAAAATTTGTAAGCTGATCGACTCGTTTATCACAGATAATCGTCCGTAAACCGCCTCCCTCAAACATACATAGCAGTGGTCGAGCTGATTAGCTGGGCGGTTACGGACGCTAATGTCTGGATTCACTCAGCTAACCATCAGTGGTTGGGTAAGATCGTAGACTAAGCCCGTCACATCCTTAAGAAGGTTTACAGACTAAGCCCGCCACGTCCTGTGGCAACGTCTGCATGACCTACATCCTGTAGGCCTTCGCTCACTGATTGAAGGTTCGTTTTATCGAATAATTGAAATCGCTACTATCACCTGACGAACTTCTATGTTATAATTTCATTTCTTAAAAAAATTTTCAATTCTTTGTGACAAGGTTCGTGTGAAGGGAGTGAATGGGAATGCTCAATATGACAAAATATGTTAATGGATATATGATAAAATGGTTATTTTTTGCAACATTAGTTGGTATTGGTGGCGGTATTTCTGCTTTAGCATTAAATGCAGTGATTGATTTTGTTTCTTATTGGGGCGTGATGTTACCGTTTTGGTTAGCACCGGTGATTGGTGGGACCATCGTTTCGATTCTTTATCGATTTGACCCCAATGTTTTAGGTTCAGGTACGCCTAAGTATATTGACGGTGTTAATTTATATCAAGGGGAAATTACGCGCCGAACATGGTTAACGAAATTATTGGCTTCTTCTGCAACGATCGGTTTTCAAGGTAGTGGCGGGGTGGAAGGTCCCATGGTATTGATGGGGGGAAGCCTGGGTAATTTTATTGAAAAAATTCCACTTTTTAAGCGGTGGTTAGATAAAGAGGATCGCAGAATATTAACGGTTTGTGGTGCAGCCGGTGCCATTGGTGCCATCTTTCGCTCACCTTTAGGTGGCGGAATATTTGCTGCAGAGCTGTTATATAAGACATCATTACATTATAGTGATATGTTCCCAGCTATTCTTTCTTCTACCGTCGGATTTGTTATTTACAGTACGGTGGGGGATGCGAATCCATTATTTGCAATGCCTGATTACCAAACGAACCCGGCCAATATTTTATATTACGCTTTAGCCGGTTTGTTAGCTGGCTATGCTTCTGTATGGTTTATGAAAATATTTCATAAAACGGAAGAGTGGGGTGATTGGTTAGTAAGTAAGGGCGTGCGTCATTACCTTCCTGTATTAGGCGGAGCTTTAACAGGAATTATGCTAATTTTCTTTCCTGAGGTGGCAGGTACCGGAACGGCATTTATCCAAAATTTGATTGATGCTTCATTTGGAACATGGTTTTTAATCGCCATACTTGTGGCAAAGATGTTAGCAAGTTCTTTCACAATAGGTTTCCGTGGAAGCGCTGGTTTAGTGATACCAGCGCTATTTATCGGCGCCGTTAGTGGCAGTATTTTAAGCAATGTGTTTGTGGGTGGCGGCAATGGTCTGAGCAATGCCTTAATTATTTCTGGGATGGCCGCTAGTCTTGCGAGCATTGCTAATGTTCCTATTGCCGCTGCGGTACTGCTGATTGAAATGGTTGGTTTTCAAGTTGGAGGTTCTGCGGTCGTTGGAAGTGTGATGGGGTATATTGTAGGTCATCGTAGAATGGTATACATTAATATGCGACATGATGATCCTGACTATCGAGCAGCTAAGGAATTTAGAAAATTAGATCGTTATTTTGAGAAATAAAGGTTAACAATGTATAACAGGGACATACTGCACAAAAGTATGTCCCTTTCTTTATTAATACTCTGAATAAGGAACGGCTCCGATATCGGGTGCTGTACCGGTAAAAGGTTCACCTATATCTATCCCACCATTAACAAGAAAGCTGTCAGGTCGGGGTTCAAATAGACGAATATTCGGCAATGCACCATCAGCTTGTCGTGGTAATTTGGCTAATGAGGTATCGACCGTAAAGAACATATGTTCTGAAACGTTTGCGATTTGCCAACTGTTTGCTTGTTGAATCGATCCACTAGCAATACGGACATTGACTGGAGATACACCATTCAAATTATTAATAAAAACATGTTGCCCACTATGAGTTGGGTGATTAGGAAAGTCAAAATTACGCCCGTTTTGAGAAATCCCATTGTTATAACCGGTGTTATGGATAAGTGTTAACGCACCTGTATTATTGTTATGATCAAAGCCTTTGCTGTGATTATCAAAGGCGACATTCCTTTTGACAATATGATCTCCAGCAATATGATTGCCACCAAGCTTAAAGCCATTTCCGTTTCCTTCAAAATTGGGGTGGTTCCAAATGGCAGGATTTCCATTGCCAAAAGACCAGTTATTTTCTAATGTAATGCTACTACTTGCCATCCATAGATCAAACCCATCATCTGAATTCTCCCATGCTCGATTGCCAACGAAGACATTACCGGGTCCAAGTGCTTCATACTTAGCCGCAAATCCATCAGACATATTGCCGACGCGTCCTCGAAGGTTAAAGTTTCGATAACTGTCATTATTTTTAATGATGTTATAAGAACCGTCCTCTAAATGTACCCCTGTTAATCGATTTTCATAAGCTTGGCACCGTTCAATAATGTTATAACTTCCATGGATTCGAAAACCATTTCCACCTGCTCCTGTTACATGTATCCCACTAATATGCCAATGGTCCCCATTTAACCGAATCCCGTCTCGACCGGGTAGCTCTTCTTGAGCCCAGAAATTAAAGATGGGTATTTCATTAGGGTAAGCAACGATAGTAATTGGCTTATCAGAAGTTCCACTTCGATTGATATCAATACGTGTGTGTTCATAATAGGTTCCCCCACGTATGACGAAGACATCACCTGGTTCAGCTAAATTTACCGCATGTTGAAGTGTTGCAAGAGGAGAGCCTTCTGTTCCTGAAGCATGATCACTCCCACTAGGTGATATATAAAACGTCTGTTTACCGTCTGATATAGACAAGGTTTGCTCGCTAGCAGTAGTTGCAAGTCGTGGTAGGAAGAATAAAAATAATAGGAATAGAGACGACATGATAATAATAACGTGAGACGAATGCAATTTTCTTAACATTATCTTTCCTCCTATAAAGTGGATATAGTTTATTTCTCCAAATATTGTCTATTCCCTGTTAAAAATAAATATTTTTTTATTTATCACAGATAAGCGTCCGTCGCAGTGAGAAACGTAACGATGTTATCAAGGCTGTGATTCAGAGAAAAGGGTGTAAGTGAAGAATTCTATCTATAAGCGACATTTGGCTCTGTCGACTTTTCTTTTATGATCATAAGATAAAGAAGAAAATGATAGGGGGAGAAGACGAATGTCAGGGCAATTAAAGGGTTCACGTCTTAAACTCTTAATACTGATTAAACGCTTTGATAAGCATTTTCCAAAGCATCGGATGAAATATGAGATGATTAAAGCTTTAGAACAGTTTGCAGATGTTTATTATTGGCATCAAGATGGTGATATTAAAGAGATTATTAATCAAATAGGTGTGACACCTGATTTTATTTTGCATTATGATACGGCGTGGAACTATACCTTCGCGCCCCATGTGGAAAAATTAGATGAGATCTCTATCCCAAAAGGGTGTTTTGTAATTGATGTGCATTGGAAAAAACAAAAGCGTGTTCAATATTTTAATGAAAATCAAATAGATTTGATTTTTTCTGTTTCAAAATACCCTTTCTTAAAAGCATTTCCTTCATTTGAAAAGAGATGGCGTTGGGTGCCGTTTTCAATTGATCCAACTGTATTCAAAGATTGGCAACAATCAAAAGAATATGCTTATTTATTAATGGGACTTGTTCATTATGATGGGCTTCGTTACCCAGCAAAGGGACGCTACGCTTTTAGAGAACAAGTGTTGAGTCAGCTTGGTAACGAAGACGGTTTTGTCTTTTTTAAACATCCTGGGCATCTCACTAAGAAAACACAGCTGTTAAATGAACAGTTTGCCCAACATTTAAATCGTGCTGAGATCTTTTTTACTTGTGGTAGTGTGATGCAATATCCAGTATCTAAGTTCTTTGAAGCGCCGGCATGTCGAACCCTGTTATTGGCGGAAAGCAATCCGGATATTGAAGAACTTGGGTTCATTGATGGCGAACATTTTGTTGCTTGTAATCAAACGAATGTCTATCAAAATGCCCTTTATTATCATGAAAATCCTAAAGAACGACAAGAAATAACGGATAAAGGCTATGCCTTTGTTCAACAGTGGCATACGAACCAAGTACGGGCTCAACAATGGATTAAGGAAATGGAGGTGTTTTTACATGGTAGCTAACAAGAAAGAGAAAGACGCTGACTTTTATAATCAAGTTTATCTTGATGGTGGGCAAAATCGAATGTATAAGGTTCCTTATCAAGACAGTCCTTACTTTCCAATCTGGAAGCGGGCTATGGAAGTGCTTGAATTGAAAGATAAACCGAAAATTTTGGAGTTAGGCTGTGGTGTTGGGCAATTTGCTCAATTTCTCTTCACATACAATATTGATCATTACATGGGAATTGATTATAGTGAAGAGGCGATTAAGCAAGCTAAAGCGAGTAATCCATCATATAAAGAATGTTTTATTGTTGATGATATCTACCAGACGACATGGATGGACTCAGACTATCAAATTGTTATTTTGTTTGAAGTCTTAGAGCATCTTGAACATGATTTAGCTGTGTTAGCTCGCATAAAGAAAGGAAGCCAGGTCTGTTTATCTGTTCCGAATTTTGATAGCACAAGTCATGTTCGCTACTTCCCAACAGAGCAAGCGGTTATCGCGCGTTATCAAGAACATTTACAGATTGGAACCCTTTCAACTTTTTCTATTAGTCAAAAAAATAAATTGTATTTATTAACAGGTGTTAAATAAAACGAAGCTTCAATTAGCGGGCGGAGGGCTACAGGACGTGGCGGTCTTAGTCTAAGATCTTACCCCCCCACTGATGGAACACAAGCTAACGTCTTCGCGTCGTGCGAAAACGCTTGTGTGACCAACATCCTGTTGGCCCGAGTGAATCACGCATTAGCGTCCGTTACCGCGCGGCTAACTCGCATGATCACTCCTCTGTATGTTGAGGCGGACGGTTATCTGTAATAAAACGTACCGAAGCTCGATTCAACTTTCTGAATCGAGCTTCGGTTTCATTTGTTTTAAGCGATCTTTAATGGATGTAACTTGTTTTTGGTAAAGGGAGTCATAATGCAGACTCTTTTTAAAATGCTCCTGTATTTTCTCGGATAAAGCTAAGAAATCTTCTTGTCTTAATGGAAGAGTGGTGTGATATTGCTTGAGCGTGTTCCAATATAATTTTCCAACATAAAAGTGCTTGCTAGCTTGTTGTTCAGCTTGATTTAAAACGGTCCAGTCAATGTTAGGTAAATAAGTATCGACAGTGAAATTAGACACAATATAGTCAATTAAATAGATCATCGATACGATTCGTTCATCACTAAATGACAGGTTATGGTCATGACGGCGGTGACAAAGGACAGGTTGATCAAGGTGATGGTAGCGCCAGCCACGTTTAACGTTAACGAGACAATTCAATGTATCGCCTGCGATCGGTTTATCTGGATCGACTATCCAGTTATAATCATGGTCACGATAATAAGCCAGTTTGAACAAACCAATCATTGGTATGACACCCGATCCGAACCGTTCAAAAATAGTTTGCACGATGGCCTGATCATTGTAAGTTTGATAATGCCATGTTGTTATGGGCTTTTCATTGTCATCAACAAGCATTAAATTGCCATAAACGTAATCAACATCATGATGTTGATTAAAAAAGTGCACGTAGTTCATTAACACATGTTGGTCGAATAAATAATCATCAGAACTGAGCGGTAGCAGATATTCACCTGAAGCTGTTTCGATTAAATCACGCATGGCGATATCAGGAAGTCCTGTATTGTGATCATGAACAATAACTGATATGTTAGCGTATTTATTTGTGTACTGTTTAATGCGTTCAATTGAATGATCGGTGGAGTGATCATCTATAATGATAATCTCAATATTTGAGTAGGTTTGAGCTAGAACAGAACGCAAGCACCGGTCAAGATAATTGGCATAATTGTAGTTAATAATGCCGACCGTTACTTTTGGCTGTTGCTTGGCATCTATCGTGACCGGTGATGAAATGGATTGTGATAATTCTTCAATGACGTTGTTAATTTTTTCCGTTTTTTCAGTTAAATGATAGTGTTCTTCAATAAAGCGCCGATATCCCTTTGCGTCGTAGGGTTGGTTGATCACCATATCGACAAACTCAGGTATTGAACTCCAAATCATTGAGGGTTCATAAATAGAATGGGCACCATAGAAGTTGTGGACAAGCGGTTTAATCCCTTTTGCCATGCCTTCCATAATCGACATATGTTGTGTCTCAAATAGACTAGACGAGATGATGTAGTCTTTATCGGCTAAGTAGTGATTCGGATCCGTTTGCCAACCATCAAACTTCACATATTTTTCTAGATCAAGTGCTTTTAAGATTTGATTGAAATAGAGTTGATAACGTTGATCTTGGAAAGTCCCGGCGATATGCAACCGATAATTCGAATCTTGTTCATGTAAAGCTTTAAATGCATGGATTAACAACATCGGTCCTTTTTTATAATTGATATATCCTAGTGAAGTCAACCGATAACCGTCTCGAGGCGTTTTATATGTGTATTTGGCTAAGTCAACCCCATTTTCAATCACGCGTATTTGTTGCTCAGTCAACTGAGGTAACCGCTGTTTGACATATGCTTTGATCGGTTCACCAACAAAGATGATCCGATCAATTGTGTTTAAGTTCACTTGTTTAATATAGTTTGTAAAAGCTTCATAGCTATGAAGACGACAAATTATTTTTTTGTGATAAGCGAAGGCAAGTTTACTTCCATAAACGATGAGATCATCACACCATTCAAACCAACAAATATCAGCCCACTGCATGTTCACATCAATTTGTTGCTTCTCTTTTACTAAAACTTTCTTTGTGGTATGTGATTGAGCTAAATGATTGATAATCGGATTTAAAAAGTTATCTAAACCTGGTTTAACAAAAAAAACAATATTCACCATGTCTTTACGCATCCTTTTTTGAAACAGTTTTATGTGTAGTTATTGTATTCATTTCAGTTCGCTTCGCGTGTGTATTTGTAATATAAGATGGGATTAAAGGCACCTAGATAAAAAATAGGCATATATTAATACATCATAAAATAAAGGAGTAAACGATTATGTATTATTATCAAAATATCCCATATTATCATCTACCTGCTCAACCTCACCGTGGCTATCCTGACAGACAACAGCATCAAGAAGATCATGGAAAGCATCCTTATGTTACAAATATTAATCGAGCAACGAAGGAGAACAGGAATTTTCGTAAAGCATTATGGACAGGAGAACATTTGCAAGTGACATTAATGAGCATTGATGTCGGTGATGATATCGGACTCGAGATTCATCGTGATACCGATCAATTTTTAAGAATTGAACAAGGGCGAGCGCTAGTACGAATGGGTAATCGAAGAGATCATTTGCCTTTTCAACAACATGCAAATAAAGATGACGCAATTATGGTACCGGCGGGTACTTGGCATAACGTGATTAATACAGGTCACGTTCCATTAAAACTTTATTCCATTTATGCACCACCACACCATCCGTTTGGAACCGTCCATCGAACAAAAGAAGACGCCATACATCACCATTAATGGTTTGGTAGGTGGTTGATAGTGAAAGGGGTCCTTTAACGGGCAGCGATATTAGCATCATAAGCGTAGAACGATCATATTAACTGCCCGTGAAATAGGACGCGTCTTTCCGTTCCCTTTCAAGATGATACAATTTAAGTGGAAAAGTCTCTGTGTTTAGTGGATAATAGTGATCGACAAAATTGAATGATAGATGATTGAAGAGGAGGAGATCGTGTGAAAGGCACAATGGATTTGATTTCAGAGCCGTTATATCCGAACATTAAACCATTTGAATGGGAACTAGCGTTATTTAAAAGTAAACCTGTACGACGGCTTAAGCATTTAGCTCATTTTGGTGCAGGGGCATTAGTATCTCCTGTTGTGCATAGTCGGTATGAGCATACCATTGGCGTCTGGAAATTGGTTAGTTTATTTTTCCCTGATGCTATTAATCTTCGAGTAGCAGCCATTCTTCACGATATTGGTCACTTACCTTTTTCACATGCTGTCGAAGTGCCATTGGGGTTTGATCACCATCAGTTAACCCGAAATTATATTCAAGAACAGGAAATAACCCATATTCTTGAGAGTGTAGAGATTGAATCGAAAACGATTATTGATTTGTTGGACATGCCTACAGTGATAACTGGAAAAGGGAAAGTGTTAGGGCTTGATCATTTAGATAGTTTCTTTCGCGATACATATATGTCTGGTCAATTAACAAAGCTACCTGGATCAATTTTAGCTAACTTAACATGTACAGCCGAAGGTATTGAAACAGATCGAGAAACAGGATGTGAATTAATGACTCTTATTCTAGCTGATCATCAACTTTTTTTATCACCTTATATGGTTGCGGTTGATCGGTTATTGGCTGAAGCAGTAAAGGCACATTGGCTAGCGATAGATAAAGTTGATAAATATCAATTTGCGCGTATGACTGATGCAGATCTAATTTTTATGTTACAACATTCTCCTTCAGATAAAGCAAGGCAATTAATCGATACGATTTTGTTTAATCCCGCTCAAATAAAGATAAGCAAGCAAGCGTCGGTTAACAGTTATCCCATCAGTGTTAGAAAAATATATAACAAGCTTCCTAGAGTGAACACGACATGTCTAAATGAAGCAAACAGAATGGAAGAAAAGCTAGCAGGTTTGGCCTTTGATGAACAATATGTGTCTGTCTAAATGAGAGGTGAAAAAATAAACTTTACAGAAGCAATGGAAAGTGTTAAGCTATTCGAAATTACTCAACTTTCGCACACTGAAAATAGTCATTCAACCTTCTCATACGTTAAGAACGTTATTTCGTTCCGAAAAGCAAGGGATTCGCTTTTCGCGGGGATGGCTTCAGCTAACTTTAGAAGCTAAGAGCGCTTCTAAAGCGGATCTTCAGCTCATCCTATTCCCGCAGAAGTCTCCTCCCTTGCTTATCTCCACTTAGACGGGTGGTTCATACGGAATGCGAAAGCCCAACCGCACGAAATAAAGCGAAGAAGATGTGACACGACTAGAATTAAGAAGTTTCTTATTTTGAGACGCCATTCCGATGTCTTCATGATCTACATGGTGTAAATCTAACGTCCACGGATTGAAATGGCGTTTGATGAGATCTTGAAAGATAACCATTATGAAGATAGATGTTACTATTTAGCAGGTGAGCTATGTGTAGACTCCTGTGGGTGTAGCGTGAGCTTGAGATCCACTTTGCCAAGTGGTTTTTTGACTGGGCAAAGTTAGCTCAAGCCACGCCCGCGGCTAGGGAGACACTGCGTTTACCAAGATGTCTCCCTTGTACTTGGGAGAGTGAAAGCGGAACATAGCTAACCTGCGCGTCTAAAACAAAAGTTTTATAATCAATCGAAAAATAATAAGCAATGATGAGAAGAGTAGATAAATGATAGCTTTGCAGAGAGCTCCGTTAGCTGAAAAGGAGCAAGCTGGATTTTGTTGAACCAAACCTCTGAGCTTTACACTGGATCCAGTATAGGTGATAGTGTAACGGGAGCTCCCGTTACAGAGCTAGGGTATAAGGACATCATACTGTACCCGATAAGGTTAATATAGTGATATATTAATAAACTGAGGTGGCACCGCGATCATAAATCCCGCCCTCAAGACTAGGTCTTGGGGGTGGGATTTTTCTATGTTAAACAAATGCAAAGCCATAATGTGAATGGTTAAAAATACCAAATAAAAATAGCAGTATGCCAACTATGAATCGTGATCGGGGGAGAGATTTATGAAGTCAAATTTGAATGCGCGTATAACTTATCGCTTCATTTTTTTATTTGTTATTGGTTTGTCACATGTAGGGGAATGGTTATATTTTATTGCACTAAATTTAATTATTTTAGAGAGAACAGGTACTCCTGCAGCGTTAACGGGCTTATATTTAATCAAACCATTAGCGGCCATGTTTGCAAGCTTTTGGATCGGAAGTGTGATTGACCGCTTAAATAAGCGTCAGTTAATGGTGTGGCTAGATTTAATTCGTGCAGGCCTTATCATCCTGTTACCATTGCAAAAGCAGTTAACGGTTATTTATATACTCGTCTTTGCTATTAATATAGCAAGTGCCATGTTTGGGCCCACTTCAATTATTTATATGACAAAGTTAATTGAAGAAAAACAACGCAAGTCATTTAATGCGTTTCATAGTCTGGTTACATCAGGCGCTTTTTTGATTGGGCCTGCCTTAGCGGGAATATTGTTTGGATTGGGCACCCCACTTTTGGCGATTTATTTTAATAGCGTTGCTTTGCTGGTATCTGGTATATTAACACTGTTTATCCCAGATGTTGAAGCGGTAGACGGCACGTTAAGCCCATCCAATCGATTGTCGTTTCAACAACTAAAGCAAGACTGGCGATCGGTTCTTATTTTTAGTCGGCAATTTCGTTTAATTATGTTTATTTATTTTTTATTCAATGCCACTATGATTGGCATGACAAGTGCAGTTGATTCATTGGAAGCCGCTTTTGCTACAGATGTATTAGCTTTGTCTGATCAGTCATATGGTTTCTTAGTGACACTTGCTGGGATAGGGGTGTTGATTGGCGCATCACTCAATACCAGGATGGTTAACAAATATAATCAATCCTTTATGATGGGAGCGAGTGCGGTTCTTGTTTCTATTGGCTATTGGGTTTATGGATGGTCAAGCACATTTGTGATTGCCGGATTTGGCTTTCTTATCATTGGCTTTTTTACTTCATTTGCAAATACAGCTTTTTTAACATTCTATCAGCATCATGTCCCTATCGATATGATGGGACGAATAAGTAGTGTTTACCAAATGGCTGAAGCGCTATTTATTATGTTGATGACGGGTCTTATTGGTCTATCAACAGCCTTTTTTTCACTACGTTACATTGTATTATCTGGTGTCGCAGTGATGTCAATGTTCGCTCTATTACTTTGTTATTTGCTGATTGTCCATGTTAAACGATCCAAACCTCTACATCATCGATCAACTGACATGGTATAATATGTTGTACTGCATCTGAGCCATTTAAATCAAGGGGGAATCTTGATGTATTTTACGATTGCGTATTTAAAAGAGGGAAATGCAAAACAAAAGTACGTGTATCAGGTATTACAACAATTAGGAATAATGAATGACTTTTCCCACTACTCCCCAGTTTTATGTGGGACCATCCCGTTAGCTATCGATCATGATCACTCTGATTTGGATATTATTATGACGGTCAAGGACTTTAATGTGTTCACTGATGAGGTTAAAGAAGCTTATCGTCAAATGGAAGGATTTCGTGTTAAACTTTATAATGTGCGAAATATACCAACAGTAAAAGTTAATTTCTACTATCATAAATTAGCTTTTGAAATCTTCGGGCAAAACAAGCCAGTGATGGAACAAAATGCTTATTCACATATGATAATAGAAGCAAAATTACTTAGTAAATTCCCGGAATTTAGAAATAAAGTGATCGCATATAAAAAGCAAGGTTATCATACAGAAGCCGCTTTTTGTAAAGTGTTAGATTTATCAGGAAGTGATCCTTTTTCAACACTTTTAGATTATGGCAGAGAAAAGAATTGGATTAATTAAAAAAGGGGCGGAGTATGTTGCCAGAACGAATAATACGTGTACTACACATCGGAAAACGAGTAAGTATCTTGAAAAAATTGACAGAAGCATGCATTGAGTACGGCTTTCATGCGAGTTGGACGAATCAACTTAAGCAAATTGAAGTAATCACAGCAACTTATCAAGCTAGTGATTATGATGTGATTACCTTTGAACAAGACATAAATACGGAAACAAAAGAAAAGTTAATGATAAGATTTACAAAGCAAAATCCTCAAATTAAATCGATCACGCGACTGGCTGAAATGCCAAGTCTTGTTATTGACCAAGTGCAACAATTGTTTCGTTCAGATCAACACGGTTTACATATTGAGCGGATAGCTCCTAATCAAATCGAGTTAGCCAATCAAAAAAGTTGTCATATAATCGTGAAACATTATTGGGTAAATTGGCTATACCAAAAGAAAGAAGCTATTTTATTAAATCTTGAAGTTGATAAAGGCGAAATGACTGTGGCGTGGCCTGATAAATCAAAACAAAGTTATATCAGTATTGTCGTCGACGATCAGGTGGTTGAGGTATTAAGTTAAGAGTAGTGTATCAACTGATTTCATAGGGATTGTAGCCCAATGGTCGAACATATTTGTGTAAATAGCTCCTTACGTGTTTGGATGTTTACTCACATGTGTTACTTTCCGAATAAATATCAGTTTCTATAATATTTTTGGCAAAGATTAAAGTGGTGCTGCTCATGAATACCGATTAAATCAATACTTTGAATCAGGTTAGGATAGTGGGCAATTGGATCAGGGTAGCGAATATGTCCGGCTATTCTTTCATTTAGTTTGGTCACCATCGACTCTAATTTTTTTGTTTCATGAGTGATTTCTTTAAATAGAGCACGCGTGCTTATCAATTGTTCACCATGTTTAGGCGGCATAATTATAGAAGGCGCTCGCATGGCTTTGTTGTGTTTTTGACTATATTCTTGGTAGATATTGTTTATCTGTATTGGATAGAGTGAATGTTTCCAAATATATGCTATTGGCTTGGCTAATGGTAAATAAACGGTATTGAGTTGTCTAAAACGTTTAATCATTAAATACAGGTGATAATAAGTTTCGCCAATAGACCATTTATTTATTTGTGGACGATCCCAGATTTGCCAATGATTTTTCGCTATGAGATGGTTGAACGTCTCTCTTTGATCATAGATCTTTTTAAAATGCTTCGTCATAGATTCGTTCTGCATGATTTCCCCATTCAGCTTAATTGTTTTTTATACTTTTTTAATTTCTTTAAAGCCCAATCGTAGTGACTTGATGTCGCAGATACAAGATAAGAGCCTAAAGAGGTTGTATTTGTCCACTGATAATATTTTTTAGTAAAGAGCTCTTCATTACTATGGCGATCAATTAAACAGATCATTTCATGGTGTGAACGCTCTAATAATGCCTTAGCTGTTTGCAAATCTGTATCTTGATAATCAAGCCAAATCGCATGATTTAGTTCTGATATTGTTTTCCAACTGTATCCTTTTCTCGGCATAATCGGTTTTTCTCCACCCATCCCAACTTGATACCATTGCTTCATCATGTTGTGCCATTCATGAAGATGAACAAGGACATCACGAATATTACGATCACGGTCTTCAAATGGGAAAATGCCGTTTTGTTGTACGTCTGTCATTGTGTTGATTAATGTTAGTAACGCTTGATAATTCTGTTCAGCTGCTTCGAGAAGTTCTACTTTTGACTTTGGTCTTGCCACGTTTTCCACTTCCTTATATTTATTTTTTCTTGAGAACGTCTAACTTTATTACAAATAACCATCTGCAAAATACCCATTGAAGGTTCGTTTTACTCAACAATCGTTAACTTTGATTTACCAGAAAAGTACATGGAGGTGCCAAATAATGCGCCACCACACAACCAGATGGTGAGATGGATGAAGCCATAATTATACGTCCCAGTATATAGGAAATCAAAGAACCCCATTAAGGCAAACATCTCTAATCCCCAAGTTATCCCCATAAATACCGCTTGCCATTTCATTTTTTTCTTTAATATCATGTAATCTTGATAGCTGTAAATTTCTTCAATATCTACTTTTGAAACCCGTAACCTAATTGTAATGACCCCAGCATAAGTTAAATTCATAATGAGAATAAAAAAGTAGTCAATCGATGGACTCGTCTGTTGATAATTAATAAAAAAGAGTCTGACGAACATATAGATCATACTTATACACCACAGTATCATCCCTGTATGTCCAAGGATTTGATAAATCTCTTGATGTTGAAATTCATCACGATTACTTGAGAAACCTAATATTCTATTAATTAATTTTGTCTTCATCTTGTTCTGCCTCCCAAAACAATGTGTTTAAATCGGTATGTAATGCTTTAGCGATGTTGATACATAACATCAAAGAAGGATTGTATTTATCTTTTTCAATCATATTAATGGTTTGTCTGGATACACCGATGCTTTTAGCCAAGTTTGCTTGTGTTAGTCCATGCTTTTTTCGATAATAGGCGACACGATTCATTAAACGGTTCTCTCCTAGCTTAGATGATCAATTCGATGTCAATTATATTAGACAACATCCGGGGTGTCAATTATATTAGATAAAACGAAACTTCAATATTGAGTCAAAAACGACAACGATAGAAACTAGTGCAAAACATACAGGTGAAGTGGTTAAGGAAGGTTTTTCACAAGTTAATCAGTTGACCGAGACGATACAGCAAGTTTACAGGTAACTGTCACTGAAATGGAGGTATTAAATCAATCAATAGCAAAAGTAGAGACGATTTTAAAAACCATTTCGGATATTGTAGATCCTTGTTTTATTGTGTCCATGTTTAAACTTGGAGATATATAAAGTGCACCAATTCCAGTTGGATCGAGCCACCTTTATGGTCAGGAAAAGCAATTAAATCTGAACCAAATTTTGAATATTTATACGGGTAATGAAACAATTGAATCAAGCGATTAAATAACAAGTCAAGCTGTTCGAAGCATTCGTGCAGCCTGACTTGTTAAAAAGACTAGTTTGCTGTTCGAGTGGAAAAAGATATGTTAAACTATGGTAAACGATTGTATAGGAAAAGTAGGAGGATGTTTGTTCATGATTTATATAGGTCTAACAGGCTGGGGCGATCATTATTCATTATATCCTGCTGATTTAAAGGCTAAAGACAAACTTGCTGAATATAGTAGTTATTTTCCAACGGTTGAGGTTGACGCTTCTTTTTATGCTGTTCAGCCGATCCGGAACGCTGAAAAATGGGTAAACGAAACCCCGCAATCGTTTCGTTTTGTTGTGAAAGCATACCAAGGGATGACCGGTCATCAACGAACAGAACTGCCTTATCCAAACAAAACAGAAATGTTTGAAGCCTTTAAGGCATCACTCGTCCCTTACATAGAAGCAGATAAACTGGCGATGGTACTTTTTCAATTTCCGCCTTGGTTTGATTGTAAAGAAGAACATATCCTCTATTTGAAATATTGTAAACAACGGATGGACAACATCCCGGTTGCATTAGAGTTTAGACATCAGTCTTGGTTTGCTAAATCGAACCGTGAGAAAACATTAGCCTATATGCGAACTGACAACTGGATTCATACCATCGCTGATGAACCCCAAGCTGGTGATGGTTCAATTCCAATCGTCCCTGTAGCAACCAATCAGCAAACAACGCTGATTAGATTTCATGGTCGAAATGTTCACGGGTGGAACAGACCGAAAACAAAGTCTACCAATTGGCGGGAAGTCAGGTATCTATATAATTATAATCAAGCAGAATTATTGGAATGGAAACAGCGTATCAAAGCACTTGAAGAACAGTCACAAGACATCTATCTGTTGTTCAATAATAATTCAGGTGGAGATGCGGCAAATAATGCCCAAGCCCTGCAACGGATGTTGGGTATTGGCTATCAGGACTTAGCATCACAACAACTTCGGTTATTTTGAAAAGATAGATTAGGGGGTACACTGTGAATTTGATTGAGAAATTATATACACTGATGATTTTCTTAGCGGTCGTGATCGGTTTAGCTTTGGGGCAAGTCTCATCGATTCAAATCCATGCAGACAGACTGATCACCCCTTTTTTAATCGTGATGCTTTTTATCACTTTTTTAGATATTCCTCTAGTTAATGTGATGCAAGCGTTCAAAAATGTCCGTTTCACTGTAACGAGCATACTCATTAATTTTGTTTGGACACCGCTTTTAGCTTGGGGATTAGCAACAATTTTCTTGGGGAATCAGCCTTCATTATATATTGGTTTTATCATGTTAATGGTGACCCCTTGTACAGATTGGTATTTAATCTTCACATCCATAGCGAAAGGAAACGTCGCTTTATCGACAGCCATACTCCCTTTAAATTTAGTGCTTCAAGTTGTACTGTTGCCAATCTATCTATTGCTGTTTACACAAACAACCGGCATGGTTGAACCCACTTATTTGTTGGAAAGTATTATCGTTATCTTGCTGATCCCGATTACGTTAGCAGGATTACTGCAAATCGTTCTGAAAAAATCCACCTTGTTTAGCGAACGAGTGATGCCAACGTTGCGTACCTTACCAATGATATTTCTCGCTTTGGCAATTGTAGCGATGTTTGCTACACACGGTAGATTGTTGTTTCAACATTTAGATATGCTGGGCTGGCTGCTAGCACCAATATTTTTGTTCTTTTTTATTAATTTATTTGTAACACAATCGATAGGAAAGCGGTTGAGGTTTTGCCAGTCTGATCGGGTAAGTTTAAGTTTAACGACATTAGCAAGGAAT
Source organism: Amphibacillus cookii (assembly GCF_016908375.1). GTDB lineage: Bacteria > Bacillota > Bacilli > Bacillales > Amphibacillaceae > Amphibacillus_C > Amphibacillus_C cookii. Next base: position 58,873 of record NZ_JAFBDS010000007.1, read on the forward strand.
TCGCCACTTTCACTAGCAATTGCTATGACTGCTTTTTCGGATCAGCCTTTAATTGCCTTAACCTTAGTCATAGGGCCGTTGTTAGAATTACCTATTCTTGCACTCATTAGTCAAATATTATTATGGATTAAACAAGAAAAGTAACAAGCTTTAAGACCTGATCTCCAGTTTGGAAAATACACTTGCAATTGAATCAGAAATAAATAAATCTGCTTTGTGCTGATTGACTTCTGTTTTATTAATAACGACAAGATGATCGCCTTGAAAGTAGTCGATCAAATAGGCTGCTGGATAGACCATTAAAGAAGTACCACCAATAATGAGTAGTTCACAATCACTGATCAATGAAATGGCTGCTTGCCAAAGGTCTTGGTCAAGTGGCTCTTCATATAAGACAACATCTGGTTTAATCATACCGCCACATGCACAGGTTGGAATCGTCTCTGCATGTTTAATCGTTAAAGCCGAATAATGCTTATGGCAATGAAGACAATAGTTGTTATTAATCGTTCCGTGTAATTCAATCACGTGACGTGAACCAGCTTTTTGATGGAGGCCATCAATATTTTGCGTGATGATACCTTTGAGCTTTCCCGTTTGTTCAAGTTTAGCAAGTTGATCGTGGGCTGGATTTGGCTCGGCATCTAACGTAAGTAATTTTTGCTTATAAAAATTAAAAAACATATGCGGATTCATTGTGAAAAATGAATGACTTAAGATTTGTTCTGGTGGATACGTATAGATCTGGTTATATAAACCATCACGACTTCTGAAATCAGGGATGCCACTTTCCGTTGAGACCCCTGCACCACCGAAGAATACGATATGATTGGTTTTATCAATCAATCTTTGAAGTTGGTTAATATTATCCATGTCACGTCCCTCTTTCGTTATTAGTATGTCCTATGTTTATATTAGTCTATCACAGATAACCGTCCGTAGATCGCCCACCTCAAAATAGAAGATAGAGCCCATCTATTTAGGCGGGGGTTAACGGTCACTAATGTCTTGATTCACTCAACGACCAATCAGTCGGAGAATACCGCCCCCACACTGATTGAAGGCTTGTTTTATAAACTTACACCAATCATAAGCTACGGACTAACATGTTTAGTCTAAGCTTTGAAATTGAAAATATAATGGTATCATCATTTAAAAGGAGGCCTGAGTATGCATAACTATAAAATTGTAGAACACTTACAAAAATTTGGTGTTGATATTAAACATGATCAGTTAAAATCACATAAAAAAAGGGTTTTAGTTAGCAAAGCCTTTACGTTTGATGCCGCACATCACCTTCATGCTTATCAAGGAAAATGCGCCACCTTACACGGCCACACGTATAAAGTGATCTTTGGTATTAGTGGATATACGAATGAAATTGGCCTTGTTATTGACTTTGGTGAAATAAAAAAAATTTGGAAAGAACAAATTGAAATTTACCTTGATCACCAATATTTAAACGAGAGCTTGCCGACAATGAATACAACAGCAGAAAATATGGTTGTTTGGATTTATTCCATGATGGAGCAAGCCTTAAATATTCAAGAAGAAGGTGACTTACAAGTCGAATTTGTCAAACTTTATGAAACACCAACGAGCTATGCAGAAGCTAGAAGGGAATGGATGTGATGAAGCGTTATCCGGTCTTAGAAATTTTTGGACCGACGATTCAAGGGGAAGGTATGGTGGTAGGACGGAAGACGATGTTTATTCGAACCGCAGGGTGTGATTATAGTTGTTCGTGGTGCGATTCGTCGTTTACTTGGGATGGCAGTGCAAAAGACGAAATTAAGATGATGACAGCTTCGGAGATTATTACGAGACTCAACGCCATCGGTCAAGATCAATTCGATCACGTTACGATATCAGGAGGAAATCCCGCTTTATTAAAAGATCTTGATCAACTGATTGATCTTTTACACCAAAATCAATTAGAAGTCGCGATAGAAACACAAGGGACGCGTTGGCAACCATGGTTTTTATTGATTGATGATTTAACATTATCACCTAAACCGCCAAGTTCCGGGATGAAAACCGATTGGAATAAACTAGATACGATTATTGATCACTTAAGAGATAACAATCGGCTAGCACATACCTCATTAAAAATAGTTATTTTTGATGATCAAGATTTTGATTATGCTGAAGCGGTTCATCAACGTTATCCTGATCTATTATTTTATTTGCAAGTAGGAAATGCCCATTTAACCGAATCAAATCTACCAAAACTAACGGATCTCTTATTGGAAAAATATCAATGGTTGATTAATAAAACACTTGAATCATCAAAGTTAAATAAAGTTAGAGTGCTTCCACAGCTGCATACATTAGTATGGGGGAATAAACGTGGGGTTTAAAGAAATAGCGGTTGTGTAGGTAATGGTTCTCCACTATGTTTAAGCTGATGGTTTGGAATCAAAGTTAAAATGAAGGAAGGTGTAGATGACTTGAAGGCATCTATCATTTATTTTATTGTAACCTTTTGTCTTATTATTGCTAGCTTTTTCGGTTTATATGGTCAAGATCTGGCTTACGCTATAAATGAATATGTTCCAACAGTGACATTAACAACAGCGATAACGCTTGTCACTTTCACGAGTATTGGCATCTATATAATGATCCCGCTTATTTGCTGGATTTCTAAATATGTAAAAAGACGAGAATTTATGATAATTACGAGAATAAATTGTATTTTAGGCTTGCCTATTTCTATTTGGTCACTGTTTGTTTGGGTGATGTGGATGGGTTAATGATAGCCCCGACCTTAAGAGCATCCGATAATTTCATCACAAATACCCGTCCGTAAACCCCTCTCAAAATAGAGCGTAGAGCAAATCGGTTGAGGGGGGGGGCTGATTCACTTAACAAATCATTAATCAGTAGGCAAAGAACGAAAGTGCCCACTGATTAAAGGTTCATTTAATTAAAGATGGGTGTTTTTTAGATCATAAGTGCCAGTTGTTGAAATAGAACATTCCTTTTTTAAAGAACTTTATGGGGTAATAGTGACCTGTGTGCCAATTGGAATGGTAGCGGCTAGTTCTTCAACATCCTGATTATACATCCGAATACAGCCTCGTGAAACCGCCTTGCCAATTGATGATGGATCATTCGTGCCATGAATACCATAGTGTTGTTTAGATAATGACATCCACATCGTACCATAAGGTCCACCTGGATTAGGCGCTTTATTAATAATCACAAATTGCCCGATCGGTGTTTGACTAAGAATTTGCCCTACGGCTATCGGATATGTTTTTAGTGGTACATGATCACTTAACAAGGTAAGTGTTCGTTGCGCAATCGATACATGAATTTGGTAGGGTAGCTGCTCTGGGTTCGGAAGTCCTGGGACGATCAATGGCTGTCCAACGAAGATCATATCAGGATTAATTTGTGGATTTGCTTGGATTAGATCAGTTAAGCTCACCCGATAATCGCGTGCGATGATTGATAACGTTTCGCCTTCCTTAACTATGTGATAATACATTATTTTCACTCCATTTAGCTTTTTCTTTAGGATATGCGACTTTTGGCGATAAGATCTTTGTAAAAATGAATGGGAGCATGAATCAGTCAGCAGAGTTCTTATCGATAGTTAATAGAGGTTATAAGGGATTTGAGATAAGAGAAAGTGGTGTTTTAGCTTTTAAGTTATAGGGAATAACAATCAAAAGGATAGCAGTGATGGGGAGGAAGAGCATTAAATGAAAGCAATTATTTTTGATTTTGATGGCACATTAGCTGATACATTACCTGTTTGTTATCAGGCTTTTCAACACGTTTTTCAAAGATATGATGATCGTCTTTTATCAAATCAAGAAATAAGGGCGATGTTTGGACCGTCTGAAACAGGTATTATTCGAGAAAACTTAAAAGACGAACGAAAACAAGAAGCAATTACGTTGTTTTATCAGCAATATAAAGCGCACCATAATCGGTTAGTCAAACCAAATGCTGACATTCAAATGATGCTCTCGCTTTTACAGGATAAAGGCATCAAGTTAGCTATCGTAACCGGTAAAGCCCGTCAAAGCTTTGAGATTTCTGTTGACGCCCTTGGTCTTGATTATGACTTTCAAGCTGTAATTACTGGTGATGATGTGCGCCATGCTAAGCCAGATCCTGAAGGTATAGAAAAGGCATTGAAGATTATGGGGGTTGAAGCTGCAGAGGCAATCTATCTGGGAGATAGTAACGCTGACATTGAAGCGGGTAAAAGGGCAGGTGTACGTACAATAGGGGTGCAGTGGCTTACAGAAAGTCAAACGAGCGCATTTTCAATAACCCCTGATGCGATTTATACGAGTGTGCAGTCTTTTATTGATGATTTGAAATTGACATAAGAGAAAATATGAATCGCATCTTTCTAGAACATGAGTGATTACATCCATCTCAAATTTGAGTTGGAATTTTTACGTTTTTATTACAGATACTTGTACATAAAACGCCCACTGATTGAAGACGTTTTATGTAAGAAAATGTGTTTAAAATACGTGTCAATCTACTTGAATAAGCACCCTACTTTTTTTTGTAGGGGTGCTTATCATTCACTTAATATACTGTCGTTGCATAAGAAGGTAATTTTCTAACATCTTTAAGATATTTAGTCATGTTTTTATCATCATCAATTGGATATGTGAAGTTAAAATGTTCAGCGACATCTTGAGATAAGATTCTAAACAATTCACAAGTGATAAATATTGATTCCCACATATTTGTATAATCAGAATTAGAATAAGTTTCTCTGTACATCTTCCAATATAACTCTGGAAGGTATTTCTTAAAATACTTCCCTAAATTTCCAGTGGAAACTTGAAAATCTTGTTGTATCCCAATCCACCAATTAACCATTTTATCCAAGGAATCTCTCGTCGTATATTCAAACATGCGTTTTGCATATGGGAGTTCATCACGCCAAATGGCTTTTGCAACGTTCTGTAAACACCACCAGAAATTGTTTGTATAACTATCGTATTCGTCTTTTGATGGCTTTTTTACATGATAATCAATATCGGTAGGGCAAGGGATGGAACTCAAAAGATTATCTTTGTCCATTAAGGGGAGAGTAAGTTTATCTTTTCCATACTCCTCAAACATAACTTCCTTTTTTTGGATGCGAAGGTCTATACGATTTCCATCTGTAAAAAGCATTAAAAAACCATAAGATTTGCTGAAGTCAAAATTATTTTCTCTACCAAAATCATTTTTGTCAGGTTCTTGCATCATTATTAAACTTCCAAATTCGTTAATCCATGTCTTATCTTCTATAAAAGACGCTGTTTTTGTCACAACATAAACAATATCATAATCCTGAAAAATATCTTTTGATACATTAGGGTTCGTTCTTGAACCATTCATATAGACTGCTCGAATACGCTCATCTGCCCTTGCGAAATTTATTATTAAGTCCATCATTTCTTGTTCATTCCTCATTTATTTCCCTCCTAAAATAGTTAGTTTTCGAATGAAAAATTACATCGGAGGGGCACGAGAATGATATAAACTTAATTTAATAATAAAAGTTTATAATTTATTTAAGGTTTTTTTCATCTAATCTTCCTTCCCTGTTTAGATTTATCCTGTACTTAAATTAATTCAATATTTATACGATTCCTTTTTTAAAGAAACTCATATAAATATAGTTAACTTAAGCGGCATTTTTCTTCTTAAACAATACTGCTCGTTAGTTGAACAAGCAGTATTGTTTATATCATGAATTTAGATAACCTAAGTGTATCATATATTTCCATATTTTTCATTAAATTCCCTTTAATCATCAAGTCGAATACATTCCAATAGGTGTCAATTATTTGCCTGTGCGCTTCTAAAAGAACAGTTTCTCTTCTTTCTCAAAACTAGTCACCATCGTATAGCCTGCAATCACCAACATTAGCTCCCATGTAACCAAAGATGTGGTCAAAATAAACTGTGGGCGTTCGATATTTGAAAAGATCATAGGTAGATAAGGAAATAAAAATAGTGGTAGACTGACAAAAAGAAATCGATTCAAATTAAATAACCATCTATGGTGATTTTTAAATCGTTTGATCATTATTGGAATGGCCAGATAGAAGCCTACTGCAATATAGAGCAAACTGACAATAAGTACCGAACGGAAAAGCTGATAATCTCCTCTCTGTTCGAATTGCAGTTCTTGATTGGTAATACCCCAAAGTAATAGTAGAAGCCCTATTAAATATAGTAAATAAACTAGACTTTCCTTTAAGCTAAATTTCATATAAACTCCTTTCTAAAACAATGAGTACCTTTACTGTATAAAATTCTACAGAAATCGATTAAATCCTTTAATAAATATTCAACTTTCGCACACTGAAAATAGTCATTAAACCTTGATTGTGTTCAATAGACGCGGTATTCAATAGGGTTGTTGACTTTACTTCTGCATGGATGTGCCGCATACGATCTTCTCATACGTTAAGAACGTTATTCGTTCCGAAAAGCAAGGGGTTCGCTTTTCGCGGGGATGGCTTCAGCTCATCCTATTCCCACAGAAGTCTCACCCCTTGCTTATCTTCACTTAGACTGGTGGTTCATACTGACTGCGATTTCTCCATTTTACGTGCGATCGCAGAAAGCGGAACATAGCTCACCTGCGCGTCTAAAACGAAAGGTTTATAATCAATCGAAAATCTATATTCAAAGGCAACGCCTATATTGAATATTAGGTCTACCCTTATGCTATCTTGGCTGAACCTGAGCATTTAGATGAGAAAGTTGAGTAAATATATTTTAAGACTAAAATTGTTCGTGTGTTCGTATAGTGATATTAGACAATAGGAAGGTAGGGGTTGTTTTGAATATATTTAATCCGGATCATTTGTTGGTAACATTTAAGGCGCCTTTGGATGTAACAGATCCAATCAGTGGTAGGAAATATACATTGACACATTCAGATCAAACCGGATGCTTATTTTTAACGGTTGCTCTAAATTATGCTTATGACAAAATAACACAGATGCGTGATGAAGTGTTAGCTGAATGGTGTATTGAAAATGGAACTTGTATACTGTCTGTCAAGGTTTATCTAGGTGGAAGAGATATTGCAACGGTTAAGCGTCGCGATCAAAATTTTAGACGAGAGCTTCCCCTAGCATTAGAGGCGATTTTCTTTGGAGATCGTGCTTTTTTAATGGCACATCAACAACTCTATTCAGCACCAATCAAAATATGTTTTGAATCTTCCTATCCAAGTTATAATCGCTGTGAAAATTGGGGAACACCGATGGATTATTTGTTTATTGCGCATTAGCCAGACAGAACATCAATAAAAGCTTGACTTTATTCAGAACAGCAGAGAAAAAATGTTGTCTTCTTTGTTAACAATCGTGTGCTCCTGATCTCTCTAATATAGTATAATAGTAAATTATGATGATATGAAACCAATCATATCAAAGGGAGCGATCTTATCAAATATCACTTAAGAGAAATGTTACCAACAGACTGGTCACAAGTGAAAAGAATTTATGAAGAAGGGATTGCTAGTGGGCATGCAACCTTTGAACGCGAAGCACCAACATGGACAGCATGGGATGCTTCTCATTTAAAGGCTTGTCGTTGGGTCGCTACTCAAGGTGATCGTGTTTTAGGTTGGACGGCACTTAGTCCGACTTCAAGTCGCTGTGTTTATCGTGGTGTAACAGAAGTAAGTGTTTATATTGGTTGCGATTATAGAGGAAATGGCGTAGGGCGAGCGCTGTTAAAAAAGGTCATCGAATCAAGTGAACAAGAAGGGATTTGGACGATTCACTCTGGGATCTTTCCAGAGAACAAAGCAAGTGTTGCTTTGCATCAATCACTTGGTTTTCGCCAAGTCGGTTACTTTGAACGGATTGGTAAGATGGAAGATAAGTGGAGAGATACGATTTATTTAGAAAGACGTAGTCAAGTTGTTGGAATAAATTAAAGGAGTACAGATATGAAGATTGTGTTTAAAGAAGTTGACCAAAATAATTATAAAATATGTGCGAAGTTAGCTGTAGCAGAAAGCCAAAAGTTATTCGTTGCGCCCAATTGGTACTCCTTACTAGAAGCAAATTATGAAGCTGATCGTATGCCTTTTGCCATTTATCATGATAAAGAGATGGTTGGTTTTATTATGTTTAGTTTTTTTCTGGGGGATGCTGATTATCCAAACGATTCTTGGTGGATTGAGCGATTTATGATTGACGAGAAACATCAGCAAAAAGGATATGGAACACAATCTTTACAGCAAGCGATTGACTATTTTAAAGCGCATTTTGATCAAAGTGAACTAAGAATTTCTGCAGAACCTGAAAACAAGGTAGCGATCGCCTTATATGAACGGCTCGGTTTTGAAAAAACAGGAGAAAAGATCGGAAATGAAACCGTATTGTTGTTAGTATTACGTTAGCAACATAGATAATGCTATAAATCCATGCAAAGCCAGAGTGAAACGGTTGTTTTACTCTGGCTTTTTTGTCGCAACGTCTAGGTCCTCATAGGGATTCGATTAGTCTTTTATCTCTTTAAATAACTCATATGCTTTTTTCTTTGCTTCTTCTAAGACCCTTTCACCTAACTCGGTAATGGTGTAATATTTACGTACTTTTCCATGAATTGTTCGGCTTTCCTTTGTTAAAAGTTGTTTTGCCTCCATAGTGTGTAAGATTGGATAAAGTGTACCTGGGCTCATATCATATCCATGTTCCTTTAGCTCTTCAATCATCCATGCCCCATAGAAGGGCTCCACATTAGCATGATGAAGAATGTGAATTTGAATGAATCCGAGGAAAAATTTTCGTAATATTTGTTCTTGCATTTTGCATACTCCTTCGATAAGCTCTATATATAACTGTCGATATCGAATTTCAATATCGATGATGATGTATGTTTATCATAGCTTAAAAACAGATAAGAATCAATGAAATAGCGAAGGGAGTAGGGAATGAAGGTATTAAAACCAAACAAAGGGGAAAGCACAAGCTGGCGATCATTTTTATGGGATATATTTATTTGTTCATTGGGTGCTTTTGGTGGACCGGAAGCACATTATGGTATCTTTACCGATCAACTCGTGACAAAAAAACAGTATTTAAGTGAAGAGGAATTAGTCGAATTAATTGCTTTATGCAGTATCTTACCTGGTCCATCAAGCACGCAAACCATTGTTGCCGTTGGACATAAAAAAGGTGGACCATTGCTAGCGCTTCTGACAATGCTCGTTTGGTCATTGCCGGTTTTAACGTTGATGACACTGTTTTCATTTCTATATGCGTTTTTAGATCGTATGCAATTTTCACAAGATGGATTGCGTTATATCGGTCCGATGGCAGTCGGTTTTATTATGGTTGCTGCACTTAGGATCGGTAAAAAAGTTATTTCAGATCGGATCACGGTCAGTTTACTTATTTTTGGTGCGGTGACAACGTTCTTTTTCAGACAGGCTTGGGTATTTCCGTTTGTTTTGATTATTGGAGGTTTAGTCACGGTCTTGACGTCTAAACAGAAAAAAATTTGGTATCGAGTAAAATTGAATCCGCCTTGGATTTATTTCTTTGCTTTTATAATCATTGCTGTTGGATCAATTGTTTTGGCGATATTTACTAACAGCACGTTGCTGTCGATCTTTGAAAGCTTTTATCGTTACGGCTATCTTGTTTTTGGTGGCGGGCAAGTTGTTATTCCGTTTATGTTTAGTGATTTAGTTGAGATTAATGGCTTTATGCGTGCGGATGAATTTCTAACGGGTTATGGATTAGTTCAAGGCATGCCAGGTCCCATGTTTAGTTTTAGTGCCTATGCAGGTGGACTTGCAGGTCAAGGTGCACCGTTATATCAAATTGCTAGTGCGATCGCCGCTGGGATTGGAATCTTTTTACCGGGGCTACTCCTGATTTATTTTGTTTATCCTGTTTGGGAAAACCTAAAAAAAATTCAAGGAATAAAAGTATCCTTGAAAGGCGTAAATGCTGTTGCTGGAGGGTTGATCGCTGCTTCTGCCCTTATTATTATGCAAAGTAATGGTTTTGCTATCGATAATGTAATAATCATGATGATCACCATTTTGGCGTTATATACAAAAAAAGTACCTGCTCCATTACTTGTGCTAGGCGTTATCTTGGTTGGTTTTCTATTTTAAATCTTGAACCTTAAAAAGCATCTTTTAGATAAAATGAACCTTAGCGTCCGTTATCACCCATCAATCGATTTGCTCTACGCTCTATTTTGAGGGCGGTGGTTTACGGACGGTTATCCGTGATAAAATCTTTCTCTTTTGCAAAAGCTAATGGCGAAAGGGGGGATGTGAACATGTCTAAAAGAGATGATGCCTATCGAAATCAACCGGTAAATGATCAGCAGGCGAAAAAACAAACCATGTCTCGTCAATTTGATCACGAATTTGCCAATGAACCGGTTAGCGAGATGGAGAAACACCATAACAAAAAAACCAAAAAACATAAGTAATATGAATAAAGAAATAAGCTGAGATCAAGATTCTTGGCTTATTTCTCTATTCATATATAAAATAGCTTTAGTCATCAATAGCTAAGTCGATGCTGACGTTATAAAGTTCGCTAGATTCGATATTGATAAATTGTCCCGTCACTTGGTTGAAGGTTTTTTCTTCATTGTAGTAACCGATTTGCTGAATCGTTTCCTCTTGGTGGTTAAAACGTAAAAGGTAATCAGGATTGGGAATATCAAGATTAGCAGTTGAAGCTGATTCAGCCGTTTCCAGATGATCCGCTAGTTCTGCGATGAAATCAGGGTCTGTTAACTTACCGACTTGTTCTTGATCATCCCACGTTAAAATGTCAATCGATGTTATTTCTTGATCGAAAAGCTCATGCTGTTGACAACCGAATAAAAACAAATTTAGAAAAACAAATAATAGAGCATAATTTAATCGTTTCATAAAACTTGTCTCCTTTCATGTTTAGTTAACTATTTCCTATTGGTGCTGATGATAAACAAAGAGCGTTAGGTTTCCCTTATATGGGGAGCGCCTAACGCTTTTGTAGGATTAGCTAAACGATCACATTCGGTAAATCGCTAGTGAATGTCAGTTTTTCTAAAAACATAACTTACTTTATCGTAATCCATTTTTTCTTCGTAAAAGCGATGAGCATCAATGCGCTGTAACCCTGATGATAATGCGACCGATTGATAGTGATTATCTTTTGCCCATTGGTGTACGAATTGAAGTAATCTTTCACCATAGCCTTTTGAACGGTGGATTTGATCAGTGATAAGATCACAAACCCAGATAAATCTTCCGTAATACAAGGTGATCATTGGTTTGAACCCAACTATAGATAAGATTTCTTTACCATTAATCAAAGCAAATAGATAATAACGATCCTTTTCTTGTGCTTCCTTGACAAGTTCGAGGTATGTCTGTTGATCCAAATGTTGACGAAGTTGTTGCATAACAGGGAAAGCACTAAGGATTTCCTGATCAGTAATGAGTGCTTTCGTTCGTATATTAGTGATAAATATCAGCTCCTCATATTTATTTTTTAGTAAGTCAACTTTCTTATCTAAATGTTCAGGTTCAGTCAAGATAAGGGTAACCCTCATATTCAATATAGGCGTTGCCTTTGAATATAGATTTAAACCTTTCGTTTTAGACGCACAGGTGAGCTATGTTCCGCTACTCCCACAGAAGGCTACACATATCGCACCTGCTAAATCGTAACATCTATCTTAATGGATGTGTCGCATGCGACTTTCTCATACGCTCAGAACGCTATTTCGTTCCGAAAAGCAATGGATTCGCTTTTCGCGGGGATGGCTTCAGCTAACTTGAGTCGCAAAGAGCACGCCTCAAGTGGATCTTCAGCTCATCCTATTCCCGCAGAAGTCTCACCTATTGCTTTTCTCCACTTAGACTGGTGGTTCATACTTAATGCATAAGCCCAACCGCACGAAATAAGGCGAAGGAGATGTGACACTGCTAGCATAAGACGTTTCTTATTCTGAGACGCCATTCCGCTGTCTTTATAATCTACGTCTGTATAATTGTTAGTAATTTAAGGTTATTGACCTTGGAAAACAGATCAAATTTTACGACGTCTTTATTCTACAGGTTTAAGTTAAGTTTGCTTAGGCGTGTTTGGCTGATCTGTTATAATCAATACTAACATAAGGGAGTGGGTGGTATGTTGAAGGATTTATTACAAAATGAACGGCTAGAACACTATCTATGCGAAAACGAGCTGATTAACTATTCAAGTCCAATTATTCAAGCACTGGTCGAAGAACTTTTTGAAGGTGCAGATGATGAACGAGAAAAAGTGAAGCGTGCCTTTACTTTTGTAAGGGATCAAATTGCCCATTCTTGGGATATTCAAAGTAAACGTATCACCTGTTGTGCTTCTGAAGTGTTGCAGTATCAAGAAGGAATTTGTTATGCTAAATCACATTTGCTAGCCGCGTTATTGAGAGCGACAGGTATTCCTACGGGCTTCTGTTATCAACGTTTAATGTTGTTTGATACACCGGAAAAAGGTTACTGCATTCATGCATTAAATGCTGTTTATTTCGAAGCATTAAAGCGTTGGGTTCGGATAGATGCTAGAGGAAACAAGCCCGGAATTAATGCACAGTTTTCAACTGTTAAAGAGCAACTTGCTTTTGCTATTCAACCCGATTATGATGAAATTGATTATCCAACGATTTATGCATGGCCTAATTCCAAGACTGTTGTGGTACTAAAGAAAAATAATAATGCATTGGCAATGTATATGAACGCATTACCTGAATATTTACAGTGAAATAGTAAGTCTTAATAGCTAATCATAGTATAGGATGTCCTTTCCAGTAGGGAATGATCTAATCAAGTTGACAGGTGAATTGAGGTTTGTTAGAGTTATGCTTATTAAAATAACACGGTGTTAGCTTTGCCACCAGGTAAAGCAAACGAAGCACGGAGCATGATACCTCTAGGCCGAAGTAGGTATCTGCTTGGTGCTTTTTACATGCAAATTAGAAAGTGTAAAAAGCTTAACAAAGAAGTACCAACGTATTATAGAGAAGTTAACAGATTCGCTAGGATGCGAGGTGAAAGTGGGGGATTAGAATGGAGGTCAGAGGCGATTTTCAGACCTTTTTTAAGTATGTCAGCATGAATGTGATTGGAATGATTGGCTTATCCGTTTATATTTTAGCGGATACGATTTTTATTGCCAATGGTGTCGGTGAATCGGGTTTAGCTGCACTCAATTTGGCCTTGCCAATCTTCACATTAATATCTGGATTTGGCTTGCTTATTGGTATTGGTGGAGCAACTTGGTACACGATTTTACGCGCTCAAAATAAACCTCAAAGTGCGGCAAGTGTGTTTAATCATGCGTTGGCTTTGGGAGCGATCTTGAGTTTACTTTGTATGCTCATTGGGTTCGTCGGTTCAGATTTTTTAGCAGGTGCACTTGGAGCTGATGTAGAGATATTACCAATGACTAGTATTTATTTGAAAGTTATTATGCTCTTTGCACCGTTTTTTGTGTTTAATAATATGTTGGTCGCCTTTATTAGAAATGATCAAAATCCAAAACTAGCGATGGCAGGGATGTTTGTTGGTAGTTTTGCAAATATTGTCATGGATTACCTGTTCATTATCGTGTTAGATATGGGGATGTTAGGTGCAGCTCTGGCAACAGGTGCAACGCCGTTTATTAGCCTCGCTTTGCTAGTGTTACATTTTAAATCAACAAAAAACACATTGGTATTGCAAAAAATTAAGTGGAAACTAGCTATTTTTTGGAAGATTATCACACTTGGCATCTCTGCATTTGTAACAGAAATATCTACTGGTGTAGTAATCCTGATATTTAATATGGTTATTTTAAGGTTGGCTGGAAATACCGGCGTCGCAGCATATGGCATTATAGCCAATATCGCTTTTGTTGTTATTGCCATTTATACTGGCATGGCACAAGGGATTCAACCGATCGTTAGTCATTTGTTTGGTTCACAAAAATACAGCGAAACGAAAAAAATGTTAGCTTACGGTGTAGGATCTGCCCTGTTATTGGCGTTGATTATTTATGGTGTGGTCACGATTGGCTCGACATCTATTATTGGTGTTTTTAACCGTGATCATAGTGTAGCTTTAGCTGAAATGGCAGAAACCGGTCTAATGATTTATTTTATTGGTTTCTTTTTTGCCGGTTTTAATATTATCTCAATCGCTTATTTAAGTGCAATTGAACGTGCTGGCCTGGCATTTAAATTATCGATTATTCGAAGTTTTGTCTTAATCGTTCCAATTATTTTACTCTTTGCCTATCTTTTTAATATGACGGGGGTCTGGCTATCATTTATTGTGACAGAAATGATCACAACCGCGATAATCGCTAAATCCCTTACTTAACCTTTTTCATGCGAACGCTCGTATTTTCAAGCGATCGAAGGTGAAGATAGCGCGAACGCACGAAAAAGGAAAATACCGCATGAAAACAGATTGATTTTCAAAAAACATTGATAACAGTTAGTGAGCTATGTATGATAAAAAACGAATAAAATAACATGTAACTTGTTAGGAGAGGCTCCTAAGTGAACATAGGCTATTGCCCAAAAATGTCGAGAGACGCCAATGGGTAGAACAGGCACGATCGGATTAAGGTCTGCTTAAGATAGCTGGTTTATTGCTTTAAATCTACGTCACTTAGTGCTAAAACCCAGACGAGGAGTCCGTATATAATAGTTCGGTAATGGCAGCTAATTGTTGCTTTTATTAGAGCTTTGTTAAATATGTTGAAAACGACTCTTCTTTTGGGAGTCGTTTTTTTTATTTTCTAGCGCTTAACAAGTTATATCAATTGTGAAATATAAGGAGATGAGCCCAAATGGATGGTGGTGAATGGTATATTTCGATCTGGTTTAAGCTAATAATGCTCGGGGAAAAAATAATCATGGAGGGGTTATTGTGGAAAAATTTAAAAATGATGTTTGGGCTTACTTGGAAAACAGAAAGATGGACGAACTAAAGAAAATATTAAATCAAGCTGAAGACATTGAAATATTGGATTTATTAAGAACATTCTCAGCAGATGAAAAAGTGCTTATCTATCGTTTGTTATCAAAAGAAAAGGCTTTGCTTGTCTTTGAGCAGTTAGATGTCTATTTACAGCAAGAATTATTAGCATCATTCACTGAAGAGAAAGTAAGTGAATTAATTAATGAACTTGCGCCAGATGATCGGGTCAGATTATTAGATGAATTGCCGGCGAAGGTAACTAAAAAGCTAGTCGCCTCATTGTCACCCGAAGAAAGAAAGGAAACCGCACTTTTGATGGGCTACGAGGAAGAAACAGCAGGCAGAATTATGACCACGGAATATGTAAGGCTTAAAAGAAGTTATACAGCAGCCGAAGCAATAGAAAAACTACGTGTCCATGCGCAAGATAAAGAAACGATTTATACGATTTACATTACTGATGAAAGTAGAACATTAGAAGGGGTCGTTTCTTTAAAAGAGCTTGTTATGGCTGCGCCAGAACAAAAGCTTGAAGAGATCATGCATAAAAAGATTATTAAAGTATCTACGGACACAGACCAAGAAGAGGTTGCTCGGACGCTACAAGAATTAGACTTATTAGCTTTGCCTGTAGTAGACAGCGAAAGCCGATTAGTCGGGATAATCACCTTTGATGATGCGATGGATATTCTTGAAGAAGAAACGACCGAAGATATATTTAATAAAGCAGGTTTGGCAGATTTAAATAGTCGAGAGTCTGATCGTAGTGAAAGATTAGTCAATGGCTCTTTGTTTCAAATATGGAAGGTCAGGTTACCTTTCTTAGTGATTACCATGATCGGTGGACTAATGGCGGGTGTAGTTATAGAAGCTTTCGAAGAAGCGCTAGAAGCGATTGCTGCTGTTGCCATTTTTATTCCGGTTATTATGGATATGGGTGGTAATGCTGGAACACAGTCATCGACGATTTTTGCCCGTGGATTAATTTTAGGAAACATCAACACAAAGAAATTTATAAAACATCTAGGAAAAGAAACACTCGTTGGATTAAGTATGGGGGTCTTGGTTGGTATTGCAACGGGAATTATCGCATCTACTTGGCAGGGACTTCCTGAGTTAGGGATCGCGGTAGGCTTAGCCTTGGCTATCACGATGACACTGGCAACCACATTAGGCTTTTTTATTCCATTTGTTCTATTTAAGCTTGGTACTGATCAAGCTGCAGGTGCAGATCCAATTATTACAACGATTAAAGATATTTCAGGATTATTAATTTATTTTATCTTGGTCACACAATTTTTAGGTTATCTTTTATAAAGATTTAATTAAATGAGAGGTGAGGCATCTAAATGGCGAAAACCTTCAGATATGATGGTCTACTAAGGTAGCCTATGTAAAGTTTAGAAGCCTGTGTCTTTTAGTGCTAAACCTCGAACATCGGTTTAATTAATAGATCTGCTGATGATAGGGATGTTATCTGCACGGCTATTGATCAAATGCTAAGCGACTCCTTTTGGGGGTCGCTTCTTTTCCATGTTAAGAAAGTGTTGAATTTAAATAACTCAAATTTTCACCCACTGAAAATAGCCATTCAACCTTGATCGTGTTCAATAGGCTTGTGGACATTACTTCTGCATGGATGTATCGCATGCGACCTTCCCATACGTTTAGCACGTTATGTCGTTCCGAAAAGCAAGGGATTCGCTTTTCGCGGGGATGGCTTCAGCTAACTTGAGTCGCAAAGCTCACGCCTCAAGTGGATCTTCAGCTCATCCTATTCCCGCAGAAGTCTCACCCCTTGCTTATCTCCACTTAGACGGGTGGTTCATACTGAATGCGTAAGCTCAACCGCACGAAATAAAGCGAAAGTGCGAAGTCTAAGAAAACGAACCCATTTGAGTGAACGTGATTTTTTGATCGATTCTTTTTCGTATATAGCGCGATGACAAAGAGATGACTATAATGATAGAAGGAAGTATTTTTATGTATGAGGAGCAGAAATAATGACACTCGGACAAATGCTTTTATTAGCAGTTTCTTCAAACCTAGACGATTTGGGTGTAGGCTTTTCATTGGGGTTAAAAGAACGTCTTTGCAATCGTAGCATCACTGTCATTGCACTGATATCAGCTGTTACCATGATGGTTGGCTTACTTTTGGGAGAGCAAGCATCTGCATTTTTAACAGCAGATACAGCAGCCTATATTAGTGCGTCTGTTTTTATATTATTAGGTGTTTGGTTCGTCTGGCAAGGGATAAAATCAAAAAACACAACATTTGACATTAAAACAGCCGTAAAAAGGGGCACAATCAAAAGAGCGATCATTTTAGGGGTTGTTTTAGGCATCGATTCGGTAACCTTAGGCGTATCTGCGGGACTTGTTCATTACCCTATATTTTTAACTAGCTTATTTGCAGGGATAACGAGTTTTTTGTTTATTTGGGCGGGGTCTAAATTTGGAAATAAAGTTTCAATAGGATTTATTAGTGAAAAGTCAGACTTCATAGCTGCGTTATTATTATTCTTTCTTGGCTTATCTCACCTTTAGCATGAAGTCAATTAAGCCCAACTAATCCGTTAATAACATTTCTCAAATGTATAGTGCTTATCGTGGATAACCGCCGGTAAAACCCTCGCTTCTAAATAGATTAGCAGGGCTCATCTATTTAGCTGTGAGCTAACGGGCGCTCATGTCCTCATGCACGCAACGACCCATCAGTGGGAGAAGAAAGAAAACGCCCATTAATGGGTCATTTTATTAAGTTTCTGTAAATTTCTTCGGAATCTTTGCAACTATATAGATAATCATTTATATTATATATAGATGACAATCTATGTAAGGGTGATGTTATGAATAATCAGTATGTGGCTTTTGCCAAACTATTTAAGACATTAGCTGATCCGAATCGATTAAAAATCATTGATATTTTATCATGTGGTGAAAAATGCGCTTGTGATATTTTAGAGGAATTCGAGTTTACACAACCGACGTTGTCCCATCATATGAAAGTATTAATCGATAGTGGATTAGTGGATAGTCGAAAGCAGGGGTTATGGAGTTTCTATCGGTTAAATCCTGTGCAAAGTCATCAAGTTAAACAGTTTTTGACTGAGCTTATCTCAGAGACAGATACTTGTATTTGCCATGGTCAGGCGGTTTGTCCAAGTTTAGAACAGATGCGTTGATCAGAAAAGTGAATGTGTAACGAGATGATTAATTGAAAAAGGAGCGTGTTTAATAATGAGTAGAATGGTGATTTTTGAACCAGCAATGTGTTGTGATACTGGAGTTTGTGGTCCTTCTGTTGATCAAGAATTATTAAGGTTGTCAACAGTTCTTAACAATTTACGAGAAAATGGTGTGCTAGTAGAACGCTATAACTTAACGAATAACCCACAAATTTTTGTCGATAACCGGACAATTCATTCGATTCTCAATCAAGAAGGTGTGGAAGCATTACCCGTGACGATGGTCGATGGCGAAGTGGTGAAGAAACAAGCGTATCCAAGTAATGAAGAAATTTGCCAACATTTAAATCTGTCAACTTCATACTTGCAAGCGAAATTTAATGTGATAGCTGATGATTGCGGTTGTAATGATGGCTCTTGTTGTTAAAAGATTGGAGGATCGATAACATGAAGGCTTTTAATCCAGCAGATTTGCATTTGACAAAGTACATCTTTTTTACCGGAAAAGGGGGCGTAGGGAAAACGTCAACAGCTTGCGCAACAGCAGTTGCCTTGGCAGATGCCGGGAAAAAGATTATGTTGATTAGCACAGATCCTGCTTCAAACCTTCAAGATGTATTTGAAACAGAACTGAATAATAAAGGCGTAGCGATCGAAACTGTTGCTAATCTTGTCGTCGCTAATTTTGATCCCGAACAAGCCGCTAGTGAGTATAAAGAGTCGGTTGTTGGGCCATATCGTGGTAAACTCCCTGATGCCGTGATTGAAAATATGGAAGAACAATTATCGGGTTCATGCACAGTAGAAATTGCTGCCTTTAATGAATTTTCAAATTTCATTACTGATGAGCAAGCAGCCAAAGATTATGACCATATTATTTTTGATACTGCGCCAACTGGTCATACGTTAAGGCTGTTGCAGTTGCCTTCTGCGTGGAGTTCCTTTATTAGTGAAAGTACGCATGGAGCATCTTGTTTGGGACAGTTGTCTGGCTTGGAGGGAAATCAAGTCATTTACCAGCAAGCCGTCGAGAATTTAGCTAATGAAGCCTTGACCACACTGATTTTGGTTACACGGCCTGAATTACCTCCATTAAAAGAGGCTGAACGAGCAGCAAAAGAGTTAGCGGAAATCGGGGTGGTCAATCAGTGGTTAGTTGTGAATGGGGTGTTGACTGACTATCAAGATCAGCTATCGATTGCTCTTTTTGAAAAGCAGCAAAAGGCACTTAAACATATACCTAATCAATTGAAAAACTTGCCCATTTATCAAATTCCATTACGTTCATACAACGTAACTGGCTTAACGAATGTTCGTGCCCTATTAACAAAAGATCGAGCCGAGGATAAAAATCCAGGACCACCTATTGAAGTGCCTCATTTGGAGGGTGTAATAGAGGATTTAGCAAATACAAATAAGCAGGTTATATTTACGATGGGAAAAGGTGGGGTAGGTAAAACGACAATTGCCGCGACGATTGCTTTAGGTTTAGCTGAGCGTGGTAAGAAGGTGCATTTAACAACGACAGATCCAGCTGCACACCTTCAGTATGTGATCGAAGATAGTGATCATATCCGCTTAAGCCATATTGATGAACAAGTCGAATTAAAAAAGTATCAAGAAGCGGTTTTAATGAAAGCCCGTCAAACGATGAAAGGTGACGATCTTGCTTATATTGAGGAAGATTTACGCTCACCTTGTACGCAGGAGATTGCTGTGTTTCGTGCGTTTGCTGAGATTGTTGATCAAGCTGATGATGAAGTGGTCGTTATTGATACTGCACCAACTGGTCATACGTTATTATTGCTTGATGCAACGGAGAGCTACCATAAAGAAATTGAACGGACGCAAGGGGATACGCCCCCATCTGTTAGCCGTTTATTACCAAAGTTGAGAGATCAAGCACAGACAGCTGTTGTGATTGTGACATATCCAGAGGCCACCCCTGTCTATGAAGCAACACGATTATCTGAAGACCTGAAGCGTGCAGGAATCACGCAAAAATGGTGGGTCATCAACGCAAGCCTCCAAGCTACTCAGACCACCCATCCCATTTTGAAAGCAAAAGCAGGCAGTGAATTAGAATGGATGAATCGAGTGGCTAAACTTACTGATGGACATTATGCAGTGGTGAAATGGTTTGCTGATGATCTTAAAGGAGAACAATTAAAGCAATTAATTTACTCATCTTAACAATGGGAGGATCAAAATATGAAGTTAGTCGTAATCGGTGCTGTTGCAGCAGGAACTTCAGCTGCTGCAAAAGCACGTCGTAATGACGATAATGCAGAGATTGTCGTTTATGAAAAAGATCAAGATATTTCTTATTCAGGTTGTGGTTTGCCATACTATATTGGTGGTGAAATTGAAGATATTGATGCGTTAACCCCAAGGGATCCTATCTTTTTTAAGAAAAAATATAATATTGATATTTTTACAAGACATGAAGTGGTCAACGTTGATCCAAAAGAAAAAATGGTTACCGTTAAAAATCTTGCTACCGGTGAGCAGTTTGACGACCAGTATGATAAGCTTGTGATCGCAACTGGGGCTTCACCGGTGCTGCCACCAATTCAAGGTGTTGATCATGGGCATGTCTTTGCGCTGCGCCATGTTCAACATGCGCGTGATATTCGTCAATTTATTGAAGATAAGCAACCGAAGTCGGCTGTTATTGCGGGTACGGGGTTTATTGGTTTTGAAATGTTGGAAAATTTAAAGAGTGAAGGTATTGACGTCACCATTGTTGAGAAAATGTCAAAGATTACGCCAAATCTCGATCAAGATATGGCGGAATACTTGGAAGATCAATTAAAGAAAAAGGCTATCACGATTTTAAAAGAAGCGACCATCACGGAAATTACTGAAAACCAAGTGTTTTTGGAAGGTGGACAAGCTTTTGATGCAGAGCTAGTGATTATGGCGACTGGTGTTAAACCAAACGTAAAACTGGCAGAACAAATGGGCGTCAAATTAGGGAGCACGGGTGCTATTGAAGTGAACACAACCATGCAGACCAATGTGCCGGATGTGTATGCGTGTGGCGACTGTATTGAAACATTCTCGATGATAACGGGTAAGGCTGTTTATCGTCCACTTGGATCGACTGCCAATAAAACAGGACGAATTGCTGGTGATGTTTTGTCGGGTGGCACACTTGAATATCGAGGTAATCTCGGCACGAGTATTTATAAATTGTTTGATCTGACGATTGCTAATACCGGCTTAACTGAACAGGAAGCTGAGGATGCAGGGTATAATGTGGTGCTCTCCCATAATATTAAACCGGATAAACCTGCCTATTTTAATGGTAAAGAAATGTGTATTAAATCGATTGCTGATCGTGAGACGGGCCGTCTGCTCGGTGCGCAAATTGTTGGGCGTGAAGGTGTCGATAAGCGAATTGATGTGATCGTTACACTGATCACCTATGGGGCAAAAGCAGAAGACCTTTTCCATCTAGACTTGGCTTACGCTCCTCCATATTCAACAACGAAAGATCCCATTCATTACAGTGGAATGATTTTAGATAATGCAATTAGCAAAGGTAGACCAATCAGGACTTCAAAAGATATTCAAGCACAAATTGATCAACAAGAAGATATTCAGGTCATTGATACGCGCGTGACGAAGCAATACGACACGGCTCATGTTGATTCAGCAGTCAATATTCCACATGCAGATATCCGTGCGAAGCTAGCTGAATTAGACAAAGATAAACCAACGATTACGTATTGTAACAGTGGGACGACAGGTAATGCAGTGCAAAATATTTTATTGAATCATGGCTTTACAGATGTTTCGAACCTGTCTGGCGGCCATAAATTTTATCGGGCAACGAAGAAGGATAAGTAAACCATACGCCTCACGCAGTGCTGAAGAGAAAGTAATTGAGTGAAATCTATGTATCTCTGGCGATTAGATGAACTGGGTTTAAAACAAAATCAAACAATTAACATGTAAGACCCGTATTTGCTTAGAAATAGGCAAATGCGGGTTTTTAAATTATTGAAAATGGTAAAGATATAATGAACGATACGTTTGTTTAAAATTATCCGATAAAGGAGATGATCATTTTGACCGTTTATATAAAACGACATCAAGTCGAAACCGATCATGTCGATCAAGTGATCAACTTACTTTACTCAACCGATCCTGACCTTCACCAACTTGGTTTTGGAAAGAAGTCAAGAGCAATTCTGGCTCAATGTATTGAGAAAGGCTGTAGTTATTTCTCACCCAAATATTTATATGCGGTACGGAGCAATCAGAAATTTGCCGGCATTACAATTTTTTATTCAATTAAGAAAGTTCATGAATTAAATCAGCTTAATAATGCAGTTGTAAAGCAAGCATTAAGTAAATTTGATTATTATAGTAAAAAGCACTTAAATACTAAAATATCCGATTTATTTTCAGGTGAAATTCCAGATGATTACTATTATATTCATTGCTTAGCAATAGAACCGCAATGTCAAAGACAAGGGCTAGGCTCTAAAGTGCTTCAATCCTTAAAACAAAGATATGCTAGATTAGCATTGTACGTCAATGAACGCAACGAACGAGCGATGCGATTCTATTTGAAAAATGGGTTTAGAGTTGCTTATCACGCACAGATGAGACATCGAGGTAAAAGCTATGGCGTTTATTTAATGTTGCTAGAATAATATGAAGTATTTTGCCATATCGTTATTTATGATCCGTCATATTAATCACCGAATGATTAGGCATTCGGCGATTTTCTTGGTTATACTTGCTTAATATCAACCTCTAATTATCGGTGTTACCTCAACCAATGTCTTGCTTCATTCTCCTCTTCTGGTGGAAAGGTTTCAAACTCCATATCTGTTAATGGATCAAGCAATTTTTTAACCGCGTTGGCAATTTTCATATCCGTGACGACGGCATACTTTTCAATTTTGTCTAGATGTTCTTTTGCAAATACAAGTCGATCCTTTAGACCGGATGCATCAGTTAATGGGATATCGTCTAACTTAACTAACAATTTCACTTCACCAAACTTGTCAATGGTATGCTGAATATCCCTTAATAGCATATCATTTTCGGCTTTGCTAATATTTCCTTTAATATGATACTCTAAAATGTTCGCTTCACTTGTGTCTAGTTTTTTTAACATAAGCTTCATTCCTCCTTGCTCACTAAAATACCCAGATATAAAAAAGTTAAAACATCGCTTGTTTTTCATAGATTTTTGCTCTGTTTTTTCATGTTTTATTTGTAATCGCTTTCTGTTACAGTGAGGATATAAGTGAACAGTGGGGAGGAATAAACCGTGACAAATAAATATTTAGGTGTACCACTTGAAGGGTTT
Source organism: Amphibacillus cookii (assembly GCF_016908375.1). Classification (GTDB taxonomy): domain Bacteria; phylum Bacillota; class Bacilli; order Bacillales; family Amphibacillaceae; genus Amphibacillus_C; species Amphibacillus_C cookii. The sequence goes on from NZ_JAFBDS010000007.1 coordinate 82,363, forward strand.
GCCAGTTTTAGTCGGAAAGTTGCTGCTAATGGTGCAGTATTATTAAAAAATGACAACCAAACGTTACCGATTCAAAATCAGGAACGCATTGCTGTGTTTGGCCGTGTTCAAAAAGATTATTATCGCAGTGGCACAGGATCTGGGGGAAGTGTGAACGTCAATTATACGACCAATCTTATTGATAGCTTAAGAGAAAAGGCGTCGGTTATCGTTAATGAAGATTTAGCAGCGTGCTATCAATCGTGGATTGCCCAACATCCCTTTGATGATGGCGGGGGAGGTTGGGCTGCGGAGCCTTGGTATCAAAAGGAGATGCCTTTATCAGAAACGGTAGTAGCAAAAGCAGAAGCCACATCAGAGAAAGCGATTATTGTGATCGGGCGTACGGCGGGGGAAGATCAAGATAATGCCAATGCGCCGGGAAGTTATTTGCTCACGGCAGATGAGAAACACATGATTCAATGGGTTACGCGTTATTTTGATCAGGTTGCGGTTGTGTTAAACACATCTAATATTATTGATATGAGTTGGCTTGACGATAGCCCGGTACAAGCTGTCATCTACAGTTGGCATGGTGGGATGGAAGGTGGACGTGCGATTGCGAATCTATTAGTTGGAGAAGTGACGCCAAGTGGTAAGCTCACCGATACGATTGCTCATTCAATAGAAGATTATCCCTCACATATCAATCACGGTAACCAGACGCAAAATATCTATCAAGAAGATATTTATGTGGGCTATCGCTATTTTGAAACATTTGCACCAGAAAAAGTGCGCTTTCCATTTGGATTTGGTTTGTCATATACCACTTTTGAAGCGTCAGATCACTCTGCCCGTACCATTAATAGGGATGGAGTTGAACAGATAGAAGTAGAGGTTACCGTTAAAAATACCGGTCCTCGTTTTGCAGGTAAAGAAGTGATTCAAGTGTATGTCGAAGCGCCTCAAGGGAAGCTAGGTCAACCTAGACGAGCACTAGTTGCTTTCAAAAAAACAAGACGATTAGTACCTGGTGAAGCGCAGAAACTGCTGATTCAGTTTCGAACAGATGCCTTTAAATCCTATGATGATACGGGAGCAACTGGTTATCGATCCGCATATGTATTAGAACCGGGTACTTACTTTTTGCATGTGGGTTCAAGTGTTCGTGATACGAAGCGAATTAATATTAATGGTAAACAAGGTTATTTTATAGAAAAACTTCAAATACTGGAACAATTAGAAGAAGCGATGGCACCGGTTCAATCATTTCAGCGGATAAAGCCAGATCAAGAAAGAGTAAACGGTAGCTTTAAACAGAAATATGAAGAGGTACCGGTTCGGCAAATCAAGATGGCCGATCGAATTAAAGCACGCATGCCAAAAGCGCTGAAGCAGACCGGTGATAAAGGTTTTAAGCTCGAAGATGTTAATGAAGGGCGTGTAACCCTTAACGACTTTATTGCTCAATTATCACATACTGATCTAGCGACGATTGTACGTGGTGAAGGAATGAGTAGTCCGCTTGTAACACCAGGCACCGCCTCAGCATTTGGGGGTGTTAGTGACCAATTGCTTCATTATAATATTCCAGTAGCTTGTACAGCTGATGGCCCTTCAGGCATACGAATGGATAGTGGACACAAAGCGACGCAAGTTCCAATTGGTACTCTTCTAGCCGCCACTTGGGACGAGAAACTGGTGGAGGAACTTTATATATTAGAAGGGAAAGAATTGGTTCGAAATCAAATTGACTTGTTACTGGGTCCTGGTTTAAATTTGAGGAGGCACCCATTAAATGGACGAAATTTTGAATACTTCTCTGAAGATCCGCTCGTAACAGGCGTATTTGCGGTGGCAACAGCAAGAGGGATCAAAAAAGGTGGTGCACAAGTCACACCTAAACATTTTGCTTGTAATAGTCAAGAACATGAACGCAATAAAGTTGATGCAGTTGTATCTGAAAGAGCATTGCGTCAACTGTACTTAAAAGGTTTTGAAATGGTGGTTAAAGAGGGTGAGGCACTAGCGGTGATGACAGCTTATAATCCGATAAATGGGCATTGGTCTGCTTCGAATTATGACTTAAATACGACGATTCTTCGGGGGGAATGGGGCTTTACAGGCATCGTGATGACAGATTGGTGGGCGCAAATGAACGATCCGATTGATGCGGGGAAACCTGATCGGAAATATACCCATCATATGATTCGTGCACAAAACGATCTCTATATGGTTGTTAATAACTATGGTGCAGAAGTGAATGCGAGTCAAGATCTTACGTTGTATGGCTTAGAACAAGGCCAACTGACACTTGGAGAATTACAGCGTTCTGCTGCTAATATTTGCCGTGCTCTAATGAAACTACCTGTAATGAAACGTGAACATGTATTAGAAGATACGGTTGGAAAGATCACACCTATTGATATCGAGACAGGTGATGGTGATTTGCTTCACTTAAATGCGGATGGAATGGTGGAATTTAAGTCAAAACCTTCGATTGTTGTGAATATCGCAGCTCCGGGAACGTATCGCATGTTTGCGTGGGTAAAATCGTCTGGAACCGATTTGGCACAAACAGCTTGTCATATCATGATAAATCACCAAACGGTTGCGACCGTTCAAACTAATGGCACTGATGGAAAATGGTTTAAGCAAAAACTACAGAAAATTGAGCTAGAAGCAGGTTATTATCAACTCGAACTTGAATATAAACCAGGACTCGAGATTAGGGCAATTCAATTTAAGTACATGTAAGATGTAAATACGATAGATTAAAAGAGGTTCTTTGTCAAATGACGTTGGTGAGAATTTTTGCCGGCAATTTTATAGATGCATTTCACAAATATTCAAGTTGGATTATGCTGCTTGAATGTTTGTTTGGTTAGGTGCATTTTGGGCTGATTTCGATTCAATAGATCTTAACTTAGCTATCTACACGTAAATTCATACGGGTTCGGTCAGGAAGTGATGAGACTCCTGCAGGAATAGCACGAGCTGAAGATCCACTCATGTGCGCGTTTGGTGCGCACATGAGTTAGCTGAAGCCGTGCCTGCGGAAAGCGAATCACTGGATGATCGAACCCATTTCTATTTTTAGAGAAATAGAAAAGACGTTAGCGAAAGTCTACCCCCATTTCACAAACGCATGGAATGGTGAATTCTCTTCACCAACGTCAAATAGTATACAACCTTAAAAAAAAGTAGGGCGTTTAAAGTCCTGTATATAAATGATAAGCGAATGATATAATAATAAACAACTGCCTTCTTTTAAGTGTTTTTACTTATAAAGAGGGCTTTTTCTGTTTGTAGTTCAAATGTCTTATGGTGGTGAAATCTGCTTAATTATCAGTCTTTAGTTTGATAAATGATCGAGTCTATTAAGAAATAGTAAGAAAATAGCATATAAAAAATAAATTTTTATGAACGATTAGTCCTAAAAATGAAAAACGATCTGGTTTGAAATCCCTGTTTTTGCTATATTCTATTTTTTTTCGCGAAAATTCATGTAAAATAGAAGCGTGTAAAAGGAATTATATGTATTGACATTGAAAAGGAGTGGATAATATGGCAGGAATGATTCGCGTTACGCCAGAAGAATTAGTCAGCATGTCTAATCGTTATAGTAGTGAAAGTAGTCAAGTCGGTGAACAAATCACCAGATTAGATAATATGATTCAAGAATTAGAAACGATGTGGGAAGGGCAAGCGAGTCGCGCTTTTAGTGAGCAGTATCAATCACTACGACCTTCGTTCACTGAAATGCAACAATTGTTAGAGGACATTTCATTACAATTGAACAGCTCTGCTAAAGCGTTAGAAGATGCTGATCAACAAGTCGCAAGTCAAATTCGCAGCTAAAAATGAATGAAACAGTGAAAGAGCGCTTATCTTTGATGAGGGCTCTTTCCTACATTGAGGTGTTTTAAATGTATGTTGAAATTACAGTTAGTTTAAAACCATTTAATCAACCTGAACTTGATATTCGTTTATCAGATTATCATACCGTTAAGAAAATGATCGAGATTGTCGGTCAAGCAATTGATTCGTTAGATAAACCGAACCCTGCATCTTGGATTAGGGTGATGAATAAGGATAAGGTGGTCACTAGTGATATCAGGTTGGTTGATGCAGGCATTACAACGGGTGATTGTATCGAAATAATCCCTAATCAGACTTAACGCATGAGTCAAAATACATTTTGTATTGGAATTAGATGGTGATCAATAAGGAGAATAACGATGAATGATAAGAACAGAAGTTATCTTGAAGAGAGAATACAGGCAAGTATTGATCAAAAACAAGATCAAGTTATTTTTTCTTTTCAAAAAGAAACGATCAAACTTGATCAAGTAGCTGAAATTAATTTTCTATCATCGATCGATGATGTGGTTAATCGGCAGATTGATATGGGGCAAGATGAATTAAAGATGACCTACCAAATCAAAGCGGGTAGCTATTACAATAATGACTGCGAAGGTTTGACAAGAAAAGAACGAAGTGTAGTTGGCTATCAATTGATTGATAAAATTAAACATCATCACATGTCCAGACTTCATCTTGTGATCAGTCCTGAAAATTTAGTGATTAGTAAAGGCCTATCGCCTTATTTTCTACATTATGGTGTAAAGGAGAGTTTACCACCATATGAAATTGACCATGAACAATGTTTGCTAGAAACAAAGGCTATGCTTGCTTATCTCGTTGACCCGACTTTTACCTTTGAGCGCTATTTAAAACATTATCAAACAATAAAGCTGTCAAAGGTAGCTAAGGATATTTTTTCTGCAAATACATGGTCTGATTTAGAAACAATTCTTGAACAAGTGATGAAGCAAGAGGATCAGCAAGCGGATAAAATCAAACACGTACCCATTAAGAAGTGGAAGGGCTATCGCTATGGCTTATGGTTAACGATAATTTTACTTATACCAGTCTTAATTTACTCATTCTATTCTATTTTTATTATCGGACCTAGACAAGCCAATATTACCGATGCACATAGTCGCTTTTTAAATCAATCGTATAGTGAAGTGGTTTCGACATTGCAATCCTATCAGATGCATCAATTACCAAAGGTTACGCAATATCAATTAGCTTATGCTTATGTGATGACGGAATCTTTAACAGAGGATCAACGGCAAAATATTCGCAATACAATTACCCCACAATCTGATCCGCTTTATTATGAATATTGGATTAATATCGGCCGTGGGGCATCAGAAGAAGCACTCGAAACGGCGCGCTTTATTGAAGATCGCGACTTGATTTTGTATGCACTTATTAAACAGCGAGAGTTAATTAGAGCTGATCAATCATTGGCAAGTGATGAACGCCAGCAACAATTGAATGAAATTGAAACAGAAATTGACGCCTATCAGCGTGAAATAGAAGAACAACAGGAAAGTAGTAATGAATTAGACCCAGAACAAGAAATGACCGAAGATGAGTCAAGCTAGGAGGTGTGACATGGGGATTGTATCAATATATGACCAAGATAAGCTCACCTACTACCCGATAAAAGTTAAACAAAAAATAACTGTCGGTCCCGAGTTGGATGATACGGTGACTTTGGCTGAATTAAATCATCAAGATAGCTTTTCTTTAACGTGTACAGACCAAGGACATTTAATGATTGAGTCAACAAGCTTAGCTGAAACAGTTGAGCTGGAACATGGACAAGAACAGGCAATATCGTGTATCGATGGGGAGGTGCACGTTTATTGGATAAATAAATGGCAGACAAACGCCAGTTATTATGTTGATCCGCTTAAGGAAATTCATCTATTAGAGGAGCAAGCGGATGAGCAACAGGCAACGATTAAACAGACATATCATTCAACTGCACCCCTTACCATTTATCCGAACCAGCAATTAATTAAGCTAAATAACGACGATGCTTATCTTTATTTAAATGGGAAGAGATGTGTTGACCAGATCCATTATCAAGTTGGAGATCAGATCGTGTATAAACGCTTCCACTTAGCTTTTTTTGAAGAGGATGTACTTGAAATAAGGCATCCACATTTCGTCGATATTGAATTAGAAGAGGTGGTTGTTCCACAATCTGAAATGCAGAAGCGCTATCCCGTTTATCGTCGAACACCTCGGATGGTTTATGAGTTACCTGATAACAAGGTGAAATTTTCATTGCCAGGACAAGAACCCGATCATACGGGCAAAAGTTTGTGGATGATTGTTTTACCGCCATTAATGATGCTGATCATTATGTCATTAATTGCGATTTTGATTCCGCGTGGGATCTTTATGTTAGTATCTGTCGTTATGTTTATGACGACATTAGTCACATCAACGGTACAATATTTTAAAGATAAGAAGCTCAGAGCAGAGCGGGAAGAAAAGCGTAAACGGATTTATTCAAACTATTTGGAAGAGAAACGAACAGAATTAGAAGCGGTCTCAGAAAAACAACGCTTTGTCATGCAATTTCATTTCCCAACGTTCGAGCGGATGAAGTATTTGACGGCACAAGTATCTGATCGCATTTGGGAACGGACCCTGGATAGCAAAGACTTCCTTCAATTCCGATTAGGGACAGGGACGGTGCCATCTAGTTATCAAATAACGGTTAATGCTGCAGATATGTCAAATCGCGAGATGGATGAACTATTAGAAGAATCGCAATTATTGGAACGTACATACCGTGAACTTAAAGATTTGCCTGTCACGGCCAACTTAGCTGATGGGGCAATTGGTTTAATTGGTAAAGAAGTGGTATGGAAACGAGAACTGCATCAGATTATCGGTCAACTTGCTTTCTTTCATAGTTATCATGATTTGCGCTTTGTATTGGTTTTTGATGAAAAAGACTACCCGGAATGGCAGTGGCTAAAGCGTTTGCCACATTTTCAATTACCACAGTCTTATGCCAAAGGGTTTATTTATAATGAGCGGACACGTGATCAATTGCTAACATCTATCTATGAATGGATCCGTGAGCGTGATTTAGAAGAAGATAAGGAAAAAATCAGATTTAAACCACATTTTCTATTTATTGTTATTAATCAAGAACTCATTAATGAACATGTTATTTTAGAATATTTAGAAGGTGAACATCACGATTTAGGTTTATCTGTTATTTTTGCAGCTGAAGCGAAGGAAAGTTTTTCTAATCATATCAATACTTTAATTCGCTATATTAATGCGAATCAAGGTGATATTTTGATCGAAAATAAGCGTGCGGTGCAAATCCCATTTACACTCGATCAACACCAATTAAAAGATAATGAAACGTATGCACGCACATTAAGAACACTCGATCATCAAGTAGGGATGACAAATTCAATCCCAGAACGCGTCTCTTTTTTAGAAATGCTTGATATTCAAGATATTAACGCATTACCAATTAAGGAAAATTGGCTTACCAATGCGTCTGCTAAATCATTAGCTGCACCAATTGGATTAAAAGGAAAGAAAGATATTGTTTCACTTAATTTACATGAAAAAGCGCATGGACCGCACGGTTTATTAGCGGGAACGACGGGATCTGGTAAAAGTGAGTTTTTACAAACGTACATCTTATCATTAGCGGTTCATTACCATCCGTATGAAGTAGCGTTTCTATTAATTGACTATAAAGGGGGAGGAATGGCACAGCCGTTTCGTCATATTCCCCATCTATTAGGGACAATCACCAATATTGAAGGAAGTAAAAACTTTAGTGCACGTGCACTTGCGTCGATTAAAAGTGAACTAAAAAGACGCCAGCGCTTATTTGATCAATATCAAGTTAATCATATCAATGATTATACGAAGCTCTTTAAACAAGGTGAAACACGTGAACCGTTACCGCACCTCTTCTTGATTTCTGATGAGTTTGCTGAATTAAAGACAGAAGAACCAGACTTTATTCGAGAACTAGTTAGTGCCGCCCGGATTGGACGAAGCTTAGGTGTCCATCTTATTTTAGCAACACAAAAGCCAGGCGGGGTAATTGATGATCAAATTTGGAGTAATGCCCGTTTTCGGGTCGCGCTTAAGGTGCAAAATGCCGAGGATAGTCGAGAAATATTAAAAAATGCTGATGCAGCAGCGCTGACCGTAACTGGACGTGGTTATTTACAAGTAGGAAGTAATGAGGTTTATCAACTGTTCCAATCTGCTTGGAGTGGTGCGCCTTATCAAGATGAGAGCTCAACGAATGAAGATGAGGTCGCATTAGTCACTGATCTAGGTCTTGTTCCTTTGTCAGAGCTTTCAACCGCCCAAAGCTCTGGTCATGAAGCACGAACAGAAATGGATTTGGTTGTTGATAAAATTGAAGCCGTTCATAAAGAAATGAATTTCGAACAGTTAGCGAGCCCATGGCTACCGCCGTTAGGTGAGCGATTATACTTTAATGACATTGAGCAACCTTCAACACAAGAGCAGCTGATCTTCGCTATCGTTGATGAACCAGAAAAACAAAGCCAGACCCCGATTGGGTATGAACCTATGGCAGATGGAAATATTGGCATCTTTGGTTCTTCTGGCTATGGCAAGACCTATACGATTTATACGCTACTCTTGCAATTTGCTCGTCTTTATCGACCAGATCAATTGCACTTTTACCTCATGGACTTTGGTAATGGTGGGCTTTTACCTTTTAAACAATTGGCTCACACCGCAGATTATTTTTTACTTGATGAAGAAAAGAAATTAAATAAACTCGTTAGCTTAATCCAAAATGAAATGAGTAGAAGGAAAGTGCTATTCCAAGAGTTTGAGGTTAGCTCGATTAAGATGTTCAACCATTTGTCCGAGGAGCCGATTCCGCTATGGTTTATTACGATTGATAACTTTGATGTCGTAAAAGATGAACTGCAAGATTTAGAGACTCAAATCAATCAATTTGCACGAGATGGTCAATCACTAGGGATATATTTTATCATCTCTTCAACGCGTGTCAATGCAGTAAGACAAGCATTGATGAATAACTTAAAAACTAAAATTGTTCATTATTTACTAGACCCGACTGAAGGTTATGCGATGCTAGGTAGGGTGCCATTTGCCTTAGAAAATGTCCCAGGTCGAGCGATCGTAAAAATGTCAGATCCTTATTTAGCACAAGTGGTCTTACCTGTTGGTGGAGAAGATGATTACCAGCAATTAGAGGAATTGAAGGCTGAGATTAAACAGATAAATCATAGCTATCACGATGTTGTTCAGCCAGATCCGATTCCAATGCTTCCGAAAAACTTAACGACGGCGCATTTCAAAGATTTCGTTAAACAAGACGATCGTCCAGGCGTCATCCCAATCGGTTTACATGAAGAGCTCGTGAAGCCAATTATGATCGATCTGAATAAAATCAATCATTGCTTAGTGATCGGCGGGAGCCAAAGTGGTAAGACAAATGTGATGCGTCATATCGTTAATCAGCTACTTACTACGATGTCAGAGCGATTAACACTATTTGATTCAATTGATCGAGGCTTCTCTAACTTGGTTCAAAATGAAAAAGTGAATTATATTGAGTCGAAAGAAGCGATTGAACAGTGGTTAGACGAAACAGAAGCAATGTTTAAAGAGCGAGAACAAGCTTATCTGTCAGCAGTGAGTTCGGGACAACCGTTGCCACAATTTGAAGTGTCTGCTTTTATAATTGATGGGTATGCTCGATTTTTACGGATGGTTGATAACCGTGTTCAAGAACGGATCGTACAACTGCTCAAATCTTATAGTCATTTAGGTTTCCAGTTGATGGTCTCCGGAAATAACAACGAGCTAACCAAAGGCTTTGATCCTTTAACTGTTGAAATAAAACAAGTTCGTCAAGCGATTTTATTAATGAAAAAGACAGATCAAACGTTATTTAATTTAGCATATGAACGGAAAGAACCGGATTTCCAAACAGGCTATGGTTACTTTGTAGAGAATGGCAAAGAAGTCCGGATGCAGATTCCATATGTTGCGACTGAAAGAGAGAAGGTGAGTATATCCTAATGAAAAAGGACATGATTAAATTAATTGCCGCTTTACTTGTGATTATTGCGGCACCTGTTAGTTATTTTATGATGATCGGCGATAACCCGATGCAAGAAAGGCAAAATGCAACGCAAGCCATTGCAGTTGTTAATGAAGATAGTGGTCTGGAAACAGACAATAGTGATATTCGATTAGGCGAACAAATACTTAATTTGTTTGAGGAAGAGTCTTCATATGAATGGCGCGTGTTAGGGAGAAGTGCTGCTGAAAATGGCCTGCAATCACAGGAGTTCGATGCGATTGTTTATATCCCGTCAGATTTCTCGGCTAATGTGATGCGTTATGACGAAGCAAACCCAACAAAAATAAATTTTGATTATCGACTTCAAGATCAATTGAACACCGTGAACGCCCAACGCGCCCAACGCGAAGTGGAACGTGTGATTAATCGAACGAATGATAGTATTACCGAACTGTATTGGTACTATGTGTCAACGGATATGGAAGACGTTCGGGACCAGTTTGATCGGATCTTACAGGCAGAATTAGACTTCCAAGAGACCATGCTTGCTTTCTATCAGCCGAGTTCTGAAGATTTAGCTACTCAAATTACAGAACAACAAACGATGATCAATGGATTACAAAGCTCAATTGAAGACATGACCAGGCAACAAAATGATCAGGAACAGCTCATTGATCAAGTGACCGATCAATTAACGCAATTTATTGACTATGTTAATGCGTATGAGGATTATCAAGAACAGCAACAGCAATTACTAAGTGATATTCAAGCTGATGCCATTGCACAAATTGATACAGCGACAGACAATCAATTACCAACCTTTCAACAAGCACAACAATTGTTAAATGATCATCAAACAGAAATGATTGGTGATATGGGAACATTAGAAGATAATATCAAAAAAAATAAGGAAGTATTTTCAAACTTAGAAACGTTCCGATACCAGCATGTTGGTACGCAAACAGAAGATCTTTTTAACCATCAAAGCCGTGTTTTGGATTATTATCAACAACTTGTCGATACAACGGCTTTAAATCGCTATCAAGATGAGATCATCAGCTTGCGAACAGTGCTAGGCGAAGAGGATCAATTATTAATCCTCGATCCCCCTGATGACAATCCAATTCTTGAAGAAGGGGAAGAAGGTCAAGATGGAGGAGAGCAAGAAACAGAAGAAGATCAAGAGCAAGATGAGCATGAAGACCCGGATTTGCCATCCTTTGAAGATGAGTTAGCGATGCTTGAAGATGTTGAAGAACAGATTGAGTTGATGCTAGATGTGATTGACAATCAATCTGAACCATTGTCTGACCCGCTACTTGAACTGCAAGGCCATTTAGAGGCGATGTTAGTCGATATACAGCAGATTCAAACGACGTTAACAGAAAAAGACGACGCACAATTGCTTGTGTTGCAACAAATTGAATCACTTACACGGGCAAATCAAGCATTAGTAGAGGAACTTGAGCAATTAAGTGGTGCGGAGGAAAGCTTACGCGAGGAAAAGCAGCGCTTAACAGAATATGCTGACGCTCTACTTGATGTCAATCACCAATTACGTGAACAACTTGATTATTATGTCAGTGGCTTAACAGATATTATTGAAGAAATTGAAGCGAAAGAAGCGTCGATTTTAAGATCAAACCAATTGTCGAATCGTAGACGGCAAGCATTAAGTGATCTATTTGATCAGCCCTTGTATACAGGCCAAGTTATTGATCTATTAAGCTACTATGCTTACCTTGATCAATATCAAGCGGTTTTAATACGGATGGGTAATGATAATGAAATAAAAACACGTGTCATGGAAAATCCAGGTTTAAACAATCAAATGGATCAGATTTTGCGGGTGACGAATAGAGAACAACGATACTGGGATACATTGTCAGATGATTTACCGACGACACACGATGGTTTGATGGCATTAGAAGATCGCTTCACGCAATTTATGGCCGACTATAAACTGGTGATCGAAGAAAATCAAGCGGATTTAATAGAAAGTTTAACAGAGGTAAGAACAGATGCTGAAGCAATTTTACAACAAATTCAGCAGCCAGAGACACAATTAGGCAGTCAAACACCTACACCAGAAACAGGAACAGCGCATGAGCCGATTGTTCAAAATCAATTACAAATTAATGATCAATTCGGCTCGATTCATGCTTGGTTAGATGTGACTGAAGATAGTCAATCAACGATTACAGCATACACGGATGACTTACAACGTGAGGTCACATCTGTTCAAAGTGATGCAGATACATTAAATCAAAAGTGGTCATCTAATGTAGAAACAACAGAATATGTTCGAGATGATGTGTTTTCAGTATTAGGGAATACATTTGTTGATGGACAGTCAAATGATGATGTTTATGATTTTCTAGCCCGTCCGCTAGAATTAACGAATTCAACAACCACTCAGCGTACAGAATCACGTGTTCCACCAGTGGTGATCCTGTTTGGTGTGTTGTTAGCAAGTTTATTAATTGGTTATTTGAGCTACTACTTTACGATGATGCCAACATGGTTAAGAGTGACACTCTTTGTTTTATTAAATACGCTCGTTGGTTTTATTATTAGTATATTTGGTTTAAATATTTATCAATTAGCCGAATCTAGCATGATTGAATGGACAGTGTATACGATTTTATTATTGTTTGTCAGTTCAGCCATGGTGACAGTGGCATTCACGTTGCACCGCTTGTTTGGTTGGTTTATTGCGGTAGGTATGGTTGGATTTTTTGTCACACCATTATTAGCACTAACGACCCCGAACTTTAGTTTCACCGATCCGATGTCACGTGTGTATATGTCGATGCAATATAGTGGCCGTTCCTTATTTCCAACAGCCATGATTGTTTTATCATTATTACTTGGATTATTAGTTACTGCCCAAATTTTCATTGAACGTCATCGACTGATCAACAATGAAGAAGGTAGATTAGATGAACAAACCGCTTAGATTATTAGGCTCAATGTTATTGATAGTCACGATGTTGTTTATAGCGTTACCTGATTTACAGGCGAATGTAGATTTTAATTTTGACCATTTAACCCCAAACCAGTATGAAGGACGAAGAGAGCGGACGACGGAGTTTATTCGTCGTCGTGATTCTCAACCGATTGGTGAAATATCAGAAGAACAGAGATTATTGTCTTTTGAAGGGAATATTAGGTTTGATCAAGACACGGTAATTGATCAGCTTTTCCTTTCTTCGACGACAGCGACGCATACGATTACCAATCAAGCACTTGAATTAGACCTGTTTAATGAACCGGTATCAGCTATTGCCCAGCAACCTACTAACGAAGTGGATAGCGATGCGCCTTCCTTCTTGTTATTATTGGCAACTGCATCCATCTTATTAATAATTGGTTTAAGTGTGATTCTTTATATTTATTACAAATCGACAGCACAAGATTAATCTTATGACGAATAAAGGAGTGGTAAATATGAGTTTTTGGTCTTCGGTAAGTGGCTTGCAAAACGAAATCAATTTAAGAACAGACAATCTTGATGAAAGAATTGAACGACTAGAGCAAGCTAAAAGTCAGATTCAGACAGAACAAGATACGGTCTTAGAAGAAATTAAAGAGTTAAAGAAGCCGGACTTACAGAATAGTTGGGTAGGTGATCGAGCGAATCAATTCGAAGAACAGCGAGAAGACGTTTATCAAGTAATGCTGTCGATTGGTAACCACTCTTATGATCTATATCAATCAACGATCCAATCAAAAATCAATTCACTAGAATTACAACGTTCAGGGTTGAGTGCATTAAACAATATTGCCAATGAAGTAAATCGACTACTCGATTTCGGTGAAGACGTTTACGATGAAGTTTCTAGTAAAATTAGTCATATAAGAAGGGAGCTTTTCTTCTAATGCCAACGATACAGCTGAATCATCAACAAGTTGTTGCGAAAATTGAACAATGCAAACGCGATATAGAAGCATTTTCGGTTAAAGCTCCACCTAATTCTAAATTAACGGGTAATCATTTAAACTATGCTGAACAATTTAAAGAACGTGAGCGCGATATTAATGATTTAATTAATATCTACTTAGAAGTGACTATGTATAACCTTGAAGACACGAGGGCAAATATTGATTTAATCCAAGAACAAGACGCATCGATCATACGGTAGTATATTATCGCAGCTAACCGTCCGTAAACCGCCCGCCACAAAATAGAAGGCCGAGATAAATTTAGTTAGGCGAGCGGTAACGGACGCTCATGTCCGAATTCACTCGGGCCAACAGGATGTTGGTCACACAAGCGTTTTCGCACGACGCGAAGACGTTACTTGTGTTCCATCAGTTGGGGAAAACGAAAACACCCACGTTTTGAAGGTTCGTTATATTTTCTATCCAAGTGAGGTTAATCCGATGAAACAGTTAAATGCAGAGCGATTACGTGATACAATGGAAGCAAGAGTCAAGCATTACCAAGATTATCGAGATCAATTTGAACAGCTTCGTCAATCCTTTGAAGAAATCGTCAATTTAGATGGATTTGATGGCCGCGGGGCTGAAGCGATTAAAGGTTTCTATCAAGGACAAATGGATGTGATCGATGCTTGGTATCGTTTTATCGATCATCAAATTGCCTTTTTTGAAGGGGTATCAGGTACCTTATCTGACTTTGAATTAGGCGATCAAACAAAGGTAGATAGCCAGTTTTTGAGTGAAGATCTTGCCCAACGTGAAGTCCAGGCAGATGAAATGGTCAGTGATCAACACCAAACATTAGAACAGATCTTTAGTGAGATCGAAGACATTATGACCCTCCGTCCGTTCTCAAGAGATGGATTTGACGAACAGATGAGCGAGTTGCATGAGAAGCGGGTGGAAACGATTGAGGCGGTTGAGGATGTCGATCACATCTTAGCCGAAGACTATGAGTCCTCTTTAGTCGAACAGCAATTTATGGTGGCATTATTTGATGAACTCCTGTTAGCAACGATGCAAGGTGGTGACGTATCAACGATCCACTTTGATGCCAACGCTTATCACAACAGTGAGGTCTACAAAAATATTGAGAATGCGGAAACCTACACCGCCGAATATCTCGCCCACAAACAAGAACAAGCCCATGCAAGAGAACTGCAAGATCGTGCGTGGTATGAAGTGCTTTGGGACGGAACGAAAACCTTTGTCGGTGAAGTGACCGGCTATTACGACACGATCCGCGCCTCGACAGGGGTCGATCCGGTTACTGGCGTCGAATATACTGCCGGACAGCGGATCGCGTACGCAGGTTTAGCCGCCGCTGGCTTTATCCCATTTGTCGGTTGGGCAGGCAAAGCGATCAAAGGTGGCAAAGGCATATACGCCACCGCCAAAGGCGTCAAAGCGGTTAATACAAGCTTAGATATCTATAAAACAGCCAACGCCTTTTCGGCGATTCAAAAGGCAGAGATGGGGCTTTACGGTTTAGCTGCCGCCAATGGCTTCTCCGAATATATCACAGGCAAAGATGTTTTTGGTAATGAATTAACAGCCGAACAGCGCAGTGCGAGTCTTGGCACCGGAATCGCCGCCAGTCTGCCATTCGCACCAAGCATCTTCAGCCAAAGCAAATACCTAGGCAAACAAACGATGCAGAAAATCGGCAATATGAACCTAACTAGTGGTTCAAACAACATGTTTAGGTCATTCGGTGAAAAACAAAGCGGTCTACAGAGATGGCTTGGCAACCGTCAAGTCCAACCCGCCTTCGCTGGCAATGTCCCAGACGTGCCGATGCGCGTGATGGATAGTGGGCATATTAATAAGAAGTTGGATGTTGTGTATTCGAAGCGTGTTGATGGTGGGAATGTTGGTAAGGTTACGGGTAATGCTTTAGATGGGGTCAGAATAATAAATAAAAAATATGCAGGAGAAGTCTATAAACTAAGTGGTGATTTAGGCAAAAAGTATCCTGAAGGTGTCAAGTTTTCTAAAGAAGGTTTTCCTGACTTCAGTCGGTATTCAAAAGCTAATTTAGAAATAAACGGATTAATCGGCGACCATTATTATGATTTCAAAAAAGCTAATGAGGCATTAGGTCTCAAAAATACTCCAGCAGGATATACATGGCATCACGTAGAAGATGGAAAGACAATGATGTTGGTTCCAAGTGATATTCATGGAGAAGTAAGACATACTGGTGGCGCTTCATTGATTAAAAAAGGGCTTAGACCATAGAAAAATAACGGAGGTGTATTATGATTAATATAGTTTCAAATAAAGGATTTAATGAAAATGAATTAATTGCATTTTCTGAAAAGATTGGTTACGAGTTACCAAATGATTATATTGAATTTTTACGACATCATAATGGTGGCTATGTGAAAAATAGCATTAGTACTTATTATAAAAATGGAGAGCAAAAGTTTATTTTGACATCTATGTTTGGATTAGGGTCAGACGATGATTTAATAAACCAATTTGAAACATATAAAAATAGAATACCTAATACTTGTATTCCAATAGGAAGAGATGCAGGTGGGAATTTGGTATGTTTAAATCTATCAGAAGTTAAATATGGATATGTTTACTTTTGGGATCATGAAGAAGAATTTAAATATGAAGAAGGAAAAATAGCTATTAACGATTTGTATTTTATTGCAGATTCATTTAAAGAGTTTTTAAATTCTATTGAGAGAGATAGCATAAAGGAATCAGAAGTAGAAGGATATGAAGTGAAAAAAGTTTGGGTAGACCCAGATTTTCTAAAAGAGTTAGAAAACAACTCCGACAAATAGAGTTTTGAACTATTAATAAACGGTTATCTTTTGGGATAGCCGTTTATTTTAGATTTTTATTCATTTTTTATAAAAATAAAGGGATTATATTTTAGGAACAAAGTAAACGATGTTATTTATGAAATTCAATACTCATGGTGGTTAAACCATCATGGAGTATCATTTTAATACTTGGATTGGCTGACAAGAACGAGAATTAGGCGAGTTGACATTTTATATGGCAGGGATAGTGATAAAAGTTGATTGGAAAATTCCAAAAAATCCTTGATAGTAACAAATATTCAATTATTGAAAAGGATAATTCTACAAAAATTTACCCTGTAGATAATAACTTAGTGATACCTGATCAGCACGTTAATATACAAAAATATGATTCGAAATATTTCATTTTTTTGGTATCAAGAAATGAAAAAAAACAAGTAGCCGAGATAAATGTTGAAGATATTGATTTTTCTATAGCAATAGCAATAGCAATAGTTATATGCAAAAGTAATTTTGAACAACCCTGTCAGGATTTAGCCTTTATAAGGAAAATTCGCGAGCTAATTAATAATAATGAGCTAGACAATGTAGAGAAATTACTTAAACAAGAAATTAACAATGATTTTTTTTCGATAGAAAATCATAAAGAGAATAATATTAATCTTTATAGAAATGGCGATACAGCAAGTGTATATTATAATAAAAATTATATTGTTAAAGAAGTTAAATTGAGCAGGGCTTATGTTGTTTTATACAATTATGTGAAATTACTTGAGGAATTTGAACCCATATATAAAGAGCTTACTAATTATTTGAGGGTCAATAAGAACAATGATTATTTTGAGTTGCGGAAATACTATGTTTTTGGAGGAATTTGATTAAAGTTCTGAGTTTTTGTAATACCGAATAATTCAAATACTAAGAAAAAAGCAAAAGAAGTTATTAAAAAGTTTAAAGAACATTGTGAATTTCAGTTACAATAGAGGTAGTATAGGTTGTGGTCTATTATATGGGAAATATGATTGAATTAAAAAACAGCCAAGAATGGTATGATAAAGCGGATATGGATGTTTTTTGCCAAGAACTACAAGAACAGTTGGAATTGAGAATACCTGATAAATTTTTAGGGCATTATGGTTGGAAATAAAGAAAATGGAGCGAGGAGAACCTAAACATTAGACTTTAGGTTCTCTGTATTTGTGTACAATAAGTGTTAACATTAGGATAAGTCTGATGAACTTGAAAAGCTCTTGATTTTGGGTACACACCTTGGTAAACAAACAATGCAGAAAATCGGCAATATGAACCTAATCAGCGGTTCCAACAACACATTCCGCTCGTTTGGTCAAAAACAAAGTGGTCTGCAGAGATGGCTCGGCAACCGTCAAGTCCAACCCGCCTTCGCAGGTAATGTTCCAGACGTGCCGATGCGTGTGATGGATAGTGGGCATATTAACAATATGGTGAAAAAAGCAACGCCGAATACAGTAAGTACAAAGAAAATAACCACTTCCTTTGCGGAACAAATGAGTCCTCAAGATGCGAAGAGGTATAATCAATTTTGGGATTATGCTGAAAGTGGCATAAGAGTTGAGGATCGTGTTAAATTAAGTGGCTGGGATTACAAACCAAGTGGAGAATTGTATACAAAATATAAACCTGTTTATGATAACCCAAAATATTATGATCAGATCAACGGACAAATTCATTGGCCAGCAAATGATGGGTTTGAAGGTGTGATTCATCAAAGAAAGACAAGTATTGGGGAAATCTTTGATAGATTCGGTGAACCTGGGGGTGAATTTTTAGCCATAGAAGGTACACCATATGGTCAGCGTGCTCTAGCTCCGCATAGTGAGTTAGCAGTTTATCATAAATATAAAGTTAGAAAACCATTTCAAGTTTTGGAAGGTAAAACAGCCCCATGGTTCGAACAACCCGGTGGTGGGGTACAATTATATGGCATAGATAATCAAGGGAATATTCTTTCTGTTGATGAGTTGATTAAAGGAAAATATTTGGTTGAAATAAATTAAAAGGGAAGATGCCTTATGTTCGAAAAATTAAAGAATAATCTTGATGATCAATTTTTTGCTTGTTTTAAAAAAGATGACGAAAAAATTGAAATAATGAGATACCTATCAAATACTTCAATGCTAGATCCTGAAGTGAGTCTATACATGAAACGTAAAAATGACCAATTTTTAATATATAAAATAAATCGTAATCGCCATAAATTGATTGCCACTCTTGAAAGTGAATCAATATCTTATTTTTACTTATATTTTTTGGCAATGTTGAGTGTAGAAGATGAACTAAATCCTAGACCTTCAGAGGCAGATTTTGAAGATAATGTGAGTGTAGAATATGTCAAGAGAATTTTCAATGAATTTCTTGATAGAGAGTTATACGAGATTTTCTCAATGAAAAATGAAGCATTATGTTTAAGTGAAGAATCTGAAAATTATGTTGTTTATTATGTTGATAGAGAAGGAAATAAATTTACTATAAGTGATGATAACTATTCATTTGGTTTGGGAGTTTCTGTATTATTTAATTATGTATGGGATTTTATGTGGCTAAAGAAGCTTTCAAGAGAATGGAACTTGAATATTCATGAGAGTGATAAAGATTATGAGAAGATAGTAAAAAATGTAATGGGAGTAGATTAATTGATATTGGCTAATAAAGAAAGGCTACACATGGTATAGTAAAAATTCTATAGCACATCTATCAAAGTACTTTTAGATAACGGCACTAATGCTTTTAATAAAATTATAGGTGATTCAGTTTTGTTAAGTAGGAATAGTCAGAATAAAGATGAGTAGAGTACGGTAGCAATCATAAAGTGGTAGCTACCGTCTTTTCGATACCAAAAATCTTAATTAAGAGAATATGCCAAACATCGGCAAATACCACGGCAAACAATGCAGAAAATCAGCAATATAAACCTAACTAGCGGTTCAAACAACAGGTTTAGGTCGTTCGGTGAAAAACAAAGTGGTCTACAGAGATGGCTTGGCAATCGCCAAGTTCAACCCGCCTTCGCCTCATAAAGTCTTCATCATCACTTGCTAGCCCGGGTGAGTATCGAGAAATACATGAAGAAATGAATAAAATAGCATAAAAAACAGAGCAGGTTTACTGCTCTGAAACAAGTCTAACTTTCGGGTTCGTTTTATACCATTCTTTGCTTCAAAATATTACTATGTGACGAGATGAATGGTGTCATTTTTCACTATGTATTAGTGCTATAAAAAGGTATAGTAATATTATCTGACAAAAAACGTCGTTTAACTTCATTATTAATGGAAGTGTGCTCGTTTATCGCATTACATAAGGTTTGATAAACATTGTGCACTAAAAGCTATCGTTTTTTGGGATAAATGTTCCATACTACATCACTGAGGAGTGACACAATGAATATCATTCGAAATATTAAGAAGTTTTTTGGTACCCTGAAGTTTAAATTTATGCTAAGTATGCTGTGCCTCGCACTTATTCCACTTCTATGTTTAGCCGTTTTGCAATCAAGTCAGTTTAGTTCTTTTTTACAAAATAATATTAAGACGCAACAGACAGAACTGGCTGAGATGAATAGGAATTCATTGAGCGATTGGCTTGACAACAAGGCACTGCAACTTTCAAACAATCTTGATGCGCATCCGGAGTTTCAAGAGATGGACTTCGACTATATAGATTCCGTTCTGGATTATTTGCAAATAAGTGATTCAGATGTAGAACTTTCAAGCGTTGTCAACAAGGATGGCAATATCCGTACCCCTGGTATCAATTTGAAGGATAGAGATTATTTCCAGGAGGCCGCTGAAACGAAAGAATACGCAGTGAGTGATATCATTGTAAATGCGGAAACGGGAAGCGAGCAAATCGTTGTTGCTGTACCTGTACTTGATCAAGATGATAATTTTAATGGTGTCATTGCCAGCTTTGTCGGGCTGGATGTGCTTTCTGATACTATAGGAAAAATTCAAATTGCCGATACCGGATTTGGTTTTTTATTATCGGCAAATGGTGATTTCATC
This sequence comes from Amphibacillus cookii, assembly GCF_016908375.1. GTDB lineage: Bacteria > Bacillota > Bacilli > Bacillales > Amphibacillaceae > Amphibacillus_C > Amphibacillus_C cookii. Next base: position 103,062 of record NZ_JAFBDS010000007.1, read on the forward strand.
TATCATCCCGATCAGGAAATCAGAGGTCAGAATTATAACGATCTTGATTTAAACGAGGAAACATTTCAAGCTTTTGAGGGAGAAATATTAGCGAAAGATACTGGGCACGTGACCTATACAGATAACTTAGGGGATGAGAAGATTGCAACATTTTCCACTGTCGGTCAATCTGGATGGAAAGTCGTAGTAACGGCGCCTACCGACGAAGTGTATGCAGAAGTTAATGCTATGACTCGTTTATCAACGCTTTTTATATCAGCTGCGATCTTGCTTGTCATTGCCTCGGCCTTTTTTGTAGCGAATTTTCTTTCCAAACCGATTACACAGGTATCTAAACATTTAAATATACTTGCGAATGCTGATTTTACGCATGAAGTGCCTGAAAAGCTTATGAAAAGGAAAGATGAGATTGGTGATCTCGTAAATGCTACAGACAAAATGCAAGATTCATTACTTGATGTTATAAAAAGTGTTTCAGATGCAACGGATCATTTGTCAAGGAATAGTGAAGATTTAACGCATTCAGCAAACGAAGTGACAGAAGGAAGCAAGCAAATAGCAACAACCATGCAGGAGCTTTCTTCGGGAGCAGAATCACAAGCAAATACCTCCGGAACAATATCTGAATTAATGGAAAGCTTTGTTGAGAAGGTAACTGTGGCTAGTAATCATACACTACAGATGAGTAAAGAGTCCCAAGGTATTATTGAACAAACCGAACAAGGGCAAGAATCAATGGGAGAATCCGTAGCCCAAATGGATATGATCTATCGGATAGTAGAAGATGCAGTAGAAAAAGTAGGAAGACTTGATCAACAGTCAAAAGAAATTTCAAAACTAGTCGAAGTGATTCAAGGGATTGCAGAGCAAACAAATTTGCTTGCGCTCAATGCAGCTATTGAAGCCGCACGAGCAGGTGACCATGGCAAAGGATTTGCAGTAGTGGCAAATGAAGTTCGTAAGTTAGCTGAAGAGGTGACCTCTTCAGTTGGTGACATTACAAACATTGTTACTGGTATTCAGAAAGAATCAAATGATGTAATGAACTCGCTTCAAAATGGTTATCAAGTAGTGGAACAAGGCTCAAAACAAATAGCTGTCACGGGTGAAAAGTTTACAGGGATTAATCAAGCTGTAAGTGATATGGTAACCAAGTTTCAAAGTATATCTACCCATTTAACTAAAATTGTAGGGGATAGTGAAAAAATGAATCAATCAATTGTAGAAATTGCATCTGTTTCAGAAGAGTCAGCTGCTGGTACTGAACAAACAGCTGCTTCCTCGGAACAATTACTAGGCTCAATGGAAGAAGTGACACAAAGTGCTGATCAACTAGCTCAACTCGCAGAAGATCTATCAAAGAAGGTTAGTCACTTCAAAATATCAGAATAATTATAGAAGTTTTTTAATAGATGTTACCCCGCACATGGTTTTTATAAACAAAGGTGCGGGGTTTTTGATCTATAAATTAGAAAATAAAATCGATATTTGAAACATCTTCGTGTAGTCTTAAATCTTCTTTGGACTTCAGCAATATTTCACTTAGTCTTTGATTGGCTCCTACAGCATGTTGATAGTTTGTAAGTAAGGTTGATGGACTTGCTTTAATTGATACATATTTTGTGAAAAAAATTTTTAAAAAACGTTATTGACATGGGAACGTTCCCACAAATTATAGTGATTTTAGAAACAAACAGGAGGTTAAAATCGTGAATAAAGACAGCTTGAAAATTGTTACAATTGGCGGAGGTTCGAGCTACACCCCTGAATTAATTGAAGGGTTTATTAATCGTAGAAATCAGCTGCCAATTAGCGAAATATGGCTAGTGGATATCGAAGAGGGGAAAGAAAAGCTTGAAATTGTTGGTGCCATGGCTCAAAGAATGGTTGAAGCAGCTGGTCTAAACTGGAAGATTCATATGACTTTGGATAAGAAAGAGGCCTTAAAAGGAGCGGATTTTGTTACTACCCAGTTCAGAGTAGGATTATTACAATCTCGCATAAAAGATGAGAGAATCCCCAACTCCTACGGCATGTTAGGGCAAGAAACGAATGGTGCAGGTGGAATTTTTAAAGCGTTTAGAACCATACCGGTCATTTTAGATATCGTAGAAGACATGAAGAAATTATGTCCAGATGCTTGGTTGGTAAATTTCACAAATCCAAGTGGAATGATTACAGAAGCGATTATGACGTACGGGAAATGGGATAAAGTTATCGGACTATGTAATGTTCCAGTTATGGCTATGATGAGTGAAGCTGAATTAATTGATAAGAATTTAGAAGAGTTGACCTACAAATTTGCAGGAATAGATCATTTTCACTGGCATCGAGTTTGGGATGATCAGGGAAAAGAAATCACGCAAGAAATCATTGGGAAAATGGCTCAAGGAGAAGATGCCGGACTACCTAAAAACATTTTTGATGTCCCTTTTTTCAAAGAACAATTAGATGAAATGAATTTGATACCTTGTGGGTACCATAGATATTATTACCATGAGGAAGAGATGCTTGAACACAATTTAAAAGAATTTAGTAATAATGGAACTCGAGGACAACAAGTTGCTGAACTAGAAGAACAGTTATTCGAGTTATACAAGGATCCAAACTTAGATTATAAACCAAAACAGCTGGCAGAAAGAGGTGGAGCTTACTATAGTGATGCTGCCTGTGAATCTATTGCATCTATTTATGGAAATACAAAAAAGCACATGGTTGTATTAACTAAGAATGATGGTGCGATTCCTGATTTGCCTATTGATCATGTCGTAGAGGTTTCATCACTGATTGGTTCTTCCGGAGCGATCCCACTAACATTCGGCCCTTTTGAACCTGCTGAAAGGGGATGGATTCAATTGATGAAAAATATGGAGCTGGTCACGATCCAAGCAGCTGTGACAGGAGACTATGGATTAGCACTTCAAGCATTTTTAATGAATCCTTTGATTCTAAGTGGTCAGAAGGCTAAGCATTTATTAGATGAAATGTTAGTTGCAAATAAAAAGTACTTACCTCAGTTCTCTGAGAAAATCAAAGAACTAGAAAACAAAGGCGTATTTGTAAAGGATGCGATTGTAGCCAAGCTTCCTTAGAAATTGAGAACTAAAATAGTAATTACAGGCTTGTCAATGATACTCCATATTGTTTCAGGCCTGTAATTATCAATAAAGTAGAAAAAAATTATATAAAGGGTGATTTGCTTTGAAACAAGAAGATATTTCCAAGTTGATAATTGAAGGTGTTGGCGGGCATGATAATATTGTTGAACTATATCACTGTATGACACGGTTAAGATTTATAATCAAAGATGATTCAAAATTTAACAGTAGTAAATTGAAAGCGGTACCAGGTGTTATAAATACCATAAAGTCAGGTAAAGAGTATCAGATTATTATTGGAGCAGAAGTAGATAAATATTATAATAACTTGATTGCTCACGGTGTTAAGACTTCTGAAGGGAGTTCTGAGATTACTCAACATGCACAAGCAAAAGAACCGTTCAGCATAAAAAATGTGTTCAAAACTGGAATAAATACATTGGTTGGGATCATGGCTCCTATTATTCCACTCATTATCGCAGGTGGGATGGTAAAAGTTCTGCTGGCCTTATTGGTAATTTTCGGTGTCAGTGCTGAATCTCAAAGTTATCAATTACTTGACATGATCTCTGACGCCCCATTTTACTTTTTACCTTTCTTTATAGCTAATAGCGCAGCAAATAAGTTTAAAACAAGCTCATTTATGGCTATGGTTATGGCAGGAGTTTTACTACATCCTATTTTTATAGAGTTAGTTGCAAGCGGTTCTGATATTTCGTTACTCGGATTGCCTGTTTATTCCGTTTCTTATCGATCTACAGTTATCCCAATTATTTTAGTCGTCTGGATAATGAGCTATGTAGAGCGTGTTGTTGAAAGATTTACGCCAAATCTAATAAAAACGATGTTAAGACCAGTACTAATTTTATTAATTACAGCTCCAATTGCATTAATTGTTATTGGTCCTTTGGGAGCATACATTGGCGAAGGTATTTACTTCATCATTGAAAGGTTGAATACTTACGCTCCGTGGACTGTTCCGACAATAATGGGAATATTTTCTCCGCTTCTTGTTATGATGGGCATGCATTTATCAATTACGCCATTTGCCATTTTGTCAGTATCCAATTTAGGATATGAAACTTTGATGGGACCTGGAATGTTAGGAAGTAATATAGCGCAAGGTGGAGCAGCACTTGCTGTAGGGCTAAAAAGTAAGAATTTAGCAAAAAAAGAAATTGCTCTATCTGCTTCAATTACAGCTCTATCAGGAATTACAGAACCTGCATTATATGGGGTTACTTTGAAATATAAGAGAACACTTGCAATTGTCATGATTTCAGGAGGAATTGCTGGGCTATACGCAGGGTTAACAGGTGTGGTCAGATATGCTTTTGCTTCAGCGGGTTTCCTATCACTGCCTGTATTTATAGGAGATGATCCAAGAAATTTTATTAATGCATTAATTACTGCAATTATAGCACTGGTACTGTCCTTTGTTTTAACATATTTATTTGTAAAAATAGATAAAGAAGAGACATTAACAACTGATAAATCTGAGAAAAAAGTAAAAGAAGAAATCAAAAACGTAGTAGATGGTATAATGGTTCCGTTAACCGAAGTGAATGATGAAGCTTTTGCTTCTGGAAGTATGGGGAGCGGTATAGGTATATGTCCAAGAGAGGGAAAGATTTATGCTCCTGTAAATGGTAGAGTCTCAATGATTTATCCAACAGGTCATGCTATTGGGGTCGTTAGCAATGATGGTACTGAAATTTTGATTCATATCGGCATTGATACTGTTAAACTGGGGGGCACTGGTTTCAAATTACTTGTTGAAAAAGATGAGACGGTTAAAGCTGGAGATCAACTAGTGGAAGTAGACTTAGACTATTTAAAAGAGAAAGGTTTTGATGATACAGTTATTGTTTTAGTTTTGAACGCAAATAAAGAAAATGTTGGCGTAACAGATAAAAAATCATTATCAAGTGATGATAGTATTTTGCAAATTACTAATAATTTCGGAGGCGATGTTGTATGAAAATTACAGATATTGAAATATTTTGTGCTGATTATGATACCCATGCACCTAATGTACCCATTTTCATCAGAATAAATACTGACGAAGGGATTAGTGGGTACGGAGAAGCAGGACTGGCATATGGAAACAGTAAAAATGCGGCAATTGGTCAGTTAAAAGATTTTTCACAAATGATTATTGGAGAAAATCCCAATAATATTGAAAAAATATGGGATCAATTCTATAAGGAAACGTTTTGGGGGCTTGGAGGAGGTACCGTTATCTTCTCAGCGATTAGTGCCATTGACATTGCGCTTTGGGATATTAAAGGAAAGGCACTGAATGTCCCTGTATATGAACTGTTGGGTGGAAAAACTAGGGACAAAATCAGAACCTATGCGAGTCAAACACAGTTTGGCTGGGATAAAAACACTAAGCCATTAGGGGGAGTTTCTGAGTATGCTGAGGCAGCTTCCAAGGCTGTTGCTGAAGGATTCAATGCAATCAAAGTTGATCCGTTACAACGAGACATTAATGGCAATAAAAATTACAGAAATGATGGAATGTTATCAAATGAAAAATTGAAGCTTTGTAAAGAACGAATGTCAGCTATTCGGACAGCAGTCGGGGAGGATGTTGATATTATTCTTGAATTACATGCTAAAACAGATATTAACTCAGCAATACAAATTATCAAATTAGTCGAAGATTATAACATCTATTATTTAGAGGAACCTTGTGGTCCGCTTAATCCACAGTTGATGAAACAACTGAAAAATAAGACAGCAATCCCATTAGCTTCAGGTGAACGTATATATTCAAGGTATGGCTTCAGACCATTTATTGAAGAGCGTAGCTTAGATGTTATTCAGCCCGATTTAGCTAATAGTGGTGGAATATCAGAAGTGAAAAAAATATGTGATATGGCAAGAGTCTATGATATTTTAGTCCAACCACATGTTTGTGGGGGACCTATTTCTAACGCCGCTGCTATACAGGTTGCTGCCGTAATACCCAATTTTTTAATTCATGAATACCATGTTGGGAATCTAAGTGATTTTACGCAGAGTTTAGGGAAATATAGTGATAAACCGATAAATGGATACATTGAAATCTCTGATCGACCAGGAATCGGTCAAGAAGTACCAGAAGATATTCTAGATAAGTGCAATAAAGTATTAGTAAATTAATTTTGAAGAACTGTGACCTAAGGCTTGTATAGTCTTAGGTCATTTCTAGATTGATGAGTTAAAAATTAGATTGGTTAAAAGAATAACCAATTTCAAATCAATATGAAATAGAGTAAAATGAATTTAAACACTAAAAGAATGAATTTTTTTATAAAACGAACCTTCAATCAGTGAGCGTTTTCGCTCTTCACTCAATGATGGGTCGTTGAGTGAATGAATTAGGACATTAGCCTCCGTAACCCCCACCTTTGAAGGGGGGTTACGGACGGTCATTTGTGATAAATCTTTGTTGTTTTTAATTTGAATGAAAGTCACATTCAACGGAGGTTAATTATGGTAACTATTATAGATATAGCAAAATTGTCTAAAACATCCAAATCTACTGTGTCTAGAGTTATCAGTGGAAATGGCTATGTTAGTTTAGAAACTAGAGAAAAGGTCTTAAAAGCTGTTAAGGAATTAGGATATGTCCCAAATCATATTGCCAGACAGTTGAAATATCAGCGAACAAATACAATCGGATTCTTAGTTAATGACTATTATCCATCTGTTGGAGACTTTATCCATTACTTTGTTAAAATAGCCGAAAAATATGATTATCGAGTAAATGTTTACTTCAAAAAGACTGAGCAAGAAGAGTTAGAAATACTTAATCTAATGATGATGAGATTATTAGATGGCGTCTTTTTGCTTGAAAAAAGAAGTAGCTGGAAAAAAATACTTCCGTATGCAGAATTCGGCCCCATATCAACTTGGAGGAGAATCGATTCTAAAAAGATTTACTCCTCTTATATTGATCATTATCCGATTTATCTTCAAATATTAGAATATATCTACTCGAAAAATACACATAAGGTAGGACACATTTTTAATGATAAAAATAATTCAAACACTCAAGCTCGCTTGAAAGCCATCAAAACCTTCGAGAAAAATCATAATACAGATAATTATTGGAAAATTTTTTACTCTTTTCAAATAAATGCAGGAGTAGATGCGGCAGAAAAATGGATATCTTTAGGGGATAAAGCTCCTAAAACGATCGTCATATATTCTGACTATGTAGCAACAGAATTTATATCTACTATTAAAAAAAATGGATTTAAAGTTCCTGAAGACTGTGAAGTAATAGGGTTTGATAATTCAAATTTTGGACAATTGATGAATATTACGACTGTTGACACTTACCTGGAGAAGCAAGCTAAAAATGCCTTTCATTATATATATAATGAATTGAATATTGTAAAACTGGATTACGAAGAAATTGAACCTAAGCTAATTATTAGAGAAACCTGCTAAAAATAGAGGTCTTTTGTCTTAATTTGGCGAACAACAATCGAGTAGGAGGGAGCGATTAACTCCCGTCCTCTCACACCGCCGTACGTATCGTTCGGTATACGGCGGTTTCATTTAAGTCCAACGTGCAGTCTCATATCTACCAAATAGACTTTTAAGAACTTGGTTTGGCCAGTATTTATCATCAAGCGCTTGACTTAATATCGGACGACGTCAGTCCACCAATAGCTTTTCCTTGTATTTGCCCATTCTCTGGTTCAATCCAACACCGAATCGGATTACGATTCTTCATTTTGATTTTAGAATGGACTCATGTACGTCAAACTCAATTCCCAACGGTCATACCGCGTCCTTAAACAACGTGTTTAACGACATTTAACTCCAGTTTATGGAGTTTAAAACATCTAATTTAAAGAACAGAGAGAAAAGGATATGAAATAATGCTAAATGCAAATTTTGTATGACACAAATGCTAAAAATAAATTTTATTTTTAGCATTTACTGATTGGTAGAAATTTAAAAAGAGGAATAACGAAGGCGTGAAAGAAGAATTAATTCTTACTTCGATACACTCCACTAATCCTAGTAGATTGTGGAGCGTATAGCATCAGTGTGCTTGAAGGCATGACTTAATCGATCCTCGAGTCTTTAACACAACGAAATCCCATATTGCTTGACGAACTATCTATGGTATTTGATGTTCTTGCGGCAACCCGATAACGATTGCAATAGGAATGATGGCATAAGTAAGAGCCTCCACGGGTTACGCGACTATTTTTTCTTCGTAAATCTCGTTTGCCATTTATGGTGAATTGATCTGAGCACCATTCCCATACATTCCCTGACATATTGAAAAGGCCGTAGCCATTAGGTGGAAATGACTTTGCTGGTGCGGTTGTAAGGTAGCCATCTTCTTCTGTATTGTGATAAGGAAACTCACCTTGCCATATATTACAATAATGCTCACCATTTGGTGTTAACTCATCTCCCCAGGGGTATCTTTTTTGGACTAAGCCACCACGAGCTGCGTATTCCCATTCCTTTTCTTGCGGCAATCTTTTTCCAGCCCAATTTGCAAAGGCATGTGCGTCATTCCATGAGACGTGAACAACGGGGTGATCTAATCGATTTTCTATTGAGCTTCCTTTTCCTTCTGGTTGATACCAATAAGCTTCCATGACAGCATACCACCATGCTAATCCAGGAAGTTTTCTAACAGAGGGAGCACTTTTGTTCTTAATAAGTGCATCGAATACAAACGACCAGCCGTATTTTTCAGCATCTGTTTGATAGCCAGTCTCTTCAATAAAGATAGCAAACTCTTTATTTGTTACTGTGTGTGAATCAATTAAGAATGTATCCACAACTTCAGTATGGATGGGACCCTCGCCGTCGTCAGGGAAACCATCAGCATCGTCCGTACCCATTAAAAATGCCCCTGCTGGAATCTCAATTAATTTATCGGAAAATTTTGTGTCTGTAGCGGGTTGAATAATTGTTTTTTTATGGCCTTCTAATTCAACATTAAGCATTTGACGAGAAGCACTGCAGCATGGTTTTTGATCATTAGGCATTGTTCATTTCCCCTTTTCTTCTCTTTGCTAGAAAGTTCTTTAATACTGTAGCATTGAACTGTTTATAATTAGCAGAGTGGCTACATTTCCAGCTTCAGTTTTTTCTACTTACTAGTAAGGTCTCACAGCATGTACTAAACGCTTTAGCGCTACCACATATGCAGGGCTCAGATTTTAATGGTAAAGGATAACCGGCATGAATTAAAGCAAGTAATTTTTCTCGTTTAATTCGATTGGCAAGTGATTGTAGACGTTGATCAGCATAACGATAAATCTGTTGATAGCTTTCACAGAAATATTCAACACCAACTTCATTGTTTTCTTTGAGTCGATTTCTAGGACACCCGCCATGACATAAATGTAAAAATTCACATCCTTGACATTGCTTGGGCAATAGGGGCTTTTCTTTTAAAAACTTATCCATATTAGTGTGTGTTGCAATTTCTTTAAAGCTGTTCACCTTAATATTCCCCAATAGATAATGGTCATCAATATAAAAATCACAAGGGTAAGCATTTCCGTTTTGCTCAAATACAATGGTTCTAGGACATGTTTCTTGATGGACACAGTGTTCAGGCGTGTGATTTAAATAGGCGGTTAATAAGTTATCGAAGAATCGTATTGAGAGCATTGGATAACCATCATTATACCAATAATCAAAAATTTCACACAGGAAATCCCCGTATTCTTTTGCTGTAATTAAAAATACGCCAGGTTGATCTAAATGTTGTGCCTTAAAGTCCATACAAGGAATAAATTGCACATGAGTAAAGCCCATGTCCCGATAAAATGCCATTAACGTATGACCACGAAGAACATTGTTTTCATGAATGACTGTCAGAATGTTAAATTCCACACCAGCGCTTTGCAAATAATTCACGCCACGCATTACCAGATCAAAACTAGGATGACCTGATCTTGTTACTCTTCGTTGATCATGAATTTCTTTTGGTCCATCTAAACTAATGCCAATAAAAAACTGATGTTCAGCAAAGAAATCAGCCCAATGCTGGTTAATTAAGGTGCCATTGGTTTGAATAGAGTTTTTCGCTCTTTTATATTTCGTGCTATATTTTTTTTGAAAGGAAACAACTTGTTCAAAAAAATCAATCCCTGCAAGTAGTGGTTCACCACCTTGCCAAACGAAATTGACTAAACCATGTGACATTTCCATATACTCTTTAATAAACTTTTCTAACGTAATGGAATCAATCTGAGTTGCTTTACCTGTTCTCCCTTCACAGGTACTATAATAGCAGTAGTCGCATGCCAGATTGCACGATTCAGACACTGTTTTCCACATCACACTTGTTATCTTAACGTGGTCTTTTAATGAATGGATTGTCATCTTTGTTTCCCTCCCTGTGGCAAGTACTTTTCGAAAAAGGTTAAGCCATTTAATAACCCTGACTTCCCTCGGATGTTAGTGTTTAAATCGGTCTACAGGTCACTATGCACTATGCTCACATTTACAATGAAATAGGAACGATTGCTAACTTGTTTGGAACTGAATAAATTGAAAAATATTAATAAGATTAATAACAATAATGATGATAATCACTGTGTTAAAGATATACTCAACATGAAGGCTTGATAATCGTTCAGATAACCTAGAACCTACGATCCCTCCAACTATACCACCTAGAACCATAACGGGTAACATGCTTAAATCGTATAGAAGGATATCATCTGTTAGTAGAGTGATTATGATTGCTGACAGCTGTGAAAAAAAGATGATAAAGATAGAATGATAAGCAGCTTGTTTGGTGTTCATGGAAAAAAGCCAACCAAGGATAGCGACATTAAGTGGTCCACCGCCAATGCCTATAAATGCAGAAATGACACCTAGCGCTAAGCCAACCGAAAAAATTACGAGTTTGTTCTTTATTTGATAAGTTTTAACATACAAACGGAATTTGATAAAAAGAACAATGATAAGTAAAATGCCAATTAATAAAATCGATTGGATAAGACCTACTATTCTAGTGGGTAACAGATGATTTACTAGAATAGTAAATAGTCCTTTTCCAATAAAGCCACCAGCTATGGAACCAAATGCAATCATTAGGCTTTGTTTTTTCTCAATTTTTATGGTTCTTTTCTTTGTACGGAGCAAAGATACGGAAGCCATAGAAAAAACGGTCACGGCTGAAAGGAAACCGATTAGTTCCAAGCTTGATTGCCCCCAGAAATCTAGGACGGGCTTGATAATAATACCTCCACCAAGACCAGCTGCTGCACCTAAAACAGTCGCTATAAAGCCAATCAAGAAATATATAAGATACATGTCATTTCTCCTTGATTCATCCTAGTAATATAATGGAATTTCATTTTCGTAATGACTCATTTTTTGAGTGAATCTCCGTGTCGTAAGATGCGGTCGTGTAATCGCACTGCCTACTACAACAGAGTGGGCACCAAGAAAGAGACTTTCGACGGCTTGCTCGGGTGTGTGTATTTTACCTTCCATTAACACGTAACCCTTCCCCTTTGCTGCTTTAACGATTCGAGCTAGCATATTAAAATCAGGGTGTTCTGTAGATTTAGCTTTAGGATCAAAACGATAGAGTGTCGGTGCGACCATATGAGCGCCTAAATCCAATGCTTGACTTGCTTCTTCATCATTTCGAATATCAGCTAGAATTAATATGTGTGGGTAAGCCTGTTTTATTTTCTTAATTATTTCATACGCCATTTCGCCTTGCGCATTTTTACGATTTGTTGCATCTACTGCCACAATATCAGCTCCAGCTTTGATTATTGCATCAACAGCGGTCATTGTAGGCGTAATAAATACGTCTGATTCAGTACTGTAAAGCTTCCAAAGTCCAATAATCGGTAGTTCTGTTTGTGTTCTAATCATGCTTACGTTCTCTGGCGTATCGATTCTTAGGCCGTTTGCCCCTCCCCATATAGCTGAGGCCACCATTTTTTCGATAATACCAGGTATATAAATGGGATCACTTTCTTTTGCCTGGCAAGAAACGATTAAACCATCTTTTAATTGTTTAATTAGGGCTTTTTGTGATTCGGATATAGCCACACTGAGTCATCCTTTCGGGTTGTGTTAGGTACAACTGTTTCATCACTCGCCTATTTTTAAAAAGTCATCTGGATCTTTTGAGCTTGGGTTGTAGTGTTCTTTTTTATTTATTTTCCAACCCTCTTGAACCTGAAAATGCCCTGTTAAAATAGGGTCATTAGTTTTTGTTTGATGCTCAAGTAGCTTTTCTCTCATTGCTATCACTACGTCATGATAGTCAGGGTGCTCAATAACATTGTTTGTTTCTGAAGGATCATAGTAGAGATCATACAGTGCTTCTTCAGGCTTTTGGGCTTTTTCTAAGCCATGCTCTTGATAGAACACTTTACTGATGGAATTGTCAATATTGGTACGATTTATTTTTAAATAGTCACGATCATAGAATTTAATATATTTATAACGTTTAGTCCTTACGCTCCTAGCAGGCTCATAGGAAGTATGATAATTAATTTCTGAAAAAATTTCTTCTCGTCCACTCGTATCTTGCTGCTCGAACATTTCTGCAAAAGACTCACCTTGTAGGTAGTCCGGTTTTCTAATACCAATTAAATCACAAAGCGTGGGAAAGACATCAACTTGAGAAATAAGTCCATCTATCTCTTTTCCGTGCATTTGACTATCTGGGACACGCATGATCAAAGAGACACCAATGCCAGTATCAAAAAGATTACACTTACTGAATGGAAAGGCTATCCCATGATCTGTTGTAAAGATAATAATGGATTGCTCATAAAAGCCATTCTCCTTAATGGCATTCATCACAACTTTGAAACTTTCATCAAACCACGATGCGGACTTTAAATAACCTGCATAATCTTCGCGTATTGTGCGTTCTTTAGCTAGTGGATCAGGAGGCATAATATAGTTAGCGTTAATTTCTTCTTGATTATCATGACCTTTTTCTGGAAATTTACGATGTGTGGAGAACAGTCCATACGATAAGAAAAACGGTTTATCTTCCCGATAATTTTCTAGCCATGACTTTACTTTAAAAGCATTGTCATAGTCCCATTTAACAAGCTCCTCTTCTGGCATGCCAGCATTATCAGCACTAATATCTTGATCGTATCCAATGATCTTTGCGCCTTGTTCATGATCAATATAACTACCTGCCTCGTGTTGTATTCCAGCTAAAACAGTATGGTAGTGGTTCTCTTTTAAGAAATTAACTAAATGTTGGTTATAATCGTGAAGTTTGAATCCGCGCTGAGATAATCCATACATGCCGTTGCTGTGTGGGTACATCCCAGTTAAGAGTCCAGAACGACTAGGTGAACAGGTTGGTCCAACACAATACGCTTCTCGAAAAATAGTAGCATCTTTGGTGAATGCCTGTAATGACTGTGTGGGTACATTATAGCCATATGGACTTAATACTTTACCACTATCATGTGTATGAATATAAATAATATTTTTTTTCATTTTTATTGCACCCCTTTTGGTTTGAAAGATTGAGGAAGGCTCTATTTGATATACCAATCAAATAGAGCGCCAGTATTATTTATTTTTGTTTTAAATGTTCAATATTATTTTTATCGATATACTCATCGATATCTGTTCTGACTATATTGACTTTTGGTCCATAGATAACCTGAATGGCTTTACCGCGAACAACCGTATTCATTGCACCGGTTTTCTTTAATGCCTCTGCATCAATTTGGTCTGGTTTCTTTACGGAAACACGTAACCGCGTTGCGCAATTGTCTATATCTGTAATGTTATCAAAACCACCTAGCCCCTCAACAATGTAATGTGCTTGGCCGGTTTCATATTTAGCATTTAATTTTTTTTCTTCATCAGTAATTTCTTCATCATCACGTCCTGGTGTTTTTGCGTTTAATTTTAAAATCAATTTCTTAAACACAAAGTAATAGACAAACATAACCGGTATAGATAATAAAATAATCCATAGATAGTTTGTTTTATCATTACCTTGAAAAACGCCGAACAGTAAGAATTCAACCAATCCAGCTGAGAAAGTTGAACCAATGGTGATATTAAATAAGCTAGCTAATACAAAACTACTTGCGAAAAGAATAGCTTCTGCTATAAATAAAATGGGTGATGCAAAGAGTAATGCGAATGAAATAGGCTCAGTTACCCCAGTGATGAAAGCGGTTAGTCCTATTGAAAGCAGAAATCCAGATGTTGCTTTTCTCTTAGGCCCTTTAGGAATAGTTTTGTACATAGCAAGGACAATACCAATCATTCCAGCCATCATGTGAAAATAACGACCACTATTAAAGAGTGCTAAATTACCAAAAAATTGTGTTGTATTCGGGTCTGACAATTGTGCTAAGAAAATAGTTTGAAAACCTTCATACATTTCCCCGCCAACTTCTAATGTTCCACCAGCAGCGGTTGTCCAGAATGGTAAATAGAAAACGTGGTGTAAGCCGAACAGATATAATGTTCTTAACATCAACCCGTACAAAAATGCACCAAATGTACCTAGTCCGGTAGCGAACTCACCAAAGGCTGAGATAGCATTCCCGATAAACGGCCATAAAATAAACATGATTGAACCTACTATTAGAAAAACAAGGGTATTTAAAATTGGGACAAAGCGAGAACCTCCAAAAAACGCAAGAAACTCTGGTAACTTAATGTTATAAAAGCGATTGTGGACCAAACCTGTAATTATCCCTGCTAATATCCCGCCAAATACGCCCATTTGTAGTGTCATAATACCAAATTGGGCACCTTGTCCAACGAGACGAGGGTCAATATCTGCTGTTGCTAGTTGTCCGGTAATGTCTAAAAGCGCATTAATAGTTATAATCAGAACGAAGTAGCCAACGACACTTGCTAATCCTGCGGCGCCTTTTTCTCTGCGAGCTAATCCAACGGCAATCCCAATAGCGAAAATAAGTGGTAACGCATTAAAAACCCCTGATCCAGCTGCATTCATAATACGTAAGATTGCTTGTAGAGCGGTGTTATCTAGAATTGGATAAGTCTGAACTACTGCATCTCCTGATAAAGCAGCGGATACGCCGAGCAACAATCCTGCTACTGGTAAAATAGCCACTGGTAGCAAAATAGCTTTACCCAACCGTTGACCAAATTCAACTAATTGATCTTTCATGTGAATCCCTTCCTTTCCATCTGTAGTATGCCTTCTTTTCAAGAACAAGAAAACGGTTAGCCAGTTTTCGCGAAAATGTTATCGTTTTCAATTCAATCATACAACGCTTAAATTAAAATGTAAATACATTTTTATAAAATGTATTAATAAATTAAATAAAATTATATTTATTGCTAATAACCGTCCGTAAAATATCTGTTTCAAAATAGAGAGAAGAGATCATCTGTTTAAATGGGGATAACGGATGTTAATGTCCGTATTCATGAGGTGTATAGCTGTTTTTTAAAGAGCGTAAACACATCATTAATTTAAGCTCATTTTATAGTATTTAAATGTATTTATAAATAAAATAAATATATTATCATTTGTAGATATGGAAAGAAGGGGGTCTTAACCTATCATTTGATAATGATAAAGTGCCAGTGGATGAAAAATCCGCTGACACTTTAATACATCTTTTTATTTTCCTCTTACTGACTGATACTGATATTCATCTACATTTAGCACTAATTCAGTGTAGTCTAATAGCTCTCCATTCGATAGATAGGTCGAGTTTAGCACTTTAAGTAATGGAGTTGTGGGGTCACAATGGAAGAAGTGAACCATTTCATCTGATGGCATGATCGGCAATACAATATGGTGAGAATGATCGATTGCTTCTTTTGTGACTTCTTCCACGAAGTCATACTTCGAGCCACAAATGCTTTCATAAGATAGGTTAGGATATCGCTTTACATCCATATAATTCGTCTCGAGCATCATTGGAATCTCATCTGCTTTTCGCAAGCGTTTAATATAATAAATAGGGTCATCCTTTTTAATAAGTAGCTTCTTTGCAATTTCTTCACTGACTGGTATAACTTTAAACTCAATGATTTCGGTTGACGCCTTTTTTCCAGATTCGAGCATTTCTTGAGTGAAGCTTTTTACATTTGTTGATCTTTCCATTACATTTTGATTTGTTACATATGTTCCACTACCTTGACTGCGTGACAAGAATCCTTTGGCAACCAAGTTATTTGTCGCTTGCCTAACTGTTACACGACTAACATTGAACTTGTCGACTAGCTCTTGTTCCGTCTCAATTGGACTTCCTTTTTGATACTCGCCACCTTTAATTTTTTGCAATATGTAATTTTCAATTAGTTTATATTTTGGTGTTTTTTTTGAATGGCCCATTTAATTCTCTCCCCAATAAAAACATACTACGTTCCTTCCTATTATACCAAATTTTACTCTGTTTACCTTGATGATTTACAGATTACTTAGAAAATCTAATTGCTATATGGTTTTAACCTATGGAATCAAAAGCACCATTAGTTTTGATTGCGATCTTTTATCATGGCACCAGTAGGTAAACTTGCCAACGAAATAAAAAGTTTATGAATTTATGATAAGCCTTAAATATTACTTTAAGATCGTTTCATTAAAGTAGATAGAAAACAGATGTAGGGGTTAGATATAAATTGTTGTAATGATGAGCTATAGCACTGGAATTAAAGAAAGTGCTGTCACCCTTCCATATGTGACGTTAAGAAATAGTAAGAAAGCTGTCCAAGCTAATTCTACCTGTGTTAAAATAAGGTAAATGTAAGGCTGAACGGTATAAGTGAAAGAGATGAATGAAAAACAGTGGCAGTTAATTTTTAGATGATTTAACGTCGTGAGGGGAAGGTTACATATGTTAGAAATATTGTTTATGATGCTTGAACGTTTGGGTATTATCGTGACAATTGCCTTTGTTGTTACGCGATTACAGTTCTCACGCAACATGTTAACGGTAACAAAGATGACGACTAAGCAAACGTATGCAGCGATGGTTTTCTTTGGGGTGTTTGGCATTATTGGAACGTACTCTGGCTTTGCGTTGAGTTTAGATACGTTTCAGTATGAACGGTCACTCCTAGGGATTGAAACAAATGAAGCAATCGCTAATTTTCGGGTGATTGGTGTTGTGCTTGCTGGCATCTTTGGTGGATACAAAGTAGGGGGAGGCGCTGGTTTGATTGCGGGTGGTCATCGTTTTTTATTAGGTGGCTATACGGGTTTAGCGTGTGGGCTCGCTTCAATTATAGCAGGGTTGCTAGGCGGGTTATACAACCAAAAATACAAACAAATGCCTTCAATCCCTGTCATTATTCTACTCGGCGCATTAGCAGAGACGATACAAATGGTGATGATCATTATCCTATCCAGACCGCTAGATCGTGTCATCGCATTAGTACAGATGATTGGCTTTCCAATGATTATTGCTAACGGACTGGGTTGTGGTTTATTTTTACTGATTATTAAAAGTGTTCAGGAGAAAGAGGATCGTGTTGGTGCCTCGCATGCGCAACAAACATTGCGGATCGCAGATCAAACGATTAAGCACCTTAGAAATGGTTTGACTGCCCAGTCAGCAGAAGTAGTCTGCAACATTCTTTTTTCTGAGACAAAGCCTATTGCAGTAGCGATTACCAACCAATCTGACATTCTAGCGCATATTGGCCAGGGAAGTGACCATCATCGTTCAGGTGACCCGATTCAAACGGAAGCGACAAGGGAGGTTATTCATAATGGCGAAATTGATGTGACGACTAAAAAAGGCATTCACTGTGATCATCCGAATTGCACCTTAAGATTTGCGGTTATCGCCCCATTGAAAAGTAGAGAGAAAACAATCGGGACATTGAAAATCTATTATGCAGATCAGCATCATATGAAGAATGCCGCGATTGAATTAGTCAGTGGCTTAAGTGTTTTGTTAAGCAATCAAATTGAGTTGTCAGAAGCAGAGGAAGCTTATCAACTCGCTCAAAAGGCGGAAATTAATGCACTCCAAGCACAAATGAGTCCACATTTCATGTTTAATTCACTAAGTGCCGTCAATGCTTTGATTCGAATAGATCCGAATAAAGCTAGGGAGATGATTCAATCGTTATCGCAGTTTATCCGCCAAAATATTAAGGCTTCAAATCAACGCATAACAACAATTGAAGCGGAATTAAGCCATATAAAATCCTATTTAACCATTGAAGAAACGCGATTTTCGGAAAGGCTACAAATCAACTATGATATTGACGCTACGGCTTTGCAAACAAAGCTCCCCCCTTTAACGCTGCAACCAATTGTAGAAAATGCAATTAAACATGGCATCAAAGATATTGAGCGATCGTGTTCGATTTTAATAGCAGTTAAAACTAAGCGAGAACATGTTGAGATCATGATAAAAGACGATGGTAAAGGAATTGCTCGTGACCAACTGACTTGCATTGGAAACAAAATCATAGATTCAAAAACGGGTACGGGCGTGGGTTTATACAATATTAATAGGCGCTTAGAACTGACATTTGGCCATGCTTCAGCATTACAGATAAAGAGTGAAGAAAATAATGGAACAACAGTATCATTCTCTGTTCCAAGGTTGGAGGGAAGCTTTGATGAGTGATAGAATTCGAGCGATCATTGTTGATGATGAATCGTACAACCGTGAAGAATTAAAATACTTATTAAGTTATGATCACGATATCGAAGTCATTGATGAAGCAAGTTCTGGAAAAGAAGCTATTCTTAAAATCATTGATCAAGAGCCAAGTGTTGTCTTTTTGGATGTGGACATGCCAGGCATGAATGGGATGGAAGTAGCCAAAACAATTACGGGACTTAAAAAGCCACCACTGATTGTTTTTGCCACCGCTTATCCAGAGTTTGCGGTTGAAGCATTTCGTTATCAAGCCGTTGACTATTTACTAAAACCCTATGATGAGAAACAACTGCTTCAAGCCATTGAGCGGATGAAGGATAAACGATCTCCACAGGAAAATAATCAGAAACAGCGCGTGGGAAAACTGGCTGTAGATGATGACGAAAAAACGATCTATATTAATCCTGATCACATTAAATATATTTATTACTTGGATAAGCATGCGCAAATTGTTACCACATCTGGTCATTATCATAGTAAGTTAAGCTTAAAAGCAATCGAAGCCCGATTAAAGCCTTATCCTTTTTATCGCATCCATAAAGGCTATTTAGTCAACATTACATTTGTTCAAAGTATTTCACCGTGGTTTAATGGTGCTTATCATTTAAAAGTCTCAGGTGAAAGTGATCAATTACCGGTCAGTCGAAATTATATTAAAGGTTTACGGGATCAATTAGAACTGTAATAAAAATGTGTATGTTGTCTTGCAAAATGAACATGTTAACGCTCGATTAAAACATGTTGTCATTCGTATACGCGGTTAAGTCATTCCTTCTTTTATACTTTATGTAAGCGGTTAAATATAAGAGAGAGGATGATCATCGTGTATACTTTTTTAGCGGGTATTTTATTTCTAATAATCGGGTATTTCACTTATGGAAGAATCATTGAGAAAGTTTTTGGTATAAATGATAGTCGACAAACACCAGCGTATAGCAAGCAAGATAATGTTGATTATCTACCTATGAATACAAAGAAGAATGCTATGATCCAATTAATTAGTATAGCGGGTGTGGGGCCGATATTTGGCCCAATTATGGGAGCGCTCTATGGTCCGGTAGCTTTTCTATGGATTGCCATTGGTTGTATTTTCGCCGGTGGTGTGCATGATTATTTGACGGGGATGATTTCAATTCGGAATGGTGGTGCGCACCTTCCAGAATTAACGGGAAAGTTTTTAGGAAGAGCTATGCGTCATGTTGTCAATTTCTTTTCGGTATTGTTGCTATTACTTGTGGGGACAGTGTTTGTTTCGTCTTCAGCAGAGCTCATTTATAACATGTTTGACGGCTTTACACCATTAATAATCCTTATCATTCTTATTTTTTGTTACTATATTTTATCAACGATGATGCCGATTGATAAAGTCATTGGCCGTATTTATCCGTATCTTGGGGCGACCTTGCTTTTGGGTACAGTACTAATGGGAATCGGACTTGTTTTACAGCAAGCCCCTATTCCTGAACTTAGCTTTAACAATCAACACCCAGAAGGAACAGCAATATTTCCTTTACTATTCTTAACCATTTCCTGTGGAGCGTTATCTGGCTTTCATGCTACGCAGTCGCCTATTATTGCTCGGACGGTGAACAAAGAAAGCAACGGGCGGAAAATATTCTATGGGATGATGGTGGCAGAAGGTTTAGTGGCAATGGTTTGGGCAGCTGCGGCGATGAGTTTATTTGACGGACCAGTTACATTAAATGAACTCATTCATACCATTGGAACGGGTGGTATTGTATCAGAAGCTGCTGGTGCAGTATTAGGCTCAGTGATTGGAACGATTGTTATTATCAGTGTTATTACTTTGCCTATCACTTCTGGTGATACAGCATTCCGAAGCGCTAGAATGGTGATTGCAGATTATTTTAAGCTCGGGCAAAAAAAGATCATAAATCGCCTGTTCATTGCAATTCCTATTTTTGGGTGCGCGGTTCTTCTAACCACCATTGATTTTACGATGTTATGGCGTTATTTTTCTTGGGCGAACCAAACGATGGCTGCGATTGCATTGTGGATTGGTACGGTCTATCTTTACAATGAAAAGAAACATTATATTGTTGCCATGGTGCCAGCCCTATTTATAACAATGGCGGTCATTACCTATATTTTAACTGCATCAATTGGTTTTGGTTTACCTATCCACACATCATATCTTATGAGTACGATTTTGACAGTGGGTATTCTTAGCCTGTTTTACCTAAAAGGATCAGCAGGTGTAGGAGTGCCTTTTAACAAAAATTTAAAGAAATCTTCGTAAAATCATGATGTAAAAGATGTTACCCATGCGTGGGCTTAAAAATCAGTTAACGAGATAATAATCACATGTATATAGATAGTGTTTACCAGTGATTTAAAAAAATGTTGCTTTCCTTCCATTGATAGGCTAAGGTAAATTATAGAAGGTTATCGCCTGTTTTATGATTATTTTCAAAAAGATGAAGAATAGAGGAGTGGAGAGCATGATTATTGTAACGACTGATTTTGTGCCTGGTAAAGAAGTGAAAGCGTTAAAGGGTTTGGTGAGGGGAAGTACGGTGCAGTCGAAGCATATAGGTAGAGATATTACGTCATCATTTAAGACGATCGTCGGTGGAGAAATAAAGGCTTACACAGAAATGCTGGACGATGCGAGGAAAAAAGCACTCGATCGCATGACAGCCGAGGCAGAGAGTTTAGATGCGAATGCAGTTATTTCTATGCGGTTAGAGTCTTCAACTGTTATGGGGGCAGCATCAGAAATTATTGCTTACGGAACTGCTGTAACGGTTGAATAGCGCTACTTGAATTTTGCTAAATCTAGATAAATCATAATACGCTGTTTGTAGGGTTATAACATCGACAAACAGCGTATTTGTTATTCAATAAAGACGTCGAAAAAGCATACATATTGCCCTTCTTTTGTCTATGTGACTGTAAACATTTCCGATTCTTAATTAAGAGCCATTTTTTATCACAGATAACTGTCCGTAAACCACCCACCTCAAAATAGCGAGTAGAGTAAATCGATTGAGCTGGGTGATAACGGGAACGGTAATGTCTTGATTCACTCAATAAACCTGCAATCAGTGGGCGAAAAGCGAAAATGCCCCCCCTTATTTGAAGGTTCGTTTTATATTCTTACATTTCAGGTCATAATTGATGTTTATCTGTATGAGATCTTCAAGTTAGTCAATTCATCACAACATAAGTTTAGTAAGCGCATTGCATGAATCGCATGCGTGTCCTAACCCTATTCTCATCGCTTGTTCTTTCAAGCTTTTCTATTTTTTATCTAGCTCGCTTTACTTTCAAAGCTTTATCTTTAGCCAAATAGAAAGGACGTAAGTAAGCAACAGTATTAGACAACGGTAAAACATCTGGACTCACTTCAATATTAAGTATATCTTGCAAATACGCTTTTCTAGAGAGAATTCTTTCCCATAATTCGGGATATTGCTTTTTAATGTTAGCTTGCAACGTTTGATCGGCTAGCGCAACACACTCTTCCGCACTTACTCCTGTGTATCCAGGGACAGATGGAATAATATCAATTTGAAAAATCATCCCACTCTTTAGGGGCTCTGAAGAATGATTATAAATAGGTGAAGCCATCCATTCTTCATCAGCTACTAAATGACCAGGATTTAGATGCCAATGATACTTTTCTTTAGGGAATACACGCTCAATCGCTTGATAAAGCTGATCGCCTTTTATTCCCACTTTTATCGTTTCAAGCCAAGTAACGACAGCATGATAGTATGGCTTTGCCACTGCTTCTAGATAATCAGTTTGATCTTCAGGTAGTTGTTGCTCATTTTCGACAACTAAACCTGCTCTACTAGATAACCCGCCCTTATAGCCGACGGTTAGTGACATCGGATCCCCTCGTTTTACTTGTTTATAGCTAGGATAAATATTAGCTTTTTCAAATCTTTTCCCGGTAGCAGCAATAGTTACCACCGAATTGTATTGACCTTCAGCATTCAAATGTTGGCCAATGTCTGTTTCTTTTGCCCCGATTTCAATGGCGTTTAAAGCCTTTAACATACGTGTTGATGCTAAATTCGCTCCATATTCATAATGGGCAATCTCATTTGCATTATTAGTCGTTCGTGCACCGTGATCGCCTATAAGCAAATAGGCGCCGTTAACTAATTCGACATCATCTTTTGTTGCGTTTTTTAATGCGTCGACTATAAAATAAGGGATGTCTAACATCTGTTCAGCTGGCTGAACAGATGTTGTGAACATTTTCCATCCGATTAAGCCGATTCGTTGTTGGTTTTGTAGTTTTAAGTGAGAGAAAATATTTTCTAATTTATCGTCATTCTCCATCGGTTGATTGGGTAGTGAGAATAATGGGCTATGAATGAGATCTACTTTAATACGTGATAAATTGGCTAGTTTTAAATTTTCATTGCCAAGCACTACGGTACTTTTTCCTGATTTATCGATCACTAATAGTCCTTCTTCGAATCGGGGGATAAAGCCTGTTAAGTATTCAAAATTACTGCCGTGTTCTTTGTCAGCATAAATAATTAACACATCGATTTTTTCTTCTTGCATTTTTTGTAATACTTTATTTTTTCTTGCTTCTATCGTTTGATCTGTTAAAGTTATCGGTGCTACATCGGTATATGTGTTAGGTTCAGGACATGTTTCAAAAGTAATAGGGTTGTTGGTCATTTAGATGCTCCTTTAATCTAAAGTTATAATGTTTACATTGTTATTTTGTAAACATGTCAAGAATTCTTGTTGTGGTACGTGATCAGTGATTAATACATCGATCGCATTTAAATCACAGACTTTAAACAAGCCGGTCGTGTTTAATTTAGTGTGATCAGCTACAGCGATAACGGTATCGCCTTGCTCGATCATTTGCCGCTTGACTAGACCTTCTGCCTCTGTATGGATGAAAAGCCCATCAGCAGAGATAGCGAAAACGCCTAAAATCGTGTAATCCGTATGATAGTGTTCAATTTTTTTAACTGTTTCAGAGCCATATAGAAAAAGTTGTTCTTTATGCAATGCACCTGGTAGTACGGTTACTTCTGTTTTTTCGAATTGGGCTAACAAAATGGCATGTGTTAGCGAATTAGTGATCGCATAGATCGTTTTATTATGTAGTTTCCGAATCACTGCCTCAACTGTTGTAGAGGAATCAAAGATGATCGAACAATTGTTTTTAATCCATTCAGCAGTCTTATAAGCAATCTGTTCCTTAATTTGATTGTGTTTTTTCGATCGTTGCTGATAATTAAAGATAGTAGCCTCTCGATCTATTGAAACTGCGCCACCATGCGTTCTTCGTAAAATGTTCTGATGCTCTAACTTAATTAAATCTCTACGAATCGTATCTTTTGACACCTTTAATTTCTCTGCTAAATACGCCATTGTGGCGCTTCGTTCTTCCTCAATAATTGCCTTTATTTTTTCCAATCGTTGTTCAATTAGCATGATCTTCTCTCCTTACCTTTAAATTATCACAACTCGCAATCTTTTGCAATCTTTTGCGTTTTTTTGAAAGGTAATATTTATCATAGATAACCGTCCGTAAATCCCCCTCAAAATAAGAAGTAAAGCAGATTTATTAAAGGGGATGGTAAGGCCACGAATGTTCTGATTCACTAACTAAAATCAGGAGGTGGTTAAGACCGCAGACTAAAACCGCCACGTGCTCGATTATTGGTTTTTTATTAAAACAGCAATATTTTATCCTTTTTATTTTTATTAACAATTGATAAAGCGCTTTCTCTGCTTTAGAATGACAGTGATCAGTAAACGAAAGGAGATGAGCGCGATGAATAAATTAACGTTTTTAGGTGCTGGCAGTACGGTTTTTGCTAAAAATATTCTAGGAGATTGTATGGAGGTGGAGGCGCTACAAGACTTCGAATTTGCTCTGTTCGACATTGATTTAGTAAGGCTTGAAGATTCGGAATCGATGTTAAAGAACTTAAAGAAAAATTTACGATCGAAGGTTACGATAAAAAGTTACCGTGATCGAAAAGAGGCGTTACGCGGGGCAAAGTATATTGTTAACGCTATTCAAGTAGGCGGTTATGATCCATGTACAATCACCGATTTTGACATACCCAAAAGATATGGATTACAACAAACGATTGCTGACACCCTAGGAATTGGTGGCATCTTTCGTAACTTAAGAACGATACCTGTTATGCAGGAATTTGCAAGAGATATTAAAGAGGTTTGCCCAGATGCCCTGTTTTTAAATTACACCAATCCAATGGCGGTATTAACAAATATCATGATTGGTGAAGGAATTCAAACAGTGGGACTATGCCACAGTGTCCAAGTATGTGCTGATCATTTACTCGATCAATTGGATTTGCCGAAAGATCATGTTCAGTGGAAGATTGCTGGTATCAATCATATGGCATGGCTATTGGAAATCACTAGAAATGGTGAGGATCTTTATCCGGAAATTAAACGCCGTGCAAAACAAAAACAGAAAGACAAGCATCACGATATGGTACGGTTTGAGTTGATGGATAAGTTCGGTTATTATGTGACAGAATCGTCAGAGCATAACGCTGAGTATCACCCGTATTTTATTAAGAAAAATTATCCGGAGTTAATTGAAACATTAAATATCCCACTTGATGAATACCCAAGAAGATGTATTGATCAAATGGAAGGTTGGAAACAAATGCGTGATGATATGGTTAACAATCAAAACCTCACCCACGAACGTACAAATGAATATGGTTCGTATATTATTGAGGCTATTGAGACGGACCAACCTTTTAAAATCGGAGGGAATGTTTTAAATACCGGTGGATTAATTTCTAATTTACCTGAGAATGCTGTCGTTGAAGTGCCTTGCTTAGTCGATGCTAGTGGTGTGAGCCCAACATATGTCGGCGCTTTACCCGAACAGCTGGCTGCTTTAAATCGAACCAATATTAATACACAACTGTTAACGATTGAAGCAGCAAAAACGTTAAAGAAAGAAAAAATTTATCAAGCTGCTTTGCTGGATCCGCATACAGCAGCAGAATTATCGATTGATGATATTATTTCACTATGTGATAACCTAATCGAAACGCACGGAGATTGGCTGCCTACCTACAGTTAAGTCAATCAAGATGACGAAACACCCTGAATGTTTGAGAACACACTCAAATTTTTCGGGTGTTTTTAGCACTTACACAACTTTCAGATACAAGTTTTTCTGGAAAATCCGACTCACTTATAAAATTATAACGTTTATCCATACTAAGCTTAAACATAATTTGGAGGTTAGTTTAATGGATGAAAAAAACAAACTTGGCCAAGATGAAAACAAAATTAAGAGAAAGAAGAATGATGGTCTTGATATTGAATTTTCTGAGGAGTTAGCAGATCAGGAGGATAGACAGGCACAAGCAAGATCCGATGCGGCTGATAAACGTGCGCAGTTACGCAAATAATAGGGTAAGGGAAAAGTTATTGAACAATCAATAAGTAGTGAACGCTTTCATTGTTGGTATAATATAGGACAAAATCTGACAAAGGAGAATAGCGATGCAGCACTACTTATTTGTTCATTTTAACGATTGCTGAAACTAAATATGATCGCATCAAGCAACATTGTTTTAAATGAATGGCAGGGGAACTGATTAAGTGGTTGTTTTTAGAGTAACGTCACACCATTGATGTGCAGTCATGCTCAATGGTGTGACGCAGCTAAGCTTGCTTATTTTCAAGTAATTGCTTGTTATATAAAATACGTTCGTCTTCTGGACGGTAAACGCGTGCTCTCTCATTGTGTTCAAAGGCTTTTTCAAAGTTACCCAGTCTATAGTAGCATACACAAAGTTGTAAATGTGGATACCAGGTCGAGTAAGCAGGGTAAGTGAAGCTCCACTTATTGGGATCTGTCTCTAATTGGGTCGCTAGCTCATACCAAAAAACCGCCTGCTGATAGGCATGTTGGCTTTGAAAGTGGAACCCTAAACGACTACATATTTCTGGTCTTGGGACTTTAGCATAATTTAAGGATTGAAAGAGGGCAGCAAGTTCCTCTTCTGCTTGATTTAAAAACCGATAACAATCTGCTTTGTTAATACAAGCATAAACTTTGTCTTCTATCCATCCTGTCTTTAATTTAAGGTTTTTATTGTAGCTATCGATCGCTTCTTGATAATGGCCATTCTCACGCAACTCATTGCCATAATAGAAATAATCCCGTGCTGTAAATTGATCGCCTCTTTCTTTGCGTTTTTGATAAATATTAAGGTTTCTTCCGACAGAATGATGAAGCTTTTTATGGGTAATGGCAATATCTGAATTGATAATATGCCCGGTAACATTAAGATAATTATGGCAATCCCCTTGCCACTTAAAGCCCTTTGCACGCTTTAGCAAACGATTTAAACGATACTTCAACGTCACATTGCCAAAATCGTCTGTGCCAGCATGATAGTACATCGAAACGGCATCTACATTAGGATCTAATGTCTCTTTTAATTTGAGGAATTTCTTTTGATCTTCAGGTAGAATCACATCATCAGCATCTAAGTAAAGGATATAATCTTTCGTTGCGTACTTCATCGATTCGTTTCTTGCCGCCGAGAAATCCCCCGTCCACTTATAAAAAAACACCCGATCAGTAAAGCCTTTGGCAATCTCAACGGTTTGGTCGGTTGAGCCTGTATCAACAATATTGATTTCATCGACAATATCCTTTGCGCTTGCTAAGCATCGCTCTAATACATCTGCTTCATTTTTGACAATCATACATAAGCTAATGGTAATCATTTTGTTAACTCCTTTTAACTAGATGGATAAGGAAAGGGAGTACTCCCTTTCCTTTTTTAAATTATTCAGTAAAGACAATGAGGTTTAAATCTCTATTAACTGCATTAACGAGATTGACGTTAGTAGCTGTTGTTACGATTACTACTACACTGTATTCAAACGTATCTGTTGATGGAGCTACATCGACATAAGTGTTACCTATAGGGAAGTTTTGAGTCCCTGCCGACGATAGTCCTCTAGTAAAGTTACGTGTCTGAATAAGATCCGTATCACGGTAAGTTCTAATTTCTAAGGTTAAGACATTATCTGCATCATTGTCTGATTCAATTGATAAAGCATAGTCAATTTTCACTTCTTGAGCTTCTTCCAAACTGACGTTATCAACGGTGACAACTGTAACTTCTGTATTTAATGGAACAGTATCATCGTCAAAAACTATAATTGCTCCATCTTCATTATTAAATAATAGGTCTGCGGCTGCAGGTCCAGTAGGTCCAATTGGCCCAGTCGGTCCAGTGGCCCCGGTAGGTCCGGTAGCGCCCGTCGGTCCAGTAGCGCCAGTCGGTCCAGTAGCGCCAGTCGGTCCAGTAGCGCCAGTCGGTCCGGTAGCCCCAGTCGGTCCAGTAGCGCCAGTCGGTCCAGTAGCGCCAGTCGGTCCAGTGGCTCCCGTCGGTCCAGTAGCGCCAGTCGGTCCAGTAGCGCCAGTCGGTCCAGTGGCTCCCGTCGGTCCAGTAGCGCCCGTCGGTCCAGTGGCCCCAGTCGGTCCAGTAGCCCCAGTCGGCCCAGTAGCGCCAGTAGGTCCAGTGGCCCCGGTCGGCCCAGTAGCGCCGGTCGGCCCTGTAGGTCCAGTAGCGCCAGTCGGTCCAGTAGCGCCAGTCGGTCCAGTGGCTCCCGTCGGTCCAGTAGGTCCAGTGGCCCCGGTAGGTCCGGTGGCTCCAGTCGGCCCGGTAGCGCCGGTAGGTCCGGTGACGCCGGTAGGTCCAGTGGCCCCCGTCGGTCCGGTGACGCCGGTAGGTCCAGTGGCCCCCGTCGGTCCAGTGGCCCCCGTCGGTCCAGTGGCTCCCGTCGGTCCGGTAGCACCGGTAGGTCCGGTAGCGCCGGTCGGTCCGGTGGCTCCAGTAGGTCCAGTGGCCCCGGTCGGCCCGGTAACGCCAGTCGGTCCGGTGGCTCCAGTAGGTCCAGTGGCGCCGGTAGGCCCGGTGGCTCCAGTAGGTCCAGTGACCCCAGTCGGTCCGGTGACGCCGGTAGGCCCGGTGGCTCCAGTAGGTCCAGTGGCTCCAGTGGCTCCAGTAGGTCCAGTGGCCCCCGTCGGTCCGGTGACGCCGGTAGGTCCAGTGGCTCCGGTAGGTCCGGTGGCTCCCGTCGGTCCAGTAGCGCCCGTCGGTCCAGTGGCTCCAGTAGGTCCAGTAGCGCCGGTAGGTCCAGTGGTCCCCGTAGGTCCAGTGGCTCCAGTAGGTCCAGTAGCGCCGGTAGGTCCAGTGGCTCCGGTCGGTCCGGTAGCGCCCGTCGGTCCAGTAACGCCGGTAGGTCCGGTAGCGCCCGTCGGTCCAGTAACGCCGGTCGGTCCGGTAGCGCCCGTCGGTCCAGTGGCTCCGGTAGGTCCAGTAGCGCCCGTCGGTCCAGTGGCTCCGGTAGGTCCAGTAGCGCCGGTAGGTCCAGTGGCTCCCGTAGGTCCAGTAGCGCCGGTAGGTCCAGTGGCCCCGGTCGGTCCGGTGGCTCCCGTAGGTCCAGTAGCGCCCGTCGGTCCAGTGGCCCCCGTCGGTCCGGTGACGCCGGTAGGTCCAGTGGCCCCCGTCGGTCCAGTAGCGCCAGTAGGTCCAGTGGCCCCGGTCGGTCCGGTAGCGCCCGTCGGTCCAGTGGCTCCGGTAGGTCCAGTAGCGCCCGTCGGTCCAGTGGCTCCGGTAGGTCCAGTAGCGCCGGTAGGTCCGGTGGCTCCCGTCGGTCCAGTGGCGCCGGTAAGTCCGGTGGCTCCCGTCGGTCCAGTAGCGCCGGTAGGTCCGGTAGCCCCAGTAGGTCCAGTGGCCCCCGTCGGTCCAGTAACGCCCGTAGGTCCGGTGACGCCGGTCGGTCCAGTAGCGCCGGTCGGTCCGGTGGCTCCAGTCGGCCCAGTAGCGCCGGTCGGACCGGTAGGTCCAGTAGCGCCGGTAGGTCCAGTGACGCCCGTTGGCCCAGTGGCCCCCGTCGGTCCAGTAGCGCCAGTAGGCCCGGTAACGCCGGTCGGTCCAGTGACGCCGGTCGGTCCGGTAGCGCCCGTCGACCCAGTGGCCCCGGTCGGTCCGGTGGCTCCCGTAGGTCCAGTAGCGCCCGTAGGTCCAGTGGCCCCCGTCGGTCCAGTGGCTCCAGTAGGTCCAGTAGCGCCGGTAGGTCCAGTGGCTCCGGTCGGTCCAGTGGCTCCAGTAGGTCCAGTAGCGCCGGTCGGTCCAGTGGCTCCGGTCGGTCCGGTAGCGCCGGTCGGTCCAGTAACGCCGGTCGGTCCGGTAGCGCCGGTCGGTCCAGTAACGCCCGTCGGTCCAGTGGCCCCGGTCGGTCCGGTAGCGCCGGTAGGTCCAGTAACGCCGGTCGGTCCAGTAACGCCGGTCGGTCCGGTAGCGCCGGTCGGTCCAGTAACGCCCGTCGGTCCAGTGGCCCCGGTCGGCCCGGTAGCCCCAGTCGGTCCGGTGGCTCCCGTCGGTCCAGTAACGCCGGTCGGTCCAGTAGCGCCGGTAGGTCCAGTGACGCCGGTCGGTCCAGTGGCTCCGGTCGGTCCGGTAGCGCCGGTCGGTCCGGTAACGCCGGTCGGTCCAGTAGCGCCGGTAGGTCCAGTGACGCCGGTCGGTCCAGTGGTGCCGGTCGGCCCAGTAGCGCCGGTCGGCCCTGTAGGTCCAGTGGCGCCGGTCGGTCCAGTAACGCCGGTCGGTCCGGTAACGCCGGTAGGTCCAGTGACGCCGGTCGGCCCGGTAACGCCGGTCGGCCCAGTAGCGCCGGTCGGCCCAGTGGCCCCGGTCGGTCCAGTAACGCCGGTCGGTCCGGTAGCCCCAGTCGGTCCAGTAACGCCAGTAGGTCCAGTGGCTCCAGTAGGTCCAGTAGCGCCGGTCGGTCCGGTAGCGCCCGTCGATCCGGTGACGCCCGTAGGTCCAGTAGCGCCTGTCGGTCCAGTAGCCCCAGTAGGTCCAGGTGCTCCGTTTGCGCCATCCGCTCTAAGCAATGCCACATCATCAATAAAAATAAATGGTGTAGTAAGAGCGCTAGTAGGTTTGGTAATTGTTAATTGGGCTTGTGTTGTGCCGGCTGGTGCAGCAGTTGATGTTTGATAGATTGTATTCCAATTATCATCCACCACGATTGGTAATGAGTTATAAGGAATAATAAAATCTAGACCAGTACCAATAACATTATTGCCTGCGTCTAGGTATTGTAATTGGATTTGGATAATTGGACTTGGTTGTGTTGTGAATTTAGCAAAAGAACCAAAGAATTGATAGCTTTCTCCTGGATTTGCTGGAACAGTTTGAGAAATGAAGGCTTGAGCTGCGCCGCTTGGAAATCTTGCTGAGAAATTACCTGAAAGCGATTGTGTTGGGGTTGCAATGGTATTTAAAAATGTCCAACCGGTAAGGTCGCCTGTTTCAAACCCACCATTGGCAATTAAATTTTCAATAGACATAAAAATCCTCCCTTCGTTGAATTAAGCTAAATAACTAGAGTTAATAAAAATTTAGCTCAACATATAGTATGTAAAAGGAATTAATCTGAAAAGGCTTTTCACTTGATAGAGTTTAAACAAATATAAAATATATGAATGATAGGAATTTTTCTGAATTAAACTGTACAAAATACCATCAGTTATCTAGTTTGTAAACGTGTTAAAAGTATTTGATAACTCAAAGATTTCCTTGACATGCTATTGCTTTTTAAAAGCTGTAAATGTTATAAAACGTGATTAAAATTATTAAAACCCAAGTCTTTTATTAATCTATTTTCTCGATACAATCGTTCAAGTGGTTATAAAATCGTATAATAGAAGTGCTTAAAATTATAAATTTTTAAATTGTCGAAAAGGTTATATAATTAGATTTTTATATCAATCTTAAAAGGAGGGGATACGTGAAGCCTATCCCCATCCTTAGTTAAATATAGAATAAAATTAACTAGCATTACTCTAATCGAATAATTGTTAAGTTCGCTCCAGCTCCAGTTTGTAAGGTTGCTGCACCAAGTAATCCGAAGAGTTCGAGAGTGATAGTATCGCCAGCTGTAAGAGGTGTGATAAAGTCATTAGAGAAACTTGAAGCAGTTAGGACTGGATTTAAAGTAGAAGCAGTGTTTGGATTTCCGTTAATTAGTATGCGTGTGCCCAACAGTAAGGAAGCAGTAATGTTAACATTATAAGCAATATAATATCGTCCGGTTTCTGGAACAGTGAATTCAGTGTCAGTTCCATCTACTGTTATACCGTTTAGAGATTGTTCATTCGGCAGGGAAACTGGAGTACCACCTAATACTACTGCGATAACTTCACCAGTTGTGTTAGATGCAGAAGCTGATATTTCTGTGACAGTTTCTCCTGCTGGTCCAGTAGGGCCCGTCGGTCCGGTGACGCCAGTAGGTCCAGTGGCCCCCGTCGGTCCAGTAGGCCCGGTAGGTCCAGTAGCGCCGGTCGGCCCGGTGACACCGGCAGGTCCAGTAGCACCGATAGGCCCAGTAGCGCCCGTCGGTCCGGTAGCGCCGATAGGTCCGGTGGCCCCGGTAGGTCCAGTAGCGCCCGTCGGTCCAGTAACGCCAGTAGGCCCAGTGGCTCCGGTAGGTCCAGTAGGGCCCGTCGGTCCGGTGACGCCGGTAGGTCCAGTGGCCCCCGTCGGTCCGGTGACGCCAGTAGGTCCAGTGGCCCCCGTCGGTCCGGTGACGCCGGTAGGTCCAGTGGCCCCCGTCGGTCCGGTGACGCCAGTAGGTCCAGTGGCCCCCGTCGGTCCAGTAGCGCCGGTCGGCCCGGTAGCGCCGGTCGGTCCGGTAGGTCCAGGCGCACCATTTGTGGCGTCGGCTCTAAGCAATGCCACATCATCGATAAAAATAAATGGTGTGTTAAGGGCGCTAGGAGGTTTGGTAATTGTCAACTGGGCTTGTGTTGTGCCGGCGGGAGCAGCGGTTGATGTTTGATAGATTTCGTTCCAATTATCATCAACAACAGTAGGAAGTGTGTCGTAAGCAATGATAAAATCTAGACCAGTACCAATAACGTTATTGCCTGCGTCTAGATATTGCAATTGAATTTGGATAATCGGGCTAGGCTGTGCTGTGAACTTAGCAAACGAACCAAAAAATTGATAGCTTTCGCCTGGATTTGCTGGAACGGTTTGAGAAATGAAAGCTTGAACTGTCCCGCTAGCAAATCTTGCTGAGTAAATACCTGAATGAGACTGTGTTGGAGTTACAATGGTATTTAAAAATGCCCACCCAGTAAGATCACCTGTTTCAAAGCCGCCATTAACAACTAAATTTTCAATAGACATAAAAAATCCTCCCTTCGCTAAATTAAGCTAAATAGCTAGCGTTAATAGAAATTTAGCTCAACATATAGTATGTGAAGTTCTGTCTTTGGACAAGGCGAGTAGCTGATTTATTTAGTCCAATTTTAATTTTGACTTTTGATATTAATTCTAGTGAATAAAGTTTTAGAAGTAAAAAACGGTGAATTTATAAGATGTAATAGCTAATGATTAAACACAAAAATCAATTTAAATGTTTATAATAACAATTTATTTAATCGCTGAGCCACAGCGTAGCTGCTTGTCCTTGACCTTGGGACCATTTCTTAGTATTTTTTTAGGTGGTCAAACAATTGGAAGCGAGTAAGTGATAGTATATGGGTGGGAGGACATAATTTTCAAAAATAAAAATTGAAGCATTATAATAGAAGCACAACTACTAGATCAAATACGTTATGATTGACTATGGTGATAACCGCAAAGAATGAGTGCAGCTTTGTGAGCTGATGAATTATTGCTGAGATCGCGGTTATGCAAAAACTTATATAATTCCAGTTGTAACAAAACAAGATCACTTTGGTAAGTTTCTAGTAAGCTGTTCATTTGGAAGACCCATTTTCTGTGAATGTGGTGGAGTAGCTTTGTTCTATAAAAAGG
Organism: Amphibacillus cookii; assembly: GCF_016908375.1. Classification (GTDB taxonomy): domain Bacteria; phylum Bacillota; class Bacilli; order Bacillales; family Amphibacillaceae; genus Amphibacillus_C; species Amphibacillus_C cookii. The sequence continues at coordinate 136,638 of NZ_JAFBDS010000007.1, forward strand.
GTCTTCCTTTTTATATGATCTCTATTTAAAGCAGTATATTTATACAAAAAATTGTACATACTCAGGCTTTGTATTTATGAATGATTATACAGTATGCCATTTTATTACGAGCTTTTTAGTAGATTAATAAATATTGAAAGTAATTATTTTCTAAAAACAATTACTTTATTTTTAGGTAATGCTAAATAAAATTGTTTTGGTCCCGACCAAACTAGATGCACTATTTATAAAGTAGTAATTTGATTCAGAGTCTAGGACAAGGGGACCAGTCCAAGTTATTGTATCAAATTGGGTGCTATATACTCCTGTTGGTGGAACATCTGAAATAGCTGAAGTAACAGTTACACTTCCGCGAATCCAACAATTTAAGATATTTGAGTAGCCAGTAACATTAATTTCTCCATCAATGCGTGTATCTACCATACGATTTATTCTTAATCCAGATTTAATCATGTTGTTTAATCTGCTATTAAATATATAGGTGTTAAGAATCCCAAAATGCGGATCTACTGGATCAGCAATTATGCCACCTTCAACTCTTGCGTTAAGAAGTTGAAATTCTATCGTATTAAATGGATCTATAGGATCAGTATTTTGAAAAATAATATCTCCACTTATAATAGCTCCGTTGGTATAGTTGGTGTGGGTGCTTACCGATGTTCCGTTATTTAAAGTTCCCACAACTGTAACAGGTCGAGCAACAAATTCTGGTCCTTGTGTTAAATAGACATTTTCTGCTGATTGATTAGATTGTATTGTTATATTTCTTGGAGTTGAAGACCCGAAATTTGCTAAATCAGCGTTTCCTAAAACCCATGGGCCTAACCCAAGTAGCTGTACATGTCTGGCGGGTGGAATGACAATATCTTCATCAAAAACTGAATTACTTGCAATTAAGATCGTTAATCTTGCTCTCATACCAAAAGTGGTAGCTAATGCATTGCTGGTTGCAGCATTTATAGCAGCTTGTAAAGAATTGTAAGGATCAGATGGCGTTCCGGTTCCAGGGCCTGGAGCGGCTGAGTCAGCCCAAATGACTGTTTCATCTCCCCATACAAATATACCAGGCCCGGTAGGTCCAGTAACGCCCGTCGGCCCAGTGGCCCCCGTCGGCCCAGTGGCCCCCGTCGGCCCAGTGGCCCCGGTAGGTCCAGTAGCGCCCGTCGGCCCAGTGGCCCCCGTCGGCCCAGTGGCCCCTGTAGGTCCAGTAGCGCCAGTCGGTCCAGTCGTTCCGGTGGCTCCAGTAGGCCCGGTAGCACCTGTAGATCCAGTAGCGCCGGTCGTTCCGGTGACGCCAGTAGTCCCAGTGGCTCCAGTCGTTCCGGTGGCCCCGGTAGGCCCGGTAACGCCGGTAGGTCCAGTAGCGCCGGTCGATCCGGTAGCTCCTGTTGCTCCCGTAGGTCCGATAGCGCCGGTAGGTCCAGTGACACCAGTCGGTCCGATAGCGCCGGTAGGTCCGGTAACGCCCGTCGGTCCAGTGGCTCCAGTAGTCCCAGTAGCGCCGGTAGGTCCAGTAACGCCCGTCGGCCCGGTAGCGCCGGTAGGTCCAGTAGCGCCCGTCGGTCCCATCGGTCCCGTCGGTCCAGGTGCTCCGTTTGTGCCATCCGCTCTAAGCAATGCCACATCATCAATAAAAATAAATGGTGTAGTAAGAGCGCTAGTAGGTTTGGTAATTGTTAATTGGGCTTGTGTTGTGCCGGCTGGTGCAGCAGTTGATGTTTGATAGATTGTATTCCAATTATCATCCACCACGATTGGTAATGAGTTATAAGGAATAATAAAATCTAGACCAGTACCAATGACATTATTGGCTGCGTCTAGGTATTGTAATTGGATTTGGATAATTGGACTTGGTTGTGTTGTGAATTTAGCAAAAGAACCAAAGAATTGATAGTTTTCTCCTGGATTTGCTGGAACAGTTTGAGAAATGAAGGCTTGAGCTGCGCCGCTTGGAAATCTTGCTGAGAAATTACCTGAAAGCGATTGTGTTGGGGTTGCAATGGTATTTAAAAATGTCCAACCGGTAAGGTCGCCTGTTTCAAACCCACCATTGGCAATTAAATTTTCAATAGACATAAAAATCCTCCTTTCGTTGAATTAAGCTAAATAACTAGAGTTAATAGAAATTTAGCTCAACATATAGTATGTAAAAAGAATTAATCTGAAAAGGCTGTTCACTTAATAGAGTGTATATAATTAAAAATATGTGAATGGATTATATTTGTTTAATAAAGAAATAGGTAAAGAGCTAGCTGTAACTTACGCCGTATTAACATGCGGTACAATTTCTATTTCAAAAATGATGTGGAAGTGAGGGATAAGGTTGAAAAAACATATTTGATGACGTTTTGCACGTTGAGCAAAGCGAATGGTATGGGGATAATTGCAGTTAAATCCAGCTCTACTCTAAGTTAGAAAAGAAAAAAGCTTTCATAAAGTAGTTGGAATTGAAGAAGTAGAAGCTTTGAATGCCAAAATATAAGAAATTTGAGATGCATTTCTAGAATTGATCTATGCGTGTTTTTTCTAAGAAGCGTTCTATGTACAGGAACCCCTCAGTAAGTCATATAAGCCTTCACTGAGGGAGGTTCCGCTTTATCATAGATAACCCGTTCGTAAACCCCCTCAAAATCGAGAATAGAGCAAATTGATTGAGGTGGGTGATAACGGACGCTAATGTCCTGATCCACTCAACGAACCTTCAATCAGCGGGCGAAGAACGAAAACATCTACTGATGAAGGTTCGTTTTATTAAACAGATTTGATTCGTCCGGGTGGACCGATTACAGTTTGAGAGGGTGGTACATCTTTTACTACCGTCGTACCTGCTCCAACTAAAGCATTTTCTCCTATCACAACGCCTGGCAATAAAGTAGCGTGATTACCGAGCTTAGCTCCCTTTTTTATAACAGGTCCTTTTAAAGCATTTCCACCGGATCGCATATATTTATCATTTGAAGTTGAACAACATGGTCCAAGAAAGACTCTATCTTCAATAAGCATATGAGCAGTTACATAGCAGCCAGTTTGGATCGTTACTTTTTCACCAATGATCGTATGGTTTTCAATAATCGATTGTCGTCCAATAACGCTTTCTTTTCCAACAATAACGTGTTCTCGAATGCTTGCTAAATCACCGATAAAGGTATGATCATGAAGAATCGTAGCACAATAAATAACGCAATGATCACCGGTCTTAACACCAGTTCCAATTAATAAAGGCTCATAATGCTGCTCGGTTGAGGTAATCATATTCTTGTTTCCGGAAGGTTGCTGCCCTAATGAATTGAAATTTCCAATCGTTGCATAGTCTCCAATGATCGTTCCTTTCTTGATTACAACGTGGTGCCCAATTGAAACGTAATCCCCAATAAAGACATCATCTTCAATAATGACACCTTCACCGAGTTTGACTTGTTCGCCTATATAAGCAGATTTACTTATCATTATGCTCACCATCCTTTTCTTTCATATTCATAGTAGAAAAAGTTGTTAGCGGTGGATAAACCGTTTGATTAATCTTATCAGCTTGATAAAGGCTGTAAATGAAACTTAGTACGTTTTTCGCCTCTGAAGCAGTCATCAATGGTTGATGCTTTTCATCAGTTAATGCTTGATAAAAATCTTGATACATATAATAACGGTCGTCAGTGTCAGTTGAGATATTTATTAATTTGTCTGCGGACATCCGTTGATGCTTAATGTGAAAGTGTTCAATATGATTTAGGGCAGGTCCGTTTATCGCCAATGTGCCATCTTCACAAATAAACTGTAGTTGATAACCTAAATTATGTGGCTGTACTTGTGAAGTAGCCGTTACGCTTCCGTAAGCACCATTTTTAAATTTAAACATACTGAGGGCAAGATCTTCTGTTTCTTTCCATGTCGAAAAATTTGTTGTCTTTCCAAAAATCCAATCAATATCGCCCAAATACCAGATTAGTAAATCGGCTACATGTAACCCTTGATTCAGTAACATCCCACCATCATATTGCCATGTGCCACGCCAATCGGTTTCTTTATAATACTGCTCGGATCTATTAAGCAAAATAGAGGAAGTAGCAAGATAAGGTTGACCAAATTGATGTTTGTCGAAAAGTGATTTGATTTTTTGGAAAAGTGGTCGATAACGCATCTGGTGACAAACGAGCACGTGCTTCCCTGTCTTTTTTGAACACGCAATAATATGGTCAGCTTCTTCTAAAGATAAGCTGAGCGGTTTCTCGACAATAACATGTTTATCATGCAATAAACTGTCTATAACCATTTTTCCATGTAAAAAGGATGGAGCAGTTATGATAACAACATCGATGTCTGTTCGTTCAATTAGCGCTTGGTAATCTGTATATAAAGTGAGTTCTTCTACTGGTTGATAAATGAGTTTATTAACAGCTTTTGCTCTTTCTAGCTTTTGGTCGACTAAGCCGTAACACGTGAATTGTTCTGATAAACGATTCAATGTTTTTACGTGTTTTTCAGCGATAAAGCCACAGCCGATTATACCTACTCGTAATTTCTTCATGATTGAGCAGCCTCTCTAATCACTTCAATAACTTGAGTTTGTTGCTCGTTACTTAAAAATGGGTGAAGTGGAACCGAAAAGATCGTTTCTGATAAATGCTCAGCATTAGGGAGATCCCCTAATTTATAATTTAATAACTGATAGGCTTCTTGCAAATGTAAGCAAAGCGGGTAATAAATAGCTGAGGCAATATCATGAGCACTTAATGCTTCCATAATTGCTGTTCGGTTAGAGCTTTTTAAGCAAAATAGATGGTAGACATGTTTGTTGTCTGGAGCTTCGGTTAAACATGTTATGTTATCAATTATTTTCAAGTGTTGCGTGTAATGATAGGCAAGCTTTCTTCTTTGTTCATTCCATCTGTCGATATGTTTTAGGCAAATGAGTAAAATCGCGGCTTGAATCGCATCGAGCCGACTATTGACACCAATTTCACGATGATAATACTTCTTATCACTGCCATGAACACGCAATTGCCGAAGCCGAAGAGCGACCGTTTCATCGTTTGTTGTTACTATGCCACCATCACCAATCCCACCTAAATTCTTGGTTGGAAAAAACGAGAAGCAACCAGCATCTCCTAATGAACCGACGGGTTTATCTTTATATGTTGCCCCAAATGCCTGACAAGCATCTTCGATAACAATAAGCTGATGTGCTTTAGCGATTTGATTAATGGTATCCATGTCTGCAGACTGGCCAAAGAGTTGGACAGGAATTATTGCTTTTGTTTTTGCGGTTATTTTATCTGCTATTTTTTTAGCATCAATTAATCCTGTCGTTGGATCAATATCAACAAAAACAGGGGTAGCTCCTGCGCGTGAGATTGCCTCTGCTGTTGCAATAAAAGTAAACGGTGTAGTAATGACTTCGTCTTTTGGTCCAATATTATAGGCGATAAGTGTTAGTGTGAGTGCATCCGTACCACTTGCTACACTGATTGCCTCATTAACACCGATTTTTTCAGCGATTTGTTGCTCCAACTTTTCCACGTAAGGACCTAAAATATATTGTCCGCTTCTTAATACAGCTTTCATTTCTTCTAGTATTTCAGCCTCAATAGATTGATATTGTGTTTGCAAATCTAATAATGGGATCATATTATGCATACTCCTTTCTGAATCATTCTCGCGTTACCATATGATAGCTTTGTGGGTTGTGGCACGGCACTAAATAGGTAAAAATATTGATTTAATGGGATTAGTGATTCTGCCTTTTTTAATAAACTCAAGAACATGTGACGTTATAAACACATATAAAATAATAGATTTTAATAAATAGGAAAGGAAAATAGTGATGAGTGATAAAGCTGTCGTACGTTCCTACTATTCAACAGTTGGCGTTGTTGGATTAGGCTATGTTGGTTTGCCTGCTGCACTGGCTTTCGCCGAAAAATATCATACGATTGGATACGATATTGATAAAGGTAAGGTCGATGCACTGAAGATGGCAATAGATCTAACGGGGGAGGTTGATGAAAGGGAATTAAAGGATACAACCTTACAGTTTACTAATCAGATTGAAACCTTATCTGTATGTGATTATATTATTATTGCAGTGCCAACACCAATAGACGAGGATAAAAAGCCAGATTTGTCTTATATAAAGACGGCCTCAAAACAAGTAGGTAAACATATGAAACGTGGAGCGATTATTATTTATGAATCAACGGTCTATCCAGGAGCAACAGAAGAAGTATGCTTGCCTTTATTGGCTAGTGCGTCAGGATTTGAGGTGGGTAGCGATTTTTCAATCGGTTATTCCCCTGAACGCATTAATCCTGGCGATAAAGAAAATACCTTTAAAACGATTGGAAAAATCATTTCTGGCTATAATTTAGAAACGTTAGATAAAATAGAGCAATTATATTGTAGTGTATTAGATGCTCCTGTTTACCGGGCAAGTACCATTAAAGTAGCCGAAGCAGCAAAAATTGTTGAAAATGCGCAACGTGATATTAACATCGCGTTTATGAACGAACTGTCCCAACTTTTCGATCAACTCAACATTAACTTTCAAGATGTATTAGCGGTAGCAAAGACAAAATGGAATTTCCTTACTTTTAAACCAGGATTAGTAGGAGGTCATTGTATTGGTGTCGATCCTTATTATTTAATAACAAAAGCTGAAGACGTTAATTATTCTCCCACTTTTCTAAAGGAAGCACGACGAATAAATGAGTCGATGGTTGACTTTGTGATTAAGCGTGTTCAGACCTATGCTGATCAACAACAGCGAGAATTTTCAGATTTGAAGGTCCACGTTTTAGGTGTGGCATTTAAAGAAAATGTGGCTGATTTACGAAACGCTAAAGCAATTGAGGTTATTAAAACCTTGAAGCGATTAGGCGCCAATGTAACGGCTTCAGATCCGCTCGTTTCACCATTAGCGTATCAGGAGGTAACTGGAGATCGATTTGTTCCCGTTTCTACCCTATTGGATGCAGATGTAATTATTTTACTTGTCCCACATCAGTCATTAGTCACTGCATTAAATCAGCAGTTATCCACTTGGGTGCAAGATAAACCTGTATTATTGATCGATTTGAAAGCTGTTTTAAATCAATTGGAGTTGCCTAACCATTTATCTTATTGGTGTTTATAGCACGAAGGGAATAGGATTTGAATAAAAGAAAATAGTAATTTGACGGCCTGTCCATGCCATTAAAAAGTTAAGGTTTATCGATTAATATTTACCTGGTCATTTGGATCCAAGTGCTAGAAAGACAACCATTTCCTAAGGGCCCTCTAAGATTGATTGTTCCATCCCTTCTCCATGATTGATTAATCTTAGGTATTTATCATAGATAACCGTCCGTAAAACGCCTACGGATTAAAGGTTCGTCTTATCCTTAGCGGTTGTGAAGGCATATCTTCCAACTATAGGAGTAAGATGATAATAAAAATCAGAACTTCCTAAAATTAGAAGTTCTGATTTTTATTATCATATCACCATTAAACTTTAACAAAGCCCTTTGAAAAAATGCTCATTGACAAGTTAGCGAAATTATGACAGTATACGAAACGTTAATGGTTACATTTACTTTCACCGATTATTATAATCGAGGCAGTGCTGACCCTTTTGAAGGGTGCATTTCTATCATGCTACTAGTGTTAGCGTACTGGTAGCTTTTATTATTTACTCAACTTTCTCATCTAAATTTTTAGGTTCAGCCAAGCTAGCATAAGGATAGAACTAATATTAAATATAAGCGTTGCCTTTGAATGTAGATTTTCGATTGATTATAAAACTTTCGTTTTAGACGCGCAGGTGAGATATGTTCCGCTTTCCGTGGGCGTGGCTTGAGCTAACTTTGCCAAGTCAAAACCACTTGCAAAGTGGATCTCAAGCTCACGCTACTCCCACAGGAGTCTACACATATCTCACCAGCTAAATCGTCACATCTCTCTTAATAATGGTTGTCTTTCAAGATCTCACCAAACGCCATTTCAATCCGTGGACGTTAGATTTACACCATGTAGATCAAGACATCGGAATGGAGTCTCAGTATTAAGAAACTTCTTATTCTAGTCGTGTCACATCTTCTTCGCTCTATTTCGTGTGTTTGGGCTTACGCATTCAGTATGAACCCCCATTCTAAGTGGAGATAAGCAAGAGGTGAGACTTCTGCGGGAATAGGATGAGCTGAAGATCCACTTGAGGCGTGATGTTTGCGACTCAAGTTAGCTGAAGCCATCCCCGCGAAAAGCGAATCCCTTGCTTTTCGGAACGAAATAACGTGCTAAATGTAATGGGAAGGTCGCATGCGGGTGCATCCATACAAAAGTAAAGTCAACAAGCCTATTGAATACCGCGTCTATTGAACACGATCAAGGTTGAATAACTATTTTCAGTGTGCGAAAGTTGAGTTATTTACAAATATCATATTGATAATACTATTATAAATTTGTTTATAAAAATTCCAATTTTACAATTATTTTATTATCTAATTTGATTAATACCAATATTTATATGTAAAAATCTATTTTGAATACCTTAATTATTAACTTCTACTTCTTTTTACTAAAGGGTCTTGCAGAAGTTTTTATTCTTGTACCAGAAGTTTCAGCCGTTAGACGCAAGCCTATACTTCCCACACCGACGTATACTCTACCAGTTCCTGTATACTCAGCTCTTTTTGAATTCCAAGTGAATTTACGATTTTCCTCAGTCATACCTATAAGGGTAACATTAAGTCCTGAAGCATCTGTGATTCTTACTTTACCATTAGTAGTTTTGGCTTTAATAAAGTACTCCATGTTAACTACAGCGGTGCTCCAATAGATTCTGTATCTACGTTCTCCAAATCTTCCAGGTACATTAAAATCATTAATGCTCATCTGTGGTTCTTTAGATTATTTGTCTATCTTTTCGGTTGTAAAGGGAAATAAACTATAATAATATAGTTTGTATCAAAATAGTGGGAAGAGGGGTTACATTGGAGAAAAGATTAAGGTTATCTGAAAACAAAGCTTTATTTGGCGTTTGTGGGGGTATAGCTGAATTCTTTGGCATATCACCAACCATAGTTAGAATAATTTTTATTTTAGTCCCTCCTGGAAACATTGCTGTATATTTAGTATTAGCTATTTATTTATATAATGACAGGACTTTATAATGGTTTTCTCTACAAAAAACATATTAAGGTTAGTGGGTAAGGTGATCGACAGATTACTTTACCCACTATTTTTCTTTTTAGATTTATAGTGAGAAGTGAAGGTCGACCAATAAGACTTCCAGGCACTCAACTAACCATCCGTGGGCCTACAGGATGTAGGTCATGCAGACGTTGTCACAGGACGTGGCGGTCTTAGTCTGTCATCCTTCTTAAAGATCTGGCGGTTTTAGTATACGATCTTCCGCGCCCACGGATTGAAGTTTTGTTTTATAATTAAGTGTGTATAGGAAGGGTGGATATTTGTCAATGACACTTAGGTTTGGGTATGCTAAGAAGTGGGAATAGACATGAAAAATCGTATAAGATTCTGAATGGCATGATGTGTACATAAACTAGAAAGTGTGACTTAAATATAGAGGGATGGGATATAATGGATGAAAAATTTAATAAGATGATTAGTTTGTTTGACCATCCGGATCGGAAGAAGTTATTATTAGAAGGATTATGGGGAATCGAACGAGAAACGCAGCGAATAACCACTGAGGGGCATATTGCTTTAACTGATCACCCAGATATATTTGGTAATAAACGGATGAATAGTCAAATTACTGTTGATTTTGCTGAGAATCAATTGGAGTTTGTCACACGTCCACATCCATCTATTGACCGTCTGTATACGGAGTTAAAGGAAATTTCTTTAATTGCAGATCAGGGGATTGGCGATCAACGGATGTGGCCGATGAGTATGCCTCCACGGTTACCAGAGGAGCAAGCTATTCCCATTGCTAAATTTGATCATTCATTAGAAGGACAAGAAAAAGAAATATATCGAAAAGGTCTTGCCTTACGTTATGGAAAAAAAATGCAGATGATATCAGGTATTCACTATAATTATTCTTTAGGAAATCATTTGCTTCAGCTGTTGCACCAACATTTTCATCAAGGTGAAGATATTGTATCTTTTAAAAATAAAGTATATATGAAAATAAGTCGTAATTTTATTAAATATCGCTGGCTATTAATCTATCTTTTTGGTGCTTCACCTGTCGCAGATCAAAGTTATGATTCGGTTATAGAAAAGGAATTGCAGAAAGTCTCTGAGGGTTGCGAAGATTTAAACCAAGAAAAACAGCTTTTTAAAAAGTGTGCGACTTCCTTAAGAGCAAGTCGGTTTGGTTATTCAACGGAAATACAAGAGCAATATCAAGTGTCTTATAATAGTCTAACTGCTTATATTCAAGATATTAAGAAACTATTATCAACAGAAAGTGAACAATATCGACAATATGGTGTAGAATATAATGGAGAACGTCTGCAATTAAGTACGTCAATTATACAAAATGAAAATGAATTTTATGCACCAGTCCGTTTTAAGGGGAAAGTGAAGGGTAATCAATCGCAAATTGAAGCACTTGAACAACGGGGGATTGAATATATAGAAATTCGATTATTGGATATCAATCCGTTTAGTAAATGGGGAGTTAGTAAAACACAAATCGATTTTGTTCATCTCTTTGTTTTGTTCTGTTTATTTGAAGACAGTGATCCGACCTCTAGCCAAGCACTGATTCGTGCGAGTAAAAATCATCAACTTGTTGCTTTATTAGGTCGGTTACCTTATTTAAGGCTCTTAAAATCAGAGTGCCAACAAATCGAGTTGAATGAATGGGGTGAAGCTATATTCACTAAACTCAATCAGATTGCTGAATTCATTGACCAAGCAAATGGTAGTGATCGTTTTCGGCGTGTCATTGCAAGAGAACGTGACAAATTACACAATCGACTTCTATTACCTTCTGAACAAATCGTTAATGAGATGAAACAAAGACAAGAAAGCTATTTAGACTTTGGTTTGCGCTTAGCCAATCAATATAAAAGCAAAATATGTAAAGACCAAATTGAAAAAGAGGCGTAATACATGTGTGCATTAAATTCGTTTAGGAGTTTTTTAAATGAAACATAGAAAAAGAATCTTCTTTTTAATTGGTTTACTTTTGGTCCTTGTTATTTTTGGTAGTTTAGGTTATTTGTTATTATTAGAGGTGGAATGGATAGATGCTCTTTATATGGCGACTATAACCATATCGACGGTAGGTTATGGTGAAGTCGCTCCTATGACAGCGGAAGCAAAGATTTTTTCAATTCTGCTGATCATTATGAGTATTGGTGTGATCGGTTATGCAGGTTCAGCACTTATGCGTTATTTTTTTGAGGGTACGGTAAAGCAAGTATGGAGGGAGCGTAAAATGAAAGAACAGATTAATAAAATGAACGATCATATTATTGTATGTGGAGCTGGAGAGACAGGTGGTCAAGTTATTCATGTTTTACAGCAACAAAATGCAAATTTTGTCGTTGTTGAACAGGATGTGAATAAAGTTGAAGAGTTGAAAAAAGATCGAATCGCTGTCATACATGCAGATGCGACAACTGATCAAGCTTTAGATGAAGCAAATATCATAAAGGCAAGTGGGCTTGTCACCAGTCTGTCAACGGATGCTAATAATTTATATACCGTATTAACCGCAAGAGAAATGAATCCGCAGTTGAACATCATTGCGCGAGCGATTACACCTAATTCTCACGATAAGTTAATTCGTGCTGGTGCAAATAAAACCGTATCACCTAATGAAATTGGTGGGCACCGGATGGCCTCCATGTTATTAAAACCTTCTGTTATTGCCTTTTTGGATACCATTACGCACTCAGGACATATTGATCTTAATTTAAATGAAGTGGAAATAGAACAAGGTTCTTATTTAGTTGGAAAATCTATTGAAGAAGCGAATATAGCAGAGGAAACAGACTTGATTTTAATTGCGATAAAGTCAAAAAAAGAAGATCATATGATTTTTAACCCTAAACAAAACTATCTCCTTAAAACAGACGATATTATGATTGTACTTGGTGAGCAAGTCCAGTTAAAAGAACTAATGAAGTTAGCCCAAAACATATGACCATGTATATAGCTTTCTCTAACGGAGATTACTTTTTTGTTCGGATAAATGAGGTGGAATAATGGAACGTTTAAAAAGAAAGTTAGCACGGTTTATGCAAGGACGCTATGGCGTCGACCAGTTGTATGTGGCGATGTTAATTTTATATTTTATATTACTCGCTTTAAATCAACGCATCAATAATCCGTATTTTGGTTTATTGCTCTGGTTACTCATTGTTGTTGCTATCTATCGTGTATTCTCTAAAAATGTGAGTAAACGCTATGCTGAAAATCAAAAATTCCTTAAGTTCTGGAGACGAATTAAAACCAAATTAAGGTTGGCTGTTAAAAGATTAGCAGATATTCGTACACATCGTTATCGTAAATGTCCAAATTGTCAAACGGTTTTACGTTTACCACGTAAAAGAGGTGTCCATCAAACGAAATGTCCACGTTGTACGAAACGGTTTCAAGTTAAGGTTCGCTTTTAAATATATTTATCACAGATAACTGTCGATAAAATGCCCGCTGATTGAAGGTTTGTTAGTGGAAATGATTTACGTTAAAGCGTCGTCGCAGAAGCAAACATATGCAATGGAGACATTGTGGTGAGCTTTTGATTAAACACGATTGGGATGGAGAATCTGGATTGCTACCGTTATCTACATAAGCAACTTCGAATGAGACTATATTAGAGTAAAAGCAGGTAACCGATTATTGGGGTTACCTGCTTTTAATGGTTTAAGAATTAATGAATCGTTGAGCAGCTTCTTTTACATCTTCCAGACCTTGGCTAATAATTTTTTCAGCTTGATCAGGTTGAGCATTATGCCCTTCAATGATCACTTCTTCAATAATTTCCATGCCAAACACACCAGCAAATGTGGTCTTCATATAGTTTACCGCCATTTCCATTGGTGCAGTTTCAGGTGTTGAATAGACGCCACCACGTGCATTAAGTAAAATGATTTTTTTCTCTGGAAGTAATGGAATTAAGCTGCCATCTTCAGCATAGTTAAATGTGAACCCAGCAGAGAAGATATAATCAATAAATGTTTGTAATTTCGCTGGAATTGTTAAGTTCCACAGTGGAAAGGCGAAGGCAATAACATCAGCTTCGCTAAACAAATCCATTGCCTTTTGTTTGGCATCTAATAGACGTTGCTCACTTTCTGACGGTATTTCATGGGCTTCCACTTTTGCAAACCCACTAAAAAGCTCTTGACCTAGAACGGGCGTATCTTCTGCGAAAACATCATAAGTTTTAACATTAAGGTCACTTGCTTTAGATACTTCTTCGATAAATGTATCATACATTTTGCTGCTAATCGCTTGATCAGACGGGCGATTATTGGCTTTAACAACGAGTAAATTCATTTTAAAAAGTCCCCCAACGATATAGTATTCTCAGCACCTTTGCCCAGTTGTGAGCAAATCTTTTTAAAAAAGTTCCAAGTGCTGTATAATTTGTAGTGTAAAGATATTTTTAATTCGAGACAACCAATAAAATTCAAGAAATATTGTATAAACAACAATTTTAAAGAAATGTTGAAAGAATGGAGTAGGAAATATGGGCAAAAAAACAGATCCCAGAATTAAGCGAACACGTAAGTTAATAATGGATGCATTTATCACGTTATCCGCCAAGAAATCCTTTGATATGATTACAGTAAAAGATATCACAGAAGAGGCCACGATTAACCGGGCTACCTTCTACTACCATTTCAAAGATAAATATGATTTAATCGAACAAACCTTAAAAGAAGACTTGTTGATACATGTGATTAGTCGTTTATCAGACTGTGAAAAAATAAATAAAGCAGCGATTCGCAAGGTCTTCTTATCATTAATTGCGTTCCACAATGATCTTTCATCACGTTGCGAGCGTAGTTATCATAACTTTAAATCTTCTATTGAAGTGACGGTTAAACGCGAGTTAGCGGATCAATTTTATCATATCTTATTAAAAAATACCGCTTCAAGTAAAGACAAGGAGTTAAGGTTAACCTCTGTTATGCTTAGTTGGGCGATATATGGCGTTATAAATGAATGGAGAAATGACCAATCCATTGATGCGGAACAACTAATTGAAACAGCTATGCCGATTTTGTTAAATGGTTTAGAAATTATAAAATAGCCATTTCATGTCAAGCGTTTTTCCTGTAGGTTAATAGATTTACATGTTTTCCATTAGGCGTTTAGCAATCCGTTGATAATCATCTCGATCGATGCCTGGAGCAAATTCTTCAGGCAAATCTTCTAAATGAGGAATAGGTGCGCCTTCTGGTGCGCCTTCTTTGACGACTAATGCTTCACCGTTTTCAGGATTTTCACCTTTCCAAATTTGTTTAATATCAACGTAGTGACCGACATCGTTCCATGTATATAGCACATTATCGAGGCCTTGTTCTTCAAACTTCTGAGCATGATCAAATTTACTATTTGATAAATTAGGAATGGGGACCATCTTTTTGACATCAACACCTGTTGCGATTTCTAATGCTTTGGCATATGCCAATACATGAGTTCCTCCACGAACCAATAGGTAACCGATCATCTCTCGTGCTGTCTCGTGCTCGGTCATTTCGTAAACTCGCATTTTATGTGTGCGGGCACCAACTTCCAAGAAAAAATTGTGTAGTAAATCAAGTACGAGATTGCCACTATTAAACACATAATCCCCTCGCCAAGGATTCCCCATTGAATCTCCAGCTAATGCCGTTTGTGCAGTTGCAATAAATTGATAGGTATTGCGGCTATCTTTTCCTTCTCTTAATGGTGTAACATCCGGATCGCCAGTATAAAATGTATTCCCCCTAGATAATAGATTAATGGCATTGGAAACAAGTTCAACATGACCGAATTCCTCAGCAGTAATACTTGCAACTAAATCATAGAAAGGCTTTAATTTATCTTTCCTTCTAAAATTAAAAGATTGATACATATAATTGTTCAATGTAGACATTTCACCAAATTTACCCCCTAATAGCTCCTGAACGGCCGAAGCTGCATTGGGGTCACCGTGTTCAGGGATTGGGAGGGCAATGAGCATACGGTTTTCACGTTTAAACATCTAATTTGCCTCCTAATTTCTTGGGATAACCCAAACAATTTGTTGGGTGCGAATAAAAAACGGAGATCCGCCAGACTCAACGACAATGTGATCTGGCATGACCGATCGTAATAAGCCTGTTACAGTCCCTTGCGTGGTTTGAACAACTATTTCAGAACGTTCAATTGATTGTAGGGTTTGATAAACATAAGTATCGATCACATTTACAAAAGAAGGGGTCTGTTCATTCATGAGGGTAAGCTCCTTTCGTTTTGATGTATCGATTATATTTATGCTATGACGACTCATTTTATACACTTGAAATAATATCAATCAATGGTACTGGAGGCATTTCTTTGCTATACTTGGTAATTAATAGTTAGAGAGGGTGAATGTTATGGAGGCAAATGTGGGTCTTGTTCTAGAAGGTGGCGGTATGCGCGGCTTATATACGGCAGGTGTACTGGATTATTTTATGGATCATGAGCTTTATTTCCCTTACGTTGTTGGTGTATCAGCAGGGGCTTGTAATGCTTTATCATACCTATCGAGACAAAAAGATAGAAGTCGTCAAGTTAATGTAAACTTTGCTAATGATCCCCGTTACATAAATTATAGAAATTTATTTAAAGGTAAAGGCATTTTTAATATGGATTTTCTTTTTAATGATATTGCTAACGAATTGATTCCTTTTGACTATGATACATTTCAGTCGACAGCAGAGCGTCTTGTTATACCGACAACAAATTGTCAAACAGGGAAGGCTGTATATTTTGAAAAAAGTGATGCTGATCATGTCATCGAAGCTGTTAAAGCATCAAGTAGTCTACCATTAGTAGGTAAACCTGTTGAATTAGCGGGCTATACATTATTAGATGGGGGAATTGTCGATCCGATTCCAATAAGAAAGTCAATTGAAGCTGGTAATAAAAAACATGTCGTCATTTTGACGCGTCCGAAAGGATATCGGAAGAAACCGTTCCGTGCTAAGATGACTGCACGTATTATCTACCCGCACTATAAAAACCTCGTAAAGGCTTTGGAAATAAGACACCAAGTTTATAATGAGACGCTTGCATTTATCGAAGCGCGTGAAGAAGCTGGAGATGTTTATGTTATTCGTCCAGACGCTCACGAGCAAGTTAAACGAGCGGAGAAAGATCCGCAAAAGCTGGATAGTCTTCATCAAGCCGGTTATTTGGCTGCTCAGAATCAGCTTAATCAACTCAACGCGTGGTTAAATCAGAGTCATTCTCAACTAACGGTTTAACTGAAAAATTCTGAATACTTTAACAAAACCTTTAATAAAGATAAGTAATTAAAAAATACATGTTTGAGTATCTTCCTATTTTGTTAAATAAACGAATAGGAAGATAGCTCACTAAATGATTTTCCTCCTTTTTGTCATCTATGTGATAAAGTTTGAACAAATTATTACAAGAATTACAAAAAAACTTTATTAAATTTTCAAAAAACCATGGTAATAAATTCCCTTTTCCTATATACTGTTGCTATTAGAAGCTTAAAACCTACATAATCAGTCGTGTTATTATTATTAACATTTAACGTTAACTTATTTAACAAACAAATTGACGTTATCTTTTTAGTATTTTACACTTTACCAAGTAACCACTTCGAACGACCACAAACTCACTATATTAAACAAATTTTACAACCAAGCAATTTATTATTCTATTAAAACCTTTAATTATTTATTTGATACATTTTCATGGGGGATAATGGCCATGCCGTTTAACATATACTGTTATATTTTTCTATAAAAATTGTTTTGTTTTGAATTTAAATAATATTTTGAAAACGATACTGAACTAAAGAGGCGGTGTATATATGACGAACTCTACTGTTTTATCGGTAGAAGGTTTAAAAACGTATTTTTACTTAGATGATAATGAAATTGCTAAGGCAGTTGATCATGTTGATTTCGCAATTGAGCCTGGAGAAACATTGGCGCTAGTAGGGGAATCTGGGAGTGGCAAAAGTATCACCTCATTATCGATTATGAACTTAATTGAAAAGCCTGGGAAAATTGTCGATGGTGCTATTTATTTGAATGGGAAAAATATTGTTGATTTATCTGATAAGAAAATGACTGAAATTCGTGGCAAAGAAGTAGGTATGATCTTTCAAGAGCCGATGACAGCGCTTAACCCAGTTTATACAGTAGGAAACCAAATTGTTGAAGTGCTGCGAAAACACAAAAAGATGTCGAGTTCGGTTGCTAAAAAGCGGGCGATTGAATTATTGAAATTAGTTGGTTTCCCTAGAGCAGAAGAGACGATAAAAGAACATCCTCACCAGCTTTCGGGTGGTATGCGTCAACGGGTCATGATCGCGATTGCTATTGCTTGTGAACCAAAATTGTTAATCGCTGATGAACCGACGACAGCTCTTGATGTAACGATCCAAGCTCAAATACTAGATTTAATTGACGAGATGAAGCATAAATTTGATATGGGTGTTTTGCTCATTACCCATGATTTAGGTGTAGTAGCAGAATATGCGGATCGTGTCTTGGTTATGTATGGTGGACAAATTGTTGAATCAGCTACTAAACAAACGTTATTTAATGATCCTAAACACCCTTATACAAATGGGTTACTTGCTAGCCTTCCTAGCCTTGATAAGCAGACGGATCGACTAGGCGCTATCAAAGGGACAGTGCCGCCAGCCCATCGCTTTCCGAAGGGATGTCGATTTTCAACGCGTTGTCCACATGTCATGGAGAAATGTCTACATGCGAATCCTGATCTTATTCCAGAAAGTGATGGACACGAGGTGCGTTGTCATTTATTCAAATAATGCGATATAGGCTTTAATGTACATAGGAGGTTAATGATGGAAGTTAAAAATAGTGAAGACAACACAAGGATAGCAGATGATGTGCTGATCCAAGTCGAACATTTGAAAAAATACTTTCCGATCAAGGGTGGAGTCTTAAAACATACCGTCGGTCATGTCAAAGCGGTTGATGATGTGAGCTTGACGATTAAAAAAGGTGAGACTCTAGGTATTGTAGGCGAGTCTGGGTCTGGTAAATCAACATTAGGGCGGATGATCATTCGTCTGCTGGAACCAACAGAAGGTAAGATTTATTTTGAAAATGATGATATTACGGATTTATCAAATCGGAAAATGAGACCCTATCGTAAAGATATGCAAATTGTCTTTCAAGATCCATTTGCTTCTCTAAATTCAAAAATGAGTGTTAGTGAATTAATAGAGGAGCCACTGCTGATTCAAACGGACTTAACAAAGAAGGAAAGAAAAGAAAAAGTTTTGAATCTTTTAGAGAAGGTAGGCCTACGTGCTGATGATCGAAATAAATATCCACATGAATTTTCTGGAGGACAGCGTCAGCGTATTAGTATAGCAAGAGCATTAGCAATTAATCCGAAATTCGTTATTGGTGACGAACCCGTTTCGGCATTAGATGTGTCGATCCAAGCCCAAGTATTAAACTTAATGGCTGATCTACAGGATGAATTTGGACTGACTTATTTGTTTATTGCCCATGATTTAAGTGTGGTCAAACATATAAGTGATCGCGTAGCGGTTATGTATTTAGGGCGAATTGTTGAAATTGCGCCTAAAGATTATATTTATAATAATCCGCTCCATCCCTATACCCAAGCATTATTGTCATCTGTCCCTGTGACTGATTTATCGAAGAAGAGTGAAAAGATTGTACTGGAAGGGGACCTCCCAAGTCCGTCAGATCCCCCGTCAGGTTGTGCGTTTCGAACCCGTTGTCCACTCGCTCATGATCGATGTACGACTGAGCGACCTCATTTGTTAAATCGTGACAATGGCCATTCTGTTGCTTGCCATTTGCATGATAATAAATAATTTAACAATGACACCTGTCATTAACGCTAGCTGTGGGGGTGATTGCTTAGATTTAAAAATTAATTGGTCAAAATTTTTATCAAATTTAAATCAAGGGGGAGTTTTAATGAAAAAGTTTTTACTGATGTTATTACTGTTACTATCTTTTAGTGTGGTGTTAGTTGCTTGTGGCGATGACGCTGATGATGCGACAAATGATCAAGAACCCGCTACAGATGAAGGTGAGGCAGAAGATCCATCTAGTGGTGAACCTGTTGAAGGTGGATCGATTACTGGAGCGATGCACTCGGCACCAACTGGATTATTCAACCCGATTTTTTACACAGAGACATACGAGAATAATATTTTATCTATTACGCATGAGAGCCTTGTTTCACAAAATAATGACTTAGAATTCATCCCAAGTTTAGCGAGTGATTGGCAAACAAATGATGATCAAACAACGATTACGTTTACACTTGAGGAAGGCGTGACTTGGCATGATGGTGAGCCGTTTACTGCGAATGATGTTGTTTATACTTATTCAGCATTAGCTGATCCTGATTATGTAGCTGCCGGTGGTGTACGGACAGTGTATGTTGAGAATTTGTTAGGTTATGAGGAATATAATGCTGGTGAGACTGATGAATTTGAAGGGGTAACAGCAGATGATGATTATACAGTAACTTTCCATTTTGCTGAACCGAATGTCAATCCTTTGTATTATTCTAGTTTTCCAATTATTCCTGAGCACGTATTTGCTGATATACCAGTAGCTGATATTCCTTCACATACGGCTTCTTTAGATCCTGGTGAAGTAATTGGGACCGGTCCATTTGCTTTTACAGATATGGTTGAGCGGGAACAATATAATTTAACACGTCATGAAGACTACTGGCAAGGCACACCGTATCTAGAAGAAATCACCTGGCGAATAGTTGATCAATCCGTTATGACTGGATTGTTAGAAACGGGTGAAATTGACTTTATTGCGGATCCTGAAGGCGTTGCTGCTGCTGATTATGAAACGGTATCAGGATTTGGTAATGTGACGATCATCGAACAACCAGACTTTGGTTATCAATTAATGGGCTTTAAACTCCATCACCGCACATCAAGTGATGTAGAAGATGGTGTTATTGACCCAGATAACTGGGAGGAAAACGAGAAGCTTGCAGATCCACTTGTCCGTCAAGCAATCGCTCAGGCGATTAATCGTCCTGGCTTTGTTGAAGGCTTGCTATATGGACGTGGTGATGTGATCAACTCACCAATTGCACCACAATTTTGGGCTTATAGCGATGACGTTAACCAAAATGAATATGACCCTGCAGCTGCTGAAGCACTATTAGATGAAGCGGGTTATGTAGATGTCACTGATGACGGCTTCCGTGAAGATCCAAATGGAGAAGAATGGATTCTCAATTTAGATTATCCAGTCGGTAATGAATTACGTGAACGTTCAGCGCCGATTATTGCTGAAAACCTTGAAGAAATCGGTATTCAAGTCAATTTAAGACAACCTAAAGAATTTACAGCATATGCTGAAGAATTAGAAAATGATAATACAGATTGGGACCTTTACCTTATTGGTTGGAGTTTATCTAGTTCTGATCCAGATCCATCAAGTCTATGGGGAACAAGATCAGCATACAACTATTCACGTTGGAACAACCCAGAATCTGATGAATTGATGCAAGATGCACTATCTGCACCTGATGCCTTTGAACAAGATTATCGTGCTGATGTTTATGCAGAATGGCAACAGCTTTACACAGAAGACTTACCAGCTGTTATTTTATATGCGCAAAATAAACTATATGCACACAATGACCGTTTCCATGGTGTCGATCCACTACCATATCGCTTTACAAATAAAACACACTTATGGTGGGTAAGTGAGTAAATCATTGACAATCATATTTAAAGTTTTTTCATAATAGTCAAAGCGATTAGGCATATACAGATAAATTAAAATGAGGGTATGTGCAAAGGTAACATGTACATACCCGCCCTTTTTTGTGCATGTACGTGAGTAGCACATAAAGTTTTAGTAAAGAGTGGGAAGCGATAGTATGAACATTTCAAAGAATCAAGTATAAGAAAAGTTAACCCATTCGCTAAGGGGCGAGCGAATTGGTGTTTTTCTAAGGAGGATTTCTCACCATGTATAAGTATATCATTCGAAGAATTTTAATCTTTATACCGATGTTATTGGCATTAACGATCATTGTATTTGCCCTTGCCCAAGCTGCACCGGGAGATCCTTTTACTGGTCAAATACTCGATCCAAACATTGACCCGGAAGTTTATGAATTGCGGAGAGAAGAATTAGGCTTGAACGACCCGGTTCCTGTGCAGTATTTTAATTGGCTGACAAGCATTCTTAGTGGTGATCTTGGTCAATCAATCTATTACAATGGACGATCTGTATTAGACTTGATTAGCCAACGTTTTCCGAATACGATGTATTTGGGTGTCTTTGCGTTAGCTATTACATTAATGATTTCAATACCTATAGGGATTTATTCAGCGCGCAAGCCTTATTCTGCCTTGGACTATGGAGCGACGGGCTTCGGTTTTCTAGGTTTAGCAATTCCGAACTTCTTTTTTGGCTTAATAGCTATTTACATTTTTTCAATTAACTTCGGTTGGTTTCCTTCACAAGGTACCATAACGAGTAATAACTTAACAGGTATTACAGCTTTAATTGATCGACTCCATCACCTTGTTCTCCCTGGAATTACGCTTGGATTAGCTGGAACCGCCACTTATATGAGATATATGCGTTCTGAAGTGTTAGATGTGCTAGGTAGTGATTACATTCGAACGGCTAAAGCTAAAGGGATGACCAGTAATAGTGTCCTTTATAAGCACACGTTAAGAAACGCTTTAATTCCCATTGTTACATTAATGGGATTCGAATTTGGTGCGTTAGTGAGTGGTGCGGTTATTACGGAACAGGTTTTTAATTTCCCTGGTCTTGGAACTCTATTCTTGCAGTCCGTTATGAATCAAGACTATCCGGTTATTATGTCTATGTGTTTATTATTTGGCGTTTTTATTTTAGTAGGGAATCTACTTGCTGATATTTTTTACTGCATTGTGGATCCGAGAATACGTTATGATTGAGGTGAACGATAATGCAACAACTTAATGCACAAGAAACGCCATCTGTTGAACCGATTAGACCGCCGGAAGGTCAAGAACCTAACAAGATTAAGGCAAGCAAAAGTCCCTTTCAATTAGCGTTTGCACGATTTAGAAAAAATAAACTTGCAATCGTAGGTATTATTATTTTAGTGAGTATTATTCTTATTTCAGTATTTGCCGATCTACTGGCAACCCATGATCCAACAAAAAGTAATTTACTTTTAATTGAGAATGGACCGAGTAGTGAACATATATTGGGAACAGATGGATCAGGACGCGATAACTTTTCAAGATTGCTTTATGGCTCAAGAATTTCATTGATTGTCGGCTTTAGTGCAATGGTCTTCACGTTGATGATCGGAACAACTTTAGGATCAATTGCAGGATATTATGGTGGGAAAATCGATAATTTAATTATGCGGCTTACCGATTTGATGCAAGCACTACCATTTTTTGTTCTTGCTTTAACGATTATTTCGATTGTACCTGAGATCACGATCACATTGTTTGTTACGATAATCGCACTAACCAGTTGGCCTAACTTAACGCGTATCATTAGAGGTACATTTCTATCATTGAGAGAGCAAGAGTTTATGTTGGGTGCTAAAGCGATTGGTGCTTCTGATTTTCGCATCATATTTAAACATTTTATCCCTAATGCGATTGGCCCTATAACGGTTAATGCCACATTAATGATGGCACAAATGATCATTTTCGAATCAGGATTAAGTTTCGTAGGGATGGGGATTCCTCAACCAACACCGACTTGGGGGAATATGTTGTCACAAGCACAAAATATTCGGATTTTGCGAAACCACCCGGAAGCATGGATTCCTGCTGGATTAGGTATTTTTCTAACCGTTTTAGCGATTAACTTTATTGGCGATGGTCTTCGTGATGCTTTTGATCCAAAAAGCAATAGAAGATAGATGATTAAGCTGGCTTTATGAGAAATCATAAGTCAGCTTTTTTTATCATAGATAACCGTCTGTAAAGCTCCCAACTCAAACGAGTTGGAATAAGCGCATCATAGAGTTGTATATAAGGACTTAACGAAAGGGATGTTTGTTGTTTTAACATAAAATTTTCACCGGTCTTTTTTTATTACTTGAGGCCGTGCCCCATAGCCGTCATCTTACTTATGAACGAACTTTCAAAGTAGTATAGATTAATATTTGGGTTTTGCCAAAGCTTATTGTTTTTTAACTTTGTTGATTGGAGAGGAAGGCATTCGACTCCTGCGGGAAAAGCGAAGACGATGAGACCCCACAGTGAGCGTTCTGTGCGAACGAGGAGGCTCAGCGCGAGCCCGCGGAAAGCGAGATGCCTGGATCGCAAATCAACAGCCACTTTTAACAGCGTAATATTAAAAAAAAGCAATAAAGTGGTTTTTACTAATCATGCACCGAATTGGAAAATAATATAATTTTGTGTGAAAATTATTCGCTCTAGACTTGCTTTTTCTGTAATTGATCCTTAGCTTGACGGCTATGGGCCGTGCCCGTGGAAAGCGATCGTCTGTAACTGGAGTGAGTACAAAATCCTTTAAATTCAAAATACCTCCAGGGGTTAGTTTTTCAGCAGTCTCCCTACGGGAACAGCGTGAGCGCAAAATCTCACCTTCACTCTTGCTCAGAGCAAAGGCTTAAGTTGTACCGTCACACCAACATATAGTTTAGAGCTTAAGATTGTCTTCACATACAATTGAAAATAGCAATTGCTAGCGCTGCGTTCCCTTGAATTTCTAAAATAACTATAATAATAAGTTAACAAAATTGTAAGAAAGTTGATCCGTTTTTAGTTATGATCTATGTTAAAATGTGACTGTTTCCCTAGTTTAGAGACGTTGAGGAGGAAGTAGTTTGTACAAGCATTTACAAGATTTTATTGCAACTTTAGAAAAAAAAGGAGAGTTAAGACGGATCAAAGCTGAGGTAGATTCAGAATTGGAAATCACGGAAATTACTGATCGGATCTCAAAAGCTTATGGGCCAGCCTTACTATTTGAAAATGTTAAAGGTTCAACCTTTCCTGTTCTTATCAATGCAATGGGAAGTTATCAGCGGATGAGTATGGCGTTAGGAGCAGAATCACTTGATGATATTGCTGATGGGATAGGTGAATTTATTGATATGTCCAATTATTTAGGACTTATGAAAAAAATCAAATCCTTGCCTCGCCTTTCGCGATTAGCAGCCGTATTTCCGATTAAATCTTCATCTAAAGGGGCGTGTCAAGAGGTTATTGACCTAAAGCCAGACTTAAATAAACTGCCTATTTTAAAGTGTTGGCCCAAAGACGGTGGTAAATTCATTACATTACCGCTTGTGATGACGAAAGACCCTGAGACCGATATTCAAAACACCGGGATGTATCGCCTGCAAGTATTTGATGGCCAAACAACAGGCATGCATTGGCACTTACATAAAGACGGACGAGAAATTTATGAAAAATATCGTCAACTGGGAGGTAAGATGCCTGTATCCGTCGCTTTAGGTTGTGACCCAGCGATTACTTATGCTGCTACCGCACCATTACCAAAGATGATTGACGAAATGATGTTTGCTGGCTATTTACGTAAAATGCCGGTTAAACTTGTGAAATCTATAACAAATGATATTTATGTCCCTGCTAGCGCGGAAATTATTATCGAAGGTTATGTTGACGTTAATGAACCGCATCGAACAGAAGGGCCGTTTGGTGACCATACCGGTTATTACTCATTAGCTGATCAATATCCGGTTTTTCATGTGACATGTATCACACACCGTAAACATGCGATTTATCCAACAACGATTGTTGGAAAACCACCAATGGAAGATTGCTATATGGGGAAAGCAACGGAAAGGATATTCTTGCCTTTATTGAAAATGCAGTTTCCGGAGATTGTTGATCACCACTTCCCATTAGAAGGTGTGTTTCATAATTGTGTCATTGTCTCGATTAAGAAACGCTATCCAGGACACGCTAAAAAAATCATGAATTCATTGTGGGGCTTTGGCCAGATGATGTATACAAAAATGATTATCGTGGTTGATGAGCATATTAAGCCAAGCGATGTCTCGACAGTAGCATGGAAAGTTTTTAATAATATTGATGCCAAGCGTGATATTGTCATATCTGAAGGCCCACTTGATGCACTAGATCATGCGTCAAATTTGCCGCATTTAGGCCATCGTCTCGGCATCGATGCAACGAAAAAATGGCCGAGTGAAGGTTATACACGCGAGTGGCCAGACGATATTGAAATGACAGAACAAGTAAAAGAACTTGTGACAAAAAGGTGGAGTGAATATGGCTTGGATTAAATCGTTTAAGAAAATCCATGATTATGGAACGCTGGTCATGTTTTCCCATACGATTTTTTCACTGTCTTTTGCAATTATAGCAATGTTATTGGCCGGTAGTGGTTTTCCATCTATTGAAACTTCTTTTTGGATCTTGGTCGCATTTTTAAGTGCGAGAACAGGAGCTAATGCACTAAATCGTGTTATTGATGCAAAAATCGATGCTCAAAACCCGAGGACAGCAACAAGGCAAATCCCGCAAGGCTTGCTTAATAAACAAGAAGTATTGATCTTTTCGATTGTGTGCTTTGTTATGATGCTTGTAGCAGCGTGGATGCTTAATCCACTATGCTTTTTTCTAGCACCGATTGCGTTGTTTTTAATGGTGATCTATTCTTACACGAAACGATTTACTTGTTTATGTCACCTCGTCCTCGGGGTGAGTTGTGCGGCTGCTCCAGTCGGGGCTTGGATTGCAATAACAGGAACGATGTCATGGGTCGCTTTTTTTATGGGAGCAGCGAATACCGCTTGGGTAGCGGGTTTTGATATTATCTATGGTGCACAAGATTATCAGTTTGATCGCGAACATGGGATTCGCTCGATACCAGAGACGTTTGGTTTGCGTTTTGGCCTCTATATATCGTCGCTATTTCATTTTGCAACGGTTATTTTCTTAATCATGGTCGGTTATTTAAGTGAAGGAATTCACATGGTTTACTTTATCGGATTAATATTTGTTAGTTTATTATTTATTATTCAACACAGCATGGTATCACCAACCAATTTGAAAAATGTCAAAATTGCGTCATATAGCATCAATCAATTAGTGAGTTTGACCTTTCTGTTATTTGGTGTATTAGCGATTATTTGGTGAGTTGATAAAACGAACCTTTAATCAGTGGACGGTTATCAGTGATAAAGAGAGGATTTTTAGATGAAAAGAGTTGTTGTCGGAATCACTGGGGCAAGTGGCAGTGTATACGGTAAAAAAATGGTTGAAGTATTGTTGGAAAATAACATCGAAACCGATTTGATTTTAACAGATACAGCTAAGCAAGTGATCGCATATGAATTAAATCTCTCGGTGCAAGATTGGTTAGCCAAGTTAAAAAAGGATTACAAGCATTTTTCTTTAAATGAAAATGATAATTTGTTTGCCAAAGTGGCAAGTGGCTCCTACCATTTTGACGCTGCTATTATTTTACCTTGCTCAATGGGAACATTAGCTGAAATTAGTCATGGCCTGGCGAAAAATTTACTTTGTAGAGTGGCAGATGTGGCTTTAAAAGAAAAGCGTTCACTCGTCATTGTTCCGCGCGAGACACCTTTAAATGCTATTCATTTGGAAAACATGTTAAAACTGTCTCAGTTAGGTGCATCCATCGTGCCAGCGATGCCAGGTTTTTATCATCATCCATCAACGATGACAGATTTAATTGATTTTGTCGTTGGGAAAATACTTGACCATTTATCTATAGAAAATGATTTATTTAAAAAATGGGGGAATTAAATTGAAAAAAATATTATTTTTATTCACTATCTTTATCTTAGGGGGATGCTCGTTAGATTCAGCTGGAGAAGCAGACTTGCAGCCGATTACGTTTGGGGCGATTTCCTCAGTAGATGTTTTACCGTTAGTTATTGCAGAAGAAAACGGTTATTTTGAAGATGAAGGCATAGATGTTAACTTAGAATTATTTAATAGTGCTAATGATCGTGATTCAGCTTACATAAGTGGTCAATTAGACGGTATGATTTGCGATATGATTGCAATTAATTTATATCAGAATAGTGATGTTGATTTGAAGATTACTGGGGTGACAGATGGAGACTTTAGATTAATAGCTAGACCTGATATAGGTATCGATGACATAACTGATCTTGTTGATCAAACCGTTGCTATTTCAGATCACACATCAATTGAGTATGCACTTGATAAAATAGTAGAAGCAAATGGACTCGATCAAAATGACCCGAATAAAACAATTGTACCTGCTGTGCCAGTGAGACTCGAAATGTTAAGGAATCAACAAGTAGACGTTGCTCTTTTACCAGAACCTTTTTCAGCATTGGCTCTTAATGATGGTTATATTTTATTAGGTAGTGCGAAAGAGCTTGGCTATTATACATCTGTTACTGCTTTTTCACAGGATGTTATTGATGAAAAGGCAGAAGAACTTGAACGCTTTTATACTGCCTATAATCAAGCGGTTGATTATTTAAATGATACGCCGATCGATGTGTATGAAGATATTGTGATTGAAATCGTTGGCTATGCTGAGGATATGAAAGGATCGATTGAAAATCCGGTATTTAGAACCAATCAACTGCCGACTGAGGAGGAACTGCAAGAAGTCATCGATTGGGTCACTGAAAAAGACTTGATTGATGATGCGTTTACGCCTGATCAGTTAATCAATGACATTGGGATATAATTAGCCATTTACTGTCTCTAAATGTTCACTCTGTTCATATACTGTTATGAGGACAGGTGATCGCAATGAACAAACATAGGATTAAGGGCACGCAAGTCTATGACTGGACTAAAAAAAATCAGTGCATTAAGGTCAGCGTTCCGATCCGCTCAGCTCTAACCGTTAGAGCTGAAACGTATCAATATAACGCGCGTTCAGATGGAGAAAAATATACTTATACAAATGCAGATGAGCTGACTGAATACGGAAATAGAGGGATATTGGATCCGACAAAGATGACGATCGTAAATTTGTATGTTAATGGTGTGCTTCAACCTACTAACACGTATCTAGTAAAAGAAGGTGAGCTGCGATTTCAAACAGATCACCCACCAGTTGCTCATGCACCCATCATCTTACAATTTGTTAAGTTATATTTGACATAGGCAAAAGTAACAGAGGTAAAATCAAAAGCGAATGATTCATTCATGATGAAATGAATCATTCGCTTTACTATAATGATGTCAATTAGCAAAGAGAATAGGCGACACTCTAGTGGGAACAAAGCCTTCGGTGGGGCGAGTAATCGCAGTCTCAGAGCTAAGGAGACACTGAAGATGTGAGAAGTCTCCTTTGTGAAAGGTGTATATTTTCATTAAGATGGTGTAATAAACGCATGTTTTTAACATCATTCGTACTCACAAACGATATTTTGTTTTGACCTAGCTGATTTGTTGTTAAAAAGGCTTTGATCATCGCTATGTTATGACTTCAGTTGTTGAAGTAGGATCGAATGCTAAAATTTCTAAAACAACAGGTGTACCCACAATAATCGCATCACTGTCAGCAGGTACATCAATTTCAAGTGACCCTACCCCAGTTGCTCCTGGTGTATAAGTGGTGAGCCCTTGCATTTGTAACACACCATTGACCGATACATTATAATAACTGTTATCGGTTATGAGTTCTGGTAATTCGACAACAGCTGTTCCGGTATTATCAAAAAAGTCAGCTGCATCAATGTCTAGTGACGTCCCAGGAGTGACTTCTGCTTCGGTTACATAAAAATATTTTTCTGATTCGGGATCAATTGCTGTCGTTGTTGAAGCCTCAATAGCTAGTTTCATCAATTGTAAAACCATATTTTTCACCTCCACTATTTTCATCACTTTAGTATACGAATAATTAGCGTTTCAGTTAAAGACAAGTACCCTTAATCTTGCTAATTCCTTCATGTCAGTTCGTTTGAAGACAGCTAATTGTGTTATAATGGAAAATAATATGGTAATCTACTTGTACAACTAATATCGGTATTGCTAAGCTTTATCACAGATAACCGTACGTAAAACAACCCCCTCAAAATAGAGAACAGCGGTAAATCTATTGAGGTGTGTGGTAACAGACGTTAATGTCCTGACCACTCAACTAACCATCAGTGGGAGAAGAACGAAAACGTCTACTGATTGAAGGTTCGTATTATTGGTGATATAAGCTGAAGAAATGAACAAAGCCATTGTGTACAATTACAGGCATTGGAGAATGGTTAATATTAAAAGGAGAGTGAAATAATGGATACCTATCAGGATTTAATTGATGCATTTGAACAGACAGAGGATTGGTTTGAATCGCTAAAAAAGCACAATGATGAATGCTTTTTTCAGCCTATTGAAAAAGGAAAATGGACTGTAGCTGATATCATCACACATATTCGATTTTGGGATCAATATATGTTAGACGTAACCATACCGCAGATGACAGAGGGAGCAGATGTCAGAACGGAAGAAGACTTTCAAAAAATAAATGACCAGGCAATCGCCTATGTACAACACTCAAATAAAACCAGTGAACAATTAATTGATGAGGCAATAACGATGCGACAAAAGTTGGTCGATCATCTGCGACAAAAAACAGAGCAAGATTTCTTTACCCATTTTACATTAAATGGTGAAGCAATTGATCAGTTTACAGGTTATCCACATTCTTTGTATAACTATACCGCGGGTTTTTTATGGCATGATCATCATCATAAAGATCAAGTTGACGATTTTTACAGTAAACGCTGATTGTTTAATCAATCTATCAAGCGGAATCACCGAATGGATAAGGGGAGGAACCAATGGAATTACAGCAAGGAGACCAAGTTGGTTTGATTGCATGTTCTGATGGACGGAAGCTAGAACAGCAAGATCAAATAGAAAGAATCAAACAGCTATTTGCACGTTGGGGATTAGGCACTGTTGAAGCTGAAACGATCTATCGGCAAGAGGGTACGTATTGGAGCGGTTCCCCAGCATTACGGGCTCAAGAACTAACCAAGCTTTATAAAAACCCAAAGATAAAGGCTATCTTTGACTTGTCCGGTGGCGATAGCGCCAATCAAGTGTTACCCTATCTTGATTTTGATACGATTAAACAACATATAAAACCATTGTTTGGCTATAGTGATGTAACGGTATTGTTAAATAGTTTATATAGTCAGGTTTGTGTCCCAGTTTATCATTATCAAATTATGCATCTGGGATCTAATAAGGATAATCTGCAAGAGAGAAGTTTATACAATCTACTTTTTAATGCTAGAGAAGCATTAAGTTTTGACTATGATTGGATTCAAGGTGATGTATTATCTGGGCAAATTGTAGGTGGTAATATACGGTGTTTTCTAAAGTTAGCGGGGACCCCTTATATACCAGATCCAGAAGGGAAAGTTCTTTTCCTTGAGTCTTTAAGTGGTAAGTCAAATCGAATCGCAACCTTCTTGGCACAATTTGAACAAATCGGTTACTTTAACAAAATGAACGGGCTAATACTTGGCACATTTACTGAGTTGGAACAAACGTCTGGGAGAGAAGCGCTAGTTGAACTGATCGAGCCCTATGCGCAAAAATATCATTGGCCGATTATAAAATCAAATCAATTAGGACACGGTTCAAATAGTCCTATTTTAAAAATAGGACAACATCTGACATTGAAAAAGCAAATCTAATAATAGGTTTGCTTTTTTATTTCGTTTAGAAGTCAGTGCTTTTGTTCCTATAGTAAGCGTAACTATTAGTCAGAAGGGAACGACATGTAAACGAGAAAGTATCACTGTAGCTTTTAAAAAAATTATTCGCTTTTCGAATTAAAAATGTTGACAATTATAAAAATAATTAAGATAATATATAGCATGCTATATATTAGCGCTGGAGGTGTTAACGGTGCCAGACGATATTATTTTCTACATACGATTGGTTTATTTTGCGCTAGAGCGCGAAAAAAATAGTTATTTTGAAAGTCAGAATTTAACGGCGTCGCAAGGTGATATATTGCTATTTTTAGCCAAAGCTAAGCATCATCATAAAGCTTTAAATCAAAAGGATATCGAAGCGCATTTCCATTTGACAAACCCTACGGTAACGGGATTGCTCAATCGCTTGGAAGAAAAGAACTTTGTTAAACGTGTTAAGAGTGAAACTGACGGTAGAAATAAGCTCATCTATTTAACCGATGAAAGTGAAGCTGTTTTAGCACGCTTTAAAGCATATAAGCATGTCATTGATGAAAAGCTTTTTCAAGGTATATCTCAATCAGAGCAGCAAGATGTCTTAGAAAAATTAAAGGCATTCTTAGCAAATCTTAATCAAGATTTGCCGAAGGAATGTAAGTTTAAAAGGTAGAGGAGAATTGGAGGTTGACGTCAGATGATTAAGAAATTATTACCGTTTTTAGGAGAATATAAGCGAGAAACGATTTTAACACCACTTATGGTGGTCGGGGAAGTGGTCTTGGAATTGATGATTCCCTTCTTGATGGCGCGTATTGTGGATTATGGTATTTTAGGTGATGGTGGAATGCCTTATACGATTCGAGTAGGGTCATTAATGGTGGTCATGGCACTCGTCGCCCTTATTTTTGGTGCGCTTAGCGGAAAGTATGCAGCCATATCTGGTATGGGGTTCGCACGCAATATTCGATCGGGATTATTTGAAAAAATTCAAACCTATTCGTTTGCTAATATCGATAAGTTTACCACAGCATCTCTAGTCACACGGTTAACAACAGATATAACGAATACACAGAACGCCTTTATGATGGTGATCAGAATGGCGGTACGTGCGCCTATCATGTTAGTGGGGGCAACCATTATGGCAGTTTCTATCAATCCACAACTGTCATTAATCTTTCTAATTTCGATTCCAGTATTGTCGATAACGTTATATTTAATTGGAAAACACGCCCATCCAAGATTTTTAGACATGCTTGAAAAATATGACACACTCAATGAAAAAGTACAAGATTTTATTGTTAATATTCGTGTAGTCAAGGCTTTTGTTCGAGAAGACCATGAAGAGGAAAAGTTTGTAGCAGATGCTAAAAAAGTCCGAGATGCACAACTCAGTGCAGAGAAACTAGTTGTTCTTAATATGCCAATTATGCAATTAACGATATATTCCAGTATTGTTGCAATTATATGGTTTGGCGGAAATATGGTTATTCAAGGAACATTCAATATTGGAGAGCTATCAAGTTTTATTATGTATATTATGCAGGTTCTGATTTCATTAATGATGATTTCAATGATCTTTATTATGTTAATTATCTCTCGTGCCTCTTTTTCCAGAATTGTTGAGGCCTTAGAAGAAAAACCGGTCTTAGATGATGATAATAGTGATCGAACACTTGATTTAAATGATGGAAGTATTACCTTTAATCAAGTAGATTTTAGCTACAACCAAGATCCGGATAATTTAGTGCTTAAAGATATCAATCTAACGATTAAGTCTGGTGAAACCATTGGTATCATAGGGGGAACCGGTTCTTCCAAAACCACTTTAGTGCAATTGATTCCTCGGCTTTATGATGTTTTAAATGGAGAAGTCATTGTTGGTGGCCATAATGTTAAAGATTATCAATTAAAAACATTACGTGATCAAGTTGCAATGGTTCTGCAAAATAATGTTTTATTCACAGGCACAATTAAGGACAATTTAAAGTGGGGGAACGAAAATGCTTCGGATCAAGAGGTTATCGAAGCTGCCAAAGCCGCTCAAGCTCATGATTTCATTGTGTCGCTTCCGAATGGTTATGACACGGTGCTTGGTCAAGGTGGGGTTAATGTGTCTGGTGGGCAAAAGCAACGATTGACCATTGCCAGAGCTTTGCTTAAAAATCCAAAAGTTGTTATCTTAGATGATTCAACAAGTGCGGTCGATACAGCTACAGATGCAGCAATTCGAACAGCATTTAATGAAAATTTACAAGGTGTTACGACTTTAATTATTGCCCAAAGGGTGACCTCAGTTTCTGATGCGGATAAAATTATCGTGATTGATGATGGCACCATTAACGGCTTTGATACCCATGACAACTTATTGAAAACAAATGCGATCTATCGAGAAATTTACCAATCGCAAAGTAAAGGAGTGAATGATCATGAGTAGACCACAAAAGCCAGTTGGCGGTCCAATGGCTGGTCCAAAAGGGATGGGGAAGCCTACTAACATCTGGGATACCATTAAACGAATTGCTAGTTATATGAAAGAAGATAAATGGATATTATTAATTGTGTTTATCACGATTATTCTTAGTGCGTTAGCCAATGTGATCGGGATCTCCTTTCTTCAAGTCATTATCGACGACTACCTTGCGCCACTAATTAATAGTGATGATAGTGCGCTCATGAGAGGATTTATAACAGTTATTGGCGTTGTATCGATTATTTATATGGTAGGTGCAGCCTCAACTTATATCTTTAACCGTTTAATGGTCGGTGTATCAACACGTACTTTATATAAGTTGCGGGTCGATTTATTTAAAAAGATGGAAGCACTGCCGATCAAATATTATGATACCCACACTCATGGTGACTCTATGAGTTTATATACAAATGATATCGACACACTCAGACAAGTATTATCAAACAGTGTAACCAGTTTTGTCACTTCGCTTATAACTGTTGTTGGTGTATTTATCATGATGCTTGTGTTTAGTTGGCAGTTAACGATCGTTGTCCTAGTCATGTTAGCGCTCATGATGCTAGCTGTTAAAACGATTGGTGGTAAAAGTGCTAATTATTTTGTCAAGCAACAACAGGAGCTTGGTCGAGTCAATGGTTACATCGAGGAAATGATTGAAGGTCAGAAAGTGATCAAAGTTTTCTCGCGTCAGGATAAGGTTATTGAAGAGTTTGAAGAATTAAATGAAGAGTTACGTGTGAATGCTACACAAGCCAATACCTTTGCCAATATTTTAATGCCGATAATGGGTAATTTATCTTATATGCTCTATGCGATTACGGCAATGATCGGTGGATTATTTGCGATTATGAATACATTAACCTTAGGTACTGTCATTGCTTTTCTTCAATTTACTCGTACATTTTCAATGCCAATTGTACAAATTTCACAGCAACTTAATGCAGTTTTAACAGCACTTGCTGGTGCAGAACGCATTTTCAAGGTGATAGATGAAAAACCAGAGTTTGATCAAGGGCATGTGACAATGGTTGCGGTAGAAGACAACCAGTCAGGTGAAATAACGGAGTCTGTTCAGCGTACTGGAGCGTTTGCGTGGAAAGAAGTGAAAGCAGATGGTTCTATTGCTTATACGCCTGTTCGAGGTAATGTTGTCTTCAAAGATGTTATCTTTGGCTATGACGAAGATAAAACGGTATTAAATAATATTTCGCTTTATGCTAAGCCTGGTCAGAAGATAGCTTTTGTCGGTTCAACAGGTGCTGGTAAAACAACGATAACAAACTTGATTAACCGCTTCTATGATGTCCCATCAGGTAATATTAGCGTTGATGGTATTGAAATTAATAAGATTAAAAAGCCGGATTTGCGTCGCTCCTTATCAATGGTGTTACAAGATACACACTTATTTACCGGAACGGTAATGGAGAATATTCGTTACGGACGACTTGATGCGACCGATGAAGAAGTGATTGCCGCAGCGAAGTTAGCCAATGCTGACAGCTTTATTTGTCACTTGCAAGATGGTTATCATACGGTATTGAAGTCTGATGGTGGGAACTTGTCACAAGGGCAGCGCCAACTCCTTGCAATTGCAAGAGCCGCAATTGCTGAGACACCTGTGTTAATATTAGATGAAGCAACATCTTCTATCGATACACGTACAGAAGCGCTGATTCAAAAAGGTATGGATCGTTTAATGGAAGGGAAGACATCCTTTATTATTGCGCATCGCCTGTCAACTGTGCGTTCGGCTAATGCGATTATGGTACTTGAACACGGTGAAATCATTGAACGTGGTGATCACGATCAACTCATCGAACAAAAAGGTAAGTACTATCAATTATCAGCAGGTATGTTTGAATTGACCTAATTACACAAAAATAAAAAACTCCTTCAAATTAATTGAGGGAGTTTTTTTGTCAAAATATTTATCACAGATAACCGTCCGTAAACCGCCTGTCTCAAGATGTAGAGCAGTGATCAAGCTAATTATCCGGTCGGTAACGGGCGCTAATTTCGTGATTCATCAACTAACCAAACGAAAACGTCCACTGATTGAAGGTTCGTTTTATGATAGGGAGGAGCGGTCAAAGTGATTGGAACGACAGGTTTTAGACGCGCAGGTGAGCTATGTTCCGCTACTCCCACAGGCGTTTACACATATCGCACCTGCTAAATAGTGCTTTATTTCGTGCGGTTGGGCTTACTCAGGAAATCGCATGAATCCGCGATCGCACGAAAAGTGAGAAAATCGCATGAAAGCTAGTTACGATCGCAGGAAAAATAAGAAAATCGCATGAAAGCTAGTTACGATCGCACGAAAAGTAAGAAAATCGCATGAAAGCTAGTTACGATCGCAGGAAAAATAAGAAAATCGCATGAAAGCTAGTTACGATCGCACGAAAAGTAAGAAAATCGCATGAAAGCTAGTTACGATCGCACGAAAAGTGAGAAAATCGCATGAAAGCTAGTTACGATCGCACGAAAAGTAAGAAAATCGCATGAAAGCTAGTTACGATCGCATGAAAAGTGAGAAAATCGCACGAAAGCTAGTTGTGATCGCATGAAAAGTAAGAAAATCGCACGAAATTGGAGAAATCATATTCAGTATGAACCCCCCAGTCTAAGTGGAGCTAAGCAAGGGTGAGACTTCTGCGAGAATAGGATGAGCTGAAGCCATCCTCGCGAAAAGCGAATCCCTTGCTTTTCGGAACGACATAACGTGCTAAACGTATGAGAAGGTTGAATGACTATTTTCAGTGTGCGAAAGTTGAGTTATTAACAAAGTCACTTTTTTAATGATGGTTGCGTTTACTCTTCAACTTCAATGGCGACCACTTCTCCGCTCCAAATTTCAAATAAATAAACGGTCCATTGAAGATGGTCTTTATTAAAGATAATATCACGAACAGCAAAAATTTGACTAGGGTGATTACTCTGCTTTGATAATGCTTCTTTTAAGGCATCTGCACTTGTTAAGTGAGCTTCTTCTGGTGGTTCTTGATCATGAATATGATAGTCTTGGAGTGTTGATTTTGCCGGGTATGAATCGTCTATTGTATCATACCATATATCGACTTTATCCCCACACTGGATGTCTGTTGGTGCATTTAAGAACCAAATCATTTCATAGTATTCAGAAACGCCACCGCTTTCACTTAAATCTTGGGCTTGATCACTAGCAACGAGAATACGGTTATCAGACTGATCGACGACATAGCCCGTTATCCCAGGTTCATCTTTTGTGCCAGTGGCATTGTCTGATAGATAAGTACAACTTAGTAAACTAGTTAATGTTATTAATAATATGAAGAGTAGTTTTTTGTGCATGATCTCACCCTTTGTCAGTCTTATAATTATCAGACGATTCTCTTTGATGGAAAGTTACAAACATTGACAAAATAATTTAAAATTTTAAATTATTGTTTGTGACGCTTCACATTTATCCAATTAATGTTAAAATAGAAAGAATAGATTATTAAAGTTATGGAAGTGAGGTTTTTTTATGGAAAAATTATTTGCAAGACCGAAGCGATTTGGAGAAATCTTAGATGTAACGTTTAAGCTTATCAAAGAACAGTTTGGAAAGCTCTTTTTCTTATTATTAATCTTTTACAGCCCTATTTTTGTGATGCAAATATTTATTCAAGTCTTTTCTGGTCGTGGATGGATTAGGGACCTTGAACCAGGACAGACGTATGTTGACCAAATCATAAATATGGTGAATACTGAAGATATCGTGTTGACGCCTGCTGAAATATTTGAAAACGTTGCGCTTCTAGCGTTAGAAATGTTGATTTTCCCGATTGCCGTAGCTGGTGTTCTTTTAATCGTTAAGCGTATTAAGGATCAGCAGGATTTTGAATTAAAGGAAATAATCAAACAGCCATTTAGTCGGTTTTTCCCATTGATAGGGAGTACATTGTTATTAGGGATAATTGCTTTTGCTATGATTTTTGTACCGATCTTTGTGCTTACCTTTATCACTCTACATATTTTGATGGCAAATCAAGCTATAGGCTTGTTAATTTTGTTTTTGGTGTTCATAGCTGTACTTATCGGTGTAAGCTTATTGCTCGTTCGTTGGGGTTTTTACTTGCCAATTGTTCTATTTGATCGTGCTGCCCCTGGTTTAGGAAGAAGTTTTCGATTAACGCAAGGACGGACATGGATGATATTTGGGTTGTTTCTAACTTTAACTGTGATTTCTGGATTCATGACTAATATGATCAGTATTGCTTTTATTTTTTTAGGCAACAGTGTGTTAAATACGATTTTAACCAATTTAATGAACATTATTACGACAATGATAGTCAGTGTCGGTTATGCGGTCATTTATTTTGATTTGGAGATTCGTCACACAGCAAGTGACTTAAAAGAAATGATTGATGATTACCATACAACTGACGAGGATCCGATACGATAGGTGGAAAAAAAGATGAATGATATCGATCAATTGAGAGATACGGTGGAAGATATTTTAGCAGAGGATGCTTATCAAGTATATTATCAAGACCAACGCAATATATTTCAACGGATTTGGGATCAAATTATGGATTGGATTAATGGGTGGCTTTCCAATCTGTTAGGTGATCTGCAGCCTGCGAACTCGCTTGCTGATGCGATCATTGTTGGAATGCTTGTGATTGGAGGGATACTTACTTTACTACTGATTTTGTTTATCACGAGGTACTTGATGAGGAAGCGGCAATTAAAGCGTAATCAGCCTTTGCAGTCCATGGCGTATCAAACGAAAACACTCCAAGACTATATCGATCAATTTGAAGCGGAGCAGCAAGCTGATGATTTGCAGGGCGCTGTCCGGTACCGCTTTTTAATTTTACTGTTTCGACTCGAAGAAAATGAGTGGTTAAAGGTAGCGAATTGGAAAACAAATTGGGACTATTATAAAGAAATAGAGCGTATAGGCCGTGAGCAAGCAGATGCTTTCTATCAAATTGCCATTTATTTTGAGTCAATTACTTATGGAAATAAACGTGTCGAATTAAAGGCTTATCAAGCTTACATCAAGGCCATTCATCATTTGGAGCAGGGGGAATAAGCTTTATGTGGAATCGATTGAAACAAAACAAAATGCTGCTTTTATTCCTCGGACTCTTTAGTGTTTTAATTATAGCAAGCTATTATTTAACAGATGAACCTTTGGAAGACTATCCAAGCTATCATGTCGAATCGCCAGCACCAGACGGCGTGCGAGGGTTTTATCAAACCTTAGACCAGTTGAATTATCCTGTTCAGTATTATGATCAACGGATTAATCAATGGCAAGATCCTACTGATACTGTCTTATTCTTATTTGATCCCCCTTTTCATTTAGATGAACAGGCTATTTCTGATTATGAAGCATTCCTCAACGCTGGTGGTACGATTTATTACATAGCGAAAGATCCGTCACTAACCTTTAATCTAGATACAAATCGAGCATTAAATCTAGAAGAGGAATTGACAGTTGAAATAGGAAATCAACAGTATCAGGCTCTTTCTCATTCAGGACATCGAATTGATCTATTCCCTAATGATGATGTTCTCGCTCAAGATCAAGCAGGCGCTATTGCTGTGGCAAGGCGTTATGGGCAAGGCGAATTAGTGGTGATTACTGAGCCTGATTGGTTTACAAATCAAATGATATTAGAAGCAGAGCACTTAGACATAATCACTGAGACCGTTGATTTATCGACGACTCATATCCTTTTTGATACATATCAACATATATACGAAACTTCTTCTCCACTAATAGAAGTATACCCAGCTCCTTTCATCATGCTAGCACTCGGACTAGCCCTTGTCACGCTCCTTTATTTATGGATGAATGGCAAACGTTTTGGTATGGCACGAGAGTTACGCGAACAAAAGGTACGCTTTGGAGATGAGCGAATACGTGCGCTAGCGAATTGGCAGATTAGAGGGAAGAACTATCGAGAAGCACTTGTGGTTCAAGTTGATTATCTTAAACAATTAATCTTTGAAAAAACAGGTACACCAGTTACTGCTAGTTGGTCACAGTACGAGCAAGTACTTGTTCGTTTGTTAAAGCAACGTTCACTAGAGTCTATCCAGTCATTTACTGCAAAGTTAGTTGAGCAACTTGAACAAGAGAATATTAATAAGCAACAATTTATAGAATGGACAAAATATATTAATCAGATTCGAAGAGAGGTTGAGCAAGAATGAGACAATCTTTAGTTCCTTTATTAGCACATTATCAAGAGAAAATCATCGGTCAACAGGATAATTTAAAATACTTACTAACAGCTTTATTAGCTGATGGTCATGTTTTAATAGAAGGGGTGCCTGGAACAGGAAAAACACAAATGGTCAAAACATTAGCAACACTTGTAGGTGGACAGTTTAATCGGATTCAATTCACGCCAGACTTACTACCAAGTGATATTACAGGAAGTAAGATTTATAATATGAAAGAGAGTCAGTTTCAGACATTAAAAGGTCCGATCTTTACAAATGTTTTATTAGCAGACGAAATTAACCGGACACCAGCAAAAACACAGGCTGCGCTTCTAGAAGCGATGGAAGAGAAGCAAGTTACGATTCAGGGGGAAACCTATCGATTACCTGCATTGTTTTTTGTGGCAGCCACGCAAAATCCAATTGAATATGAAGGAACGTATCCATTACCTGAAGCTCAGCAAGATCGCTTTATTTTTAAGCTAAACATTGAT
The DNA here is from genome assembly GCF_016908375.1 of Amphibacillus cookii. Classification (GTDB taxonomy): domain Bacteria; phylum Bacillota; class Bacilli; order Bacillales; family Amphibacillaceae; genus Amphibacillus_C; species Amphibacillus_C cookii. The sequence continues at coordinate 176,625 of NZ_JAFBDS010000007.1, forward strand.
TTCCCGAGTTTAGCAGATGAAACAGAAGTGCTACGTCATGTTTTATCTGAACAAGTGAATTCCAAAGATCAAGTGGCATTATTTACAGAAGAGGACTTGGCAGAATTAAAGCGTCAAGTTAAGGCTGTCACTGTCCATCAAGAGATTATGGAATATATGGTAACCATTGTTCGAAAAACGCGTGAACATGACGCCATTCAGTATGGTGCAAGTACACGGGCTGCGATAGCACTTGCTAAGACAGCACAAGCATGGGCGTATCTAGATGATCGAGACTATGTGACACCTGATGATGTCAAACATGTCGTTCGACCATGTTTGCGCCATCGTATCCAATTATCTCCATATGCGGAATTGGAGGGGACAGATCTTGATGAAATTATTGCAACGCTTGTGGGCTCGGTTACTGTTCCAAGATAGAGGGGTTATCCCAACAAAACGCCTCATATATTTGATTGCTTTTGCAAGTGTCATACTGATCTGCTTAAGCTACTTTTTCTTCGATTTATGGCTATTTGGTTCTTGGTTAATAGGTTTGATGTTAGTGAGTTTAGTAGACTTGACATTTTCACCTCGTCGGGGTCAGCTGGCGTTAAGGCGTGAATGCCCCGATGAAATCGAGCGCCATCAACAAGCTATGATTACTCTAACGATAAAGAATAATAGCACCAAGTCATGCTTGATGAAATGGACCGATGACTTACCGTTGACAATCGAGACAAAAACCGCTAAAAGTGTGGTTTTACCAGTAAATCAAACACTAAATGTTGAACAGGTGATTGTACCGAATGAACGTGGTTTGTATCCTATAAATAAGATCTATGTTCGTTATCAAAGTCAATTTGGACTGTGGGAAAAACAACGTACTTTTGAGCAAAGTAATGAACTAAAAGTCATTCCGAATATGGAAGAATCACGGGATTATTTAATGCATGCCCAAAAATATCTTTTGCATGAAGGGGAAAAAATTCGCAAACAAAAGACGGGATTAGGTGAATTCTCGAAAGTTCGCCAATACGTCGTCGGTGATGATCCGCGAAAGATTAACTGGTACCAATCTGCTAAACTCCATGAAATGATGGTTAATGAATATGAGCCTGAACATGGAAAGCATGTGGTCATTATGATTGATTGTGGGCGTATGATGGGTGTTGAACTGAAAAAGGGAAATAAGCTGGAACGTCATATTGAAGCTGCTTTAACCGTTGCAACAGCAGCTTTAAATAATGGTGACTATGTGTCACTCGTTGCCTTTGCTAAAGAAGTGAAAGCTTATATACCACCCGCAAAAGGAATGGCTCATCTTCAAACTATCCTAAAGACGATCTATAATATTGAGGTTGAAGCAAATGAATCAAGTTATACCCATGCATTACAATATATTCAAACGCAGCATCGTAAACGTAGTATGATTCTCTTATTTAGTGATATTAATCAGTTTTTTATCGATGCACATGCGCTGTTTTTTATTAAACAATTGCAGCGTAAGCATTTATTTGTGGTCATGGGTATCGAAGATGAGTGGGTGAAGAAAACCGTTCAATTACAAGTGGGTTCATTAAATGAAGCGATGCGAAAAACAATTGCACAAGGCAAAGTGGTCTGGAAAAAACGAGAGATGATCAAATGGAATAAGCAAGGCCTCGATCTGATCGAGGCCGAAGAAGAACAATTAGCAGTTTCTGCTATATCTTATTATATTGATCAACTAAATCGAAGCGCGCTTTAATTGACGTGAGTGCCCCCATAACATGTAAACAATAAAGCCGATTAAAGTAATGATAGCAACAACGTACTTTAACTCAAGCGTTAATCCAGCGGGTGTAATAAATCCTTCAATTGCACCGGCTAGAACAAATAAAGGGATTGTACCAAGAAGGAGCTGTATCGACCGCAGTGCATGGTATTTAAGCTGTGTACTGCGTTTATAGTTTCCAGGAACAAAAAGTTTGTAGCCCATAAGCAATCCGGCTCCGCCAGCAATGAAAATAGCGATTAATTCGATAATACCATGTGGTACAATATAAGCCCAGAACACATAAGAACTGCTAGAATGCCAGAATAAGCCTGCTAAAGCACCAACCATAATGCCGTTATAGACTAATATATAGACGGTTAATATACCAAAAGTTATGCCACCTGCAAAGGCAAGAATAGCTACTTGAATATTATTTGTCATAATAGCAGCAGACATGAGCGCAGCGACACCACTTCCTTGATTGGCCTGCACGTTGCTTTCGAGTTGCTCTGGACTAAGTACGTTTGATATCATGCCTGGAAGGATCGCTTCTAGTTGGAGTGGGTTTTGAGCGACCGTCACAAAGCTAGCTAGACCGCCGAGTGCAAATAATAATAAAGCGATAATAATAGGTCGCCACTGTTCAAGCAGCAGACCAACAAATTTCTCACTAAAAAAAGTACGTAACTGTGCCCATGATGTGTGTTCTGTTTTATAAAGAATATTATGCGCTCGACTAACCAATTGATTTAAATGAATGGTCACATCAGAATCAGGAAAGAACGTTTGACTGTAAGATAAATTTTGAGTCGCCATTTGATAGAGTTGATCGAAAGTTTCAATCATATCGTGAGAGGGTTTTGTTCTGTTTTTACCAAAAAGCTGAATGTATTCTTCGAGTTGTTGCCAATTTTGACGATTCTGTTGAATAAATTGTTTGAGTTGCATAAAAAAATCCACCTTTTATTTTGTAAATTATGGCTATCGCTATTATAACGTTTTTCGATTAATTTAGATAGAGGAGAATCGACTTATTATGTTAGAACAATCTCAGATAAAAACACCAGAATATGTATCTATTAATTTTTCAATAGCTGGTATTGGTAGTAGGGCGGCTGCTTTTTTAATAGACAGTTTAATCATTGGCGTGTTTAATTTTGTCATCTTTATATTGGCATTATTTTCACTTGATAGCATTATATATTTGTTATTTTATAATCCGGATTCATTGTGGATATTAGCTTGGGCTGTTTTGTTAATTTTTGTAATTAATTGGAGTTATTTCTTTTTATTTGAGTATTTTTATAATGGAAAGACGATAGGTAAGCGATTAATTGGTATTCGGGTTATCCAAGATAATGGCCACCGATTAACTTTATTATCGAGTTTTATTCGTAATTTCTTGAGGGTTATTGATGATTTACCAGGTGGTTATTTTATCGGTATTATAATGATTTTTTTTCATAACAAACATAAGCGTTTAGGCGATCTAATGGCCGGGACTATTGTTGTTCATGACAAGGCGCCAAATAAGAAAAAGAAACGCTCGAAAAGTGTCTCCTCGGACAAACAGAATAGTCAACAACATGTGATTGCGTTTGACTCCGTTTTAATTAATCAATTAACGGAACATGATTATCAGTTAGTTAAAACCTATTGTCAACGTTATCCGGATTTGCCGAAGCACGAAAAAGCCTCACTAACTCGACAAGTAGGCGAAATTATTTTACCGAAAGTTCATCTTGATCAACACCTAAACAACTTAACAGAAGTAGACAATATTTTGCATCAACTGTATAGCCGTTTGAAGGATGAATGGTCATATTAAAGGTTGTACAATAAAATGACGTTGGTGCGTAAAAAAACGCACTAACGTCATTTTTCCATTCTATGTTTCAAGTGATCGTTTGATCTTCATTTCAACATCGTTAAAGGATGACAGAATGATGCTGCTTGAAGAACCGCAGAGGAAATATACTCGCTTTCACTCTCCCAAGCACAAGGGAGACATCTTGGTAAACGCAGTGTCTCCCTAGCCGCAGGCACGGCTTCAGCTAATTTGGAAAAGAAGATCACTTTGCCAAGTTGATCTTCAGCTCGTGCTGTTCCTGCAGGAGTCTCGCCTATTCTCTCTGCTCAGCGCCTTTCAGCCTACCTCAAAATAAGTATTCAAACACTTAGAAAGCATGCGCCTTACATAAAAAACAGCTTTAATCACACGTATAACAACGGGCGTATCGAATGGATAAACAATAAGATCAAAGTATTAAATCGTGTCGCATACGGGTACCGTAAGTTTAATCATTACAAAAATCGAATACTGTTACCCTTCAAATTAAGACCAGTAAAACGAACAACGAATAAACCAATTAAAAATAAAACACGTTCTAAAGTAGCTTAACTACTTTAGAACGTGAACACATGATAATTGAGTTGACTACTAGGACTTACCAACGTCATTTGACGTAGAACCATACTAAAAGTATGATGAACAAAACACCTGTAATTAGGATAACTGAAAAAGTGTCCCTAACTACAGGTGTTTTAAAATGCTTAACCGTTAGTATTCATTTAGTTAATAAGCGCTTGAAGCGGGGCTGGAATACGACCGCCACGTCTAATCATTTTCTCTGAGCTAAATGGTTTAACACCGATAATAGGTGCGCGGCCAAGCAGCCCGCCAAATTCAACAACCTCACCCTCATCCTTACCAATCACAGGAATGATACGAACTGCAGTTGTTTTTTTGTTTATCATGCCAATTGCTGCTTCATCTGCAATAATTGCCGCTAATGTCTCAGCTGAAGCTTCGCCTGATAGAGCAATCATGTCAAGTCCTACGGAACACACACATGTCATTGCTTCAAGTTTATCAAGTGATAATGACCCATCTTCTATACCACGGATCATGCCGTTATCTTCACTAACAGGAATAAAAGCACCACTCAACCCACCAACATAAGAACTTGCCATGGCGCCCCCTTTTTTAACAGCGTCGTTCATTAAAGCAAGTGCCGCTATCGTCCCATGCGTACCTACGCTTTCTAATCCAATTTCTTCTAAAATTTCTGCCACACTATCATTCATTGCATTGGTTGGAGCCAGTGATAAATCCATAATGCCAAAAGGAACATTTAAGCGGCTTGCTACAACACGTCCAAGTAGTTCTCCAGCACGGGTAATTTTAAAAGCTGTTTTTTTAATGACATCAGCTACTTCTCCTAAATCTGCATCAGGGTAGCGTTTTAAAGCATTAAGTACGACGCCAGGTCCACTCACACCAACACTAAGAACAACTTCCCCCTCACCAGTTCCGTGAAATGCACCTGCCATAAAAGGGTTGTCCTCAACAGGATTACAGAAAGCAACAAATTTTGCACAACCAATGCTGTTGTGATCTTTTGTTCGTTCCGCCGTCTCTTTAATGATTTCACCTAATTTAGCCACTGCATCGATGTTGATACCCGTCCGTGTGGTGCCGATTGAAACAGAGCTACAGACACGATTGGTCGTTGCTAGTGCTTCGGGGATAGCATCTAGCAATGTTTGATCAGCATGAGTAACTCCTTTATGAACAAGCGCAGAGTAGCCTCCAATAAAGTCAACACCTGTTTCTTCAGCAGCCGCATCTAACACTTTAGCTAACTCAACGGCTTGTTCAACAGTCGCGTCTCCTAGTACTTCAGCAATAGGGGTGATTGAAATACGTTTATTAACGATAGGAATGCCATACTCTTTTTCAACTTGCTCAGCCACAGGTTTCAATTGGCCTGCGTATTTGGTGATTTTATGATAGATATTAGCTTTTACTCGCTCAAAATCACTGTCAGCACAATTTCGCAAACTAATGCCCATGGTAACGGTTCGAATATCTAAGCTTTCCATTTGTACCATTCGAATGGTTTCTTGTATTTCATTATATGCAATTGTCATTAATACCCCTCCTTATATACGGTGCATGGCTTGAAAGACATCTTCTAATTGAATGCTAATCGTCAAGTTCATGTCTTTTTCCACTGCTTCAAATGCTTCAAGTAAATCATCTAATCGGTTTTTATCTGCCATTTCAACGATCATCATCATCGTAAAATAATCTTGTAAAATGGTTTGACTAATATCATGAATGTTCATGTTATGGTCAGCAAGTACATTCGTTACACGAGCAATGATGCCGACTTGGTCCTTTCCAACTACTGTAACAACTGCACGTTTTTGCATCTTTATCACCTCAAATTATATTTTCACTCTATACATTAAAAAAGATTGGAGTATCCATCTCCAACCTCAGTGACAACAATATGTAGACAATTGTTTGTTGTCTTCTGTCCGTTTACCTGAGATTATGAATCCTTCGGTGTCGTCAATAAGATACGAGCTCTCCAGAAGTTGCTCCGATCATAGTGTTACCCATAATCATCATTGCGACTTATTCAACTATTAAAGAAATCGTACCAATATTTTATTCAGGCGTCAATATAATCTTTTTTCTAACATAATAAATGGTAAATGACTTTTAGTGCAAAAACGGTTAATCGAACGCTTTCACTATTCGTTTTTCTGTAATAAACTCAACTTTCGCACACTGAAATAGTCATTCAACCTTGATCGTATGCCATAGACTCGGTATTCAATATGCTTATTGACTTTACTTATGCATGGATGTGCCGCATGACTTTCTCATACGTTTAGAACGTTATTTCATTCCGATAAGCAAAGGATTCGCTTTTCGCGGGGCTGGCTTCAGCTAACTTGAGTCGCAAAGAGCACGCCTCAAGTGGATCTTCAGCTCATCCTATTCCCGCAGAAGTCTCATCCCTTGCTTATCTCCACTTAGACTGGTGGTTCATACTGAATGCGTAAGCTCAACGACGCGAAATAAAACGAAGAAGATGTGACACTACTAGCATAAGACGTTTCTTATTCTGTGACGCCATTCCGCTGTCTTCATAATCCACATGTGCCTCTAAAACAAAAGGTTTATCATAAATCAAAATTTATATTCAAAGTCAATCTTTATACTTAAAATGAGATTTTCCTTTAGGCTATCTTGGCTGAGCCCGAAAATTCATATGGAAAAGTTGAGTAATAAAAAAGAACATTCATCCCTTTTGCATGCATGAGATGTAAGTGGAATTAATATATTTGTTAACACGTCGCACGCAGTAATCTCTTCGCTTTCCATGGGCACGGTCGAAACTAACGCCGGCGAGAAATGGGTTTATTCGGTGGTTAAATGGGTAATAGAATCAGGGAATCATTAAAACATTATGGAGGTAAGCTGTGATGACCATTTTTGCAAGTGATGCTTTAAAAGGAAGGCATGTACTAGTAACTGGTGCAACTGGTGGGATCGGGTTTGAGACGGCGAAAGTCGTTGCTAATATGGGAGCAAAATTAACGATTACAGGGAGAAATGGTGAAAAGCTAGAGCAATTACAAAAAGACTTAATACAAGTGATGGACTCTAAGTCGCTTTATGTTGTTCAAGCAGATATAACACAAGCTGATGACCGAGAGCAACTTGTTACAGGGGCTGAGAAGAAATTGGGTTTTATTTCTGATTTAGTCAATAGTGCAGGTCTAGCAAAAGGGACAACCGTTGAGCAGTTAGATGCCGATTCCATAAGTGAATTGATGGATATTAATTATCTAGCAGCCTTTAGTTTAACACAGTTGATTTATACCAAAATGTTGGCTAAGAAAACCGGTAATATTGTTAATGTTGCATCATTATCTGGTCTGCGTGGCACGCACGGAAATAGTGCTTATGCCTCAACCAAGTTTGCTATGCTGGGTTGGACCCAATCGATGGCTATTGAAGCCATTAAACATAATATTCGCGTGAATGCAGTATGCCCAGGGTTTGTCGATACGGAGATGGCTTATCGTATTCTAAGTGATAAAGCAGAAGAAAGTGGTTTATCATATCAGGAAACGTTGACAGCAATAGAAAAAACTATCCCATCAGGTCGAATGACTACGCCAAAAGAAGTGGCGAATGCCATTGCATTTCTTTTGACAGATGCTGTAAGAAATATCGTAGGAGAATCGTTAAAAATTTCTGGTGGGACTTTGATGTAAATTGGAAGGGGGCACTTCTCAAAAGAGAAGTGCCCCCATGAATGTTGCAAGGTAAAATGATTAAATAAATTTTAATGAATGGATTAGTTTGCTTATTTGAAGCAATCTTCATCCTTATTTAATTGCCGCGGTTGTCTCCACCTGGAATGTTTTAACCTAAACGATATAAGCCCTACCTCTCTTATATCCTTACGACTCCTAAGTCGATCCAGTGTGAATAAGTCTTTCTAAATTTAACACCATACATATCGGTGCTTTTCTTTTATTAATCTTGCGTTCCATTTCAAAATCTTTTAAAAACATTTGGCAGATGCCATTATTTTACCTTTGCTTCTTTGGCGAAGCCTAAATGCTATTATCTCTTATATTTTGCTTTTTGTCAAATTAACACATGGATACATAAACATTACCTCATAAGAACCAGAGGACTCGCCATAATATGGTGCATTCATGAAGCAATAAGCCATGCGACTCACTTCATCTTAAATTCAGATTGCTTCTGTAATTTTGATAAATAATATTGAGTAGATGTATCAATTGACTTTAGCAAAGTGTGCCGGCAGTCAATAGACAAAATCTTTATCTGTCACTGTTTTAAGCAAGTGCCATTTTTTTAAAACGAAGTACCACGGATTAACTTAATGGTTCACGTGGCTATTAGGTCATGCTATAGTTTAAATAACTAGGAAAAAGGGGGAAATATTTATGAATAAAGAGCTGAGACTGGTTGCACTAGATTTAGATGGCACACTGGTAGGCCATGGTGGTGAACGTGCGACTGAAGCTACGGTTACTGCCATCAAGAAAGCGCAACAACAAGGGATAGAAGTCGTCATTTCGACAGGAAGACATCGTTCTACAAGTCTCCCAATTGCTGAGCAATTAGGCGTGAACTATATGATTACCTTAAATGGAGGCGAGATCTGGACAAAAGATGGGGAATTATTAAAACGACAAGCAATTGACCAACCGACTGTTGAAAAAATCATCGAGATCCATAAACAACATCAAACATATTATTGGTTAGTCTCCCATGAGAAAGTTTATCGAGAAGCACTACCTGATAATTATTTAGCACATCAATGGATTAAATTTGGTTTTGATGTTGAAGATGATACCATTAGGGCAGCAATGCAAGAGCAATTCACACAACTACCGACCATTGAACTCAGCAATTCGAGTTTGACCAATATTGAATTGAATGCAAAGGGCACACATAAGGCTTCGGCTATTGACTTTTTACTACAACAATTAAATTTGGATTTTTCCCAGGTGATGGCGGTTGGTGACAGCATTAACGATTTAAAAATGATTGAAGCAGCTGCTGTCGGTGTTGCAATGGGAAATGCTCAGGCGCTTGTTAAGGAAAGGGCAGATTGGGTGACAGCAGAGCTTGACCAAGATGGAGCTGCACAAGCCATTGAACATTTTATCTTAAGTTAAAGCGCTTTGAGGTAAATGATAGAATTTTTCAAAAATTTAATTGCATCCATATCTAATCTATTATAAGTTAGTATATAGGGGGATAGTTCGATCAGTCAAAGTTGCGAAAACGTCTATTTCCACGTATGATAGAACTAGTATTACATAGATAAAGGAGCTAAAAAAGCATGTCAAAACAACAATTTGGTGTCATCGGTTTAGCCGTTATGGGAAAAAATCTTGCGTTAAATGTTGAAAGCAGAGGCTATTCTGTATCTGTTTTTAACCGTACGTATAAAAAAACAGAAGACTTCATGGCTAACGAAGCAAAGGGGAAGCGTTTCTTTGGGGCAACCACCATTGAAGAATTTGTCGATTCATTAGAAAAACCGCGTAAAATTATGTTAATGGTTAAAGCAGGGCCAGCAACAGATAAAACGATAGAGACACTTAAACCATTATTAGATGATGAAGATATCATCATTGATGGTGGAAATACGTTCTTTGAGGATACGATTCGTCGTAATAAAGAATTAGATCAATCAGGTATTCATTTCATTGGAACAGGTGTATCTGGTGGTGAAGAGGGAGCACTAAAAGGTCCTTCTATTATGCCTGGTGGACAAAAAGCTGCCTATGATCGTGTTGCACCTATTTTCGAAGCTATATCTGCTAAAGTTAATGGTGATCCTTGTGTGACTTATATTGGCCCTAATGGTGCCGGTCATTATGTCAAAATGGTGCATAATGGTATTGAGTATGGGGATATGCAATTAATTAGTGAGGCTTATTTTATGTTAAAGCATATTCTTGGTTTATCTGCAGATGAACTTCATAACGTCTTTGCAGAATGGAATAAAGGTGAATTGGATAGCTACTTAATTGAAATCACTGCTGACATTTTCACAAAAACAGATGATGAAACAGGGAAGCCGATGGTTGATGTTATTCTTGATACAGCTGGACAGAAAGGTACAGGGAAATGGACAAGTCAGAGTGCATTAGACCTTGGTGTGCCCCTTCCAGTTGTTACGGAATCGGTGTTTGCTCGTTTTATCTCAGCGATGAAAGATGAACGTGTTAAAGCAAGTCAAGTGTTAAGCGGGCCATCAGCTCAGGATATGCCATATCAAGGTGATAAGAATGAATTAATTGAGGCGATCCGTCAAGCCCTCTATATGAGTAAAATTACTTCTTATGCTCAAGGATTTGCTCAAATGCGTGCAGCATCAGAAGAGCGAGGTTGGGATCTGAATTATGGTGAAATTGCGATGATTTTCCGAGGGGGTTGTATCATTCGGGCGCAATTCCTGCAAAAAATTAAGGATGCCTATGATCGTGATCCACATCTAGCTAATCTTATGTTAGACGAGTACTTTAAAGAAATTGTTGAGAACTATCAAACATCATTAAGAAAAGTATTAGCCATCGCAATGGAGCGAGGTATTCCAGTTCCAGGTTTTGCGAGTGCACTTGCTTATTATGATAGTTACCGAACGGAAACATTGCCAGCTAATTTACTCCAAGCCCAACGTGATTACTTTGGTGCCCATACGTATCAGCGTATTGATAAAGAAGGAACTTTCCACACAGAATGGATGGAGTAAGGTAAAAAAGGTATTAACGTTGGTGAGTTAAACGGTATTTGACAAACAACCAAAATAAAGAGCATGAGCCAAAATGGGGCTCATGCTCTTTTTATTATTGGCTTTTAATTTATTTCCCACCAGTGGAAGCCGTCTTGGGCTAATAGTTCGGTTGCCTGTGTTGGACCGTTTGTACCAGACTGATAGTTAGGAAAATCAGCTTTTTCATTCATCCAAACTTTGGATATCACGTCAACGAATTTCCATGATAAGGAAACTTCATCAGAGTGGACAAAACTCGTTGAGTCTCCATTTAAACAATCCTTAATAAGGACTTCATAAGCTTCTGGACTTTCTGTGTTCTGATCAGCTTTATTATAGTGCATGGCAATAGGGGTGCTTGTGGTTTCATAATCGGTTTTTTTTGCATTAAGGTGCATGGTGATGCCCTCATCTGGTTGGATGCGAATAACAAGTAAATTTGGATCGATCGTATCGCCTTTATCCTTGTATAAATTAATCGGTAAATCTTTAAATTGAATAACAATTTCTGTTGCCTTTTTAGCCATTCGCTTCCCAGTACGAACGTAGAAAGGGACGCCAGCCCAACGAAAGTTATCGATCATAAATTTACCAGCGACAAAGGTTTCTGTGTTAGAATCAGACGCAACACCATTGCTATCACGGTAGCTATCGACAGCTTTACCTGCTATTTCACCTTGATCATATTGACCGCGTACAAAGTATGCATTCACATCTTTTTCTTCTAATTGCCGAAGGCTTCTAAGTACTTTGATCTTTTCGTACCGGACTTCATCTGGGTGAAGCTTAGCAGGTGGTTCCATTGCTAATAACGAAACGATTTGAAGCATATGGTTTTGAACCATGTCGCGTAAGGCACCTGATTCGTCATAGTAACGCCCGCGTTCTTCGACACCGAGTACTTCACTAGAAGTTATTTGCACATTGGCGATATATTGATTGTTCCATAGTGGTTCAAACATAGCGTTAGCAAAACGCACAATTTCAATATTTTGCACCATTTGTTTACCTAAGTAATGGTCAATACGGTAAATTTGATCTTCTGAAAATGCTTGCCCAATTTGTTCATTTAATTGTTGCGCTGTCTCATAATTATGTCCAAATGGCTTTTCAATGACAAGGCGTGACCAACCACGATTATCAGTTAATCCTTGTGATTTTAAGTTGGCAGCAATCGGCCCGAAGAAGTTAGGTGCCATTGCCATATAAAATAAACGATTACCATCTGCTTGATGCTTATCATCTAATTGATTTATAAAATTATCAAGTTTTTGGTATTCAGATAAATGTTGTGCATCAAAAGGATTGTAGTGAAAATGAGCGGCGAATGCGTCGTGATCAATTGGGTCGTCTTGAAAGTCTGCAATTGATTTTTTAATATTATTGCGAAAATCTTCATTGGTTAATGGTCGACGGGCTACCCCAACAACCGCAAAATGATCAGATAATTTATGATTGCGGTACAAACGGTATAATGAAGGGTATAGTTTTCGATTAGCTAAATCCCCTGTTGCTCCAAAAATAACAATTATTGCTCTTGGCGTATGACGTGTCATTGACTTTTACTACCTCTCTTTGATATAAAAATTTTGAACGTGTATGTTATATATTCTCCCATACTTAACATACCACTTAAATGTATTTTGATAAACTATTTTACATTAAACCATATGAAAAGTTATAATTCTTTTAGTTACGTATGTACTATATTATCATGTATTCAGAAAATAACAAATAATTTTGAAATTTTATCGGAGGTTACGAAATGAAAAAATATGCGGGTTATTTAATCGATTTAGATGGAACAGTCTATAATGGAACTGAAAAAATTCCGGAAGCCATTGATTTTGTGAAAAATTTAAAGCAACAAAACATTCCTTATCTTTTTTTAACCAATAATTCAACCAAGCATCCTCGTGATGTAGCGGCGAAATTACGAGACATGGATGTACCTGCTCGTGAAGAAGATGTGTTCACAACAAGTATGGCAACAGCTACATATATTGCAGAACAAGCGCCAAACGCGCGTGTTTACGCTATCGGAGAAGAAGGATTAACGTTAGCTTTAGAAGAAGCAGGTTTAACCCTAACCGATGAAGCCATTGACTATGTTGTCATGGGACTCGCTCGTAATATTACTTATGAAAAATTAGCGATCGGTGCACTGGCGATCCGCAATGGTGCAAAATTTGTCGCCACAAATGGTGATGTGGCCTTACCGAGTGAACGTGGCTTTTTACCAGGTGCAGGATCACTTATTTCTGTTTTATCTGTCACGACAGGAGTTGAACCTCTATTTATTGGTAAACCAGAATCAATCATTGTAGAACAAGCTTTAGAAGTATTAGGTACTAATAAAGCTTCAACTGTTATGGTCGGAGATAACTATTATACAGACATTTTAGCAGGTATTCAGGCTGGCATTGACTCACTACTTGTTTTCTCTGGCGTCACAACGAAAGAGGAGCTTAAAAGCATAAAGGTTAAGCCAACCTATACGATTGATTCATTAAGTGATTGGACTATCATTAAGGAGGAAGGATAATGGCTAATATACAATTTGAAATTTTAAAAGAGCTTGGTGTTTTATCAGAATCCTCTACGGGATGGAAAAAAGAATTAAATCTCATTTCATGGAACAATCGAGAGCCTAAATACGATTTGCGAGACTGGGCACCAAATCATGAAAAAATGGGAAAAGGGATGACGTTCACAGCAGAGGAATTGTCGAATTTAAAAGAATTATTCAACAAAATCGATATGAATTAAATTGATTTTGCTTTATAATGACAGAAGTAGGGTAAATACAAATTATAGTGAAAATCTTGGGAGGTAGCTATAAATGTTTAAAAAGTTATTTGGTAAAGAAGAGAAAGTAGACAAAGAGGTGTTAGTATCACCGATTACTGGTGAAGCAGTAGACATCACTGAAGTACCAGATCCTACATTTTCTGAAAAAATGATGGGCGATGGATTAGCTTTTAAACCGACAGATGGTAAGATTGTGGCACCGATAAGTGGTGAAATTGTAAATTTATTCCCAACTTTACATGCGGTGGGGATTAAGTCAAAAGCAGGGGTTGAATATTTGATCCATATTGGTTTAGACACCGTTATGCTTGATGGCGAAGGATTTACTGCTCATATTCAACAAGGGGATAAAGTAAATGCAGGTGATCCGCTAATTACGGTTGATCTTGATTTTGTTCAAGAAAAGGCTAAAACAATTACACCATTAGTGATTACCAGTGATGTAGCATCTGTAGATAAAAATATTAATCAAACCGTTGTTAAAGGTGAAACTGAAGTATTGACTGTCCATTTATAATTGAACGTAAGGCTTGGGTATTATTACCCAAGCCTTTTAAATTTGCTCATTTGTTTAATCGATTCTGCTGTACCAATTGCAATTGCATTTAGCGGATCTTCAGCTATTCTTACCGGAACAGCTAATTCCTTACGCAACCACTCTTCCATCCCTTTTAACAGTGCGCCTCCACCAGCTAAAGTAATACCGTGTTCGACAATGTCACCACTTAATTCGGGTGGAGAATCCTCTAATGTCGCATGAATAGTACCCAAAATATGCTCTAAAGATTCCCGAATCGCTGTTTGAACCTCCTCTGAAGTGACAGTAATTTCTTTAGGGAGTCCACTCACAAGGTCTCGTCCGCTAATTTGAATTGAAATTGGATCATGATCAATCAAGGCATAACCAATTTCTTTTTTTATGCGTTCAGCGGTTTGATAGCCGATTAGTACGTTGGTTTTTTGCCGAATGTAATGAATGATTTCTTCATCCATCTTATCACCAGCTACTCGAATCGAACGCGAGGTGACAATACCACCGTATGAAATAATCGCGACTTCGCTTGTCCCCCCGCCAATGTCAACAATGACACTGCTAATCGGTTCGCTAATCGGAAGTCCAGCACCGATTGCAGCAGCAACAGGTTCCTCAATTAAATGGACTTCTTTAACGCCAAAACTTTTAACAGCATTTTCAATCGCGCGTTTTTCGACTGCTGTACTTCCAGATGGTGTACAGACGATGACAATGGGCTTTCTTAATGAGATTCCAATTTTTTTTGCAACTTTACGCAAGATTGCTTTCAACATTTGAGCGGCCACATCGTAATCTGCAATCACACCTTCTTTTAAAGGGCGGATCGAAGCGATATTTTTTGGTGTCTTACCAATCATTTCTTTTGCTTCGTGTCCAATAGCAACGAGCTCATTCGTTTTTGTGTCCAAAGCTACAACTGAGGGTTCGTTAAAAACAATCCCTTTTTGCTTTGTATAAACAAGAATATTCGCTGTACCAAGATCAATTCCAATTGCTGTATGGTTAAACATCGTGTTTTTCCTCCAGTACGTAATCTGAGTTGTAATGAGTTCATGAACATAGTATGACCTATATCCACAGTGTTCAATAGTATAGCATGTCTTCTAGGCAAAGGACAAAAGCAAAAAGTACCATGCTGATAAAAATTTATCACAGTTAACCGTCCATAAAATCCCTCCCTCAAAATAGAGAGTAGAGCAAATCGATTGAGGTAGGTGAAACGGACGCTAATGTCCTGAATTACTCAACGACCAATCAGTGATTGAAAGTTCGTTTATTTTATCCCTTAGTATATGATATCGTTACGATTAGTGCTCGAAAGTCGTTGGTAAATCTTATATAATGAACAGATGTGACAAGATAGAAACAAAGGGAGATTTTTAAAAATGAAAACCATTTTAATTTATGCATATTCAACCATTTTAGTACTTGGAAGTTTAACCAAATTAAGAAAAGCTATTAATACCCCTGATTATCCTTATTCAGAAAAAGCAAAACAAATCTTTGAAACGCCTGCAAAGGTTTCGAAGCGTGTTATTGAAAAAACAAAATCAACCGTAATGGTAAAAGGCCGCGAAAACCTTCCAGATCAACCGGTATTAGTTGTTGCCAATCATCAAGGAATATTTGATATTCTCGTTTTACTCGGCTACTTGGATAAACCCGTTGGTTTTATTGCAAAACAAGAAATAAAAAAAATTCCGATTATAAGTAAGTGGATGATACAGTTAAAATGCGTTTTTATTGACCGTTCGAATCGACGTGCTGCTATAAAAGTGATTGATGATGGTGTAGAAAGTTTAAAGGCAGGCCAATCGATGGTGGTTTTCCCCGAGGGAACAAGAAGTAAGGGGCGTGTTGTTCAGTCGTTTAAATCAGGGAGTTTACGGTTAGCTACGAGAGCTGAAGTGCCGATTGTACCTGTCACCATTGATGGGACATACAAAATGTTAGAAGAGAAGGATGGAAAGGTACAGCCAGCGCATGTGACCTTAACAATTGGCCAAGCTATATACCCAAAACAATATAAAACGTGGAAGCATAATCGACTAGCCGAAGAATTACAACAGATCATTGCTGATCAAATAAAATAAATGTGTAGCTTACTTGAGATGATTCTTGTTCTGGCTCGATAAGCGTATGAATCCATAATCGTCATCATTTACATTGCTTGCTTTTTTTTATTAAAATTATTAGGTATAATAAGTAAAAACGTGTTGTTGCAGACAATTCGATTAAAAGGTGAAAAGATGACAATAAATATAACTAATCATGTGCTTGACTATCAAAAAACAGAAAAAATACTCGACCAAATATATCATACGCCAGCAATAGAACTTAAGGATAAGTTCAACACAGAGGTTTACCCTTATCTCAAATATTATTTGGGACTTAATGAGACATTGAAAACGATGATAAGTAAAACTTTTCAAATGTTGGTTATGGATGTCGATGGGTATATTATCTTTATTAATGATGATTTTTGCCAACAGCTTGGTTATCAACAAGAAGAATTATTGCATCATCATTATCGTATCCTTCATGCAGGTGTACATTATAACGATTTCTATGAAGAGATGTGGCACACGATTCGTTCAGGAGAAGTATGGCAAGGCGATATTTGTACAGCTACGAAACAAGGTGAGATGTTTTGGTTTCGTACCCGTGTGATCCCAATCGCTGACCAGAATGGGCGATATACTACCTTTATAGTTTTGCGAACAGATATTAGTGATGTTAAACATGAAGACAAACGTCTAATTGAGGCATTAGATGATGATTATCGAAAGGTATTTAGTCAGTTGATGAATTTGACTTTTCGTGTCCATAGACATAAGGCAAACGGTAGCTACCGTTTTCGAATGTTTGAAGGTAAGCTTGCTGATAAATTGATGGATAAACTGAATGGTCAAGGCAGGGAAGCGGTTGAGAACATCTTTTTTACTGACAAAGTTGCTGAAGTGAGTCGTTATTTCGATCAGGCTTTTGAAGGCGAGGAGATGCATTTCAAACATCACTTTCATGGATTATCGCTATATACCATGCTGTCACCCATTTATGAGGATAATGACGTCATTGAAGTGGTGGGTTCATCGATAAATATTACCTCGTTAGAAAAGGCAGAAGCAAGGGTGAGGCAACTTGCTTATTTTGATACACTAACCCAGCTGCCAAACCGGACGAAATTTCGTGAAGATTTAAAGGAGGCGGTAATAAATGGTGAACAAGAACCGTTCGCAGTATTGTATTGTGATATTGACCGCTTAAAATATATTAATGATACATTAGGTGAACCGATAGGTGATCAAGTAATTGATATCATTGCTAATAGGCTAATCCAATTTGTTGAGCAAAGGGGTGTTTTATACCGTTACGGTGGTGATGAATTCAGTCTTATTATTCATGATTCCCACCCATTGGTTCGTGAATTAAGTGAACAAATGCTTCTAGCCATAAAGCAACCGATCGCCATACAAGGAAATGAATTTTTTGTCACTTCTTCGATTGGTATAAGTTATTATGGAAAAGACGCATTTTCAGATGATGAACTTATCAATCATGCCAGTATCGCTGTGCATTATTGTAAAGTTAATGGACGGAATAGTAGCTTGTTTTATACACCGAAAATGAATAAAATGTATAACGATATTTTGTTGCTTGAAGCCGATATTCGTAAGGCATTGCAACGGAACGAATTTGAGCTTTATTATCAGCCGCAACTCAATGTTTTAACTGGTGAAGTGACAGGTTTAGAAGCTTTAATTCGATGGGAGCATCCTTTAAAGGGGGCGATATCACCAGCAACATTTATTCCTTTAGCAGAAGAAAGTGGGATTATTACTCAAATCGGGGCTTGGGTGATTCGAGAGGCTTGTCACCAGCATGTACGTTGGGTAGAAGCTGGACATGACCCAATTAGGATTGCTGTCAACGTATCTGCTATTGAATTACAAAGGTTCGATTTTGCTGAGCAAATTAAACAAATTATAGTTGAAACCCGTATGGACCCTACTTATTTAGAAATTGAAATTACCGAAAATAGTGTCATGCAAAATACTGAAGATTGTATTAAAACCATGCATACTTTAAAGGAAATGGGCATTTCTTTATCAATTGATGACTTTGGTACAGGTTATTCTTCATTTAGTTATTTGAAAAAATTCCCTATTCACTTTCTAAAAATCGATCAATCTTTCATTCGAAGTGCTTTAGTAGAACCGAGCAGCTTAGAAATTGTTAAAGCCATGATTCAATTGGCTCACACATTTGGCCTTAAGGTGGTTGCTGAGGGCGTTGAAGAAGAACAGGTGTTAAAGTTATTACAGGATTATGATTGTGATTACTATCAAGGTTATTATTATAGTCGTCCATTACCTGCAACAGATTTGGAAGCTATTCTTTACCGAGCATAATAGGTGACTTCATAAGGAATGATGACGGTTAGCTGTTAACAGGTTTGATAAAAGTTTTTAATCACAGATAACCATCTGTAAACTGCCCGCCACAAAGAGCTCATCTGTTTAGGCGAGAGCTAACGGACGCTAATGTCTTGATTCACTCAACAAGCAATCGTGGAAGAAGAGCGAAGACGCCCGTGGGTTGAAGGTTCGTTTTATTATTCTTTAACAGCAATGTGAATATGCTCATTTACATAAAGGCTAGTCGAGTTTGGCGTGTGAAAAACAAGAAAAGGGGTATAGAGTATGATAAAGGTTTTATTTGTTTGTTTAGGTAACATATGTCGATCACCAATGGCCGAGGCCTATTTTAGACATTTAGTTAAAAATGAAGGATTAGCTGATCGTTTTGTGATTGATTCTGGTGGAATGGGTTCTTGGCATACAGGTAAACCGCCTCATCATGGGACACAGACTAAACTTGATGAAAAACAAATCTCTTATCAAGGGATTACAGCACGGCAAGTTACGGCAGATGATTTAGATGAATTTGACTATGTTATTGCTATGGATGATCAAAATATTTCAGATTTAACAATGATAAAGAAAGAAGCACCTGCGGCTTCTGTTGCCAAACTTATGGATTATTTAAATAATAGCTCGACGAAAAATGTCCCTGATCCCTATTTTACGGGTGATTTTGATCAGACCTATGCATTAATAGAAGCAGGATGTCAAGCCTTACTTGATGAAATAAAAAAAATAAACCAACTAAATTAAATAAAAGGATGTGACTTGATGCGCCAAAATCTTTTTTATAAAAGTATATTAGTAGGGGCATGTGTAGGTGGTGCACTTTCACTGATACACCCTCAAACAAGAGCAGCATTAAGCAAAAATATTAGTAAAGCAAAACGTGATATATTATATGTTTCTACTCATCCCAGTGAAATCGCGCACCGTTGTTCTCAAGGGGTGAATACCGCTGTTGCTGTAACATCGCAAACCCTAGATTTAACGATTCATTTGGCGACGCAATTTGAATTATTAGTTGATGAATTTGAAAAGAAACGAATTCACAAATAGAATCAAAAGAATGGGGGCCATTGTATGGCTAAAAGTAACTATTTTGATTCGGTTAAAGAGTTTATATTAGCGTTATTTAAACGTTTTTCCAATGATGAAGTAACGAGTTTATCTGCACAGTTATCTTACTTTTTTTTACTTTCTTTATTTCCGCTACTCATTTTTTTAGTGACCTTGCTAGGTTATTTACCGATTGATTATCAAGAAATCATGAATATGATGCGGACGTACATTCCAAGTGACTCAATGACATTGATTGAAAACAGCTTAGATCAAGTGGTTCAGTCCAGTAGTGGAGGATTATTATCTTTAGGTATTATTGGTACGCTTTGGTCAGCCTCTAATGGCATCAATGCCATTATGCGGGCATTAAACAAGGCGTATGGTGTTGAGGAGAATCGTTCTTTTATATTTGGGCGATTAATTGCCATATCCTTGTTAATTTCAGTGTTAATACTAATTGTGGTTGCCTTACTACTACCTGTGTTTGGACGTATGATTGGTCTATATATCTTTTCCTTTTTCGGTGCGAGTGAAGAGTTCATTGAAATATGGAATACGTTAAGGTGGGTTATTTCATCTTCTGTTTTCTTTATTGTTTTTCTCTATTTATATCGTTTGGCACCGAATACGAAAGTCTATATAAAAGATACATTATTTGGAGCATTATTTGCGACATTAGGTTGGCAAGTCTCTTCATTTGGTTTTTCGTTTTATGTGAATACGATGGGTGATTACTCGGCTACTTACGGGAGCCTAGGTGGCGTGATTGTCATGATGATTTGGTTTTATATCTCTGGTATCATCATTATTACCGGTGGTGAAATTAATGCGATGGTTGCTGCTTATCGCGGGCGAAAGTAAAATATGTTATGCATGCTGTAAAAACAACAAGAGCAGGTATATGTAAATGCCTACTCTTGCTTTATCACAGATAACCGTCTACCACAAAATGGAGAGCAGGGGTCAACCTATTAAGGTGGGCGGTAACGGACGCTAATGTCCTGATTCGCTCAATGAACCTGCTATCAGTGGGCGAAGAACAACATCGCCCACTGATAGAAAGTTCGCTTTATGATAAAAAACTCATGCTAAATGGTCGACAACCATGGATTGCGAAGTGATTAAAAACCATAAGCTGCGTCTTTTTTCTTTTGAATGCCACGGTAGACTTCAGATAGAGTGAACGCATCTTCGATTAAACGATCAATGCGTAAGAAAACATCATCATTAATAATTTTCTTCATGTGGTAGTCTTTCTCCTCAATAAAAACATAGTTTTCAACGACATGTGCTTTCATGTAATTTAAAATAGGCTTAAGTTGCATTTCAGCTACTAGATAATGGCGTTGTGAGCCAGCTGTGACAATCATGCTAACAATTTTATCTCGTAATCCATCTGTTGGAAGCAAATCAAAAATGTTTTTTAATGTTGCAGGAATAGATGCTTGAAAAATGGGTGTTCCGATAATAATTAAATCAGCTTCCATAATTGTTTTAGCTACGTATGCGGTATCCCCTTTATAATCTAAATAATTACGCCCATCACTAAATTGAATATCGTACGCTGATAAATCAAGTGAAACCATTTGGTGATTTTCTTCAGTTTCTTTTAATTTATCGACCGTGTAGTCTATTGCGATTTTTGTTTTTGATCCGACATTAGAACCGGATAGTGCTACTATATTCATAATATAACTTCAACTCCTTAACCTTCTAGTTGCTTTCTTAATATGACCGAGTGAAAAGTAATCAATTATCGTTTTTTTTGGTGTACTTGCGTATAGCTGGTAAAATTTCAGAGCCAATGATATCAATGTTTCGCTTTAATTGATCGAATGGCATGCCACCAAAATCAATTTGTGCAATATAGCGTTGGTGGTTAAACATTTCATGCTGATAAAGTATTTTTTCAATGATTTGTTGCGGACTTCCGATATTCATGACATTATGGCGTTCGATACCTTGAGCAAAGTGTTGTTTTGGGAAGCCTTGTCCATTTGTTTTTTTCATACCTTCATTAATATGAGGATACAAGTCTTTTAAGGCTTGCTGCGAGGTTTCAGCAGCATAGAAGAATCCCGCTGTAGCAACAGGAAGTTGTTCTGGATCATGTCCACTTTCACTCGCCGCCTCTCGATATGCATCAATCGTTTGCTTAAAGGTGGTCACTGGACCGCCTAAATGGGCCATGAACATAGGAACCCCTTGTCTACCTGCTTTAATCGCACTTGCTGAATGACCACCAACGGCTCGCCAGATAGGTAGTGTCTGATTGAGTGGGCGTGGTAATACTTCAGCATCTTGTAATGGTGGGCGGAATTGTCCTTCCCAATTGATGATCTGTTCTTTATTGATTTTCAATAAAAGTTCAAATTTCTCCTCAAATAATGCTTCATAGTTATTAAGGTCATAGCCGAGTAGTTCAAATAAACCAACACGAGATGCTCGACCAGCTATGATTTCTGTTCGACCTTGTGAAATAAGATCAAGTGTAGCGAAATTTTCATAAACACGAACGGGATCAGACGTACTAATAATGGTTGAAGAACTCCCGATTTTAATATGATTTGTCGCTTGAGCAATTGCACCTAGCACCACGGCATGGGCCTGTGTCGTGAAATATGACTGATGGCTCTCTCCCACGCTGAAAAAGTCTAATCCAGCTTGATCTGCTAATTGAGCAAATGCAATAATTTCCTGTAGTCTCTGTGAAGCTGAAATCCGTTCGTCACGATTAGGGTTAGGTAAATGATCCCCTAGCGTATAGATGCCGAATTCCAAACCAGCATCCTTATTTATCCGATATTGTTCCATCTTATCAACCTACCTTTATACTGTATAGTACCCTTATTTTAAGTGATAAATCATTTCTTTGTAAGTACGTACATTTAAGTGGTATAGTATCTTAAAAGATACTATTAAGACCTGTTCAGAAAGCGTCCGCCAGCAATGACAAGTAACGACGTTATTAAGCTGTCATTCAGAAAAGTGAGTAAGATGAGTAGACTGAAAAAGTATTAGAAGAGGGGGAGAATAATGATGATAGAACCTAATGCATGTCAAGTGAGTGATGCTTTAAATATATTAGTAGGTAAGTGGAAGCCGATTATTTTGCTACATCTACTGAGTGAGGGAACGTTGCGTTTTAGTGAACTTAAACATCGCATTCCGCATGTGACTCAGAAGATGCTAACGAAGCAATTGCGTGAATTAGAAGCAGAGGGCATTATTAGTAGAAAAGTTTACCCACAAGTACCACCTAAAGTTGAATATACAATCACTGTGTATGGTGAGACCTTAAAACCTATATTAGAAGCTATGCATCAATGGGGGAGAAAACACACAGAAATAATGCAAAAGCAGTCCATTAATGAAGCGCGGGGATAAGGAGGGAAAGCTAAACATAATCACTCGACTTTACTCAAATATGTTTAGCTTTCTATCAATAGTCAGCTCCTCTTTTGGCGTTAGCTTTAAAAATAGAGACGGTTTTCCTGTTATTTTAACATGCGTAATCCGTTAAGAATAACAAGAATCGTACTTCCTTCATGGCCAATGACCCCTAAAGGTAAATTAATCACTTGGAAAAGGTTAGAAATAATTAATGCTAAAATGACGCTAATCGAGAAAAAGACGTTTTGTTTAATAATTCGATTCATACGGTTTGACAGTTTATAGGCATGCGACATCTTTTCGAGTCTGTTTTTTATTAAAATGATATCTGCTGTTTCTAATGCCACATCGGTACCTGCGCCCATTGCGACACCAATATCTGCTGTAGCGAGAGCAGGGGCATCGTTAATGCCGTCGCCGATCATCATAACCGTCGCATACCTATTCTTCAACGCCTTTAGCGCATGGACTTTATCATCTGGCATACAATTGGCGATGTATTGGTCAATTTTTATTTCTTTAGCAATCGCTTGAGCCGTTTTTTTGTGATCTCCAGTAAGCATAACTGTATGAATCCCACTATCTTTAAAGGTTTGAATGGCTTCAAGCGTATCATGGCGGATTTGATCTTTTAATGCCAGAAGTGCGATCACTTCGTCTTGACGGGTTACATATACAAGGGTCTTTGCTTCAGTGGTTAACTGTTTTGCTGCCCTTTCAAACCAGTCATGTTGCTGCTCCGATCTAACAATTTTTTCATTTCCAATCGCCCATGCCTCGTGGTTTACTACAGCTCTAACGCCGATACCAGTCTCTTCCATCATTTCATTAATTTCTGTAGTCTGCTCATGTGTTTCGTAAGTTTCAGCATATTGAACAATAGCCTCTGCTAACGGATGAGATGATCCCTTTTCAATTTCCGTAACCCTTTTAATAATCTCTATATTATCCTCTCCTGGTTTTACCAAAAAGTCAGTAACCTCCGGAGCACCAATAGTCAATGTTCCTGTTTTATCAAAAGCAATGGCTTTAACGTGCGCTAAATTCTCTATAAAAACACCACTTTTAAATAAGATGCCGTGCCGGGCGCCATTAGAAATGGCTGAAAGTGTAGCAGGTGTAATCGATGCGACCAAAGCACACGGTGAGGCTACTACAAGTAAAATCATCGCTCGATAAATGGTATCAGTAAAGCTCCAACCCCATAGGAAGTAAGGTAGAATAATCATCATACCAACCAATGTTAATACCGATTTGACATAAATACTTTCAAAACGTTCAATAAATAGTTGTGATGGTGATTTTTCATTTTGAGCATGTTGAACTAATGCCATAATTTTTTGGACAAAAGATTGACTCGCTTCCGTGGTCACCTCCATCGTTAAGCGACCGTTCTTATTGATGGTGCCTGCATAGACATGATCACCGATTGATTTCGTGACTGGGATCGACTCCCCTGTTAGTGCACTTTCATCAACGGTTGATCGCCCTGTTGCTACAATGCCGTCTGCAGCAACGCGTTCACCTGGCTTAATTAGAAGTAAATCTCCAATTACGAGATCTTCGACCAATACAACTTTCTCTTCTCCACCATTAATTCTTAAAGCAGTATCAGGTTGTAACTTTAATAATGTTGAAAGATCACGCTCGCTTTTTTGAAGCGTATATGTTTCCAGTGCGCCAGATAAGGAGAAAATAAAGATCAGGATGGCACCTTCTGACCAATAACCAATGGTGGCAGAGCCAATGGCTGCTAAAATCATTAGCAACTCCACATTTAATGTTTTGTTGTTAAATGTATCAAGAATACCTTGTTTAGCCTTGGCAAAGCCACCAATTGCAAAAGCTGCTAGATGTATGGCTATCCACATAAAGTCTGAAAGAGATGAAGCGAATAACCAAGCGACAATGATTAACCCCCCACTGATAAGGGAAGCTATAAGCTCTGAATGATGTTTGACACTAGAAAAAATATCCTTTTCTAATTGAGAATGAATCTGATTATTATTTGTAATAATTTTAGTTAAAGAAAACAAAAATCATCAACTCCTTTTCTAATTGATAATAATAATCATTAATATTAGTATTTAACACTGATATATAAAGGTTTGTTTAGTTATATTAAATAATAATTATTATAATTAGATTATATCATGAATTTATAATAAAACAATTTAAATTTAGTTCTGAAAATTAATTTTGAACATTCTGTGACATAAAACAAACACTTCGTAACATTTTGTTATATAACAGATATTAATAAAAAATATAATACAGAAGCATTTTTTCTTGATTTAATAGACAAGAACTGTTATCTTTTATAACAGACTCAAACAAAATAATGAATGGGGGACCAAAAATTGCGTATTAAAACGACATTAATGTTACTATTATTTGCTGTATTTTTATTGGCAGCGTGTGGAACTGAGCAAGATAACGAAACGGATACTCAAGGTGACGAAGATCAAGTTACTCAAGGAGGAGACTTGTGGAGTGAAATAGAAGCATCTGGAGAGCTAACAGTAGCGACTTCCGGGACACTTATTGCTGCGTCTTTTTATGATGATCAAGACCAGTTAACAGGTTATGATGTAGAAGTGATCCGAGAAATTGCAGACCGATTAGATTTAGAGGTCCAATTTGAAGAAATGAGTATTGATAGTATGTTACCAGCGATTGATAGTGGCCGGATTGACTTAGCGGCTAATGATATTGAAGCGACCGATAATCGCAAGCAACAATTTAATTTTTCAGAGCCTTACAAGTATTCTTATTCAACGATGGTTGTAAGAGAAAGTGATTATTCAGGTATTCACAGTCTTGAAGATTTAGATGGAAAAAAAGCAGGAGGTGGCGCAACAACGATTTATAGTCAAATTGCCGAACATTATGGCGCTGAGGTTGTTAC
This sequence comes from Amphibacillus cookii, assembly GCF_016908375.1. GTDB lineage: Bacteria > Bacillota > Bacilli > Bacillales > Amphibacillaceae > Amphibacillus_C > Amphibacillus_C cookii. The sequence goes on from NZ_JAFBDS010000007.1 coordinate 202,627, forward strand.
TTATGGTAATGCGAATAATGAGGCTTACTTACGTGATGTTTCGACTGGTCGTACGGATGTAATTGTCAATGATTACTATTTGTCAACATTTGGTGTGGCTGCATTCCCTGATTTTGATATTATGATCCATCCAGATTTAAAATTCCATCCTACTGAACAGGCCATTGTGATGAAAAAGGATGAAGATCGTTTGACTGATGTTATTAATGAAGTACTTGAAGAAATGAGAGCTGATGGAACTTTATCGGAGTTAGCGATACAATTTTATGAAGAAGATGCCTCTGAACCAACGACAGAGGACGTTGAAGACATTGAAGGATTAGATTTGTAATAAGGAGTGAGAAGGATGGGTTTGGTCGGTTTTTTTGATGTAAGACTAGCAATTGAAAATTTACCACTTATATTAGAGGGCTTACCAATGACCATTTATGTTTCATTTATTAGTATGGCGATTGGCATGGTGATTGGTTTACCGTTAGCGTTAGCTCGCCATCATCAGAATCGATGGTTACGTTGGCCGGCACGTCTTTACATCTCTTTTATGCGTGGAACGCCCATCCTCGTCTTTCTCTTTATTATCTATTTTGGTTTACCTGCTGTTCGAATTGAATTTACTGCTTTTCAAGCCGCTATTCTCGGCTTTGGCCTTAACAGTGCAGCTTACATAGCTGAAGTTAATCGTTCTGCGCTAAGTAGCGTAGATGACGGTCAATGGGAAGCGGCATTCACATTAGGGTTAAATTATCGAAAAGCATTGGTTGGCATTATTTTACCTCAGGCGGCTCGAATAGCCATACCACCATTAACTAATATTTTCTTGGATTTAGTTAAGGCGAGTTCACTAGCCGCTGTTATTACCGTTCCTGAATTGTTTCAGAAAACGCAAATTGCAGGAGGACGAACTTTTGATACATTAACCATGTATATCCTTGTTGCACTTATTTACTGGCCACTATGCATTTGTATTGCTTTTGTTCAAGAGCAATTAGAACAATACTTTAATCGTTTCGTTAATCAGAAATAAAAAAATAAAGAACAAGTTGTTCCTATCAAATGTTGTTATATTTAATCATCACCTTTTCTTACAGATATGATTAATAAATATGATAAATGTAAAAAAGAAGCTCCGAATCATGCCATGATTCGGAGCTTCTTTTTTAAAAATCAGTAAAGCTAGCAAAAGATTGATTACTTCAGCTGTGTTACTATAGCTAGATATTTTTTTCCTTTATTAGAGCATGTTGCTTTTTTATTGCAAATAAAAAAGTTATAATAAACAAAACAACTACAATGATATAAAAAAAGGATAGCTTAGGGAAGTAATTAATAAATAGCCCTCCTAGATAGGGACCTATCATACTTCCAATACTAAAAGTAATACCACACATAATATTACCTGCTGGAAGTAAAGCACGTGGTAATAGGTCTGCCATATAAGACACACCCATCGAAAACAACGACCCTAGTAACATACCCGCTATTGCAAAAGTAATGGTTAATCCGAAAAAATAGCCGTCGAATTGAGCACTAAGTAAAAAGATAATTGCTCCTAATCCTGTAACTGCAGGGAGAACTCGATCGCGTCCAACACGATCGCTGAGCGCCCCAAGTGGAACTTGAGTTAATAATGTTGCCACGGAGAAGGTAGGAATAATCAATGAAATTCGTTCGATACCATGACCAATTCTCAAACCGTAAATAGGAAATGTGCTATGAAGCAATGCTTCTAAAATCCCGTAAGTGAACGGTGCTAATAAAGCAATCCAAGCTATTTTAGTTGTTTTTATAAATCTCCCTAAGGTAGATGTAACAGCCAATTGAACCGTGACTGACGTACCGTCTTCTGTTACATAGTCATTTCTAACAAACCAGACCATTAGCCAAACAACAAAGCAGAGTAAAGCGGCTGTGATAAAAGGTATATGTTCGTGAATCGAAACAAGTTGTGACATTAAAGGACCTATTGAGAAGCCAAGGCTAAAAAATAATCCATAGATGGCAATTGTGCGACCGCGGTTTTTCTGGGTGGTAGTCGATGTCAGCCAAGTCTGTGTAGCAAAGCTTAACATATGATCACCGATACCGATAATGAAACGAAGAACAAACCAGAACCAAATATTTTGCCATAAAGGGAATAATGTTAAAGCACTAAATACCATCGCGCCCCCAAATAGAATAAGCGGTTTGTAACCGAATTTTTGTAAGGGTTTCTCCATAAAAGGTGAAGCGACCAGAATGCCAATATATAAACCAGTAGCATGTAGTCCATTAACTGAAGAAGATACACCGGATTGTTCTAAGATGATTGCTAATAAGGGGAGTAGCATCCCTTGTACAAATCCTGAAACCATAATAAAACTAATCAGCACCCAGAAACGTGCTTGGTTAGTGAACATCTCGTTTCACCTCCAAAGTGTATAATCGTTTGCGCCACTATAACTTTAAATCTTTAACGCTTAAAAAACAATCCATTTTCATAAAAAGCATATCGCTTAATTAAAAAGGGTAGATAAAAATAACCAAAGGAATAGAAGGAGTCGATGTTATGTTATTTAAATTTAAAGAAGAAGGTATTCGTGTTGAATTAGCTTATGGTATTCTGGATGTTTCGGAAGATTTATACCATGGCTATAAACCGGAACATTTGTTAGTATCGGCCATTGCTGGTTCGAGTGCCCAAGAATTCACCGATTTATTAGAATTACATCATACTCACGTTGATGATTTCTTTATTAGAAGTGAAGTGACTAAAGATGAAAAAGATGGCAATCGTATTAAAAGAATTAAGTTGCATTTTGTGGTTAAAGGAAGAAACTTAAACATTGATAAGCTCTATCGTGTGCTAGAAAAAGCGCGGGCAAAGTGTGCAATTATTCGATCTGTTGAAGATAGCATTGATATCGTTGAAACATTAGAATTAGTTTCACTAAATTAATAATTAAAGGGTTGAGATAAAGGTAAAATGAAAAAAGGCTGTCCCAAAAGGTCGTTAAAAGTGACTTTTAGAGGGTCAGCCTCTATTTGGGTGTGCTTGAATGCAAACTTTCATAGCAAAAAGGATGTTAATCACAGATAACCGTCCGTAAATCCCCCAAAAATAGAGCGTAGAGCAAATCGATTAAACGGACGCTAATGTCCCAATTCACTCAATGACCCTGCAATCCGTTCTTCACCCACGGATTGCAGGGTCATTTTATATAATTGGATATTATGTGATTGTAATGTAAAAAATATTTGACACAAAGTAAAATAAAACATATAATGTGTATAAAATTAATTACATTAAAAAGGAGGGGATATCATCAACTTAACTAAAAAAAAAGCTGTTTCGATCGCACTATTGTTCATAGTGAGTTTCGTATTTGGCATATTTAGTTCAATTCCAGTATTAGAAGAAGCGGATTACCTTGTGAAATTGCCAGCGATAGAAAGTCAAGTCTTGATCGCGACTTTTTTTCAAGCGTCAATGGCTGTCGTCTATGTTATGATAGCTGTCCTGTTCTATTCAATCATAAAGTGGTATAACAAAACGTTAGCGATTACCTATTTCGGATTTCGAATGATTGGGGCAGGATTTTTGTTTCTCGGCATTGGCTTTTTGTTGCTTTTATTATGGTTGAGTCAAAGTGTTCTAGCTGTAGGTCAAACGGATTTGTTATCTGTTGAAATCATTGCTGAATTGCTCAGACAAGGGCGAGATATTGTAAATCATATTGGAATGATTTTACCATGGAGTATTGGGGGCTTTATTCTTTATGTTTGCTTATTCAAAATGAGAATTATTCCAAGGTATTTAGCGCTTTGGGGAATAGTTGGTTCTGTATTGACGTTTGTGGCTACGATTATTTTGATGTTAAATGTGATCTCTTTGATGGATCCGTTCTACTTTCTTTTGAATGCGCCATTAGCTTTAGGTGAACTTGTCTTTGCTATATTTTTAATTTTCAAAGGGTTTACACCGCTTGAAGGAAAATCAAATGAGTAAAGGGTGAGGGGAAGGTGAAAGTCATTGTTTTCGGAGCCAGTGGTGCTACTGGTAAACAAGTCGTCAGACAATTAATGAAAAGACAAATTAAGACACGGATTTTAATTAGAAAAAAAGTAGTTCTACCAAATGACATACAAGAAAATCCTTATATAGAAGTGGTGAAAGGTAATGTGAGCGAGTTAAATGATTCGGAGATGAAGCAACTTCTATATGATTGCCATACGATTATTTCCTGCCTTGGTCACAATATGACGTTGAAGGGTATGTTCGGAAACCCACGTTATTTAGTCTTTGATACGTTAAAAAAAATCACGGAGAATGTCGGAAAAGAGCAGGACAAAAAGCTAAAACTTGTCCTCATGAGTACAACAGCTTATACAAATGATTTAGTGCAAGAAAAAAATTCGGTTGGAGAAAAACTTATCTTTTCATTGCTAAGCCTCATACTTCCACCTCATCGTGATAATATCAAGGCAGCCAATTATTTGGTCACTGAAATGGTAGAAGAAGATGAACGGATTGAATGGACGGCCGTTCGCCCTGATACATTAGTTGATATTGAGCAAGAAAGTCAATATGACGTTTATGAATCTCCTGTAAGAAGTCCGATATTTAATGCAGGTAAAACGAGCAGAATTAATGTCAGCCATTTTATCGTTGAACTCATAACAGACGATGCACTCTGGAGGGAATGGAAAGGGAAAACACCGGTTATTTATAACAGATAACCGTCCGTAACCCCCCCTCAAAATAGAGATAGACCAAATCGATTGAGGTGGGTGATAACGGATACTAATGTTCGGATTCACTCGGGCCAACAGGATGTTGGTCACACAAGCGTTTTCGCACGACGCGAAGACGTTAGCTTGTGTTCCATCAGTTGGGGAAAACGAAAACACCACCGGATTGAAGGTTCGTTTTATAATACGGAGTAACTGGTTTTCTGAATAATCATGAGAGCTTGTGATCAAAAAGGGGGGATAGATGATGTCCTATCAGGAAAAGAAAACGATCGTCTCGATTTTAACCGGTTTATTGATTTTAACAACCTATTGTTTTTATGCTTATGGAAAATATCAGTCTGGTGTGGTTGCCATGGATGATCTGATGTTTTGGGCAAGGACAATGCTTCTTTTTATTGCGATCAGCATTGTGGCGACGATTGTGATTCAAATCGTATTTAACATATTACTTTCGATTATGATTGCTATACAAGAAAAGGCAAGCGGGTGCGAAAGTGATGATAAAGAGATCGAGAAAACAATTGAAACAGAAATGGTAACAGATGAAATGGACCGATTAATTGAACTTAAATCAATGAGAATTGGCTTCTTTTTTGCTGGAATTGGCTTTGTTATCGCGTTAATCGCTGTCGTTTTAGACTATTCTGCAGCTGTTATGATCCAAATTATCTTTATCTCATTTCATATCGGTTCGTTATTAGAAGCAATCACACAGCTTTATTTTTACAGAAAGGGAATCAAACATGGCTAAGAAATTGCAGATTAAAAACAACATTAGACGCTTTCGTTTTTTTGCAAATGAAATGACACAGAAGCAACTTGCCGAAAAGGTGGGCGCATCTAGACAAACGATCGTCGCAATCGAGGCTGGGAAGTATTCTCCTTCATTAGAACTTGCTTTTCGGATTGCAGATGCATTTGGTGTCGAAATTGGTGAAGTGTTCAGTTATGAAATGAGTGACAAGGACAAATAAATGGCGGGGAGAGAAGGATAAAACATGAATGCTAATCAAAAGGTCGCTCGGTCTGTTGGGGTGCTTTATATTATTGGAACAATTGCAGGCATACTCAGTGTTGTATTTACAGGTTGGACTACAGGAAGTGACGTTGCCTATGTTTCTGCTAGTGAGAATGAGGTCAAAGTAGGCATATTATTTATCTTGATCATGGCCTTTTCACTGGCAATGGTTCCAGTCGTGACCTATCCTATTTTCAGAAAGTACCATGAAACTTTAGCAACTGGCTATGTCATTTTTCGCGGAGCACTTGAGACGTTTACTTATATCATAACGGCTATTTGGTTATGGCTTGTTTTATTAAGTAATATGAGTACAGATGTTTCTAGTAGCGACACTTTTCAACACATTGACTATCTATTGTCGGGCGCAGGTGAACTGATCCATTCGATAACAATGGTTGTTTTTAGTCTTGGCGCTCTAATGCTTTATTATTTACTGTATCAATTCAAACTTTTACCAAGATGGCTATCAAGTTGGGGGCTTCTTGCAAGTATGCTTTATTTACTAACAGGTATCTTTGATTTTTTTGGATCAGTTTCGACACTGTTATTAATGCCGCTTGCTCTACAGGAAATGGTAATGGCTGTATGGTTAATCATAAAAGGTTTTAATCGCGAATTAAAAGAAATATAAACTAGTATAGCCCTGAATCAGTAAAATGCTTCGAGGGCTTTCTCTAGCTTTAATCGATATAAAATCTGGTAAATAAAGATTTTAGAGGAAAGTAAATTTTACATAAAAATGATCGGTTTGACGTAAACTATTGAAAAATGAATTGAAAGGAAACGAAAAGATGAAGTATATGGTATCAGTTCTCTTTTTTCTTTGTACATTTTCATTTTCGTCAGTAACCGCAGCAACAGATTTTATTTCAACTTTTTCGCAAAACTTACCTTCACATGTCCAATCGGTAGAAGAAGAAAACACAGTAGAACAAAAGCAGGAAACGATTAAAGATGTTGATGTTGAAGGATTTGTTGACAAACTATTAAAAAAGAGTGAAGTTGAGATTACCAATCCGCATTTTATTGAGCAACTTAATGCCACCGATGTAAATAATTCGAAGTTTGCATTTGGTTACTCAAGTGAGGTCTACTTAGGTAGATGGCCGCTTCATTATCAATCAAAGGAAACGTCTGTTAATTGGGCTTATCAGAAAATTAATGAAAATTTTGTCTCAGGTGCCCCGCTCACTTATTTACAAAACGAAGAAGCACATGTCAATGGTGGAACACAAAATAAAGTTGCCAATACTGATCAGGTTCAATCCATGGTTTTAAACAGTGTTAGAGAGCGCGTTGAATGGCCGATTGCATACAAAGTTGCTTTTGGCGCAACAACGGAGAAACAAATTCCTTTAACAAATGAAGCAGGAGCAGAAAGGTTAGAGGCATATGCAGCCGCAGTCAAAGAATCAGGTATGATAACTTATGGAGAAGTCTACTTATCGATGACTGGTAGAAATCAAACGCTTAAAGTAAAAAATGTTGTAGAAGAAGAGGTGGTAACATGGCTGCCGATTCAACATTATTTAGCATTCCATCTGAGTTAATTATTAGTGAGAAATAGAGTGTTGGTAGCTTATGTGTAATATATGCCTTATCACCTGCTTTACATGATAACAAAACATAGGATAAGAAAAGCTAGCCTATTCGTTAAGGGAAAAGCGAATGGGCTAGCTTTTCTAAATTAATTAGTTATTTGTTTCTTTATGACGCGTAATAATTTGTTGTTCTGGCATCTGAATGTCATGCTTATATAGATGTTGGGCAATAATAGTCCGGGCTTCACGTGATGCCGGAAAAAAGGTTAAATCTTGACATAAGCCGGTAATGATATAATTATAGCCATGATAATGATCATTAAGTGATCCCATGCCAATTAGTTTAAATGGCTCAATAGGGTCACCGGACAAATCTTTTTTAAGATATTCGCTAAGTCGTTGATTTAATTCTGCACAAGCATCTTCCAAGACACGCATCACTTTTGATGGATCCTCATAAAAGCTTGTTGTAATGGTTTCAATTAGTCGCATCTTCTCACGATTGAAATTTTCGATGGTTTGTACTTGTCCATTATTAACAGAAATAATGGTCCCAGACCAAGCTCGGATTTTTAAAACCCGAAAACCCACTTCCTCTACTAAACCTTCATATTGTTGATTTACAATGACCCAATCGCCCTTTTGGAGCTGTTTTTCATATACGATAAAGAGTCCTGCTAATAGATCTTGTACAAGACTTTGAGCACCAAAACCAATGACAATACCAAGTACACCTGCACCAGCAAGCATTCCACCTATGTCCAAGCCAAACACAGATAAGGCATAAAAGATAAAGCCAATTGAGCCAATATATTTAATAATAGAATGACTGAGCGATATAATCGTTGTTGACTCTTTGCCGTCAATAAGTGTTGTACGAGAGAGTATGGAACGGACAAGCCGTTGAAGTAGAGCAACCAAAATTAAAATGACTAAGCCACCAATTGCTATTTTTGTTAGATTATTTTCAAATATAAGCGTCATGATCTCTAAAAAACGCTGCCAAGAAAAATCCATTACTTTACCTCCAATAAAACGAACCTTCAATCCGTTGGCGTTTCCGTTTTCCCCAACTGATGGAACACAAGCTAACGTCTTCGCGTCGTGCGAAAACGCTTGTGTGACCAACATCCTGTTGGCCCGAGTGAATCCGAACATTAGCGTCCGTTAACGAACGCTTATCTGTGATAAAAGTTCGTTTACATTATAACATGTTTGTAATGTGATTGGACAGTCACGACTTTTTCACTTAATATAGAAAGGATTAATAAAACGAACCTTCAATCCGTTTGGGTTTTCGTTCTTTGCCCACGGATGGTTCGTTGGGTGAATCAGGCCAGATTATTAGTGCCTACCTATATCGATAGACCTTTGCTCTCTGTTTTGAGGCGGGCGGTTTACCGACGATTATCTGTGCTAAAAAAGGAGCTTCAATATGTGCCAAGATGTTAACATCGATCAATTGAAAAAACAATTACAATCTTTTCTCAATCAACTCGATAAATTGGAACCGAGTCAAGCGTCAGTAGAAGACGTTGATCGTTTAATCAAATTAATTGAGGAGATGGAACAAAAGTTAACATGATTTTTTCAATCAATCCTTTAAAAAGGGATTGATTTTTTTGTAATAATGCTTTACCATAGTAAAGCATTAAAGAAAAAGAGGGAGTCAACGTTATGGAATGGATTGTTATTATTTCAGTATTAAGTTTATTATTATTAAGTTTACTACGTGTACATGTATTAATTGCACTATTAATTTCAAGTGTAATTGCAGGATTACTGGCAAATTTGTCGATAGTTGAAGCGATACTTTTGGTCATTGATGGAATGGGAGAGCAATCAAGTACGGCCTTAAGTTATATCATTTTAGGAGGATTCGCGGTTGCTATCTCCTATACGGGTATTACGACTATTCTTGTTCGTTATTTAATTGATTTTATGTCTGGGAAACGCGTGATTATGGTGTTGTTTATTGCAGGGATTGCATCATTATCGCAAAATCTCGTTCCTGTTCATATTGCCTTTATTCCTTTATTAATTCCACCTTTACTTAAGTTATTTGATCAAATGAAACTCGATCGTCGGGCTGTAGCAACCGCATTAACTTTTGGATTGAAAGCACCTTATGTTACGATACCTGCCGGTTATGGTTTGCTTTTTCATCAAACGATTCAATCAGGAATGGCTACGAATGGCCTTGCCATCTCAATCGGCGATATAGCTAAATCATTAGCATTACCAGGATTGGGAATGGTTTTTGGTTTATTATTTGCTGTATTTATAAGCTATCGCAAGCCAATTGAAATCGAGGAAGAAGACAATGTTTCAGCGGATGATCAAAAACAAAGTAGTCCACGCTTTAATCGCAAGCATGCTCTAACACTAATCGCGATTTTAGCTGCACTTATTGTCCAGATATTAACGGAAACATTAGTTATTGGCGCATTAACCGGTTTGATTCTAATGTTTATTTTTCTTATTGTTCCATTTCGTGAAGGTGATCGTGTGATGACCGAAGGCATAAAGATGATGGGCACCATTGCGTTTGTTATGCTTGTTGCCGCTGGATTTGGTCATTTACTACAAGAAGTTGGCGCGATTACAGCATTTGTTGAAATGACAGAAACGATGTTAGGAACAAACCAGGCGTTAATTGCGATTGTGTTATTGTTGGTAGGCTTATTGATTACACTCGGCATGGGTTCTTCATTTGCGACTGTACCGATTTTAGCAGCCTTATATGTGCCAATTGGTCTTGCGGCTGGCTTCTCGTCGATTGCGATTGCTGCTTTGATTGGTACGTCTGCTGCATTAGGAGATGCAGGTTCACCGGCAAGTGATAGTACATTGGGTCCGACATCTGGTTTGAATGCAGATGGCAAACATGATCACATTTGGGGGACCTGTGTACCAACGTTTATCCATTTTAATATTCCACTTATTATTTTTGGTTGGTTAGCTGCATTAATTTTATAAAACCGTTGCATAATTGATTCGATCTTTCGGTAAGCTAAAGAAAAAAGCAGGTGAAAGATTTGAAGAAGTGGGTGCTTGTAACACTTATAATGACTGTCATTAACTTCATGTTGCCACAGTCAATCTATGCCTATGGTTGGGGATTTAAAAAAGGGCATGATCATCAACCGCCTGATGTTGGAACATATGGTGATTTGCTAAAACAATATGGTGGCTATTATATTGATGATTCTGAGGAAAAAAATATTTATTTAACATTTGATAATGGTTATGAAGCAGGTTATACAGCAGGTATTTTAGATGTGCTTCAAGAGGAACAAGTTCCTGCTACTTTCTTTGTCACTGGTCATTATGTTAGAAGTGAACCTGAACTGATTAAGCGGATGGTTGCAGAAGGTCATCTCCTTGGTAATCATTCTTATCATCATCCTGATTCCACCGGTTTGACTAAACCTGATTTTGAAAAAGAGTTGACCGATTTAGATCGTGCGGTAGAAAAAATAACGGGGATAGATAAGTTACAATACTTTAGACCACCAGGGGGTACATTTAATGAAGATACGATCAAATGGGCAAGTGAGCTTGGATACATTCATGTCTTCTGGTCGCTAGCATTTGTCGATTGGCATAGTGAACAAAAGAAAGGCTGGGAATCGGCCTATCAACAAGTGGAGAAACAACTTCATCCTGGGGCAATTATTTTGTTGCATACCGTCTCAGAGGATAATGCAAAAGCTTTGGTACACATGATTAAAACTTTCCGCGAACAAGGTTACACGTTTAAATCTTTAGATGATTTAGTTATTCAAGATTACCTGCCTGATCCATTAAACCATTAGCTCGCTTTCATTGCTAATAAGCGATCTATCATAGTCAAAAGAAATGACACCAAAAAATAAATACGAATTAAGCTAAAACCGAATGATAGGTAAAATAATCATTCGGTTTTAGCTTAGCTAGACCATATAAGAATGCGCAGCTGATTTTATCACAGATAACCGTCCACCTCAAACGAGAGAGTAGTGGTCAAACTGCTAAGGCGGCCGCTAATATCCGGATTTACTCAACGAACCTGCCATCAGTGGGCGGAGACAAATCCCCATGAATTGAAGTTTCATTTTATTCTTCATCATCCAATAGTCTATAGGCAAAATCAAATAATTTTAATTGACTGTTAAGTTTATTTGTTTGATCTGATGATGAAGGGGAGTGATAATAGCCGTTGGCATCTTGCTCTCTTGTGTTTGTATTATCACTTAAAAACAATTGTAAAGCCGTTTTTAACCGTTCATGATGGTTTTGATCAAGAACAGGAAAGAGGAGTTCAATCCGTTTGACCATATTCCTTGTCATCATGTCAGCAGAAGACAACAAATACCGTTCATTACCATTATTGTGAAAATAGTAGATGCGACTGTGCTCTAGAAAACGTCCAACAATACTACGGACACGGATATTCTCACTAACACCGGGAATACCTGGTTTCAAGCAACATATACCTCTAACGATTAAATCAATTTTAACGCCTGCTTGAGAAGCTTGATAAAATTTGATGATCAATGATTTGTCTGTTAATGCGTTCATTTTTGCAATAATTCTGCCATTACCAAATTGATGTTGGTACGCAATTTCATCATCAATATAATTTATAAAATCTTCACGAATCGAATAAGGAGACATTGATAAATAATGGAAATCAGGTTTATTTGTATATCCGCTTAAAAAGTTAAAGAAATTTGTTGCATCAATTGCGAATTGACGACGGGCGGTTAGGATTGATAAATCCGTGTACAATGAAGCGGTTTGATCATTATAATTTCCTGTTCCTAAATGAACAAAGCGTTCGATCCGCTGATCACCTCTACGAACAATCAAGGTAATTTTACTATGTGTTTTTAATCCATTAATCCCATAGATAACATGACAGCCAGCTTTTTCAAGCATTTTCGCCCATTGAACATTATTTGCCTCATCAAAACGAGCTTTTAATTCAACGAGTACGGTTACTTGTTTCCCATTTTCTGCCGCTTGCTTTAAACTTTCGAGGATAGGTGAATCACCACTTACACGGTATAAGGTTTGTTTTATGGCTAGTACTTTGGGATCGTGTGCTGCTGTTTCAATAAGATCGACAATGACTTCAAATGATTCATAAGGGTGATGTAACATGATGTCTTTAGCTTTCAATTGTTCAAAAATATCTTGAGCTGAATTGAATTCTCTAGCTGGTTGAGGGATCAGTGTTTGATATGTTAAGTCTTCGTAATCTGTTTTTAGATGCTGATAAAAGTCAAATAAAAAGCTAAGATCTAATGGCTCATTTTGAAAGTATAGATCAGGTTCATCGATGTCTAAAACGTGTTGTAAAAAGTTGATCAGTTGGCCATCGTGTTTCTCACCCATTATTTCAAGACGAACGGCAGCCCCCCAGCGTCTTTTTTTGAGTTCCTTTTCAATTTCTTTTAAAAGATCTCTGGCTCCTTCTTCATGAATGTTCATATCTGCATTTCGAGTGATTCTAAAAATGGTTGTTGATTTAACCTGAAATCCATTAAATAGCTTATTGAGAAAGTAGATAATTACATCTTCCAATAAAACATAAGTGTGTTTACCGATGACATGAATGAAGCGATCGAGTAAAGCTGGGACTTGAATAATTGCTGTGTTAACTTGATTATCATTTGTTTTATTTTTTAGGACAACGGCGATATTTAAAGATTTATTTGCTAACAAAGGAAATGGACGATAAGCATCAATAGCTAGCGGTGTTAAGACTGGAAAGACCATGTTATCGAAATATTTTGCTAACCACTTCTGTTGCTTCGTGGAGAGTTTTTCAATTTTACAAATGGTGATATCGTATTTAGCTAATTCCTGTTTAATTGAGTGATAGTACACTTGTTGTTGCTTGACAAGTGGATGTACTTCTTCGCTAATGGCAACTAACTGTTGTAAAGGGGTTAAGCCTGATTTATTGTCTTTACGATTAAATCCCGCTTGCACTTGGTCTTTTAAACCGGCTACCCTAACCATAAAAAACTCATCCAAATTTGATGAAAAAATGGCAAGAAAGCGTAAACGTTCAAGAAGTGGATTATTGCTATCGACTGCTTCTTCCAGAACCCGTTTATTAAATCGAAGCCAACTAATTTCACGATTATTAAATAATTTAGGATGGCTTAATGTGTTTAATGAATGATTTAGGAACTCCACCTGATTCTCTCCTTATATGAAGAATGGTTAAGTTTTAAAGTTAAGAACGATATCTTTTCCTAATACTTTCTCAATATGTTTCTTCTGTTTTTCACTTTTATAAATTTCCGCGCTCACATTGCTCTTACCATATAAGGTGAGCTTCATTTGTTTCCGTTTAATCTTCAAGTCAAAATCTTTGATAACCTGCCGTTTCGTAGCGTCTAAGGAATAGGTGAACTTTAATAATGCACCAAGCAATTGCAACTTTTTTTGCTCTTGTTTAGTTAACCAAGTTTTAAAAGGCTTGATAAATTGCTTGAAAACCATTTTATTTTTAAAAGATGCGACTAAGGCAATTTTCAACTTATCCTTGTGCATTAAACCGTCAATCGTTCGATTGGCAATTAAATAAAAAGTATGCTGTGCGTTTGATTCAGCATCAATATATTCGCCTAAATTAAACACATAAGTTGCATGCTTTAATAACAGCCAATCTTTTTTAGTTAGCATGTTTAAATGCTTTTCAACTAGCTTGTTGAACAATTTTCTTGTGAGGAATTGGACATGTAAAATTTGCTTCATATTCAAATCATAGTCGATGACTAACTCTTGTATGCTGTCTTCAAGCACATTGGGAAACAAATAATCTTTTTGGTCTGCTAATAATAATTGATAATTAATTCCTTCTCTTAATCCCTTTTGGCTTAAAATAAGACCATTAGCCTGAACAATCTGATAGAGTAGCAAAAATGTTTCAATTGCAGGGATAATAATATCTGCTCGGTCCTTTGACAGTCCCTCAACCTTTTGGCGTTGTTCAAGTGATAAGCTCTTCAAATGAGTCGCAATGCGGTCAAGGTCTTCACCATACATTTGATATTGATGCAAGCCTGCCATAGGATAGGCTTTATCATTTTGATCAATCTGGGCAATGTTACGTGCGCTACCCCCGATAGCAATAAGAGGAACATGTCGATCAGCTAACCAATCCAGACAGCTAAGTTGTTTCTTCACAAACCCTTTAACAATTTCAGCATTTTCTTCATCGGTTCGGTCGTCGTTATAGAGTGATCTTAACGTTAATGTTCCGAATGGAAAGCTATGTGCATGGATTAATTTTCGATCATTAAAATAAGTGATTTCCGTACTTCCTCCCCCCATGTCAACAGTGATTCCTTCTTTTAATGAGGTAGAATTAACAACTGCTAAGAAACCATAAAAAGCTTCTTCTTGATCAGTGAGAATACGCATATCCCAACCTAATTCGGCTTTCACCTGATTTATTAATGCTTTTTTATTATTTGCTTGCCGAATGGTTGCTGTAGCAACACAAGCAAAATGCTCTAACGGGTAAATACTTAATACCTCGCTAAAGTCTTTTAAGGTATTAATCAAGATCGTTGTCCCTTGTTCGGTTAAATTCAATTCCGTATCGAGATGATTGCGCAGCCGTGCCACAGCTTTAACGTTTTCAACTTTACGAAAACGCCCTGTTTCTTCTTGGAGATAGATAACCAGACGCATTGTGTTTGAACCAATATCGATAATCGCATTAAATCGTTTATTTGTTGCCGTCACATTAACACCTCAATTTTTTCTCATTTATCATAGATAACCGTCCGTAAAACTTCAGCCTCAAAATAGAAAGCACAGAGGATCTATTTAGGCGGGAACTAACGGCCGCTAATGTTCGTATTCACTCAACGAACCTGCAATCCGTCGGTGAAGAACGAAACCGTGGTTCGTTTTATTTTGATCGTTTTCGTTGAAGAATAATGATCGTAACAGGCGCTAGAAAAAACACGACTTGAAGGCCGATTCAGTCAATATGTGGAAGTCGTGAGATACGGTAAACGCACCTTGAATTCAAAATGGCTAGCTGGTGTATTTGTTTTGCTGAATAAATTGCTGTTGGTATGCTTCAGCTTCCTCAATCTGATCATTTTGCTTTAGTAGTGTGATCAACTTTTTTAATGTCAATTCATGATTAGGATTAATTTCGATTACCCATTTGTAGCAATTGATGGCATGGTCCAGATCGTTAAACATTTTATATAAGTCACCAAGCCGATCTTGTTGGTCAGGATTTTCTTCAAGTTGTTTAATCTGCTCTAATGCGGCTTGGAAGGAAAAAGTATGATTGAAATTCTTTAACCATTCGAGCACCTCATGAATTGAAGTATGCTTTAAAATGATTTCAACCACTGGACGAACCGCTTGTTCTTGCTTATTAATTGGAAAATCTTTAATCACTTCTTGTAATGGATATTTGTTATTAAATACCTCCATAATAAGTTCTTCTGAGGCGTTGCCCATATGTTTAATAAATAATGGTGGATAAAGGTCATGTGGATAGGGTGCCTTAAAAATAATTTTAAAGAATTGCTTCGTATTGGCATGGGTTAAAAGAATATCTGCAAATGATCTATACTTAATTAACGCCTGCTTCTGTTTAAATAATTGAAAAAGCGTGTTAGCTTGTACGTCTTTGGGGTAAGAAGATAAAAAATTATGAAAGACATTCCAATCCGTTAAGGAAAAACGGTTCAGTAATCGGTAGGTGACTAAAATAGATAAATCTACGGAACGTTCATGACGTGTAAAGATATCATACAAACGTTGGGGATCTATAGGTGTGTAATAAAAATACTCTTCATATGTTGACTGATAGCCCTGGAAGGTCATTGAAGCAAGCATTTCTTTAGCAAATTGATTTTTTCGATCATAGTGTTCTAATAGGGAAAGAACATTATAGGCTTTTTGTATATTCCCTTTGCGTCGATAGTCTCGAAAGCAATCAATAAAAGCATTAATCAGTTCATCTTTTGCTATAAATTGATCAAAATAGGTGAGAATAATTAATTGTTCAAGGTTGGGTTGACGTTGCTTAAGTTTATTAATGGTTTGTGTCATACGGGTACACATAAACACGTGCTCGTTAACTAATGTATAAACAGCTGGATGATCTCCTTTGATTACCAATCCATGATCAAAAGCTTTCTTAATAAAACTATCATCTTTTAAATGTTTGATTTTAGCCGTATTTATATATCGATCTTTGTGAAATACGAGGTAATAATCAGCTCCAGAGCGTCCCTTTGCATGGATGATTTTGCATCTTTGATATAGCGTTAGCTTTTTCACGGTTAATTTGGCTTGCTTCTTTTGGCTTTGAATCGTACATTTCATCTTCAACGCCTCCTTTTAGTTAGTTCTATCATAACACAGATTGCCATCAACGTGAGGCAATGATGAATGCTTTAAAAGATATTTATCACAGATAACCGTCCATAAACCGCCCCCTCGAAATATAAAGCAGAGGTCAATCGATTGAGGCAGGCGTTAACGGACGCTAATGCCCTGATTCACACCCTCTGATTGGAGTTTCGCTTTATGCAAAACACTTGAAAGTCAATAAAGGTCAGAGTATACTAAAGTCAAAGGTCAAAGATAGTCAAAATAAAGGAGGAGAGTAAAATGAATTGTCAAAAATGCCAAACACGTCCCGCTACTGTTAATGTAACACTTCGAATAAATCAACATACAGAACACTTACATGTGTGTGAAACATGCTTCACGGAATTAAGGCAACAATCGATGAACCCTTCAGGCTTTTTTGGCAGCCAAGGTGATGAGACAGGACATGACCCAAACTTTGCTGCCTTTCAAGGTCAGAATAATCAAACGGAAGCAAACAAAGGTAGAGGAGGTTTGCTCGATCAGCTAGGTCGGAACTTAACAGATGTAGCTAAAGCTGGCTTAATCGATCCGGTTATTGGTCGTGATCAAGAAGTTAAGCGTGTCATAGAAACACTTAACCGTCGCAATAAAAATAACCCTGTTCTTATAGGAGAACCAGGCGTTGGAAAAACCGCCATTGCAGAAGGTCTTGCTGTCAAAATCATTGAAGGAAACGTGCCAAATAAGTTAGCTAACAAAGAAGTATACATGCTTGATGTAGCTTCATTAGTAGCAAATACAGGCGTGCGAGGGCAATTCGAAGAACGAATGAAACAGCTTGTTAATGAGCTACAACAACGTAATAATGTGATATTGTTTGTTGATGAAATTCATTTGCTTGTAGGTGCAGGAACGGCGGAAAGTTCACAAATGGATGCTGGTAATATATTAAAACCTGCTCTTGCTCGTGGTGAGCTTCAATTAATTGGTGCCACAACGCTAAAAGAATATCGGCAAATTGAAAAAGATGCGGCTTTAGAACGTCGTTTTCAACCGATCATGGTAAATGAACCGAGTGTTGAAGAAGCGATTCAAATTTTACAAGGGATTAAAGATCGCTATCAGCAATATCACCATGTGCGTTATTCAGATGCTGTTATTGAACAAGCAGTCATATTATCAAAACGCTATATACAAGATCGTTTTTTACCAGATAAGGCGATTGATCTCATTGATGAAGCCGGTTCACGTCTTAACTTAGTCCATGCACAGTCTGATAAGTCAATGCTTGAAGAACGATTGGCTGACATTGCTAAAGAAAAAGAGGCAGCTGCTGAAAAAGAAGATTATGAAAAAGCTGCTCATTTACGGCATCAGGAATTAAAACTAGAGAAACAATTAGCACAAGCAGAGGATACACCATCTATCGACGTGGCTGTTGAAGATATTCAAACAATTATAGAAGAAAAAACAGGCGTACCCGTAAAAAAAATGCAAGCTGATGAGCAAACGAAAATGAAAAACCTTAAAAAACAGTTAGCCGCTAAAGTCATCGGTCAAGATCATGCTGTA
Organism: Amphibacillus cookii; assembly: GCF_016908375.1. GTDB lineage: Bacteria > Bacillota > Bacilli > Bacillales > Amphibacillaceae > Amphibacillus_C > Amphibacillus_C cookii. The sequence goes on from NZ_JAFBDS010000007.1 coordinate 220,846, forward strand.
GATAAAGTAGCTAAGGCGATCCGCCGTAGTCGAGCAGGTTTAAAATCAGCTCATCGTCCAATTGGTTCGTTCTTATTCGTTGGTCCGACGGGTGTAGGAAAAACGGAATTGACAAAAGTATTAGCAGAAGAGTTATTTGGAACGAAAGAAGCATTGATTCGATTGGATATGAGTGAATATATGGAAAAACATGCGGTTTCAAAAATTATTGGTTCGCCACCAGGTTATGTTGGTCATGAACAAGCTGGTCAGCTTACTGAAAAAGTGCGCCGTAAACCGTATAGTTTAATCTTGTTAGATGAGATTGAAAAGGCTCATCCTGATGTCCACCATATGTTCCTGCAAATTATGGAAGACGGTCATCTAACAGATAGTCATGGTCGTACAGTAAGTTTTAAAGATACTGTGATTATTATGACAAGTAATGCTGGCTCAACGATAAAAGAGAACCCAGTCGGTTTTACTAAAGATCATAATGAAGTGGTTTTAACGTTTGAGCATTTACGTGAGTTCTTTAAGCCAGAATTTTTAAATCGGTTTGATGCCATCATTACCTTTAATCAGTTGGCGTCAGATCATTTGCTTCGGATTGTAGATTTGATGTTAGAAGAGCTTACTAACCAGCTCAAAGCACAAGGTTATCAATTAAAGGTAACCACTCAAGCTAAACAATACCTTGCTGAACAGGGTTATGATCCACAATTTGGGGCGCGTCCATTACGCCGAGTAATTCAAGAAACAGTTGAAGATGGCATAACAGACCTCTTACTAGATGAGGCAGACATACAAAGCATATATGTTGATTTAAAAGATGATCAGATTTGTGTAACAAAAGAATAATTGGGCGTTTTCAAAAAAGTTAGTGTAAAAGCTAACTTTTTTGTTTTGTATGCAATCGATCGATTTTCTCACAGATAGCCGTCTGTAAAACGCCCACTGATTTTTCATAGAGTTGACGGCAAGCGTGTAAGGAAAGGTTAATTATTATTCTCTCATATAGCTGATGAATAGCTTTTTATACTCGTATGAATCTGGTCATTGTGGTAGAGAATCTATTCTCAAGTTAGAAAATTTTCAAAAAACAAAATTGAATATATATTCAATTAAATGTAAATAGAACCGTTTAAATCGTATAATACAGCTAATTATGTGAATAATCATGAGATATTCGTTTTTAGTCCTGTTTACCATCTGGTTTAAGTGGGGTGGATTTTGGAAAAACTCTGTTATACTGGATAAAAAGGTCAGAAGGGGAGAGCGCGATATGCTCGTTAAGCGAGAAATTACTTGTCACACAGAATATGCTCGATTAAAGCAAGTCATAGTAGCATCACCTCGTTATATGCGAATTGAAAAAGTAATTAATGAGACACAGAAACGTTATAAAGAGGAAAATATTAATATTGATTTAGCGTTGAAACAACACCACTATTTTGTTGAAGTTATGAAAAATCATGGGGTTAAAGTTATTGAAATAACACCCGATCCAGCTTTGAATGAGCAGGTATTTACTAGAGATATTGGCTTTGCAATTGGAGATCTTCTGTTTATAGCGAAAATGAACAGTCACATACGGATTGAAGAAACAGGTCATTTAAAGACCTTTTTAGAACAAGAAGACCTTCCTTATCATGAGGTATTAATTAACTCGATTGAAGGTGGCGATGTCTTAATTGATGATAAGAAAATCTGGATCGGCATTAGTGACCGAACAACTGAAGCGGCCATTCAAGTATTAAGTAATCAATTACCTCAGTATCAAATTGAATCCATTACGTTAAAGGAAAATATTTTACACTTAGACTGTACGTTTAATATTATCGCACCTAATCTCGCTTTAGTGTACAAAGATGGGATGGTTAAAGATGATTATTATAAACTTAAAGCAAATTACCAGTTGATCCATGTATCAGAAGAGGAACAATTTACATTAGGTACGAATGTCTTATCGATTGGCGATAAGAAAGTCATCAGTTTACCGGAGAACAAACAGGTTAACCAAGCATTAGTAGAGAGAGGCTATGAGGTGATCGAAGTTCCTTTCGATGAAATTATTAAATCGGGCGGTTCATATCGATGTTGTACACTGCCAATTGTTCGCTCTGATGATGCGCAATGATAGATTCAAGGAAACTTATTCGTGAAAAGAAAGTGGTAAGGTGTTGACCAGTAAACAAACGCATTCACTAAGCGTTAGCGAATGCGTTTGTTTATAGTTATTTAAATTAAGGTCGGTAAAGGCATCCGGAAATTAATGGGTGCTTTTTCTAAACGTTGCAAAAGAAAAAAGAAGCAACAAACCATTTAAAAGCACTAAAATAATCGCGGTTGCCCAAAGGTCCTGAGATAAGCTTCCTTCGTTAAGCATCTGTCCAATATGTGCGCTAAGGTTATTAGGAAACCAAAGGAGACGATGGAAAAGAATGCTATTGAAAAGTGACATAATTACTAACGTTCCCACTGTTTTTGCTGCCACGAGACCAGGTTTATTAGAAAAGGTATTATAAAAAATAGTAAGTGAGATGACAAAACCAATCCATAAACTATAAAATATCATCATATAAAACCAATCAGTAAAGGTTATCGTACCAAATAATAAGTTAATATAATACCAACTGAAAAGCATGGCGATGAAAAAAGCTGATAGAAAAAGGATTAATTTGGCTAACCATTTGGCTGTTATATAAAGAGAATGATTAACGGGTTTTACTAGTATTAACTCAGCGACACCACTTTTTCTTTCACCCGCGATCGTTCCCATCGTTAACAAAATGATAATCAGTACACCAAACATACTCATTTGTGATAGGCTCATCATCATTGCTTCTGCTGCTGTAACATCAGGCATTTCAAAAATCGTTCCTTCAGGTAGGCCGCCGACAGCGTCTAATAAAGTAGGCATATAATAAGTCGTTAATGGATCCATAATTGCTAGTAGGATAAAGACAATCGGTACCCAAAACCAACTGAATTGACGCCAAGATTCAAGGCACTCTTTTTTAAATATCGTAACAAATACACTCACTTATCAATCACCTCCATAAACATATCTTCTAACGTCATTTTCCCGATTGAAAAATGGCTTAAAGGCCAATGCTGTTCAATCGCTAATTCTAATATCGCTTGCCTAGCTATTTCAGTATCTTCAACAAGACAAGTTACACCTTCTTGATGGGGTGTTACTTCAAGAACGCTAGGTAATTTATCTAATTTTTGAATTTCTTCATGATCAAACGGTTTGAAATGAAGCTCTATTTTTCTTGTTTGGTATTTTTCGCGCAAGTGACATAAAAGCCCCTGTTCAATAATTTTCCCTTTATGCATTAGGATGATTTCATCACTAATTGCTTCAGCATCATTTAAAATATGGGTAGAAAAAAGAATCGTGATTTCATTTTTTAAATCGGCTAAAAGGCTTAATATTTCGCGTCTTCCAATCGGATCAAGCGAAGATACAGGTTCATCAAGCATAATAAGTTTTGGCTTGTGGATTAAAGCTTGAGCAATTCCGAGACGCTGTTTCATCCCACCTGAATACTTTCCAATCCGTTTATTTTTTTGCTCGGCAATTCCAACACGTTCTAATAACTGATCTGCTCGTTTTGTTGCTTGTTCTTTTGATAAATGACCAAGTTTCCCGACATAAATAAGAAATTCCCTTCCCGACATCCAGTTGTGAAAGACAGGATATTGTGGCAAATAACCAATAAACTCTCGTATATCTTTGCCTTGCGCGAGTTCATTGAATGAAATCGAGCCGGAGCTTGGTTTTAATAACCCTGACAACATACGTAAAGTTGTTGTTTTTCCAGCCCCATTAGCACCAAGCAGGGCAATACAATTTCCAGAGGTTAAGCTGAAACTGATCTGGTCAACAGCCTGGTGCTGGTCAAATATTTTCGTTAACTGTTTCACTTGTAATGGCATCTAGCGATCTCTCCTTCCGATAATAAAAAATAAGATAGGGCCAATTGTGTTAGCAAATAGAATAATTAATAACCAAACCCACTTTTCACCTTTCGTTTCTTCAGTTCGATACCAAGCAATTAATGCGGCAATCGTTAAAATGAATTGTAAAAGGATGAGTGGCCATAATAGTTTAATCAGCTCTAAAGCTTGCTCCATGTCCTCACCTCCTAAAGATTAGTGCTGACTTTTCTTGTGAATTATATAAGAATAAGCAATCGGTGTAATAAAAATGATGGCAAGCACAATCACAGACAGTGGTATAATGATTGACTCTTCAAGAAAAGGTATGATAATAAAAATAACACCAGCTATAATAAAAATTTTTGCTGTCAAACGATGTGTTTTGCGCCAAACTGTTTCATTATCTAAAGTCCATGGTGTCCGAATACCAAAAAACCAATTCGTCTTGAGCGTTTGCATATAGTTACCAAAAACGATAAAAAACAACCCAACTAAAATAGGGATTAATAAATGGATATTAAAGTCATAACCTGCTCCAGTTAATACAACGAAGACGTTGATTATGAAGAAAAGAACGACTATACTATACATTGTTACATAATAACCTTTCGAAAATTGTCGATAATTTTTCTTTTTAGGATCAATTTTTGGAATAAAGTACAAGATAAAATACATTAAGGCCATGTTGCCTATATTAAATAAAAAAGCAATTATTTTGGGTGCAGTCCAATTAACAGACCCATCTGCCCCCCATTGCATTGGCATATCTTCAGGCAACTGTTGATAAAATACAAGCCAAAAGAGAACAGCGAGCCCAATTAATAATAAAGGAAATCGATGTTTATTCATTTTCACTTTCTCCTTTCTTTATAAAATCCATAGCCCAACCTACTAATTCTTGAAACACCGTCGTATTTAAGGTGTAATATACAAACTGTCCTTTTTTGTTATCAAAAACGAGTTGGGCTTGTCGAAGAATCTTCAGATGCTGAGAAATACTTGGCTTCGACATATTAAAATGTTCTGAAATTTCACCAGCTGTAAGGTCGCGATCTTTTAATAAATCTAAGATTTGTCTTCGAGTAGGGTCTGATAAAGCCTTAAATGCTTCTTTCATAGCATTTCCCCCTTCATTAATTAAGTGTTTAAGTATTTACTTAAATAATAAAATAAAAATTTCATATTGTCAATTAAGTTTTTGAAAACTTGTTTTATCACAGATAACCGTTCGTAAAACGCCGCCTCAAACTAGAGATTAGAGCAAATTGATTGAGGCAGGGGCAAACGAACGATAATGTCTTGATTCACTCAACCACCAATCAGTGGGTGGGTAAGATCGTAGGCTACAACCGCCACATCTTTAAGAAGGATTACAGACTAAGGCCGTCATGTCCTTAAAAAGGATTACAGACTAAGACCGCCACGTCCTGTGGCAACGTCTGCATAACCTACATCCTGTAGCCATTCGCCGACTGATTGAAGGTTCGTTTTATGGGTAAGCACCATAAAGAACTTTTCTGTATGTAGATGCTAAAAAAAGAACTGATCAGGTATATTGGTGCGTACCTGATCAGCTGCTATTACTTGTTTAATCGCTGTTGTTTTTGTTTTAACAAAGCCTGAAATTCTTGTTCAAGCTCATCGCTCGGATTTAAACTGAGTTTACTCAATACTTCAGAAAGGCGGGTTTCTATTATCATTAAATCATTTGCTTGTTGATCATGCTGATGATCGTGTGCCTTAAATTGTCGATATGTCCCGGGAAATAATTTTAACGTTTGATTCTCGATCACGATTAATTTTGTTGCTAATCTTTCGATAAACCATTGATCGTGTGAGACGAACAGTAAAGTGCCAGGAAAATCTGCTAGTAGTGTTTCGAGTGCTTCGACCGTTTCTAAGTCTAAAAAGTTAGTTGGTTCATCTAAAATTAATGTGTTGATATCACTTACCATTAATTGCGCTAACACCACTTTTACACGTTCGCCCCCACTTAACACACTTACGGGCTTATTCACATCGTCTTCAAAAAAATGCAAACGGGCTAATAAAGTGCGAATTAACGTTTCTGATTGAATCGCTCCTTTACTAACATTCGTTAAAATAGATGCGTGCAGATCAAGTGTGTTTAATTTTTGATGAAAATAACCGATTTTTATTGCCGATGAGTTTTCTACACCATGAACTTGATTGATAATCATATGAATTAACGTGGTTTTTCCGGCGCCATTTGCGCCGATTATCGCCACATGATCGCCACCTTTAATTTGAAAACTGGCAGGTTGCCACAACATTTTATTTTCGATTTGACCCGCCAAATTGGTTACTCGAATGATCGGCCGTTGATGTATTCCTTTGGCATCAGGTAAATCCATTTTGATTGCTCGTGTTTGGTAAGGTTTATCGACTTTTTCGAGTTGGGACAGCCGTGTTTCTAATGCCTTCTTTGTTTGTTGTAATTTTTTTTGTTTTTTAGCAAAGTAGGGCTTGGCACCAGTTATTTTTGCTTCTGAATGGCTTAGTTGTTTCGGTTTTTTTGTTGCTCGTTCTGCTTTTTGTTGTTTTAGCATTTGTGCCCGCTCTAATTGTTTTTTCTTTTCTAAATACTGTTGGTAGGCAGCTTCTTGCTCTGCTACTTCTTGCTCTTTTCGTTTGCGATAATTGCTGTAATTACCGACGTAGACACTTAACTTTTGTTGATTAATTTCCCAAATTTCATCACATAGTGCATCTAATAAAGCGCGATCGTGAGCAACAAGAATAAGAGCTCCATGCCACCGCTTCAATTGTTTCATTAATTTTTCAATATGTTGATGATCGAGGTTCGTTGATGGTTCATCAGCTAATAAAACGTCTGTTTTTTGTGCTAGCGCATTGTCAATATAGCGCTGAGTCACTTCACCACCACTTTCTGTTGTCTCGGTTGTTTTTAGCTGTGGTAAAAGTTGAACAGAGCCAAATCGCTTAATTTCTCCGTGACCTAGCTCCATCTGTCCCGCGATTAACGCTAACAATGTGGATTTCCCAGAACCATTTCTGCCAACCAACCCGATCCGAGCATGTTTTTTAATTTGAAGATGGTCGATTTCGAACAAGGGTTTTCCATCCGTTTCTTGTTTAATATTTACTAATTCAATAACAGCCATGTTTATCACTCCGCTCCTGTTTGGAAGCATAAAAAAGCCTCCTATTTTGCAAAGAGAATAGGAGACATAGCTATACACGTATTGAGAGGTTAACGAACGCTCAATACTATTGTGTAAATGTTCTGCCGATATCATCCTATTCTCTAAATTTAAATTAAGCCACAAGAAAAAAGCTTACAAAGACGCTTCGTTTTCTTTTCTTAATTTAAAATCATATGAGTTGATAGGATTAGTACTTCATCGGCCTAACATTCACCTCTTCCGTTATATGTTAATTCAAGTTTAACGAAGCGATGGCATATTTGTCAATAAAATTAGTGATTTATAGTTGAGAAATAGAGGAGGTTTCGCTATAATAATTTAGGACATGTATTTCTGGGGCATTAGCTCAGCTGGGAGAGCGCTACACTGGCAGTGTAGAGGTCAGCGGTTCGAACCCGCTATGCTCCACTACAGCACCAAGGGTTTTACGCCTTTGGTGTTTTTTGCATATAAGAGATAAAATGGATATAATTATCTAAAGCAATTGAAATGCGGCTATGTCCTAGGCTAAAATAGCTCCGTTAATTTTGGGCTTGTAATTTATCCTCTATTAGTTGTCTCTTATTCTTATCCGTCGGTGCACCAGGCGTGCTTTTCCTCTGGCTCATTTCACCTAAACGGACATGCTTAATGATTCTAATATAAGATCTAAGTTTTTGTATTTGAATATCGTATTAAAAATAACTTGACATGTAAAAAATAAAATATTATATTATGATTATTCAATGTTGACTATTCGGAAAGAGGAGGGATGTGATGACGCGATTATTAGTGCTGGCCATGTTAGAATTGCAACCGATGTCTGGGTATGATATTAAACAAATGTTGAAGTTAAATGATGCAGAGCGGTGGGCAGGTGTACTAATCGGTTCAATTTATAATGCATTAAAAAAATTAGAAAAAGAAGACTATATTAAAGTCAAACAGATTGAACAAACGGGTCATAGGCAAAAAGCGATTTACCACATTACAGAAAAAGGAAGAGAACATAGTAAAGCATTAATTTATAAGGCTTTACAAGACTCATCTATGACTTACCCTACTACACTTTATGCAGGTCTTTCTTTTGCGCATAAGATTCAAGCAAAGGATGTAAAAACCGCTCTAATAGAACAAAAACAGGCACTGAAGTTTGAGTATGATTCATTGAAAGCTGGCTTAGAAACAAAAAAAGCCGCTATGCAAAATGCGATTCCTCCGATGACGCAACTCATTTTTGATCATATGTTCGCTGTTATCACCCTTCAGCAAGATTTTGTAGAAAAAGCATTGGCACTTATTGAAAAGGATCAGTGACATATCGTCTTTTAATTAAGACGATTTCATTTTCCTCTAATGTTCAACATTGAATATTCATTATTAAATAGGAGGTAGTAAAATGGATTTAATTAAAGCAACACAACTGACAAAAAGCTTTAAAGAACATCAAGTGATCAAATGTTTGAATGTGAAGATTGAAAAGGGTAAAACCATCGCTCTAATTGGTCCAAATGGTGCAGGTAAATCAACAACAATTGGATTGTTGCTCGGCCTTATTCCACCAACGAGTGGAACGATCAATCACTGGTGCGAACATTTCAAAGAAAAGGTCGGTGTTCAACTCCAAGCAACGCCTTTTTTTGAAGGCTTTACTGTTGAAGAAAATCTCCAACTATTTGCTAGCTTTTATCATATCAAATTAGACCAAGTGAAGTTAGAAGAGAAGTTAAAGGCATTTGATTTGTTAGCGATGCGGAAGAAAAACGCAACACATTTGTCAATTGGTCAACAAAAAAGGCTAGCCATTGCTGTAACAACATTACACAACCCGGAGCTTGTTATTTTAGATGAACCAACAGCTGGATTAGATCCACAAGCACAAAAAAAGATACGTGATATGCTACTAGAGCTTAAAGGTAAAGGGATGACGATTATGTTCTCTTCACATGATATGGCTGAAGTGACAAAGATTGCTGACGTTGTTATCTTTCTTAGCCAGGGGGAGATCATAGCTCAAGGTGCACCAGCAGACTTGTTACACGCTCATAACGTTGATCATCTTGAAGCCCTATTTTTTCAATTGATTTAAAAATAAGGAGAGATAATAGATGAAGAAAATTTTCACATTAACCTTAAAAACGACGATGAGAGATATGTATTTACTGTTTTGGTCAATTCTGTTACCTGTAATAGGTTTAGTCATCGTTCGGTACTTTTTTGATCATGTGAGTGAATCCCTTTATTTAATTGGTGGTATTGTTGGAGTCAGTGTTTTGATGTATGCTTTCATGACGACATCATTTCATATTTTGTCGCAACGAAAGAGGGGCGTGTTTCAACTTTTGCACATAACACCGATGCCGCTGTGGAAATATATTGTTAGTACGTCAATGGCTCGCGCGATCACAGCAATTTTGTCTGGTGTTTGTATTATCGTAATTGGTTTGCTCATGTTTCAAGATCGTATTTCATTTAAAACGTTTATGTTATTTATTCCGGTCTTTTTTTTGGCGGCAATTAGTTACGTCATCTTAAGCTTTTTTGTTTCTAGTTTAGCTAAAAGCGAGGGGCAAATGAGTTTAGTGGCTAATATCATCACTATGCCAATGATTTTCTTGAGCAATGCTTTTTATTCACTTGAATCTGCTCCAAAAATGATTCAAACGCTTCAAGTTGTTAATCCATACCAATGGTTTATCAATGGTTTACATGCAGCTATTAATATTGATTTATCAAGCTATTTTATAAGTATGGCACTGTTAATTGGTTTTGCGCTTTTATCTAGTTTATTAGCCTTAGGGACATTTAAATATGAGTAAACCGCTAGCTTCTATAAGTTAAATACATGGGAGCTAGTAACGTAGTTATATCATTGTCATTGTTAAGTGGTCATGTTTTAGGATCTTGTATTCAAAAGTCATTTAGTATAAGAAAATAGAGTGTACTTAAATAAAATCTCTCTCAATTATGGTGTGCCCCAAAAAGTTAGAGTTTTTATATTAAGCAGCTAATTGGTTGGTGTGAAAGCGGTATTGAACCGGGCTCATGACTGCCAATTTTTTCTTTATACGGTTGTTATTATAATAAGCAATATATTCTTCAATTTTTCTTCTTGATTTCTCGAACATACAGCGTGTTTCTCCATAATACATCTCTTGTTTTAATAAGCCAAAAAATTCTCCATTGGTGAATTATCGATACAGTTTTCCTTTTCGTGACATACTTTGGAATACCTTATGATCCTTGAGGGTTTTCACCCCATTTCCTATGTTGGTAATGCTAGCCTTGATCAGAATGAACAGTTGCCCTGTATTTTGAGTCTTTTACAATCTTAAGAGCTTCAGCGAGAGGTTTAAGCAGTTTTGTTAGCTTTCCAGTGCGCTATATTCCAATCTTATTTTTGTAACTACATATTACCTATTTAGGATAGTAATTGTCGTTATAATAATATCTAATTTTTAAGCTAGCCTTAATATGTGTAAAACATAAAGGCTTGTTAAGTAATTATATAAGCCGTCTCTCCCTAAATTAATTGAGAATAGATTAAGATATAAGGAGGTGATAAAGTGAGAAAAGAAAAAGGCAGAAAAAAAAGTTCATGTTGTTATAAAGAAGTTATCTGCTGCCCAACTGGAAGAAAACTTTGTCCACCTCAAAAGAGGCCGGAACCTAAGCCAGCTAGAATAATCAGAACAATACCAGGCCCAACAGGTCCAACGGGCCCCACAGGCCCAGCAGGAACCACAGGAGCTACAGGCCCAATAGGTCCAACAGGCCCAGCAGGAGCAACAGGAGCCACAGGCCCAGCAGGAGCAACAGGAGCCACAGGCCCAGCAGGAGCAACAGGAGCCACAGGCCCAGCAGGAACCACAGGAGCTACAGGCCCAATAGGTCCAGCAGGAGCCACAGGCCCAGCAGGAGCAACAGGAGCCACAGGCCCAGCAGGAGCAACAGGAGCAACAGGAGCCACAGGCCCAGCAGGAACCACAGGAGCCACAGGCCCAATAGGTCCAACAGGAGCTACCGGAGCCACAGGCGCGACAGGTCCGACTGGAGTCATTGAGTTCGCAGATTTCTTTGCTTTGATGCCACCTGATAACACAGCTACAGTTGCACCTGGTACTGATGTCGATTTTCCGCAGGATGGACCAACAAGTGGTACGTCAATAGTCCGTGTTGACGATAGTAGCTTTAATCTAGCAGAAATCGGTTTTTATCAGGTGCTATTTCAAGTTAGCGTCACTGAAGCTGGACAGCTGATTTTGACTCTTGATGGCGCGGATTTAGACTATACCGTAGTTGGACGTGCAACCGGTACTTCTCAAATAGTAGGATTAGCGATTGTAGAAACAACAGCAATCAACTCTGTGCTCACTGTTCGTAACCCAGCTGGTAACGCAGCTGCATTAACTATTACCCCTGTTGCTGGAGGAACAAGACCCGTTTCTGCACACCTTGTTATTACAAGGTTACTGTAAGTGAAATCTTGCCATGCATCTCTTTCTAAATAGTGCATCCATTTAGAATCTTAATTAACGGGCAGCTACATCTCCACTGAATAAGATTGATTTTTTATGTCTAGCCTTTTTGTTAATTCAAGTATTTTTATGATTATATTAAAGCTAGATTTATATAATTTAAGCGTAAAGTCACAGATTACAGGCTTTACGCTTTTTAGAATTTACCCGCAATTAATGGCCCGATGAAGTCCTCAGCTCAAAGCTTCACTTTGTATTTAAAGAGATACTAAAGTATCAGGGTCTATTTGACTTAGTAAATGGGTAATGTTGAGACCGTAAGCGATCTGTGAGATTTTAGATTCAATTTGATATCCGCCTTGCGGTTGGAGATCACCATATTGTTCGATAAGTTTATTGAGGGCAACTGGTACTTAAATAAAATCTCCCCCAATTATTATTTTATAATTGGGGGAGATTTGATAACTGTTTTTTCTAATGCGCACGGGAAGTATAGACATTCCTTGAATCATTTATGGTCTATAGTATTCTGCTGTTCCTTCTTCGATAAGGCCAACCGATTCTAATTCTAAGATCCACTCATAAAATTCTTGTTCACTCATCCAAAAGTCTTCATGTGATGCTTCACGATCTTCAATCATTTCAAATAACATTAATTCTTCTTCGGTAAAAGCTGTTTCATAATAGTCTTCCATTGCTTCTTCATAATAAGCATCTGCACTAGACGTCAGAAAATCGTCAATAACATATTCAATATCACTCATTAAATACTCAATGTCTGATTCGGTGAACGGTTCTCGATCTTCCCCATAAAATACATAATCAAGCGCTTGATCATATAAATAAGTCGTATGGGCAGTTACCTCAACTTCAAATAATTCTAAACCATCGTCTTCACTCATCGTAAAAGTCAAGTCTGTTGCAATAATCAATTCTTGTTCAATTTCAAAAGCTACTTCTAATTCAAAATCTATTTCTTCGAAAGCTACCTTTAACTCATCAATTGAGTCGATTACCTCATTAATATCTCCATAAGCCTCTTCATAGCGAGTTAACAATTGATCGTGATCAGCCAATTCGTTAATTGCATGTTCATATGCTTGAAGAAATAGATGTTGGTTTACAGTTAAAGTAATCTGATCATCTGATTCCGTAATCACTTCCTCTTTAGCAAAGAATTTAAGCATTTGTTCAAAGAAAAACTGATCAACTTCTTCATCATAGCCATAATCATAATTTTCATCATTCAATGTATCTGTGTATTTTTTCCCGCCAATGGCCTCTTCTACAGTTGCGATGACGAGATTTATTAATTCATCATACATTTCTTGTTCTTCAGTCATAATATAAGCATCAGTAACGTTCTCATCGCCTTCTACAAGATTAATCAAATCTTTTAAAAGCGTTGCATATGGATCTAAATCCATCGCCACCTCATCGTTGGATTGATCAATGTAAATGTTTAAAGGAATGGACAAGTTGAACGTTGGTCCGTCTATTGAAGTTGCAATTTCAGTATTAGTAGACAATTCAATAATATCATTTTCATTGTCAACCAGAACGGTGCTTGTTCCGGTTAACTCGTTGAAACTTTCAACTGCGGATTCCATGTCAAAATCAAGAAAGCCACCATTATAAAGGCTATCATTGCTTTCTCTACTTTCAAAATTTAATGTCATGTCAAAAGTACTCTCAGCCGTTACGGTTGAGGCATTAATAGATTTACCTAAAGCTTGAGCTAGCTTAACTTCAGGTGAAGACGAAAGCGTGTAAAATAATATGCCTGCTACGGCTAATAATGCTAAACTACTAAAAATTAAACCTACTTTTACCTTTTTCTTTTCCATAGTTATTATCCATCCTTATCTGTAAAAATATTGTATAAATTCCTTTCATATTATCTCATAATTTCGTTAGTCATCTTGACGCATTTATTTCTAGATATTTCGCCTTAAAAAAGATGATAATAATTGTGGTTATTTGTCAAAAGAAGTTGATATAAAGAGATTGATCAACCATCTAATTCGTTTGTTTGATAGCGTATTTTAAAAGTACTCGCTCCTATTTTATAGTCTTTTTATCCTAGTTAATCATTGGTGAAAGTGAGATTTGATTGTTTTTACAAAGGAAAAAGGAAAATCAACTTAGTATTATTGGAACTATATTGAAAAAAAGAACGATATATAGACTAGTGACAGCTTTCGATAACCGTCCGTAATATCCTCCTCAAAATAAAGGGTAAAGCAAATCGATTGAGGTGGATGATAACGGACGCTAACGGCCTGATACCCATCAGTGGGTGGGTAAGCTCGTAGACTAAAACCGCCAAAGGATGACAGACTAAGACCGCCACGTCCTTAAGAAGGATTACAGACTAAGGTCGCCACGTCCTGTGGCAACGTCTGCATGACCTACATCCTGTAGCCCTCCGTCCGCGGATTGCAGGTTCGTTTTATAGATACTCATTTCAACATTAAGGTGGTTTTAGCTAAAAAGATAATTGACTATATATGAAAGTTAAGCTATTTTCTTGTGAAAATTCAACTTCATAGGTATAATGAAGTTTAAATTTTTTGAGTCTTCTCTGTACCACAGGTAACCGCCCGCTTCAAAATAGAGAGCAGAGGTTAATCTATAAAGGTGGGCGCAACGGACGCTAATGTCCTGATTCGCTCAACTAACAATCAGTGGGCAAAAAACGAAACCGTCCACTAATTGAAGTTTCGTTTTATGTAAGTGAGGTTCGAAGGTTAATAAAGAGGGGGAATTTCTATTGTTAAGACGTTTTTTTGCTTATTACAAGCCTTACAAAGGTTTATTTTTTTTAGATTTCATATCAGCTATTTTCGTTGGTTTACTAGAATTAGCTTTTCCACTAGCTGTTAATTATGTTATCGATCAATTATTACCAGCTGGTGAGTGGAGTGTTATCTTATGGGCATCACTAGGATTACTGGCTATTTATGTTCTAAATACGGGGCTTCATTTTATTGTGACATACTGGGGGCATATGCTAGGTATTAATATTGAAACAGATATGCGCAGTAAATTGTTTAAGCATATGCAGCAGCTATCATTTGGTTATTATGATAATAATAAGACAGGACACTCGATTTCCAGATTGACAAAAGATTTAGAAGAAATAGGTGAAGTGGCTCACCATGGACCTGAAGATGTATTTGTGGCGTTAATGACTTTGATCGGTTCCTTTATCATTATGATGTCGATTGATTTTCAACTCGCCTTAATTATTTTCACAGTCGTTCCATTGATTGTTATATTTGCGATTCATTTTAATAAAAAGATGACGCAAACATTTAGACGTATGTTTCACGATGTAGCAGATATTAATGCACGTGTGGAAGATAGCATTGGTGGAATTCGTGTTGTAAAAGCTTTTGCTAATGAGGCGCATGAACAAAAGCAATTTGGTGAGAATAATAGTCAATATCGTCGAACGAAACTAACATCCTATAAGATTATGGCTCAAAACGTGACAGCGAATTATATGTTAATGCGCTTAATTACTTTATCTGCTCTTATGTTTGGATCGTACTTTGTGATTGGAGCAGATCTAAGCCACGGGGAATTTGTCGCCTTTATTTTGTTGACTAATATTTTAATTAATCCGATTCAAAAAATTAATGCAGTAATTGAAAGTTATCCAAAGGGATTTGCAGGTTTCAAGCGCTATACTGAGGTGCTGGATACCGAACCGGAGATTCAAGATGCTGAGGACGCCATTGATTTAGACATGCTTGGAGAGATCAAGTATCAGCAAGTTGATTTTGGTTATCAAGGTTTAGAAAAAGTTTTAAATAAGATTGATTTAACGATTTCGCCAGGAGAAACGATTGCATTTGTTGGACCTTCAGGTGCAGGTAAAACGACGTTATGCAGTTTATTGCCTCGATTTTATGAAGTGACAGGTGGTGCAATTACCATTGATGGTGTTGATATTCGCCATATTAAGCAAGCATCATTACGAAGCCAAATTGGTATTGTCCAACAGGATGTCTTTCTCTTTTCGGGGACAATTAGAGAAAATATTGCATATGGAAAATTGGATGCGACGGATGAAGAAATCATAGCGGCCGCAAAGAAAGCGCGCTTAGATGATTTTATTCAAATGCAACCCGAAGGGCTTGAAACGGTGATTGGAGAACGTGGTGTGAAATTATCTGGTGGTCAAAAGCAACGTTTGTCGATTGCCCGAATGTTTTTAAAAAATCCGCCCATATTAATTTTAGATGAAGCGACGTCTGCGCTTGATACAGAAACAGAAATCGCTATTCAAAAATCTTTAGAAGAATTGGCACAAGGAAGAACAACGCTTGTCATCGCCCACCGCTTAGCAACGATCAAACATGCCGATCGTATTGTGGTGGTCACGAAAAATGGCATCGAAGAACAAGGTTCACACCAACAATTAATTGAACAAGATGGTGCCTATAGTCGTCTACATCAAGCTCAATTTATTTAAATCGAACCGGGTAA
Source organism: Amphibacillus cookii (assembly GCF_016908375.1). Taxonomy (GTDB): domain Bacteria; phylum Bacillota; class Bacilli; order Bacillales; family Amphibacillaceae; genus Amphibacillus_C; species Amphibacillus_C cookii. Next base: position 236,918 of record NZ_JAFBDS010000007.1, read on the forward strand.
CTGTAACGACAGTTACCCGGTTTTTCGTTATTTAATATTTACTTTTTGTTGACAACAATCGCTATGCTTCAAGGCACGTCTTAAGCACCACACCTTCCTTGTGATAAGTGTTATTTAATAGCTTTCTAGCTTATTCGCATGTAGGGAGATTTAATAGAAAATATAGTTAGCGCTAAAATGGAATGTTTTTCAAAGAATGTTTATGATGATTTATATTCACAAAAGTCGAATTTTGTCGATATTTTAAGGGTAAGCAAAATAATTTATTTTAGAAAGAGGGGACAAGATGAGAAAGACTAGTATTAGAAAAAAGATTTTAATCTTTATTCCCGTGGTTATCATAGGTATGCTCGTACTGTCTATCCTTAGTTATAAATTCTCAGAACAGGAATTGGAACAACAAATTGCTGAGAAGATGGATTATTTATCAAATGACATTGTTCACTTTACTGATACGCAATTAGTCAGTCATCAAAGGTTGGGGGATTCGATGGGGGCGTTGGCATCAACGATAGGAACGAATTTAACCCATGACGAGTATGCAGATGTATTTGAACAGTTTCTTGTATTAAATGAAGATACTTATGGGATCGGTGTTTGGTTCGAACCGTATAGCTATCATGAAGACGTCGAATATTTTGGCCCTTATAGTTATAAAGAGCAAGATCAAATAATTTTTACTGATGAATTTGAAGATCCAGACTATGATTATCCGTCACATGATTGGTATCTAGCTGGTGCGGATACAGGTGAAGTTTCATGGACCTTACCATATTTTTCTGAAGTTCTAGGGACAAGCTTAATTACAACAAGTATTCCTTTTTATCAAGAGAACGGTGAATTGTTAGGGATAATTTCAAGTGAAATTGATATTGGCCAGTTACAACAATTCATCGCAAGTATTGATACAGGTACTTCAGGTGAGGCGTTCTTATTAGCAGACGACCAATCCTTTATCGTTCATCCTGATGGTAATGATGGCGTGGGGAGAAGTTTGGCTGATGATTCTCAGCTTGCTTCCTTGATGGATGCGCTGAACGGTCAAGAATCAGGTGTTCACCAAACGGAGTTGGATGCTGGTGATGCGCATATTTATTATCAACATATCCCGAGGACTAATTGGACGTTAGGGCTAATTATTCCAGATCAAGAAGCTTATGCATCGTTAAATCAGTTGCTAGTACAAATGGTTGTCATTACAGTTGTTATTATTATTCTTTTTATTATTATAGCGATTATTCTTTCTAATCGAATCACAAAACCTGTCCAACGTTTGAATGAAAAAGTTAGTCATGTTGCGGCGGGTGACTTATCGGTTTATATCAAGCCAACGACATCAGACGAGATTGGGGAACTAACGGGTAACTTTAATGAAATGGTCAAAAACATCCGGGGATTAGTCGGATCAGTGCATACGTCTGTTCATACGGTTTCAGGTGCAACAGAGCAGTTGAGTGCTGTGTCAGAACAAACGACTGCTTCTAGTGAGGAAATTAGCCGCGCCATGAATCAAGTGTCGCAAGGAACGAGTGAAGCAGCCGATTTCGCCGAACAAACCAATCAGCAAACGGTTCACTTATCAGAGCAATTAACGAATCTCGTTAAACAAACCGACCAATTAAAGCAGTATTCAAATGAAGTTGCAGATATTAATACGCGAGGCCTGGATCAAATGGGAACGTTAAAATCTGGAGCGAATCAATCTCTTCAAGTCGTTAATGAGATTGGTACTGTAGTGAATAATTTGTCAACTCAAATTGTCGAGATCGGTACGATTGTAAATACGATTAGTGATATCTCTGAACAAACCAATTTACTGGCATTAAATGCGTCTATTGAAGCCGCGCGTGCAGGTGAACAAGGGAAAGGTTTCGCAGTGGTAGCTGAAGAAGTGCGTAAGCTAGCAGAGCAAACCTCTGGTGCAACAACGAACATATCTGAAATGATTCAGAGCATTCAAAAGGTTTCAAATGAAGCCGTCAATCAAATTGCTACGACACAAGATATTACGTCTCAACAAAATCAAGTAGCAGAAGAATCTTCGCAATTATTCGAGGACATCTCAGAACAGAATCAGCGTATGGTTAATGCGATTAATACAATAGGTGAGGATCTTAATCAAATTGATCAATACAAGGAAAATGTCGTTGAATCCATTAGCAATATTGCTTCAATTCTTCAACAAACAGCTGCTTCAAGTGAACAAGTAGATGCATCTGCTTCTGAACAATTGGAAGCATTAAAAACAGTGACGGAATCAGCAGAAAGTCTTCAGGCATCAGGTGAAGCATTAGAAAAACAAATGAAGCAATTTAAAATAGAAGAATAGGCATGAAGAAGGGTTGTATACTATTTGACGTTGGTGAAGGGAATTCTCCATTTCATGCGTTTGTGAAATGGGGGTAGACTTTCGCTAACGTCTTTTCTATTTCTCTAAAAATAGAAATGGGTTCGGTCATCCAGTGATTCGCTTTCCGCAGGCACGGCTTCAGCTAACTCATGTGCGCACCAAACGCGCACATGAGTGGATCTTCAGCTCGTGCTATTCCTGCAGGAGTCTCATCACTTCCTGACCGAACCCGTATGAATTTACGTGTAGATAGACATTTAAATTAAGTTAAGATCTATTGAATCGAAACCAGCCCAAAATGCACCTAATCAAACAAACATCCACTTATAAAATCGGCAATAATTCTCACCAACGTCATTTGACAAAGAACCTGAAGAAGCGACGCTACAAGGTTTCAATTGTAGTGTCGCTTTCTTTTTACCTTGAAATAAGCTCGTTTATTTCCTAAAGGATGCGTAAAAGAGCATATTTCTAGCTGTTTTTTTATTATACAGTAACACGCGTTCTAACAAGACGGCTGCAAAATGTTGAGACTTTGTTCAAATCTTCTGTTTGAGGAACGAGTTCAACTTTTAAGGTAACGGCAAGTTCGGTATGAACAAAAAGCATATCTCTAAAATGATCAACAGCTCCACAGAAATAAGGGTAGAAGCTGTCGCCCGTACCGAATATTCCTGTCATCAGGTGACCGACACTTTGTTGCTCGATTTCGTAATAAAGGTCGTCCATCTCAGGTGGTAATTCACCATTTCCCCATGTATAAGTGCCGATCGCTAATACATCGTACGTCGCCAATTGCTGATAATCAACTTCGTCAATCGTTAAAAAATCAACATGATCGATGTGCTTAATCATTTCATGATAGATGGCTTCAGCTAATATGCTTGTATTTCCAGTGACTGAACTATAAACGACTAAGGCTTTCATCAGATCATTCCTTTCTAAAGCTCGTCAAATCCATTTGAAGATGAAACTTTCGTATAGGTGCGTGATTTTTGTTCGAAAAAGTCAGACTTGGTTTCATTCATCATTTCGTCGCTAAAGACGTGAATCCAGGCCATTGGATTGTCGCGCTCAGGATAATAGTTATCGAGGCCGATTTGTCGAAATCGTTTATTTGCAAGATATTCAACGTAATGATGGAACTCATTAAGATCAATACCCTCAATATCTTTTAAAATATAATCAGCCCATTCTTTTTCAAGTTGAACCGCATGATCAATCGTTTGATAGGCAAAAGAAATATTCTCATCTGTGTTTAATTCAGGATTTTCTGTTAATAAAATACGAATAAATTGTGAGATGAAATAGGCATGTTGCATTTCATCACGTTGAATGTAACTAATCATTGTACTTGTTTTTAACATTTTTTGCTGGCGGGCTAAATGATAGAAAAAGGCAAACCCCGCATAGAAATAAATCCCTTCCAAATTGATTGAATTGATCGCTAATTCAAATAAACGTTGTGGTGTTGGCTCTTGATGAAAGGCATCATAACTATCGAGAATTAGTTGATTACGTTTTTGAACAATAGGGTCAGCTTTCGCTTGGTTAAAACGCTGATTTTGTTCATCCACTGGGACAAGTGAGCTTAAAATATAAGAATATGATTCGTTATGCACGGCTTCTTGCTGGGCAATAACAGCAAAAATAGCTTTAAAGCTAGAGTCAGTCACGTAATCCATCACTTGTGTCATTGTTGGTGTTTGTAGACTATCTAGTGAAGCGAGCTGTGTATTAATTCTTAAAAATACATCACGCTCAGTCTCAGTGAGATGGTCCCATTGTTTAATGTCATCTTGCATATTAATTTCTTGTGCCTTCCAAAAATTTGATAGCAAAGTTTGATACAAATCATACATTTGAGGATAGGCGATATCATTCCAATTTAATAAACCGGAGGACTGACCATTAATCAGTCCTGTTGATTTATTAGGATAGGTTGGGTTTAGTAATTTTATTTTTGTTAAAGGTGTATCGACAAAGCTCATTAGAAAATCCTCCTTAACTATGACATGCTTCACATTCATCGATTTCGGTTTGGGAAGTACTGCGTACATAATAAGTTGTCTTTAGTCCATGTTCCCATGCAGCTAAATGTAAATTCAATAAATCCCGTGCTTTAATATCGTGTCGAACATATAAATTAAAGCTAATCCCTTGATCAATATGACGTTGACGGCGGGCGTTTTGTTTAATACTCCAGACCTGATCTAATTCGTGACGTGCACGACGATAATACGTGTAAGTGACATGATCTAAATCAGGAACCGTTACTTTAAATTTAAAGTTTTTCTTTTCTTCAGCGTACTCTACCGCATAAATGGGATCAATGCCATCCGTTGAACCACCAATTTTAGCTGTTGAAGAATTAGGAGCCACAGCCATTAACCAGCCATTACGCAAACCTTTGTTGGCCACTTTTTTACGAAGTTGAGTCCATCGTTCACTCGTGTAGTTGCGACGTTCGAAATACCGACCTGTTTGCCATTCTGAACCCTCAAATTTCTGATATGCGCCTTTTTCTTCAGCTAACTCCATTGAAGCTTGAATTGTATAATAAGCAATATCCTCATATAATTGATCGGCATAATCAACAGCTTGATCACTCTCCCAATGAAGGTGCTCTAAAGCAAGAAGGTGGTGCCAACCGAATGTACCAAGACCGACGGCGCGATATTTTTGATTCGTTGCTTGGGCTTGTCCAACACTAATTGTATTTAGATCAATGACATTATCGAGCATTCGTACTTGAATTCGAATCAGTCGCTCTAATACTTGTCCTGGCACCGCAACTGCTAAATTGATCGAAGACAAGTTACAAACGACAAAGTCCCCTGGTTTTCTAACGATGACAATGTTGCCATCTTGATCTTGAAATTCTTTTACAATAGAAGTTGGTGACATATTTTGTGCAATTTCCGTACATAAATTACTAGAATAAATGGATGTACGTCCAACTCCACGGTCATGCTTATTTGGATTTTGACGGTTAACTTCATCACGATAGAACATATAAGGTGTTCCAGTTTCAAGTTGTGCGACCATTATTCTAGCCATAATATCCATTGCTCTATAAGTTTTTCTTGGTAATAGTGGGTGATTGACCGCTTCTTGATATTTTTCTGAAAAGTATTTATCGTCTACCTCATCATAAAAATCTTCTAATCCAAGCGGTTGGCCATTTTCATCTTTCCAACCCATCACTTGCTTTACTTGATGTGGACAGAACGTATGCCATTCACCAATACTCTTTCCATTTTCATCGGTCACTTGCAATTGTTCCATAAATAAGTCGGGAATAGAGACGCCTGTAAAAATATCATGTGCTTTTCGACGCTCATCACCGTTATTTGTTTTTAAATCTAAGAAGCCATTCATGATGTCTTTATGAAAGACATCGAGATATACAGCGACGGCCCCTTGACGTTGACCAAGCTGATCGACGCTTACTGCGGTGTCGTTAATCAAACGTATCCAAGGAACAATGCCTGATGAATTTCCTTTAAATTTCTTAATATCAGATCCAAGTGCACGTACTTTCCCATAATAGATCCCGATGCCCCCGCCACCTTTACTAAGACGAGCGATGTCCCAGTTGTTTAAATAGATACCATCAAGTGAATCATCGACAGTATCGATAAAGCATGAAGAGAGCTGGCCGTAACTTTTCCCAGCATTTGACAAAGTTGGTGTGGCTACAGTCATATAAAGATTTGATAGGGCCCAATAAGCTTCTTTAACTAGATCGAGACGTTTGTCTACTGGTTCGTTTTGCATGAGTGTCATCGCAATAATCATAAAGCGTTCTTGTGGCAGTTCATAAAGATTGCGCTCGTGGTCTCTAGCTAAATAGCGATCAGCAAGCAAGAACAAACCAATATAGTTGAATAATTGATCACGCTCAGGAACAATTTCTTGTTCTAGCTCCTTTAACTCCTCTGTTGAATACGCTTGTTGTAATGCCTGATCATATATACCTTCTTTTGTTAATTGATCAACTAATTTTGAAAAATTCCCATATTTTAAATGGTGATGATAACTTCTATTGATACTTGCTTCACGATAGAGTTGATTTAAATAAAAATCGGCTGCAATAAACGTCCAATTCGGCTGATCCATTGCAATTTGGTTCAATGCATAAAATAATGCTGTTTGGTTTGCTTCTTCTTCATTGTTTTTCACTTGATTAACTTTGTCCTTCAATGCAGTTAGATCAACATTGTGTTTTGTAGCAAGCTCATCTAACTTCTGTTCAATACGTTCAGTAACTATTGCCATTTTAGGGGTCCTCCTTATGTCTTACAGATGAATTTTTCCACTAGTTATGTAATTAAATAAAAATAGATAGACAAACGCACATTCGATGTTACTGAGTGAATGGGGGTAAGTCTTTCTTATATTTAAGAATGTTGAAAATTCTACTGTATCGCTGACTTATCTTTGAAAGCATGGATAAACAAAAATACTATATATAGTGATGTCGATGTCTTTCAATCACTATATATAGTATATTAGCGCATAAAAATGTGTTTGTCTATTAAAACGAACTAAAAAGTTTAGAAAGTCTTTTACTATTATCGCAATGTTTGATTGAAAATAACATAGGTAATTTAGCCTAATAACAAACAAATATAAATCTTAAGAAACACACGAAATTAAAATGACTTGATAGCTTTATCACAGATAACCGTATGTAAAACACCCACCTCAAAATACAGAGCAGCGCTCATCCATTTAGATAGGAGACAACTTGAGGAACAAGAGCTGTAGAAGATTAAAAATCATATAAGGTTAGCAAGTTATTATTATATTACTTTCTTCCTTTTCTGCATTCAAAATCAAATTACTACTTGTATTCATATTATCTTCAGTATAGTATATTAGATATAGTTTGTTTGGCCGATAAACTATCATTCCGACAAAAAATGTAAGCGTTTCAAAAGGAGGCGGTGAAGGTGATTAAACCTTTTAGAAAGAAGAAGATAACAAAGACTATCGGTTTAAAGAAAAAGAAAGATATAACAAAAGAAAGGAAATTAAAATCATTTCATTTACATAACATTTCGATTGGTGGGAAATATGGTCTAGCTATTTTAATTATTTTTATATTGTTAATGATTTCAACGACCTTGGTTGCTCTATCAGTTATTCAATCCCAATCAGATATGAGAATGTTGCAGGAACAAGGAGATCGTGCCTTATTAACGAATGAATTGAGTTCAGAAATCAACGCTAAAGCACTAGCGGCGCTTTCCTATGTTCAATTTGGTAATGAGACACATATGAATGATTTTGAAGAAAGAAAGGAACGTGTCAACTATTTATTGGATCATTTAGATGAAGGCATCAATGGCGATCAGCAAGAAACGCTTTTCAATGAAGTAGTTGATCATAATCAGAGCTTGGATGAAATGTTTTATGAAGAGTTGGTACCAATTGTTGGTGAGGCTGAAACGACTGTTCGCTTATATGTGAATCGTTATACAAATTTAACTTCAACAACTTCACTTTACTTTGAATATTTACGTGAGCATATTATTGACGATCGAGATGCTGCGGTAGTGGATGCTGAACAAAGCCAAAACTTTGCGCTTGTTATTTTAATAAGTTCAATGCTTGTATCATTTTTAATTGGTCTTATCTTAGTTATTCTCATAAGTCGTCATGTTTCAAAACATTTAAGATCAGTTGTTAACATTAGTGATCGGATTGCTACAGGGGACTTAAATGTTGAATTAATTGATTATCAAGGAAAAGACGAGATTGGTCGTTTGTCAAGTTCAATCAATCAGATGAGAACGCAGTTAATAACAATGATCAATCAAATTAAACAAACCTCTCAGTTGGTTGATCGACAGAGTGAGCAATTATATCAATCTTCAGATGATGTTAAATCAGGTACTGAGCAGATTGCTGCGACTATGGAGGAGCTAGCTTCTGGTACAGAAACGCAGGCGAATCATGCCGGAGATTTAGCTGAGACCATGAGGTCATTTGCTGAGAAAATGACAGCGCTTCATACGAGTAGTGAGACCATTAATGCATCTTCAGATCAAGTATTAACAGAGACAGATTCAGGTAATACAGCAATGACAAAATCGATTAAGCAAATGAGCAGTATTGACCAAATTGTGAAAAATGCGGTAGGGAGAGTTGAAGGGCTTGATCAACAAACCAAACAAATTTCGAAGTTAATTGCTGTTATTAAAGATATTGCAGATCAAACCAATTTATTGGCATTAAATGCGGCGATTGAAGCAGCAAGAGCTGGTGAACAAGGTCTTGGTTTTGCGGTTGTCGCAGATGAGGTAAGAAAATTAGCAGAGCAAGTCAGTGAGTCTGTTACAGATATAACTAATATTGTTATGACGATTCAATCGGAGTCCAAAGAAGTGACGGGTACGCTTAAGCAAGGCTATGAGGAAGTTGCTCAAGGAACGATTGATATTGAAGCAACTGGTGAGCGCTTTAAAGCAATTGAGCAGGCGATTTCTAATATGACTAATCATGTTGATACTGTCATGTCAGGTTTATCGCAATTAGCGAGTGATACCGAACAAGTTAATGGTTCGGTTCAAGAGATTGCTTCGATATCTGAACAATCGGCTGCTGGAGTTGAACAGACGTCGGCCTCAGTAGAAGAAGCTTCAAGTGCAATTGAGGAGATATCTGACGGTGCCAATACTTTACGTCAATCGTCTAAGAAATTAACTGATTTAGTAAAGGAATTTAATTTGTAGTAACTACCAAAGCGCAAGACATTCATATGCGCCGTATTACGTTATGGAGGAACATGATGGTTAAAATATCCGTATGCCAATATTGGCATACGGATTAAATATTTTAGTTACATATTATTGACTCAACTTTCACAGTATGAAAGCTAGTTACGATCGCACGCAAAATGGAGAAATCGCATGAAGTATCCCCAGTCTAAGTGGAGATAAGCAAAGGGAGACTTCTGCGGGAATAGGATGAGTTGAAGATCGACTTTAGAAGCGCTCTTAGCTTCTAAAGTTAGCCCTCGCGAAAAGCGAATCCCTAGCTTTTCAGAACGACATAACGTGCTAAACGTAGGAGAAGATTGAATGACTATTTTCAGTGTGCGAACGTTGAGTTATTGATAAAGGGTAAGTTCCGCTTCGATCGCTTGCCGAATCTTATTTATACAATCATCAACGTCTTTTCCTTTTATTCTATGTCCGTTTACAAGGGCATATGGTTTTAAGCGACAAAGTCCACAAAAAGATAAACAATCGCTAATGAGAACAGAGACTTCTGGATATTCTGATTCGAATAATTGCTCGGCTTCTATGGTTTGTAATAGATTACTTTCGCATATTTCGACAATAACAATACCGATTGTAATCACACTCCAATCTTATATGCTATACTAAATTTATCATTATATATTAATATTAGAATTCTGTCAGTTATTATGCTTATTTTAGATTAAGCCGTGTACATGATTGAAATTGATAGTGAAGTGTGTAATCGCAATCTAGCAATTTAGATATTTGTTAGTCAAACATAAGTATTTGTGAAAAATTTCACCATTTTAGCAAACTAAGCAGATAAATAATTATAAAAAATAGAGTTTGTTATTTACTTCACAAACTTTTTTCGTTAATATAGTGATAAGGGTAGGTGTTGGAAATGGCTAAAGATATGTCGACGCGTCAAGCAATATTAGAATTATTAAAAAAATGTCAAGAATTATCAGTGAGTGGTTTAAAAGAGCATCTCGATATTACGGAGATGGCGGTAAGAAAGCATTTAGTGAAATTAGAAGGTGAAGAGCTGATTCGCTCAAGAACCGTTCGTCAACCGATGGGACGACCGGTGATATTTTATCGTTTAACGGAAGAAGGCAACAAGCTTTTTCCGAATAATTATGACAAAGTAGCGGTTGAGATCTTACAAGATATTCAAGAAAGCATGGGGAATGAAGCGATTGATACCCTTTTTAATAATAGGGAGAAGCGGATGCGTAAGAAGTATCAACGTCGTATTTACCAAGATGACCCCCTTGTAGAGCGAGTAAAGCAGTTAGTAGAAGTGCAACAGAATAATGGCTACATGGCGGAATTTAATGAAGACGAGAACATCGATGGTGTTAGTTTTGAGCAATTCAATTGTCCGATTGCAGCCATTGCTGACCGTTATGATAAACCTTGTCAATGTGAGTTGGCGTTATTTAAGGAAGTCCTTGGAACAGAACAAGTTGAAAGGGTGGCTTGTATTGCTAAGGGCGAAAGAAGCTGTAAATATGTCATTAAGGAAGAATCGAATGAGTGAACTGATAAATATAGACCATGCTTCTGTTTCAACAGAAGCATGGTCTATATTGGTAGTAAGACTGTGCGATTGCTTATCCATTAAAAGTAGTGACTGTAAGATCGTTTTTAAAGTAACATCAATTAAGGGATGCATTTTAAAAGTTCTTCGTCATCATAATCGTTCTGCCTCATTTAACGTCGTTTGAAGTATACGCTGAACAGCTTTTTGTTGCTTAATCGATAAATGGCTTAGGCGTTCAATTTGTTCTTTTAAAAGTGGATTTTTAACTAAATAATCAATCGTATTTAATAAATTTTCATCAATGACGGGCTCATTTTCGCTGTTCGTTTGATAAAACTGCTGAAAATCATTTAACAGCTGATCAGTTTGGCTATTTATACCAAGCAAGTGATCGACCGTTTGATTAAATAAGCGACTTAGTTTAATCAAGGCCATTAAATCTGGTAAAACATCACCATTTTCCCATTTGGCTATAACTGATCTTGAAATCGCTAATTCATTTGCAAGCTGTTGCTGAGTCCAATTATACTGCTTGCGATAATATTTTATATTTGTGGCCAATTTAAGCATCATTATTTTATCACTCGCTATCATTTATATCAAAAATATCAATTCATGACGTAATCCTACCATGATTTACACCAATTTATGGGTATATTGTTGTTCTTTTGGTACTCTTGTAGTAAAATGTTCTTATTAAGAACTAAAAGGAGTGGTGAGATGGTAGGGTGTTTACTAATTAATAAGTTAGATTGGAAGAAAAACGGTTTTGATTTGCATTTTTTTGCATCGTTCGACCAATATATTCAAGTCGTTCACCTGGCTGATTATCCAGAATGGCTCTGTATAAATGTACAAGCTGATTCTAAGATTCCAGTATGGCAGATGGCACTTGATCTTGAATGGGCAAATGTAACAACTGGATATGGCTTTGGCGATAACTTTGATCGTGCAAAGGCTGACGCGATTATTACTTTAACCAAGCGAACAGAAGTGAAGATATCTCGCTCAATGCTTTAATTGATGATATCTTTAATATGGATTAAGTTAATCGATATTATCAGTTTTGATAATATCGATTTTTATCACAGATAACTGTCCGTAAAATCCTCGCGTCTAAATAGGGAGTAGATCATCTGTTTAGGCGGGAGCTAACGGACGCTAATGTCCTGATACCCATCAGTGGGTGGGGAAGATCATAGACTAAAACCGCCACGTCCTGTGGCAACGTCTGCAGGACCTACATCCTGTAGGCCCACGTCTACATGAACCTACGTCCTGTAGCCCTCCGCCCACTGATTGAAGGTGTGTTTTATGGTCTACTTGCCATGATATAATACGTAAAAGAGGTGAGCTAGATGCCGAAAGTCACGAGAATAACTGTCCAGAAGCATAATAAAAATCGTTATAATGTATTTGTTAACAGCTCAGGACAAGAACAGTACGGGTTTAGTGTCGAGGAAGAAACGTTAATTAAAGAAGGTTTAAAAAAAGGGCAAGAACTAGATCAAACGACGATTGATGCCTTGTTGCAGGCCGATACATTATATAAAGGTTATAGTCAAGCATTGACGTATTTAGGGCATCGTATGCGATCGATTAAAGAGATGAGAGATTATTTGATTAAGAAAGAGATTGATCAAGACCAGATTGATGCGATCATTAATCGATTAGAAAGTGAGAAACTTTTAGATGATCAAGCTTTTGCTAAAGCATACGTGTCAACAAAAAAGAATACAACGTTGAAAGGTCCGCAACGCATTCAACTGGAGTTAAAGGAAAAAGGCGTACACCAATCAGAAATTGATCAAGCCTTATTGGTTTTTACGACAGAGGAGCAAATTGAGCGCGTTCGGCAATGGTTAATGAAACAAGCAAATAAGTCAAGTCGCTATTCATATAAGCAAGTTTTGTTAAAGCAAAAGCAAACCCTTGTTCAAAAGGGATTTGATAGTACGATTATTAATCAAGCCTTTCAACTGTTAGAGCAACCAAAGGATAATGAACAAGAATGGCAAGCTGTTCTATACCAAGGGGAAAAGCTAAAGAGACGCCAAGCTAAGAAGTATAGTGGTTATATGTTAAAGCAAAAGATCAAAGCCGCTCTATATCAAAAAGGGTTTGATACCGAAGTGATTGACCGATACCTTGATATGCATCTAGATGATGAGTGAGGGGGTTATATACTGGGAATAGATGTGTTTATCACGGATAACCGTCCGTAAACCGCCCATTTAAAATAGAGAGTAGAGGTCATTCTATATAGGTGGGCGCTAACGGTCGCTAATGTCCTGATTCACTCAACTAACAATCAGCGGGGAAAGACACCCCCTGATTGAAGTTTCGTTTTATAGCAATTTCCTTTCTTTTAGATCTTTAATGGCTTGGTGAACATGCTCGACTTCGTGTTGAGCTTGTTTTTTCACGTCATCATCAGCGCTGTTCATGACATAACTGTGTGGTGTCATTCTTAACATGTCTATATCATTATGAGCATCTCCAACGACAGCGACTTCTTCAGGCTTTATGTTCAGCTTTTTAATCAATTTAATAAGCCCATTCCCTTTATTAACACCGACAGGGACGATATCAACACACCTTGAAGCGGACATGAAGCTTTCAATTTGTCCGGGGAATGTTTGGTTGATCTCTTTCTGAATGGGTAATAAGGTTTCTTTTTCAGCTAATAACATAAACTTAGAGATGTTATAGTTGCTTCCAATTTCCTCCGCAATATTTGGTGAGTGTTTTAAAGGGAATTTAAACAACTTCTGAACGTCCCTGACAAAATCGGTCTCATTATCATAGTGAATATGATCAGCAGTTGAAATAAAATAATGAACGGGATATGTTTTTACTTTAGCTAGCAGGGCTTGACTGAGTTTGGCTTCAAAGTGTTGCTTAACAACCAATTGATGATTAACATCAACGACAAACGTTCCATTTTGGCTTACGCGGTGCCCATCGATCTCGATATCTTTAAATAGTTGGACAATTTCTTGATCTGACCTTCCACTGGCTACAGCGATATCGATACCTTGCTTGAACAGGGCTTGAATAGTAAGTCGATCTTGTTCTGTTACATATGTATTGTCTTTTAACAAAGTTCCATCTAAGTCTGTTACAAATAATTTAATCATCGTATCTCCTCGACTTTTCTTTTTTTTCAGTATACACATCTCAATCGTATGAAGAAAAGAAAAAAGCCCACCAAAGCGGTGTGCTAAATATCTTCAATTAATAATTTATCTTGTAACTTCGCCTCTGAAAAGACCCATCCCGTATAGGAGTTAATAATTTTTAGGTCATGTGACACGTTAACGACAGCAACAAAAGGATAATGATCTTTAGAACGATAACGTAAATCAATAAAACGAACTTCTGTATAGTTTTTATGTTCAATTTGTTCCCAACGATAAACCGATGAGAAGGAAAGAAAAGCAGCAACATTGTTATCTGTTTTTGCGGTTGCCATCAGTCGGTTATTTGGAACTGGGATCCGCTCAAATTGGTCAATAATCTGAATATTACCATCGACGGCGCGAGCAACATAAAAACTATTCCGAGTAGCAATGGCCAAGCGCCATATATTTTGATTAATTGTTGGCGAGGTAAAAATACCCTCAACCTCACCGTAGTAAAGTAATATCTTTCTTTCAAGTGCTTTCTTCTGCCAATATCGTTTTAAGTAATAAAGGATCAAAAGAAAGTAAATGATTAAAAAGGTGTATGCTGGTTGTCCGCCAAATACCCAGATGATAAATCCGATGATGTGTGCCGAAAAAATCACAGGATCAAAGGTATTGATAAAACCTAACGCAATCCACTTATTAGAAAATGGTCTTAATGCTTGTGTTCCATATGCGTTAAAGATATCTACGAATACATGTATAACGACAGCCAGAGCCGTCCAACGCCATAAAGTTAAAAAGGGTAGACCTGGTATGACTAAGTAAATCAGGCTCGAAATGGCTAATCCCCAAAAGATAATTAGCGGAATAGAATGGGTTATCCCACGATGGTGACGGAGGTATACGGCATTACTTTTGAGTTTGAGTACTGTATCGAAATCAGGTGCATGTGAGCCAGCGAGTGTACCGATCATAACCGCACCAAAAACAATCGGATCTTGTGCAACAATGGGATCAAGTGTTGCTATACCACCAATTGCAACACCCATGGCAATATGGGTACCGGTATCCATCGACACTCACCCCTTTCTTTTATTTGCCGTTATCTATATAATCATACGTAATGGTTAAATGTTGTTATACTTATTAGTAGCCAAATTTATAAACACTTAAACCTCTCATGGTTATTTTACAATATTGAAACAATACATAAAGGGTGACATTTATGCAAACAAATGAGTATAAGATCAACTTAAAGAAATTAAATATAAATGCTTTTCAACAAGATTTAATTAATTGGTTTAAAGATAATCAACGTCAATTACCGTGGCGATTAGATCAAGATCCATATAAAGTGTGGGTGTCAGAAATTATGTTGCAACAAACACAAGTGGATACTGTCATTCCTTATTTTAAACGGTTTATGGACCAATTTCCAACCCCAACTGAGCTAGCAAATGCTGATCAGCAAGATGTGCTAAAGGCATGGGAAGGATTAGGATATTATTCACGAGCGCGTAATCTTCAAACAGCAGTGAAAGAAGTCAAAGAAAAGTATGGTGGACAAGTACCCAATCAGCGTCAACAATTAGCAAATTTAAAAGGAATAGGACCGTATACATTAGGTGCGATTATGAGCATTGCATTCAATCAACCAGAGCCAGCTGTCGACGGGAATGTCATGCGTGTGCTTTCACGTTTATTAGAAATAGAAGATGATATCGCTAAAGCAAAGACACGGAAAATTTTTGAACTGACCGTACGATCAATCATATCAGAGCAAGAACCGTCCTATTTTAATCAAGGTTTAATGGAATTAGGTGCTTTAATCTGTCGTCCTAAGTCTCCAAAATGTGAGGTTTGTCCTGTTCAAAAGCATTGTCAGGCTTATGTCAATAACAGTCAAGATAGATTGCCAGTGAAGACCAAGGCAAAGAAGCAAAAGGTTCTCTCTTATTATGCCATTATATTAGAAAATCAGTCAGGCCGCTATTTAATTGAACAACGGCCAGATACAGGTCTGTTAGCAAGTCTTTGGCAGTTTCCAATGTTAGAAAGAAAAGCAATAGAAAAGGAATTGCTAGCTAGCTTTTTAGAACAATCGTGGCAAACCACGATTACTGAGGTGAATCAATTAGAACCTGTACGGCATGTTTTTTCTCATGTTATTTGGGAACTTGAGGTATATCGTATAAAGGTTACGGATATAAACATACAAACTCAAAGCCACCAGTGGGTCTCCTTAAATCAATTAAACGATTACCCTTTTCCTGTTCCACATCAACATATTATTAAACAAATATAACGGCTACAAAAATAAGTTCGCTTTTTTTAGAATAGCCTCTGCTAAATTGGTTAAATTATTTTTGTGGAGGTGATATCAAATGGCGAGAAACCAAAACCAAAATCAAAACCAAGAGAAAACAAATGCTGAGCAAGTAAAACGTCAAAATAAACAAGCTCAACAAGGTCAAGGTCAATTTGGCGCTGAATTTGCTTCTGAGACAGATACGCAACGCGTAAAACAACAAAATCAAAAATCGCAACAAAATAAGCAATAACTGTTAAATCCTACACATAAAAGGACTTTCGCTTAGCGAAAGTCCTTTTCTACATAGTAGATTTAAAAAGCGATAGATAAAAATAGTTCTCCTTTTATCACAGATAACCGTCCGTAAAATCTCCCCGCAAAATAGACAGTAGAAGGTGGGTGATAACGGACGCTCATGTCCGGATTCACTTAACTCACCATTAGTGGGTGGGTAAGATCGTAGACTAAAACCGCCACATTTTTAAAAAGGATTACAGACTAAGATCGCCACGTCCTGTGGCAACGTCTGCATAACCTACATCCTGTAGGCCCACGTCTATGTGACCTACGTGCTGTAGCCCTCCGCCCACTGATAGAAGTTTCGTTTTATTTTCATTTCTGTTGAATTAAAGTTATAATATGAATAGCTATAAGATAAAGAAAGGAAGATAAGATGGCTGGCCCTAAATTAGGTTTACCAATACAAATTCAAAGCTATAAACATAATGGGCAGCTTCATCGTACTTGGCAGGAAACGACTGTTTTAAAGTCAACGAGTACCCGTGTTATAGGAGCGAATGATCGTACTCGTGTTGTTGAAAGTGACGGTCGATCTTGGATTACCCGTGAACCCGCAATCTGTTTTTTTTATACGAAGTATTGGTTTAATGTAATCAGTATGTTGCGCTCAGATGGCATTCATTATTATTGTAATATTAGTTCGCCCTTTGTATATGAAGCAGGCGCCGTTAAGTATATTGATTATGATCTTGATATTAAGGTGTTTCCTGATATGACTTATACCTTATTGGATGAAGATGAGTATCGGTTACATCGCGAGAAGATGAATTATCCAGGGGTGTTAGATCGAATTTTGTGGGATAATGTTGATCAGTTAATTCATATGATTCGACAACGTAGAGGTCCTTTTTCGCATGATCAAATTGAACAACTGTACGAGCTGTTTTTAACTTATCGTTCATATTAAGGGCTTGTTCATTAGCTTATTTGTTATAAATAAGCATCATAACGTTATGCTTGGCAGTCTTGTCATCAAGTCGACAAGGCTTTGTTTTTGTATGCTGCAAAAGTATTAAATCCAGCAACGAAGTGACTAAGTATAAGAAAAGCTAGTAATTCGCTATGGGGGTGTCTGTGCTAGGCTTTCTAATAGAAATGAGAGGTGTTTATGAGTAGCATTAAAAGATACTTATCCTTTGTCAAACCGTATAAGGGAAGGATTTTTCTAACCATTATTATTGGCATCATCAAGTTTGGTATTCCTTTATTAATGCCATTGTTTGTCCGTTACATTATTGATCATATCATTGGTGATCATAGCTTATCACAACATGAGATGTTGCATACATTGTTCTCATTATTAGGGCTAGCTTTCTTCATTTTTGCTATTATTCGTCCACCTATCGAATATTTAAGACAGTACTTGGCTCAGTGGGTGGGAAATCGGGTGTTATTTGATATTCGTGAACAGTTATTTGAACACATTCAGAAGTTAAGTTTGGGCTTCTATGCAAGATCAAAGACGGGTGAAATCATATCACGTGTTATTCATGATGTTGAGCAAACCAAAAATTTTATAATGACTGGTCTTATGAACATTTGGCTGGACATGTCTACGATTATTATTGCAGTTATCATTATGTTGACGATGGATATTAAACTAACCCTCATTTCACTGATGTTATTTCCCGTCTATGTCATCGCAGTTAGAATTTTTTATGGTCGATTGCGCCAATTAACGCGTAATCGATCCCAAGCACTGGCAGAAGTACAAGGGCATTTGCATGAGCGTGTCCAAGGTATCCCTGTTACACGCAGCTTTGCTTTAGAGGAGTATGAACAAGAACAATTTAATCAACGTAATAAAAACTTTTTAAATCGTGCCCTCGATCATACAGAATGGAATGCTCGAACATTCGCTGTTATGAATACCGTCACGGATTTAGGCCCGTTACTTGTTGTCGGCTTTGCAAGTTATTTTGTCATTACTGCTGATTTAACGATAGGAACGATGGTCGCGTTTGTAAATTATATGGAGCGTGTTTATTCTCCATTGCGCCGTTTGATTTCTTCATCAACCACTTTAGTTCAGTCGATTGCTTCAATGGATCGTGTCTATGAATTTATTGATGAGACTTATGACATTGAAGATAAGGAAGGGGCACCATGGCTAACTGAAGTAAAAGGAAACGTTCAATTTGATAATGTTTATTTTCGATATCAAAAGTATGAAGAAATGGTGTTAAAAGAGGTTAACTTAGAAGTGTCTCAAGGGGAGACGATTGCTTTAGTTGGCATGAGTGGGGGAGGTAAATCAACACTAATTAGTCTAATTCCACGTTTCTATGATGTGACAGCTGGAGCCATTCGCATTGATGGTACGGATATTCGTGATGTTCAGGCACGGTCGATTCGAGACAATATTGGCATGGTGTTACAAGACAATTTACTGTTTAGTGAATCGATTGAAATGAATATTCGGATGGGTAATCCAGATGCTTCGCAAGAAAGTGTTGTTGAAGCGGCGAAGGCTGCGAATGCTCACCAATTTATTACTGAATTGACAGATGGTTATCAAACATTGGTAGGGGAGCGAGGCGTTAAATTATCAGGGGGGCAAAAGCAACGGATTGCAATCGCCCGTATATTTTTAAAAAATCCTCCACTGCTTATATTGGATGAAGCGACATCCGCCTTGGACCTAGAGAGTGAACAGCTTATTCAAGAAGCTTTGGAAAAACTTGCTTCAAATCGCACGACTTTTATTGTCGCACATCGTCTGTCAACGATAACCCACGCAGATCGGATCATCGTTCTTGATCACGGGCAAATCGTTGAAGTAGGTACACACCACCAATTATTAGCCAAGCAGGGTCATTATTATAACTTGTATCAGGTGCAAAATTTAGATATTCCAGACGACATTTAAATAGGATTATACGACGTGTTATTATCACAGATAACCGTCCATCCCTCCTCAAAATAGAGAGTAGAGCAAATTAGGTAGGTGATACCGGACGCTCATGTCCTGATTCACTCAACGAACCTGTAATCAGTGGGAGAAGAACACTGATTACAGGTTCGTTTTATCAGATAGCAGAACGGATTGAGATATATTAGGAATTGTTCTTGGCAGTGAGCTCCTTATGAAGAGCAGATTTTATTCATGAGGGGCAAGCATAATTGATAGTTATAAAAGCAAGGTTGGAAAGGAGCAAAATAGAAAGATTGAGCATGCCATCATCGGTATTTACTCAACTATTCATGTTCATCCTTTGCTTATTTTAATCACTTTTTTTCAGATAGAACGAACGATCCACGAACTATTCAAGATCACGCTTTGGAAGGATTTCTAATTTTTCACTCGTATGGAATTGATCATAACTACTTAATAGTGTTTGCAGATGCTCTAATTCGTAATGATAAGTCATCAGCATGGTCGCTAATGGTAAAAAGGTTAAGTAATCTGTCTCATTTTTTTGATACAGATCCAGCAAGGCATCGACAAGTTTAGGGATATTTGAATCAGATAGATGTTGAATGGGATGTTGTTCATGGCGTTTAATTTTTCTCATGAAACCTAATAACATATGTTCATGCGCATGAAGAACATGGTCAATCTCTTGGACTAACTCTTCTCGCACATGATCAGGAATCAAGTCCGCCCGATTGTCAACGCTTTGGATCGATTTAAGTACCGAAAAACTTTTATGAGTGACTTTAATTAATTGTCTAAATACAACAAGTTTTCTCGTTCTAATCAGTCGGTTTTTTTGTAAGTAAACACGTTCCTCTTGGAAGAGTGCATAAATCTCATCCATCCGTCTTAAATCACCACTCAAGCGCTTGATTTCTTTTTTTAATGAAGGATCATCAGAAAGGTGACGTGTCGTCACTCTTAACCATTGTAATATTTCTTTAGTTACTTGATCGATATGTTGGAATAAAGTGGTTTCGTATTTCGGCGGTAAAAATAATAAGTTAACCAAGAATGCCGAAAGGATACCAAGCATCAGTGAAGAAAAGCGTATAAAAGCGAATTCGTATATTTCCATATCTGTCGTTTCCATAACGGATATGACTGCAATCAAAGCAATTGAAACCGCGCTTTTCTCTAATTTAAAAAAACGACATAGGCTAATGACGATTACAACAGCAATCCCAACGACAAATGGATCATTTCCAATCAGGTAAGATGCAATGGTCGCTGTACTGACACCGATAAAATTTGCTTGAAGCTGTTTAATGATCGTTTTAAAAGATTGATAAATCGAGGGTTGCACTGCAAATACCGCTGCAAATCCAGCAAAAACAGTAGATGGAAACCCTATTAACATAGCAGCATATAATGCGATTGCAACGGCCAAGCCCGTCTTAAACATTCTAGCACCAAATCTCATTTGATCAGTGCTCCCTTCTTAGTTGGAAAAGGAATTTCCGTTTATTTTTCTATTGCCATAATCCCCATTTATTAAACAAAAAAGGCCATCCAATAGCATTGGATGGCAATGTCTTTCATGCTTTGAAGGGAAGTCATACAAATTGACAAAATAAAGCATGAGATGAAAAAAATAATTTTTTCAAAATTAGCATAGCACATTCCAAATTGATAATCAATTCAAAATTAAATAAATATTCATAATCTTGTATAAAAATCAGAAAATAAAGCTAAAGTATTTATTGGTAACCAATTATAAAAATTAGGCTATCATCTGTTGGAAAGCATACTTGACGGCTTGATCATTTGGTCAATTTCCTTATCTATATGTGTCATCGTTAAGAACCATGATTCATATTTATAAGGTTCTAAAGGTTACCTTGGCTTAACATCCATGAACGAACCTCCACGTCATCTATAATATCATTGTATCTCATTATATCATTTCTAAATCTGTTTCGGAAACGTGTTTGTGTGATAATTGATTATCACTAAACATATGATGACGCAGGGGGGCTTTAAGTGAAAGTTAGTGTTATTTTAATCATTAGTGGACTTATTTTAATCAGTTTATATCAATTTATTTTTTCGAAAACGTATCGAAGAAGTTATTTCTCCTATGAGTTGTTTAATACATTAATTGTTTTATACTTGACTATCTTATTTGGGTTTGCTTTGTTGTATGCTTTGTTAGCTGAAGAATCAACACTTTTAATCGCTGAAAGTCATGTCGAAGCCCCTTCTTTCTTAGATCGATTGTGGACAAGCATCTACTTTTCTGGTGTAACTTTATTTACAATTGGTTATGGTGATATTATTCCAATAGGAATTGCTCGTCCTTTAAGTTTAATTGAAGCGATGATTGGGTATTTAATACCTATAACTTTCTTTATGAAGTTATCGATGTATAAGCATTATGTTAGACATGATCAAGAAACAAATGATTTGTGAAAAGGTTAAAAGTTCGTTAAGCTAACATTAATTATAATTGAGGAGGCGTATTATGACGATTCAAGTAGGCGATCCAGTTCCTAATTTACCATTTATAACGAGTGAAGGTGAACACCTCTCTCTGCCAGACTTTAAAGGCCAATCGATTGTCTTGTTTTTTTATCCAAAAGATAATACACCAGGCTGTACCGCGGAAGCTTGTTCGTTCCGAGATCATCATAAAAGCTTTAGTGATTTAGATACCGTTATTTTAGGTGTAAGCCCGGACTCGAAAGAAAGTCACGAACAGTTTAAAGAAAAGCATGATCTGCCCTTTACATTAATTGTAGATGAAGCCCATCAACTTGCCGACGAATTTGGTGTTTGGATTTTAAAGAAAAAGCCTAATCGTGAATATTATGGTAATCAACGTTCTACTTTTATTATTGATAAAGAAGGCATCGTGCAGAAAGTTTATCACGATGTTAAAGTGGATGGACATGTAGAGGATGCCTTGCATTTCATTAGAGAGCATTTAACATAAGAATAATCGCTAGCTCTATCATGAATCGGGCTAGCGATTTTTTAATGTATACTTAGCTTAGGATTAATTTTGACATTTCAACTGTATAGCTTTACATTTGAAAATAGAATAGAGAGTGAGGGTGTCGATATGCTCGTATTATCAACAACAAAATTAACAGATGCTTTAGAAAGAATGTTAGTGGAACGTTTTGATACACTAACTTTTAAGTTTATGGCTGATATTGATCAAGCCGAGCCATTTTTAGCTGAAGCTGAAATTTTGATCACTTATGGGGAAGATATAAAAGAAGCGCATATAAAAAAAGCAAAAGCATTAAAATGGATCATGGTCATTTCCGCGGGTGTCGATCAACTCCCTTTTCATGTGATTATAGAGCGGAATATTTTAGTAACAAATGCACGAGGGATTCATCAAATTCCGATGGCCGAATATGCCATTGCAATGTTACTGAATCACTATCGCCAACATCAAGTCTTTGCAGAGCAGCAAGTGGAGAAAGTGTGGGATTCAACGATAGCGACCAGGGAAATTAGCGGGCGAACACTGACGATTGTTGGTGCTGGTGCGATTGGACAAGAACTGGCGCGGATTGGACAAGCCTTTCGAATGACGACGATAGCTGTTACTCATTCAGGTGGGAAACGCCGATATTTTGATCATGTTTATCAAAATCACCAGTTAGAGCAGGCACTGAGTAATGCTGATTTTGTGGTATCGCTTTTACCAAGCACGGCAGAGACAAAAGGATATTATCAGTATAACCATTTTGAAAAAATGAAGAATGACGCGATTTTTTTGAATATGGGCCGAGGCGATGCCGTTGATCCAACTGTTTTAATTAAAGCGCTGGATGCCCAGCAATTTGAACATGCGATTTTAGATGTGACCCCTGTGGAGCCTTTACCAAAGGATAGTCCGTTATGGGAGCATGACAAAATCACATTAACCCCACATGTGTCAGGTAAATCGGCGCATTATTTGCCGAGAGCATTAGAAATATTTACAAATAATTTACAAGATTATATGCAGGGAATAACACCATCGCTTAATAAAGTTAATTTAAGTAGGGGGTATTAGGATGCGTATTTACACACGAACCGGTGATCAAGGAGAAACAAGTTTAATTTCAGGTGAGCGTGTTCCAAAAAGTGATCTGCGTGTTGAAGCTTATGGAACGAGTGATGAGGCGAATGCAGTAATCGGTATTTCGTGCAGTGTCGTTGATCAAGGTTTAACATGGTCATTGTCGGAACGTAAAAAGTTTTTGAATTGTATGGAGATGGTGCAAAGGTTGTTATTCCATGTCGGCTCAGAATTGTCTACACCGAAGGGAAAAGAAGTTCCATGGCCGATTACACAATCCCACGTGGACAGTGTAGAAGATGCCATTGATCAATGGGAAGAAAAGGTGCCTAAGCTTGAGCAATTTATTTTACCAACTGGGCATCCAACTGTTACGCATTTACATCATGCGCGAACGATAATTAGACGAGCTGAAAGAATTGCGGTAGGACTTAAAGCTGATATTAATCCGTTAACGTTAACTTTTTTAAATCGCTTGTCTGATTTATTATTTGTTGCCGCTCGATATGTTAATACATTTAGTGCCTATGAAGAAAAGGGTTTTAGACCAGATCAATGACCTAGATCACAAATGACTTTACTTTTCTGCAAAAATAAGTGATAATTGCATCGTTTTATTGACAGAATAGCAATAGACCAGTTAAACTATTTATAAGGATTATAAAATAATAATAGAAGTTATTGAATAACAAGACTTAAATAAGATGTAGAACGTTTATTGTGATTTTGTACAGTCTAAATTTATTTTGTGGAAAGTGAGGTGGATGGCAATGCATGAACATCACACGCATGATGAACTTCAAGAAGCAGTAGAACGACTGAAAGATTCAGGGGTACGTATTACACCACAGCGACACGCAGTATTAGAATTTCTTATTAATGCTGAAAGCCACCCGACCGCTGATGATATCTATAAAGCACTTGAGGGTAAATTTCCTAATATGAGTGTAGCAACAGTCTATAATAATCTACGTGTTTTTAGAGAAATTGGTCTCGTTAAAGAATTAACTTATGGAGACTCATCAAGCCGTTTTGATTACAACACAACCAAGCATTATCATGTAATTTGCGAGTCTTGTGGCAAGATTGTTGATTTCCATTATCCAAGCTTAGATGAAGTGGAATCCTTGGCAGAGAAAGTCACAGGCTTTGAAGTAAGCCATCACCGTATGGAAATTTACGGCACATGTCCAGATTGTAAAACGACGCATTAATTCTTTACGCTCTTTTTTGCCCTATGGTAAAAAGGGCGTTTTTTTGTGAAACGCAAAAATGTGGTAAAATTGGACTTCGAGCTGAAGAGCTAAATTATATCACTTGGAGCGTTCATAACATTTCATTTGATTGAGCCAAGCTGAGGTTCTTCTTGTTTAATCATGTCTTTATCACAGATAACCGTCGGTAAACCTCCCTCAATTTAGAGAGTAGAGCAAATCGGTTGAGGAGGGTGAGGGTGATAACGGGCGTAATGTCCTGATTCCCTCAATTGGCCATCAGTGGTAGAAGAACGAAAACGCCCACTTAGAAGGTTCGTTTTATAATAGTTGAGTTGAGCGCAAACGTTGAAGGACTTTTGTTTATTTGTGTCGAATCTATTTATTAATGAAGAGAAGTTTATGTATAGGGGTTGGAATTGTGGAAGATGTACTACGATCTATTTATCAAGAACGTGCAAGTGATGACCGAACATTGGGTATCTTTATGATTGAAAAAAAGCTGAATGAAAGTCCAATCACGGATAACTTTGATGCTATTTTATTAGTAGTTGTTAGCCAGGCAGAACAGCCGTGGTATGTTAAGCATTATCAGTTTAAGGACTATACAGCTGCCATGCACATCGTGGAAGAGCGCCAACTGCTGTTTTGGATAGATACAAGTTCATACCGTCGCATGGTTCAATGGGTAACAGAAGGTAAAGTGATCTTTGATCGTAATGAATATATTAGTGAATTGAGATCTGAACTGGCAGAATTTCCAGAAGAAAAGCGTGAATTAAGGTTAGCTATTGAATTTGCCAAATTAACACGAAGTTACCGAGAAGCCAAGCAGTTATTCGAAACGGAGAACTATCTCGATAGCTATAATAAAGTAATTAGTTCATTACACAGCTTAGGACGATTAAGCATTATTGAAGAGGGTTATCACCCTGAGCTTATTGTCTGGAATCAGATAAAAAGAATCGATCCAGCCATATATAAATTATATGATGAACTATTAACAAGTGCTGAACCTTTACCGGAAAGAATAGAGTTAATGATGATTGCCATTGATTTTTCGATGAGTAGCAAAGTGAAACTAGGTTCAAAGCATCTCTGTAGTGTTATGGCTTCCCAAGAGCAAAGCTGGACGTTTGGCGATTTAAAAGTCCATCCTGATTTAACTCACTACCAATTGGATTTAAGTATGATGGTAGATTATTTAGTTGATAAGCAGGTGATAAAGGTAGAACTTGCTGAGACAAAGGGGAAAACAGTGTTCCATCGGTTGTATCGGGTCGTCGACTAGCAAAGTTGCCTTGTCGACGCCATCATCTAATAAGTTAAGGAAGAGAAACGTCAATATTTGTTTTATTTTATCACAGATAACGTCCGTAAAGCGTCTGTCTCCAAATAGGAGTAGAGCTCATCTATTTAGTCGGGAGCTAGCGGACGCTAATGTCCTGTTACCCATTAGTGGGTGAGTAAAAAACTTCTACATCTTTAAGAAGGATTACAGACTAAGACCGCCACGTCCTGTGGCAACATCTGCATGACCTACATCCTGTAGCTCTCCGACCACTGATTGAAGGTTCGTTTTATGTGGTTGAATTTAATTTAAGAAAATGGTTGACGACAGCTTGTTAGCCATGATATAGTTATACACGTTGCTTTAACAAGGCAAATATTTAGTTGACTTTATCTAGTCAACTATGTTATATTTTAAAAGTTGCGCTTTTATATATAAAACAATTCTTTTTCAAAAAAAGTATTGACATCGAATAGGTGTATATCATATAATATAAAAGCTGTCGCAGAAAGACAGCAACTGAATTGATCTTTGAAAACTGAACAAAACAACCAGTATGTTAAGAAAAGAAGTAAGAAGCAAGCTAGTGCTTTAAACGAGCAAAGGGTGATAGATAG
>NZ_JAFBDS010000008.1 GCF_016908375.1 Amphibacillus cookii
ACATCCGGTCTCACAGCGCCCTTGGCTACAAAAGTCCGGTAAGTTATAGAAACTTAGCCCTTAAAAATACTGTTTAATTTGGTGTTGACATACCAAATAGCTTAGATTATTAAATAATAGGCGGATTCTTTATTATTTTAATGATCCAAGAAAACATCCGCACCCCCAATGGTTCACTTTTTAATTGACAAATACACAACTAAAGCTTACCGTTATTTATATAGGCTATTTGATTTGAGAGCAATCTTCACATATAATCTCGCCTTCATTTTGTAAATATGCTTTTATTTCAGTCATTCCTCTACTTTTTGGATAATTCATTTTCACAAAAACTACATCGTTACCTTTAATTTCTTTCTCACATATAGAACACTTTGGTTTTATTTTAAACATTCTTTGCCTCCCCTTTTATAAATACGATTAGTAAAAGTCTGTATTACTAACGCTCTCGCTAATGAAATAAAAATTATTTTACATTACTATGTAACCATGTTAGACCTACACATAATAATGGGTCTAAGAAGTTTTTTTCAGTATCAATAGTAATAAACGTCTTTGTATCAATAAGATTTTGTCTTACTGATTTTCCAATAGTTAACTCCTCGGCTCCGTCTAATTCATAAAAGTTTATTTCTCTGAATTTAGATAATGGTGAATGTGCTTTATATTTTTTATTATCTATTTCAAAAAGCAGAGTATTGCCTATTTTTACTTTTGAAGCTTTACCAACCTCACTACTATTCCTAAGTATTATAAAACCTGCAACATATATAGAGTTTTTTAACATACTTCTTGCCTTTAGCTTATAGTTAATTTCACTTGATAGACTTGATATATTAATATCTTGAACAGCTCTTTTAGTGATGTGTCGCCCAATTGAATGTAAGAAAGGATTATCATTAAACCTATGCATTTTACCTATTACTTCATCGTTAGTATTATAAACATCAAATTCCTTAACAGAGCTTAATACATAGGCGGAACAAAATACAACTCCATCTCTAAGACCACCTTACACTTTATCTAAATATTAACATAAATAAATGTTGTTTTGTTCAACTCTTTGCTCCGTTAGTTGAATAACGATTATAGTGTAGAATTAGATTTTTCTTTAAAACTACACTACCATATTTCTTACATAAAAGTGAGAAAAAATAATAAATTTATTCAGTTCTAAAAATTTTTTTAATAATCAAACAGGCTGGGACAAAACCCACTAAAAGAAAAAAACGGATTCTGAAGAAATCTCCTTCAGATCCGTTTTTTTGATGTTTTAGACAGGAAAATAGGGAAACCTTCTGTTAGAATTAAAGTCACCACAACCTAATCCAAAGGAGGTCTCCCTATGTTTAAAGATTATAACATAAATCAGGTTGTTTTACCGCTCGATATGGAGATGAAATTGCAGGAAAATGATATTGCTTACGCTGTGAATGAGCTCACGGAGTCGATTCCTGAAGAAGCCTTCGCAGGCTTTTTGCGTGCAACAGGCTGCCCACTGCGTGACCGGTGTACAAAAGCGAAAGAAGGAAATAATCGGAGACTGTATATTAATGAAACATGGGAGAACCAAAAAGCCTATATTCGAGAAAAGCTTTCAGAAGAGAAAACGGGTGAAATCTACGGCAAGCGAAAGATTGATGTAGAGCCAGTCTTCGGATTCTTGAAGGCTAATTTGGCGTTCACCCGATTCTCCGTAAGAGGAAACGAAAAGGTGAAAAATGAAATGGGCTTCGCGTTCATGGCAGTGAATTTGAGGAAATACACTGCCTCGGACAACAGCCAATCCCCAAACAATTCAAAAGGCAAGGACAAAAAAGCATTTGATCACCAAGAATCGGTGATCAAATGCTTTTTCTTTCATTTTAGGCTAGTTATGTCCCAGCCTTGTATATTAAGTGCGAGAGGTTTGTTACCTCTGGTGCTTTTTTAGTATAGTCATTTATACTAAAACTAACGCTGTGGATTAGTAACCCAGCCTACAGTACTTTTTAGTAACTGGTTTTTAGAGAATCTAACCACTGCTTCTTGTTTATCTGTTAATCAGTTAGATAACGCCAGACGTTTGATTTCATACAAGGATACAGGACAAGGGGTGCGTGGCTTGAAAGCACAGCGAACTAAAATAGAAGGGAGAAATAATCATGATTTATGCAGGGATTGATGTAGGTAAGCACAAACACCAAGTGGCAATTATTGATGATGAGGGGGAGGTTTATGAAGATGACTTCGTCATTTCAAATGATCAATTAGGTTTTCAAGAACTTGATAAGATTATTAGTCGCATTAAAACACAAACAGGCCAAAACTGCAAGATGGCAATGGAGGACACGGGTCATTATAACGTCCCAATCTTACAATTTTTAAGGAGGAAGCATTATCAAGTATATCGTTATAATCCCATTCTAGTTAAAGAGTTTTCTAAAGTTCATACGTTGAGAAAGACAAAGACAGATAAAACAGATGCTTTAGTTATCGCAAAAATGGTCATGGGTGATGTCGAAAAAAGCGAACACATTTCAAACAACGCGACCGAAGAACTTAAAGAATTGACGAGGTATAGAAGTAGGCTAGGCAAACATCAAACCCTTCTTAAAGTTCAGTACACACGTATTTTAGAGAGGAGCTTTCCTGAGTTAGCTACTTATGGTCAAGCTCGCCATTCGGCGTATATGATGCGATTACTAAAAAAGTACCCAAGCCCTCGAAAAATTGTAATGGCTCATGAAAAAACCCTTGTCAAACTACTGGGAATGAAAAGCATTAAACCCGCCTTACTTAAACAATTGGCAAGGGACAGTGTAGGGTGCTATTCCTCCATTACAGAGTTTGAATTAACCCAAACCATACAACAGATAGATTTGTATGACACACAAATAAAAGAAGTCGATAAAAAGATTCAAGAAATGATGGATACACTCGATTCACCAATCGTAACCATTCCCGGAATTTCCTATCGACTCGGTAGTATTATCATAGCAGAGATAGGTGTGATCTTCAACTTCAAAAACCCTGGTCAATTACTAGCGTTTGCAGGCATGGAACCCTCCATTTATCAGTCAGGTAACTACCAAGGAAAAGGGAAGATGGTTAAGCGCGGATCGTCCCAGCTTCGATGGGCCATGTATCATGCTTCAAGATTGGTTTCGATCTATTCACCCACGTTTAAAACATATTATGAGAAAAAGCTAGCAGAGGGAAAGCACTATAATGTCGTATTAAGTCATGTAGCAAAGAAATTAATACGAGTCATATTCCACTTAATTCGGACAGGTGAAGCGTATAAAGAGGTTAATGCATAATACAATGCAAACAACAAGCAGTTATTTGCAGGAGGGTAAGTTATAAAAATAGCTTGATGATTAATGCTTAAAAAAAACATAACCATCAAGCTTATTTATCATGACTAAATATAGCTGAAGAAAATACTATTTTTTTTGAGCTAAAAACATTGACTTTATATAGTTAGTCTCTTGCTCTGCTGCTAGAAGCCTCTGTTGCCGGCCTCGGCCTAAAAGGCCCACTGAATGGGTTTCCCTTCTGCACCACACTCACTGATTCTTAAAGAATCGCTATTTCTTATTTTTCTCGCCCGTGAACGGATCAAATTCTTCAAATAAGGTTAACTGATCACTCATGTAGTCTTCTTTTAGCTAATTCCTTATATATTCTTGGATTTGATTTTTATTTCTTCCCACCGTATCTACAAAGTAGACCCGACACCAGAATTTGCGATTTCCATATCTGTACTTTAAATTGGCGTGACGATCAAAAATCATCAAACTACTTTTACCCTTTAAATAACCCATGAATTGAGACACACTAAGTTTTGGTGGTATACTCACCAACATATGAATGTGATCTTTACATCCATTTGCTTCATGTATTTTAACCCCTTTCCTTTCACAAAGCTCTCTTACAATTTCTCCAATACTTTTTTTGTATTTTCCATAAATAATTTGCCTTCTATATTTTGGTGCAAAAACGAGATGATACTTACATCTCCATTGTGTATGTGCTAAACTATTCTTGTCCTGTATTGGACATACCTCCTTCTTTGGTGAGATTTGGTGGTCGGGAAACCAACCTTATCTTACCATGGAGCGAGGCTTTTTTTGCCCCCACGCTTGAAGGTTTATGGAACCCCCGGCATAGCCAGAGGTTTTCAAAGACCATAAAAAAATAGACGTCCAATTATTTGAACGCCTAAAAAATTTAAAACCTATTCAAGATTGAATTTCTAATTTGTTGTGTTCCCTTACACCAGATTGATTCCTACCGAAACGTCAATATAGTGTTTTTTTACGTCCATTTTTACCATCTGGTGAAAATTGATAATGCTTGTGAAACACCTTGAAACTAAGGATTTCTACATAATTTTCCGTTGTATCGAAACTATAGTCTCCACATGTGTTGTGATAGAAAAATGATACTACTACGCGGAATTATTGCACCTATACCCCGGAGGATTTTTGGGGAGTGGAGGGCGTGAATTATACCCAATACCCAAATAGATTTACAAGTTTTAATTATTGAAATTGCCCATTTTAATAGGCTTTGTTGTTTCACTTTCTTTCCTTATATCTTTTAACAGTCCTTCAAACCATTGAACATTTACCAAATGATGAGAACGTGAATTTTCAAGCATTTTTCTAAAATAAGTAGGGATAGTCTCATTATGCTCAAGAGATTGTTCTATTAAAAAAATTTTCTCTTTGGTTTGTTCGATTTGTATTTCTATTAGCTTTCTTAGCTCCTCACTTTTGTATTCGTTGGCAAATAGCATTGCTGCATAAAAAGATAAATTTACATACTCTGTCTTAGAGCCATATTTATACATCAATTTTTCAAATTCCTTATCCCCTAGTTCAGTAATGATATAATTATGAGTTTCTCTGATATTGTCAAATTGATCAACTTTTTTAATATATTGTTTTTCTTCTAATTGTTGAAGATTATAATAGAATGACCCTTTAGTGAAATTTACTATATATTTATAGTGTTTCTCTTTCATTAAGGCCAATAATTCGTATCCGTAAGAACCTGGGTTTTGTTTTAATAAACCTAGAATCAGTAATGGTATCAAAAAAATATCTCCTTTATATTCTTCATCAAAGCTATATCAATTTTTATTTCATAATGATAAGGTTTAATCCTTGTTGATTTGCATGACTTGCGCTACAAATTCATCATATGATATTTCTCCTAAAGCAAAATCCATACTTTTTATATATATCTTTTCTCCCTTGGTATGTGGCCTGGCATGATTCAAATTTAGCAACTCATCTTCATTAATTAATGGTTTCAATACATGCTGCCTATTAGAAAAGGCTTCAAAATATCGTAAACCGAATTTTCTTTGAGAAATTGCGTCAATATGAATACCATCAGGATTAGATGTTAAACCTACGGCTGTGACAAAATAACAATTATCTTGTTCAAACGCAAATTTTTGTAACTCTTGATTAATGAAATTATATTCCGTACAGTTTTTTCCAAAGCCTTCTTTGCCTAAAAAATCCCCTAAACCACCAATAATGAGAGGAATGTCTGGAGCATTCAACTCCTTTCTAAGAGCGTCAATAATTAAAAGTAATTTTTTGTAATAGACTTTGTAGTTACCATTCATACCATCACTTTCTCCCTGATGCCATAGAATTCCTGTTAACTCACTATTCTGCATAGCAAATTTAGCTTCAGTTATTGCATGTTTAAAAAGTGTTTGATCTACAGCCCATTCATCCAGTGAGCTTCCACCTTCAGCACAAGGAATTAAGCCAATAGTATCTTCTTGATTTTGGCGACACCATGTATCTGCAAATGAAGCGGCCAGACTTATTCCTGAAACAGGACGGTCATAATTGATGGGCTCAGTCATCATTTGCCATCTACCATTACGCAGCATTTGTATTCTTTCATTATAAATCGGGGTTACTTCATGAATAAACCCTCTTCCAGCCATATTCGACTGTCCTAACATTAAAAACGATTTAACCACTTTTTTCATCCTTTCTTTCTATTTATATTTATGAAGAAATGTTTCCAGTTCTCAATAAATGTTAAGTATTACTTATTTATTTAATTCATTACTTCAGTGGATTTACTAGATATCAATACTACCAAATTTATCATTAGTCTAATTAGACCAATCCCACTTAAATATTATAGTCTAATTAGACTGATTGTCAACTATATTTTTTCAAAACCCACATTCCAACGTTCGAGTTAAAATAAAGTTTTGCTACGAATCATCTATTTTGGACGATTATCGGTTCAAAAATGGATGTTTCTGGCCTGTTTTTCCACCATTTTTTCCGTATTTGGAATAAAGTCTTGCGATAATGGAAGAAAGAACAAATTGAGAAAAGGTAGGCAGGAAAAGGGATTGTACGAAAAAGACCCCGAATTCGCAAATGTTTATTTTTACGAAATCAGGGCCTGAATAGCAAATGTTTATTCTTATTGTCAGGTGTTTATTTTAGTTAGACAATTTCTTCTCTATCAACACAACTGTCTCCACATGTGTTGACTATCGGTCACTACATTTTAACCAACCATAGATAACGGGTTTATGAATTTATAATGGATTACTACCTCGTTATCCTCTTTCACTTCAATCCTCTCAACTAAACGATGCAATAACTCTTCATTCAAGTCCTCAAATACACGGATGCTTTGCTCGTTAACGACACAACGGAAGCAACAGCTTGTTAAAGTATTGCCACCCGTTACTTGAAGATGTATTTTTATTTTTCAGGCATAGTAAACGTTATAGAACTACCTTTTCCCTCTTCAATCTTCATATATATTTCATTAAGGATTTCTGTTGCTCTTTCGCTCGATTCGTACTTTCCTAAGGCTTTACTCCATTCGCTGAAGAAACTTCTCCCTACAACACCTTCAATGTAATTGCCCTTAACTGTAACCTCTTTTACACTCATCAAACTATTCTCATTCTGTGTGATTATCCATAGCATGAAAACACCCCCGCTCTGTTTGAAACATATAAACTGATAAACTTAACTCCTATTTACCTTCATAAATTAGTAGTGAACAGCACTCCACATGACTCGTCTGCGGAAACATATCAACAGGCTGGACTTTCTGGGTTTGATAACCACCCGCTTCTAAGATGGCTAAATCACGAGCTAACGTTGAAGGATTACACGAAACATAGACAATCCGATCAGGTTTCATCTCGAGCATCGCATCAAGCAGGGCTTGATCACAGCCTTTTCTCGGCGGATCAACGACAATCACATCTGGTCTTAATCCTTGTGCAGTCCACCATGGCATAATCTTTTCAGCTTGGCCAACAACAAATTCAGTGTTAGTGATGCCATTTAGGATTGCATTTTGTTTGGCATCTTCAATCGCTTCTGGGACCACTTCGACACCGTAAACTTTCTTAGCTTTTTCTGCTAAAAAGAGTGAGATCGTTCCAATACCACAATAGGCATCAATAACGGTTTCGCCACCAGTTAAATCAGCAAATTCAAGTGCTTTTTCATAAAGCGTTTTCGTTTGATCTGGGTTGATTTGATAAAAAGATTTGGCTGAGATCGCAAATTTAATTTCACCAATTGTGTCGTAAATATATTCGTCGCCCCATAGACAGAGCGTTCGCTTGCCTAAAATGACATTGGTTCGCTCTTGATTAACATTTTGAATAATCGATTTAACATTAGGATAAGTTTCGGTTAATTGTTTGATCAATTGTTTTTTGTGAGGTAATTCATTCGTTCGTGTAACGAGTACAATCATTGTTTGCTCAGTTGCTTGACCTGTTCTTACCATAATATGACGCAAAACGCCACGATGAGATTGTTCATCATAGGCAGGTATGCCAAGTTGATCCGCAATGGAGCGGACTGCTTCTACCATACGATCATTCACCTCTGCTGTAATAATGCAACGATCCATTCCCTCAATAATATCATGACTTTTTTTGCGATAAAAACCGGTTATCAACTCGCCCCTTTTATTTGCAACCGGGATTTGCACTTTATTGCGATAGCGCCAAGGATCTTCCATTCCCAAGGTCGGTTCCACTGACACATTTTCAATATGAGCTATTTTTTTCAATACTGTTTCAACTTGTTTTCGTTTCATATCTAATTGCATCTGATAGCTCATGTGTTGCAGCTGACAACCGCCACACTGAAAATATACATTGCATGGTGGTGTGACGCGTTCAGCACTTTCTGTTTCAATCTCTATCAACTTACCGATTGCATAGTTCTTCTTCACTTTAATTGCTTTTACCTTCGCTGTTTCACCTGGCAAAGCATTTTCAACAAATAGCGGATAACCATCTAGTTTGCCGACTCCACTTCCTTCATGTGTGATGTCTTCAAAATTCAGGGTAACGGTCTGATTCTTTTTGACAGGTACTTGTTGTTTGTTCATTGTATCAACGTCCTTTTCTTAGCGCTGTTCATAGTTTATCAAAAAGCCCTTAGGAAAGAAAGTGACGCTCTTTCGACTTTTTATTTCCTAGGAAATAATTAATTTGTCTAAATTCGTCCTTGAAGGCTTTATGCTTTAGGAAAGCAGGGAATTTAACCCCCTATCAACAAAAAATGATTAACAAATACTAAAGTGCGATTGGATTTCAAAAAATAAAAAGCCAGCATCTATCGCTGACTTTTTAGCCATTAAACCTTTAAATCTAATTTTACTAAATCAACATCTAGTAAATAATCATTTACCTGATCGTCTGGTATGGTAGCCTTAATAAAACGATTCCAGTCTTGGACATAATTGTTAATCGTCGATAAATGATTGTGATTATTGTATCTTGATACATTTAAGTGCTGGTTACGATTATCTTTGTACATCTCAGTAATGATAAGGATGTCTTTTTCAATAGCTTGTTGCACATCATGCGTTTGAAGACTACTTACCATTCTCTCAATAATGTCATAAACCAACTGTTCATTCCAATCCATTTTATAAGCTTGTTTATTTCGCACATAGGGATCTTTTTGTTGCTGAGTTACATAGTCACATGCCTTTTCGTTCTCTACCTGTAGGTATGTTTTAAAAGCTTGATCAAGCTTTGCTTTAAAAGGATCACTTAGCTGATAGTTGTCACTGATCAACTCATATTTCATCGCCATTAACCCTAAGGAAACACCTAGCTCCTCTTCTGACTTATTTTTATACGAACCAAGGTGTCGAGATTGATATGCCATCTGCCACGTTTCAGAGGCAATGGTTCCAACTGCAACCAACTCCTCAATATGGTAACCATGTTCGCTAGAAACGCTCATTTCTGAATGTTCTTGAGTAAAAGCATAACGCAAATAATCACCCATGTAGATCGTATCATCTAACAGCCACTCATCTTCTGTTCCTTTTAAATGAGCATAATCTTGATTTTGTTGATAAAAGTGTTGGTATTGCTCTGTGCGTTGATGAAAATGATCAATTAAACTTGATTTAATATCCTCTGCTTGAACAACCACACCGTTTTGATTAAAAAAATCACCTGTTATTTCAGCAAATTTCTCGGCATACTTCTCAACTTGTTTGCTCATGAGTTGATCAAGTTTCTGAAGTTGCTCCGCCTGCTCCTCTTCACTGTATAATCGTTTAATTTGATTTTGATAATTGACGTATTCAGAAGCTAAATAATCAATATCGTAACCAACGTTGTCCGTAGTGTTGTGGTTCGGAACAAGTGGTAGTGCTAATAATCCCCAATTAAACCTTCGACTACCATCTGTAACGGCTACCATATCGGTAACTGTACCTTCTTCATTCCTTACAATGTTAAAGATCTCTTTTCCCATTCGATGAGAGGCTTGTTGTTTATAAATATCTTGATTAGCTAGATAATCAGCGTTCGTCGTTACTTGATTATTCGTTTGATTAAAAAGAAAAAGATTGGACGTGCTATTCTGATTGATCAATCTTCCGTAATGCGTTGTGGCAAATCTGTTGGTAATCATGGTGTCTATCCTCCTTTGTTACTGCGGCTGAGTGAATCTTTACTGCTTGCTACTGTAAAAAATTAATCGTTGGCGTCCGTTCTACGCCACTCGCATAGTAATAATTCAAGACACTGAAAAAGTCTATCGTTTCATTATTTTCAGTATCATAGACTAAAATGTGATCACCCCAATGTTCGAAGTCATCTTGATCTAGACGTCTTGGTGTGATCAATCCAATTGTATCAACAAAAGAACTTTCATACTGTGTCGGTGGTCCTGATCGGAAATAAGATTCATGATGCATAAATAGTGTACCTATATCCAAATAAATGAGTAAAGCATTGGATGAGCTCGCATATTGCGATTGATAACTTACAGGTGAGGAGATGTTCCTAATCTTTACACTTGAAACAGTGTGTGTCCGTTGATTATAGTTGCCATCCCAACTAAAATGGTAGCGTCGCTCCCAATCTAAGTGACTATTATCACCACTAAAGTTAGCGATATAATCACCATTAAAATAAATATCACCATTATCATAGCTTAAGGCAGCATATAATAATGAAGCAGATCTCGATACAAGTCCTACAGCACCTGCTGGATTTGCCGCATTCATTTTTATTGTATAGGCATCACCTAATTGATCATTTGAATAAACGCGAAGTGCCCAATCCCCTTCAGGTATGTGGTCACCAGCGTATAGCCTGTTAGGGGTTGATCCAACGCTTGTCTCATATGCATTGCCAGTATCCCAATCTACTAAATAAAGTTGAATATAATAATCTGTTTGATTACTTTCAAGCTCAAATAGAAAACTTCTTTCCTCATCGAGCGTAAAGAACCACCAATCATCTGGATCATCATTCGTCAACATATCGGTAAAATACATCCGATCACCATCAACCGAGTAATAGCTTTGTGTTGACATTGTGTTATCATCTTCTACCTCAATCGCTTTTGATTTATCAATAACGAGTTCGTCTTCACTGATTTCAATATGATCATCTTCATCAATTAAACCTAAATCAAAGGATGCTAACTTATCCTCATCCCAATCAGCTGGGTCCCATTCTTCAACTTCAGCCATTAACGATGGAATGCCTAGGATGGTTGTCACACTGATCACGAGTACGGCTATCCATATCACTTTTTTCATTTTACTTTTCACCTTAATCACCTCTGTTATTTATTATTGATGTCGAAACAAAGATGTTCATTGATTTAAAGCAAATGATGTTTAAGTAAATACAATGCTCCTTTTCTAAATGGGCAACAAAAAATTAGGAGAAGTGATTTACTTAGCCATGCTGTCGTTATCCTAGTCCTTCGCTTTTACTAGTCCTCCTTTCTTGAATCACTAGAATGAATATCCATAATATAACACAAGGCGATTGTGGAATCTGTCGAATCCTGTATCTTTTCAGAAAAAGGACTTTATACCTTAACTAGCTTCACATACATACGACAAAAGTTACTAATATTATATGTCTAGCTAAAGTAAAGGCCTCTCGCTTCTCAAAGTTAGGTTAACGGAAACCAAAAATAAAAACGAGCCTTCGTCCACTGATTGTTAGTTGAGTGAATCAGAGCATTAGCGTCCGTTATCACTCAACTTATCGATTGACCTCTGTTCTCTATTTAGTTACGGACGGTTATCCATGATAAAAAGCCCTCGAATTTAATCAAGAGCTTCTTCATTTGGTTCTTCAATTTGTAATGTAGCTTGGTCAGGTGTCGGAACAAAATATTCAATATGTTGCTTAAGATTGGTGAATTTACCCGGTAATAGCCCACCATACTCACCATCGATATTTAATTGCATCTTCTCTTCTGTGTAGACATTAATATCTTTAGCTCTGGCATGAAATACATTAGCGTCATCAAAGTGAGCTCCTCTTGTAGCGGCTGACAATACACGAACAAGTTCAGCAACATTGCTTTTTTTCAAAACGAGCAGATCAAATAGACCATTATCCATTTTTGCATCTGGAGCTAACTTTTCAAAGCCACCAACAGAATTTGTATTCGCGATTAAAAACATCATAATCTCACCTTCAAACACATCACCATCATATTCAATCCGGGTTTGTATCGGTCGTAAACGTGGTGCTAGCTCAACACCCTTCATAAAATAAGCAAGTTGGCCTAACATCGTTTTCAATTTACTTGGTACTTCATAAGATACCTCTGTCAGTTTACCTCCACCAGCAATATTAACAAAATAATGCTCATTAACTCGACCCACATCAAGTTTGCAGGTATGGTTGGCTAATATAATATCAACAGCTTTATCAATTGCCTTAGGAATATTCAAAGCACGAGCAAAATCATTCGTTGTTCCAGCAGGGATAATGCCTAAACGCGGACGCTGATCAGCATCTGATATTCCTGTAACAACTTCATTAATCGTGCCATCTCCTCCTACCGCTACAATCACATCAAAATGACGAGTAACAGCGATTCGAGCGGCTTCAGTTGCATCTCCAATACCTGTTGTTGCATGCGCTGACGTCTCATAACCGGCTTGCTCGAATTTTGCTAATACGTCAGGAAGTTTATTTTTAAAAGCTTCTCGACCTGACGTTGGATTGTAAATAATTCTTGCGCGTTTCATAAAAAACCCCCTAATGACATACACTATCTGACTTTATCATACCATTTTTGTGTCAGAAAAACTCCAAATTAGCTGTTTTTTTATCACAGATAACCGTCCGTAAAACACCCGCCTCAAACTAGAGAGGGAAGTTCATCTATTTAGACGGGAGTTAACGGACGTTAATATCCTGATTCACTCAACAACCAATCAGTGGGAGAAGAACGTCCCCACTGATTAGAGGAAGCAATGGTGAGCAATGTAATCAACTAAGTAGTAAGCATTTAACATCGTTAATGCCTGAAAACTTAGAAAACATTCATGCGTCTACTGAGATTTTGGATTTATCGTTTCCCATTCGTTTATAGTAGACGCATGTGCAAAGAAAGACTATCAATAACAACTGTATTGATAGTCCTGGATAAACATTAGCGTTTTTTAATTTCAGCTAACAAAATTTTATTTACCATGGGTGGATTAGCTTGTCCTTTTGTCTCTTTCATCACTTGACCGACTAAGAAGCCAATTGCTTTATCCTTACCATTTTTAAAGTCTTCAATTGATTGTTCGTTTTTATCAAGGATGGCTGTAATGATTTCAGTTAATTGACCCTCATCTGAAATTTGCACAAGACCTTTATCCTTAATAATCTGCTCAGGATCGCCACCGTTCTCAACAAGCTCAGCAAAAACTTTTTTCGCCATTTTAGATGATAAAGTGCCATCATCAATCAGCGTAATCATCTTTGCCAACGCGGCTGGTGTCAGTGGTAAATCATGAAGTTCTTTCTGTTGCTTATTCATATAAGCAGAGACCTCACCCATTAACCAATTGGAAACCAGTTTGACGTCAGCACCAGCTGCTATAGCGGCTTCAAAGAAGTCTGACATTTCTTTCGTACTTGTTAAGACCATCGCATCATAAGCAGGTAAATTTAATTCTTTAATATAACGTGCTTTTCGAGCATCTGGAAGCTCTGGGATTTCTGCACGAATCCGTGCTTTCCAATCCTCATCGATATAGAGTGGCACAAGGTCTGGTTCAGGGAAATAGCGATAATCATCTGAACCTTCTTTAACGCGCATTAAAATCGTTTCCTTTGTTTGTTCATCATAACGGCGGGTTTCTTGTAAAATCACCCCACCTGTTAATAATTCTTTTTGTTGACGTTTTTCTTCAAATTCTAAGCCTTTTTGAACAAAAGAAAATGAGTTTAAATTTTTCAATTCTGTCTTGACACCAAATTCCTCTTGACCAATCGGTCGAAGCGAAATATTAGCATCACAACGTAATGAGCCTTCTTCCATTTTACAATCAGACACACCGGTGTATTGGATGATATTTTTTAATTTCTCTAAATACGCATAGGCCTCTGCTGGTGAGCGCAGATCTGGTTCTGATACAATTTCCACAAGGGGTGTTCCTTGACGGTTAAAATCAACTAGTGAGTAACCATCACCACTATGCGTTAACTTTCCTGCATCTTCCTCTAAATGAAGGCGAGTAATCCCTATCCGCTTTGTCTTACCCTCTACTTCAATATCAATCCAGCCGTTCTCGCCGATCGGTTGATCAAATTGTGAGATTTGATAAGCTTTAGGGTTATCTGGATAAAAGTAATTTTTACGGTCAAACTTAGTATCTGTTGCTATTTCACAGTTTAACGCCATAGCAGCTTTCATAGCAAAATTGACGGCTTCTTCATTGAGCACGGGTAAAACACCCGGATAACCTAAATCAATTGGATTGACATTTTCATTGGTCGCTGCCCCAAAATGGTTAAAGCTTGGACTAAATATCTTTGAATCTGTTTTAAGTTCAACGTGAACCTCTAAACCGATAATTGTCTCGAAATTCATGACTTCACCCCTCCTAAATGAGGACGTTGTTTATGATAATCTGTTGCCTGTTCAAATGCGTACGCTACCCGATAAAGGGTACTTTCATCAAAATGTTTTCCGATAATTTGCAAGCCAATTGGTAAGCCGGCATCTTTTGAGAATCCACATGGTATTGACATACCAGGTACACCTGCTAAGTTAACAGGAATCGTTAAAATGTCATTAGCGTACATGGTCAATGGATCGTCAACTTTTTCACCCACTTTAAAGGCTGGTGTTGGTGTTGTTGGCCCAATAATAACATCAAAGTCTTCAAACACTTTATCGAAATCATTTTTAATTAATGTCCGTACTTTTTGCGCTTTTTTATAATAAGCATCGTAATAGCCTGAGCTAAGTGCAAATGTTCCTAACATAATCCGACGTTTAACTTCATCGCCGAAGCCCTCACTTCGGGATTTCTTAAACATATCAATCATATTATCAGCATTTTCTGTGCGGACACCGTAACGAACACCATCAAACCGTGCTAAGTTAGCGGAAGCTTCTGATGAAGCAAGCAAGTAGTAAGCGGCTACTGCGTATTTAGAATGAGGCAGGGAAACTTCTTCCCACGTCGCACCTAACTCCTCATATACTTTAAGCGCAGCTAATACAGCTTCACGTACTTCGCCATTCACACCTTCTTGATCTGACAGATATTCTTTAGGTACAGCAATCTTCAACCCTTTAACATCTTGTTTCAAGGCATCACTATACGTTGGGATCTCAACATTAGCAGATGTTGAATCCATTGGATCATGTCCCGCGATCGCTTGTAAAAGATGGGCATTATCCTCCACTGTTCTTGTAATCGGACCAATCTGATCAAGTGAAGAAGCAAAGGCGACCAATCCAAAGCGAGACACTAGACCGTAAGTTGGTTTTAAACCTACCACTCCACAAAAAGCAGCGGGTTGACGGATTGATCCACCCGTGTCTGAACCTAATGAAAAAAAGACTTCCCGAGCTGCAACTGCTGCTGCAGAACCACCGCTTGAACCACCTGGCACATAATCAGTATTCCAAGGATTACGGGTTGTATAGTAGCTTGAATTCTCATTAGATGATCCCATCGCAAATTCATCCATGTTTAATTTTCCAACCATAACGGTATTTTCCTTGTTTAACTTATCAACGACGGTTGCATCATATAAGGGATCATTGAAATTAGATAAAAATTGACTCCCACACGTTGTGCGTATCCCTTTTGTTACCATATTATCCTTTATACCAATTGGTATACCGAATAATGGATGATTGGCTTGATCAACTTGCTCATCTAGTTGTTGTGCTTGTTTTAGAGCAGCTTCTTTATTTAAAGTTAAAAAAGCTTTAATTTGATCATCAACAGCTTCAATTTGATCAAAGGAAGCTTGCACAAGTTCTGTCACGGTAAGTTCTTTATTATGTAGCTTAGCTTGTAATTCTTTTAACGTATACTCAAAAACTGACATTTCTGCTCGCCTCCTATTCTAAGATTGATGGCACTCGGAATTGACCATCGTGTTGATCTGGTGCGTTCTTTAAAGCATCCTCTCGATCAATCCATTTGCGTGGCTCATCTTTACGCATCACATTTTTAAGATCCAACACATGTGTGGTTGGTTCAACTTGGCTTGTATCTAGATCATTTAATAGTTCAGCATAGTGAATAATATCTCCTAGTTGCTTTGTCATCACTTCAACTTCTTGATCCGTTATCGCCAATCGAGCGAGATGAGCGACATGTTTAACTTGTTGTTTTGAAATTTCAGCCATTTCTGTCACCTCCATGAGATTTTTACTTCATCTGATTAAACATACTTATGATAATAGCAAACAATAGCGCGCTTTAGCAACTTTATCCGTTTAAAAGAATGGCGCATATGTGAGATCAACTAGAAAAACACGGAAAGAAAAAGATGGCATAATCCTTCTTTTTCTTTCTCACTTATCGTAACTTACAATGACAACTTTACGAACCCCGACAAAACGAACCTTCAATCAGGTCCACTGATGGCTAGTTGAGTGAATTAGGACATTAGCGCCCGTTATCACCCACCTCAATCGATTTGCTCTACTCTCTATTTTGAGGGTGGTTTTACAGACGGTTGTCTGTGATAAGACTTAATTACCACAACAATCAAATTATCTTTCATATATATGGACAATCGGTTCTTCTTCACCTGCTTCACGAACAATCAAGCTTTCTTGTTGATTACTCGACTTGATATTGACCTCAATCGCAAAGTGAGGCTGAAAGCTGTCCATAATTAAGCCATATACATATTGAGTAAAGCCGACAACTTCAGCCTGACCATTAAATTCAATAGGTATTTCTAGTGTAAGCTTACGAATTTGATCACCTTCATAAAAACCTTCGCCGATGATGCCGACATAGTTTGGGAAATATTCTGCAACTTCTGATTTAAACCCCTCAATCGTAGCTGATAGATCTGGATCTAAATTGCGCGCATCACTAGAAGGAAAGAGTACATACTGTTCATCAACAGATTCCCAATTATCGATCGATTGACTCCCACCCTGTACAGTTGTTGTTGCAACAAAGTGACCTGGAACAAGAGCATCTCTTGCTGCCTCACGATAAATACCAATCATGATTGGTATCTCTTGTAATCCTTCTTTTTGACGCATTCGACTAACTACTTCTTCGGCAATAACAGCCGCTTCTTGCAGCATTTCTTGTTCTGAAATGTCTTCGTAGTAAAAAGGACCACCAATTTCAGTCTGAAAACGATAATTCGATTTCATCGCAATCCCCAAAGAAATACCAGCTAGCTGAACCGCATTATCATCCGTTCGAACAAGGTAATTTTGTTCAAGAATATGTGATAAATACCTTGGATTATCTCTTTCTTCCTCGATAATTTCTTCTTCATCGTCTTCTTCATCGTAATCAACTGATGGATTTAAACCGAGTTCATCTGAGTCAGACTCGCGCTCTAACCAACTATATAATTCACTTCTCTCTAGCTGCTGACCTTCTTGAAAGTAATGGCTGTCTGGATCAAACACATTTACTGAATGTCGACGTAACCCGTTTTCCAATGCGGGGATATCTAAACGGTTCGCAACTTGGTTCGTTGTCACACCTCGTGATTGACTCAAACGATAAGGTAATAGAATTTGATATTCCTGATCAGACACACTATAGTTTGGAATGATCGCAGACTCTTGTGCAGCATCATCAGGCATTGTTTCATCTACGACTTCTTCTTGATTAGAAAAATCAGGTGCACAGCCGGCTAATACGATGAAAATAACACCTAATATCATTAATAAACGTTTCATCCCAGTCCTCCTCTCTTTTTATTTATCTATTTGATCAATAAACTGCTGTTCACTCCATATTTCAATCCCTAATTGCTCTGCCTTGG
The DNA here is from genome assembly GCF_016908375.1 of Amphibacillus cookii. Lineage (GTDB taxonomy): Bacteria > Bacillota > Bacilli > Bacillales > Amphibacillaceae > Amphibacillus_C > Amphibacillus_C cookii. The sequence goes on from NZ_JAFBDS010000008.1 coordinate 17,792, forward strand.
CTAGCTTTGAACCTGCCTCTTCACCAGCAATAAGTAAATCTGTCTTTGCGCTTACACTTCCTGTCACTTTCCCACCGTACATCTCAATTTTTTCTTTTGCTTCATTTCTTGTTAATTGCTCAAGTTTCCCAGTTAACACAATGGTTTTATTGTCAAAAATCGATGGTTCTTGCTTCACAGTTGGCTTTGGACCTCGATAACACATGTTCACACCAACTTGTTTGAGGCAATCAATTAATTGCTCAACCCTCTCTTCCGCAAAATAACGGACTATCGAATCAGCCATCTTCTCTCCAATTTCAGCAACAGCTTCTAATGATTCGCGTGAGGCGGCTCGGAGTTGATCGATATCGCCAAATGCACGAGCCAATGTCTTAGCTGCTTTTGCACCAACAAAGCGAATACCTAAACCAAATAGTAGCCGCTCAAGTGAGTTTGCTTTTGAGGCCTCAATCGCTGTTAACAAATTGCTAACAGATTTTTCGCCCATTCGTTCGAGCGCTAATAATTCCTCGCGTTTAAGTTGATAAAGGTCAGCAACATTGGCAACGAGTTGATTCTCATAAAGTTGCTCAACCACCTTTTCCCCAAGTCCATCAATATTCATGGCATTTCTTGACACAAAATGCGTCAGTCCCTCTTTTAATTGGGCTGGGCAGTTTGGATTAATACAACGTAACGCCACCTCTTGATCGAGGCGAACCAGCTCCGCGCCACATGACGGGCAGTCGGCTGGCATGGAAAAAGGTTCAGCATCTTTTGGGCGTTGTTCTGGTATAACCCTCACCACTTCAGGGATAATATCTCCTGCCTTTTTAATGACAACCGTATCGTTAATACGAATACCCTTTTCTTTAATATAATCCTCATTATGCAAAGACGCGCGTTGAACGGTTGTACCAGCGATTTTTACAGGTTCAAGTAAAGCAGTCGGTGTAACAGCACCTGTTCGCCCGACACTTAGAATGACATCAATCAACGTCGTGACAGCCTCTTCAGCTGGAAACTTGTAAGCAATCGCCCAACGTGGGCTCTTTGCCGTTGTCTTCAATACGTCGTGATAATCAAGACGATCAACTTTAATGACAATACCATCAATTTCATAAGGTAACTCAGCACGTTTAGTTACCCAGTTCTCCACATAATCAATCACTTGGTCAATTCCTTGGCACTTCTGCCATTCTGGGTTGATCTTAAATCCTAACGTGGTCAAATAAGTTAATCGATCACTATGTCTATCTAAATGCCCAGCTTCCCATTCTCCAACGGCATAAATGAAAATATCAAGATTACGACTGGCAGCAATCTTTGGATCAAGTTGTCTTAATGAACCCGCCGCCGCATTTCTGGGGTTGGCAAAGGGCTCTTCCTCACGCGCCTCTTTATCTTTATTTAAAGAGAGAAAAGATTGCTTTGGCATGAAGGCTTCGCCACGAACTTCAATCGTACTGGTTTCATTGATTTTTAATGGAATACTGCGAATCGTTTTCAAATTGCGCGTAATATCTTCGCCAATATTCCCGTCACCTCGCGTTGCCCCTTGTTGGAATATACCTTGGTCATAACGTAAAGATACCGCTAAACCATCAATTTTCAATTCACAAACATAATCAACCTGTTCAACCCCCAATCCTTCGCGAACGCGACGGTCAAAATCACGTAAATCTTGATCATTAAAAGCATTTGCCAAGCTGAGCATGGGGACCCGATGTTCAACTTTATTAAACCCTTCAAGGGGTTGACCTCCAATACGTTGCGTCGGTGAATCAGCTGTAATGAGCTCAGGGTGGGCTGATTCTAACGTTCGTAACTCTTGCATTAATCGATCATACTCGGCATCAGGTACTGTTGGTTGATCAAGGACGTGATATTGATAATTATATGTGTGTAAAGTCTGGTGTAAATCAGCAACTTTTTTCTCTAGTGATGTCAATCCTGTCACCTCTTCATCATGGTTTCGTAATCGGGGCAAATTTAGCGAGCAATCGTTTAACCCCAGTTGGTGCCGGAAAGGCAATATCTAATTCTAATGATTCACCCGTACCCGATACTTTGACAACCGTACCCGTACCCCATTTTTTGTGCGCTGCCTTGTCACCAACTTGCCAAGCCTGTTTTTCCCCACCTGTTGATTGTTTCTGAGCCTGACGCTTAAAGGTTTGCTTTGGCGCAGATTTTTCCGTTGGTGTCGATTGCTGTTTATGCGACAAAGAAAAAATAGGTTGATCTTTTTTTTCCGCCAACCCCTCGATTAGATCCGTTGGTACCTCATGGATAAAGCGACTAATTGGGTTCATATTGGTGCGTCCATAAAGGGAACGCATCTGCGCATGGGTTAAATGTAACACCATTTCCGCACGTGTAATCCCAACATAAGCCAGGCGACGTTCTTCTTCCATCTCCTCATCGTCCATTAACGAGCGGCTATGGGGGAAAACATTCTCTTCCATGCCAATTAAAAACACAACCGGAAACTCCAAACCTTTGGCTGCGTGTAAAGTCATCATCGTTACCCTATTATCAGCAAATGGATCATCATCGATACGATCAATATCAGCTACAAGCGCTAAATCTGTAAGAAAGGCAACAAGAGTTTTGTCTTCACTTTCTTTTTCAAAGTGTTGGGTGACCGTTTTAAATTCATTTAAGTTCTCTAAACGACTCTGCGATTCGATCGTGCGCTCATTAATAAGCATCTCTTCATAGCCTGTCCGCTTTAACACTTCTTCAACCATATCGGTTGCTGTTAAAAATTCTTGCTGTTGGGTCCATTCTGTAATCATTTGTCCAAATGCCGCAAGTGACTTGGTTGCACGTGTACTAAGGCCAACAAAATCAATTTCTTTTGTTGCTGTATACAATGAAATGTCATGATTGGTTGCATAGTTTTGGAGCTTTTCAAGTGAGGTCTTGCCTACTCCGCGCTTTGGCTCATTCACGACACGGGCAAAACTCAGATCATCATTTGGGTTAGAGATAAGACGCAAATATGCCAACATATCTTTGATTTCCTTACGATCGTAGAATTTCGTTCCACCGACCATTTGATAAGGGATATTTGCCTTCACAAATGTTTCTTCAATCGCACGAGATTGTGCATTGGTTCGATAAAGAATCGCAATGTCTCGATAATTAAATGTCTGCTCTTGCACATACGTTTCAATTTTGTCAGCCACATACAGACCTTCATATTGTTCGGTCGCTGCTTGGTAATAATACAATTTAGAACCATGATCATTATCGGTCCATAGTTTCTTTGGTTTACGTCCAGAATTACGGCTAATCACTGCATTCGCCGCATCTAAAATTGACTTTGTCGATCGATAGTTTTGTTCAAGAAGGACCACCTGTGCATTAGGGTAATCTTTTTCAAATGATAGAATATTTTTTATATCTGCTCCACGCCAACGGTAGATCGATTGATCAGAATCACCAACAACGCAAAGGTTTTGGAATTTGGCTGCCAATTGTTTCACGAGTTGATATTGTGCATGGTTCGTATCTTGGTACTCATCAACATGAATATATTGAAAACGTCTTTGATAGTATTCCAACACTTCAGGAACACGATCAAACAATTTAATGGTTTGCATAATTAAGTCATCAAAATCTAATGATTGATTCTGTTGCAACACTTTCTGATAACCTTGATACACATCAGCAACTGTTTTATCATAGAAATTGCCAACCTCTGCTTCGAGTTGTTTAGGTGTCAGCAATCGGTTCTTGGCTGCACTAATCCCAGCTAACATCGCCCGTGGCTCAAATTTTTTGGCATCAATATTTTTTGCTTTTAATACGTTTTTTATCACGGTCAGTTGATCACCACTATCTAAAATAGTGAAATTGCGATTATAACCAATCCGATCAATATCTCTTCTTAACATACGGACACACATCGAGTGGAAGGTAGATACCCACATGTATTCACCTTCCGGCCCCACCAATTGACGGACGCGCGATTTCATCTCTCTTGCCGCCTTATTAGTAAACGTTATCGCCAGTACATTGCGAGGTGCAACTTGTTTTTCATCCAATAAATAGGCAATCCGATGAGTAAGTACACGTGTCTTACCACTACCAGCACCTGCCATAATCAACAGTGGACCTTCAGTATATTTAACAGCTTCTTGTTGCTTTTTATTTAATCCATTGAGGAAATCTTCCGTTTGTTGATTCACACTATCACCGTCCTTATCAATGTTTAACTGCTGCTACTGTTTCTATCGCTTCATCAAACTGTTCATATAAGCCATTTCCCACAACAATTACATCCGCATATTGCGCCATTTCTTCTGCCTGTGAGCGATGCTTAATGCCGCCACCATAAACAAGCTGAGTGTGTTGCAGTTCTTGTTTAACTTTTTTGACCAGTGCCGGATCACCATATGTACCACTATATTCGATATAGAAGATCGGTAATTTAAACATATGCTCAGCCATTTGGGCATAAGCAATCACATCATCGCTATCAGGTAAGCGACAATTGGTTAATTGATAGGCTTTGGCATCGGGATTTAAGATCACATAGCCTTCTGTCACTAGTTCATCCCAATTTAAGAAGTGACCGTATTCTTTCACTGCTTGATGTTGAATATCCATCATCCACTTCTTCTCACGACTGTTTAAAACCATTGGAATATGATAAAAGTCAAAACCAGGTGTGATCGCATCAAGGGTTGATACCTCAAGTACACAAGGGACGGTATAACGACGAATGTGACTCATTAAATCAAGCACACCATCAAGGGTAACATTGTCTGTTCCACCAACGATAATGGCATCCGTTCCAGATTGACATATTTGATCTAACTGTTGATCAGTTAGCGATTTATTCGGGTCTAGTTTAAATACATGCTTCCATGCCTTGCGATTATACAACATGAAGCCTCCAATCTCTTTCTTTTCATCTCTTCATTATAACAAAAACAACATCAAAACGGGGAAATTTTATCAAGGAATCATCAATTAATCGACTTAATAAAATGAAACTTCAATCCGTGGTAGTTGAGTGAATCAGGCCATTAGCGTCCGTTAGCGTCTACCTATATCAATTGACCTTTGCTTTCTATTTTGTGGCAGGCGTTTACGGACGGTTATCTGTGATAAATACTTATTTGCACAGCTAAAAAACGCACCGCCAAGTTTAGCAGTACGTTTATTGAGATATCCAATATAAAACGAAACTTCTATCAGTGGGCATTTTCGTACTTCGCCCACTGATTGTAGGTTCATTAAGTGAATCAGGCCATTAGCGTCCGTTAGTATTTACCTAAATAGATTGACCTCTGTTCTCTATTTTGATATGGATGTTTTACGGAATGGGTTCACTTTTTTGTATGGCGTAAAAAAGCGTTAAATGGTGTTAAATGTCATCAGCAGGAAAGCGCAGGCCGATAGAAGCTCTCGCCTGATCAAGCAGTTTCATTGTATTTAACGACACCATATGACTATTCACATCACTTTCACGCGAACCGTCCTGTAATAAGCCGACAAAATGGTTGATTTCATAATACATCGTATTTTGTTTTTGCTCAACAGAAATATCGGTAACCGTTCCTTCATTATCAATTAGAGTCAACTTACGCATATCACTCCATTTATCAACGACAATTGTCCCCTTTTCACCTTGAATTTCTGACGGGATATTAGAATTTGTAATTTTTGAAAACATTAAATCTGCAGTTAGTTCTGGATATTTAACAGCGATAGTTCCTTGACCGTCCACACCAGAATCAAGCATATAGGCATTGGCATTGGCATGTTCAGGGGCACCGAACAATGCCACCATTGGATAAGCTGTATAAATACCGATATCCATCAATGATCCATTAGAGAATTCGGGCTTAAAGGCATTTAGCACAACACCTTCCTTATACTGATCATACCGTGATGAATATTGACAGAAATTAGCTATCAAATGACGAACAGGCCCAATCGTTGTCAGATGATTTCTAAGCACCTTAAAGTTAGGTAAATGGGTAGTTTTCATCCCTTCCATTAATAAAACATCATGCTTTTTAGCTACTGCAATCATTTGCTCAACTTCTCGTTGATTCGATGCGATTGGTTTCTCAACAAAGACATGTTTACCTTGCTCCATACAGCGGATAGCTTGCTCAGCATGAAGTGATGTTGGACTAGCAATATAAACCGCATCAATCTTATCACTTTGCGCAAAGTGATCGATATCCGTATAGGTCGTATCAACTTGATACTTAGCAGCAAAAACTTCTGCCTTTTCTTTAGTCCTTGAATAAACAGCAGTTAACCTAAAATCATCTACCATAAAACCAGCTTCTAAAAACCGATCTGTAATCCAATTTGTTCCTATTACACCAAAACGCACCATTGTAGCCATCCTCTCTTATTCCTCAGTTTTTTTAGTCATTCGATCTAATACTGTTGTATAACCTTCACTTCCATAAGTCAAACACCGTTTAACACGTGATATCGTTGTTGTTGACGCATGCGATTCTTCGACAATCGCATGGTAAGTTTGGCCTTCATAAAGCATCTTTGCTACCATTAACCGTTGAGCAAGTGCCTGAATTTCGTTCATTGTGGCAAGATCATCAAAAAAACGATAACATTCTTCACGATCCTTTAATGTTAAAATCGCATCAAACAACTGATCAAGCTGTTCTCCTCTCAATTTATCGATTTGCATTGACGTTAACCTCCTATTCCATTTCCGTTATCCCATTCAAGCCTGGATCTGTCGGAACTACATTAACCCATGTTTTCCCCGGAACAAATCCGACAGGCTCATCATTGCGTACCGGAATGATTCTACCTTCACTATTTTTCCACTGGATCTTCTGAATCTTACCCTTTTGCAATAAATAAGCATTGCCACCTGATGTTAGATCAATATCTCGTCGTCCTTGATCATCAATCACTTGGTGTGGGGTTTCTATGATGAAAACATTATCCAATTCAATTGCTGTTTCATTTCCTAATTCAACGGTTTGTTGTTGATTATTATAACGCAAGTACTTATCCATTGTCTCATCATATACGTATCGAACGGATTCTTGTCCATAATATAAGGTGACTTCAGACCGTTGTTCTCCGGCAATATCATCAAAAGCTTCCTCATCTAAAAATGTTAAAGGCTCATATGTAGCTTCCATATCATAGCCTTGATTAGTCGCAACATCCGCTACAGCTTGATACTGCAAATAAGAATTATGTGGAGCAACACGGAAAGATTCTCTAACAAACAAATGACCATCATTATCAAAATAGGCTCCATTCAAATGGTCAGCTGCACCGCCTTTAAGCATATTTTCAATAAAATCTGCTGCTCCATGGTAAACATAAAGCGCATTGTAATCATCAGCTAAGTTAAAATAATACGGACGTGCACTCCGAACAGGTCCTACGACCTCTGGTTCTTCACTTTGAAACATTGCTAAAAAGCGTGTTGTTTGTCCTTCAGCTAGCAATTCAAACACAATATCAGCTTGAGATAGACCCGTTTGGGGACGGGCAGCCGGATGGTTATTAATCATCACACTCACAATTCGGTTCGTAACAGGGTGGGAAGACGGCAACCCTGTTAGCGGATAATAAAATTGAGGTTCAGATGTTTCAATCGGTTCCTGGTCGATTTCTTTTGAAGGCACATTTTGACCTGTTTGATCCGCATTATCACTAGAACAAGCAATTAAAATAATTAAACACAACATAATAAGACTTAATAATTTCTTTGTTATCATGACACCCATCCTTTACTAACATATAAGTTAACGCGCTTTATTTTACGTTAAGAAAGCTTAAAAATTTCAAAGACTAAGCCTAAGAAAATCAATAAATTCGCTAAGAGAGGAGCGAAGACCACTTTTTCTAATCTTTATTATAACAAAGATCTCCACGAAGCGCTTGGCTTTTTCAAAGACCGACACCTAGTAGAAAACACCCTGTTACGCAAATAAAACAAGTTCCTTTCTTTGTTAAAATAAACCGTTTCCACAAAAGCCCTAGGCAACACGCGTTATCCAAGATACAATGATCATTGATAACGCTTTTATGAATGATCATGTCTTTCATAAAAGGATAACTAACTAGGATAACCGATATAAGAAATGGAGGCAAATGACTTATGACAAAAAAGTTAAAAGTTGCAACGATTGGTGGAGGTTCAAGTTACACACCAGAATTAATTGAAGGATTTATTAAACGTTATGATGAGTTTCCATTAACAGAGCTTTGGCTTGTTGATATTGAAGCAGGAAAAGAAAAACTTGAAATTGTAGGAGAGCTTGCCAAGCGTATGGTGAAAAAAGCAGGCTTACCGATTGATGTTCATTTAACATTAGACCGTGAAGTGGCCTTAAAAGACGCAGACTTTGTCACGACCCAATTCCGTGTTGGTTTATTAGAAGCACGCGCTAAGGACGAACGGATACCATTGAAATATGGGGTTTTAGGGCAAGAAACCAACGGGCCTGGAGGACTATTCAAAGGGCTACGTACGATTCCAGTTATTGTAGATATATGTCGTGATATCGAACGTCTCTGTCCTGATGCTTGGTTGATTAACTTTACTAACCCAGCCGGAATGGTTACAGAAGCTGTACTTCGTTACACGAATATTAAGAAAGTGGTTGGCTTATGTAATGTGCCAATCGGTATTGAAATGGGTGTTGCGAAGTTACTCGATGTTGAACACTCAAGAATCCGTATTGACTTTGCCGGTTTAAATCACATGGTTTATGGCTTGGATGTTTATTTAGATGGCGTAAGTGTCAAAGACAAAGTGATTGAAATGTTAACAGATCCAGAAAACACAAGCTTTGTCAAAAACATTGAAGGTATCGGTTGGGAGCCAAGCTTTATCCGTGCTTTAAATGCCCTTACTTGTCCGTACCATAACTACTACTATAAATCTCAGGACATGCTTGAAAAAACGAAGAAAGATGCAGCAGAAAAAGGAACACGTGCAGAAGTTGTTCTTAAATTAGAAAAAGAGCTATTTGAACTTTATAAAGATCCTGAACTAGCCATTAAACCACCTCAACTTGAAGAACGTGGAGGCGCTTATTATTCAGATGCAGCCGTTCGGTTGATTACATCTATTTATAATGACAAACGTGACATTCAACCTGTAAACACGAGAAATAATGGAGCCATTGCAAGTATTCCGAATGATTCAGCAGTAGAAGTAAGTAGCATCATTACAAAAGATGGACCTAAACCGATCACAGTCGGGGACTTACCTGTTGCTGTTCGTGGATTAGTCCAACAAATTAAATCATTCGAACGGATTGGTGCAGAAGCAGCGGTAACTGGTGATTATGATAAGGCTGTCTTGGCTCTAACCATTAACCCACTTACCCCATCTGATACTGTTGCTAAACAAATTGTAGATGAAATGATGGAAGCACATAAAGAGCACTTGCCACAATTCTCTTAATGAATTCTGTTTAACCGTAAATACTTAAGATACAACGCAGTGATTTAAGTTACTGCGTTGCTTTTTGTTCGTCATTACACCTATTGTTTGTTATAATGTGAAGGTCTTGTGAAAATACACATAGAAAAATGACAAATAAAGGAGAACAGTTATGACACACAAAAAAATACCATTTTGGAAAAGACTCCATATTCATGCAATTACCATATTAGTCATTGTTCTACTGATAAATACAACCCTCTCTGGGCTGTTATTAAATTTAATTGAGATGACCGGTATAGAATTAGGTCTAATTGGACAATTTTTAAACGGTTTTATGAATATCATTGTGGCTACCATCTTAATTAGCTTGTTTATTAACTATTACATTATTAAACCGATCCAAACGATGGAGCAAAAGATTTACCAGTTCCAGCAAGGTGACTATTCTGTCCGAGTAAACACGAAGAATTTCAATGAAATTGGCGTACTCAGTCATGGTTTAAATGAGATGTTCACCCAAATTGAACAGCATCAAAACGATCAGCAAACCCAAATTGATTTTGTAGAAAATAAATCACAAACCATTTCCGATAAAGTTGATCATTTAACAAAGGAAATGCGTTCAATGAACAAATATTTTGACGATATTTCAAATAGTGCCCTTGAGCAATTAAGTACATTTGAAGAAACTTCAGCTGTGACAGATAACATGAACGAGCAATTTCAGGGAATTGCTCAGCACATCACTGAATTGACAGAATCTTTCAATAAAATGCGCACCAGTACCGATGCCGGCATTAATCAAGTGAATCAGTCCTCAAATGCAATGGAGGAAATCGCAAGTAATTCTGATCAAACCAAAGCTATTGTTTCTGAGCTTACCAATGAAATCGATAAAATAAAAGGCATTGTCACGCTTATTAACGATATCTCTGAACAAACCAATTTATTGGCATTAAATGCGTCGATAGAGGCTGCTAGAGCAGGGGAACATGGTAAAGGCTTCTCAATCGTTGCCGAAGAAGTAAGAAAACTTGCTGAGCGTTCGGTTGATGCCACAGACCAGATTGCGAAAACCGTTGATCAAATTTTAGCTGGTGTTGATCAATTTACAACACAAACAGAGACACAAGCAACAAATATAGCCGATGAATCCGGCAAAATTTTAGCCATTAATAAGGACTTCAAACAGTTTGCAAAAAATATTTCTGATAATATTAAGATGATTGATACTATTAATCAACATACACAAGATATCTCTAAATCTAGTGAAGAGATTGCTAGTGCGATGGAACAAGCAACATCGACGACAGAATCAACCACTGAGCATGTTGTTAAAATGAATGATGTCATTTCAGAACAACTTAAGCACGCGGAAACGATCAATGCTGAAGTTGCCGATTTAAAATCATCTTTTCATACACATTAAACAATAGTAAATCATGCCATGGGCACGATTCTAGGTTACCTACTGTAAACCTAGACCGTGCCCAGTATTTTACCGAAACGTTAGAAGAACTAAAACATACCTTCTCATTTTTCATTTTCATTACAGAACTTTCTTCCAAACAAAAAAGTTCGCAATAAGCAACACAAGCAAGTAAATATATAAACCCAATGGGATCAAGGTGAAGGCAAAATGAATAAAGGCAAATATTCCAATTACAAACATGGCGACAAATACTAACACTGCACCCGCTGAATCACTAAAAGAAAAAGATGCTGAAAACGGGTATGTACCATTGTTAAAGATTTTATGACAGATCACCGTAAATAAGCATGCAGTGACAAGAATAATAAATAAATCAAGGAACAGTGAAAACTCTATCATGACCATATAAACAATCAGTAATACACTCAACAATGGTAAGCATAGTTGAACAAAAAATGCTTTCAATGTCCCACGATAATATAGACTTCGGTTTTCTATCGGTACCACTTTATATATCCATGCACCATTTGCTTTACTAGAATACTTTAACATATAAACCACGTTTGGAATCATCAACAACACAAAGTATCCATAAAGATAACTAAGTCCACCACCGAACCCTTGATCAGGGTTAAATAAATTAAGCAACAAGAACAGCGGTAAGATAATTGAAATAGCTAATGAAGGATATACTTTTAATTTAAACTCACGCTCTTGTCGCATCATTGCACAAGCAAACGTGAAAATCGTCCGTTCTTGAACATCACGACAGACGATCCGGCCTATCAACGTTGACCACCAATGCTTTTTAGGCTTACCTGTATGACTGGTCATCAATAGTTTTTGTAAGTTGCGTTCGAAAGTAGGCATCCATTTGAAATAAAGCGATATCGATAATAAAGGAATCAAAACAGCAAGTACCGAAGATATGATCAACACTAATGAATAATTGTTAAGTAAAAACATCTCAAAAACAGCACCAAACCAAATCGGCGGTAGAAATATGTGCCACCACTGCCAATCGATTGTAATCGATAAGTCAACAACACCAAAAGATTGCACAATCAATTGATAACCTATAAACAACCCAACAGTTAAAAAGATCTGAATCATATTAATAAGATTGCTTAATTTTTCACCATCAAAAAATTTTAAAATAGTCATATAGAAAAGGGCGGTTATAACCATACAAAATACTGCATTTAAAATAATGCTTATAAAAAACAATAATGCAAATAGTGGGCCTTGGACCAGGCTACTTACTAAAGGGACTAATAAAAAAGCCCCCGTCAATTGCACCATATAAATGATAATGTGGGTAAACTTTGCTAATGCTCGTGTTCGCGCATCTAGTGGTTTGGTATCCAAAATCACTTTATCTCGAACATCTAATAAGACAAATGAGAAATCCGATATCATCGATGTTATTAAAATAAATATCATTATAGCGAAGACAATCATCATCTGCAATAGATAAGAATCCTCAGAAATAAGAAATGGGATAAGGAACAAGCCATAAAAAGCATATAATAATAATGATTTAACAAATGGAGTCATGATTGGATCTGCACGCTGTTTGCCACCTTGCATAATTGTAGGTACACGACGATGATCCATTTTGATTTTAAATGCAATAATTAATCTTAGCGAACGATAATCTGCCTTTAACAAACGAAATAGCCAGGCAAATTGATCAAGTATTTTTAATGTTAATGACTCATTCATTGTTATCATCTCCATGAATAACCGCCACAATGTCCTCTGCTAATTGTTGATGCTGATCAAAGCCGGTCAGCTGGTTAAATATTTGCTCCAACGTCCCTTCCTTATTTTTAGCTTTTAGTTGATCGAAGCTGCCATCCGCCACTATTTCCCCCTCATTAAGCAATAAGATTCGATCACTTATCTTCTCAACAACGTCCATAATATGCGATGAATAAAAGATCGTCTTTCCTTGCTTAGCCAATTGTGCCATCATCTCTTTAATAATCATGACACTATTTGCATCTAAACCACTTAACGGTTCATCGAAAAAAATCAAATCTGGATTATGTATTAAACTCGCTATAATTAACAGTTTTTGTTTCATCCCTTTAGAAAACGTACCAATTCTTGAATGGGTCGCGGTCTTCATATCAAACTTCTCAAGTAGTACCGCTAATTTTCGCTTAATGATTTCAGCATCCATCCCATACATCTGTCCAACAAAAAGGATGTATTCTTGTGCGGTTAAATCATCATAAATTTCTCCGTTTTCAGGAACATAGCCAATTCGACGTTTATATTCGACTGTTCCGTGTCGAATATCTTGACCAAATACGTGGACGTGTCCTTGATAACGGTCAAGCAAACCTAAAATGATTTTTACAGTTGTGCTTTTTCCTGCACCGTTTGGACCAATATAACCAATAATTTGCCCGCGTTTCACATGTAAGTTGATATGGTTAAGTACTTGTTTTGCATTAAACTGAATGGATAAATCTTTTAATTCAAGTACGAGATCCTCTGACAATTCAATCGCCTCCTTAACTAATCATTTCTTTAACCTTAACATAATTTACTAATGATCACTAAAGATTTTATCACAGATAGCCGGCGCAAATGTCCTGGTTAACTCAACTATCAATCAGTGCAAGGGAAGATCATAGACTAAGATCGCCACGTCCTGTGGCAACGTCTGCAGGATCTACATCCTGTAACCCTCCGCCCACTGATTGAAGATTCATTTTAAATGGATCGACGGCAATAGCAAAAGCTTGCCGTACTTCGATGAGTGCGACAAGCTTTTGCTAGTTAGGATTCAGTTATACCTATATCTTTTCGATAAAAGAAGTGGTCGGTCTGATCAAATCGTTTAAGGTAGTGATAAACTTCAGTTTGTGCTTTTTCAATTGTGTTATCTATCGCCCCAACCAATAACACACGACCTCCATTTGATACGAGTTGACCCATCTCCCCTTGTTTAGTACCGGCATGGATCAGATAACAACTGGAATCATCACTAAGTTCCGGTAGGGGGACATCTTTTTTATATGATCCCGGATAACCGGTTGCAGCTACAACCGTACCGATTGCATATTGATCTCGCCACTTTAATTTTGGATCGATACTTGATGTCACGTCCTCAATCACTTGGATCAAATCATTTTCCAACAGCGGTAAGACGACTTGTGTCTCAGGATCACCAAAACGCGCATTAAATTCAATCACCTTAACCCCTGACTTCGTTTCAATTAATCCAGCATATAACACCCCGGTATAAGGATGTCCTTCCGCGACCATTGCTTTGGCGACCGGCTTTATAATCGACTCGACAGTAAATGATACATGATCAGGGTCTAAATTTGGAACAGGAGCATATGCGCCCATCCCCCCAGTATTAGGTCCTTGGTCATGGTCGAAAGCACGCTTATGATCACGAGCAGGAATCATTGGGTAAACGGCCTCCCCTTCAACAAAAGCAAATAGAGAAAACTCTTTGCCTTCGAGGAATTCTTCAATTACAATCGATGCCCCAGCTGAACCAAAACGATTGTGAACAAGCATCTGCTCAACAGCTTGATGAGCTTCTTCAACAGTCATCGCCACGACCACCCCTTTGCCAGCAGCTAAACCATCTGCTTTGACTACAATCGGTGCCCCTTGCTCACTGATATAAGCTTTTGCTTGTTCACTATTCGTAAATGTCTGATAGTTTGCTGTAGGGATATGATATTTTTGCATTAAATGTTTGCTAAAATCTTTGCTTGCTTCAATTTGCGCAGCTGCTTGTGTCGGTCCAAATATCTTTAACCCTTCTCGACGGAATACATCGACAATCCCTTTCGTTAATGGAGTTTCTGGACCGACGATGGTCCAATCAATCGCTTCCTTTTTGACAAACGCAACAAGCTCTTCAATTGCATCGTCTTTAATATCCACACAGATCGCTTCTGTTGCTATTCCACCATTGCCTGGCGCAGCATAGACTTGTTTAATACGATCGGATTGATTCAATTTCTTCACAAGCATATGTTCACGTCCACCACTACCAATCACAAGTACGTCCATCCGAATCACTCACCTTATCTTAATATCTTAATGTTTAAAATGACGCATATCCGTCATGACCATCGCTATACCATGACGATTGCATGCATCAATCGAATCTTGATCGCGCTTCGATCCACCTGGTTGAATAATTGCTGTAATGCCGGCTTTTGCAGCATTCTCAACGGTGTCTGGCATCGGGAAAAATGCATCTGAGGCAAGGACAGCTCCATGTGTTTCAGCACCTGCTTGTTCAAAAGCGATCTGAGCAGCACCGACACGATTCATTTGACCTGCACCTACACCAATGGTTTGCTGACCTTTAACCACGACAATCGCATTGGATTTAACATGCTTCACCACTTTCCAAGCAAACAATAATTCTGCTAACTCCGCTTCGCTTGGCGCGCGTTCCGTCGCAACGGTTAAATGATCGGCTTTAATTTGACCAAGGTCTCGGTCTTGGACAAGAAGACCGCCAAGGACACTAACGACTTTTTGCGTATCTTGTTTATCTGATTCCATTGATGCTTCGAGTAAGCGCAAATTCGGCTTGCTCGTTAAAATATCAAGTGCTTCACGAGAAAAGCTTGGCGCAATCACGATTTCTAAAAAGATGTCTTGCAACAGCTGAGCTGTCGCTTGATCCACTTCGCGATTCAACGCGATAATCCCTCCAAAGATCGAAATAGGATCAGCATCATAAGCCTTCTGAAAAGCTTGTTCAAGGGTCTCGCCTATCCCCACGCCACAAGGATTCATATGCTTTACAGCCACAGCAGCTGGTTGTTTATCAAATTCAAATACAATTTCTAAGGCAGCATTTGCATCTTGAATATTATTGTAAGATAACGCTTTGCCATGAAGCTGTTTCGCATTTGCAATGGATCCACCATTAATGAGCGGCTCTTGATAGAAAGCGGCTAATTGATGTGGGTTTTCCCCATAGCGTAGCGATTGTACTTTCTCATAAGTAAGGGTTAAGGTTTCGGGGGCATTCTCTTCTGTTATTTCACTAAAATAATTAGCAATTAACGCATCATAATGTGCTGTATGGCGAAACACTTTTGCTGCTAATTGCTTGCGGAATGCTACCGTTACTTGTCCGTCATTTAATTGCGCTAGCACCTTATCATAATCTGTTGGATCAACTACAACCGTAACATCACGGAAGTTCTTTGCTGCTGATCTTAACATCGTCGGTCCACCAATATCAATGTTTTCAATCGCATCAGCCTCTGTTACACCTGGTTTTGCAATCGTTTCTTTAAATGGATACAAGTTAACGACAACGATATCAATCGGTGTAATCCCTCGCTCGGCTAACTGGGCTTGGTGTGATGGATCATCACGGCGAGCTAATAAACCACCATGGATGGCTGGATGCAACGTCTTCACACGTCCGTCCAAGATTTCATCAAAGTTAGTAACAGCTGATACGGGTAAAGCCTCTAGTCCAGCCTGTTCTAACGCTTTTAACGTCCCACCAGTTGAGATTAATTGATAACCAGCTTTGACTAACCCCTTTGCAAATGGCACAAGATTATTTTTATTCGAAACACTTAATAATGCTCTTTTCGTCAACGTCTATTCCCCCTCTTTGATTAATTGCTGAATCGTTTTGGGATACAACATATGCTCGACATCTTGAATCTTACGTTGTAACACTTCACGTGTCATGTCCTCTTCGATTTTAACAGGTTGTTGTGCAATAATTTTTCCGGTATCCATACCTTGATCAACATAATGAATTGTTACACCGGATACTTTTACGCCAGCATGTAGAGCTTGACCAATTGCATCTAGACCGGGAAAAGCAGGAAGTAGGGATGGATGTATATTCACCATTCTCCCATGATACGCTGCCAATAACGTGGGGCCAACAAGGCGCATATAACCAGCTAAAATCACCCAATCTACCTTTACCTCTCGCAATTGCTGCGCAATTTCTGTTTCAAAATCTACTTTCGTTTGATAATCTTTTGGATCAAAAACAAACGTAGCGACTTTGTTCTGATCTGCTTTTTCAATCACTTGAGCGCCTGGCCGATCACAAACGATCATCACCACTTCCGCATCAAGCGTGCCCTGCTTAATGGCTTGATCAATTGCATCATAATTACTCCCCGTTCCAGAAGCAAAGACGGCTAATCGCGTCTTATCCTTCAATGCATTTCACCCCTGTCTCTGCAACCACCTCGCCAATATGATAGGCTGTTTCACCAAGGTCTGTTAGTAATTGCAGTGCCAAATCTTTCTGTTCAGCATCAATAACCATTGCCATGCCAATCCCCATATTGAATACACCAAATAAATCTGAATTTGTTAATTGGGCTTGGTCTTTTAAAAAAGTGAAAATAGCAGGAATCTCCCAATTTGACAATTGAATGACAGCACCTAGATGATCGGGTAAGGCACGCGGAATATTCTCGTAAAAGCCGCCTCCAGTAATATGACTAATCCCTTTAATAGTGACCTTCGATTTTAAAGCCTTAAATGCTTTAGCATAAATCCTTGTTGGTATCAAAAGCGATTCACCAATAGACCTATCGAGTTGTTCCGGGACATCCGTTAATTTAAGTTGCTGATCAGCCAAAATCTTTCGAACTAACGAAAATCCATTAGCATGTACACCACTTGAGGCTAATCCGATAATACAATCACCCGCCTTAATCGTTTGACCTGTGATTAAGTCAGGTTTATTTGCAATACCGACAACGAAACCAGCGAGATCATATTCATCTGGCTGATACATATCGGGCATCTCCGCCGTTTCTCCACCTATCAATGCGGCTCCGCTTTCCACACAACCATCGGCAATCCCTTTAACAATTTGTTCGATTTGTTCAGGTATATTGCGACCACAAGCGATGTAATCAAGAAAAAACAACGGGTCAGCCCCTTGAGCGATGACATCATTCACGCACATGGCCACTAAATCAATACCGATTGTATCATGCTGATTCAATTCAAAAGCAAGCTTTAACTTCGTTCCAACTCCGTCCGTTCCAGAAATAAGCACGGGTTGATCGTATGAGAATCCAGCAAGGTCAAATAAACCAGCAAAAGCACCTACACCACCAAGGACTTCTGGACGATCGGTTCGTTTAATATGCTTTTTCATTAACTCAACCGCTTGATAACCGGCATGCACATCAACACCGGCGGCTTTATAAATATCACTCATTATTATTCGCTCCTGTCCTTAATCTTTGTAGGCTGGTATAACCGTATCTGGATAGATTTCGGTCGGATAATTGCCCGTAAAACATGCATGACAAATCCCATCTTCAATTGACGGCTCTTTTACAATCGATTGCTCTAATCCATCAACAGATAAAAAGGCCAGGCTATCTGCGCCAATTTGTTCACACATTTCTTCAACCGAATAATTGGCAGCAATCAGCTCACTTTTAGTTGACGTGTCAATCCCATAATAGCATGGATTTACAATTGGTGGAGAAGCAATCCGAACATGCACTTCTGTTGCCCCTGCGTCTTTAAGTAGTCGAACAATTCGCCGACTTGTCGTTCCTCTAACAATCGAATCATCAACCATCACAACACGTTTTCCTTCAACAATCCCCCTAACTGGAGATAGCTTCATTTTCACACCTTGCTCCCGCAATTCTTGCGAAGGTTGAATAAACGTTCGGCCGACATAACGATTTTTGATTAATCCTAATTCATAAGGAATACCACTCGCTTCAGAAAAGCCAATCGCTGCAGAAATACTAGAATCAGGAACCCCTGTTACCACATCAGCTTCAACAATTGCTTCTTTCGCTAGCTGCTTACCCATTGTTTTACGACTGGCATGAACATTTTGACCATTGACATTACTATCAGGACGAGAGAAATAAACATACTCCATTGCGCATAGTGAACGTCGCATTGGTGAACTGAATGAACTTGATTTAAGTCCGTCTTTGTCAATGGTGATCAATTCGCCCGGCTTTACTTCTCGTAAATACTCGGCCCCAATTAAATCAAAGGCACACGTCTCAGAAGCAACCACATAAGCATCGCCTAATTTACCTAATGAAAGCGGACGTAAACCTCTAGGATCTAGTGCGACAAACAATTGGTGTTCAGTTAAAAAAGTAAAAGCATATGCTCCTTTTATCATGCCTAACGCCTGCTTAATCGCTTCTTCTAAACTAAGGTAGCCACTACGTTTGATGAGATGAGCGACAACCTCTGTATCAGAAGTCGTTTGCAAAATACTCCCTTGTGCCTCAAGTTGCGCTTTTAACGCAAATGCATTTACTAAATTCCCATTATGCGCAAGAGCCATACTCGATGTTTGCGAACGAAATAATAACGGTTGAACATTTTCATACCCGCCACCACCTTGTGTGGCGTAACGAACATGACCAATTGCAGCAGAACCGGTTAATTCCTTAATCTGTCCTTCTTGAAAGACTTCGTTAATTAACCCTATTCCTTTATGGAGATGGAGCTGATCACCATCACTTGTGACAATACCTGCACCTTCTTGCCCACGATGTTGCAGGGCGTGCAGACCATAATACGTCATCTCTGCCGCTTTCTCATGACCCCAAATCGCAAAAACACCACATTCTTCGTTTAAACCTTTGATTTCAGCAAGCATAGTATAGCTCCCTTCCAGCGTGATTCCAACACTGTAACTGGTTTGCTAATGATCATGTTATCATTGATTGTTATCTTTAAATCGGCTGTCTCAGTGACTGTGCCAATTGAGACTGCGTCTTCAATTTCTGTGAGTACGCGTTCTTTGTCAGCAGACGCAACCGTTATTAAAAAGCGCGATTGACTCTCGCTAAATAACAGGGTTGTTGCATCGCCAGTTAATTGAACATCAGCACCTAACTGCTTCGTTGAAAAGAGCGATTCAGCTAAAGCCACAGCTAAACCACCTTCAGATAAGTCATGCGCTGATTTAACAAGTCCTTTTTGAATCGCTGATAACAGTTGGGTTTGATGTTTTTGTTCTATGGCTAAATCAATCGATGGGGCTTGACCATAATATTGGTTCTCTAATAGATTTTGCAACTCGCTACCACCAAATTCCGGTTGGGTTTCACCAATAAGAATAATCACATCACCGGCTTCTTTAAAGTGTGAAGTGGTGATATCTTTCGTTGATTGATGCAACCCTACCATCCCAACGATTGGCGTTGGGAAAATCGATTGACCATTTGATTCATTATAAAGCGATACATTACCACTAATAACAGGGGTATTTAAAGCCAAGCTAGCCGCTGCCATCCCTTCGACACTTTTCTCCATTTGCCAGAAATTTTCTGGTTTATCAGGATTACCGAAATTCAAGCCATCTGTTAACGCAAGGGGTTGTGCTCCTGATGCCACAATATTACGGGCCGCCTCAGCAACAGCAATCTTACCCCCTACTTCAGGATCCAAATAAATATAACGCGCGTTACAATCCGTTGTGATCGCAATCGCTTTATCATAACCTCTTATACGAACCACCGCCGCATCAGAACCTGGTGCGACAACTGTATTCGCTTGAACCATCGAGTCGTATTGATCATAGACATATTCTTTACTAGCAATCGTCGGTTGAGCAAGTAATTGTTCCAATACCTCACCATGATTGGTTACCTTTGGATAGTAAACGGGCATCGCTTGAAACTTTTCATAATAAGCAGGTACTTGTGATGGTTTATTATAGACGGGTGCATCTTCAGCTAAACTGTCAACAGGAATATCACAAACGACCTTCCCTTGATGAAGTAAGCGAAACTGCTTATCATCAGTAACTTGACCCACTGCAACAGCCTCTAGTTGATATTTTTCAAAAATAGAAGTAATTTCTTGTTCGCGACCTTTTTCAACAACAAGTAACATCCGTTCTTGTGATTCGGATAGCATCATCTCATAGGCCGTCATATTCGCTTCACGTTGCGGAATCAAATCTAAATTCATCTCCATACCCATACCGGCTTTACTCGCCATTTCACTTGCTGATGACGTTAGGCCCGCAGCTCCCATGTCCTGCATCCCAACAAGCGCATCCGATTTAATCGCTTCAAGACATGCTTCAATTAACAATTTCTCCATAAACGGGTCACCGACTTGAACGTTTGACCGTTTGCTTTCTGAGTCCTCCGTTAGATCTTCAGAAGCAAATGTAGCACCATGAATACCGTCTCGCCCCGTTTTCGATCCAACATAAAGCACGGTATTTCCGAGTCCAGCTGCAATACCTTTTTGGATATCTTTTTGATCGATCAGACCAACACACATTGCATTAACAAGGGGGTTCCCTTCATAACAGGCATCAAATTGAATTTCTCCCCCTACAGTAGGAACACCAACACAGTTACCATAACCCGCGATACCGTGGATAACTTCATCAAATAGGTATTTAACACGACCCGTTGTCAGCGGACCAAAGCGTAATGAATTGAGTGAGGCAATCGGACGCGCCCCCATCGAGAAGATATCACGAATAATCCCACCGACTCCAGTGGCTGCCCCTTGATAAGGTTCAACTGCTGAAGGATGATTATGACTTTCTATTTTAAAAGCAACGGCTTGACCATCACCAATATCAACAATACCAGCACCTTCACCTGGCCCTTGAATCACTTGCTGACCCTCGGTTGGAAACTTGCGCAATAACGGCTTTGATGTTTTATAACTACAATGCTCTGACCACATCACGGAAAAGATCCCTGTCTCTGTAAAGTTAGGACGCCGACCTAAAATACGCACGATCGATTGATATTCTTGATCGGACAAACCCATTTCTCGATAGTGTTTTTCTTTTTCAATGGTTTCAGGGCTAACTTCAAGCGTTTGTAACATAGCTTTCCCTCCAATTTACCAGCATTGACTTAAATAAGTTCAAGCCATCTTCGCTGCCTAAAATAGCTTCCGTTGCACGTTCAGGGTGTGGCATCATGCCAAGTACATTTCCTTTTTCATTAACAATGCCGGCAATATCCTCCACCGAACCATTGGGGTTATTTTGATAGGTAAAGACAATTTGGTTATTTGCCTTCAACTGAGCAAGCGTGGTTGGATCACAAAAATAATTTCCCTCTCCATGGGCAATCGGAATCGAAATCATTTGTCCTTTTTCATATTCAGAAGTAAATAATGTTTGATTGTTGCGAACAACTAGATTCTCGTGATGACACAAAAATTTTAATGCTTTATTCCTTAATAGTGCCCCGGGTAAAAGCCCAGATTCGAGCAAAATTTGAAATCCATTGCACACCCCTAATATTGGCGTGCCACGATCGGCTTCTCGGTGGAGTGATTTTACAATTTCTGAAGTTGAGGCGATGGCGCCACATCGTAAATAATCACCATAAGAAAAACCACCAGGAAGTAAAATCGCATCATAACCTTCAAGCGATGAATTTTGATACCAGACGAACTCAGCTTCTGCTCCAAGTGCATCTTTGGCAGCATAATACATATCACGATCGCAATTTGAGCCAGGGAAAACAATCACAGCAAACTTCACTGAACAACGCCCTCCTCAATGGTATAGCTATAATTTTCAATCACCGGATTAGCCAAAAGTTTCTGACACATTTGCTCAACTTGCTCTGTCACCTGTTCACTATCTGAAAAGGTCATTTCAATAAATTTACCTACGCGAACATCTTCAACCCCTTGATAGCCTAGCGTATTTAAAGAACCTTCAATCGCTTTCCCTTGTGGATCAAGGACACCCTCTTTTAGCGTGATATGAATATTAACTTTAATCATTTTACTGCCTCCAGTCGTTTTAGTATCGTATCATAGACGGTTATTAAATCACCGGTACCTTGCCGAAACACATCCTTATCTAGTTTAGCTTCAGTCGTTTTGTCCCAAAGTCGGCACGTATCTGGTGAAATTTCATCAGCTAAGACGATTTCTCCCAATCGATCACGACCAAACTCTAGTTTGAAATCTACTAATTTAACTTCAATCGTGTCAAAGAAAGTTTGCAGCAGATGATTCACTTTAAGGGCATAGCTTTTGATTTGATCAAGCTCTTCGATCGTTGCGTCTGTTAAAAGCAGAGCGTGTTGGTCATTAATAATTGGATCATCAAGTGCATCTTCTTTAAAATAGAATTCAATTAGAGGTGGATCAAAAACGGTCTTTTCTTTAATGCCTAATCGTTTGACAATACTACCTGTTGCTAGATTACGAACAACGACTTCGAGTGGGACGATTGTCGTTTGTTGGACAAGTTGTTCTGTATCATTTAACGTTTTTTTAAAATGACTTGGGACCCCATGATCAGCTAAATAGGTAAACAAATAAGCCGAAATTAAGTTATTATACCGGCCCTTCCCATTAAAGGTGGCCTTCTTTTTTCCGTTAAAGGCAGTCGCGTCATTTTTATAAGAAAGCACCAATAAATCCGATTGGTCCGTTGTATAGACTTGCTTAGCTTTCCCTTCATACAAAAGCTGTTTCTTCATCAGCTACACCCCTCTTTTGTGATATCCTTTCATTTAAAACGACGGAACAAAAGGTAAACTTGACTTACACAAGTCCAAGCCGATCAAAAATTTGATCAACATTTTTCAAATGATACGTGTAATCAAAACAATCATCGATCTGAGCTTTAGACAACAAACCAGTAATCTTTGGTTCTTCCTCGATCAAACGGCGGAAAGGTGTGGCTGTTTCCCATGCTTTCATGGCATTTGGTTGGACAAGGTCATAGGCCGTTTCTCGACTCATCCCTTGATCAATCAATGAAAGTAACACCCTTTGCGAAAAGATTACACCATAAGTCCGATCAATATTGCGTTTCATATTATCAGGGAATACGGTCAAGTTTTTAACAATATTACTAAATCGATGAAGCATATAATTTAAAGCAATGGTTGCATCTGGTAAAATCACCCGTTCAGCTGAAGAGTGTGATATATCGCGTTCATGCCACAATGCGACATTTTCATAAGCAGTCATCATATAACCACGAATGACACGTGCCATCCCCGTCATATTCTCAGACCCAATAGGATTTCGTTTATGCGGCATAGCAGAGGAACCCTTTTGCCCTTTAGCAAAAAATTCTTCGACTTCACGGGTCTCTGTTTTTTGTAAGCCTCTAATTTCAGTCGCAAACTTCTCAATTGATGTTGCGATGAGTGCTAGTGCAGACATGTATTGCGCATGACGGTCACGCTGCAAGGTTTGGGTTGAAACAGGCGCGGGTTTTAGCCCAAGCTTCTGACAAACATAGGCTTCAACCTTGGGATCAATATTGGCATAGGTTCCAACTGCACCTGACAGTTTCCCTGCTTCTATCACATCTGCCGCTGCATTAAAGCGGTCAAGATTACGCTTCATCTCTTCATACCATAGCGCCATCTTTAATCCAAAGGTCGTTGGTTCAGCATGCACACCGTGTGTACGTCCCATCATGACGGTATGTTTATGCTCAATTGCTTTATTTTTTAAAACATCAATAAATTGTTCAATATCGTTACGAATAATAACGTTTGCTTGCTTTAATAAATAAGACAAAGCGGTATCAACAACATCTGTTGAGGTCAACCCGTAATGCACCCACTTTTTCTCTTCACCAAGTGTCTCTGACACGGCTCGTGTAAAAGCAACAACATCATGGCGCGTTTCTTGTTCAATCTCTAAAATGCGATCAATACGAAATGAAGCATGTTGACGAAGTTTTTTTACATCTACTTCTGGGATAACACCAAGTTCACTCCATGCTTCACAAGCTAGAATTTCCACTTCTAACCATGCTTGATATTTGTTTTCATCTGTCCAGATTGCACCCATCTCAGGTCGCGTATAACGTTCAATCATCTTTATGTCCCCCTAAATTAAATGTTGTTGCTTTAAATATTGCACCAATTGCTCACGGTCTTGATCAACAAAGGTAAGGTGCCCCACTTTTCGTTTCGGTTTAAGCTGACCCTTGCCATACATATGAACGTGGGCACGTTCAAGTCGCTCGCACTTAGAAAAATAAGCATCTATGTTATCACCAAGCAAGTTGACCATTACTGCTGCACCGTGAAAGTAAATCGGAAGTAGTGGTAAGTTACAAATCGCTCGAATATGCTGTTCAAACTGTGACACATTACAGGCTTCAATGGTATAGTGGCCCGAATTATGCGGTCGTGGTGCTAATTCATTGATAAAGATCTGATCAGCTTTAACAAACAACTCAATCGCAAACGTACCCACCACACCAATCGTTTCTGCGATCGCTTCTGTCGCCTGTTTCGCTTTATCTATCACAATTGGCGAGACACGAGCGGGAACCGTCGTTGTATGCAAAATATGATCACGATGGACATTTTCACCAATCGGAAAGTAAGTAATAGCACCATCGATACCACGTGTGAAAACAACCGATATTTCACAATCAAAACTGACCCATGCCTCATAAATAAGGCGCTGATGCTTGGCTAAAAATGTCTTTGCTTCTGCTAAATCCGCTTTGTTCGTTAACTTGATTTGCCCTTTACCATCATAACCACCGCGACATGTTTTTAGCACCGCGGGAAAGCCAATCGTGTCCACTGCTTCTATTAAATCGTCATTGGTTTTTATGATTTTAAATGGGGCAACCGCCTGTCCGCTAGCAAGCATCGCCTGCTTCTCTTTTTCACGATCTTGGGTAATCTCTAGTGATTTGGCTCCTTGTGGCAAGCAACCCTGCTTTTCGAGATAGCGCGCCATTTCAAGGTCGACATTCTCAAATTCATAAGTAACTAGATCTGTTTTTTCAGCTAATACTTTGATGGCTGTAAAATCATCATAGGAAGCGATGATTTGCTCGTCAGCTAATTGTGCAGCTGGGCAGTTCGGTGTCGGATCAAGTACGATCAGACGATAACCCATGTGACGTGCTGTCGTTGCCATCATCCGACCTAGCTGTCCACCACCGATGATACCGATTGTTTTGCCTAAGTAGAACTCATTGTTCGGCAAGCTGATCCCTCATTTCCGAGACTTTTTCACGCATTTCCGCTTGATAAGCAGTTAATTTAGTAGCTAAATCAACATCATGCGTTGCCAAAATCTGTGCAGCAAGCAAACCTGCATTTTTTGCACCTGCAACACCAATGGCAACCGTCGCAACAGGGACACCAGCCGGCATCTGCACAATCGATAGTAAAGAATCGATACCATTCAATGCTTTCGATTGAATCGGTACACCGATAACTGGTAACGTCGTTTTGGCAGCGACCATGCCCGGTAAATGGGCCGCTCCACCTGCACCAGCAATAATCACTCGCAAGCCTTTTGCACGAGCTGTTTCTGCATATTCAAACATATCCTCAGGTGTTCGGTGAGCCGAAATAACCAATTTTTCGTAGTCAATCGCTAAATAATCCAAAACTTCACATGTATTCATCATCGTTTGCCAATCTGAAATACTTCCCATAATCACACCGACTTGAACCATTTTATCCCCCTTTTCCTCACGCATTAGAAACGCTCCCTTTTGCTGGTCAGATAGCATTTCTTATCCTTGGCACTTTAAAATTTTAACTTCGTCATTTCCCGTTTTTTCGCTTGAATTTTATACTATTTTACAAAAAAACCTATCCACCTCTCCCATTATTGAGAGAAGATGAATAGGTGAAATGGCGTTTACACACCACTGAACAATCACTGTCTGAACCAATAGTCAGAACAAAAGAACACCACAACATAAATCTATTGTTATATTGATAGATTGCTGTTGTCATGCTTCATCTTCCCTCATAGTCCGTTATTTACGGTAACGGGTAGAAACTTTTGAGCCTTATTCTCAAATTTATATGAGGTTAGTTGTTATATTCATTATCATTACTGCATGTTTATCATAACAAGGACACCTTTATTAGTCAATAAAAATCGAACGATAAATAAATAAAAAGTCCTATTGTTCGTCTTTGTTCACAATAGCGTCAAAAACAATCTTTTTTCCAATCGGTTGATAATGAACTTCTCCCTCTTTCATAACTTCTTCAAAGATAGGCTTTTCAATTCTTCTTATTGGGAAGTAACCAGCTTTTTTAATACGATCGATACATTGATCAATCGTCTCGTTGTCCATTCGTTCGAACTGTTTCTTCTTTTGGCTGTTCTGCCGTTTCGTTCGTTTGTTCTTCAGCTTTGCTCCGCTCAATTTCTTCTGCTTCGACACTTTGCTTAATCTTTCCTTTCTTAACTTGTTTAACCCAGAAACCTCCATTAATATGTTTAGGTTCATAAGAAATAATAAAGGCTTTCGGATCCATCGTCTTAATCGTCTCATACAGGTGTAATTCATATTTTCTTGGAGTAAGAATCTGCATAGATAATCGATCACCATCCATTCCGTAAGCATACCAGCTTGTGACACCATACCCTTTTGCACGTAACTCTTTTGTAAAAGAAATATCAGGATCAGACGAAATCACATTAACAGTTATGTAACCCAATGCTAATCGTTCCTCAATTTTCGAGCCTACAATGACCCCAATACCATAGCCAATCCCGTAAGCAAGTAAATTTTCGATCCGATCAAGATTATCAAGAACAAGACCAAGGCCTAATGTATAGATAATAATTTCAACCGTTCCAATTGTTGCAGCAATATATTTTTGCCCTTTTAAAGTGAGAATAACCCTAATCGTTGAAAAGGATACATAAATAATGTTAATCGCTAATATAATTGAAACCATTATCATCGCACTTTCTAACATATGCAACCCTCCTAGCTTCATTGTATATGACTCATTCTATTTTTTCCAATGAACCTTCTTATGCAAGTAGGCATATGTTAAGGATAGGATGACATGGAGGAGGTTCAATTTATGCAACAATGGAAAAAGAATTTCGATCATTTTTTTGGTGATCAATTTTGGCATTCCTTTGAACACATCTTAAAGCCACCTATTCCACAAACCAATATCTATCAGCTTGATAAAGAAATCACGTGTTATGTCAATATCCCAGGTCTAGAAGATGTCAATGCCATTAAGCTTTACGTTAAAGGGAGTCGTTTATTTATTATTGGCGAAATTCCCCTAAATCAAACAGATGGGCAGCTTATTCAGGATGAAATTGTACATGGTGCGTTTGAGCGATCAATTGATCTCCCTTATTCAGTGCGGCCCGATCAAATACAAGCGTCTTATCGAGCTGGCTTACTTATTATCCGATTACACCGACAGTTAGATGAGGATACACCTTCTACAACGATTCCTATTGAAAAAATAGATTGAACAATCTTTATCATGGTAAGAAAAACAAGGGAAAACCACTCGGTCCTTTAAGAGCTTAGTGTACAGCGTGGCCAATGATAGAAAAACGTACCGCTATGGAAATACACTACGCTTTCCGTGGGCCCGGCTTCAGCTCGTGCTTCTCCCACAGGATAAGGAAAGCCTCGTCGGTCATACATCGCACGAAGAAAATTGTTCTTTATTTTCGAGGAGTCTTCGTGTATTTCTATAGCTAGTTTTATCGCTTATTTCGGAGTGACAAACGCTTGCTCCAAAAAGGTTCTTAACCCTTGGTATATCACTAAATTTTTTATACTTTTTTATCTTTCATCGAGTAGGAGAGTTTGGAACAAAAGCGTCATTAGAAAGGTAAAATCCGAACATGAATAACTGAGGACAGATGACGCTTCGGAAAAATACTTCGCTTTCACTTTCCCAAGCACAAGGGAGACATCTTGGTAAACCTAGTGTCTCCCTAGCCGTGGGCACGACTTCGGGCCTACAGGATGTAGGTCAATTAGACGTTGTCACACGAGGTGACGGGTTTAGTCTAATATTCCACTGTGTGCGCTTCACACAGTGGATCTTCAGCTCGTGCTATTCCCACAGGAGTCTTCGTATTTTTCCTGCGCTTTGTCCAGATTGTTCAGATTTTCATTACTTTTGTTTAGTTTTGTCCCAGCCTTGACCTCTCACACCACTGTACGTACGGATCCGTATACGGCGGTTCAATTTCATACTAAGCATGTACTTTGTTGTAATGTTCTACACAAGAGATTAGGCCGAATTTGGCTAATCTCTTATTCGTTAGTGCTGTCGTAAGTATCCAAGCGTAAGCTGTACGGGTAACCCTTTACTTGTATGGCTATATTTGTAGGCATTATATTTGTTCATTCCCAATTTGATTAAGTTCTTCCTTCGGTTCTTAGCTGTTTCAATTTGTATTTGAAGTTTTCTACTGACTTTTGGTGCGGTTCCTTGTATAAGTCTGTTTGATAATCTTTAAAGAAACCGAACCCTAGAAACTTCATGAACTCTACATCCAGTTCATTAAGCATGATATTGCTAAGAAGTGGAGAGAGGTTGCCTCTTAATATGATTTCTGTTCGTCAGACCAGAGGTTTGCCTTGGCTTCCTTCAGATTCCACGTCGCCATGGACACCCTTGCCTTTAGCTATGTACTTACCGATACTAGGTCGTACTCGGGACTTTCACCCATTAGCGTTCGCCCATGCTGGGCGAACAAAAAAAGCGTGTCCCATTCAAAGGACCACGCTTTTTCAACCTTTATTCGGCTAAGAAGATGAGGAATAACACAAATATAACAGATAATCCCCACATTAATGGATGAATGTCTTTTGCTTTACCACGCGCTGCCATCGTTATTGGATAAAAGGTGAAGCCAACAGCGATACCTGTTGCAATGCTATACGCAAGTGGCATCATGATTACCGTTAAAAACGCTGGCACAGCAACTTCAAATTGATCCCAAGCAATATCTTTTAAAGTAGAAGCCATCATCACACCAACAATAATTAATGCTGGCGCCGTTACAGAAGAAGTGACCACATTTAGAAGTGGCGAGAACAGTAACGCTAACAAGAAAAAGATAGCGGTAAATACTGATGTTAAACCTGAACGCCCTCCAGCACCAACACCTGTTGCCGATTCAACATATGATGTCGTTGTTGACGTACCTAAGACTGCACCCGCTACAGTTGCTGTTGAATCTGACATCAGCGCACGCCCTGCACGTGGCAATTCATTATTCTTCATTAAACCAGCTTTTTCTGCCACGGCAACGAGCGTACCTGCCGTGTCAAAGAAATCAACAAATAAAAACGTTAGAATAACACCTGCCATTTGTATCGTAAAAATATCTCCGAAATTAGCAAAGGCTTGACCAAAAGTTGGCGTTAAGCTCGGAACAGGAGCAAAAATAGAAGACGGTAAATCAATTTGTCCAACGATAATACCCGCCACTGCCGTTATCACCATACCATAAAAAACGCCACCATTAACTTTTAAGGCAATCAATACAACCGTAACAATTAAACCAAAGATAGCAAGTGCCGTGGGGCCGTAAGTGAAGTCTCCTAAAGCGACCATCGTTGCTTCATCAGAAACAATAATTCCTGCATTTTGAAAACCAATAAAAGCAATAAATAAGCCAATCCCAGCACCTACCGCTAACTTCAGTGTTGGTGGGATCGTGTTAATAATTTTTTCACGTACACCTGACAAGGTTAACAAAATAAAGATTAGACCAGAAACAAGGACACCACTTAAAGCTGTTTGCCAAGGGATTCCATACCCTAACACAACTGTATAAGCAAAGAACGCATTCAAGCCCATACCTGGTGCTAATGCAATCGGGTATTTCGCATAAAGTCCCATAATTAATGTACCAATGACCGCTGACAATGCCGTCGCTGTATAAACAGCTCCTTCATCCATACCCGTTGCTGCAAGCATTGGTGGGTTTACAAACAAAATATAAGCCATTGATAAAAAGGTCGTTAAACCTGCGATGAATTCAGTTTTTACATTTGTACCCAACTGATCTAACTCAAAAAAATTCTTCATATATCCTTCGCTTCCCTTCTTTTTCGTCGCGTAAAAAAGAGCACAACCTTAATGATATAATCAAGGATGTGCTCAGGCAGTCAGAAGTAGAAAATAGATTGATAAATAAGCAATAATAAGACATATTTCTTCTATTCTTCTGCGTAGACAGACCATTTACGGTGGTCGGTAGAGACTCTAGAGCCATATCCTCAAGATTATACGACGAATTTAAATTTAATTTTTAATACAGGAATAATCATACTAGGGAACACAGCGATCGTCAAGAGCAAAAACGAATGTTCACAAAAAGGATATATCCATTGTTCGGATATACCCTTTCCCGTCATGCTCTCGCTTATTTTTATTGGTTGTACAATAAATGACGTTGATGAGTAAAAAAACGCACGAACGTCATTTTTCAATTCTATGTTTCAAGTAATCGTTTGATCTTCATTTCAACATCGTTAAAGGATTGACAAAATGATGCTTGAACCGCAGAGGAAATATACTCGCTTTCACTCTCCCAAGCACAAGGGAGACATCTTGGTAAACGCAGTGTCTCCCTAGCCGCAGGCACGGCCTCAAACACATGATAATTTAGTTGACTACTAGGACTTACCAACGTCATTTGACGTACAACCTTCTTAATTTGAGTGAATTAAGGCATTAGCATCGATTATCTGTGATTAACAGCTAATCCCCTATCATTCATTTGATTTTAATGCTTCAATCATATCAACAGATTTTAATTTGCGATGCATGATCCACATGACAAATGTAGAAAAGATAAACGTTAAAATCGCCGCATATAAGTAGCTCGACCAATGTAGGTTTGGGCTAAACATCATATTATCCATTGAGGCTGTCTCCAATACAAACACATGGAGAATACGCCCAAGAAACCCACCTGCAACAATACCCATTATGGTTAAAATTAAATTTTCACGATAAATATACATCGTTACTTCACCATCATAAAAACCGAGCACTTTAATCGTGGATAATTCTCGAATCCGTTCAGATACATTAATATTTGTCAAGTTATATAAGACAACAAACGCCAACCCTGCCGCCGCAATAATTAATACAATAACTACGACATTTAAGCTTTCCATTGAATCTTCAAACGTTTCAATCATGCTTGCATTAAATGATGTGGTAACCACCATGTCTTCTTCCATCAATCGATCAGATAAAGCATCTTCCCAGTCACGATCTTGATCATACTTTAATAAATCTGCATTGAAACGAATCGGTTCATCTTCAACTTGACCACGATATACAGCTTCGGTCATATAGAGGTAATGCCCCGTGTAGTTTTCAGTGATTTCCACAATTTCAATAGGATAGGATTCATTATCAGCATCGGTAATGGTAAGTGTGTCACCAGGTTGAACATCAAACAACGTCGCTAACTTTTCTGAGACAATCGCTCCATCGTCGGTGAGTTGATAAGGTTGGCCAGATGTTCGGTGAGTTAAATGAATAAAATCGGTTAACCGATCTGCCTCCTCCGGTACAATGACATGAACATCTTGCGTATTTTTCCCCGTTTGAGCAACTTCGTATTGTTCTTGATACACGATTAAATGATCATCCAATCCATCCCAGTCAGCAATAACTTGATGATAAGATGTTGCATCTTGTTCAGATGCATCTTGATCAAGAATAACCATTGCATTATATTGCATCACATCACCAAACTGTAAGGTAGTTAACCCTTCAACGGCCCCTTTCAAACCAAAACCCGTCACAATTAAAGCTGCACAACCCGCAATACCAAACACCGTCATTAACATCCGTTGCTTATATCTAAATAAATTTCTAGCCGTTACCTTTTCAATAAAGCTGAGGCGTTTCCATAATGGTGTGATGCGTTCGATTAATATCCGTTTCCCTATCTTTGGTGCGCGTGGGCGCATCAAAACAGCTGGATGACTTCTTAAATCAACTCGAAGAACAATCCATGCCGTAAACGCGGTTGATAGTAAAGCAATTGCCAAAGATATCGCGGTATACAACCAATAATTGGCCAAAATTAAATCAGGGAGATTATAAAGCATTCGGTATGCATCATATATGATTCGTGGTAACACTAAGTAACCCAGTAATAAACCAAATACGGTACCCATTAGGCTAGCACTAATCGCATAGGCAAAATATTTTAAGGAGATTTCCCAATTTAAATAGCCCAATGCTTTTAAGGTACCAATTTCTCCACGCTGTTCTTCAATCATACGGGTGATCGTTGTTAATGTAACGAGTGCTGCAATCGCAAAAAAGACCACTGGAAAAATAGAAGCTAAATCGCTTAATCGATCTGCATTA
The DNA here is from genome assembly GCF_016908375.1 of Amphibacillus cookii. GTDB lineage: Bacteria > Bacillota > Bacilli > Bacillales > Amphibacillaceae > Amphibacillus_C > Amphibacillus_C cookii. The sequence continues at coordinate 50,754 of NZ_JAFBDS010000008.1, forward strand.
TCAGCATATTCAATAAATGCTCCATTATCTTCACGAATAAACGGATAATAGGTTGGCTCTTCAAGATCTGCAAGCTCGGCGCGTGCCTCTGCAATGTCTGCTTCTGCTTCTTCTATCTCAACCAATGCATCGGTCTGTTCAGCTTCAAATGTAGCCAGACCTTCCTCATATTCAGCTTCCGCCTCTATAAAGTTAGCCTGTTCGTCTTCAAGTTGTGCACGCCCCGATTGATATTCTTTCCATCCTTCATCCAGTTCATTTCGAGCTTGATTGAGCTCGGCTTGCCCCCTATTTCGTTCACGCTCTAAACGCGACTCCTGCTCAGTTAAAGTGGTTTTGCCTTGATCAAGTGCTTCCTGTCCAGCCTCTAGTTCGGCGCGTCCAGAATCAACTGCTTTTTGCTGATCACTGACTTCTTCCATGGCTTGATCCAATTGTACCAAGCCGGATTCAAGTTCGGCTTCCACTTGGTTTAACAGCTCCTGAATTTGGTCTGAAGCTATCTGTCCGGCAAAATAGGCGGTTAATAGATCAGCCAAAGTCTGTTCTCCCAATTCAATAGAAGCTGTTTCTTCTATAATCGCTGCTCTTTGCTGCTCAGGCACATACTCAACTGGAACATCAAACAACGGATTGAGCTCGGCACGAAGTTGTTTGAATTCTTCTTGCTGCTTAACAAATGTTGCACGTTGCTGTTCAATTTCTTTTTTGGCATCGGTTAGTTCATCTGCACCTTGTTCAAGCTCCTTCCGTCCCTGATCAAGCTCTGTCTGTTGACGTTCGATCTCAGCTTTTCCTTCTTCGAGCTGTTCTTCACCATCTGCTATTTCGTTCGTAAAGCTTTCCAAACCCGCTTGATAATCTCGTTCACCTTGCTCGAGGTCTGCTCGGCCTTGCTCTAGCTCGGCTTCTGCTTTAGCGATCGCCTCTCTTCCCTCATTTAACTGCTCTTTTGCATCATCTAATTGCTGACGTGCTTCATCTAGCTCGGCTCGCCCATCAGCAATCTCCGCCTCTGCATCAGCGATTTCTTCCTCTGCTTCATTTCGAATCGATTCAAGACGTTCAGGTCCATACGCTTCTAAAAGCTGTTCAATTTCAGTTTGGTGTGAACGACTAAGCTGTTGATAATCACTTCCATAAGTATCAAGTGCTCTTAATCCAGTAAAAGTGGCGAATAAATCGGTATAGACCGGTAAGTTAAAATCATCTTCAATAATAACCCCGAATGCATCGAGTTGCCCACGTCCGATAGTCGTTTGACCTCGCGAATCTTCAGTAATATAACGTGGACTTGTGACAAACCCAACAACTTCGTACGTCGTCACATTGAATTGCTCAGCTAAATCCGTATCTTGCTTGTCAGCATAAAGTGTGATTTGGTCCCCAATTTCGTATTGGTTACGAATCGACTCATGATTGTCTAAAGCTATTTCACCACTTTTTTCAGGGAGTCGTCCACTATTGACTATATATTGATTTAATTGGTGGTCCTCATGATAACCGATTAATTTCATAGCTAAACGATGCTCACCAGCTAATACATCTTGACTATAACCAGCTTCAAGCTGCTCAGTCGCTTGATAGTCTGCAATCAGCTGCATTTCTTCATCTTCAAAACCGAGTGTTGACTGAATATGCATATCATAAAAATGTTGTTGATCAAAATAATTATCAGCTGTTGTTAACATATTTGGACCTGTTGCCTGTAGCCCTGCAAAAAAACCTACCCCTAAAAGGATTAATATTAAAATAGACAAAAAGCGCGCTTTTGAAGTCCAAATCTCTTTAAAAATCAGTTTTCGTAATGCTGTTTTTTTACCCACTAATCACGCCTCCTTACCATTCTATCTCTTCAACCGAACGTGGCCGTGGATTTAAAATCGTTTCCTTTACCTTTGCATCATTGATATAAATAACGCGATCAGCCATGGGCGCAATCGCTGAATTATGGGTAATAACAATAACCGTTGTTCCGGTTTCACGTGCTGTATTTTGTAATAACTTAAGGATTTGCTTGCCTGTTTCAAAATCTAATGCTCCAGTTGGTTCATCACAAAGCAATAGCTTCGGATTCTTCGCCAAAGCACGCGCTATGGCAACCCGTTGTTGTTCCCCACCAGAAAGTTGGGCAGGGAAATTAGCGACTCGATCGGCTAAGCCTACATCATTCAACACGCCATCAACATCTAAAGCATTTGGTGATATTTGTGTAGCCAATTCAACATTTTCCTTTGCCGTTAAGTTAGGCACAAGATTGTAGAATTGAAAAACAAATCCAACATCATCACGACGATACTGAGTTAATTGCTTCGTTGAGTATTCAGCAATATTATGGCCATCGACTAAAACCTTTCCTTCGTCAGGTGTATCCATGCCACCTAGAATATTAAGCACGGTTGACTTTCCCGCACCACTTGGACCCAGGATAATCGCAAACTCACCTTGTTCTATCTCAAAGGAAATACCATTGTTTGCCACAATAGTATTTTCACCCATTTTATAACGTTTATGTTCATCAACAACTTCAACATAGCTCACAGATTTTGCCCCCTTTAAAATGTCCCATAGACCATTATACTACAAATAAAGTGCATCTTATCACCAGGTCAATAATGCCTTTAACATATATTTATCTTCCCGTTCAGCCACTGTTGACCACTCTTCATAAAATTGATATATTCCATTATAAAGACAGCGTGTTGGGTATTCAACATACAGTTCTTTTAAAAACGTACAGTCCCCAACAGATATGACTATTATGTTGGCGTACTAACATTTTCATTATTATTGTATAGTTTGATATGCTTAGGTAGGAGGAGTTGGAATGGATCGAAGAAAGAAATACACAAGAATGGTGTTAAAAGAAGCGCTAATCAATCAACTTAAAGATAAATCTATCTCTAAGATCACCATTAAAGCATTATGCGAGGAAGCAGACATTAACCGTTCAACCTTTTATGCCCACTTTCGTGATGTCTACGATTTACTTGATCAGATTGAAACAGAAGTGATGAACGACATGGAGCAAACATTAATCGCATACTACCATGTCAATATAAATGAAGCGGATGAAATGGTGATTAAATTATTAGACTATATTGTAGCCAACCAAGATATATGCTTAACACTCCTAAATGAAAAAGTGAATGCAGGCTTCCATGACAAAATTATGAGTATGGCTGATGATTTTGTTGTAAGAGGATTTTTAGAGAGAAATCAAACGGACGGAGAACTTGCTGAATACTTAAGTAAATATGTCATTAGCGGAAGTATCCGGCTGATCGAAACGTGGTTAAAAAGTAATTCTATAAAATCGTCTGCTGAAATGGCTGATATTATTATGCGTATAAGCCAAAATGGCTTATCTTCATTTAAAAAGTAATGCCTCGCTCTCTCTTTATCAATGCTAACGATTTGAATTTTCATTTTAGCATAAACACATTTTAAAGAGGCTGGGACAAAAAAGAATGAGATAGAGAAAATCCGAACATTAATGTCTGAGTACTGATAACGCTTCGACAAAACACTTCGCTTTCCTTGGGCACGGCTTCGGGCCTACAGGATGTAGGTCAGTTAGACGTTGTCCCAGGACGGGACGGGGTTAGTCTAACATTCCTCCACTGTGTGAAAAAGGACACTTCACACAGTGGATCTTCAGCTCGTGCTGTTCCCAAAGGAGTCTACTTGTTTTGCCTACGCTTAGTCCAGATTGTTCGGATTCTCATTCTTTATGTTTAGTTATGTCCCAACCTCACTATACGCCTAAACGAAAAATAGTGGGTAAGATTCATCCGTCGATGATCTTACCCACTAATCTTAGTATGTTTTTCATAGATACAGCTTCAGATCTTCGTCATCTTGTTACTCGATAATTAACATATCATTGTCATCAAAAATCCAGTCTTCTCCATAGGCTACTTCCCAGTAGTAACCATCTAAATCAGCAAAGTAGCCACTATAACCACCCCAAGAAACGGTTTCAGGAGGCTTCACAATCGTCGCCCCATGTTGTGCAACTAATGCAAAAAATGCATCCACCTCTTGCTTAGACTTCATGTTTATTGCTAAAGTTATCCCAGCAAAACCTTCCGTATTCACTTGAGGTGGATTCGTCTTGTCAATATCTTTCGCCAATTCATGAATATTAAATAACTCTAGTTTGGTCCCACTATTTTTGAAAAATACAACAGGCGCATGGTCCTCCGCAGTGGTTTCAAAGCCAATTTTTTGATAGAAATTCAATGCACGCGGAATACTATCTACACCTAAACAAATCAAATTAATGCGATTCAATTTGCCCACTCCTTTTCCACTTCATCGTGTACTCATTTACAGCAGTCTCCTGATTGCGTTGCATGTCCATAATTTGAAAATCGTTGTTAAGGTAAAATCGAACAGCCTGCTTGTTTTGTTGGTAAACATTCAACGTTAATGACTGAGCTCTTGCTTTCGCATGATCAAGTAGAGCTTTACCTATTCCTTTACCACGTTCACTTCGATCAACAAACAAACCAGCAATATAACCATCACTAACCCCAATAAAACCAACAATATTTTGATCACGCTTTTTAATATAAAGTGTAGCCGTCGGGATCATTTTACGAACGGTTTCCACACGCGATTCCCAATAACTGATGTCTATAAAGTGGTGCGCCTCACGATTAGCTGTGAGCCATATCGTCATTATTTGGTCTAATTCTGTCTGTTTTAGTTCATTTAATTCTATAATCATCGCTAAATATCCTCTCTATTGGTTTATCTAAGATATTTAGTTCACCACACTCATCAAGGTCCCCCCATTCTATAACTACACGTTCATTTACAACTTATCCCAGCTGTTCACGGACTTTTTTGGTTAGTTTTTTATAAACAAGCTGATACGATTGTAAAATTAACCGTTCAATTTCTTCATCCGTTAGTTGCTCTGTCCTTAGCTTTATTGAATTCCAATGGACTTTATTGGCATAATAACCTGGCGTCACATCCGTGCATGTTTCACGGAGAAATTCATTATCTTCAGGCAACCCTTTCAAAGTAATAATCGCATCTTCACTCGGTTCAGGCGTCATCATTCCGAACATTTTTCCCACTAAATCAAAGTAATAGACATCCCAATCTTCTCGATAATAGACTTTTGCCCCTTTCAAGCGATCACCTACGTTTTTAAAGTGATCAATCCGTGTTGCAATTAACTGAGACATCAAGACCCTCCTTTAGAAAATAAGAATTTTAAATTAAGTATACCATGATATCTTTAAAATGACCCTTTTATATCTTGATGTGGCTAATTCCTTAAATTCTAATCTGTTTTAGTAATAAGTATTTAAACATGCGAATAGGCGGCTCAGTTCGTCCGTTATCTAAACAATATTTATCTTCTAATTCCTCTTCAACAAAAGGGAAGTCAATAAGATCTCGCATTTTGCGAAGAAAGTTGTCTTTTGGAATAAGCGCATCATAGAGTTGCATATAAGGACTTAACGAAAGGGATGTTTGTTGTTTTAACATCATTTTCACCGCTCTTTTCTTATTACTTTCTCTTTCTATTATACCAAAGAAAAGAGACGAAAACTGATTATTGTAAGGTGTTTAGTAAGATTAGATCGCTAATAAAACGGAAGTGAAAGACGACGACTCCAGCGGGAATAGCACGCGTCCGAAGATCCACTTTAGAAGCGCTCTTAGCTTCACACAGTGGAATATTAGACTAAATCCGTCACCTCGTGTGACAACGTCTAATTGACCTACATCCTGTAGGCCCGAGACCGTGCCCGCGGAAAGCGATCGTCTGTAACTGGAGTGGAATACACCATATTTTAATTATAAAATACCTCCATGGGTTAGTTTTTCAGCAGTCTCGAATAGCACGAGCTGAAGATCCACTCATGTGAGCGTTTTGTGCGCACATGAGTTAGCTGAAGCCGTGCCTGCGGAAAGCGAATCACTGCACGACCGAACCCATTTCTATAATCAGAGAAATAGAAAAGACGCTAGTGAATTTCGATCCTCATTTTACATAATCATGAAAGGAATATTTCTCTTCACCAACGTCAAATATTATACAACCTGAATTAAACGAAACTTCAATCAGTGAGCCCCCACTGTGGTTAGCTAAGTGAATCAGGACATTAGCGTCCGTTAACGCCCGTCTAAATAGATTGAACTCAGCTCTCTATTTTGTAAAGGGCGGTTTACGGATGGTTATCAGTGATAAATTAAGTTGAATACCTTAGACATATTTGATAACCCTCATTCGCCTCATGCTTTATACACCATTGTCCTTGAATCATTCTTTCTAACAAAAGTAGTTCTTGATTGTCTAATTGCAATTTTATTATGGTTAAATCTTTTTGATGATAATCTATGTTTTCCTTTTTATTAAATCTATAGTTTAATAGTTTTTTCAACCCATTCAAATGTAAATGTTTCATCTGGTAGCCGTTAACTATTGCTTGCTGCCAATCTTCATTCAGATCTGAAGCTATTTCTAGACGATCAGCAAAATCCATATCGGGGTCAATCACTTTATCTTTAAATATAGTAAAATCTTTACGATCAAGTGCGTCAATAATCGATGGATGTGATAGACCACTCGTTAAACAATTTTCAATTAAAAAAGCGACTGGCATCGACAATCTAATCGCGCTCATGTTTCGCTCTCTCCTTTTATATATTTATTAAACCAATCATTGACATGTTCAAGTAAATTGATTCGATAGCATGGTTTCCCATTCTTTAATACACCGTGGTTAGCATTGGGAAACCTGATTAGTTTTGTGCATTTGTCTTGGCTTTTTAACGCGGAAAATAATTGGTCTGCTTGTTCGACAGGACAACGCAAATCGTTTTCACCATGAATGATTAGAAGTGGTGTCTCTATGTTATTGACGTATGCAATCGGCGACTTGTCCCAAAGGTGTTGTGTATCCTGCCATGGATCACCACCAATCATAGCTCTCGTATACCTGATCCCAATATCACTCACTCCATAAAAAGATAACCAGTTCGATATACAGCGTTGGGTAACCGCAGCCTTAAAGCGTTTAGAATGACCGATGATCCAATTCGTCATAAGTCCACCATAACTACCACCGGCAATACCTAAACGGTTATGATCGAGGCCTGAAAAATGTGCTAAAACATGATCCACCCCTTTCATTAGATCATGATAATCACCTTCCCCCACCTGTCCTCGACAACCCTTTGCAAAAGATTGACCGTAACCAAAGCTTCCTCTAGGATTAATAAACATCACCGCATAGCCTTGACCGACTATCGTTTCGAGTTCATGATTAAATACATTTGCATACATTGCATGTGGACCACCATGAATATATAAAATAAGCGGTAATTTTTCATGACTTGCTTGTTGCTTGGGTTTCTTTAACCATCCCTGGATGTTGTACTGATTATCACTTTCAAACCAAAAAGGGGTCGTTTCACTTTGATATCGAGTTGCCTGTAATGATTGGTGATTATTCGTTACATTTGTTGTTTCTCCTGTACTTAAATCAATGACAAATAAGTCTGATGGACTGGTATCGGTAACAGCAGCAATATATAAAAGGTTATCATTCTCTGAAAACGCAAAATGATAAACATCCTTTGCGCCAGTTGTTATTGCTCTGATCTCTCCGTGCTCATTCAGTTGATAAACGTGTACATAACCCTCCTTTGTTCCTAGCAAATAGATGGATTGATCTGAATCTTGATAAATAAAGGTTGAACAATCTCCTTTTACTTTTGTATCGCCTAATGCAAAATTCCCCAACTGCATATCAATCGCCGCTGTTATACAAACAGGTGTATCATGTGCTGACGATAATTGAAAAACTTGATTTTGCGAAGCACTACCATCCGCTTGATCGTTCGCTAGAAGCCAAACCGTCTCACGATTAGCCCCATAGCTATACTCAGCAATAGATAAAGTCGTGTCCGTTCTTGTTCTAATCGCTTGACTACTGAGGTCAAGCGAATAAAGCGCATGATTCGTTATTTTATCGATATCCCCAACATCGCGCTTAATCTTTACGAGGAAAGATAACTCCTTTTCATCAGGTGACCACTTCAAGGGACCTGTTATATTTATAGTAGAAGTGAGCTGAGTCATAGTCTCAGACGCGAGATCGTAAAGGTACACATCTTGGATATGCCCATCAACATAACCACTCCCCTCATTTTTATAATCTAACTGCTCAAATGCCTTCCCTGCTTTCAGATCGTTATCACCTAATGGATAATCACGTACAACGATAGCCAAATATCGACCAGTCGGTGACCAACTAAAACATGTGACACCATATGGAAATGTTGTAAGCTGATCTTCTTGGCGAGTATTTAACGCCAACAGCCAGAGTTGCTTCCCTTCTTTCGACTTCCTTAAAAAGGCAAGCTGGCTTCCATCAGGCGACCATGCTGGAGCTGTGTCCTGATTCCCTTTCGTTAGTTGCTTGTTACCCGTTGTACAAATCCGGTTCACATATTGATCACTTTCTTCAGCTACAGATCGTTCGACATAGACTAATTGATCATTGCTACTGACAATCGGATCGCTTATTTGCTTATAAAGCATTAAGTCACTTGCTAAACATTTTCTTCTCTTCATCGCCCACTCCCTCTTCCATCACACCATTTAACGCTTGCTCTAAATCATTTATAATATCGCTAGGGTCCTCCAGACCAACAGATAAACGAAGTAATCCGTCTGAAATGCCAAATGTCAGCCGTTCCTCCTTTGGAATAGAGAAGTGCGTCATTGAAGCTGGATGCTGAATTAACGTCTCCGGATCACCCAAACTAAAGGATATAATAATCAGCTTCAATTGATTCATAAAATCATTGGCTTGCTTTAACCCACCTTTTAATTCAAATGAAACAATGCCACCCATATCATTCATCTGTTGTTTAGCTAACTGATGTTGTGGATGGTTGGCTAAGCCCGGATAAAAAACATGCTCAACTAAAGGGTGGTCCATTAAATATTCGGCGATTTGCTTGGCATGTTGACAATGTGCTTTCATGCGTATTCCCATCGTTTTTAAACCTCTCAAAATTAAAAACGCATCCCAAGCATTTAAATGTTGGCCGAGATCGCCCGCAATTCTTTTTCGAATAAATTCTATTATTCGTTTCGAGCCGACAACAAAACCTGCCAATACATCACCGTGTCCATTAATGTATTTTGTTGCGCTGTGAACCACAACATCCGCCCCTAAACAGAGTGGGTTTTGTAAATAAGGTGACATAAATGTATTGTCAACGATTAACGGGATACTAGCTTCTTTAGCAATTGCCGATAATTTACGAAGGTCAACAATCGTTAGTAGCGGATTAGAAGGTGTCTCTACATACAGGGCTTTGGTATTATCTTTGATTGCCGACTGAACAGCTTCGCCATCAGTACAATCAACAAAATCAAAATCAATACCAAAACGCGGTGCGAGGTGGGTTAAGAAATTATAGGTTCCCCCATAAATATCTTTTGTTACTAAAAGGTGCTCGCCAGTTTGGACGAGTGCTAGAATAGCTGAAGAGATCGCAGCCATCCCACTGCTTAATCCAATGCTTGCTTCACCTGCTTCTAATTGAGTTATTTTTTCCTCTAGCTTGCTTGTTGTTGGGTTACCGTAACGACCATAGAACGTTCCTTCTACTTCACCAGAAACGACTAACGCTGCCATTTCACTTGTTGAAAAAGCGTAAGCAACCGCTGGGATGATTGGCTGAGCTATCGGTTTAGTTTGATGACTATGATTTTCGTCATGAATTGCGATTGTATCAAACTGCCATGTCTGGTTCATGATTATCTTCCTTTCTGATTTTAAAGCGCTCACGATTATCGTTGGGCAGGTTGTTCTTGATTTAATGCTTGACTTATATTTTTATTTAACGGAAAATGACAGGCGACATCGTGCCCTTCTCCATCATTCTGAAGTTTAGGTACATCCTGCTTGCAAACCGATTGGGCATATGGACAACGCGTATGAAATTTGCAACCACTTGGCTGGTTGGCTGGGTTCGGTAACTCCCCTTCCAAAATAATTCGATCTGCCTTTTGATGCGGGTTCATAACAGGAATCGCTGAAAGTAATGCTTCTGTATAAGGGTGTTTCATATTATCAAACAATGCATCTTTTGTTGCGATCTCAACAATTTCACCCATGTACATGACAGCAATTCGATCGCTAATGTGCTTAACCGTAGGTAATCCATGGGCAATAAAAATATAGGTCAAATTATATTTTTTTTGTAATGTTTTTAACAAATTTAAAATTTGAGCCTGAACAGAAACATCTAATGCCGATACAGGCTCATCACATACAATAAGCTTTGGCTTTAACGCTAACGCTCTTGCAATGCCAATCCGCTGCCGTTGCCCACCACTGAATTCATGGGGAAATCGATCTAAATGTTGCTTTCCTAGTCCAACCTCTTCTAATAAATTTAGCACGTCCTCTTTTAACTTCTTACCTGAAGCCATGCCATGAACAATCAGAGGCTCGGCAACGATATCAAAAACCTTCATTCTTGGATTAAGCGAGGAGAATGGATCTTGAAAAATAATCTGCAAATCTTTGCGCACTAATCTTCGTTCATGCTCATTCAAACGACTAAGATCACGACCGTCAAACCATATATCACCAGAAGTCTGCTCCAGAAGCTCAGCAATCATAAGTCCTGTTGTCGTCTTGCCACAACCCGATTCCCCTACCACACCGAAGGTCTCGCCAGCTTTCACTTCAAAACTAACGCCATCAACGGCTTTAAAGAATTGATCATTCTTTTTTAAGAAACCTTTTTTTATCGGGAAATGCTTTTTTAATGCCGATACTTTTAATAAAGGCACCCCATCTTGATGATCTTCACTCACTATAATCCCTCCTTCGCCCGAATACACCTTGCAAAATGATCAGGGAAATCCTCGATTAATGCTGGTTTTTCTAATTTACAAGCCTCAATGGCGTATTTACACCGGGGATGAAATGGGCACCCCGAAGGCATTTCCGTCAAATCGGGAACCACTCCAGGAATGGCCTCGAGCATCTCTTGTTCAACTTCTAATCTTGGCGTTGAGCCTAATAATCCCATCGTGTAAGGATGTTTAGGGTTATCAAATAATTCAGCAACCGTCGTTTCTTCCACAATTTCACCTGCATACATGACGATTACACGATCAGCCATTTCCGCAACAACACCTAAATCATGGGTAATCAGGAGTACACCTGTATTCTGTTGCTCACTTAAATGTTTGATTAAGTCGAGTATTTGAGCTTGAATCGTGACGTCTAATGCTGTTGTTGGTTCATCGGCGATTAACAACTTCGGCATACAAGCTAATGCAATTGCGATCATAACACGTTGCCTCATGCCACCAGATAGTTGATGTGGAAACTGTTTAATCACTTTACTTGCATTGGAAATCCCGACGCGCTCTAGCATTTCAATACTTTTTTTAATTGCTGTTTCCTTATCTACTCGCTGATGTTTACGAATAACTTCACTTATTTGATTTCCAATCGTAAAAACAGGATTAAGTGAAGTCATGGGCTCTTGGAAGATCATCGACATTTTATTGCCACGATAACGATTAAGTTTTTTCTTTGATAGCGATAATAAATCACTACCTTCAAATAAAACTTCACCTGCTATGACTTTACCTGGGTCAGTAATTAAGCCCATTATAGAGAGCGAGGTCGCACTTTTCCCACAGCCTGATTCACCAACAATCGCGACTGTTTCCCCTGGATTAACAGTAAAACTGATGTCATTAACAGCTGGAACATCACCGTTTTCACTACTAAAAATTGTTTTTAACTGTTTGACCTCTAGTAAGCTGGATGTCATCCTCTCGCCTCCTTGATTAACCATCCTCATCTTATTAGCCGTTTTTCATCTTCATCCGAGGATCTAGGATATCCCTCAACCAATCACCGAGAAAGATAACACCTAAAACGGTAATTGTAATTGCAATCCCTGGAAAGGTGGCAACCCACCAACTTGTTGCCACATACTGTCTACCATCACTTAACATGCCACCCCAGGACACGGCAGGTGCTTTAACGCCTAATCCTAGAAAGCTTAATGAAGCTTCTAACACAATCGTCGTTGCAACATTCATTCCAGAAATAATGATGAATGAGGAAAGAACGTTAGGAAGAATATGCTTGAAAATAATCCGTTTCTTTTTTGCACCGATTGCTTGCGCCGCTTTAACAAACTCTCTTTCCTTTATACTCAATACTTCGCCCCTCACAACCCGAGCATAAGGGACCCAACTTGTTATTCCAATCACCACGATTAGCGTACGAAGTCCAGGTCCTACCACTGCTAAAAAGACAAGCATCAGTAAAATAGTTGGAACCGCTAAAAAGGCATCGGCAATCCGCATAATAATAGCATTTATCCAACCGCCATAAAAACCTGCCAGTAAACCAAGAGTCGCGCCAATAAATCCAGAAAAAAGAACCGCACCAATTCCAATAATTAAGGATATTCTTGAACCATAGACGATTCGGCTCCAAATATCTCTACCCAAATTATCGGTGCCAAGAATATGCTCAGCTGACCCACCTTCCATCCACATCGGTGGCTGTAATCTGGCAAGGGGATTAACTTGAGCCGGATCAAATGAAGTAAGCCACGGGGCAAAAACAGCGAGACACGTGACGAGTATAATAAGAAATAAACCAACCGTTCCTGTTTTACTGTTAAATAGTAATTTAATCGTTTTACTTAATTTGCTTTTTCTATTTGAAGCTGATCGTGTGCTTACTTGCTTTTCTTCAAAGGTCTTAGCTAACACGACACGCGTCACCTCCTTAGTTATACTTAATACGAGGATCTAACAGTCTATAGACCACATCTGTTAAAATATTGATGACAATAACAAGTAGAGCAATAATAAGCACAGCCGCTTGTATAATCGCCATATCTTTATTGTTTACGGCCGCCACTAACAACTGTCCAAGACCAGGCCATGCAAAAACAGTTTCTGTAATAAGCGTACCACTGATCAGACTCGTAAATTGAAGGCTCATAATTGTCACTACAGAAATCAGACCATTTCTAAATGCATGCTTACCAACCACAATGGCTTCAATAATACCCTTACTTCTTGCTGTCCGAATATAGTCTTGATTTAATATTTCAAGCATGGTCGAACGAATCATCCGTGTCATTTGTGCAGCTAAGCCCACGCCTAATGTGAACGCAGGAAGCACCATATTTTCTAAGCCACCTCTCCCCGATACTGGGAACATCCCTAACATAACGGAGAAAAATAAAATCAACATAATACCGACCCAAAAATTCGGCATTGCTTTCCCAAGTACCGAGATACCTGAAATAATTAAATCTAAATAGGAGTTTCGCTTCAAAGCAGAGAGAATGCCTAGTGGAATCGCAATAAGGGTCGATATAACCATCGAAACAACAGCTAGTTCAATGCTTGCTGGGAGTCGTTCAAGAACCAACGGAAGCGCTTGTTGTCCATAATGATACGAAATACCGAAATCACCTCTAATTGCATTTGATATAAAAATGCCATATTGAACATAGAGGGGTTCATTTAATCCAAGCGCCTCAGTCATTTCAATCCGATCTTGTTCTGTTGCTGACTCTGGTAACATTAACGCGACGGGATCACCCGTTGCACGCACAAGTACAAACACAAGCATTGAAATAATAAATAAAACAGGGACAATCTGTAAAATAGATTTAAGTAGATATCTAGTCAAAAAAGCACCTCCCTCTTATCATTTGGTTAGGCTAAAGGTAGAAAACGCCTCCCTTTAGCCATCGTTAAAGTGCACTAATCAAGAGAGATTTCTTCAACAATAAACATTTCATCTTCACGCGGGCTATAGTCAAGTCGATCATTCACACCATATATCCCTTCCATTTGGAACAGATAGATAGATGGACGTTCCTCTGCGAAGATCTGTTGAACCTGCTGATACTGACTTTCTCTATCTTCAGGATCCATATTAACAAGCGCGCTTTGTAATAGTTCTTCTACTTCAGGATTATCATAATCTGTTTCATCTTCTGCTTGCTCAGCTAGATAACGACCATAGTTATTGGCTGCGTCATTTAAGGAGTTGCCAATTCCAATCATAAACATCTCATCAAAGTTCTTTGCATTAAATTGCTCATAAAAGGCGGTAGCTTCTAAAATATCAAGATTAACAGTAAAGCCCACCTCGGTTAGCATAGCGGCAATGACTTCTGCATACTCACCATATTGCGCAGCAGATGAGAAACTGATTTCTAAGTCTTCACTCGTATAACCAGCTTCTTCTAACAAACGTTTGGCTTCTTCCGGATCATATAATGACTGTTGATACAAACTTGGATCAGCACCGAAATTACCCGGCGTGACGGATGTTCGCGTTAAAACACCAGCACCACCCGCAATACTATCGACAATCGCTTGTTTATCAATGGCTAAATCAATGGCTTCTCGTACGATTGGATCAGATGTTACATAGCCGTCTGTATGCCGTAAAATCGTTTGAAGCACACGTCTTGTTGGAGCTGTAATAATTGAACGCCCCTCTTCTCCTGCCACTCTATCCATGTCAGCAACAGGGACATTTGCAATAATATCAACACCACCGACAAGTAACTCAGACACACGCGTAGACGCTTCCGGTATCGTTCTAAACACGACGGCATCCCATTCCACTTCACCCTCGTAATAATCTTCATTTTTCACCAGTTCAACCCGATCATCTCTCGTCCAACTACTGAATTGATAAGGCCCTGTTCCAATTGGCTCTTCTAAAAAGTGATCAAATCCATTTTCTTCGATATAGTCTGCAGGTAACATCCCTGAACCCATTCTCGACAATCTATTAATAAAAATTGGATCCGGGTTTTTTGTTACAATGGTTACGGTATAATCATCTTCAATAATGACTTCATCAATTTCTTGATATAAATAATACTGGCTAAGCGCGCTATCTTGAGCTACTCTTTCTAAAGTGAATTTCACATCTTTTGCAGTAAAAGCATCACCATTGTGGAAGACCACATCATCGCGTAATGTTAAACGCCAAGACGTTTCATCAATATTCTCCCAATCAGTTGCTAGACCAGGAATTTTATTACCATCGGGATCATTTTTAATTAAATAATCAAACATATTGATGAGCACCGCTTCACTAATCGTGTTGTTGTTATTATGAATATCAAAACTTTCAATATCAGTAGCGTTTGCAATCGTTAATACTTTTTCATCTTGCTCTACTTCACTTGTACCCTGATCGACGTCTTCTCCATTCCCGGTGTCTTCATTCGAACCACAAGCAGCTACAATGAGTAACACAGTGACTAGCAAGCCAAATAATAGTGGTTTAGTTAAATAATTTTTCACTTTCATATCCCCTTTTTTTATTGTTTTTGTGTTGCTGATCGTTTAAATAATTTAATGCAATGGTTGACAACATCGCCGCACCTAAAGGTAGAGCCCGCTCATCCAAATTAAACTTAGGATGATGGAGTGGGTATGCGGTTTGTTCTTGTCCATTTCCAACCCCTAATCGAAAAAAAGCTGCTGGGATTTTTTTAGCATAGAAGCCAAAATCTTCACCTCCAGTTGATGGCCGCATGTGATGCCAATGATCATCACCCAAAACATCTTTACCACTTTCAATCACTAAATCTAGTAAATCGTCGTGATTTCTTAGTGTTGGGTAATTTTTTTTGTAGGTTAGGATATAATCAGCCCCAAACGCAGATACAACGCCTTTGATCGTTTGCTCGATAAGATGAGGGAGTTGTTTTCTTATTGAATCAGACAATACTCTCACTGTTCCCACCATTCTGACTCGAGACGCAATCGCAGTCCCTATTGTACCGCCCTGAATCTGCCCTATCGATATAACAACAGGCTCTAGTGGATCGGTCATTCTGCTTGAGATGTTTTGTAGGGCGTTAATCACTTGAGCGGCAATCGCAATGGCATCTATACCTTCGTGAGGACGAGCACCGTGCCCCCCTCTCCCAATAATATCTATTTCAAGATCATCTACTGAAGCAAAAGCAATACCTCGAGTCCCACCAATGTGACCAACTGGTAAGCTTGGATAAACATGCAAACCAATGATAGCGTCAACCTTATCACGGTCTAATACACCATCCTTGATCATCGCATCTGCACCTGCTAACAATTCTTCAGCCGGTTGAAAAATAAACTTGATATTGCCGTATGCTGGTTTCTCGATTTCGGTCAATATTTGAGCTGCCCCCATCAAGATACTCGTATGTGCATCATGGCCACATAAATGCGCCTGATTTAGTGTTTGAGAACGATAGCTGACCTGTTTTTCATCTTGAATCGGTAGTGCATCCATGTCTGCTCTTAAGGCAATCGTTGGACCCGGTGCTCTTCCAGCTAACATGCCAACCACACCTGTCCCACCAATACCTGTCGTTACTTTCAAACCTAAACTTTGTAAATGTTCCGCTACAATTGTGGAGGTTCGTTTTTCCTTGTATCCTAATTCAGGGTGCATGTGAAAGTCTCTTCGCCACATCGTTAATTGATCTTCTAAATGTTCTGATCTCATTAATAGATTCTCTGCTAACATAATATCCCCTCCCATACATCGCTTGACATACTTCTTATCTATCAATCTCTGTTTCAAAGACACGCTTGTAAATCGCATCTTTCGCATCGATAATATGTAAAGTCATGATCTCTCTAGCTCTTTCTCCATCTCCTTTTTCAAGTGCCTGAAGAAGATCGGTGTGACCCTCAATATTCTTTTCCTTAACCCTTTGATTATAGGGCATTAAATCTAAGGCAGGATTAATCTTTGTTCTTATTTCTCTTACTGCATTTTCAAAATAATGATTCGCTGAAGCTTTAGCAATCGTCAAATGAAAGCGAACATCCAAAGATCTAAACCACTCTCGCGTACAATCCTCAGTCATGCTTTTTTCCAAGTAATCTCGCAACTGAATTAGCGCGTCTTTGTTCATCCGTCTTGCGGCTAAAAAAGCTGTTTCAGGCTCGATAATGTTGCGGTATTCAAATATTTTTGTTAAACAATCCCATGCTTGACGAATTTCTAGTCTATTTCGTTTGTGGGAATTATCCGTTAAAGGTAAGACAAACGTTCCTCCTTTTGCTCCTAATCGCCTTTCGATTAATCCCCTTCGTTCTAATTCTGCCAATGCCTCACGAATCGTTAACCGACTTGCATTAAATATAGAAGATAGTTCTCGCTCTGTTGGAAGTTGTTCACCTGCGATAAGCTCTTTTAAGATAATGGCTTCTTCTAATTGTTTTAGAATAAAATCACTGACTTTTTTAGAGCTGACGGCTTCAAACTGAAAACTCGAATCTGTTCGCATCCAAATCTCCTTTCTTCCATTAGGAAACCTTGCCTTTGCTCATTCTTCTGAGTAAAGGTGCTAGGTTTCTTATCCATATCACTTTAACATGAAAAATGTTTATGGTTTAAACCTTAAACCTTTATTAAATAACAATATAAGACACCTTTCGACTGAAGTCAATACAATATTCAGAAAATTCTGATAAAGTCTGTTAAATAATCTAACATCAAAATTTCAGAATCAAGGGAGAATACTTTGATATTTCATAACAATATAAAACAAATCTTCAATCAGTGGACATTTTCGTTCTTTGCCCACTGATTGAAGGTTCGTGGAGCGAATCAAGTCGTTAGTTCCCACCTAAATAGATTGATCTCTAATATCTATTTTGAGGTGAACGTTTTACGGACGGTTATCTGTGATGAAATAAGTCGTACTAATAACTTACGGTAAAATAGCAAATGCGCGAACTGGAAATCCAGACGCTTTTTCAAACTTTGGTGCAATCGCAAAAATATATAATTGAATCGCATGTAGAACATCACTCATTTCAACCCACCTCATCTGATATTTTTTGAAACATTTATCTACATATCACGCTTTCTTTAACCTTTAGCAAAGGCTGGATTAATTTCGTTGTAAGGAATTTGTTCACTTTCCAAACGCAAAAAACCCCTTCTAAACAAAGATAGAAGAGGTTAATAGGACATCTATTGTGATGACTCTTCTTATCTTTCAAGCTATAAGCTTGCTGGAATTGGCACAGTACTCTATAACAAGTCTGTTGCCGAGGCTTCAAAGGGCCAGTCCCTCCACCTCTCTGGATAAGATCGCTTAATATATAGATAATGTTAGCGTATAATTTACTACATTTTGCTAACCTTGTCAATGCACATTTTCTAAAAGATCATAATGGATACATGATGTTAGAGGTTCCAGGACAGTGCAAACCTCTACTTTAATCGATCATCCTTCTATTGCGTGTATGTTGTCTATACCGTAACATGATCGCCAATCTTCTTTAAAATCAGCCACCGCTTTGCTTATTGCTGGAAATGAAAAAGCTTGATCTAAAACGTCTGAACCAACGGTCACACTATGGGCTCCATTTTCAACTGCTGCGTTAATTTGTGCTATGTTTTTAAAACTAGCAGCCAAGATCTTTGTCTGACTATTATGATTAGCTATGTCTAAAGAAGCCTTACTGATCACATCTTGTGGATTAATGTTGAAGTTTTCCATTCTATTGTAATAAGGAGCAATGTAGTCAACAGCTGCTTCAATGGCTAGATAAGCTTGAAAGGTCGTATATACTGCTGTAGCTGTTACATTGAAGTGTCGACGCTTTAATTCTCGAATAGCCTTGATTCCTTCTTCGTTAATCGGAACCTTTACATAAACATTGTCGTCAATTCTATCAACAATCATCTCAGCATCTTTTATCATACCTTGGAAATCGTCAGCGACTACTTGAACATGTAAAGATCGTTCATTTCCAATCATATCGCGTATCGTATTCATATGTTTAAAGAAATTAACCTTTCCCTCTTTTTTTATGATCGTTGGATTTGATGTGACGCCTGAAACTTCTACTTTACCTACCCATCGTGTTATCGCTTCCAAATTAACAGTATCTAACATGAGTTCCATCGACTCACCTCCGTTTATTTATGACTTATTATCAACTCAATGGTTTGACTGTTTTAACGGTTGACAATCTTTACATGATAACCTGGTTCAACATTAACAATCGGTTTATTTTCTAAGTAAAGTGTTCCAGGTAATTCAGCCTCTGTTGCGCCATTAAAGTTCAATGTGATGTGCCCTAGTGCTGATAAGTTGGTTTCGACAGCATCACCAATCGCCGTGATTTCATAAGAGGCGTCTCCCAATATTAAACGATCTCCAACTACAAACGACTGATAAATTGTATTGACATTAATAGATAAAGAAAAATCTCTTAATTCATCTGGTGCATCATCACCAAATAAAATGAGCATGTTTTCTGATTTAATATCTTCAACCATCTCTCCTATTTGATTAATCGTTGTTTTGTATTTTGTTATCATAAATTGTCACTCCCTATTTTGTAGAGGGTACCAAACCATTCTATGCTGATACCCTCCATTCTTTATCTTTTTTTAGTGATGAAACGCGTTATTCATACATACCAAAACTTGCAAGATAGGCAATAAATACAGTAGGCGCACCCGTTAAGAAACGTCCATATAATACTGACGGTACACCAACCTCAACCGTTTCAGACTCTGCTTCTGCTAGACCCAAACCAACGGGAACAAAGTCAGCTGCTGCTTGTGAGTTGATCGCAAATAATGCTGGTAATGCTAGATTGACAGGGATATTACCCTTACCAATTTCAACACCAATCAAGGTACCTATAACTTGAGCAATAACAGCTCCAGGGCCGAGAAATGGTGACAATAGCGGGAAAGATACAACTAATGATATTAAAATCAAGCCCCAGATAGATCCAGCATAAGGTGATAAAAATTCAGCGAATAAATCACCAATACCTGATTCAATAATAACACCAATTAACAAGGATACAAATGCCATAAATGGTAAAATTGTTTTGACTACCGTATCAATGGTATCACGTCCCGCTTGATAGAACATACTTACAATTGAACCCATTCCCATTCCGATTTTAGCCATTAATCCTTTAGGGTTCGCTTGCTCACTAATTTTCTTGTCACTTGTATATTTGGTATCCTTTGTATCGCTCTGATCATCAACTATTGTATCCTGCATTTGTGCTTGCTCGTCACCATCAACTAATGTCACATTATCTTTTTTTACACCTGATACATAGATATCTTCTGTAATGTGCTTCGCTAATGGACCACTTTGACCTGTTGACATTAAGTTAATCGTAGGCATACGCTTTTTAGGATACAACCCGCATCTTAGCGTCCCGCCACAGTCAATAATCACACATGCTGTCTCATCTTCTGGCACACTCGTTTTAAAGCCGTTGACGAGTTCTGCCCCTGTTTGTTCAGCTAAGTGATCAGCTAACTCAGGCTTTTCACCACCTGTAATATATACAATTTTATTTTTCTGCTCTGTAGGCTCAATAATTAGGGGACCACCAAAACCGCTCGCGCCCTTTGTAACCTTTACTGCTTGATACTGTTTCATCTTCGTCACCACCCATTTATTATTTTAGTTCGACAGATTTAGATAATTTAACACCTTGCTGTTTAGACACATAATTTGTTGTCAAATCCGTTATCCAACCTCTTAGGAAGTTTGTGAAGATACCGACTAAGAAATAACGTAGAGCAAGTTCTGTTATGCTGTAACCTAACGTTGTAATACCTGCTGAGATCCCTAGAAAGACAAATAACTCTCCTGGGTTCACATGTGGAAATAATCCGTTATGCGTATGACAAGAAAATGATGCCGCTGCATAATAACTTGGTTTATAACGTTCCGGTAAGAATTTACCTAGAGATAGCGTCATCGGATTTGCTAACACGAACGTACCGATGATTGGTAGGACAAAATAGCGTGTAAAGACATTCTTCGATGATTTTTTGGCTAACTTTTCAACACGCTCTTCTCCAACTAATTTAATAATGGCATTCATCGCGACTAATAACATTATTAAAAGAGGTACAATATCTGTTACCATTCCCACAAAAACTTCTCCACCATGACGAAACAAGTCCATGAATTTTTCAGCACCATTAATAATCACATCCATTATGCTCATCCTTTCATACTTTCCATTTTTTTGAAAACAAATGATCTATCCAAGTTTTCTTAACTTGTAGTTCTCCACCACGACGAATAATATCAAAATTACTGATTGCATCATGAATCGCTAACCGTGTTAATTTGTGTTCTTCATCTATTGATTCATTTTTTAAGTTTAAAAATGATTTCCCACTATACCCTTTCATAGCTTTGACTCTAGAGAAAATCGTGGTCCCCTGCATTTTGCTCGCTTTCAAAATTGTGTTTTGATCATCGATCGCAAACATAACAACGGTTCCAGCTTTAAATAAACCCGTATTCTTTCCAATGACGACGCGTCCTAAAGACCTTAACTGACTGTATTTTCTATTAAAATGTCTGATTTGCATGAAACCCAAAAGACTTTGTAAAAGCCAACTAGCACCAATTAATACAAGAAGTGGCCAAAGCATGATCGTCCTCCTCTTACTAAATTTTTATTATATAGATCGCCTTAACCTTTGATTAAAGTCGTTTACATCTTCTGATTGAGCAAGACGTTTGATTAGATCAGGTTGGTTTGCAATTTTAATAATTTCATCGTAAATTTTAACAAGTAGATTTTCCATTTCCGTATTTTCGGCTTCTGGTATACCCAATAGTAAGATAAGCTTAATAGACTGATCATCTGATGGTACAGGCACATTACCAACACCTATCGCTAACATGAGTTTATTAGTATCTCTATTAAATGTATGAGGAAATGCAATGTCACAACCAATCACCATAGACCCTTTGCTTGTTCGATCTCTTAGCCTATCAAGAAACCCTTCATCTAGATAGCCATTTTGCATAAGATTCCCTACCATTTGATCAACATTTTCATCATACGATTGATCAACATTAAGTTTAAAAAACAGGTCTTCCTTTAATAAACTGGACAAGATATAATGATCTTTAGTCCTATTTTGCAAGCCATAACGATGGATATATTGAAGCTTTTCGACTTCTTTTTGTACTGTTTCTGAATCAAATATTTCACTAATTGTTACCGATGGAACATACAGCGTGTAGGGTAATTCTATAGTTGAAAAAACAATATCGTATTGATTTAGTTTTTTCTCCGTTATTTCTTTTTCAGAGTATAAATCAAAGGCTATTTCCGTACTGAATACTTTTTGTAATTGAATAGACAATAACCTTGCTGTTCCTCGACCTGTTCCACAAACAATGGCAGACTTTTTAATCTTAACCACTTCCGACTCACTATGTGAAATGAATATTTCAAAATAAAATGATAAGTACCCTAACTCATGATCTGAAACAACAAAATCATAATAGTCATGAATGACATCACCAGCAACTTTAGCCATCTGAAAGGCCGCAGGGTATTTACGTTTAATATCCGGTAGAAGCGGGTTATTCACTTTAATCCCAAAGGTTAGTCGATTTAATAAGAATGTCAGATGATATTTAAAATCTAAAAAGAAACTGTGATTTTTGGTTAATACATCTTGTGTGAAACCGATCTCTTTAACGATCTCTTTTACAATGTCATCAACTTGTTCAGGAATTTCTACTTTTGCAAGTGAACGATTACTTGTTGGTGTACGCCGACCTGAAATTGGAATCGTTAAAAATAGAATCTCTTTTTCTGAAATTTTAATCGGTAATCGCTCTTCTATGCCTAAGGCAAACTCTAACGCAATGTCAAAGTCAGGAGATGAAAAAAGCGGTTTGAATTTTTCATCTAAGGTTTCAATTTCATAACCATTCAACACACGATCAAGAAGAATGATAATAAATTGAATCATTCGATTTTCAGTTACTGTTTCAAAGTCATGCACGGTACATAACCTACGCGTCATATCCACGATATCTTGATCTAATGGATAGTATCCATACATCCAATCAAATGCATTATCAAGAATAAAAAAGCGTAAGTCTAACTCCTCACCCTTTAAATAAATGCCTTGATTAGGCTTTCCCTCGATCTTTAATCGGTAAGATGAAAGTAATGAGTTTGCTTTTGAAATCTCGTTAATCAGTGTTGTTCTTCCCAGGTTCATATTAAAGGCGATCTCATCAATAGTGATTTGCTCATCATTTTGTATCATATATTCGATCAGGCTACCTAAACGATTCACTTTCGAATCGGGATCAACCGTCTGTTCAACTGATGCCATAAATTCATCAAAGTTAGCTTGGTCATAGACAAGTAAATGAAAGCCTTGTCCACGTTTATTGATAATTTCTGCATTTGATTCTAATGCTTTATTCGCTTCTTTAATATAATTACGGATTGATCGTGTACTAACGTTCATTAAATCAGCCAAGATATCCAAGCTTACATATTCTCTTTTACTAATATGACGAATAAGCTCAATTGTCTTTTCACCGATGAATTCATCACTCATTTCTTTCACCCCCCCTTTTAAAAGAGCATTTGTTACCCGCGCGACTTCCCACCCGAAATATTATAGGTGGTTCCTGTAATATAGCTTGCTCTTTTCGAGGATAAATAAAGGACAAGATCACTAACTTCTGTCAATTTACCTTCACGACCTACTGGAATCGATTTGCTATAATCCGTATTTAAACCGTCGACACTCGCACCTCGCGTATAAGCAAGTGCTTCATTATAAGCCTCTGTTCTTAAACCAGTCTCTTCTAAAACACCCGGTGCTAAGCCGACAACACGAATATTAAATTTACCTAATTCCTTGGCCCATGCGCGCGTAAATGAAATGACCGCCCCTTTTGTTGCCGAATAACAACTTTGACCTGCTGACCCTTCTTGCCCAGCCTCTGAAGCGACATTTACAATTACACCGGATTGATTCTCTAACATGATTTTTGCACATGCTTGAGCGAATAAAAATGGACCTTTTTGATTAACATTAACCATCAAGTCAAATGTTTCTTCGTCAAGTTCATATTCAGGTTTTTGGCCGCGATCATCTACTAATAATTGCGGAATGTTCACACCTGCATTATTGACGAGTATATCAATTGTCCCAAACTTATCAATGGTCTTTTTTACCACCCCGTCGACTTGGTCTTTCTTTGATACATCGCACGGTAAAAAATAAACACCGTCTTCTCGTTCATCTTCTTCACTTTTTAAATCAGCAATAACAACTTTTGCACCTGCTGATTGGAAGCCGTCGACAATCGCTGAACCGATGCCCGACGCTCCACCTGTGATAATGACAACTTTATCTTTCACGTCTAACCAATCTGTCATAACCATACATCCTCCCTTTACTTTCTCGTCACTTGATGACGCTTTCATTATAAGGCGAGAAGACTACTCGATTAATACCGACATTTTCACACTTTTTTGAAAACGTTTGCTACAATGAAAAATCTAACAAAAAACGCTAGCAAGCATTCATAAGCTAACTAACATCATTACAATTTTCTATTATCTTAATTCATCATCCAGTGGGCAATGCCATCTAATACTTTTTTCTTATCCGTTTGTCAATATTATAAATAAGTAGTTATTTAAGAAAAGATCTTATCTTATACAAAAACGCTCCTTCATCCCATTTCAAGCAATGGTTGAAGAAGCGTTTTTGTTTTATGCTTTATGACGGTAACTTGAATTATGTGCTTTTAACGTTTTGTCTTTGCCAAATAGAAAATGCTTCTCCATATCAGGAGAATATGTTGAATTGATCGTTTCGATACCAACCGCTTCTGCAACTGCTCTAAGCATAGCAGGAGACGCTCCACAACAAAGGCCGATATAATTAATCCCGATCTGGTGGGCTTCTTTTGCCCAGTCTGCTAATTCATATCTATTATGATAAAGTGGGTCTAACGATGTTGGAAATGTCGTCTCTGTTGGTAAATGACAGCTGCACCCACCATCAGGTAAGTTGAAAAAGGTAGGGTGTTCATTTGTCGTCCGGTACGGGATCGGTAATCCACCGACATAACCATCTACTTCTTCACGAATCCGTTTTAAATAAGGTTGCATCGTTTCAGGGCCACGGAAACAGTTCATTCCGACCACGAGTGCCCCTTTTTTCGAAAGTACCGCGCAAGATTCTTCCACCGTGTAACCATCTCGCATCATATTCTCACCCATTAAACCTAATGTCACAACCGCAGGTAAATCCTGCTTTTGAATCTCTTCTAATGCAATCACCGCTTCTTCATGATAATAAAATGTTTCCGCATTAATGAAATCGACCGCCTCTTCTTTGCACCACTCAAGCATCTCTCGAAACATGTGTCTGACTTTGTCTTTAGATTCTCGGTCGTCCGGATCAAAAATGTTTGTATTCGAAATATTACCAGCAACTAATGCCTCTTCGGTCGGATGTTCTTTTGCGACTTCTTTCGCTAAACGAATCGCGGATCGATTTAACGGCTCTAGTAAGTCTTCCTTTCCGATGATACGCATTTTTTCACGATGCGCATTATAAGTAAAGGCAAGTACCACGTCAGAACCCGCATTCATGTAATCACGATATGTTTGCTTTAAAACGTCTGGATGCTCTAGTGCCACTTCTGGCACAAACGATCCAGCTTGTAAGTAACCTCTACGTTCCATTTCAAATAAATACCCTTCACCTACAATAACTGGGCCATCCTTTAACCTTTGTTCTAAAGATCTTTTCTTTGTCATCATGTTATTGCTCCTCTCCATATTTCAATGTAAAGGTAGTGTAGCACTAGAATACGGTGATAGCCTAACACTAAAAACCTATTGTTTAATATAGTTTAAAACTATACCGCTCCTAATTCTTCACTAATTATGTCTCTTAAATAGTCAATATAACGCGTAGCTAGCGGACTCATAATCACATCTTTACGCTTAATAAAACCTACTTCAATCGATTCGTCGACTTGTAATGGGATGGCTATCACATCATCATTATTAATGTCATAGCTGATGATTCCTGTTGAAATGGTATACCCATTCAGGCCAATTAATAAGTTAAATAATGTCGCACGATCACTCACTCGAATATTTTTTGGTCTTGTGATCGTATTAAGAATTTCCTCAGAAAAATAAAAAGAATTGTGATCGCCTTGTTCAAATGACAAATAGGGATATGGTGTTAAATTGTCTAACGTGACATAGCGTTGCTCGGCAAGCGGATGGATTGAGCTAATAAATACGTGCGGTTTTGCGTTAAACAATGTTTGAAAAATCAAATGACCTTCCGTTAAAAACTTATGGATCACTTTCCGATTAAAGTCATTCAAATACAAAATCCCAAGTTCACTTCGTAATGCTTTGACATCTTCAATAATCTCAACCGTTCTCGTCTCCCTTAATACAAAATCGTATTCATCGAGGGCTTCATTTTTTAATAAGTTAACAAACGCACTAATCGCAAATGCATAATGTTGAGCAGTGACAGAGAAATGGTGCTGGGGTTCTTGCGTTTGATTAAGGTAGCGATTCTCAAGTAATTCTGTTTGTTCAATCACTTGTCTTGCATACCCTAAAAACTCTGAACCTTCTATCGTTTCAACTATCCCTTTACTCGTCCGTAAAAAGATCTCGATGCCTAGTTCAGTCTCTAACTCTCTTATTGCATTTGATAGACTAGGTTGACTAATATATAAATTCTGGGCAGCCTTGCTAATCGATTGATGCTTTGCCACTTCGATCGCATATTTTAATTGAAGTAATGTCATTGAAGTCCCCCTTTCTATTCTGATGGAGCTACAGTTCAAGATGCTTCATAACAGATGGAGCATCCTATAACTTACGGTAAAATAGCAAATGCGCGAACTGGAAATCCAGACGCTTTTTCAAACTTTGGTGCAATCGCAAAAATAGATAATTGAATCGCATGTAGAACATCACTCATTTTAATCCACCTCACTTTATATTTTTGCCATCATTCATCTACATAGCGCACTTTCTTTCCTCAAGGTTTAGCAAAGGCTGAATTCGTTTCGTGCTCGTACACCTAAAAAAACACTCGCTCGCCTTGTAAGGCATCTGTTCACTTTTCTAATCATTAGGTGTTTTAATATTTTCCAAACGCAAAAAACCCCTTCTAAACAAAGATAGAAGAGGTTAATGGATATCAATTATGACGACTCTTCTTATCTTTCAAGCTATAAGCTTGCTGGAATTGGCACAGTACTCTATAACAAGTCTGTTGCCGAGGCTTCAAAGGGCCAGTCCCTCCACCTCTCTAGATAAGATCACTTAATATATAGATATGTTAGCGTATAATTTACTACATTTCGCTAACCTTGTCAATGCGCATTTTTTCAAAAGGCTTTGTTAAAGTTTAATGGTGATATGATTTTTATTAAAATCTTACCTAAAACTCCCCTATAGTTGGAGGATATGCCTTCACAACCTCTAAGCATAAAACGAACCTTTAATCAGTGGGCGTTTCACGGATGGTTATCTGTGATAAACGCTAAAGAAAATAGCTTATCCCTTATTTATTAAATATCACTTGGGCAATTTGCTTTTCACCATTTTTCTCAAAAATCTTATACGTCTGCATGCCTAATTTTTCTGCAACCTTCTGTGATGATCTATTTTCGAGTGTGGTATATGAGAATATCTTGGAGTAGTTTAAAACATTAAACGCATAATCTCTACAGGCAGTTGCGGCTTCTGTTGCATACCCTTGATTCCAATACTTCTTTATAATATGAAAACCAATCTCTGGTACTATTTCATTCTCTATTGCTTGCATTGTAATGCCACAGTCCCCAATAAATGTTTCCCCACCTTTCAGAATAACTGCCCATAAACCATGATTATATTTTTTATAATTATCAATATTCCATTGGATCCATTTTTCCACTCCCGTCTGATTAAACGGGTTAGGATAGTATTGCATTGATTCTGGATCTGAAAGAACTTTAGCTAACTCTTGGATATCTTCCTTAATCAGTTCCCTAAGATACAGTCTCTCTGTTTCGATTACTTTCTTCATAACCACCTCTACTCCCAATACTTTTTTCCCTATTCTTGCACTAATCTACCCTATTAGTAGCATAAGATATTATGTTACATCACAAATTTAGTTAAGTTCATTTTATCATAAAACGAACCTTCAATCATTGGGCATTTTCGTTCTTCGTCCATTGATGGCAGATGCGTTGAGACATTAACATCCGTTATCACCCACCTTAATAGATTGACCTCTGTTCTCTTTTTTTAAGGTGGGATTTTACGACCGGTTACCTGTGATAAACTTCATGATTTCAATTACATTGAATACACGTTAAACCAAAATCAATCTAACCCGTATTTTTAAAAAAATATTGGAACAATATTTGTTATTTTATTAAAGTTATATAGTAGATAATGTTATTATTTAATTATGAAATATTGGAAGGAGGTGAGCAAGTGCTAAAGAAGCTTTTGACAGTGTTTAGTATGCTAAGTCTAGTATTTTTGATATCTGGTGAATTTTCAGATTATTCCATCTCCGCTTCAGAAGAACACCACCATTCAGCTACAAATGACAACGACCACACTTTGACGTCTACTAGGAGTCGAACAATTTCTGTTTATAGACTATACCGGCTGACAGAAACGATACCAGCAACGATTAATTATAATCAACGGGGTTGGTCAGGTACATTACGTCGACAAAGCATAGAACGAGATCCTGGGGGACAACCGGTTTATATTGTGCATTATAGCGGTACCGTTAGTTGTCACGGCACATGTGTCCTTTCATCCCCTCATTTGTTGGATGAAGTGTAACAGTTGTAAAAGGAGAAAAACAGAGACAATCGGCATCATTTTTAGAATAGCTTATTTTATAGAGGGGGGATTATACAACAGGGGAATATGAACAGATCCCTCCTTTTTCCCCGATACATAAAACGCCCCTTCAATACAGTGGGGTTGTTCTGCTTCCACTGATTGTTAATTCAATGAATCAGGACATTGACGTCCGTTAGCACACACCTCTACCGATTGACCTCTGTTCTCATTTTCAGGTGGGTGTTTTACAGACGACTATCTATGAAAAATGAAACGATTAAAGAATATGGAGGTTTAATATGGTTTCAAAAATCGAATGCGTCGATCTAACAAAGTCATACCAGGGTGATGGTGTTGAAACCACAGCTGTCCACAAGCTTAATCTCTGTTTTAAAAGAAACGAATTCACCTCGGTCATCGGTCGATCTGGCTCAGGAAAATCAACATTACTGAGTCTTTTAGGGACTTTAGATCGCCCAACTAAGGGGAAAATTTTGTATGATGGAGAAGAAATCGGTGCGAAAAGTCATCGGCGCTTGGCTGACTTTCGCTTTGAACAGGTTGGCTTTGTCTTTCAACAATTTCACCTGTTACCTACATTAAATGTTTTGGAAAATGTATTAACTCCTTTATTTGGACGCAAGGTCTCCTATCATAAACACATGCGTGCAAAAGAAGTGTTAGATTACGTGGATTTGCAAGATAAGACGACTGCATTGCCGTCACAATTATCTGGTGGGCAGCAACAGCGGGTGGCGATTGCCCGAGCGATTATCCATAAGCCGAGTTGGTTACTTGTAGATGAGCCAACAGGCAATTTAGATAGTATTGCGAGTGAGCGTATTTTCAACCTATTAAAGCAATTACATCAAGATGATGGCTGTGGTGTTATTTTTGTTACGCATGAATCAAACTTAGCTGCTCGGACAGAGCGAATCATTACCATGCAGGATGGATGTGTCATCAAAGATCAAGTTGGTGTGCCTCTATGATCCACTTTATTTGGAAAAATTGGAAGCGCAAAAAAGAACGGCTTTTTTTACTACTGCTAGGTGTCGTGGTGATTGCAGCGGGCTTGTCTTATTTAGTTGGATTGTCAGATCGAAATCAGCTGACTATTACTGAAGAGCTCCAGCAAAGCTGGCAATCATCGTATCATATTGTGGTAAGACCAGCTGGAACTAGAGGTGAAACCGAGCATGATGATCTGTTAGACACGAATTTTTTGAGTGGGATTTCAGGGGGGATTTCTACTGCTCAGTATGAACAAATTAAAGCGATGACTGACATTGAAATGGCAGCCCCAATCGCCTTTATTGGCCATGTCTATTTTTTTCTAGAATTTGATAAACCTAATATAACAGAACCTGGTCTATATCGCTTTACGTCAGAGCATATTACGGGTGATGGCATTAACCAGCTAACGGATAGACATACGTCGTATCAATCCGTTAATGATCATCCGGGAGATTCAAATTTTATGGCAGACTACTACCACCCCTTAAATGAAACACCTAATCTGATCATGCAATCTCAGTTACTTGCAGCAATTGACCCGGTTGAGGAGGCTGCACTAGTCGGACTTGATCAAGCCATTCTCGATATTGGCAATGGTCGGTACTTTAGTGATCAGGATCAAGCAACACCTATTGCAGAAAACAGCTATTCATACCGTTTGCCAATTTTATTAAGTAATCGATCTTATACCGATTCAGAGCTTGTTTATACCTATGAAAAACTGGAAGTTGAAATTGATGACAATGAAAGCCCTTCTCAAATTTATCAACGTCTTGAATCCTTGGGAGGGCAAACGTATTTAGATCATTTAGACGGTGAGCCCGTTGAACAATTTCGCTATGATGATTATCAACTGTTTTCTTATTTCGCTAACAGCCTTTCACGTTATGATCTAGAGACAGGTGAGGCTTATCCAGCAAGTGCGCTGCTCCAAGATGATTTTCAGTTATTTATGAAAGTAGCACCGCTAGCATATGAACAAAAGGAAAGCCCATTCCCAGAGCAGTGGCCGAACGCCTATCGACTTAAAACCGTAACGATTGATTCTACAATTAATGATCAAGGACGTTTTACTGGCTACCGGAATGAAGAGCGTTTTGATCAATCACTCCCCTT
This sequence comes from Amphibacillus cookii, assembly GCF_016908375.1. GTDB lineage: Bacteria > Bacillota > Bacilli > Bacillales > Amphibacillaceae > Amphibacillus_C > Amphibacillus_C cookii. The sequence goes on from NZ_JAFBDS010000008.1 coordinate 81,652, forward strand.
CATTAATCCCGAGTGGATTGGCTTTTATGATCCGAGCGATTTAGATATTGCACAAGACCCAACAACAGAGCTACCTATGGAAACTTATCGCCCGATTCGTGCGGAGCTCGTTTTTAATCCGGTCTTACAACCATTTAATCCACCCATTCCGTTAGAGCCGATTGGGGAAGGCTATAGCTTTTTAACTAGTCCACCAAGCATGCTAACGACGCTGGATCATGCGGAACAAATTCTTGGTGATCAGATTATCTCAGCGATTAGGATTAAAGTTGAAGGCGTTGAAGGATTAACGGAGCAAAGTCAAGCAAAGTTGGAACAGATTGCCGAGCAAATCGAACAGCAAACCGGCTTGATTACTGACATTATGCTGGGATCATCACCTCAACAAACCTTGGTGTATCTACCGCAATCAGATACTGATGCAACAGAAGGCTGGTTTCAGCAGCCTTGGATTAAGCTGGGTGCGGCAATGACGATTTTCCGGGAAGCAACACTTAGTTATACCACTATTTTACTTATGACCATTGCTGTTGCCGTCTTGTACGTTTGGGCAACAGGATTAATTAATCTACAAGCACGAAAAAAAGAATTCGCGATCCTCTTAGCTGTTGGCTGGCGCCCAAGGCAAGTGGGGAAGTTGCTATTAACTGAATCTGTATGGTTAGGTGGGTTAACCGCACTTATCTCATGGCTGATTCTCGGTTGTGTTTATTGGAGTGAAGGCGTTCGTTTTTCACTAATTCGTTTTGTATTAGCAGGGATAATCGGTTGGATTATTTATCTACTCGGCTCCATTTTACCAATCATGATTGCTAGCAAGATTTCACCGATACAAACGATGCAACATGGGGAGATCATGACATCGAGCAAAGGGGTTTTACCGACAATCGGCGTTATAACAATGGCTCTTAATCACTTTTTCAGAAAATGGAGACGCTATGTCTTATCTGTTGTGACGATTGCTTTACCCTCGAGTCTATTAACGATTTTCTTGTATATCACACTGAGACTACAAGGCGTTATGTATACGACTAGCCTCGGGCAATATATTGCCATTGATGTCGGTCCAGTCCATTATACAGCAGCTATTGTTGCGCTTGTCATCGCACTATTAACGACTGTCGAAATGATTTGGCAAAATGTCAGTGAACGCCAATCCGAACTAGCGATATTAAAAGGGGTGGGTTGGCGGACTAATCAAGTGCGTTTACTTATTTGGCTTGAAGGCTTTTTTACAGGTCTGTTTGCAAGTGTCATCTCAGTTGTTATTTCTTTTTGTATCAGTTCCTGGCTTGAGCAGGCATGGACAAGTGATCGTATCGTCCATTTATTTTGGACTGGATTCATCCCACTTGTAGTTGGGTTAATCGGTTCAGTCATTCCTGCAGAAAGAGCCGTTCGACTAACACCGGTCCACGGCATCTACTCAGGGTATTCTAGTAGAGCAACGCTGGAAAAATGGCTAAAATGGTTCGCAATCATTGGGATTTTTGCATTGATCATTACATTTGTATGTATGCTCTTCTTATTATTTTTATGATTTGATCTTGCATAGAATCAGTAATTAATTGAAGTTTCTCCTAGCCATTTAAATCCGAACAACAAGTAGCGGAGTAAAATAAGCCCCGCACATATATAAAACGAACCTTCCATCAGTGGGCGTTCTCGTTCGTCTCCCACTGATGATTAGTTGAGTGAATCAGGACATTAGCGTCCGTTATCATCCACCTCAATCGATTTGCTCTATTCTCTAATTTGAGGTGGGGGTTTTACGGACGGTTAGCTGTGATAAATCACGGAAAAAAATATATACATTGCCTCATTGTCTAGAATACCCGTCTCAATATGTTTATAAGAATGGTGTCCGATAGTGCACATAGTTGGGTGCAGAAGATAGCCAAGAAGTAGGCGTTAAGGGAGCAGATGGAAATATGTTAAGTGATGGTGATAGCATCTCGATTATTAAGGACCTTAAAATTAAGAGTACATCATTATTGAATCATACAGACCCTGACGAAACGGCCACAAGAACCGCCCCATGATTCGCGTTGTTCTTTGAAAAATGATATGCTATATTTTTATTAATACGGCTTGTTTTAAGGGGTATGATTCAATGAAGCAAACGATTCTCGTTGTGGAAGATCAGCAAGTTCTTCGTGAGATCATGAAAGAGTATTTAGAAGATACGGGTTACGAAGTATTGGAAGCAAAGAATGGAATAGAAGCACTAGCGTTATTTGAGGAGAAAAAGATCCATTTACTTGTGTTAGATATTATGCTTCCTGAAATAGATGGATGGTCAGTGTGTCGAAGAATACGGAAGCAATCCAATGTACCGATACTTATGCTCACTTCTCGGTCAGATGATGATGACACACTGTTAGGTTTTGATTTGGGTGCAGATGATTATGTAGTAAAACCTTGCAGTCCTCCTGTTTTGTTAGCTCGATGTAAGCGACTTTTAGAAATAAAAAGAGAGATACCACCGGCAGATACTTTAGTTGCTGGGCAATTTATGCTTGATTACTCTTCTAGAAAGATTACTGTATCTGGAAGTGAAGTGCGTTTAACACACACAGAGTTTGAAATACTAGCGTATCTTATGGAGAATAAAGGAAGAATTTTAACAAAAGAACAATTAATTATGAAAATATGGGGATATGATTTTGAAGGAGAAGAACGCACGTTAAGTAGTCATATAAGAAATTTACGGTCGAAATTAGGTGAACACTCTAAACACATTGTCACAGTAATTCGTTCAGGATATAAATTTGAGGAGTACCTATGAGGAAAAGTATTGTTTCAAAGCTGTTTATAATGATTACCGGATTAAGTTTTTTAATCATTGGAAGTATTTTTGCTGTACAACATTTTTTCTTTGAGCATTTTTACATTAACCAAAAAACGAATGACATATATAGAGCTTTACAAGTGTATCAAGAGCGCGGTTTGCTTGAGGCTGAAAGTGCACAACAAGCCTTTCAAAATGAAGTACAATTTTATCAAGAAAATGATGCTTGGATAGCAGTTTTGGACGAGAATGGCTATCTGAAATATACAGAAGATTATTTTATTGAAGTTCAGGTCAATCAATCGGAAATAGTTGAAATACTTGGTCAAGATACGATAACCCTTCCATTATATACAATACTGGATATTGAACGAACAGTTTCTGCAAATCTTATTTTCCCCTATTTTTTAGAAAGTCCAGGCAAAGACATTGCAATTGAAGGCATTGTAATGGATGGTGTTTTATTTCCTCAACGAGTAGCTAGTGATGTCTCGAGTTTACGTGACGAGAGTCGCTTGGAAAATGAGCAGCTAATTCATAAAGAGTATGAGATGCTTCCCCATTTTAATAGTCCAACGGAATATTTTGAGGAAAATACGAGTGTATTGATGACAGGAACATTAACAGATATTCAAATTTCTCAAGAGCATTTTTCTCGTTACACTAATTCTATATTATTGAATCAAATTAAAGCGTTTCAAGCAGACTTGCTGTATGGAGATGTTGAGCATTGGTTAAATGATCCCATAAGCTACGTCATAAATAATATAGAACATTCTATATTGATTGAAAAAATTGAACTAGGAAATGAGCCCGCGTATGTGGTCTCTCTTGCCTCTTTACAGCCAGTAGGGGAAGCAACTAATGTCATGCAAACCTATTTTGGCTATATTGCGATTGGTGCAGTTGTACTAGCTATTATTGCTTCTCTTTATTTATCACGCAAAATTGCTTCTCCATTGATTCGAATGGAGAAGATGACGCAACAGATGGCCAAATTAAAATTTTCCGAAAGCATACCTATCGAATCAAATGATGAGATTGGAAATTTAGGTAAGAACATCAATAATTTGTCTACTATGCTAGAATCTCATATTTTTAAATTAGAACAAGAGATTGAAAAAGAAAAAAAACTGGAGACAACACGTAAAGAGTTTATATCTGGCATCTCCCATGAATTAAAGACTCCTTTAAGTGTGCTTGAAAGTTGCCTCTACATTCTTAAAGATAAACCGAATAGTGAAAAAAAAGACTATTATTTTAAGGCAATGGAAGACGAAGTGAAAAATATGAATTTCCTTGTAAAAGACATGCTGGAGCTTGCGAAATATGATGCCAATGCTTATAATCTTGAGATGCGGCCATTTAGATTGGATGAAGTGATTGAGCACGTGTATAGTAAGCAAGAAAAAGAATTATCCAATAAAAAATTACATGTGTTTAAGAGCCTTCATGAAGTAACAGTAATGGGGAATAAAAACCGTATAAGTCAGGTAGTATTGAATTTTTTAACAAATGCTGTCAGGTATACACCCGAGCGCAACGAAATTATACTGCTTATAAAGGAAAATGGCAATCAAGTTGAAGTTTTAATTGAGAATAAAGGGGTCCATATACCTGAAGAACAGCTTGATAAGATCTGGGATCGTTTTTATAGAGGCGATCAATCTAGAGATCGTTCGACTGGTGGGATGGGCTTAGGATTGGCAATATCAAAAAAAATTTTAGAGTGGCATCAAGCTCCATATGGTGTTCGTAATACAGAAGAAGGGGTTCTTTTCTGGTTTAAATTGAATATAGCGGAGAAAGAAGTGTAGGCGTTAAGTCTACACTTCTTTTTAATTGCACATCATCTGCAACTGAAGTGCATCAAATCTGTAGATTCATCTTTTAGACTTTCATTGTAATCAAATGAAAGGAGAAATAGAAGATGAACAAACGAAAAACAATCAATTTTTTATTCATACTTTTAGTACTAGGTGGAATTTTTTACACAATGAGTCACATGAAGTACATAAGTGACGACTCACAGATACAAATGCATGACATACGTGACGACCCAGAAGATGGGACACGCTTAAGAGTGGTAATTGATCCAGGGCACGGTGGAGACGATGTGGGTGCAATAGGAGCAAGTGGACGATATGAGAAGGATTTTACTTTATTGATAGCTCAAAACGTACAAAAATTGTTAGAAGCCGAACCCTTAATAGAAGTATTCATGACTCGGGAAGAAGATGAATTTTTATCTCAAACCAGTCGATTCAGACCACAGTTTGCTATTGAAAAAGAAGCAGATTTATTTGTGTCTATTCATGGAAATACATTCGATGATCCAACAGTTAGAGGAACAGAAACCTATTATTATCATTCGCATTCACGACAATTTGCTGAAACAATACAAGAATATGTAGTGAATGCCACGCAATTTAGAGATCGAGGAACAAAAAAAGAAAGTTTTTTTGTTTTATCTGAAACAGAGATGCCAGCAGCACTAATCGAGGTAGGTTATTTAACTAATGCGGAAGAAGAAAGTGAAATGTGGGATAACGACTTCCAAGACAGGGTCGCACAAGCCATTGTGGAAGGAATTAAAGCGTATGCGGCTAGATAGAGGAAAAAGAAAAAGTGTCTGGGCTCAAAGAATGTCTCTAAATAAAAAAATAATACAAAGACGAATTAGTTCAATTAGTAATTGGTTAATCCTCTTGCTTTTCCTATGTTTTTTGCTATTAGGGTGCTCCCAAACGGATGATGTTGTAAAGGTAGAAAATAATGAATCTCATCGTGTAGAGAATGATGAGTCTGAAGCAACGAAAGAGCCGATAGATAAGCAAATAGAATCTGAAGTGAAAGCGTTTGAACCAATATTTCAAGGTGAGACTTCAAAAAAGAAGATTGCTTTGACGTTCGATGATGGACCACATCCCATTCATACTAGTGAAGTTCTACAATTGCTAAATCAGTACGATGCTAAGGCGACATTTTTCATGTTAGGAAGTCAAGTTGAAGAATATCCTCATATCGCAGCACAAGTGGCAGCGTCAGGTCATGAAATTGGCAATCATACATGGAGTCATAAAAAATTAACGACGCTCTCAGAAAAGGAAGCAATAGACGAAATTTCTCTTGGAGTAATGGCCATTGAAGATGCTATTGGATATCAACCCACTCATTTTCGTCCACCTTTTGGAGAACGCAATGCGAATGTAGATCAGCTTGTTGGGATGCCATCTATTTTGTGGACCATCGATACGCGAGATTGGGATACAAGAAATCCTGAATCTATTTTTCAGATTGTGAAAAACAATGCAAATAATGGACAAATTGTATTGATGCATGACATTTATGATACTACAGTGGAGGCGCTAGATCTCATTTTAAAGTATTTAACACTAGAAGGTTATCAATTTGTAACCATTAGCGAATTGATAAAATAAAAGGCATTGAGTCTGAATCAATTTCATAATTCGCATATTTACAAACAAATACGAACGATATAGGTATTTATCGTTTTTTTGTACGAAGATTAAATTGAAGAAAAGAACGACTATATTAAGCGGAGGAAACAATGAGCGAGACGCCTTGAGGACAGCATCAGTCAAAGATCCACTTTAAGGAATGTTAGACTAAAAACGTCACATCGTGTGACAACGTCTAACTGATCAAACATCCTGTTGACCCGAGGCGATGCCTCAAGAAAGCAAGTCCATTGATTGACGGAACGCGTCAACACACTTCTCTTTAGATATGTTTATATATTAACATTCGTGTTTAGCGTTAGCGCAAGCCATTATGAAATCCACTCATTCTGTTAAAAGTCAGTTCCACAACTATCTAAATAGTAAATATGAAATATAAGCAACGTTAGTCCCTCATTTTACTATCGTTCGGGGCGCTATTCCAATCTCTAGAATAGATAATGTTTAATCAACTATATACCTTTTGGGATAAAAATAACGTACCAAATGGATTTACCAATGCATAAAAAAGCCCTAGAGATTAACATTTTGATCATCTTATAGGACTTTCTTTTGCAGTTAACTAGATAGATTTGTAATTAACTAAACTTTCGCAGACTGAAATAAGTACGTTTTTTGAATGCATACCCACGACCTGAACTTTCACTGGCTTTCCTCACTATCACCTGTTTTTAAACTAAACGCCTTAATGTCTTCATAAACAGATTCAGTCATTTCCGCATTTCTATAGTTTACTATGATAACATCCTCACTTGTCATAATCTGTATATAGGGTCCATTGCCTGAATGCAAATAAAGTCTAGCTTTTTCGATTTCATCCATTCTAAAGGTACCTTTCTTGAGGCTCAATAAAGAAAGTGCATTTGTTTTTCCCCGAATATTTGGTATTTCATCCGTTAATAATACGTCCTCAACTTCTTCGGCATCGATGCTTATACCATACATCCCGCCTATTTCTAAGGTCGTACCCTGTATTGATATTTTACTTTCCCTCGTAACCCAAAACAATGCAACGGCTAATCCCAAAACAACGAGTACAGACAGAATTGTCTTTACTTTGGATAACTTATCTCTATCACTAAAGTTTTTTGACATCTAAATCCTCTCCTATTCTCCCTCATTATTAAATGATATTTGTACTTTATCGAGTCGTTCGCTTAAGGTACAATATCAATAAATTTATCCTTATATATTCCATATACAATCCATATAGAGATGAAATAAAGCATGATAAACAATCCGCTAAATATAAGTATAACTATGTTGGCTTCCCAATGATCTATTAGCTTATACAATCCATATCCAAATACGCCTACTATCAACCTTAATAAAAGCGCCAGCAGTATATTCAGATTATTTTTCACCGCCGCCGTTGGGGTAGACCAGTTTAACAATGGCTTTTCTATATTGATTACAATATCTATGTTTGAAAAGAAAAGGGTTGACGTAATGCAAAATACTGCGGCAATTAATACCGTTTGTACATTCACAGGTATAGTTAATAGCGTCATTATCCCCAATATCAACGAGGCAACCAGTTGAATGATTAGCGTTGTATAGATTCTGTATTTAATATTATCCCTGTCACTAACAGGAAGCACCTTCGTTTCCCAGAAAGTCTTCCCCTCTCGGGTAATCGCTGTTGAAGAGAGACTGCCAATAATAGCAGGTGTTGTGATGATAGCTGAGAAAATATAGACATGATAAGGCTCTAGAGCTGTAGACTTAAATAACTCTGCTTGAAACTCACCTGTAAACAATATAATAATGAACATTAATATAGGCAGAAAAATGGTTAATACCGTATTTATCAAAAATATTGGATTACTGACAATGATTTTAATATGTCTTTTAATCATTTGTAAGCCTTTATTCCTACTCTTGTAATATATCTTTCCGCCTTGAACAGGAGCCCCTTCTTGGTTAAATTTCATTAATGCCTTGCTATATAATATTTTGGCACAAGCTTTTAAGATCAGTACCAAGACTACATTTAGACCGATGAACAGGAATCCATGAAAAATAGAACCTTGTATCATTTTGGTTAACCAAATACTTGGGGGAAAACGGCGTCCAACCATCATTAGTAAGCCGTCCTCCTGTAATAAAATAGTGTTAAGTTCCTCTGGCCTCAGTTGTATTCTTGAAGACAACATTTGCATGACTATGATAGCCACTAATAGGAGCATATTCCCCACTACAACCATTAGGTTTCTTCGTTTACCACTACCTATGACAGACATAAAAGGTAGAATGATTATCGCAGAGATAATCATAGGTAGCAACGGGGAAATGATCAAAGCTATGATGCCTACATTAAGGCTGCTGAGTTTTAGTCCCCCTACGGTGCTATATAGTACCACCGAGGTTCCAAAGAAAAAGCAGGAAATGATAAGAAGATAAATGTACACTGATGCCAGCTTTGAAAATACGATGGTAGCTTCCTTTACTGGCAATGTAGCGATTAACTGTAAATCCTTCGAGTAAAAAAATACTGAGATAATAAATGGAATGCTAGCAAAAATCATCAGTATCGTATTGGCTATATACATATAGGTTATCGTTAATTCTGGAAAACCAAGCGTTAAAAATGTATTATACAGCTCTAACACCATTTGAGCGGCTGGAAAAATCAATAGGGCTGGTAGGAACATAACCAATATAGTCAAATACTTATTTTTTACATTTAACTGCTGGGTATATTTACTAAAAAAATCTAGAACCAGTATTTTTGTCAAAGATAAAAATTTATTCATCCTTCGTCATCTCCAGAAAAATTTCTTCTAGGGTAGCACTGCTGTTCTTTTTAATGTTTTCTGCTGTATCGCAGGCAATTAGCTTTCCCCTATGAATAATCGCCACCCTGTCACACAGATTTTCCACCACTTCCAGCACGTGGGAGGAAAAAAATACCGTACCACCTTTTTCACAGTGTTCCCGCATAACATCCTTTAATATTTTTGCTGAATGGGGGTCTAGCCCCACCATTGGTTCATCAAGAATAAATAGATTGGGATTTGGCAGCAAAGCCCCCGATATTAACAATTTTTGCTTCATACCATGGGAGTATGAATTAATGGTTTGAGGAAGGGCATCATAGATTTGAAATGCCTTGGTATATTTTTCAATTCTCTCCTTCCTCTGTTGTATGGTTACCTCATGCATATCTGCAATAAAATTCAAGTAATCAATGCCCTTTATTGCATCAAAAATAGTGGGATGATCAGGGACAAAGGTAAAGTTCTTCTTTGCTTCTACGGGTTGCTTTGCAATATCCTTCCCGTTTATTTCAATCGTTCCCTCAGTTGGTGCGATAATTCCTGTAATCATTCTGATGGTTGTGGTTTTACCCGCCCCATTTGGCCCAATGAACCCGATGATTTCCCCTTTTTCTATTTCCAGGTTCAATTGATCTACAGCTTTCTTATTATTACCGTAGGTTTTCGAGGCATTCTTAAGCGTTAACATTTCCTACACCTCCTTGTATATTTTGAATTCATGGGTCACTACCATACTTAACACCCACTGGATACAAATTGATTCATCATCTTCTACTTATTATTTAGTGTTGAGACCTGTCAATTAATATCACTTATTTAAATGCTTCAATGGCATCTCCACTTTAACATTTAAGTAATTAAGTATTTACTTAAATAATAAAATTTTTTTTTGTTTTTGTCAATATTCTTTGGGTTGGGAGGGAAATGCTGACTTCTTGTAATGAGAGTTGATGGGAGATGCCATCTGTCGCTAATCGCTATCGGAATCATTTGATTATGTTAACCCCTATAGAAGTCACAGTCGTTCTCTCCATATCTATGTTAGCAAGTTATACCAAATGCCTAATCCATGAAGTGATATAATCCGTTGCTTCATTTGAAATACTTGACTTAATTTTCTTATAATTCAACATATCTCGATCTCGATCTTTGACCCTCTGGAATAGATGATTATGATCAGAAAACAGCTTGACACTTGCCTCACGATTGCCGCCACTCTCAATATATGCTTTAATTAAATCAACGTTTTTAGCGGGACATTGTACGTCCAATTGCCCATTAACCACCAATGTGGGACACCTTACATTTGACCAATATTTTTCAGGTTCTAGCATCAACCAATCTTTAAACCACGGATGATTATATAAATTTATCTGCTTTTTAGAAACAATAAACAGTAAGCGCGCTCTTAATTGACTGAATTTCCTCTTGAAAAACGTTTTGTCACGATGCTCACTTAGCATAATGTCTTTAAATGCTTGCATAAGCGCCTTCTCCTCATTAATATTGATCACTAATTCACATATCTTCCTATTCGTTTCATCCATTAATTCTAATTCCGTATCAGCCATTCCTTGCTCCTTCGCAATTAACAAGTGCTGCTCTCTGTATATCTCACTCCCTCTCATACCCGGACCAGCAAGAGATATCACAAATGCTACTCTCCCATCAGCTATATTTTCTACCATAGGTGCGACAAGTCCACCTAAACTATGCCCTAATACCCCAATGCTATGAATGGTGTCGCGCCTATAATGAGTTAAATAGTCGATCGCTGCTATCACATCATTTCTGAAATCTAATAGTCCAGCTGTTTCAAAAACACCTTCGGAATCACCTACTCCCCTATCATCAAACCTTAAAACAGCTATCCCATTACTAGCAAGTCGATCTGATATATCCTTAAATATTTTATGGCCTGCTACATGTTGATCTCTCGTTTGTGGCCCAGAACCACTTATAAGAATGACACAGGGAACATTCTTTCCTTCCATTGGCATACTTAACGTGCCTGATAACTTTATATGATCTAAAACATTAACAAATGTAACAGGTTCCTCACTAAATACAGCTTCAGAATTTGGCTTAAACTTCATTTATACTCCCCCCTCTCCTATACTTTTAAATTTTATATAACTCAACTTTCTCATTTGAATTTCCAGGTTCAGCCAAGATAGCGTAAGGGTAGACCGAATATTAAATTTAAGCGTTGCCTTTGAATATAGATTTTCGATTGATTATAAACCTTTCGTTTTAGAGGCGCAGGTGAGCTATGTTCCGCTTTTCGGAACGACATAACGTGCTAAACGTCGCATGCCACAGCGAATCAGGACATTAGCTTCCGTTATCACCCACCTCAATCGATTGACCTCTGTTCTCTATTTTGAGGCAAGCGTTTTACGGACGGTTATCTGTGATAAAAACTTTAACCACATACTAATGAATACATTCTTAAAATAACTTAATTATAAATGGTAAATCCTTTTACTCGATTCTCTCTTTCCAATCAGGCTTACAATCAAATGACATAGCTTTTTTCCCTACTGACGTCTCTCAAACTTTGCATCCGTCACCTCGAATTGAAGCCAATGAAACGGACCTTCCTTTAGATTCCAATACACATTTCCTTCAGTAGGGATCAGGATACCCCGTACTTCTTCGTATTGATCGATAGAAACCGACCATTCTTCTAAAGTATATTCCCCTCCATCTTCCATATATCTTTCCGCTACAAAACGCTCAGGTTCGCCATTGTCTTTAAAGTAAAATATTCCTGAAGCATTAACATCTCCGTAAGTGATATCAGCTTTTGCAGCATGATCATCGATCGCCTCCCAAGTGATATACGACGACAACACTACCTGAGGATACCAAACGATTTCAGCTAGATAGCGGACTAACGATCCTTGTATAAGCTCCGGACCAGATCCGCTTCCAACAGTAAAATTCCCCATTAACTTGATCAGCATATCAGCTTCATGATTCTGATATATATCCCTGCCATAGATGGTAACGCCTCGCATCGCTTTAATTTCTGACGTCCATATATAAGAGGGACAATCAATTCCAGAATGTTGTTCGGCATCAAACGGCATCCATTTCCCGTCAGGCTTAGTTCTTAACATACCTTTTTGACTAATCCACACTGAGGAAATAGGTTCATGATCTAAAGCATGTGTCAAATTCAGCCATTTCATTACCGGAAGAGGTAACAGGTCTAGTTGATTTTGATCAATCGACATAGATGGTTGCTCAGACATCTCTTGCAAAAAAATTTTTGTTTCTTTTTTCATCTGCTTCTGAAATAGGTGATCTCTAACGATAACACCTATGCCTAACACAGTTACGACTATCATGATCACAATAATTATACGTGATAAGCTCATTTGTCTCACCTTCCCTTCATTTTTATAAAACGAACCTTCAATCAGTGGGCGCTTTCGTTCTTCTCACACTGATTGAAGGCTCGTTGAGTGAATCAGAACATTAACGTCCGTTATCACTCACCTCAATCGATTGACCTCTACGCTCTAATTTGAGGTCGGTGTTTTACTGACGGTTATCTGTGATAAATGAGTTGGTTGCATTCGGATATCTTTTTCATTTTTTATTTTAATTGGAAACGCATCATGTATAATTAGCACCAATCGAAACAAGAAATCATTTTCTTTCTTACGACGTGAGTTCCAATTTTCTTCAAGTCGAAAGCCGCTGTATGGTGACCAATGCGTAAAATATCGATGTGATTTTATCCGAGAAAAAATGTCACGATCTGAAACAAAAGTACGTATCACTAATTCAATTTGCTTCTTAAAGTGATCGCTCCGATCAATGACGCCCATCTTTGCCAACAACTCCATACGGTGAAACCATTGCATCCAGTCTTGCGGGCGTTTCAATTGTCGAAAATCCATTTCTATCGATTGAATAGCAAAGTTACCAGGAGCAATAATTTGCTGTTTCCATCTTCCCTTCATATCATGAATAGGTGCTAAGCGCAGCATGTTTTCAATAGCAGTGGTTACCTTCTCCATCTGTTCATTTGTCCGCCAAGATTCAGTATAAGCAAGAAGCCGAAAATGATAAACACTTACCCAATAGGCATCTTTGTTCAATACCCACTTCCCATCAACGAACGTACAAATCTCATCTAGCTCCTGCACAGAGGTCACAAATTGAAAAGCCTGTAAAGCTTTATTAATTTGCTCCTGAACCATTGAATCATTTTCAAAACCTGCGTATGCTAATATTGTTGCTTTGATCATATTCGATCCACCTAAATTAAGCGCATCTAAATATTGACCGACATTTCTTAAGCTCCCCGTTTCAAATACGTGAGCGTCTTCACAAATATAGGTTATCATCTCCCTAAGTTTGGGATGATCAGAACGTACACCTTTTTCTTTTAGAAGCCGAACATAAGTCTCTATTCCATCTACTGCATGCACATCTCGCTCGATCATTTGCTTTAACGGTTGATCACAAATATATTCAACTTCCTTATCAGACAATATTTGTCTATATAATGCAGGTAAAAATTGATGGTCTCGATACTGATACTGTTGATCGATCTCGGTTAAAATGCGATATTGAATAGAGGGACACCCCTGCTGTAATAAGCGACTAATTAAATCACCTTTTATTGCGCGCACTTGCTCAATTAGATCTAAATTCATCGTCGACCATCTCCATTTTTGCAATGTTAGCCACTAACTTTTCTATTAACCTACTAAGCTCCTGTACCTCCTCAGTGTGAAAGTCTGCAAATAATCGATTTATAAATTCTAATTCTCTATCTTCACGAGTAAGTAAATGCTGTTGACATTTCTCCGTAAGACCCACTCTTTTTACTCTTCGGTCTTTAGTATCAGTATAAACCTCAAGGAAACCTTTCTCCTTTAAATTCTTTACCATTTGCATCACATTTTGATGCGTCACGCCTACAATTCGAGCAATCTCTTTTACTGAGAGTTGATCCGGTAAGCTTTTGTAAATAATTGCGATTAAGAGCCATTGTTTCACTGTTAATTGTTGATCTAATCGATCTCCAAGCATTTGTAATCGATTAGCCATTAAAAACAATGAAGCAAATATCTTCCCCTTATCTTCATCCATAATACTAATCCTCCTGTTTTGTAAAGCGCATTTCTATTTTTACCACTTCCGCACGAGACGATTGAATGACCCAGCGATATTCTCCTGAAAAGGCTTCTCCACAAACTTCATCAACTAAGATCGTTTCTGAATCGATGTAACCTGTAAAGATAGGCTCCTCACTCAATAAGCTGTACAACTCAAATAAAACGTCGCCTGATTCAACTTCTCCCTTGATCTCAAATATTTGTGCCTCTTCAACGATAAGCTTCGTTTCATATTGGCCCTTAAAAGCATCAATCGTTATTAAATAATGATCGTCATCAATTGGTGAGATAAATAACTTTGTTGCTTGATAGCCTCCTTGCTGACAACTTGTTAAACACAATAGACAGCACACCAAGCTGATTATTCGTTTCATTAGTAATCACCACTTCAAAGGTAATATATTACCTTTTAATTATAAGGTTACTTATCGTGTGGTGTCAAGACGATTAAAAAGCCTAGCAAGAATGTTATTAACTTCTGCTAGGCTTATGTATTTAATAAAAAAATATAAATTTAAAAGGACTAAAAAGTATTGTTGTTAGAAAATAAATATTACTATAATTGACCTTAATCAAAACAAATGAGGCCTTCTGATTCAATAGCTGCGGCATGTGCCTCACCTATTCCACTTATTCGCGTCATATCACGATACGAGCGAAATGGTGTACTTCGCAAGCTAATGATTTGTTCAGCTCGTTCTGGGCCAATTTGATAAATACGTTGTAGCTCACTTGAAGAAGCTGTGTTAATTTCCACCGCATTTGGCGGGCACGTTGCGTCAGATTCATTCGATGAATCAGTACTGGAGGCCTCTTCTTCAGAGGTTGAAGAAGAATGGGTTGAAGTGTTTGCTGTTAATTGACTAACTTCATCACTTAACTCAATCACCTGATCTTCTAAGTTGTCAATAGCATTACTTTTTTCTTTTAATACACTTTCCTTTTCTTCTATTGCTTTATCTTTGACTAGAAGATTTTCTTCTAGTTCATTAATCTTCTCTTTAGCCGACTCTAAATCAACTTCTGCTTCTTCCAATTTTAATATGAGCGTTCCATTTTCCGATTCTAATTGCTCAATCATCTCAAGATCATAGTCTGGACTAGCTGCGGAGATAGTTCCAGCCATTATAAATGTTATTAGCAAAGTAGGAATGCCAAATTTTAATACTTGCTTTCTAGAAACCGCTTTAATTTTCTGTGGTTTAATCAGCCCAAAAACAAACGTACCCAACGTAACAATAAACAATAAGAGTGTAAAATCTTCCATAGTGTCTTCCCTTCTTTCCTTCCTATTTTTTTAAGTCAAGTAAATGATTTGATAATTTTTCTAAAAAAATGTATCTTTTCGCCATTCAGAAACATAATTAGGAATAAAAATAGACCATAATATCCAATTTTTTATACTTAATTTCATTTTGTAATATAAATAAAGAAAATACAAGCTGTTTTAACAATTTCTACTGAAAATAACCCCTATTTCTTAAAAAATAAAGACTTTTTATTATAAATGTGTAAAAAATCCTTTAAAAATTTGAATTATTATGAGGTGTAGTAATACCACCAAATCTTTCAGCTTGTCTTAGCATCTACTTTAAGTGATATACTTTGAAAAATTAAGTGATGTGATAATGGGACAAGATTTCTTACATAAACTATCGATTTTGTTCGGATCTAATTCCACTCCATTTAACCATGATGAAAGATCAATTGACTTTTACCAAGAGCAAATGAGGTAAATATTTTTCATCTATGCCTACTGAATAATACTCAACATACACATGGCCGGGACATAACAAAAATATGATCTCCAAATACGAATGATGTTAGCATGTGTAGGTTTATCACATACCCGCAGAGGAAATATACTCCCTTTCTGCGGGCACGGCTTCAGCTAATTCAGTAAAGCCAAAAGCGCTTTACTGAATGGATCTTCAGCTCGTGCTGTTCCCGCTAGAGTGTCGCATATTTCCTCTGCTATTTGGTATCATTCGTTTTAATATAATAAAGACGAATAATCCAATCACAAAACAAACGAATCATTCGCAACTGATCTTACGTCTTTTACTTTTGTCCCAACCTCACTGTGTTTCCCTTTTACTAGCATCAAACAAAATAGATGCCCTGGATGATGTTCGATATGCCATAACAATTACGAGATTACCGCCTCAAAGATAGATTAAATTTCTCCCATTTTATTTATTTCGACATGCTTGATTACTCATATGATGATGCACACCCTGCTAATAAGTACTACTTATTTTTCCTAGCAATAATGATGTAAATACCATCTTTCGGCTGTAACTTTTTCGTGATACTTAGTCCGGCATCTTTGATCTCTTGTTCCATAACAGCAGCAGCAATTCTAGGATGACTGTGGTTAGGGTTTTCTTCCTTTTCGAATTCTAAACATACAAAGTGACCATTAGTTTTCAATACTTGTTTAATACGCTCAAGCGCAAGAGACAACGGTTCAATCTCGTGTAAAACTAATGAAGCCAGAACCAAGTCAATTGAATGATGTCGCAGAAGAAAGGCATCTATACTATCTTCTAAAGTTTGGATATTTGTAATGTTTTCATCTCTTGCTTTAGCATTTATAATCGCCAACATTTTGGGATCTATATCTAACGCGTAAACAGGTCCCTCTACCCATTTAGCAGTCGGGATGGTCATATAGCCAGTCCCTGCCCCCAAGTCTAATACTTTATCCTGTTTGTTAATTGGGAGTAGGTTTAATAGCTTTTCTGGTGGTATGTCTCCTCTTTTTTCTGGATTATCAAGAAATTCAACCTTTTTAGCAAATTTTTTATCAGAACCATACTTTATTTCCTTCATATTATTCAACCACCTTTATTAAATTTGTTTATCTTATTCTTATTTAGCACTACTCCACGTCTCAATATTAAGTGCATTGTTAATAGCTGCTGCTGTAAATGCCCCTGTCGAAGCAGCTGCAATCGTCTGGTAAAGCTTTGAAGCCGCATCTCCAGCACTATATACACCTGAAATAGTGGTTTTTCCAAAATCGTCGGTAATTATCATTCCTGCTTCTGTAATTTCACATCCCAACGCTTGAGGTAACGTCGACCCTGTAACAAGGTCCGGCTTAAAAAAGATCCCTCTACAAGCAATAATCGTTCCATCTTCGAGAACAACTTGCTTAACGATTCCGTCATTTGAGTCAATATGCTTAATCACCGAATCGAACAATGATACTTGATGCTGTTCGAGCTCTTTTCGTTCGTCATCAGTTAATTGATCAGGACCATTGGTGCAAATCGTCAAATGGTTCGTCCACCCAGATATGAGTGGAGCAAAATGCATCAGTTCGGTCCCTTTATTAATAATGACTAGCGGTTTATCTCGCAATTCCCATCCATCACAATATGGGCAGACGAAGGCACTTTTACCATAGACCTCGTCCAACCCCGGTATAGCAAGTGGACGATCCTTCATCCCAACAGCAAATAGTATTTTTTTGCTTTTAAAGCTTCTTCCGTGCTTAGTTATAATTCGGAACTGACCGTCGCTTCCTTCAATCGATATCGCAATATCTTTGATAAAGGCTACGGACGGATATACGCTTATCTCTTGCTTAGCCAACGCTCGAAATTCACTTGGGGCTACCCCGTCTCGAGTAAGAAATCCATGAGACGCATGCGTGACCAAATTACGCGGACTACCTTCATCAATTACTACAACCCTCTTCCTTGCTCTCCCTAAAACTAAAGCTGCATTTAATCCTGCTGGACCACCGCCAATAATTGCCACATCAAGTATTTGTTTTCCCATCATTAATCTCACCTTTCATAGATCGTTAATATCTATAATTGAAATGCAAGAAGTGTATTACTTCTTGTTTATTGAATAGTTACAACGCTTAGTAGCTTGATCCAAGACAAACTGAATCGTATGCTCCCGTAAATATTGGTGTAGGTGCTGTTCAGCACCATCCATCACCTTTTTCACCAAACATTCATCGCGATCAGTCGCCTTTGGCTTTGGCTCAGTATTACTCAGTTCAGCCAATAACTGATGCTGTTTTGAATTCAAATTAGAGCATTCAAACATCTGCTGTCTTCCTTCAATGGCCTGAATCACTTCAAGAAAAGTAATCTCTTCAGCTGTCTTGGCAAGCTCATACCCCCCTTTCACCCCGGATACTGCACGTACGATACCATCTTTCCTCAACTTAGACATAATTTTGGATAAGTAGCTTTCTGAAACACTAAGTATTGCAGATAACTCCTTGACCCCAATGTTATTACGATCCTCTGCTTGAGCCAAATGAATTAAAGCATGTAGAGCGTAATCAGTGCTTTTAGAAAACTGCACAGTTATCCTCTCTCCTTTCCAAAATATATTATGGATATCTAATGTCCATAATAAATCATTTGAAGGCATATTTCAATTAAGACGCTCAAACATATAATAATGATTTGAATCAATTATGTTAAATGCGTTTACAGGATGTATCTATTTTGAGACGGGTGTTTAACTCCTCCCGCTGCTCATCACCAAGAATTTGATAACCGTAAGTATAAGCTTAATCATAATGTTTAAATTTTGATTTATTCTAAC
Source organism: Amphibacillus cookii (assembly GCF_016908375.1). Taxonomy (GTDB): domain Bacteria; phylum Bacillota; class Bacilli; order Bacillales; family Amphibacillaceae; genus Amphibacillus_C; species Amphibacillus_C cookii. The sequence continues at coordinate 100,427 of NZ_JAFBDS010000008.1, forward strand.
TATAATGCTATCCTAAATAACACTATCTGAAAAAGGAGTGTTACCACTTATCATGGCAAAAATAACAACAGAACGTTTAATATTGAGAAATTTCCAAGAGAAAGATGCAGAAGATTTATTTGATTATCTTTCTAAACCAAGTGTAAATTGCTTTTCAAAAGAAAAGATAAATACATTAGAAGAAGCCATTTCAGAGACAAAGAAAAGAAGTAAGGATGAGTTTCAACTTGCGATAGAGCTAAGTCAGGAAAATAAAGTAATTGGTCATGTGTTTGCAGATTTTAAAAAGCCTGATACATACGCAGTCGGCTGGCAATTTAATGAAACCTACGGTGGGAAAGGCTATGCGACAGAAGCAGCCTCAGCACTTTTTAATTACTTATTTGACCAAGAAGATGCACGTAGAATCTATGCTTATGTCGAGGATGACAACTTTCCATCCCAAAAATTATGCGAGCGCTTAGGCATGCGCAAGGAAGGATGCTTTCAAGAATTTATATCGTTTGTTAATCATGCCGATGGTACACCAAAATATGAAAACACCTATCAATATGCCATTCTAAAAAAAGAATGGGCGTTACAACAACGTAACCAATGAATGAGCCCCGGATTAAGCCGGGCTACTAGTATTTCCTCATTTTCGGTTCGCATGGTAACGCGTAGATCCTAATTGATTTGAGTGAGCACCTTCGCTCATTATGTGAGTGCAAATCTTTCATTTTGAACGCGCTGGTGCTCATCCCAAAAAATCCTCTAAGATACTTCGATGACTATCGAGTATTTTCTCAGATAATTGATTGACTTGATAAAATTTAAAGTCTAAGGATGTCTGCTCGTTTATTACTAACTGACGTGAGACATTATTAATCTGATAAACAATGGGATAGCATGTCCAAAGGGGATACGCTGTCATCCATTTGGCTTTTATCAATGGGTGACAGCTCTCCAGCTATTAAAGCATTCATTACAAAGTTTAAATATGAAATGTAAATATAACAAAAGATAAAAAAAGAAAATTAACGGAAGCAATCACTCTTCCTGTGATTGTCTCCTGTTTAACGTGTTCTCGTTTTAATTCCCTTGCAAAAATTCAAATAAATCTTCCCTGCTGTGTGTTTCATAAACTTTATCTTCTGTATCGAATACTATATAAGTTGGTACTTCTTCTATTTCTGGTAACGACGAATGCTCTAAAGAAAAAGCACCTGCGAAATTACTTACATTACAAATGTTATTTTCCCGAAGGACTTCGTGAGTAATTTGAGCCTCTTCATCATCTGAGTCTACAACTAAATATAATCCATAGTTGCCTTCTTCAGAAAGGTTGTGCTTACTTTATATTAAGGATGTATCTGTAAACATAACAAAAAAAGCTGTCATCCATTTTATTTTTATCAATGGGTGACAGCTCTCCATATTTGTTTTGATATTGCTTTTCATGTTTTGTCTTACGCTTCCTTGTTCTTAAATCTCCTAAGGCATAGATCCCCCTATTTTTAGCAGGGTCTCGATAACCTTCTCTGACCAACTTTTCTCTTGTCTTTCTTGCTTTACTCTTTGCCATCGTGATTCTCCTTTGGGTATTGATAATGTCTTTTTGTACTTTTGATGAAATCCGTACAAAATCATGTCGATATTATCCTATAGATTCTACCCAGCATTTTATTTTCAGTAAAATATACCCGCATCATGACTGGTGCGGTCATTACTTTACATATAGAATTTACTTGATATTTCGTATATTTGTCAACTCGTCAGAAAAATTCTACTATGCACAGCCATCCTATAAACCAATGACAACTCAGCCAAATGAAGAAGCGGTTAAAAACTTTTAGAACAGGAATTTGATATCGATAAAACGATGTCTGTGTTGGTAAGTGATTTAACATATGTCAAAGTAGGTAAGCATTGGAACTATGTCTGTTTCTTACTAAATTTATATAACAGGGAAATCGTTGGTTATAGTGCCGGAAAGCACAAGGACGAAAATTTAGTTCAACGTGCCTTCGCAACCGTAAAGCAACCATTAGAAACGGTAAAAATATTTTATACAGATCGCGGTTCTGAATTTAAAAATGTCGTGATTGATGAATTATTAGATGCGTAGAACATTGATCGCTCTCTAAGTAAAAAGGGAACCCCTATGATAATGCAGTGTCTGAAACAACTTTTAAGATACTAAAAACTGAATTAATAAATAGCATGTACTTTGACACCCTTGAACAGCTCTCTCTTGAACTTTTTGATTATGTCAATTGGTACAATAATATCCGAACACACAGCACCCTTGGGTACTTAAGTCCAGTAACTTATCGAAATTCTGCCCTTAAAAAATTTGTCTAATTTAGTGTTGACAATCCAATTTGACGCTTACGAAGCTATAAGTATTTTATCAAAAGATAAGCCTTTGTTGCTTTTTTGACTTAGAAGCGTGGTTAAATGGATAATTCTCGCTTCTAAGATTAGACACTAAAAACTTTTTTTCTGAAATAAATAAGTTGCTATTAGAATAAAACCAAGTGCATATGATCCGAGAACAAGCAGAAAAGGCACAAGTTCTTGTATAGTGTTTAAGTGATCCAAGCTATAAGCCAAATATTTAAATGGAAATATAGAATTTAATTTGTAGTTAGCCAGAAATGCACTTATATATTCATTAAATACTACTAGACAAATGCCAATAAAAACACAAATTTTGTTTTTTCCTATGACAATATTTAAAGCACTAATCAAAACCGTATAGAATATCGCCTTTGTCATACCTAATCCAATGGTTTTAATAAAGGAAACAATCATATTTTCCATTTCAAAACTTCCGTCAATCCATCCAACTGTAACGAAATCATTTCCGTTAATTCCAAATCGTATTAACCCTATAATAAAACCAATAATATAGAATAATAGAAAATAAGTAACCACTGTTATAATGGCACTAATTAGCTTGGCAGCTATGATACTGCTACGATTATTACAACTCTTTATAATATTTATCCATGTATTATTCTCATCCTCTACCGCCAGAACCCTACTTCCTAATAATAGGCTAGTAATAATAATAAAAAGTGTTAACATCTCAAGTTTAGTCATAAAAAACCATACATTAGAGGGCCGATAAGGGATATCATTCTCAATACTATAATCAATTAAATCTATTTCAGTTTCTATAGTCCTAATTATTTGTGTATTAACTATCTCATTTTCTTCTAAATCATCCGACTGCTGGCTGAGCGATTCAATTGCATCTTTCTGTAAAACCCTTATTTCTCCAGCACTTTCTTTCCATTCTGAAATAGGTTCACTCGAAAACAGAAGTGAATAAAGCGATATAAGTAATATCGTCAAAGAACCAATAACAACCAATCTCTTCAGATCAACTAATTTTCTAAACTCACACTTTAGTAAATTCATTATATTATTCATTTTCTGTACCTTTATATTTTATTATTTGTTCATATAGTTCATCTAGATTGTTGTTAAAATCGCGCTTATAGATCATCTTAACTATTTCTCCTTTTTGGATAAAGTACAGCTTATCACAAACTTTTTCTAATTCATTTAGAATATGACTAGAAATAACTACTGCCACCTTTTGTTCTGACAATTCTCTTATATAATTTCTAACATAGTTAATTCCTTCGGGATCTAGGCCATTTATTGGTTCATCTAAGATAACAAGTTTTGGTGAGTTAATCATTGTCATTGCAATACCTAACCTTTGTTTCATTCCTAATGAATACTTTTTTACTTTCTTTCTTTTCTGTACATCAAGCCCCACATCAGCAATAACACGATTGCAAGTTTCTCTGATTTTTGTTTTTTCTATTCCTTTCATAAGCGCTTCAATTTCTAAATTTAAGTAACCAGAAAGGTGGTTATACATAGTGGGCGTTTCAATAATAGAATTGACAGGCATTTCGCCTAAAGACTTCCAGTAGTCAATGCTTTTTTGGTTTATTTCTATAACTCCTTCACTCGGGTTCGTGACTCCACAGATCATTTTCATTATTGTCGTTTTTCCGGCACCATTAGGACCAATTAATCCGACAATCTCACCTTCGTTCACTTTCATATTTACATTGTGCACCAATATTTCATTCCCATATTCTTTAGAAACACTCTTTAGTTCTAGTATCATATTACACCACTCTTTACAAAATAAATTTTTCTAGAATATATGTCGTTCCATATGACTCCATTAGTGCCGCTAGAATTATAAATCCGATAAGTAAAAGTAAAAGAAAACCGTTAAACTTCAGAAGTTTATGTAGTGTTATCTTCTTCTTAATTAACATGATAATATTTATCCAAATATTCACACCTATAGTGGCCGCAAGTATGATTGTTGGTATTTCGACAATTCCATGAAAAGCAATAAATGAAAAGGCATACCCTAAAGATTGTTCAACGGCTAGGCTTTTAATAACCACACCAAGAAAAAGTAATTCATTTACAATAAATATAAGAGAATAAATTCCTAGAGATAAAACAGCTAAAAATATTGCACGATAGTTAACAAACACATTGTTAATAAATATCTCCGAAAAGCTCAATTGTAGATTGGGAGCGTATTCCAAAGGGATATTAATCATATATCCTAACAAGAATGAAATACTCGCTAAAATGAACAAACATAGGTAGATTTTAAATAATATCTTTTTCATTAGTTTGATTTCTCCTGTATGTTGAATGTAACTTTGGTACCTTCCTCTATCTCCAGAATATGTGAAGTGAATTTAGTTAACCTCTGATCACTAGAATGCGTAGAAAAGATAATAATACCAGCTTTATCCTCAATATAGTTTTTGAGAAAAATTAGTAATGCGTTTACGGATGAATGATCTAAATTCACAAAAGGTTCATCAAATAAGATAATCTTAGGAAACGTTATTAGGCTAATGATAATTAAAACCTTTTGTCTTGTACCAAGCGAGAGATTTCTTATTATTGTATCTTTATAAGGTTCCATTTCCATAATGGAAATTAGATGAAGAAATAGAGTTTTTGTTTCTTCTTTATCCAAGTCATCACATAGGGAGCAAACAACTTCATAATGCTCTTCTAGCGTTAAGAATTCAAAAAGAAAGTTACTATTATTAATTAAAGTCACTTGCTTCATATATTTATCATAATCATCTACAATAGATAGCCCGTTATAATTCACATCTCCTCCATCCATCCTCGATATCCCAGCAAGGATATTCAATAATGTTGTTTTTCCCACTCCATTTTTTCCGATCAGAGAAACAATTGACTTATCGGGAATCATTATACTTATAGTTTCAAAAACAGTTTTACTTTCAAATTTCTTAGAAATATTACTTATGTTGTACAAATTTTCCCCTTCTTTCAATTGCGTATAATGCCAATAAATATAAGACAGCTGCAATGGTGTATAAAAACATGAACACTGTAAACATATACAAAGACTGTGATCTGTGTACTAATACGATTAAATAACTTAAAAGTATAATAGGGAGTCCAAAAAGAAAATAATCTTCCAAAACATTATTCATAGCTAAACTATTTAGATTTAATTGAAGATCATCAAAATCATATTGATAAGATTTGACACATCGTTTAACTAATATAGTAGCGATCACTATCCACTGAACACAAATTAACAGCGAGAGTACCACACTAAATAAATTACAGCGATTGACCGCTAGTAAGAAAATAACCCATAAAGACACTATAGGGAAAGTATTTTTTAATAGAACTTTCAAAATGATTCTGTCGTATTCTTTTTGTAAGTTAAATTTTTTAATCAAATAAAAATTTGCGTATTTTATATTATCCGATAAGAAAGCATTAGCCAGTATTCTAACCAAAAAAAGATTTAGAATAGTTGGATACACTGAAAAAGTAACGACACTAATATAATTTATTGCATCCTCTGAAAGAAGTGAATAAATAAATGTTGTGATCATTAATAAAGAAATTATAATAACCAATACATTAACCGTTTTTTTATAATCTGATCGAAAGAAGCTCGTATGAATAAGCTCTGAGAGATTACTAATTCTTTTAAAGGGAGACTGCCTGTACTCAAGTCCATCAATTCTATATGCAAGAGATTTAATTTGATCTTTCCCTTTTATAGGTACGTGGCCTTCTGCTTTAAATAACTTTATGTATAAGAAAACAATTGTTATAAAGACTAATATGCCGCTCATAATTGCGGTCCCAAAAGCTGACAACCATACAGGGGTTCCCTTATAAATATGCGTCATAAAAGAAAACATATTTGCCATTAAGATTTTATTACCGAACAAAACTCTCCATTTATACAGAAATAACTTGCTATTATTTTTTAAGTTAAATTTTTTAAGATTAATATTTATGAATGTTAGTTCTCTGATCATTTCTTTTATAACTTCAGGGCTATATTCATAGAAGAAAAGTAGAAAAGAAAACAATGTAGCTACCCCAAAAGCAAGCGGAACTGATGAGAACTTGTAATTAATCACAATATATATAAACATTATGATTATCGATCCTATGTGACGAGATAGTTCAAAAACAATGTTTAAGAATTTAATAAATTTGTCAACATCTTCTTCATGAAAAAAAGATATAAACTTTCTTAGCGTGACTCTTAATTGATATTCTCTTTCCCTTTTCTTCTGAATACGATTCATTTTTGCATAAACCTTTAATGAATTATCTTCTCTCATTTATCATCACCTAAAAAAAGAAACGTAGACAATGTTCATTATGCCAATTACTATGGTAATTACTCCAATTACCATAACCGTAACCAACACTTTTCGTTGTTCCTTCGTCATTTTCTTTTTCCTCGTTTTATTCATATTGTAAACACATTAATTAAAGACAACAGAAATGATCCAACAAAGTAAATTGTTGAGATAATGATACTACCTTTTTTATCAAAGGTATCATTTGTTTTATATAGATAACAAAAAATAAAAATAACTTTTGCAAGCAATGCTAATGGAATAACACTGAGCTTTTGCAAAGTAATAAAATTAAAATCATTGACTAAAAATATTAACAACTGAGTAATAACTACAGCTATAAAATTCCCAAATAATACGGGCGTTTTATAGATTCTGAAAAGCGTTTTTTTTCTTAATACTAAGTATGTCAGTATAGTAAGAACGACAATATCCAATAGAACACTTAGCAGTGCCATAATAACTTGAATAATGACAGCAATTAATTTTATGAAAAGGATATTATCTTGAACTAAATCTATTTCATCTAAAAAGAAACTCATATTACTTTCTACAATGTAATCTGTTTGAACTATAGATGTTAATATGAGAAATAAAAGAAATACCATTAAAATCATGTAAAAATTTAATTTATCTTTATCCACGCTACTATTACTTATCATTATCTTCTCCATTCACAGAATAAACATTTTTTCTGTTTATTTAAAATAAAGTTTTCATAATTCTGATACAATAAGAAAAATGGTTACTAGAACCCCTTTAAAGGGATTCTAGTAACTTAATTCTACGTTACCTACTCTACATAGCTTTGGCTGCTTGTTTTCCTACTGCCTTTGCAGTTGCCATAATAGCTGCACGATAACTTATAATGATCGCGCCAGCCGCGGCCCCTATGCCTGTCAAGGAGACTAGTACAGAAATAACTGTTGCAACATCTAGAACAGCTAAAATAACACCAGCTGCTTGCATACTACAACCGATTAATCCTACAATCTTAGTCATGGTCTCACTCCTTTCATCCGATTGTTAAATGCAGATACATTAAGAATATTTACAATTATGTCGAGACTGTCTTTATAAAATAGGAAAACAATAGAATTTATAAAGAACCGAGCTTGAATTACCTGAAAAATAACTAAGTACACACTACCAAATATCTACATTTACAATTATATACTAATTAACCGTTTGAATCCTGTCAATTAAAACCATACCCTATTTTTTTACATTAAAGTTTCTTTTTAGCCATATATCTACATTAATCTACATAAACCACCATAAAAAGACTTTTAAAGAAATAGTATAAAAAAGACTTTTTAATGATAAACAGGTTCCATTAGACGGTTATCTATAATAAATGAACACGTCGATAATCCCCTTCATACCGCAGTGTCCAAAAAAAAGCAAACGTAATACACCTTCCACAATCCTATTTTTCAGGAAAAACGGTGGCTTCGAATTTTTTTATTTTCAAAACCGCCGTTTGATATTTTAACTTACTATATTACTTGTCACCATTACCGACAAATTGCATTTTTCCTTTTTGAATACCCCAAACTTCATCAGCCACAGAAAATTTCCAATGTTTGATCGATTTTGACCTAGATGAATTATTTAATCACCTTATCCTCTATTAAACTTAAGAAAGCATTCAAGATTCTATTTGTTCGCGCTACAGCACTAATTGTTAACGATAAGTCTTCAACAGGAATAAAATCGATATCTAAATGTCTTAAATTTTGAGAAATCAATTGTGGCACTACCGTCATCCCTTCGCCTGAAAGAACATATCCATACAAAAATTCACCGTAGGGAACATATTTAGTAATATTTAATTGAATATTATGATCATCAGCATACGACTTAATTTTAATCGAAGTATCACAAGGAGAACTGTGTAAAATCAGAGGGTATTGCTCAATTAATTTCCAACTCAATTCATCCACTTGACCCAAATTATAATTCTTAGGAACAAGTGCTACATACCCCTCTGAAAAAAGATCTTTTTTTACGAGCGGACCATTATAAAAGAAATTGTCGATCAAGCTAATATTGACTTGATTGTTCTCTAATGCATGAATTAAAGCTTGAGAATAATTTTGAATAAAGACACAATGATTTTCTAACTGAAAGCGAGGTAAATACGATGTAGCAACACTAGGCAAACTACCTATGATCATTTTATTTGATCCACTTATTTCTTGTATTTCTCGTTTAATTAAATTGGATTGCTGAATCAAACTTTTTGCTTGATTATAGAGATAACATCCTGCTTCTGTGACTTCTATTCCTTTCGTTGTTCTATTTAATAAGCGCGTATTATATTCGCCCTCTAAGCCTTTCAATTGTTTGCTAAGGGCTGGTTGTGAAATGTTCAATCTTTCAGCAGCTTTAGTAATACTTTTCTCCTCAACGATAACCATATAAGATTTTAACCATTCTAGATTCATCGTTTACCTCCATAACTTTTAGTTATCAACTGAATAACGATTTTATATTTCAACGTCGATCGCATTTATTATAGAATAAAGCAAAGATAATAGATACATTGACAAGATCCATTTTATTTAAATTTAACTGAAAATTTATTTTCTATCTATAACAAATTGGAATAAAAGGAGCGTTTACTATGAAAGCAGTCGTTTATGATGGTGGAAATAAAGAGCTCGTTTACAAGGAGATACCAATTGATATTCCAAAGGCAGATGAGGTTAAAGTCAAACTAAAAACTGCAGGCTTGAATCGACGTGATTTATTCATAATTAATGATGCGTCTCATACAGCTAAACCATGTGTTCTTGGTTCGGATGGAGCCGGTATTATAGTTGATTTAGGCAGAAATGTAACAGATTTTAATCGCAACGATGAGGTCATTATTAATCCAAGCTTAGGGTGGAAATCCAAGGAAAGAGCACCGGTAGTACCGGAAATTCTAGGTTCACCTACTGATGGTACGTTTTCAGAATATGTAATTGTTCCAAAAGAAAACTTAACTCTAAAACCCAGCTTTTTAACTTGGGAAGAAGCAGGTGTATTATCATTATCTGCCTTAACTGCTTATCGCGCATTATTTACAAAAGGGGCTTTACAGAAGGGACAACATTTGCTCATACCTGGAATTGGAGGCGGTGTAGCAACATTTGCTTTAATGTTTGCCAAATCTATTGGAGCTGAAATTACAGTCACTTCTAGAGATACAAATAAATTAAAAAATGCAAAAAAACTTGGTGCAGATCGTTTATTGAATACAAATGATAACTGGAAACAGGCTTTAGAAGAAAATAGAGTAGATGTGATTTTAGATAGTATTGGTACAGCGACTTTTTCTAAATATTTTGATGTTTTAAAACCAAATGGCACTATTGTAAACTTTGGTCAAAGTTCTGGAGCAAATATTAATATATCACTAAAAGAACTGTTTTTTTCACAATTCAACATCTTAGGAACTTCAATGGGTAGTAAAGAAGAATTTGATAAAATGATTCAATTTATTACAAAATATAAGATCAAGCCTATTATTGATCAGAACTATCCGTTAACTGATTATCGAAAAGCGCTTGCTCGAATGTCAGATGGTTTACAATTTGGAAATATCAGCTTAACTATTGATTTGTAGTTTTATTGAGCTCAAGAATAAAGGAAAGAATTCCATAATCATTGATTTTCCTCTATACTTTCTTGATTTCAAGCATTAAACTTTGATCACAAACATGCAGAGCCTATAGGATTCAGAACTCATCTTATAGGCTCATTGTATCTAATTATTTTAAATGGTTCATTTCGTCATTGGGACTAACGCTACAATAACTATTTATATAATGGAGTAAAGGCATTTTGCTTACGCTACCTTAACTTCATTGATATTTTACAAACAATTTCCAAGCCAATTCATTTCTAGTGCTCACACCAACCTTATCATAAATAGCTTTAAAATAATCTTGAACCGTGTAGGTGGAAATATTAAGTTCACTCGCAATTTCTTTTGTAGTATAACCTTGTAAGCTCGTTTTCACTACCTGCTGCTCTCGATCCGTTAAAGCATATGTTTCTAGTAAATGTTCTAACATTTCTTTAGCAGAAGCTCTATTTATTGTGATAACAATGGCTTCATTTTCTGAAACATCCGTTTGTAAAAAGGAGACGGATGCTACCAATTGCATTTTATTTGCTATCGGAATAAAGAGTGTCAAGTTTTTTTCTTTCCGAGCTAGAAGTCTAAAGCACAAAGCTTGAATGGGTTTAGGAAGACGCGTTAAATGTTCAGAACACTCAAATTCTCGCAATAAGGTGATATATCGCTTCCCCGCTTCGTTCATTGATTGTAGTGATAAATGCTGATCTATAATCATTACGCCGGGATCAGTGTATAGGAACTCTGAACTGCTTGCTAATTCCATATAAAAGTAATCTCTTAATGCTTTTCCCATTATGGACGATAAACCTTCTAAAAGTAACACTTCTTTATCAGTAAAATGTGGCTTTCCCTTTCCCTCTTTTTTAAACAGTGTTAAAAACCCGTAACAACTTTTCTTATCCATTAAAGTGACGCGCATTTCATCCGAGAATTGGTGTGGCTGTAATATATCGGTGTAACGTTTACTTTCCCGTTTACCAAAGGTATCACTTAATCGAGCAACTTTAACAGAAGATTCTACTAAATCTCGATATAAATGTACATCATCTTTGAGATATTCAGAAGTTAATAACTTTTGATGAATAGGTTCAATAGAGCATTCTGTTATTGCTCCGACTGTCGTTAATGTCATTGGATTTACTGCTGCACAACAATACGCATCGAAAGAAATCTGCTGTTTTAAACGCACCATCATGCTTTTTCTATATAGATAAGAATCCGTATGACTTCGCCAAATGCGATTTGACTTCTCTTTCCAATAATCGATACCGTGCACCAATTAAGTACCCCCCTTATTCATGGGATCGTTTTTATATAATAACACTTTATAATTGATAATGATTATCAATATAAATTATAACAGTGGGAGGACGAGAAGTGAAGAGAATGTTATCGCTCATGTTATTTCTTGTTTAACAGCTAGTAATAATGAAATTGGAACCAACCCGATCAAAAAAGGAGATAATTGAGTCATAATAATGCGTTCATCAGAATCACCAGCAGTATTTGCAAAAGGATATGACTGGAAATTATTCTGCAACAATGGTCTTTGTGACACTTGATAAAGAAGAAGCTTTATAGCTAAGCTCACGTGTGATCGATTATCTTAGATGCTAATCCAGCTACCATAGCTGGTGCGTTTACTCGACAAAAGAATACACGTCAAAAAATACAGTATGGGATGGGAAACACAAATGAAAAATACTAATTGGAACAGTCCAACCGTTCAAAAATATCAACAAACCATTCGTAATAAAATTCCTGGATACGATTTAATGTATGAACAAATGTTAGCTATTATTGAGGCAAGTTTAGCACCTCAGGAATTATTGATTGTGGGAGCTGGAGGGGGACAGGAATTACTTATACTAGGAAATCGCTATCCTCAAGCTTTCTATACAGCTTTAGATCCTTCCGAAAATATGCTAGAACTTGCTAGAAAAAGAATAAGCTATGTTTCATTAAAAGTAGATTGGCAAGAAACAACACTAGATAATATTTCTATCAAAAAACAATATGATGTAGTAACTTGCCATTTAGTGCTCCACTTTTTAAAAGAAGAGAAAGAGGCATTTTTAGAGCAAATAAGCAAGAAAGTAAAACCAGAAGGACTTCTTTTTATTTCAGCAATTATGGAAGAAGAGAAAACGAAGACCCTTCCATTTTGGATTCAACATATGAAGTTTTACAACATTTCAGTCGCTGATTGTGAACGTTTTGCTGCATCGTTTAACAAAACAACACATCCACTACCTACTTCTATGTTGCAAAAAATTTTACAGAGGAATGGTTACGAAACAATCATTCCTTATTTTAAAAGCTATGCCATTGAAGCCTATGTAGCAAAAAAGGGAGTAAAAACATGATAAATTCTGTGATGATTATCGGTGGTTATGGTGAAGTCGGCGGAAATATAGCAAGGCAGCTAGCACAATCAACGGACTTACGAATTTTGATTGCTGGAAGACGTTTAGCAAAAGCTAAATCTTTCTGTCAGCAACTTGGTCCCAGTGCTCATGCTGTCGAAATAGATATACAAAAAACAAAAAGTTATGAAAACATCTTACAAGCAGATTTAGTTATCATGTGTATCGATCAGAAGAATACAGCTTTGGTTCAGTATTGCTTAGAGCACCATATTCACTATATTGATATAACAGCTAATTTTGCTTTTCATAAGCAAATTGAGCAGCTTGAACCTCTGGCACAACAGTCTACCGTTATAATGAGCGTAGGCTTTGCCCCAGGTCTTTCTAATTTACTTGCTAAACACCTTGTGGATCACATGGAGCCTATTGAGGAATTACATATATCTATTTTATTGGGATTAGGCGAGAAACATGGAGTTGGGGCGATTGAATGGTTGCTTGAACAAATGAATCAATCCTACACGATTAAAAAGAATGGTGTTACACAAACCGTCAGAAATTTTTCAGAAAGAAAGATTACTTATTTTAACAGATTAGGAGCAAAGAGTAGCTATCTATTTAACTTTTCGGATCAGCATGTTCTGCAACAAAAGATGCCTCGTAGCGAGGTACAAACCTACCTTGCATTTGATGTAGAGTTAGTTAATCGTTTACTAGCTATTTTTCATCGCTGGAGAATAACGTCACTCCTAAAGTACTCCTGGATAAAGCATGGATTAATTAAAATGATTCAAAGCTTTCGCTATGTTACGTCAAGTTCAGATATATGTGCAATAAAAGTAGAAGCTATGAATAGAGAAGACCATCAAATAAATGAGATTCACCAGATATGGTATGCAAACAATGAAGCTATGATGACAGCTTATATAACCGTTTTAGTTGTTAAGCAATTCATTTATTCAACGCTGCCTTATGGTATCTATCATATAGATGATCTATTCTACATGGGCGAAGGGGATATAAAGAACCAGGTTTTCAACGCTATCAAATAACGAAGTTTGAACAACTCAATTGTAAGAGATGAATCTAGACGAAATAATAGAATTATCCAGTCTTTCATTTAAAGAAATGTTCAAGATTAAAGTTAGTGTATAAAACATTCAAGAAAAGTGATTTGTACTTCTTGCACTAATGGTGTAAGCATTGATTAGCAAAGGTGACGTGGGGATTAACTGTTCTTATTTAAGTCAAAATAATACAACATCAGAAAGTTTCATAAGAAAATAATCTTATGGAGAGAAGAAACACAATAAATATAATAATGGAAAGAAGAAACACAATTCCCATAATCAAAGATATTCCCATGGTATATATCCCCCTCTAAGCTTTATTTAACTTATTAATATGATTTGTACCACTTTATCATCATAATATTAAAACGCCTATTTTTTAGGGAAAACGGTGGCTTCGAATTTTTTTATTTTCAAAACCGCCGTTTGATATTTTAACTTACTATATTACTTGTCACCATTACCGACAAAGTGCATTTTTCCTTTTTGAATACCCCAAACTTCATCAGCCGCAGAGGACACTTTTTTTGAATGTGTTACAATAATCACACACTTGTCCTCCTCCTGTGCCAGTTTAATAAGAATGTCTAGAATAGCGTTCTCTGTATCTGTATCAAGATTGCCCGTAGGTTCGTCCGCAATGATGATATCTGGATTATGGGCTAAAGCTCGAGCGATACCGACGCGCTGTTGTTCGCCGCCAGACAGTTTCAAAACCTTGCGGTCTGCTTTTTCGTCGTCAATGCCCACTTTTTCCAAAAGTGTGTACGCAATCGCCTTTTTGTTTTTATCCTTTACATCGCTGATATTCATGGAGAGAACGATGTTTTCAATTGCCGTAGCGGTGGTAATAAGGTTAAAGCTCTGAAATATAACACCAATACTTTTCGCCCTATAAGCATCACGGTCTATTTTTTTCAAGTCGCTACCGCCTAGTAGAATTTCGCCTTTTTCGCACACATCAAGTCCTGCAATCAAAGAGAGCAGTGTAGATTTACCGGAACCTGATTTTCCGACAATGGCATATGCCTTTCCGGGTTCAAATTGCGCGCTGATTCCTGCCAGCACATTCTTTTTTGTCCCCTCATATTTATAGGACACATTAGTCAATGTTAATATACTCATGAAACATCCTCCTTAATTCCGATCCATCAATATTTTGATCGGTTCATATTTTGTTGTGCGCAGGATACCTGCAACGCTTGCTATTCCGGCAAGAGAAAATGCGATCAGGACGATTTGAAAAATAGCATTCAGGCTTAAATCCACTTGAATCTCTGACAGTGGTTCCTCGTTAGAACTGGTGAAAACAGCCTCCCCGACTCCTGTACCGCCGGATGCCGGTACACCGCCATCTGTATTACTCTCTTGGATAAGTTCGATTTGATTGGCCAACAAACTATCTGCTACAGGCTGCGAAACCACCATCCCTACGCCAAGACCTAAACATAGACATACTCCGGTGATAACGAACATTTCCGTCAGCAAGCCAAGGGCAACCTTCCACTTTTTCATACCCATTGCTCTTAGTACGCCAATTTCATATTTTCGTTCTCGGATTGCAAGGGTAGAGAGAAGAATGAGAATAAGCGCACCGAGAATCAAAACAACAATTAAAAATGTATTTGTTACCTTTGCCAGCCCTTCAACAGGTCCGACTATTTTTTGATATCCGGCTTCGTCAGTCGTAACCTCGTAATAATCCGCCAGCCCTTTTTCTCTGAGTTCTTTTTCAAAAGCCGAAAGCAGTGTCGGGTCTTTTAAAAAATATTGAGCAGAAACCTTTCCATATTCTTCGAAAATTTCCATACTAACAACCGTCTCGAAACTTGTTAAAATTTCGTTATTTCTATTTTCTATTGGTAATAGTTCATCGGGTTTAGAGCCAAGCATTGTGTTATCCATATAGATGCCAGTAACAGTCAAGCTATGTGTCATTGGTTCATTCTCATAATAACTGTCCACCTCAATAATATCGCCGACAGATATGTTATTAAGACTGGCGTATTGTTCGCTAACCATACATTCATTGAGATTCTTATACATTTCCCCGCTGGTAATTTTACGAGTTCCACTTTCGAAATCGCTGTTTTCTTCCGGGCTGTCTGTTGCAATAATTTGACCTTTTATTGGAACAGTTTCAGGATTTTTTGTTCCATCTGCCCTTGTTGCACCACTGAGAAAATCATTAATAAGGTCATCCATTTCGCTTTCACTGAGTGCAGACAGATTTCTTGGAGAAATCTCCATACTTGCCGATAAATTCGTGCTTTGCAGCAAGTCCGATTCTCCAAATTCTATCTGCTGCTGCGGCGTGAGTTCTTTATAGTTCCTGACTCCTTCTTGGGTTTGAAGTTTGTCAAAGGCGGCGTTGATTGAGACTTCTGCTCCAAATCTCTCCTTATAATCTGTAATGATAGCCGCTGTTGTCGTGTTAATAATAATAGACACGGCTGTCGTCAGAATAATGGCAAAAACGATGATAGCCATTAAACTGTTCCTGCCCTTGTTTCTGCCGATGTTCTTTACTGCATTCTTAATAATGTACACTGTTTGTCCACTCCTTTAGTCAATAGTTATTCGTCGACATAATCAGCGTAGCAAATGGAATGTTAGATTTTTGTTAGGTTCAGAGTGGATTGCTAAAAATACAAAAACAGACGGTATGATTGCGTCTGCCGTCTGTATAATAATCGATTCCCTTTTTATCACAGATAACTGTCCGTAAAATCCCAACCCCAAAATAGAGAACAGAGGTCAATCGATTGAGGTAGGTGATAACGGACGGCTAATGTTCGGTTTATCTGGGAAATTGAATCACAAATTTTGTGCCTTTTTCAGGATCGCTCGAAACTTTGATAGCGCCACCATGCCTTCCTATGATTGATTTCACAATGGACAGACCCAGACCTGAGCCAGCGGTTTTCCGTGAACGCGATCCGTCCACCCGATAGAATACATCAAATATAAATGGCAGATGCTCCGCTGGAATTCCTACCCCGGTATCTTCAATATCAATTTTTATATATTTATCTGTTTCACTGCCACGAATGGTAATACTACCTTTTTCACGGTTATAATTATATGCATTCTCAATCAGATTATAAAACGCCCTGTAAAGAAGTGCCGCGTTCCCATATAGCGATACTGTACCACAGTCAATACTATAAGTGATTCCACGATGTTCATATATTGGCGACAACTCGTCGAATACAGTTTCAAACATGGCACCTAAATAGACATCTTCCTTTAATTGTTCGGAATCCTCATTTGAAAAAGCCAGAATGAATAAATCGTTTACGACCTGCGTCAGTCTGTCAATACTTGTTTCCATCATCTGAGCATTTTCCTTATATTCTTCTATAGTAGCTGTTTCATCTATACTAAGCACCTGGATCCCTGCTTTCATTGTTGCAAGGGGTGTTTTCAACTCATGCGCCGCGCTTGCTGAGAAGCGTCTTTGCCTATTAAATGCTTCTTCTAAGCGGTCAAGGGTTTGATTAAAGCTGTTTGTCAGATGGCCCACTTCGTCATGTGATAAACTTTCAGTTAATCTTTGCGACAAGTCCCGTTCGTCAATATCAGACACTTGTTTGCTCAAGTTTGTAACAGGACGCAGAGCTTTCCCTGAAACAAAATACACAAATCCAGTTCCGACAACAGTTATAACAAGACTAAATAATACGCTTCCCAGATCAAAATCTCTTTTTGCTGTTCGTAAAGGCGTCGTAGAACCGCTTTCTGTTTCGTTATGGTCTGCATCCTGAATCACCACACCACCCGAAGTATTATTTTGGGATATGCTGATGGATTCGTTTATTAAAGGTACAAGCGTTTTCTGCGCGTTTAGTATGGAGAATGCAGTCAACGCTGCAGAGCATAGTATTAATACTATGGCTGTGAGTATTGTGATTCGCCATTGTAAAGTTAATTGCCTAAACAAATTCATCATTGCACATCCTCTATGATATAGCCTTGACCACGGATTGTTTTTATCACTTCTTTATCGCTGAAATCTGATAGTTTCTTCTTTAGTGTATGAATGTGGTAACGCAGCGCATTTGAAAAAGGATTAAATTCACTATCCCAAATATGTTCTACTAATTGTTCCGCACTGACAATCCTATTTTTATTCAAAATAAGGTATTCAAAAATGTTATATTCTTTGCGGGTTAAATTTAACGCTTCATTATTGCAGATTACCTTTTTAGCATTTGTGTCAATCATAAAACTACCAAGCATGATTGTTGCCGATATTACTGAGAAATTTCGGCGCAATAGATTTCTGATTCTTGCCTCTAATTCGCCAAAATCAAAAGGTTTAATAAGATAATCGTTAGCGCCTTCATCCAATCCAAGAATTCTTTCGTCAATTTTTGCTCTTGCAGACAGAATTAAAATCTTTGTATCTATATCCTTTTTCCGAATGGTCCTCAATACATCAAGCCCGTCTATTTTGGGGATATTCAAGTCTAAAACGATAATATCGTACTCATTAATTTGGTAATATTCTAAGGCTTCTTCACCATTAAAAACTGTATCAACCGCATAGCCAACCTTGCGAAGTCCCTTTGCAACGATAGCTGAAAGCATTTCTTCATCTTCAACAAGCATTATTTTCATATAAGCACATCCTTATAATTCATCAATTATATCGTATCAAATGAAATGTTAGTTTTTCGTTAGGTTTTTGCACCATTTTCGTGTTCGTTATGCACACTCTGCCAGAGCAAGTGCATTTGAAGCCTTGAAGAACTATTTGATACAAGAGAAACATGTCACAAATATAGGTATGGTGTCATAATGTACACCTTGCAATATCCCCTACTGCCAGCCAATTTACTCCAAAAGGCAGTGGGGCTTTTTCTGCTTTGCAAATTTTCTGTGGACGTCGGTTTATTGACTATACTGTATATAATAAATGAAAGATCGTTCGTGTTCCAAAGAAATTATTGACAAACACCAATTGTTCGATTATAGTGATCATAGTGTTTATAATGATTATGAACAGTATAATGTGAGAGGGTGTTAATTTGAAAATCATTATACAAAACTCATCTGATGTACCTATTTATCAACAGATATATGAACAAATTAGAGAAGCAATTTTGTCAAAAGCTATTTCAGAAGGAGAACTCTTACCGTCAATTCGGCAATTATCAAGAGAACTAAAGGTTAGTGTGATTACAACGACAAGAGCCTATACAGAATTAGAAAAAGACGGTTATATCATGATTGTTCAAGGTAAGGGCTGTTATGTCAAATCCATAAATCAGCACGTACTTGAAGAAAGGCTATTAAAAGGCATTGAGGAACATTTCTCTGAAATTTTGAAATCTGCAAAATTACTAAAAAAGTCAGATGAGGAATTACTTCAACTTTTAAAATTCTTAATGGAGGAAATCAATTATGACAAGTAATGCATTAGAAGTTCGTAATTTAAGGAAA
The DNA here is from genome assembly GCF_016908375.1 of Amphibacillus cookii. Classification (GTDB taxonomy): domain Bacteria; phylum Bacillota; class Bacilli; order Bacillales; family Amphibacillaceae; genus Amphibacillus_C; species Amphibacillus_C cookii. The sequence continues at coordinate 119,643 of NZ_JAFBDS010000008.1, forward strand.
ACTTTTAAAGATTTTTGTTTAGATGATATCTCATTTTCTTTGCCAAATGGTTTTATCATGGGATTAGTAGGGAAAAACGGGGCCGGTAAAACAACTACGATCAAACTTATTTTAGAACTCTTGCAAAAAGAAGCGGGAATGATAAAAATATTCAGCAAAGAGCTCCATAGTGATTTTGACATTAAACAAGATATAGCCGTTGTTTTCGATGACTTATTTTTCGTTGATGACTGGAAAATATCGGATGTAGAATCAGCACTTGCACCATTTTATACTAGGTGGGATACTAGTACCTTTCACGGCTATTTAAAAAAATTTAATTTGACAACAAACAAAAAAGTAAAAGAACTATCTAAGGGCATGAAAATGAAATTAATGTTAGCAGTAGCTTTATCACATAAAGCACGCTTACTGATTTTAGATGAACCTACCAGCGGTATTGACCCAGTTGCCCGTGATGAACTATTAGATATCCTTTTACACTACATCGAAGATGAAAATAACAGTATATTATTTTCAACACACATTACCTCCGACCTGGATAAAATAGCTGATTATTTAACGATTATTAATAACGGTACTATTTTTTATACAGGTACCAAAGATGGCTTATTTGAAAAATACTGTATTGTAAAAGGCGGTCTTGAGCTATTGACTACTGAAACTGAAAAATACTTGTTAGGTATCCAAAAAGGCTCCACAGGGTTTTCTGCGTTGTTAGATATTGACAATATCAAATATATTACACCAGATATGATTACTGAAAAGGCTACGATTGATGATGTTCTCATTCATGTTAATTTAGAGAAATAAAGGAGCTGATGTTATGATGACAATTAAGAATTTAATAAAGCTTGATTTTTATGCGATGAAGCCTCTTGCTAAGACAATGATGGCTTTCCTAATCCTACCCATTATTTTAGGTATTGTTGCTGATAAAGGAATGAGCATCATGGTCACATTAACTTTTATGGTATTTATGCTCAACTCTGTTTTTTCAATAACTGAACAGAGCAATTTCAATAAGCTATACGGTGTCTTACCCATTAAAAAATCATTAAATATAATAAGTAGATACTTATTTTCATTGTTGGTTTTAATATGTACAGCTGCCATATCATTTTTAATTTTTATAGCTCTATCAATTATTTCAAATGGCAGTATTAATTGGACAAATGGCATCGTATATTTGACGGTATCCATTGTCATTGCATTATTCTTTATCAGTATTCAATACCCACTCTATTTTAAATTCGAATTTTCAAAAGCAAACCTTATGGCAATACTACCCTACATTGTCTTCTTTGCTATCGGTGTCCCTCTTATTCAATATCTGATGAAAAACGTTACTTTCTATACCAATGTTATGAAAGTCATTAACTATTTTTATGAAAACACAGGAATGCTGGTGATTTTAGGGATGCTTATTTCAGTATTGCTCGTTTGTAGCTCTTGTCTATTATCCTTAAAAATTCAAAAAAAAGAATTTTAAAACGACTATTTAAGTCAATTATCTGGTGTAGAATTACGAGCAGCACTTTTAGCTTAATCAAAACTCTAACATTTTGGGGTCACTACCAAATGGGAGGGTTTATTAGGTGAACAAGGGATGGCAATGGCTATTCTCGATCGATTACTACATCGATCAGAGATTATTCAGTTTGAAGGAGAAAAAAGTCACCGCCTGAAGTATTGAGAAACCCTATTCGACCCAAATACTGTTCAAAATTAATAAGCGAAAAGTGTTCAAAAAGACTTGACGATTACAGTATAGCGTTCAATAACGTGTCGATCATTGAACGCTTCATTTATTTGGTATCAATCTGCGGTGATTTCAATTAAATTACACTCTGGATCTTCAATAACAGCTTCATAATAACCATCACCAGTTACTCTTGGTCCGCTAAGAATTGTATAGCCGTCTTTTTGAAGTTTTTTCGTCATCATATCAACGTCTTCTTTTTTTCCTACAGACATTGCTAAATGTGCGTAGCCTAGGCTACCTGTATGATGCTCTATTTTGTCCTTCTTATGCATAATTTCTAACCGACTTCCTATTTCAAAACTTAAGAAATAAGAATAGAAACCCGTCTTTTTGTTGTGATAAAGCTCACTGCTTTTGGCATTAAAATATTCCGTATAAAAATGCCTCATCTCTTCCAAGTCTTTGACCCATACTGCTATGTGTTCAATTCTCATATATTCTGCTCCTTTATAGTAAATAAGTTGATGTTAACATCATTAAATGAGTTTCACCATGTTCTCAATATCTTCAACCACCATCTGAAATTTCGACTTTTCAATTAAAATGTTTTTGCCAGTCATGATGTAGGAGGGCATAATGCGCTTATCTTGAAAATGAATCTCGTTATGTCGTATCTTGTATGTAGCGGTAGAAGGGACAATGTTTTTTCTGTTTTGCTTTTTGTGAATCATGTTAAAGGCTCTCTTAGCGACGTCGCCCATCAGCATCACCACCTTGAGGTTGGGGAATAACGAAAGTTCGGTTTTAAGATAAGGTAGGCTTTCTAGCAACGCCTCTTTTTCAACGGTATAGTCTGACTTTGGTGTTTTTACAGCGTTGGTAATATAGATGCCCATTGCTAGAATATCAACTATGCTGTTTACTGCAATACCCGCTTGTTGAAAAAGCGGAATGGTCGTTTTCATATAGTCTGCATCAGGTTGACCATAAAAATCATCTGCTGGATCGTGTGGGACCACTTCATTAATCATTATTGCCTTAATTGATTGAGGATCAAGATCAATAGTGTTAAGCTGTATCCCCGTAACCACACCGTGTGTTTGCTCCAGTTTCTCTTTTACATTCACCATATACCACCTCCAAATTATTTGCTTTTATTTTACCACTTTCTCATCGTTAAATCTGCTACTATATGTTTAACACGCAAGCATTTTTTGATTAATTGTATAATAGAGCTGCAAAGAAGAGCGTGGTTATGAGGTATGTAGAAAATTTAAGAAAAATCATAGGCACTTCTCCAATAAATTTAGGTGGCGTTATGATCATTATTGAAAACTGGTATGTCAACACTAAACTGCACACTTTTTTTTGGTTACTTTTCTGAAACTGGAATGAACACTTTCTACTGCGTTAGTTGTGTACATTACCTTGCGGATGGCACTTCCATAGATTAAAAGTGTTATTGCATCATCAATATAAAAGTATCAACGTTCGAGTCGCATACATGAGGAGTGAGCGTTTAGCTCACCCCAACATTTGACACTGACAGAATGATTACCTAAGTTCACTGAAAATAATAGCAAGTCCTTAGCCGGGATCTCATTCTTTCCGCCCATTGCAAGAAGTATAAATCACTTGTTTAAAGTTATCTCTATTAACTATTACGTACTCATAAATTTCTTTCTCCTCTTTTTCGGCAAAAATAACTAATAACTCATTGAATTTAACGGGACGCATACTTTCCAAATTACCTCTATTTATCTCCATTTATATTTCAGATAAACTTGGATATTTTGTCACTTTATAAACTACCAGTATTTTTATAATTTATTCCATTTAACTTAAAATAAATTCATATTTTTAGATATTTTGTATTTACAAATTATTACCAATGACCTATAATAGTAACAGTTTCACTATAAAGAAGTAGTATTCGCAATATGAAAAACCTTCTTCCATTCTTAGCTATCTATATTACCAATTTAACGTTTCTAAAGTTTTTAAATGGAACCTAACTTTAAAGGTTTTTTATGGAAATTAGAAGGTTAACATATTAGCAAGAAAGGAGCTTTGAAAGAAGACTTAGCTTCATTAAAAGTGGCACAACACACCCGATTTTATCCATTATAATTTTGTGAAAGAGTTTAATTAATTGGATAAATATTGAATGTCAGACATTTAGTCAATGTAAAAACAAAAAGGAGTGTATAAGATGTTTAAAAAATTAGGTGTTATTATACTATCGGCTATCATGTTTCTCACAATTATTCCAACACCAATATTTGCTGCCAATGTTAAAGACACTAGCTTCAGTTTTAATATACAATCTAATGCCAACCGTTATACAAGAAGTCGAGCAAAGCAAAATTCATCATCTACTTATGTTCATGTAAAACAAGTACCTGCTGTATATATTCGTACTAACGTTCAGGGTTTTCGACCAACTTCAGGTACCGGTTCCAATTATTGGGCAAATGAAACAATTGGTGGTCAAATCTCTCTAAGAAAAGGACAATGGCTGATAAAACAACTTGTTTATGAAAATGGTGGACGAAGCGCACGATTACAATTTAAAAAGCATTCAACAAATGGTACAGTGTCTGGTGTATGGAGCCCTGATAGTGTAGGTTCTTATCCGTATGCAAACTAGTACTATAATGTAAAATATATAGAAAGAAGCAGAGATTTGTTTATTCTGCCTCTTTCTATACTATTTTAAAATAATTTTGTGATAAAGGGCATATTTTATAACAAGGCATTAGACACGATAAAATAAAGGATAATTGAAGGAGAATGAATCGTGAGGATAAACAAAATAACTATTTTATTCATTTGTATGTTCACTATTCTGCTATCTGGTTGCTCTTATAAAGAATTGGAAGATTCTTTTAGAAGTAAATCAAATAATGAGGAAGGCGATGACCAATACATAAATTCATCCAATGTGCCTGAAAAATCTTCCGAATCAGAAGAAGGAGGGTTGTTTTTTGCCGGGGATACTATTACCTTTACAGATCCAGATAATCAGACCATTGAATACACACTGAATAATGTGTACGTTGTAGATAACCTAAAGGAAATGAATTTAAACATAGATGATTTTGGAGAGAAAGATGTTATTTCTAATGATGGCTCTATTGACGAAACATATCAACTAGTATTAGTCGATGTTACGATAAAAAATGTAGATTTTGAGGGCTATGATTTAGAAAAAGATTCTCCTGTTTTATATATTGAATCAGCGATAGGTTTTAAAGAAGGAATTGAAGATCCTGATGGTCCTTGGCTTTTTGAAGCTTCTTATTTTAGTGAACATCCACCGATGGATCAAAATCAGGGACAAGATTATTATCAGTTTATGTTAGCGTTTGGTGATGAATTAAATGCAACGATTGGCTGGTTCCTTCCTTCTGATCAGCTTGGAGAAGAGCCATTGTATTATATTATTGGCCAAGCAGGTATGCCCGAGGATTACCAGTATTTCGAGTTGAATGTGGATTAGGAGGGGGAAATATTATGCATAAGACGTTTGTCCATTTAATAAAAATAGAATTAAAAAAGGCAATTAAAAATAAATTTTTTGTAACCACCTTAATGGTTGGGAGTATTTTTGCGCTTTTCAGTGCTTGGTATATGATTGATTCCTATGCAGCCTTTGAACATCAAAATAAAGTTTACACCAATAATGGAAACCCTATGATACAACAATTCTCGCTTTTTAACCATTGGATTGGAGGAGAAGCCTTTTCATTAGGCTATACACTTTTTTTTACATTAATTCCATTAATGGCAGTTCTTCCATATAGCTGGTCTTATTTTATTGAAAATAAAATAGGATATGTCAAGTCTATCGTAACAAGAAGCAGTAAGTTTCAATATTATCTATCTAAATACATCGCAACATTTGTCTCTGGCGGTCTTGTTGTGCTGATCCCGCTAATTGCAAACATTTTAATCGTGGCTTGTTTTGTACCAGCAATTACACCGACAAAATTATATCCCTTATACTATGCTGTAGATCATGGTTCCTTATGGTCGGGACTGTTTTACACACATCCGATTATTTATGTCCTACTCTATCTCATTTTAGATTTTGTATTTGCTGGTTTATTCGCTACCATGAGCTTGGCAGTTTCTTTCTTTATCAAAAATAGAATTGCCATTATCTTAATCCCGTTTTTCTTTATCTTGATTCTACACTATTCTCGTACTTTTTTAGCTTACATATATTATAACGAAATTTCTCCACTTCATTATCTGCATTCCACTGCTATTGAAAATTATGCAAATGGAGGGATGGTTCTAACGCAAGGATTGCTTTTTTTCATACTAACATTTGGAATAACAATGAAATTGGGTGTTAAACGTGAAGTTTTTTAAATTATTAAAATATGACTTAAAAAACGGATTTTCACTTAACATCGTAAAACTACTAATTACTGTAATATTTGTACTTGCCTTTTGTATGGATTTTTATTTACGTAAAAGAGGAGCCTATATCATGGATGAAAGTACACCGGCTGGAACATTTATCGATTATTTATTTTCTATGTTTGCCGGCATAAAAGAATATGTTCCTTCTATGACTGATGAATTTTTGATTCCAGTGAAATGGCTGCTACTTCATCTCTTTATACTATACAGTACACTATACTATCCTTCCCGGGACTTATCGTCATTAGGGATAAATATTTTAATTCGAACGAAAGGGAGAATTATATGGTGGATTTCTAAATGTCTATGGAATATTTGCTACGTACTAGTCGTTTATTTGCTGATTTTTATTTCAGTTATTATTTTCTGCCTAATTATGAAGGAACCAATTTCGTTGAATATTAATCCAATGTTTGTCAATGACTTATTAGAAGCGGAAAGTCCATATGATACATTTTCAAATCAATTGGTTTATATTATTCTATTGTTTCCGATGTTCCTTTCCATAAGTCTTAACTTATTACAAATGACGTTATCTTTACTTATCAAGCCTCTATATAGTTTTGGAGTAATGGCTGTTATTCTATTATCTTCGGCTTACTTATTCACTCCATATCTTGCTGGGAACTACGGCATGCCTATTCGTAGTAATCATGTGGTGGAAAACGGATTCACTTTTAGTGGTGGAATACTGCTGTTTTTGATATTAATAGTAGGATCATTTATGATTGGCTGCTTCTACTTTCGACGCTATGATATTTTGGATATGGAAGAAAACAAATGATTGACTTCTCAATTCTTAAAGGGGGGATGAATAATGACAACCATCCAAATGAAAAATGTTAGTAAAAAAATAAAAGGAACGACAGTAATTAATGATGTTTCCATAACATGTTCCTCTGGCCAAGTTACTGGTTTGCGAGGAGTTAATGGCTCAGGCAAAACAATGTTGATGAGGCTGATAGCGGGGCTCATTTTGCCAACTAAAGGAACGATTGAAATAGATGGAAAGCAATTAGGAAAAGATATAACTTTTCCAGACAGCATTGGAATGTTACTTGAAAATCCATCTTTTTTGGACGCCTATTCTGGATTGCAAAATTTAAAAATGTTAGCTTCCATTCGTAAGGAAGTGGACGACCAGCGAATTAAAGAGGTTTTAGCGCAAGTGGGGCTTTCTCTTGAAAGTGGGAAAAAGAAGTATAAAAAATATTCTTTAGGGATGAAACAACGTCTTGGTATAGCAGGAGTCATTTTAGAATACCCGGATATTGTCATATTAGATGAACCAACTAATTCTCTAGATACTAGCGGCGTAGAACTCGTCAAAAAAATCGTACGTCAAGAAAAAGAACGAGGTGCTGTAGTTATTATTACTTGTCATGATACAGATATATTAGATGAATTAGCGGATAGTATTTACCTCTTAGAAAATGGCACTTTGGCAGAAATAACGGAGGAGGTGTAGCAGATATGAAAAAAATCCTTCTTGTTCTATTATACGCCATTCTTCTCATCGGTCTTAGTATTCGTATTTGGTATATCAATAAAGATGTTACCGTTCCACCAGTCAGTTTATTTGAAATAGGGGAAGAAGTTGCTATTGAAAAGGATATATTTTTAGATGAGTTTGAAAATATGGATGGTTATACAGTTACGGTCAACAGTGCTGAAATTATTCCATATGAAACGTTTTTAGCAAAATACGATTATCAGGAAGATGAAGAGAATCCATTATTTGAAGAGAGTGACATGACTTTTCCTGAAATGGTCTATGATTTGCACCTAACTATCAAAAATACTAATACAATCGATAATCCAGAAAAACATAGCGGTATCAATTTTATAAACTATCAGCTAATGGGTACGGATTTTTCATTGCAAATCAGTGATCCTTTGTATATGATTGCTAATCCTGATTTAGAAGGTAAAGTTGCTGATGGATTTCGATTACGTCCTGAGACAGAAATGGACTTTCATCTGCCCTTTTACTTTGCACCATCATCTATTGTAGAACGAGTTGAGGTAGAAGATATCAAGGAGGATAACGTGTATCTCACAGTCTCTTTATATCCAACTGCCAAGCAAATTTTAATTGAGTAGAGAAAGAATGCAAATACTATTTACCATGAGAGTACGTTAGTCCTAAAATTGCCTTTTTAATAAGCAATTTTAGGATTATTTTTATATATTATTTTGGAATTGTATTGGCTCTATAATGAATGTGGTGGTGTTTGCTTCAGTGACAGTCGTTTTTATCATATAAAAAATGCACCGTTCTCTCTCTTTTGTTATCCTAAAGCTGTGAACCAAAAGGCAAAGAAAAGAAAACGTATGCAAAATAATTTTATCGTAGAATGCTTAGGAATAGACAGTCACGCGAGAGTCTGAGAGGTCCCCCAGGAAGCAGAGGACACTATACGTGTAGAGCTTTATACAGAGAAAAGAAAACAAAAATGTCTGAAGTGTGCCTGTAAGACGAAGCGTGTTCACGGGTATCGAAACCAAAAGCTTGAGGGGCCAACAATTCCCCATGATAAAGTGAAAATGCTTCTACGAAAACGTAGGTATCTATGCCAGGCGTGTGGAAAAACATTTTATGAGCGTCTGCTCATAGTTGGTCACTATCAACGGATGAGGACATCTGTTTAAAATGAAGCGCTCATGTATGCGGCTTCTGGCTCATTTGCAGCACGTTGGACGAATATAACGATTACACGGCTGATACGTCTGTTTGATCGTCAGGAGATGAAAACAAATCGTGTGCTTCCAAGAGCCATTGCCATTGATGAATGCAAAGGAGATGCTGGAGGTGAACGCTTCCAGACGATCATTGTTGATGTGGAAAACAAGGAAATTATTGATATTCTTCCAAATCGGAAGGTAGACACGATCAAACAGTATTTGCATACGTGTGATACGGGGAGTGTTGAATTGTCGTCATAGATTTATCGAAGTGGTTCAAAAAAGCCGTTTTTGACGTACTTGGAGACCCTTTAATTATTGCCGATCGGTTTCATTTTATGCGCCAAGTTTACTGGGCATTGGATGAGGTCAGACGCGAAGTGGAAGGCGAAGTTGATAAACGGACCCGGATTCACATGAAACGGAGTAAGAAGTTGTTATGGAAGGCACATGATGATCTCACACAAGAGCAGTATGAGAAAGTGAGTCAGATCCTAGCGATTGATTCACCGTTGAGAGAACAAAAATGTGTGATTTCCTGTCCACACAGAGGATCTGTCTCACTATATGATAACTTTCCAACTGCAAAATATTTTGATAATAGCGCAACGCAATTAATCTATACGCATCAATCGTGTTAATGTTTCTTCAAGCCCTTTTTTGAAAGGGGTTTTTGGAATGGGACCGATTCGATTTTCATATTTTTCTCCACTCAAAATAAACCCTTCTTTAGTGAGGTACATAATTTCGACAATTTCTCTCATAAATACATCGAACAAGCCAATAAAGCGAATAGCATTTTTAGTCAGTGGAATGATAAGCTTTCGACTTCCTGTTACTTGACGAGCAATTTGGATAATTTCTTTACCAGAAATCAATTCCGTGCCTGGTATATTCCAGTTCTCCCCATAAGAATCGTCTTCCATAGCTATATTTATAATCATTCTAGCCGCATCTGGCAAATAGACGTATTCCCGAGGTGTTTTCAGGTTTCCAATAAAAATCGAAATTTTATTGGCTGCCATTCCTTCTAGAGTGGGCTGTAGATAAGAGTTTTGTGATGTAGGACCATAATAATCCGGCAACCGGACAATTAATGCTCTCGCTCTTTTCCATTTGGGACTGAATATCAACTGCTCGAATTCCACTCTAATTTTTCCTTTCTTGGTATGTGGCTGGTGCGGATGACTTTCATCTCCCTTTGCAACCTGATGTCCATATACATAAATTCCATCTACAATAACGATCTTCTTCCCTAGAGTATCTGCTACTTTCATCACACTTTCTCCAAGCAATAGGAGTTTATCCTTCATCTCTTGGTACTTTACATTCGCACATTGAAAAATGACTTCCACGTCTTCAGCCGCATTTATAATTGTCTGATAATCGAATATATCCCCAAGTTTATATGTTAATTTTGGATTATGGTCATGTTCCACCATTAGTGCATTCAATTTACTTTGGGAACGACCGAAAGCAATAACTTCTATTCCTCTACCCAATAATTCCGAAACAATAACTTGGCCTGTCCCACCAGTTGCTCCTAATACAATCGCTGTTTGCATTTACAACACCCTTTTTAGTTAGTGATTAATCAATAACAAAAAATTATAAAAAAATGACTTGTTATTACCTTACGTCTGAATATTTTTATCTCAATTCCATCAATACATACGAAACATTAAGGTTAAACACCCCTGTCAGATAACAATTTTATCTTAGTCCCATAATGTGAACAATACGACCACAATGGCTATAATACCCAATACAACGGACAATGTAGAAATAGAATTCTCCTTATTGCTTTTATTCATCTGTAACACCTCCCGTAAATATGGTTGATTATTTATTTTAGTCCAACCAACTAATGATACAAACGAGAATTATCCCGATTGAAACGTAGTCCATTTTGGCTAATCTCATATTATTACCACCCTTCATTAATTAGTGATTGATCAATAAATAATAGTATAAAAAATAAATAATAAACTAAACTTTATTACTTATCTTTTTTCCATCAATCAACTCAGGGAGATCTAAGAAGTAAGAAATATTACATAATATCCCTCTCGCCAAAAATGTAGTAACTTCACTTTCCACATTCTTTATCCCTGCTTCTTTAAATCGATCTATGGTGTAGCTTCGGATACTCGACAACCCTTTTTGCGCTGCATTTCGTACAGCATCTTCTGTTACGGAGATTCCTATCACCTGTAATGCAATTTCATTAGGATATAATTCAGAAAGCTCTTCATATGCAGCGATCATTTCCTCAACAAGGTTTTCCGGACCAGCATCCACATTTTGAAAAGTATCCAGAATCCTTTCAAATGCTCGCTCTAGAGCTGCAATAAACAATTCTTCCTTTGTTTTAAAAAATTGAAAGACATAAGGTTGTGATATGCCTGATTTCTCTGCAATATGTGCGGTAGTTGTATTATAGTAACCGCTTTTTGCAAATACTTCTAATCCAGCTTCAAGAATCTCCTCTTTGCGCTTTTCCTTACTAGACCTAGCCATGACGGACATCTACTCCTATTTTCAGTTATTGATTGATCAATTACATTATAACCAAATGCAACTAGAATGTCAAACAAGGAATAAACATGGTGACCACTATTTACTGATTATGAAGTAGTTACAAGAAATAATAAAAATAAGGCAAGATGAACATTTTGTATGCGTTCACCTTGCTTACCTATTAGTAGATTCAATTTCACCATATAAATCTAAAACTCCATGTTCAAAAAGACTTTCGATTGTTATAATTAGAACATATTCAATTTCTTTTTCATCAGGAATCTCCGGTTTTGTATACAAATCAAGCCATATTTGCCAATCCAACAATATACCTGCCATACAGCAAAAGTTATTACTCCTATTCCCCATATGCTCATTAGAAGAATTGTAATATCAGCTGAAATGCTAAAAGTGTATGGGTTACCTGGTACATGCGATACATTGGGATACCATTTTCCTGACACCTGAGTGGATGTAGTTGCATATATAGGAAGCAATGACAAAAACCAATTGACAAGAAAGGCTATAGGTAACAAATAAAAAACAATAGCCATTTTTCTAATCTCATAGTGCCATTTAATTGAAATAGCATTTGGTAACAAAAGGCGTAATACAAAAAGGCAAACAACAATAGTACTCCCTGTAACAGTTAAAGTAAAAAGTAGTTGAATTATCATACTCATTAATACCACCTACTTTTCTGAGAACCATTTTTTAAGTTCTTCAATATCTTCATTTGATAGTTTATCACCATCATATAAAGCTGAAATTAGATTTTTAACTGAACCTTGATATAATCCGTCTAGTACACTTTTAGTTTCCATATACTTGTAATCTTCAACTGAAATACAAGGAGTATATTTGTTTGTTCGTCCGTCCCTCTGATAGTTGGAGGATTAGGTTTTGGCACCAATCATCTTCTAGGATTTACATTTCCTATCCAAAAACCCTACCAAAATTTTTTCTTGGTAGGGTTTTTGGTAGGGAACTATATTATTTTATATGGTTTTTATCCATTTTTAACAATGTTAAATCCTTATAAATTGGTGTTCCCTCTTCAAGTTAAGTTAGCTTCTTATTCCCACTCAATCGTCGCTGGTGGCTTGCTCGTTACGTCATAGACGACACGATTAATGTGATCGACTTCGTTTACAATCCGTGTCGATATTTTTTCCAATACATCCCACGGGATCCGGGCCCAATCAGATGTCATGCCATCAATCGATGTGACAGCGCGAATACCAATCGTGTAATCATAAGTACGGGCATCACCCATCACACCGACACTACGGATATCCGGGAGCACAGTGAAATATTGCCAAATATCACGATCTAGCCCAGCTAATTTAATTTCTTCACGTAAAATCGCATCAGACTCGCGCACGATTTCTACTTTTTCTTCTGTTACTTCACCTAATACGCGAATGCCAAGACCCGGACCTGGGAACGGCTGACGCCATACGACAGCTTCAGGTACGCCTAATTCAAGGCCTAGTGCCCGTACTTCATCTTTAAATAATGTATTCAATGGCTCTAGTAACTCAAATTGCATATCTTCTGGTAATCCACCTACGTTATGATGTGATTTAATCGTTTGAGCTGTTTCTGTACCGGATTCAACAATATCCGTATATAGTGTGCCTTGTGCAAGGAAGTCCATTTCCTTCAAGCGTGCAGCTTCATCATCAAACACGTAAATAAACTCGTTTCCGATAATTTTACGTTTTTGTTCAGGATCACTAACACCTTTCAGCTTTCTCATAAAACGTTCTTTTGCGTCAACACGAATGATGTTCATTTTAAATCCATCGCGGAATGTTTCCATCACGATGTCTCCTTCATGTTTTCGAAGTAACCCATGATCGACAAAAATACAAGTTAGTTGATCACCAATTGCTTTATGAATAAGTGCAGCAACTACTGATGAATCGACACCACCACTTAATGCGCAAAGTACTTTACGATCGCCTACTGTCTCCTGTATTTTTTCAACTTCTTGTTCCACGAAATTAGCCATTGTCCAATCTCCAGAGCACCCGCTAATTTGAAAGACAAAGTTTTTCAAAATATCATTTCCGTAGATCGTGTTACGAACCTCAGGGTGGAATTGTACGCCATAAATCGGTTTGTTATGATGGCGCATCGCTGCAATTGGTGTAGATGGATTGGTCGCTTCAACCGTGAAATCAGCGGGTGCTTGAATCACTTTGTCACTATGACTCATCCACACCGTCTGATCATTTGGTGTGCCCGTAAAGAGATGAGCCCCACTGGTCACATCAATCTCGGCTTTGCCATATTCGCGATGAGTTGAACGCTCAACTGTTCCGCCAAAATGCTGGGTAATTAATTGCATACCATAGCAAATCCCTAGAATAGGAATATCTAGATCAAAGATCGCCTCGTTGACACGGAAGCTATTCTCTCCATAGACACTATGCGGGCCTCCAGATAAGATGATTCCTTTTGGGTTAATTGCTTTGATCTCTTCAATAGTCAAACGATGCGAATGGAGTTCACTGTAAACACCAAACTCACGAATACGCCGTGTTATTAATTGATTATATTGACTACCATAATCAAGGACTAAAATCATTTCATTATCTACTTGCACACTAGCCACTCCTTTTTCCCTACCATTTATAAAAAACATTGTTTTAATTAGACAACCTCAACCAGATCGCGATCATGGTCAGGCGTAATTTTCGTTTTACGTGCGATCGCTACTAGCTTTCATGCGAATTCTCCGCTTTTCGTGCGATCACAACTAACTTTCGTGCGAAATCTTCGCTTTACATGCGATCGCTACTACTTTTCATAAGATCGCATTTCTAAAAAAATACCTCTGTCACAATGACAGAGGCAGAATAAATCTGCCTCTATAGTCAGGAGCTTTACGGACTCCCGGTAGATACTCTCGAACCATATTATCGAGGATATACAGAGGTAAGCTTATAATAATGTTTCTATTCTAACAGTGGTGGTAACGGGGGTCAAGATAATATTGTTTCCACCACATTTCGATAATATTGCACGAGTGCTTGGTCGTCATCGATCGACTGTTCATTGCGATATAAGAGACGAGCGTAACAATCGGTTAGCTTGGACATTGAAGTGATTCCAAATAATTGATCAATATCTTGGGCAAAATCATTTAATGTTTGGTTAGCCGCTCTTTTGACTCGAAATAGTGCCAGCAGTTTCAAAAGTTGGTGATAGGCTTTTTGCAAATCTTTAGGTTCTTTGAAGTGTGACCAACGCCATAAGACCGCTTTTTTAAGTAACCATTTCCAACGAATAGCAGCTATGATGAGGATAAGGCAAACGAGTCCAATGAGCCAAGGCCAAATGTTGATTTGGCTTGTTGGTTGTTCGGTCTCCGCCGCTGTTTCTTCTTGCTCTTCTTGTTGCTCTTGCTCCTGCTCTTCAGCTAATGACTCCTCTTCCTCTTGGTCTTCCTGCTCGATTTCTTCTTCATCTAATGATGAATCAGATTGATCGCCTTCTTCTTCACTGTCTTCATAGACAACTTCATTTCCACTAAACCCTATTGTTGGTTCAAAAGGAACCCAGCCGATTTCTGGGAAATAGACTTCCACCCATGAGTGAGCATTACCATTCGTGACTTCATACTGAAACATCTCTTGATCGTCCGTAGATAAATCTTCTATTTGTTCGCCACTTGTAAAGCCTTTTACCCATCGTGCAGGAATGCCAACCGATCTAAGCATGACCACCATCGATGTTGAGAAGTTATCACAATAACCCACTTGTGTTTCGAATAAAAACTGATCAACATAATCTTGGTCATCCTCTGGAACCGGGATATTCTGGGTTTGGTAAGTAAAATCACCTTGGTTGAAGTATTGTTCTATTGCTACTGTTTGATCATAACGTGTGGGTTCTTCGCTAACAATTTCTTCAGCTAGTTCTCTTACCCGATCCGGTAAATCGTCTGGCAATTGTAAATACAATGAAGTGATATCAGCTGGCGTCGGACCATTAGCACGTCTCAACTGGTCAACAGTTAAGTCAGGTTCGCGAAATGACAACGCAATTGGCTCTGAATGAAGCGAGTCGTTGTCATTAGTCGGTTCAATAATACCCGTCTCTTGATCAAATTGCAGACTTAACGCTTCTGTTTGGTTGACTTGAGATAATCCTTGAGGATAGACCAACCGATCAAAGTTTGCCCCATCTAAATATTCGATGGTTGCATTTTGTAACATCTGATGTTGCTGATTATAGATGAGTTCAAGTGCATCATCTTGAAAAGATTGATAGCTTAGTTCTGTCGACCGTTCCCAACTGTGCCCAGTATAAGTATCTAACGACTCAATGCGCCAATAATGCTCAACCGGTGTATTTGCTCTGAACACTGGTGTATCATCTTGTTCAAACGAACCGCCTAATTGGGCATCATCTTCACTATAACCCACCTGGCGATTCTGATCATTAGTCGTTAACCGTTCTGCTGTGGTTGTTAGGAAGGGGACAGGGTCTGGCCAAACGGGTTCAGATTTGGGCGCATAATATCCGACAAAGACAGCGACAGCCACGATAACAAAAAGCGGTACAACGACCTTTTCGAACCATAATCCAACCTCAAAAGTTAGCCCCTGTTGTTTAACACGCTTTAAATAGTTGCCAATCACTAACATAAACAAGCTAACCATCAGCAAACGGATAATGGCTAGATCTGCTTGAAAGGTCGTGAACGTGTCCATCACGGTTATAAAAACAATCGTTAGTACGATATAGACAAAGACACGTTTCATGGTGATTAACCAAAAATAAAGTAAATAACTCATTAAAGCAATTAAAATTAATAGAAGGAACGTTTGGAACAAGTCGGTTAATTGATGCCAATTTTGATTAATTAGGGCATTTATATTTGTCCGTCCTTCCCATTGAATCTGCTCAAACCATTCCGAGCCAAATACTGGTCGAGGTAAAAAGGCTCGGTCGATAATAAAAAGCAAACCCATCATTTTAATAAAGAAAGATATCAAACTAGACAGTTGCAAATAAGTTAAACCAAAGCACAATATGGCATAAATAACAAATAGAGTAAAGGGCTCCGAATCCGTTAAATCATGTAAAGGGCTAAGCCATTCCAATGCTAAGATTAGACCGCCTACATATAATAAGAAGGTAAGAAATGCTTCACCTCGTTGCATACGCCTATTGCCTTTCACTAGATCCTCACCACCCATCTGTTTTGAGCTACTTCCCGTTCAGTCATTGCATCGACAATAACGCCAAAGCTTTGCAGATGTTGTCGTTGTTGCTTTTCTATTTCAGACTGTTGGGGTTCTGCTTTCGTCCAATACAATCGAATAACTTTAACATAACGAGCCAATTCCTTCATGTATTCAGCTAATTCTATTGTTAATTGATCAGTAAACACTATCAAAAAGCTCGCTGTTTTTAAGTGACTTGCTTGGGTATGAAGGATAGGTGATATATCTCCTTCAGACTGTCCTGTTGGCAAAACCGTCAAATATCGATGTAAATCTGCAAGCCGATGTTCGGTTGATAAATAATAACCAGGTTCAGCTAAATGACAAAAATCAAGCTTATGACCTTTATCCGTCAAGTTTTGAATCAGTCCATATGCCACCGTAAGGTTCCATTCAAAACCAACCCCTCCATGACTGCCAGCCAACGCAACAACACCATCATTATGCTGTTCTTGGTCAAACTCTTTGGTCATGAGCGTTTCCGTTTTGGCTGTTGCCTTCCAGTGAATTGAAGAGACGCGGTCACCAGGTACGTATTCTCTTGCACCCGTTACCACATTTGAGCTTTCCGCTTGAATCATTGAAGTAGATGCTTCACCCAACTGTTGAAGTCGGCTGGGCCAATGGACGTCCCCCTCAAGATAACGTGGACGAATAAGGAGAACCGACTCTACAGGTACAACCATAGTTTTAGAAACAAAACCGAATAAGTCGGTTATCGATAGCTTGACTTGCGTAAATGTATGGACACCACGTGGCACATCATTGACTTGATATTCATAATAAACCGTTCGACTAAATAAAGGAAAAGCAAGCTTTTTAACCGTTTCTTTTCTTTGATATAAGCTTTGATTAGACAACATTTTCGACCATTGATGCACAACAAAACGAAAATTTAAAGAAGAAGGTAAACACTCTTGGATCATCAAGTATGAAAACGGCATGGGTAGACGTCGCTTCATCACCAACCGTACTCTAATCGAATCGCCTGCTTGAATCGATGTGATCGGTAAAATGCGATCAACTTTCCAATCACTTACCGGATAAAAAATAAAGCATAAATAATAGATCAAAAAGGGTAATGTCGCATAAAAAAGAAACCAGCTGACAAATCCTCCTTGGAACATAGCATAACTAAATAGAACCACAAACAAACCCATTAAGAGGAGCAATCTCATGACTAGATTAGCCATTCGTAACATTAGTTAAAATCCTTTCGCGCCGGTACATCAATTTGATTTAACACAGCCTGTATCACCTGTTCTCCTGTCATGTTCGCATATTTCGCCTCATGCGTTAAAATCAGCCGATGGGCCAACACATAAGGCGCTAAATAGATGACATCATCTGGAATCACATAGTCCCGGTTTTGAATGAAGGCATATGCTTTGGCAACTCGCATCAAGCCAATCGCTCCGCGAGGGCTGACCCCTAATTGAACCGCATCGTGCTGGCGTGTTTGGCGCACAAGCTTAATAATATATTGTTGTACGAGTGGATCAATATAAACACGGTTGACTTCTTCTTGCATCGCAACGACATTATGTTTGTCAATAACGGCGGTCAATGCTTCGATTGGATGGAGACCACCTGTTAAGCTTAACATTTTCAATTCCTCATCCTCTGTTGGATAGCCCATTTCCAGTTTTATCAAGAAACGATCTAGCTGTGCCTCTGGAAGTGGATACGTCCCTTCATATTCAATGGGATTCTGTGTCGCCATCACAAAGAACGGTTGATGAATCTTGATCGTTTCTCCATCTACGGTTACACTACTTTCTTCCATCGCTTCCAATAAAGCCGATTGTGTTTTTGGTGATGTCCGATTAATTTCATCAGCCAAGACTATATCGCCAACAATTGGACCTTTTCTATATTCAAATTGTTGCGTGTGTGGATGATAGATCGATACCCCGGTTACATCAGATGGTAATAAATCTGGTGTAAACTGAATCCGGTTGAAAGAGCAGTCAAGTGATTTCGCTAACGCTCGAACTAACATGGTTTTCCCCACACCTGGAACATCCTCAAGTAATACATGTCCCTTTGCCAACAATGCTGCTAAACTTAATGTTGTGACTTCATGCTTACCTATAATTACTTTTTCTATATTCGTTAGCACCTCATGAATCGATCGTTGTGTTTCAATCATCATTCGAGCCTCCATTTTCTCTTTTCAATCATTCTCTTACTATACTATATTTTTTTCTACTAAAAAGAAATAGTTTCAAATAGAAAAAGAGACAGTTTTTAACAAAAACGTCTCTTTTTCCTTATTTTATTTGGTTATATAATGAAGACACGACCATTAACCGATAATCATTTTTGCTTTCGGATATTTATACAAATCTTTTGTTGTCTTACCACGAATTAAGAATAAAAATGAAAAGATGCCAATCCGGCCAACAAACATCATGACCATAATCACCATTTTTCCAATATAAGATAATTCTTCTGTAATGCCTAAGCTAAGCCCCGTTGTACCAAAAGCTGAAAACACTTCAAAGGCAATTTCCATATTAGTAAATGGCTCAGTAATCGACATAATTAATATTGCTGTTAAGCACAGTAAAAAGGCGGTAACCATAACAATAAATGCACGCATCACATCCAATTGGACAATTTCACGTTTAAAGACTTTGATTGCACTGTGTCCTTTCGCATAGTGGTAAATCGCTAATAAAACAATCGCAAAAGTTGTCGTTCTAATTCCGCCCCCAACACTACTCGGTGACGCACCAACAAACATTAAGAATGATAATACCATTAACGTGGGCGGGCTGAAATCGGTCATGGCCATTGTAGCTAGTCCACCATTACGCGTCGTAATCGATTGAAACAAACTATAAAATAAGACTTCATGCCAACTTTTATCGCTAAAGAAATGGTTTCTTTCAATGAGGTAAATCATCACAGCACCAAACAACACCAATAGAAAAAAAGTCATTGTCGTCAACTTCGTAAACGTACTAAATTTAAAACCCGATCGATCGGGTCGTTTTTTTGATAGCCACTGCTGCAGTTCGATTAAGACGGGAAAACCGATCGCACCTAAAACAAGTAAAATCATATTAACCGTCTGAACAAAGTAATCATTTACAAACGGCTCTAAAGAGGCTCCAGTTATATCAAAACCCGCATTGGTTGTCGCACTAACAGCACCAAAAAAACCTTGCAGCCAAGCTTCTTGCCATGTATCAAAGTAATTTAAATAATGCACACTTAATACAACTGTACCAACAAATTCAATGATTAATACGGTTTGAAGAATTTTAAGCATTAGACGTACAAGTCCTGATAATGTCGACCGATTTTGATCAATAGAAATCAGCTGTCGCCCTCTGATGCCAATCTTTTTTCGAAATAATATATAGATAGTTGTTCCTAAAGTCATAATGCCGATACCACCAAATTGCAAAATAAAGGCAAGCGCAAAATAACCACCGGTATTAAAAGTCAGTTCGGTAGGTACAACTGTTAAGCCTGTTACACTCATCGCACTAATAGCTGTAAACAGTGTATCAATGAATGAAATCGTGATACCAGGTCTTAAAAAGAATGGCATACTTAATATAAATGTTGATATTAAAATCGCTGATGCATAAAAGAATACAATTAATTGCACGGTTGAGAGTTGCTTTAACCCTCTAAACGACGTTTTAAATAAAGACATCTAACATACTCCTTGCTTTTAAACAAATCATCATTAGTCTAACATAATTTGTCGAACAATTGACTAAAAACTTAATAAAATATAACCCATAAAAAAGTAAAGAAATGATAAAAGCATCTGATTTAGCATTGATTTATCATTTTGATCATGACATAATTTCGTATATAAGGAGTGAATGCTGTGTTAAATAAAGAAAACCAACATCTATTTCGCGATGCCTTAAACCATACAAATGTTGGTCTTATTATTACTGATCCCAGCCTACCCGATCATCCAATTATTTATGTTAATCAAGGTTTTGTTAATATGACTGGTTATCAAGCTGAAGAGATCATCGGTAAAAATTGTCGGTTTCTTCAAGGAATCCAAACAGACTCAGAAGTAACAAATTCCATTCGCCAAGCCATTGATAAACAAGAATCAATTACTGTTCAGCTATACAATTACACGAAGGATGGAACTGGTTTTTGGAACGAATTAACGATTGATCCGATGCACATTGAAGAAAATGGTGAGACCAAACTTTATTTTGTCGGTGTTCAAAAAGATGTAACTGAATTAAAGGAAAAAGAACGCCTCTTAAAAAACGCACTTAACGAAATGGAGAAACTGGCTACCCCCATTGTTCCAATCAATAACCATATTTCAGTCTTGCCTTTAATTGGTTCGATTACACAGACAAGACTAGATCAATTGACAAATGCAATATCTCACTACTTGGCTAAATCAAAAGATGATTACCTAATTCTTGATTTATCAGGCCTTTATGAAGTCGATACTTATGTGGCCGCATCATTATTGAAACTAAATGATTTAACTCAACTCATTGGCACACAACTTGTTTTGACTGGCATTAGGCCCGAATTAGCTATTAAAACGTTAGATATTGGAGATCACCTTATTCAACTGCGTACATACCTTACCGTCCAAGATGCAATAAAAGCATTATCTAATGAAACCATAGGATAACACGTTTAATGTAGATGATAAAAAAGAAACATGAGCGATTTATGTTTCTTTTTTTATTTAATATAAAAGACCATAACGAAACGATAAAAATTCCAGTTTACTTTAATAAAGTCATGGGTATAGTATAACCTTTAAAGGAAATTAAGAGAAATGGGGATTCTGTAACCTTTTGAATCACAAGCATTTGTTCTTATACTTTCTTACATATAAAAAGGGGGGAATTTAATGTTTAAAAGAATAGACATGTACAATTTAAGTGGTAGCATTATAATTTTTGGTAGTACATTATTTATTAGCTCAATTGAACACTCTTTTTTTATCAGCTTTATTGCATTTATACTCATTCTAATCACGGTATACGGGCATCATCGGTTGAAGAACATTCATCGCGATTTAATTGCTGGTGTAAAAGGTGTTATTTTAACCGATTATCGCATCATTGACCAAGCGATCCAATCGACACATCATATGGAGAACAGTATAACCAAAACCGAACACAAAACGCGTGATACTATTATTGAAATATTAAAACAGGAATTAACTGCTCACCCTCACTATTTAGGAACTTGGGTTGCCTACCAACCCAATGCTTTTGATCAAGATGACAGCACGTATAAAAATTATAAACATTATGATCAGACCGGTCGATTTATAGCCTATATCGTGAGAACAGATGATGGTATTACGATTGAGAACCTCCCTAATATCGATCAAGAAGCTTTTTATGCTCTACCTAAGCAAAACAAGGCGCTCACTGTCATAGATCCATTTATTTTTCCAGTTGACGGCGAAGATATATTAATGACAACAGTCGCTACCCCCATTAAAAAGGGAGGGCAAGTTATCGGTGTTACAGGTGTTGATATTCAACTACAGTCTTCTAAAGATTTAAAGCGTCGTTTGCTCGATTTTGATGGTGAAGCTACGTTTAATATCAAAGATGTTATGTTGAAATTAAACAAAAAAGGTAAAATAGGTAAAGAATCTCACGCGTTAATTGAAGCAATCAAACAAGATTATGACGAAATGGTTGATCTGTTTGAATCAACCGTTAAACGTATAGCTGATAGTACGCACAGCTTCAAAGATGTCACCGTACGTGCAAGTGAAGCTTCTGATGAAGTGACAAGAGCTTTCGAAGAAATTGCACGAGGAGCAACTGATCAAGCAAACGATACAGAAAATGGTTCTTTACAAATGGACGAATTGGGTACAATCATTGAAACCGAACAGCAAGAAATAACCGACCTAACAACTGATATTAAAAATATTGAACAGTCTACTGAAGAAAGTACAACTACTTTGGATAAACTCGTTGAGCAAAATCAACAAACAATTACAGCTATGCATGAGCTAACCCAAAATCTTGTTGAAACCGTCTCAAGTTCTGATAAAATTAAGCAAGCAAGTGAAGAAATAAATACTATATCCGAGCAAACCCATTTACTCGCATTAAACGCTTCGATTGAAGCAGCAAGGGCTGGTGAGTCCGGGAAAGGTTTTTCTGTTGTTGCTGAAGAAATTAGAAAGTTAGCTGAAAACGCTAAGGTTTTTTCCGCGCAGATTGATTCAGATATTCATGAGCTTGATAAACGTTCATCGAACGCTCATCACTCCATGCAAGAATTAACAACGACAATTGAAACCCAATCTGATCAAATTAAAGCTACCAACGAAAGATTTGGTGCAATATCTGATATTATTGCAAACATTATCGAACGGATTAAAAAAATTAATCACTCTGGTAACCAAATGACTGACAAAAAAGAGCAGCTACTAGGTATGGTTGAAAATCTTGCAGCGATAGCTGAAGAAAATGCTGCTAGTTCAGAAGAAGTTGCTGCTTCAATGGAGAGCTTAACCAAAACAATTGAACAAAGTGCAGCAGGTAGTCAACAGCTAGAAATGATCGTTAATCAACTAGATCTAACAGTAAAAAGGATCAAAGACAATAATTGAATGAAACCATCAGGCCTTACAAATACCAAAAAATAAAGAGGATGTCATTTTCGACATCCTCTTTGTTTAATCATGCTTAAATTTTATAACACTCTCTTGCAAATCCTGAGCAAGCTCCGCTAAAGACTCGCTTGATTCAGCAATTTCATTCATTGAATTGGTTTGTTCAGTAACAGAAGCTGATGCTTCTTGAGTACTTGCTGCATTCTGTTCAGACACAGCAGATAAACTGTGAAGCACTTCAAAAATATTTCCACTTGTTGATTGCATCAATTTTCCAGATTCGGTAAGATCTTCTACAGCGACATTCATATCTTCTAACTTAGCTGCAATGCCATCAAATTGATCATTAGTGGCCCGAACAATGGCTACTTGATCATTCATATTTGTATCGACCTGTTCAATCGCATCAACCGCTTGAGCACTTTTCGCTGCTAACTCCTGAATCACTGAAACAATCTCACCCGTAAATTGATTCGATTGCTCAGCTAGTTTACGAACCTCATCGGCCACCACTGCAAACCCTTGTCCCGCTTCTCCAGCACGAGCCGCTTCAATCGCCGCATTTAAGGCAAGTAAGTTCGTCTGTTCTGCAATATCTCTAATCTTTTCACTCGATTGTGAAATCTTCTCTACACTTTCATTCGTTAAGTGAATAATATCTTTAACTTCCTTAGCCGAGGTAACCGACTGTTGAGATTTTTCACTTAACTCCTGCATTTTTACTAAGCCTTGATCTTTCCGTTCTGCAACGGCTTTGTTGGATTGATTCATTTTTTCAATTAACAAATGATCGTCTTTCATTTTAGCTTGTAAGTCCTGCATATATTCAACGCCATTTTCAGTATCTTTTGCTTGCTCTGTCGCTCCACTTGAAATTTCTTCAATCACCTTCGATACTTCAACCGCAGCAGAAGCCGCTTGTTCACTAGTTGCCATTAATTCCTCAGAAGAGGCAGACACTTGTTCAGCTAATCTAGCATTTGTCGCAATCAGATCAGTTAAATTTTGTCGCATTGCTTCATTCGATCGACCAATATCGCCAAGCTCATCATTTCTGTTTAATACTTTTGCAAATCGTTTATCACTTTCATCTTTTCGAAGATCATAATTAGCAATTCGATTTAATGAGTGTGTTACCGTTTGGATTGGATTCGTAATGCTTCGACTAATCAGATAAGTAACCACAACAGCTAATGCTGTAAATAGAACAGATCCCAAAATAATAAATCTATTTAATTGATTTAATCCTGCAAATATTTCATCTTGATCAACTTCAATCATAAAGATCCAGTCACTTGCTGCTATAGGTGCATAACCAACATAAATAGCGTCTCCCGCAAAAGTATGTTCACCAACACCGACCTCACGATTAACCATCTCTGTCTCAAATAATGCTAATAGCTCATCTAAACTTGTATCTTCATCTTCTCTTGAATCTTCTAATTCAGTACCTTCAGACTCCTCATCGATACTAAATATGTTCATTTGCATTTCAATCAACATCGCTTCAGAGTGCGCCTGAAAGTTACCTTCACTATCAATAATAGCAGAACGCCCTGACTCACCATAAGTGATCTCGTTAACAGTTTCACTGAAAGATAGTGCATTAATTAAACCATATAAGAAACCTGTTTGCGCATTGCCATCGAAAACGGGCACAGCGATAACGATATATGGCTGTTCAAAGTTATCTCCTACTATCACATCAGATATAGTGGATTCTCCATTTAAAACGGTAGTTAAGAAATCTTCTCCTGAAAAGTCCTGTTCCGTTTCTTGTTGATTAAACAGATGGCCTACACCATCCATATCAGCATAACCAAATCCCATATAACCAGTAGCATCTTGTTCATTACTGAAAAAGCTTACTAATTCCGACCTATTATCTGCATCTAGAATATCTGCTCGTGCCAATGTTTCCATATAAATTAACTCTTTATTTCTTGTAGCACTAATATGTTTGGCTGCCTCATCAGCTAAATTATATAAAGATTCTTCAGCTAGTTCTCTAATCGCTGTTCTACTTCCCCACATCGATAATACACTTAATGATAAAGCTACCCCTACTACTAAAAGTGTAAAGAGTAAGATCATTTTCACTTTTAAAGTTTTAATTCTTTTCATTCCAGTCGTCTCCTCTCAATTTTAAGGTAGGTCATTATACTCACCAATCAACTAAAATTAGGTACACTTAATGGATACGCAACTATCATCCATTACTTATGTCCTTTTTAAATTAAATAAATATATAGTAATTGAATTTTCTAATGTCATACACTAGTGTGTTTCAGAGACGTCTCTATTCTTTTATCGACAAAATCCGGCATGATTTTAGTTGTATATCATACTTTAGCCGCAATACTTTTTTATTAACAGATCGCAAAACAACATCTGCCCTACTGACAGATGTTGTGATTTATTATACGTCATCTATACGGCCACCAATTCTATTTGTCAACCCACCTGAAATTATGGTTCTCCTCTTCTTTATTCACTCGTTAAAATGCTAATTTCAAATAATAACCTCATTCAAAGTTAGCTTTTCAACAACATTATTTCATTCTTAAAGTTAAAGCTGGAGCTTTTCTTGCCGCCTTTCTTGCGGGAATAATACCTATCATTAACATAACCACGATCATAACTGAGCCTAAAATAGCAACAGCTGATAAGTTTAACGGTTCAATATATTGGATGATTGGACGAGCGATCTGATTCAGTTGAAAAATAATTGAGTCCGTCATAACCAGTCCTAACAAACTTATCACCACTGCAACGATGAACGTTTCGATGATAAAGAGACGAGAGATATCTCTTCTTCGTGCTCCTATACTATAAAGAATAACCACTTCTTTTCTTCGTTCAATCACAGATAGATAAATTTTGCCTCCGAGCATTATCATCGTCATCATAAATGTAAGTAGTGCAAATCCTAGAATAAGAAGGCTATTCGGTGCTTGATTTGGCTCGATTACATTTGTAAAAAGACCAAATAAAGCAAAAGCCAACGCTAAACTAAACACACCCAAGCTACCTATCACCATCAGGATTAACGTTAGCCATTTCTGCGCTAATAAATGTTTAGAAGCTAGCACAGCTGCCATGAAGATGGACAAGGACGGCTTATTTGCTATCTGACTTTTCAATGGCTCTGGACAAGTTGACTCCACTTGATCCGTTAGGGGATGACTATCCGATTGAACTTTACCATCTATTAAGCTAATTATTCTCGTACTATAGTTCTTAGCGATCACTTGATCATGTGTGGCCACAATAATAAGTCGTGTTTCGGCTAAATCACGTAATAGCGCCATGATTTGATTGCTCGCGTCTGAATCCAGAACACCAGTCGGTTCATCAGCTACAATAATGGCTGGATCATTAACTATTGCCCGGGCAATAGCAACTTGTTGCACTTGCACTTTTGTTAAATGCTTCGGCATCAGATCGATCTCTTTTTCTAAACCTACTTGTACTAAAGCTTGCTCAGCTCGCTTGGTCCGTTCAGTACGTGTCTCTCGGGACAATACCATGGCTAATTCTACATTTTCAAGGACAGACTGATGCATCAACAACTGCTCATTTTGACGTACAAAACCGATCATACGGTGACGGTACGCATCCCAAGCTTGATGACGAAAATGCTTAGTGGATTGACCACAGACTAATAAATCCCCTGAATCATATTGATCTAATCCTCCGATTATATTAACTAAAGTCGTTTTACCTGTTCCAGATGGTCCTAAGATCGTCACTAATTCACGATCTCGAAAACCAAGTGAAATCTTTTTCAATACATGGTAGTATTGGGTCTCTGCTTGATAAGATTTATTAATATTCACGAGTTTTAGCTTTTCCAAAGCAATTACTCCTTCATGATGTTGATTTATTCATGTGATTAAAGTAGGCTTACTTCACTTTAAAATATGTCGTTCTTTGATATAAAACGGACCTTCAATCAGTGGACGAAGGGCTACAGGATGTAGGTCATGCACACGCCACAGGACGTAGCGGTTTTAGTCTACGATCTTACCTACCCATTGCAGGTTCGTTGAGTGAATTAGGACGGTTATCTGTGATAAAGGTTTAAAACTTTGATTATCTCCAACATAACGTGCATAGTGTTTCTCTGCAAGTATGGTAATTATTTTAACCGAAGCTTTTAACACCTTAACTAGTGACTAAACATAGTATGAGATTCGCTTACCTTTATCATGCGTTACTGCATTACCTTTTAGCATTTTATCTATGAAGAGGAATTCCTCCGAACGTATGTTACATTCGAAAAGTTTTGACAGTCTCTTCTAAATTTTGAGCGACCTGACTAAGTGAGCTTGCTGCAGAACGCATCTCATCTATGGCTAGATGTTGTTGATCAACGGCACTCACGACTTGATTAGTGTGTGTTAAGGCTTGATCTGTTATCTGACCAGATTGACGGGCAATATCATTTACTGATTCGATACTCGCTGTAATTTCTTCGATGGCAGCCGAGACTTCCTCCACTTCAGCAACCACACCCTCAACAGATTGATTGATAGTGGTAAAACTATTACCAGCTTGATCTACTAAAGTTATTCCCTGATTGACCGCCTTGCGCTCTTCCTCAATTGCACCAGCTGTATGGTTAACTTCTTGTTGAATTTCGTTCACTAACATATTCACTTTGTTAGCTGAACGACCTGATTGTTCAGCTAGACGGCGAACTTCTTCTGCCACAACAGCAAAGCCTTTTCCTTGTTCACCTGCCCTTGCCGCTTCAATCGCTGCATTTAAGGCTAACAAATTGGTTTGCTCAGACAGTTGATTAATTAATATAATAATATCAGTAATCTCTTTCGATTTATCCCCTAACTTATCAACGTGATCAGCTGTTACATTTGTCTTTACGTTTATGCGATTCATTTGTTCAACGACATCTTTTATTGCACTTCCACCTTGTTGAGCATTTTGATTTGTGGTCATTGCACTATTATTGACTTGTTCGATACTATCAACAATTTGATTCATTCCTTGAGAAATGTCTTGTACAATATCAGCCACCTGATCAGATGCATTTGATTGTTGCTCAGAACCTGAGGCGACTTGATCAATGGCAGCAGTAATACTTTTTGAAGAATGATTTGTTTCTTCAGCACTTGCCAACAATTGTTGAGAAGAAGCTGCCACTTGCTCAGACGTTTTTTGAATGTCAGCAATTAAACGGATCAGATTTTCCTTCATCTGATTAAAACTTCGACTTAATTGACTGATTTCATCGTCGGACCGATCAGTTATGTCTGTAGTAAAATCACCATTTCCTGCTGCCTCCATTGCTGTTGCAACCTGTTTCAATCTTGTTGTTACACGTTTTGTGAATGCTAATGTTATAACAACAGCAAGGACAATCACAACAGCAACAGCAATTAAAAACCCTTGAATGGTCTTGGCAACTGTTGAATCAATTAATGCTTGGGATGCACCCACATACCACATTCCAATCACTTGATTGTTCACATCTCTAATCGGTTGATAAGCTGTTTGATACATATGACCAGCTACATCTGCTTCACCAATATATCGTTCTTCACGCTCCAATACAGTCTCGATCACTTGCGGTGAAGCTTTTGTACCCACTGCACGCTCACCATCAATTTCAACATTTGTCGCCACACGCGTATCACCTAAAAAAATAGTCACTGTTCCATCTGTCATCTCGCCAATTTGATCGACTAATTCAAAGTGACCGCTAATTTCAGTCTCTCCCTTATACAATATCCCATCGTCAATGTGCCATTCGCCTTGATATCTCTCCTCAATATACTGGTACCCTAATTCCAGATCAGATACCGCCTTTGCAACGGCTGATTCCTTAATCCCTTCACTAATCTGATAATAGGCTACACTTGCTAAACTTACAGAAACCACCATAACTAGACAAATAACTAATCCATTTAACTTTACCCCTAAGTTTAATTTACTAATCAAAGTCCTCACCCTTTCATGCATTTTTATCAGAATATTTCGAATTCTAAACATTATATCCTACTCGACAAAAATCTACAATGTCAATTTCTCCTTAAACGATTAACGACTGTACTATTATGAATTTGTAATTATATTGTCATATTTTTTAAAAAGGTGCTAATTATCTTGTGATAAAATGAAGGAGCGTCTTAATATAATTTTTATTGTGAAAATTATCACATGGATTGGAGTTGAAGAGATGACGCGTATCTTTAATGGTAAAACAATTGAATTATTAGCACCTGCTGGAAACTTTGAAATTTTTTCAAATATTGTTCAAACGAGATGTGATGCTATTTATTTAGGTGGAAAAACGCTGAATATGCGGATGATTAGAAAAGGGTTTAACTTTACTAACACTGAAATTAAACAAGCGATTAAACAAGCACATGCAGTAGATAAAAAGGTTTATGTGACGGTAAACAATCTCCTACATGACCTTGAAATTGACGAGGCACTTGATTATTTATCTTTTTTAGCATCAACGGAAGTGGATGGTATTATCGTTCAAGATCTTGGCATTGTTGAACTTTGTAAAGAGCATCAGCTAAGTTTGCCGATTCATTCCTCCGTGATGATGAATGTCCATAACCTTGATTATGTCCATGCATTAAAGGAATCGGGTGTAACACGTGTGGTTTTATCAAGAGAAATGGACTTGAAAACCGCCAAATATATCCAAAGTCAATCAGGTCTTGAAACCGAATATTTTGTTCATGGGGATATGTGTACCGTGAATGGTTCAAACTGTTATTTCAGCTCAACTATTTGGGGAAATAGCTCAAATCGCGGACGATGTTTTAAGCCTTGCCGTTGGTCATATCGGGTCAAAAAAGACGGTCATCTGTATCCTACTGAATATCCATTAGCAGCAAAAGATATGTACATGTATGAACATATCCCTGAGCTTATTGAAGCAAATGTCACTTCTTTTAAAATTGAAGGGCGGATGCGTGAAACAGATTTTATTGTTGATCTTGTTAATACATATGCTGATGCCATTGATCGGTACATTTCAGATCCAATCGGATATGATCGTAAAGAGCAAGCAGAGCACCTTTTTAACAATAGAAAGCGAGACTTTACAACAGCTTATGCCTTTGGAAATCCAGGTCTCCAATTTATTAATACGCGTTATGAGGGGACAGGGAAATTTTATTCAACTGGAAAAATGTTTTCAACACCCACTGAGGAGCCTGAACTCCAAGTGCATTATATTAAAAAAATAGCTGAAACCATACCTAATAGCAATAATAAACAAAGCGAATTACCAAGGTTGGCGGTTAAAGTAAATAACATTGACCAAGCACAGCTTTGCATCACATTAGGTGTTGACCGCATTTATTTAGCGGCCGATGTCTTTTTTCCTGATCAGCCGTTTACAATTGAACAGATTAAAGAGCTTATTCAAATCAAACAGACATCAGAAGTTTTTTTCGCTTTTCCACAAATGGTCAATCAATCACAAGTTGAACAAATCGATCAATTTCTACATCTATATGGCCATTTATTTGATGGATTACTCGTTACCAATTTAGGTTCTATCTATAAATATGGCAGGGATTTTCATGTAATCGCTGATTATAACGTTAACATTTATAATCAAAAAGCAAGCCAATTTTATAAGTCACTTGGCACCAATGAACTGACCACTTCAATTGAAGCAAAAGCAGACCAGCTTGGACAATTTATTGCGCGAAGCCAGTTACCCATCGAACTGATTGCACATGGCCCACTGAAAGTCATGTATTTAGACCTTGATCTATACGACAACACGAAAGTGCTTGATCCAATCGAGGAGCAAGATAACCGTTATGTAGCAAATCATATTTTAACATTACAAACGGATAAAGGAGAAAATCCGGTTTATCGTGACCAGTTTGGTAAGAATCACTTATTGACAATGAAGACATTTTGTTTGCTACCTGCTTTCCGTCATTTACAGGCACCTCAAATCAAACGGTATAGAATTGAAGGTCAAACATACACGCTCGACCGTTTAGAAACACTTATTTCTACTTATCAGCAGGCGATTGCTCAACCAGAAATGGCAGGCGATTTGTTTGAACAGTTAAATACCGATACTGCTGGATACACTTTAGGTGCATTGACTTACCAATATCAAAATGGTAAACCGACCGTTCCATCCAAGTGCTAAGACATGATTAGTTAGAGGTGAAAATTGTTATTAAAACATAGTCGTCTTGAAAAACGCAAAATACGACTTTAATTTAAAATCCCCTATACGCAGAACAACACTGCATACAGGGGATTTTCAGTTCGTACTGGGGCTTTAATTACTCGCCCCGACAAAATGATTTATTCATATGGGATAAGGCAGGCATCGTATGTATTTTACCTGCGTTTTTATGTGGTACGTTCCGCTTTTTATGACTTCTTTTTGTCACATTGAATAGCTGTTCAAAATGTGATGCTTTTATTAATATTAATCATCATCTACTATAACCAAATCATCATCAAATTGATCATCTCCATTGTCAAAGTCGACTTGTGGATCAGGTGCAGCTGAAGCATTATTACTCACTTTTATTTCAACAGTATACGTCATTGACACAAATTCATTAAATTTACTCATCCCCACAACGGTACCTTTTACCTCAGGTGCATTGACATACTTAATCGTATACTTTATATCAGCACCTTTAGACTGATATTCGTCGTAAAACAGCCTTGGCAAGTCACCTTCAAGTTGACCACGAAAATCACCTAAATATGGACGTCCTTCTGAATAAGTAACCGTAATCTCTTTATTGTCGTTTTCTGTTAACTTTGTACCTGCTTCAACCGATTGCGAAATAAGGCTTCCATATGGCACATCTGCATGAAACCTTTGTTTCACTAACACAGCCAAATCCGGATAATTTGTTGTCGCTTCCTCTATAGTCATCTCTCCAAAGTTCGGGACCTCTGTCGCTTTTCCTAAAGAAACAACAACTTCCATTTTGTCTCTTTTGGCGATTTTTTCTTCTGGTTCCTCACTTTGACTAATAATCATCTCCGCTTCGACACTATTAGAATCTTTTTCTTTATAAGACATTTCAATTTCATTTGTTTCTGCCCATTGTTCCACTTCACTTTTCGGCTTTCCGGTAAAGTCAGGTATAGTGATGTTCTTTTCAAAGACTTCTTTCCCTTTTGAATAGTATACAGCCGCACCGTCTTTCCGTTGGTACTCTTCTTCATCAATGTCGCTTTCCCTGAAGGTTAGTTGCAAAAATTCACCTTCTTCAACATCATCGCTATATTCTTCCACAAGTTGAAGATTCTCCGCCTTGTTCTCTTCAATCCAATTCTGTGCTTCCATTTGATTCATTTCTGAAAAATCAGGCAGTGGAAGTACAGCCTCTGGATCGGGCCCAAGGCTACTCACCAACTGAATTTCTTTCCCTTTACGCAACTTTTCTCCTGCAACTACACTTTGTGAAGTAATCTGATTGACTTCATACTCCATGCTGTATTCTTCTGATAATTCAATGGTTATGTCATTTTCTTTTGCCCAAGCACGAGCATCTGAAACTGGATTGCCTACAAAATCATCTACTTCTGCATGAACAGCTTGATAATAAACAAAAGCCATCAAGGTAAAAATGAACAAAGATCCAAAAATAATTAAGCCGATCATACGTTTTCTTCTCTTTTGATAGCCCGGATCAATTTCAACTTCCTCAACTGCATCGTCTCGTCGACTAAGCCTTGAAGACGTTGATGCAGTAGCTGATTCACTTTCTTGGGCAGATGCTGTTTCTACTGTTTTTTGTTTTTGTGGTTCTTCCGGTTTATCATCTTTTTTTTCCTCTTGCTCATCTATTAAATCATCGTAGTTTTTTTTGTTGAATTTTGATAAAAAATCACTCATCAGTCGTCAATACACCTTTCTTGAGACTGAAGGTTTGATCAGATTGTAAAGCAATTTCATTGGAGTGGGTGACCACGATGACACACTTTTGATGTTCATGAGCTAACTTTTTAAAGATATCAATAATTTCTTGTTCCATTTCTTCATCAAGATTTCCTGTCGGTTCGTCAGCAAGAATTAATTCTACATTTGTTGCTAATGCCCGGGCAATGGCAACACGTTGTTGTTCTCCACCAGACAATTTGTTAACAAAGCGGTCCGCTTTACTTTTTACAATACCGATGTAATCTAATAAATTATATGCCACTGTCTTCTTATCTTCTGGCAACTCGTTTTCAGTAATAGACATAGGGACCAACACATTTTCGACTGCCGTTAACGTCGGTATCAAATTATAACTTTGGAATATGATCCCCACATTATTGCGACGGTACTTTTCATAACCTATTTGCTTAATATCTTGTTCATTAAACAAAACCGTTCCACTGTGTGGCGAATCTAAAGCACTAAGTAACGCCAAAAATGATGTTTTTCCAGAGCCAGACTGTCCTAAAATCGTATAAAACTTCCCTTTCTCAAACGAAGCAGATGTATTTTTTAAGATATAACGACGATTTTCTCCATCTTGATAATAGTAATTTAAATCTTTCGCTTCTAAAATCATATTCTCACCTCTCTATTACATCATTATTTTTTTGGGATTTAATCGTACAATATAAGTTAATGGTATGACAGTTGATACAAGAATGGTTAAGAGACCAACCACATAGAACATAATGATATAATTTGCATCAAGTTTAACTTGATAAGACTCCAGTACATCGTCTGTGGTTAAATCTGTTTCGAATTCATTAAAATATATTGTATCTTCTTCAAATTGATCGTGATCAGCCTCGAGCATTGTCTCAGATACGCCTTGAGCCAAAAAGTTACCACTGAACAAGGATAAGCTAATACCGATCAGCCCAATAATCATGACTTCAATTAAAATTTGCCCCACAACACGACTCCGACGTTCCCCTAACGATAAATAAATACCTAATTCCCGTTTACGATCACGCAAAAACAGCAAGACAACTAAACCAGTGATCAGTACCGTTGCAATTACAGCGACAAGGAGAACATAACCGGATATCTTAGACATCGATTCAATTGGTGCTGCAATACTTTCATATTGATCGCTAGCATTCACCACCAAATATAACTCTGGCAACAATGGCATGACTTCTTCCTTAAATGCTTCAGTATCTTCTTGGTTGTTTAAGAAAAAGATCGGGGTGTAATACTCTAAATCATCATCATCCACCAGCATGTCAGCATAATCTTCATCAAATTTTACATATTCTTCCCAATAATACCTTTGTTCACTTGAAACCACTTCATTAGGTACATACACGGTATTTTGATAGTCGATGTCCATAAAGTCCATCATACCACCATCTGACGATTCCCCTTTATCTTCTTTAGCTGATTGAGGTTCAAATAAACCAATTATTTCTAAGACAACATCACGAGAAGCAATTAACTCCTCTTCTCCAGTTTCTGAGTAATCATAAACCGCATTATCTAACGTCAAGGTGTCTCCGACATTGAGATTATTTTTTTCTGCTAACTTATTTGAAATAATCGCAACTGCAGAACCATTTTCTACTTCATCTGTTGTAAAAACACGGCCGTCAACAAGTTTTCCTTTTTGCTCTTCAAAATCAATAACAGGTGCATAGTTAATCCCCTTGAGCGTAAACTCCATACTAGGGCCATCCCAAATAATGTTCTCTTCTTCCATCTCCTCTCCTTGGTAACTTTCGATACTTTCTGAGCCCAAAGCGGTAGACATGCTATAGTCATAATATTTTACATATGAAAGCCCACCAATTTGTTTAATCAGATCAATATCTATATTCGAAATCTCTAACTCCATCATTTCTGATTCATTCATCGCTTCTATTGCTTCATAATCAAGCTCAAGCATTGCTGCCGTTCCCAATCTTTCTTTAATGGTTGATTCAACATTATCGGTTGCTTGTTGAATCGAAATCGCCCCTGATATAAGGTTTCCTAAGATGAAAATAACGGCCAATAAAATCAGTGACTTTCCTTTTTTTCTTGTAATACCTAATAGTCCACGTTTAATGAAATTCATTTCAAACCCCCTCAAATTATAAAAGATTATTGATAAAATAATGTTTCGATACTGCTAAACTCCCTTCTTACCAATTTGGTATGTTACTTAATTTTTTCCTTAAACTACATATATTATATAATTATAAATCTAGTAACATCAACTTTTTACCATAAAAATATTAATTTATCCCATGTTAAGATATGTAATAAAATAAACCAAACCTTCAATCAGTGGGCGTTTTCATTCTTCGCCAGGATTGAAGGTGCGTTGAGTGCATCCGAACATGAGCGTCCGTCATCCCCCACCTCAATCGATTGACCTCTGTTCTCTATTTTGAGGGGGTTTTTACGGACGATTAGCTGTGAAAAATTTAAACTACTAACATTACTATGAAAATATAAAACAATTAGAATAATAAGAAATACCCGCTGTTAAATGTCATTGGAATGGAATTTTCATCCTTCTATACTTAGACGTTTTCTAGCTTGAGAAAGTTTTACATTACGAAAAATTTTTCTCATCACTTCTAATCAAAAGCCTCTTTCTTTTACCGCGTTGTTTTCGTCGATATGGCAAGAAAATGAAAGTGTTAAGTAAAAACTGTATATGACGCAACTATTTATATTAGAAGGAAAACTTAACATTTATAAAGAAAATCAATTGAAAAAAAGGGTAATTTTGATAAAATTAAACTATACAAAATTGGAAATTGCACATAACCAATTAGCATTTATAGACAACCAATTTGAGAAGTAATGTTATAGTCATTCCCTCTTGCCTACTTTAAAAGGAGCATTCAAACGTTGGAAAATGCGATAGTATATAGTCAAATATGTTACCGTATTAAGCACCTTCTTCAACATCTGGCATGCTTGCAGTTATTCTTAGGGGAAAAAGGACTTGATTAAATATAATAAAGAAGGAGACATTCAAGTGAAATCAATTGATGCAACAGAAATTATAAAAAAGAGGAAAAACTATTTAATGCCTGCGACCGCACATTTTTATCAAGACCCTCCACACATTGTGAGGGGGAGTATGCAATACGTATTTGACCAACATGATAAGCGTTATGTTGACTTTTATGCAGGGGTGTCAGTGATGAATTGTGGGCACAGTAATCCTGAACTGATCGCTAAAACAACCAAACAACTTGAGGATTTACAACATACATCAACAATTTACTTAACCCAACCGATTGTTGATCTAGCTGAAAAATTAGCAGACGTATTGCCCGGCAATTTAAACCGTACCTTTTTTTGTGTAACCGGTTCGGAAGCAAATGAAGGGGCAATGGCACTCGCGCGATTGCACACCCAAAAACGGGGTTTTATTGCACTAAAAGGTGGATTACACGGGCGTACACACTTAACGATGAGTGTAACAGGTATTCCAATGTGGCGGTTAGACGATCAGTTAGTTGAGGATGATATTTATTTTATTGATCGCCCTCACCACCCCGAAACGGAAGCCAAAGAGGCTATGGAAACGTCTTTACAACAACTAAAGGTTATTTTAGAAGCACGTGGTGAACATATTGCTGCGCTTATTCTCGAACCGATCCAAGGCAATGGTGGCATCATTATGTATCCTAAAGACTACTTAATACAAGTTAAGCAACTCCTAAGCAAGCATAATATCTTACTCATTGTCGATGAAGTCCAAACCGGTTATGGAAGAACAGGGAAAATGTTTGCCGTTGAACATTATCAAGTCATCCCTGATATTCTTGTTTCAGCTAAAGCGTTAGGGAATGGTATTCCTATCTCTACTTTTTCTACAAACGACACGATTGCAGCGTCATTTAATAAACCTTCCGCTTCAACATTCGGTGCTAATCCCGTTGCTGCTACAACAGCTCTACATGTATTAGATTATTTAAATAGCCATCAATTGGTGAAGCGTGCAGAAACATTGGGGGATTATTTGAAAGAAAAATTAGTAAGTTTACATAGTAAACTCATTAAAGAAATACGTGGCATCGGTTTAATGATCGGTGTAGAAATCCAATCCCCTTCATCTAAGCTAACAGGAGCTGAGCTTACTGATCAAATTATTGAAGATATGAAAAACAAAGGATTTTTAATTGGTAAAAATGGTTTGGAGCGAAATGTTCTTGCCTTTCAACCACCACTTGTCATTGAGAAACAAGATATCGATCAAATGCTAGAGGCGCTAACAAACACATTAGCTAAATCGGAAACACTTTATTGTGACTAAACTTGGCGGCCCCTGGAAAGGCAAACGCGCTTTCCGGGGGTCGTTGTAATTAGGTGAAATATTCAATGGTTGCTTTTGGGAATAACTTAGGAATCTGAGTCATAAAAAGCTCTTTCATTTCTTCTTGCTCTTCATCGGTATAGACATATTTCCAAATCCCATAGCGCCCCCATTTCGTCTTTCGCTTGGATTCATCTAACTCTAGCTTTGTCATCGGGTAATTCTTTTGAATCACTCGCTTAGCTGGAGCAGTAAAACGATGCTGAATCAATTCAAATGTTAAATCAGCTTTAGCCTTGCTAGGCAAGGTATCAGCTAAGTTTTCAAGCATCGTTTGATAACCTTCTCGCCATCCTTCATGAAGATAGATCGGTGCGATTATAAAACCTAATGGATAGTCAGCTTCTGCCACCTTTTTTGCCGCTTCAATTCGCTCATTTAATCGAGATGTGCCGGGTTCAAAATATTTAATTACAAAGTCAGCATTAATACTAAAACGAAAGCGCGTTCTCCCCTGATGATTAGCATCCAATAAGTGATCGACATGGGC
Organism: Amphibacillus cookii; assembly: GCF_016908375.1. Lineage (GTDB taxonomy): Bacteria > Bacillota > Bacilli > Bacillales > Amphibacillaceae > Amphibacillus_C > Amphibacillus_C cookii. Next base: position 157,609 of record NZ_JAFBDS010000008.1, read on the forward strand.
AAATTTAGTTACAAACCTTAATAGTCCATATTGACTTTGTCCAAAGTATTCAATCGCTTCTTTTAATGTGTGTGTTAAATGATCAATACCAACAATATCTGACGTACATGACGCCTCGAACCGGGTCACTTCTGGGTGACGCTCCTCCATATAGTGCTCTGCCGCTTCAAAAATGTCTTCCGTATTCACATAAGTTCGAATATATGGCTTTGAACCCATCGTTGTTTGTAAGTAACAATAATGACAGTGTCCCATACACCCTGTCGCAAATGGAATCGCGTACTCTGCTGATGGTTTGGAAGTGTCAAATTTCAATGTTTTACGTAACCCAACAACGAGCGTGGACTTCGCATGACGATACTTTTGGAAATCATTATCTCCGGGTAAGTTACGCACTTGATTATGTGACGTTGTTTCCCTTATCTCTATATCCATTTTAGAGAACTTATCGTATAGTGCTTTTCCCAACGGATACTCAAGAGCTTTAGGCTCAAAATAAGCGAGTTGAGGAACAAATGCTTTAACCATGATATCCCTCATTCTCTACGTGACCAAATGCATCGCGATAGGCGATTTCGGCTTCAAAGTAATCTTTGAACACCGCCAGATCATCTCGCAGAGGAAAATACTCTTCATTTAAGAAAATCGCTAATTCATTGGGCGCATCGGGTTTTGAGACGACTTGCGCCTCTTGAACATTAACAGCACCTTGAACATGAGGGTTTCGTAACATAACATAGACGTGATCACCTATTTTATAGTCCTGATCTAGCATGATTAGCACCATCCCTTTTTTTAAGGGTAGTTTTCCTTAACCAAGCTAAATTATCAGTGTTATTTAATGACAACACATTTCTATAGCTACACCCACCACATGTTAGCTGGTTGCTCTGAAATATTTACCGCCTTCAAATTTTGGATGGCTTTCTTAAAGCCTTCATCAATTGACATGATCGGATCTTCATGCTCAATGCTAACCACATCATCATAACCGTAGGTTCGAAGCGCACTCATGATATCACTCCAGACTTGGAGACTATGCCCATAACCAACCGAGCGAAAACTCCAAGCTCGCGTTTTTACGTTACCATATGGTTGCATATCTGTTAAACCATACATGTTTACATTATCTTGATCTATAGCCGTATCTTTGGCATGAAAATGATGGATCGCACCTGCCTCCCCTAAAATTTTGATTGCTGCCACCGGATCAATCCCTTGCCACCACAAATGGCTTGGATCCAAATTGGCACCAATCGCCAATCCTGTTGCTTCGCGCAATTTCAACATCGTGTGTGGCGTATGAACAAGGAAACCAGCATGTAATTCTAAGCCTATTTTCACATTATGTTTTTCGGCAAATGTGGCTATCTTTTTCCAATAGGGAATTAATTTTTCTTGCCATTGCCACTTTAATAGCTCACTATATTCATTTGGCCAAGGTGTAACTGGCCAATTCGGGTATGTGGCTTGCTCACTATCTCCAGCGGTTCCAGAAAACGCGTTAACAACCGGCACCCCCATTAATCCTGCTAATTCAATGGTTTTCACTAACTCCTCATCTGATTTTTGTGCAAATGTCGTATCCGGTGAAATGGGATTACCATGACAGCTAAAGGCACTAATCGTTAAGTCGCGCTCTTTAACTTTTGCTAAGTATCGCTCCCGTTCCGCTTCACTTTTGAGTAGTAAATCTAATTTAGCATGGGCGTCACCGGGATAGCCACCTGTCCCAATTTCAACAGCTTCAATCCCTGCTGCTTTTACATAGTCGAGCATCTCTTCAAATGGTTGATCCGCAAAAAGCACGGTAAACACACCTAATTTCATCTGTGATTCCTCCTATTTAATCGTTATTAATCGACCGGTTTCACTTGATTCTAGTGCTGCTAAAATAACATTTAATGAGCGTAGGCCTTCCTCACCGGTAATCATCGGCTCACGATTATTTTTTATAGCTTCAACAAAATGATCAATCACCTGGGAAGTGGTTTGACCACCTGCGTCGTTAGACTGGATTTTTCCTAATTGATATTTTACTGTGCGTCCATCTGTATAGTTAATGATCATACTATATTTAGGATCGTCTTCAATACGCAATGTCGCTTTTTCACCATAGATAGTGGTTGAGTTATCTTCACTTGTGTTGTATGCCCAACTTGCTGTCAGTGTCCCAATGACACCTGATTGACTCTTTAATAAACAGACAGCATTATCGTCAACTGTTGCCCCTGCTTTAGCGTTTGTTTCCACCAATGCAGATACTTCTGTAATTTCTTCACCTAAAATATAACGCATCAGATCAGCTTTATGGACACCTAAATCACCCATTGCCCCAATAAAAGCTTGCTCCTTGTCAAAAAACCAACTATCCTTGCCATCAACACTCCAACCTTCTGGTCCACCATGGCCAAAGGCGGTTTTAAAGCTATAAATCTTCCCTAATTCGCCAGCTTCTATTAATGCCTTCGCTTGTTGATGTGAGGCTACAAATCGTTGGTTATGTGCGATCATTAGCTTTTTATTGTTTTTTTCAGCTACTTCAATCATAGCTTGTGCTTCCTGATAAGAGGTTGCCATCGGTTTTTCACAAAGTACATGACAACCAGCTTGAAGGGCAGCTATTGATACAGGAGCATGTAAATAATTAGGTAAACAAACACTAACAAGGTCGATATCCGATTGAGCTAATAATACTTCATAATCAGTAAAGGCTTGTGCTTGATATTGTTGTGCCGCTTCCTTCGCACGTGCCTTCACCTTATCACACACAGCGACAATGTTAACATCTGGATTTAAATGATACTCAATAAAATGACGATGCTTAGCAATACTTCCACAACCAATAACTGCTACACGTAGTTTTTCCATTAAAACGCTCCTCTCATTATTACCTTTGCGTAAATCTCTACAACGTTTGACCTTTTCTTTCATAACGATACTCATTGTTACATGGCATTAAAATGTAATACGCCTTTTTTCTTTTCCAGATTGATAAATACCATTAATCATTCTTTGTGTGACAAGTGCTTCTTCTCCCGAAATATCTAACTTGGCATTTCCTTGCAGGGCATCGTAGAAGTTATTAATTTGCTTCACATGACTCACCCCCCAATACCCTTTCACACCAGAATCATAAGTGAATGATTCAAGCGGATTATGGTCAGCAATAAATGTCCGCCCATCATTCAATGTTACTGTCGCCTTATCTGCGATCAGCTTAGCTAATCCGTTTTCACATGCTAGCTCAATTTCAACAGGTGCATCATAGCTGTAATAGTTAATCGCATGAAAAGCAGTAACTACCCCATTTTGATAAGCAATAACGCCTTCAGCAGCGTCTTCTACTTCAATTGATTCATGGGCTCGATTACTGATCGATGCATCAATATATTTCAAGTCACTGTCAATAAACCAACGCATCAAATCCATCGTGTGGATCGCTTGATCAATAATGACTCCCCCACCTTCTTTATCCCATGTCCCTTTCCAGTCACTTTGTTGATAATAAGCATCTGAACGATCCCATGTAACCGAGAGCTTGCCTGCCTGAATCCGCCCTAATTCTCCACTTTTAAGCATTGTTTTAATTAATTGAGAGCCTGGATTATAGCGATTCTGAAAAATGACACCTAAGGTAACCGCTTCTTGCTTTGCCGTGTTTACCATTGCCTCTGCGTCTTGGTAACGAATGGCCATGGGCTTTTCTGTTAAAATATTTACTCCGCGTCGGGCTGCCTCTATGGCCACCTCCGCATGTAAATGGTGTGGTAAACAAATATGAATCACATCAAGCTGTTCCTTTTCAAACATTGCATCAATAGAAACATAAGCATTGCAATGATATTGAGTTGCTTTTGCTTCAGCACGATCCTTTTTTATATCGCAGACAGCAACAAGCTCAGCATCGTCCCTTTCAACAATTGAGGCCGCATGCATTGGAAAAATATTACCACAGCCTATAATTCCTACTTTAAACTTTCTCATGTCAATTCACTCCTTCATTAAGCGCTTCCAACTATTCAATTTACTTAATCAAATGAGATTACACCATTATATTAACGGCATATTGATTATTTTGATATAGATGATATGATAAAAACATATCCTATTTTGCTAAAAGAGGTAATTAGATGAAGATTGGACATTGTGGTTATTCTTTTCACACACACGGTTATGATGAGACGAGAAAGGAAGGATTTGATTCCTTTTTAATTCGCCTACAAACAGAAGGACACGCTGAAGTAACGATTGATACCGAGACCTACCCTATTGACCAAGGCGATATCATCATTGTACCTGCCCATCATCTCTATCGTTTAACCATTCAATCAGGCATACCAAGTGGCGATTTTCATTTATTCGGGAAGGGTGATTGGCTTAATCACTGGTGGAAGCATTTAACTCAACCTTTTCATGTGAAAATTAGTAATATCGATCAAATGACCACACTGTGGCGCTTTCTTTCTATTGAATTAAGGCGGCCTTCAGCTGAACAGAACCAAGAATTAATCGAGCATTTCTTTAAAAGTATTTGCCTAATGATCCAGCAAGAAATGGTTGCACAAACCGCTTTAAATCGACCTTTCGTTGTCACACGAATGATGCGCTATATCGAAGAACATGCGCTAGGTCATTTCACGATTCAAGATGTTGCCGATGATGTTGAATTAAGTGTTTCCCGTGCTGTCCACTTATTTAAAGAACATACGAATCAAACCATGATTGGCTATGCTCAAAAAATCCGTTTAGCTGCAGCAATTAATCAAATGAACTATACCAATATGACGTTGGAGCATATTGCGGAGAATTGTGGTTTTGGTAATTACCCTTACTTTCATCGGGTCTTTAAAAAGGCTTATGGTGAAGCGCCAGGAAGATATAGGAGAACGAAATAAAACGAAACTTCAATCAGGGGGCGGAGGGCTACAGGATGTAGGTCATGCAGACGTGGGCCTACAGGATGTAGGTCATGCAGACGTTGCCACAGGACGTGGCGGTCTTAGTCTGTAATCCTTTTCAAGGACGTGGCGGTCGATCTTTCCCACCCACTGTGGAACACAAGCTAACGTCTTCGCGTCCTGCGAAAACGCTTGTGTGACCAACATCCTGTTGACCCGAGTGAATCAGGACATTAGCGACCGTGATCATCCACCTCAGTCGATTTGCTCTACTCGCTATTTTGAGGTGGGTGTTTTACGGACCGTATCTGTGATAAAGAAGGAGAGCAAAATAACAATTGCTCTCCCTCATGTGAATGAAATCTTATTCTGTTCTCAAAGCTTCAACAGGATCTTTCTTGGCTCCCATACGTGCTGGAATCACACCTGCAATCAATGTGAGGATCATACTACCAACAACAAGAACTACAGCTGCTACAATATTTAAACTTGCCACATCCGCTATATCCGTTAATTGTTCGATCAAATTATTAATCGGAAGGATCAGTAGGTATGAGATTGTAACCCCTAAGGAACCTGCCACAAAACCGACGATCAATGTCTCGGCATTAAATACACGGGAAATATCTTTTTTACGCGCGCCGACACTTCGTAGTATCCCGATTTCTTTTGTCCGCTCAATAACTGATACATAAGTAATAATGCCAATCATGATGGTTGAAACCACTAATGAAATAGCAGCAAAACCAACAAGGACATAAGTTACCGTATTAATCATATCTGTCATAATGTCTCCAAGCATCTCTGCTAAATCAATATAGACAATTTGATCTTCCTCATCTAAATCTACATTATAATCGTCTAAATAGGCTTTTATCTCATCCTTGCCCTCAAAATGGGTTGGATAGATATCAATACCCGTTGGTGTTGTAATCGCACCTAGACGTATCAGTGCTTGGTCTTTTGCATCGTCATTCTGAAAAGGGGTATTTGTCAACAAATCAATATCTGCATCCTCTTGTGCTTGGGCAATCTCAGAGCTTTGTGCATCTGCAACAATATAATCTGTTAATGCTTCTGGATAAATAAACCCTTCTGAGAAATAACTTGTTGCTGCATCTTCTTTCACTCTTAAAACACCAGTAATAACAAGATTTTTCCCAGTCTCTTCTTCAAATAACGCTTCATAACTGGTTGGGTTAGCCGGTGCAAAAAAACCATTCTCATCTTCTGAATAATACTGATCATTAGGAACAATCTTCAGTATTGATTCACCAATAAAATCTGTTACGTCATAGCTTTCTTCATTTTCATCAAGACCAAGGTTATCAAAGAATTCAGCGCTTATTCGATTATAGCTATCGATAACAAGCGCAACCTCATCACTAGCCTCTGGCAACCGACTGTTCTCACCAATTAAATCATACATGTCTAAAATAAAGTCTTGATCCGTCGGCATCTCCTGCCAATACACACCACCATCACCGTTCATATCAGGCATAGCCGCCGTCATCGCCTGTGATATCGTTTCAAACTTAACCACTTGATCATTTGCCTGTGCTAATAAATTAACTTCAACACCACGTGTATAAGAAATGTTATCAATTGCTTCAGGTATTTCCGCTTCCATTTGTTCCACATAATCAAGAAAATCATCTGTTAACAGGTTCGCATGGGCTGATAGACTGTCTGCATTATCATAGCGATATATAGTTGTATCTTCGGGATATTCTTCATAATCATCGTTATCCTCTTGATTCGGTGGACCCATCTGTTCAAAGTCAACTAACTGTTCATTTGTATCGATCATAATCGGGAAATTAGCCAATGTGTCACCTTGCATCACATCAAGCTGATTAGATAAACCATTTGATAGCGCTAGGACGAGTGCAACGCCGATAATACCGATACTTCCAGCAAAAGCAGTTAAAATAGTCCGTCCTTTTTTCGTTAACAAATTTTTAAAAGAGAGCGATAAGGCAGTAAATAAAGACATCGACGTTTTATTCCGTTTTTTGGCCTTCGGTGCCTCTTTATGCTGTTCATCTTCATCACCTGTTAGTGGATGACTATCTGATTGGATTTTCCCATCTAGAAATCGAATGATCCTTGTGCTGTATGCTTCAGCAATTTCTTCATTATGGGTAACCATAATCACCAATCGCGTTTTTGCAACATCTTTTAGAATCTCCATCACTTGTGTGCTTGTCTTTGAATCTAATGCACCTGTTGGCTCATCAGCTAAAATAATATCGGGATTATTAACTAGCGCGCGTGCGATAGCCACACGTTGCATCTGTCCACCCGATAGTTGATTCGGTCGCTTATTAATATGCTCTTTTAAGCCCACTTCTTCAAGTGCTTTTTGGGCACGTTCTTTGCGTTCTGAAGTGGAAACACCCGATAAAGTCATCGCAATCTCAACATTTTGCAAAACAGATTGGTGAGTAATTAAATTATAGTTTTGAAATACAAAGCCAATTGATCGATTACGATAGGCGTCCCAATCGCGATTTTTAAAATGCTTTGTCGAATTTCCATTAATAACAAGGTCACCTAAATCGTACTGGTCTAATCCACCAATAATATTTAAAAGCGTTGTTTTCCCAGAACCTGAAGGTCCAAGTATCGAAACGAATTCACTTTCTCTGAATTCAAGTGAAATTTGCTTTAGTACATTCAAGTAACTATTTCCTATTTGATATGATTTATCAATATTAACTAATTTTAGTTTTCCCACAAAATCTGTCCCTTCACTTGTTGTTAATAATCAGTCTATTTATTGTCCTTTGTTAGCTTTTAATCAAGCCATTTTTCAGCAACTTTAGTTGTTGCTGATAATTTTCATAAGCTTGTTCAATTGGCACTTGTTCTGCAAAAACTTCAATTACATTATGGAAGGTCACCACTAACAAGATTTTTATAACATGTCGTAATTCTTCTTTAGTAGAAATCGCTAAATGACTGTCCAATAACCGTTTCTCAAAATCTTCAAAAATTTTCTCGAAATCATCTTTTTTCTTATTATGCGTGAACGCCTGCTCCATCTTATGGTTCATATTAAGAAACACATTACGAAAAAACTGATGTTGCTCTTCATTAGAAATTTCACGCATGACCCCTTCAAACATATCTGTAAATGAAGCAAATAGATCACCCTTTGTCTGTTCAAGGCTGATCAGAAAGCGCTCTTTATTCTGTTCTCCGTAAGATTCTAACAGAAACAAAAAGGCATCTTCTTTATCGACAAAATATTGATAAAAACTTCCTCTCGGTATTTGTGCCGTTTTTACAATATTTGCAATTGATGCATCATGCACAGGTACACGTGAAAATTCTTTTTTTAATGCATCAATCAATTTGGCTTGTTTCTGCTCATCTAAATTAAAAAAGGTTTGTTTCGGCATACTTCTATTCTCCTTTCTAGTCAACATGACACAGTGTCACATTGCATAACACAAGAATATATGACACAGTGTCACATGTCAAGTAAAAAGAATGCGTCTGACGAAAAAAGTAGAAACAGTGGTTCTACTTCCTAATCATCAAAATAAAAAAATAGAGAAACAAGCGTAACCTTCATCATAAAATGAAGATTGCGCTTGTTTCTCTAAGTAATGTGGGTCTATCTTTCCTCTTTTTTCATTTATTAGTTTTCCAAGGGTTTTATTTGATCTATTAAATTTTTAAACGAAACAGACTCAAGCTAATCAATCTTCTTTTCATCTGCTATTTCTATCTCAATTTGGTATTTTAGTTTCTATTCCATTTCTCAATGTGAATCACTAAAGATTCACCAACTAAAAAATCTTGATTTCAACCTATTAACATATTAGCTATTTAAAAATCCCAAATGGCTTACCAACAGGTAATACCGTTTTACCAAAGTGTGTATTTAATACGGCTGCTGCACTTCCATAAAACGATAATAAAGCAATGATCAATTCCGCCACAGCAGCAAGCATATGTGTGACATCATACATAATGCCAAATGAGCTTAAGGCTAAACCAATAAATAGAAGATCAATAAAAACAAAAATGAAAAAAAGGACTTTATGTGTTTCCATTGCCCCTATTGTCATAAATATTGTAAAAATCAAGTAACCGATAAAAGCAACACCTAACTGCTGAGCATCAGCAGTTATAGCAAGTGTTTCACCAAGTGCTCCCATTTCAATAAGCCACGTCATCCCTACCCCAAACCAGAACAATCCAAAAGCACCAAAGGCAGTTGTACCAAAAGTATTATTATGCTTAGCATCTTGCGTAGCTGCAAATAACTGTGCCAAGCCACCTAAAAAGAAAGCCCATGGCAAAACATTAGAGACACCTTCTGTTAAACCTAATTTTTCTGATGAGGCTACTAATGTAACCATTGCTAACCCAAACAATCCTAATGCTGATGGATCAGCTGTTGTAATCTTTATCTCTTTTTGATTATGCATCCCTAATTATCTCCCATTTTAATAACTTGTCTTCGTCCAAGGCCTTATTTATTTAACGCTGGACTTTAATTTATTTTTCTCTCTTACTACATCATTTCACATGAATGTCTTTACTAAGACTCACATGTTAGAAAAACTTGCATTTGGACTGAAACATGTTCACTTCCACACTTTTCGTAATCTGACCTTTGCCGATAACTTAGCCATCATATCTGCATAAAACGAAACTTCAATCCGTGAGAAATTTCGTTCTTTCTCCCATGGATGGTTAGTTTAGTGAATCAGGACATTAGCAGTCACCTAAATAAATTGACCGCTACCCTCCATTTTGTGGCGGACGGTTATCTGTGATAAAAAAGCACACCAGAATAATCTATCGGAAAGCTTAAACGATGTCAATGTCTATTCGTAATAGAACCGAACCTAACAACGCGCCCTATTCAAACAGACCCATTGATTAACCGCTTACCTAATTATTTTTGAATATTGTTTTAGAGCAAGTTCGTCAAGGGCTTGTTCAGTAAGGCCGGTTACATCGATAATACGTTGATATTGATAACCTGTTTTTATCATTTTTAACGCTAACCGCTCTTTCTCTAATCTTTGTCCACTTTCAATACCTTGTATTAATAAGGCTTGTTCTTGTTTCGCTTTCTTTACATACCAACAGCGATGATCGGCGCTTAGTGGCTCTAACATGAATGATTCGATTGTATCCGAGGCATATTTAAAGAGTCGGTCTTCTTTTATTAATGGCAACCAGAATGATGGTTTCTGTTTTTTACCAAGATACTTGAAAAGTAACAACCATTTTTCAATCATCTTCTTAGGGGTTGAACTTAACAGTTTAGGTAATTCAAAATAATGGATGTTGATATTTGGTATGTATTGATCAGACTCATGCTGGTGGGTGACTTGATAGAGATTGTGATAAGCTGATGATTCTTGGAGTAAATTAAAATTTAAAATATTAATAATAAAGCTCTGTCTAATGAAAGGGTCATTTTTCTCTAGTGATAATGGGTTAAGATAGGGTGGTCCCCACTCATATAGTGATTGTTTATCATAAAAATCTTGATGACGTACCTGTATCTTCAGATCAAGATGTTTTTTCTGTAAAGTACGCGCTTTAACGGTTAAGCAAATTTGGTAATCCTTTAACACACCATTTTGTTGCTCTTGTTGTGTATAGACTATCTCCTCCACACCATCTGACCATCCTTCTTCTAATGCCGCATTAATAAATGAAATCAATAATTGATGCTGCATCGGTTGCTCTTGACAAAACAATTGTTCAAAAAGCACATGGATCGGTACATCCCTATCCAGTAAGTTATTCATAGCTCTAACCTCCTTTTTGTGAACATACCATACACGTTGTTTTTTGTAAAAATGTTCCTTTTAAATGTTTGAAGCGATTATTAGTGAGAAAGCTCCTTTTTTTTAATAACTATTCAAAAAAAGACTTCGATTTCGAAGTCTTTTAAATGATTACATTTAACCGTGTCTTTAAACCTATTCCATTAACCATTCGTTAGTTTCTTAATAAAAACAACTTTCAAATAGTTAGATTCTTTAAATTGCGGATGATATCGAAAATCTTCAGGCAATTGAAACGTTTCAACAAATTGATACTGTTCGTCAGTTTCACGAAAAGCTTTTGCAATCTTTTCTTTAAATTTTTCGATATTAAACCCACTAAAGTTTGTCGATGCAACGATCACACCTTGCTCTTTAGTAATCGCAATCGCATCTTTAAGCAAACTGACGTAATCCTTTGCGACACTAAAGGTTCTTTTTTTAGAACGGGCAAAGCTTGGTGGATCAAGTATCACCAAATCAAATGTTAGTTGATTTTTAACAGCATAGTTAAAATAATTAAAGACGTCCATTGTGCGAATTTCATGTTTAGTATAGTCCAAGTCATTCACTTGAAACTGCTCAATTGTTTTCGGTAAGCTCCGATTCGCTAGATCAACACTAACCGTTTTCTCAGCGCCCCCCATTGTTGCATAAACAGAAAAAGCACCCGTATAAGAAAAGGTATTTAATACCGTCTTCCCTGCTGCATACTGTTCAAGTATTCTTTGCCTCACTTCCCGTTGATCCAGAAAAAGCCCTGTCATGGGTCCATCGTTTAAATCAACAGCGAAATGAATGCCGTTTTCTTTAATAATAATCGGAAAATTTGCACGCTCTCCGGTCACAAAATCATCATCATCAATATACTTTCCACCTGCATCAAAACGTTTTTTCTCATAAATCGCTTTACATACGGTCAGTTGTTGTATGGCATTTACGACCATTTCTTTAAATTGGTAGATGCCATCACTATAAAAAGTCATTAAGAAATAGTCAGCATAATAATCAATCGTTAAACCACCAATTCCGTCACCTTCTCCATTAAACACACGAAAAGCTGTTGTCACTTGACTTGAAAAAAAGTTAGATCGCCTTGCTAGAGCAGCACTTATTTTTTGAATGATAAACGACTGATTAATTTTTTCATCTTTATCATTGGTTAATAGCCAGCCATAACCTTTGTTTTCGCGTCCATAATAACCTCGACCAAGAAATTGATCGTGTTGATCAACAAGGTCAATAATCGTACCTTCTTCTTGTAATTGATCAATATCGACAATAGCTTCTTTAAATAGATGGGGATAGCCATTACGAAATTTATTGGCGAATTTGTTTTTTATTTTTACTTGTGTCATTGTTTACCATCCTATCTTTTTCTTTATTCTAAGTGATACCCTAAGATCAACAATTGGTTATATACGTTTAAAATAAAATACGTGCCAGATAAACCACAAATGTGACGGTTACCGCACTGGCTAAGGTAGAAAATAAAACAATCTGAGCAGCAAAGTCAGAGTGATCACTATATTCTTGTGCAATAATCGCACTATTAACCGAAGTGGGCATTGCTGAAGCAATAAACAGAGCTTGAGCAGTTATTCCATCGAGCTGCACGACATATATAATGGCTAATGCAAGCAATGGCCCAATAATCAGCCGAATGATTAAACTAAAGTAAACCGTAGACATACCTGAGCTAAATTTGATCATCGCGACTTGCGCGCCCAAGGTCATCAATGCTGTTGCAATCATCGCATCAGCAATATAATTAGCCGGAATCAGTATCAGTTCGGGTAACTCTACCTGCCATATGTTTAAACATATTCCAGCCAATAAACCATAGAGAACAGGCATGCGAAAATAACCAAGCATCGCCCGAAGCGCCCCTTTTTTAGCCGCTCTTAAAGAAAATATCCCATATGAAAACAGAAAAATATTTTGAAAAGTTAACGCCACAACTTGAATCGACATCGCATAAGGATCGCCTTGAAAGACGAGGTCATTAACAGGGACACCATAATTTCCTGAATTAAAAAACATCGCACTATTGGTGAAAATCGTTTGTTTATCTTTATTCATTTTTAACCATCTACCGAATAAACGCGCAACGATAAAAAGGAGGATGACAAAAACGATAAAAAATAAAACGACACCGCCGAACACTTCACCAGACCATTCTGCATGGTATAAAGCATTAAAAATAAAGCCTGGCGCCAGAAAGTATATATTGATTTTAGCCAATGTTGGCAAATCCAGTTTAAATTTGATTTGTAACACATAACCAATGAGCATCATCACAAAGATTGGCCCAATAATTTCACTTAAAATAAGTAATAATTCCGCCATACTATTCCCCCTATATTTGCTTTTTTAGTCGTCTTTTCACTATTTTTCGCTTCGTTAAGTTATTAAAAATAAGGAAAGCTAATCAAACATTAAACCATAGAAAAAGCACTATGTCTGATGCTGTCAAACATAGCACTTACTACTTCTAGTATAGCGGATTTACAGGGAGCTGTCATGGTTACTTGTACACTTACTCTTGTAAAATCTCTTCTGACCGATGAAATCCATCTGCGATAATCGTTTCCTCAATATTGTTTTGATCAACAGCAATCGGTGTTAAGAAAACGGTAGCTATATTAAACATTCAATCAATTTGTAGCTACTACCTTTAAGGTGTTAAATCCAGAGTTTTAACCGTTTAACATGAAAAGAAGACGTAGCTTTCATTTGCTTCATGGATTATAATGGAAGGGTTATGAGTTATCGAAAGGATGTGAATATGATCGAGATCTTTATTTTATTAACGTTAGTGGGATTGTTTTTTATTAGCTTCGGTTGCGTGGTTTATTATTTCAAAGCAGGCGACATAATTAATTTTTTCAACCCTAAAAAACATGACAAAATAAAGGTTAGTCAGATTTTCGGACGTAACTTCACGCTCATTGGCCTCACTCACCTTTTATTAGCGATGGTTAGTTTACTTGTTGATGAACAAACATTAAACTTTTTATTAAAAATACTGTTTTTGTTTGTATTAATAGATGTCATTGCAACGGTGTATCAAATACTTGTTTACGCAAGACTTGATTCAGATTAAAAAGAATTACTCCCCATAACAAATAAGGCTTCGATCTTCTCATCATGAGAAGATCATCTATTATTATAAAATAAACGTTCAAGCCGTGGACGGAGGGCTACATCACGTAGGTCATGCAGACGTTGCCATAGGATGTGGCGGTTTTAGTCTACGATCTCACCCACCAATTGTTTGTTAGTTGAGTGAATCAGTACACTAGCGGGCGGTTTACGGACGGTTATTTGTGGTAAAATCAGGTGATGCCAGTCTACCTGAAAATTTCTCTGCATCAATTACCAAGCTTGATTTATGATCAATTATTCCTACACCGAAAAAGCTATCTATCGACTTCCATTATTACCTTGAATGTGATTCAATAATGAATATGACATCGCTTTCAGTTATTGGTTTGCGTTTGGTAAGCTAGATGGGCTGTGCTAGATTCATTTTACGAAAAGGTCATATTTTTCATTTGTTTACATGCATCAAACAGCTATTTACAAAAAAGGAGGGAAAAACATGGCGTATAGAATTGGAGAGATTGCTGAATTGTTTGGATTGAGTAAAGAAGCGATTAGGCATTATGAAAGGCTACATATTATAAAGTCTAATAGAAATCCTCATAATAATTATCGTTTTTATGATGAAGAAGCAGTTAACACACTGAGAGTCGTACGATCCTATCGCTCGCTTAACTTTTCTCTGGATGAAATCATTGCCCTGATTAACACCCAAGAAAAAAAGGCGATGTTGAACGAATTGAATAGCAAAGAAAAAAAACTTAAGACAGAAATAGAGGCGTTAAAACAACAAATTGACATCATTCACCAACAAAAACACATGCTACAGCAATTAGATCATCAACTTGGAAAATATCAAATTAAAACAAAGCCTTCAACTTTATGGTTGTCATATAACCATGAAAACAAAAAAGATATTTTATACAAAAATACAGAGTACAGCTGGTCAAAACAGATGCCGAGCACAAGAATATCCGCGCGTTATGTGTTAAATAAAGATGAAATTACGAGTATACCTGGATTTTGTATCTCATCTAAAGATGCCGAAAAAGCTAACTTGGATCATAATGGATATATTAAAGAATTCCCGTCTTGTAAAGCCGTTCACACTGTAATGACAAGTAACCTAGCTTTTGATCAATACATTGATGAAACGTGGATTAATAAGCTTCTTCAACATGAGAAAGAACACGGGTTGCAAACGAGTAATGAAATATTATCGATGGGTATCATAAAAATTGGAGACCAATATTATTTTGAAATTTGGCACCCACTCATTTAAAAAAACATATTGACCATACAATAGCTTGATGGTTTAGGATGGAGTAGAAAAAGGTAGCTACTTTTTATCTCTAAAGGACAAATGACCTCTATTCATTTCACTTATTAATCAGATACGTATCTAAATACTTGTGAATTATATCACATGATCAATGAGGTAAAGTCATTACAGCAATTCAACAGACAAATTAGAATGGAGATTTTTTATGAAGAAAAGAAGAGCACTAAAACACGTACTTATCCTATTCCTATGCTTTATCATGATGGTCATAACCGGGTGTTCAGACAGAGAGACAACAAATGATGAGGAAAAAATTTCATTTGAGCCTGGCACTTATACAGCTGAAATAGATGGAAATAACGGTCCTATTACAGTGGAAGTTACTTTTTCTGCCGATAAAATAGAGAACGTAACTATCGTTGAGCATTCCGAAACGGAAGGTTTAGGCGACGACGCTATGGAAACAATCGCAAGTTTAGTCGTAGAAGAACAATCACTTGATGTCGATACCGTGACCGGAGCAACAGTTGCCAGTGATGCGATATTGAAAGCTGTGGAAGACGCAGTTACTCAAGCGAATGGTAATGTATTAGCATTAAAAAATGATCAGTCAGAGAAAGAAACGGAAACGTTAGAGGCTGACGTAGCAGTTATCGGCGCGGGGACTTCTGGAACCTCAGCAGCTATCTCTGCTGCAGATCAAGGTGCTAAAGTCATTTTAATTGAAAAAACAGGCGTTATTGGTGGCGCAAGTAACTATTCTTGGGCAGGAAAATTCTATAATTCTTCTATCTCACTAGAAAATGATGTGGAAATTGATGTTGAAAAAGAAATTTCTGATTGGATAGAAAATAATCATTGGCGAGTAGATGCTTCTGTCATTAGAGAATATGTAACCAAATCTGGTGAAACCTATGATTGGTTAAAGGAAAAAGGCTATGAGACAAGCTTCCTTAATTATAATAATGAACCCCTTCATGTCTTACCTCCATATGAAGAACGTGAAGGATTGTTAAGAGCCATGCTGGCTAACTCCGTTGAAAAAAATGATGGGCAAATTATAACTGAGACAACAGCTAAGGAACTCATTACAGATCAAGATGGAAATGTTGTTGGTGTGATAGCTGAAAAAAAAGATGGGACAACACTAGAAATTAAGGCCAATAGTGTCGTGATGGCTACAGGAGGATACGCAGGAAATCCTGAAATGGTTAAAGAACACTTTGAATTTGAGGGTCCAAATGGTGGTTTAAGTCAAAACGTTGGAGA
The DNA here is from genome assembly GCF_016908375.1 of Amphibacillus cookii. Lineage (GTDB taxonomy): Bacteria > Bacillota > Bacilli > Bacillales > Amphibacillaceae > Amphibacillus_C > Amphibacillus_C cookii. The sequence continues at coordinate 173,970 of NZ_JAFBDS010000008.1, forward strand.
AGGGTTACACATGGCTTGGGATGTTGGAGCTAAGGTGCCGATTAATTTAGGTGGACAAATGCTCCATCAAACACTAGCAAAAGCAACACATGATTTAAAAGCAGATTATGAACCTTTTCAAGCAAGCTACCCATTAATGCTAACTTATTTGCCAAACTTTATGAATGTTGGACCATCTGGCGCAAGATTTAGAGATGAGGAAGCGACATTAACTGCAGTGGCAGCTGCCAATACAAGTGCTTTCCAAGGTGCTTATCATTATGTTATTTTGTCCAAGACACAAATTGAAAAATTAACAGCCGATGGAATGAATGGGGTACAAGCACCAGTACTTCCGGGGATGCCTCCAGAGTTCTATGCTGATTTTGCTGATCAATTCACATTGGAAACCCCTTGGACTGACGCACAAGAAGTTTTTGATAAAATGGTCGAAAATGGGGATGGATTTAAAGGGGACACCATCGAAGCGTTAGCAGAAAATGCGGGAATGGATGTTGAACTATTTACTGATACATTCACGCTTTACGAAGAAGCAACCGAAACAGGGGTAGACACCGAATTTGGTAAATCTGAAGATTATTTGCTTTCATATGATGAAGGCCCTTACTATGCGATTACTGCTGAAGTCAATAATTTAGGTTCTGTCGGCGGACTAGTAATCAATAAAAATTTCCAAGTTCTAGACGACAGCCGAATTCCTATCAAAGGTTTATATGCTGTAGGTTTAGAGTCTGAAGGTGTCATGTTCAATGATACCTACGTTGGTAATGGGGTTGGTGTTGGCTATGCGTTTACATCTGGACGATTAGGTGGCGAACATGCAGCAACTGATGCGCTAGCAACAAATGAATAAAACGCAGCTTCAATTAGTGCGCAGAGGACTACAGGATCTAGGTCATGCAGACGTGGCGGTTTTAGTCTACGATTTTACCCGCCCACTGATAGTTAGTTGAGTGAATCCGGACATGAGCGTCCGTTAGTTGTGATAAATAACTAAAACAAAAGAAATGCCAGTGCCACCCCTATTCGGGAAGACACTGGCACTTTTTTTGTGGTATGTTACTGTTCGACAAACGCCGGTCGGGCACTTATCGATATGAAGTTTGAATCAAATGCATAAATGATATGATTGTTTGATCTACTTTCATATCTTTTCTCACGACAAAGCCAACTTCCCATACTGCAGTTTCTACATCAATAGGAATACTGACGATTGTATTATATTGTTTTATATCTGTTAGGCTACCAATAAAAATAAATACCCCTTTATTTAAGGAAACAAAGTCGTAGGCTAGATTTAAATCATGACTAAGTTTACTGTATACCCTTGGTGTAACGCCCTCCGCTTGAAAATGCTTATGTACAACTTGTGGCATACGAAATGTGTCATCGATTAAAATAAGCTGTTCATTTTTCAAATCGGTAAACGTTAGACTCTCTTTTTTAGAGATAGGATTCGCTTTATTAACCACTGCGACGAGTTGATGTTTCATTAAGGGAAAATAAGAAAAATCCGCTTCATTACTTGGGTTAACGGTAATAGCCATATCAAGTGTCCCTTCTAAAACATTTGATTCGCACACTTTATCAACATATTCAAAAATGTCGAGATTGATTCCCATGTAATCTCTCGCTAAATTTATAATATCTTCAATTCCTAATATTCTTAATGTTCCAGGAGAGAACCCAATTTTTAGTTTGCTTTTGTCACCTGCCATTTTAGCATATATATCCATTTGAAACGCATCAAACTGTTCTATTATGTTCTCTGCTTTTTCGTAAAAATACTCACCAAATTCTGTTAGTGTTACCCCGCGGGAATTCCGATAAAATAATAGAATTCCTAATTGCTTTTCTATATTATTAATTGTTCTACTCAGGGCCTGTTGTGTAATAAAAAGTTCCTTTGCAGCCCTTGTTAAATTTTTAGTTTGACATACCTTTAAAAAACACTTTAACTCCGCAATATCCATGTCGTCACCTCAAACAAAGTAAGAGCCTGTATCTAATATTATACAGGCCCCTAACAAAGAATGCGCATTTAATTGTGAACATTAAAACAACAAAATAGTGATGCCGTTAATAACATTCGTATATCGTTTCTAAAATGCCAGTTAGCTCTTCTTTTGAGGGCTCTCTTGGCACATATTGAAAGCAAGCATCCTCCGTGACTTTACGAGCTAACGTTACGAGCTCATCCTTTGAAATACCAAGATCCTTAATCGAAGGAATTCCAATATTTTTAATAAGCTCTCGTATTGCACCGGCGACAATTTCCCCAATCTCATCATCACCTTCTGTCCCCTTAAATGACAGACCCATAGCCTCTCCTATTAGTTGGACTTTATCAGGTCTAACCTTCGCCGAATACTTCAACACTTCTGGTATCGCTAAGGCGCAAATAACACCATGTGTCTTATGGAATGCCGCACCTACTGTATGAGAAATCGCATGTCCAAGGTGAACGAGAGCATCATTAAATGCGATGCCAGCAAAATTGCTTGCCAACAAGAGCTCTTCGCGTGCTTTCATATTTTCTCCATTAGAAACGGCAATTGGAAGATATGTGGTCACTTTCTTTATCGCTTCAAATGCTAAGAGATCAGATTTAGGGTTCGGATCCTTTGTGGTAATTGCCTCAGCAGCTTGTGCAAATGCATCCATCCCCGTATAAGCTGTTATACTAGGCGGCATACTAACCGTCACCTCTGGATCTAATATTCCTAAAGTTGCAGGACAAAGCACAGCATTTTTCACATTATGAACCGTATCGGTTATCACACCCATTATCGTGCTCTCACTTCCAGTTCCTGCTGTTGTTGGAATTAGGATCAAAGGAACGCCTGGCTTGTAAACAGGATTCCCTAAATATTGATTAATTGGAAGAGGATTATTCACTAAAACATTTATTGCCTTTCCCACATCCATTACACTCCCACCACCTAGTGCAACAATCCCATCTATTTGTTCAGTCTTAGCGAGCTCACCACCTTGGTTTACAATATAATCAGACGGATCAGGTACGACTTGATTAAAAGAGACAACTTCGATACCTGAATCGAATAAACTCTTTTTACAGGCAGTATTTCCCGCTAATTTAGAAACCGTTTCATCCGAAACAAGCATCACCTTTTTACAACCTAGGTTCTTCGCTTCCTCACCTACTAATTGAATAGATCCGTTCCCAAAAATGATAGGGCATAATTGTGTATATTTGTTCACGACAATCACTCCTCTTCTTTCATATTAAAGATTATAGGCACTCAGGTAACCTGCTTCCATAGCATCTCTTATTCTTCCAGGATGTTTGGCATCTCCAAGTATTTTAACCTTTTTAAAACTTGATTGAATCTCGTCTACTAATTCCGTATTAGATTTTGTTCCAAGAGAAATCACGACATTATCAAATTGAAACGTTTTCATTTCTCCAGTTTCTAGCGCTTCAAAACTAACATGCTCTTCATCAAGACCGATTAGCTTATGTTTAGGGTACATAGCAACATCGAATTGTCCAATATGGGTCATCACATCCATTAGATTTTGGAAGTATATCCCGTTGCCTAAATGCTCCTCCATCTCAAATATACTAACGTCATTACCCGCTTCTGCTAATAGATGAGCAACTTCCAGACCCGTCATTCCTGATCCGACTACACCTACTTTTTTATCCTTCAGCTTGATTTTCCCACTTAGAATATCAGTTGGTTTCAGCACTTGTTCCCCATTGGCACCTGGAATCGAACCTGGAATGAAGGGAGTGGAGCCTTGAGCAACAAATATGGCATATGGATTTAATTTTTTTAATTCTTCAAGAGTTGGTGCTGTATTTAGTCTTATTTCTACTGCTAATTTTTCTGTTTGAGCTTTTAAATAATCAATCAACCACGTAATCTTTTCTTTATTTGGTGGTTTGTTAGCTAACTCTAACTGTCCACCTATGTGATCATTTTTCTCAAAAACGACTGGCTTAAATTTACGCTTTGCTAATAGTCTCGCGGCTTCTAATCCAGCAGGACCCGCACCTAATACCGCCACTATTCGACCATCTCCATCTTCCTTTAAGCGGCTATACTCTAATTCTCGTCCTGCTTCAATATTAATGGCACATTGACAAGGCGCTTGAGATTGATCTGCTCCCATTAATGTTTCCATACAGACAAGACAGGAAATACATTTTCTTATTTCATCTATCCGACCGTCTTTCGCTTTATTGGACCACTCTGCATCTGCAAAATGCTGTCTTGCGGAACCTACGAAGTCTACTTTCCCTTCTGCAATAATCTGATCAGCATACGCAGGCTCTCTAATAACAGCCACCCCAATAACCGGTATATTAACTGCTTTTTTTATCGTTTCTGAAAGATGAATTTTCCAGCCTTGCTCAAAAGACGAAGGTTCCCAAGCTGTGTTCATGGTCTCATACGTCCCTGAACTTACATCAATTGCGTCTACTCCGAGTTCCTCAAGGCGCTTCGCTATCCTGACGCTTTCAGGCAACTGCAAACCATCTTCAGGATGTCCTACTGTATTTGTGAATTCTTCTACAGATAGCCGCACGATTAAAGGATAATCTTTTCCGCATCGCTCTCTTATACCGATAACTATTTCTTCTAAAAATCGCATTCTATTTTCTAAACTTCCACCATATTCATCTGCTCTTTTATTGGCGCGAGGGCTTAAAAATTCATGAATTAAATAGCCATGAGCACCATGTACTTCTACGCCATCAATGTCAGCTTTATTCAATCTGACAGCAGCATCAACAAACTTCTCTACCATCTCTGCTATCTCAGCTTTTGTCATAGCTACAGCAGGCTGATGAACTGCTGGACATTCCACAGCACTCGGTGCCATCATCGGTAAGTTTTGGTTCAATGCACTTATCCCCTGTCTCCCTGGATGATAGATTTGTACAATCACCTTTCCGTCGTGTTGATGGATCTTATCTGATAATTTTTTAAGACCAGGGATGTATTTATCATCAGCCACAGATATTTGATGCGAATTGCCTCGTCCCCTTTCCTGATCTACAAAGGCGCACTCTGTAATAATAGTCCCTACCCCGCCCTTTGCCCTTGCCTCGTAAAAAGCAATATCCTTTTCAGAAACGCTACCGTCATCATTTGCTAAATAGTTTCCCATTGCGGTCATAACGATCCTGTTTGGTGTAACCATTGTTCCTATTCTCCCTGTAGAAAATAGATGTTTCAACATTATTAGAACCTCCTAATCGATTTTGTGAACGTTTTCACAATATGGCCCAAGCTACTTTAATTGAGCTATTCTATTTTAATACTAAAATCTTTTAGCGTATTTTTAAAACACCTTTCCTTTGTATCAGATACAACAATTATTAGTGACTAAGTTAAGGAAAATGTCTATTTGAATTATCAATGATGTACATAAATAAACTCACTACCGATATGGTAATGAGTCGATAAAATTTTTTCCTTTGTTTAAAACAAACATGAGCGTCCGTTATCACCCATCTCAATAGATTGACCTCTGTTCTCTATTTTGAGATGGATGGTTGACTTTACTTCTGCATGGATGTGCCGCATACGTTTAGCACGTTATGTCGTTCCGAAAAGCAAGGGGTTCGCTTTTCGCGGGGGTGGCTTCAGCTAACTTTAGAAGCTAAGAGCGCTTCTAAAGTGGATCTTCAGCTCATCCTATTCCCGCAGAAGTCTCATCCCTTGCTTATCTCCACTTAGACTGGGTGGGGATTCATACTGAAGGCGATTTCTCCATTTTTCGTGCGATCGCACCTCGTTTTCATGCGAATTTCTCACTTTTCGTGCGATCACAACTCGCTTTCATGCGAATTTCTCACTTTTCGTGCGATCGCAACTCGCTTTCATGCGAAATTCTTACTTTTCGTGCGATCGCAACTCGCTTTCATGCGAAATTCTTACTTTTCATGCGATCGCAACTCGCTTTCATGCGAAATTCTTACTTTTCGTGCGATCGCTGAAAGCGAAACATAGCTCACCTGCGCCTCTAAAACGAAAGGTTTATAATCAATCGAAAATCTATATTCAAAGGCAATGCTTATATTTAATATGAGGTCTACCCTTATGCTAACTTTGCTGAACCTAAAAATTCAGATGAGAAAGTTGAGTTATTTATTTAACCCCATTTGCGACACTACATACCGCTAAAAAGGCGATAATTTAGCACAACGTTTCTTCTTTACTTTATACGCGTTTCAAGAGAGCCTTGGTTGAGTTTCGATAAATAATTTCGTGGGGGACAATAATGCGTTTAGCCGGTTCTTCTTTATCTTTTGTTTTTTCAATTAAACATTTTGCAGCTTGAACACCAAGGTTAAATATTTGTATATCTACAGTGGTAAGTAGAGGTCTAGTGATTTCTGATAAATATAAGTTATTAAAACCAGTAATAGAAATATCTTCTGGACAAGATATACCTATTTCCTCTAGCATATTAATCACGCCAAAACTCATGATATCATCCGCAATCACTAGAGCAGTAGGAGGCATTTCTAATGAAAATAATCGTTTCACTGTCTTCCGTCCACCTGAATTTAAAAACTCTGCGTGAACGATGTAATCAGGAAATGTTGGCAAATTGGCGAGTTTTATCGCTTGTTGATAGCCTTGAAGACGATCAACTGTAACAACTAGATCTGTCGAACCACCAATAAACCCAATATACTGGTGTCCTAGATCGATTAAATGATTCGTAATATCCTTGCTTGCGGCAACATTATCATTATCAACATAAGTAATTTTACTCTCATTTATATACGGTTTTCCTACTAAAATAAACGGAAAATGAGTGGTCACGAGAAAATCCACAACAGGGTCAGATACACGAGAATAAAGTAATATGATTCCATCCACGTGACTGCCGTAAACCATTCGTTTAACTTCTTCGAAAGATTGCTGTTCATCCCCACCAGTAGATACGTAAAGTGAATATCCTGCTTCATGGGCTAAAGAACCTACCCCACGTAATACCTCAGAAAAAAATGAATTCTGGAAACCAGTTTCAGATGAAGGGGGCATGATCACACCGATTGCTTGAGTAGAGCGACCAGCTAAGCTTCTTGCATTGACATTTGGGTGATATCCTAATTCTTTCATCGCTCTTCGTACACGCTTCTTAGTATCTAAACTAATCCGTGAATGATCAGCAATGACATGAGAAACAGTGGAAGGAGACACATTCGCTTTCTTTGCGACGTCTTTAATCGTTACCGCCATGAACCATTCATCCTCTAAGTACTTAATAACATCCTAATTCATTAGTGTTATAAAAATAACATTACCGTTGCATAAACTTTTTGGGCAAATATCAAGGAGCATCATTAAACGATGCTGAAAGACATGGCGTCATGGCTCATTCTTTTTGCCTGACTTCCATCCAATATTTTCATGCAACACTAATAAAAATGAAATGTATAAATTTTTTTAAAAAAACAAGCATCCAAGTAACTGATTAGCAGTCACTGAGATGCCCGCCATTTAACCTTTCGTTCCACCAGCAGTTAAACCTGATATTAAATATCTTTGTAAATACAAATAGACAGCCGCCACAGGAACAGCAACTAAGATTGATCCAGCAGCAAATCTTGTAAAGTTATTAGCAAACTGATCGTTAATAAAATTGAATAATCCAACTGCAAGTGTATAATTTTCCTTGCTTGATAGAACAATAGATGGCAACAAAAAATCAAAAAGTGGCATCATAAAATTAAATAATCCAACCACCGCTAATATCGGCTTAGCAAGCGGAAGAACGATACTCCAAAAAACTCTAAGATGCCCAGCGCCATCAATACGTGCAGCCTCATCAAGTTCGCGCGGGATCGTATCAATATAACCTTTGACTAACCAAGCATTAAAAGGAATCTGTCCACCCAAATAAACAAATATTAATCCAGTCAGCGTATCTAGCATTCCTATCATATTTAGGAATACATACAATGCAACCATAGCCATCATAACCGGGAACATCTGCAGCAACAGAAAGATATAAAGTGCATTCTTTTTACCTACAAATTGATATCTAGAAAAAGCGTATGCAACTAAAGATGTCATAATCACACTGCCAACCGTTACTGACACCGAAACAATTAAAGAATTTTTGTACCAGAGCAAATAATCACTATTTACACTAAATAACCATCTATAATGATCCAAAGAAAAATTTTCTGGGATGATGGAAGATGAATATAAGCTCATACCTTGATTAAAGGACATCCCGATCGTCCAAATAAGCGGATAAAAAATGGCAATAGAAGTAATGGTTATAAACAGATACATAATTGTTACTTCTACTATTGAAGTTTTTTTGGGATTCACTACAATTCACCTTCTTCTTTAAAGGATTTGGTTTGTCTAAATTGATAAAAAGCAAAGCATGAAATAATTAATCCCATAATCAATGAGATAGCCGCAGCCATAGCATAATTATTCGTATCAAAGGTCAATTTATAAACCCATGAAATTAAAATATCGGTCCCCCCTGCATTTTGCCCTCTTACCGGAGGTCCACCTTCATTAAACAAGTAGATTATGTTAAAATTATTAAAGTTTTGAGCATATTGCATAATGAGTAATGGAGCCGTAGCAAACATAACATGTGGAAAGGTAATGAATCGGAATTTCTGAAAACGCGATCCACCATCCACATCGGCCGCTTCATACCAATCTCTAGAAATGCTTTGTAGCACACCTGTAAATAGAGCAAAAATGAAGGGAAACCCTAACCATGTTTGGATTAAAATAACTGCTGTTCTCGCATAGAGTGGATCACTTAACCAAGGTATCCCATCGCCACCGAAAAGCGGAATGATAATATCTCTGTTAATGGCACCGAAATCATCATTAAACATAGCTGAAAAGATTAAAATCGTAACAAACGCTGGGACTGCCCAAGGTAGAATTAAAATGGTGCGAATAAGCTTTTTAAATTTTATCCTCGGGTCATTAACCATTAATGCCAAAATCAACCCTAAGGCGATCTGTAATGTGGTGGCTACGATTGTCCATACAACTGTCCATGATAAAACGCTCACAAACGTATCCTGCCAAATGGGAACAGTAACTAATTCTTTAAAATTTCCAATGCCTATCCAATCTACTAGACTTCTTGGTGGCGAATTATAAAGACTATAGTTCGTGAATGCTAACAGCACAGAAAAAAGCAAAGGGAAGACGACGACAAAAATCATCAGTAACAACCCTGGAAATGTCATTAAATAAGGAAAAGAATGATCATAGAAACTGATAATTGACGCCTTAAATCCTTTCGGAAGCCATCCCGCTTTAATTTGTCTCGCCTGATTTCTTGCATCTATTACATTAAAGACATAAAGCGTTATCAACATAACGGTTCCAATTAACGACAAAACGCCAAAAACGAGCAACCTTATTGAATGATCTTCTCCAGGAATAGTACCTAACGTTCGTAATCCCCAAAGTCCATAGTTAAGCGTATCAATGAGTGTGATTAAAATAACCACTTCTAATAAAATAAAAATGATCCCTTTAATAAATCTGCGATTGTACAGCTGACCTAGCCCTGCAAATACGATTGACAGTACAGTCGCAATGGTTGGATTATGTTTATTCGCCCTTTTATTTATTAATGTATTATCCATTTTGATGACTCCCTGTTCAATATTTATCAAGAAAAAGAGGGAAGGGATAGTATTCCTCCCCTTTTAAATAGTTGGCACTTTAATAGTCTGTGTGATCAGTGAGACCGAAACGCTTCATTCCAGTACTGCAAGTTTCATTTTACTGTGCGCCACTTGCTTCTATGTTATTATGAATGTGTTCTACTGCTTCATCTAAAACAGAGGAAACATCCTCTCCTTCAGCTAAAAATTGTAATGCATTATTCATGGGTTCCCATACTTGAGACATTTGCGGCGTACTAGGCATAGGCACGCCGTTAGCAATTTGTTCACTAAACGCAGAAAAAATCGGATCTTCAATGGCTTCTAGAGCATTTATATTTGTCGGTAATTCTCCAGCAATGTCAGAATAGTATTCTTGATTTTCTTGATTAGTCATAAACAAAGCTAGATCCGTAGCCCATTCCGCATTTTCTGAATAATAAGATACCATCCATGCCTTTGTCCCTACTAATGTTTGGGCAGGTTGACCATTGATGTCTGGAAATGGCGCAAAACCAAGGCTATCACCCAATGCTGCTGTATAACTCGGAATACTCCATGGCCCATTAATTACAGCGCCAACTTTACCTTCAGTAAACAGTCCATCTATAACGTCAATAGTCGTAGATGACGGGATTCTACCTCTCTCAAAAAAGGATTGGAATAATTCTCCTCCCTCAATGGCTCCTTCATTATTAAGACCAATATCTGTCGTATCATAATCCCCTGTTTCTCCCCCAAAAATATAGGACCCATGTGTTTTGAAGAAAGGGTATGCAAAGTATATATCATTTGGTTTCATAAGAAAGCCAAATTGATCTTGTGACGGGTCAGTATGTTCATCTAGTGCTACTAATAAATCATCAATGGTTTGAGGCTCATCAATGATATCTTTGTTATAAAAGATTCCATAAGTTTCAATAACAGCCGGAATACCGTAAATATCGTTAACACCCTCGAATTCATATTGAACCGACTCAATAGACGTCGAGCTATATTTATCTAATTGCTCGTCTGTTAAATCTAGGGGCTGAGCTAGACCTTGAGCGACAATATCCCCTGTTTGATTATGCGGTTGAAAGAATAAATCGGGTCCATGACCTTCAGGTCCAGCTAAAGCTAGTTCAGACAACTGTTCTAACATTGATTTTGCAACGACATTAACTTTAATGCCTTGCTCTTCTTCATAATCTAAAGCAATTTTTTCTATAGCTTCTAATTGTTCTTCTTCATCATTGGCCCAGATTGTTAACTCTTCAGGTTTGTTTACGTCCTCACCATTTGTATTTTCTGAATCAGAATCTACATTGGTCGTGTCATCTCTGTCAGGAGAACATGCACCTAATATAAGCATTGTCATTAATACTGTGATCAAAAGAATAAACATACTTTTATTTCTCATAAATAACCGCTCCTTTTATTTTTGTGCAAACGCTATCATACAAATCTTCACTCTAAAGCAAAACAACCTCCTTTCCCAAAAAAACAACCCCGACTTTTTTTAAAAAAAGCCGGGGTTGTTTGCAATAATCGCAAAAGCAGCGCCCTCAATTTAAGAATTGAGTAATAACTAGGTTGTGCCATCATTTTATATAATAAAATTAATTTATGCAAGCGTTTTTTTGAAATAAAATTTTAAAATATTAATTTATAACTCAACTTTCACACACTGAGAATAGTCATTCAATCTTGATCGTGTTCAATAGACACGGTATTCAATAGGCTTGTGGACATTACTGCTCCACCTGCGTTTAGAACGTTATGTCGTTCCGAAAAGCAAGGGATTCGCTTTTCGCGGGTCTGGCTTCAGCTAACTTTAGAAGCTAAGAGCACTTCTAAAGTGGATCTTCAGCTCATCCTATTCCCGCAGAAGTCTTACCCCTTGCTTATCTCTACTTGGGGTTATACTGAATATGTAAGCCCAACCACACGAAAAAAAGCGAAGAAGCTGTGACACGACTTGAATAAGAAGTTTCTTATGCTGAGACGCAATGCCGATGTCTTCATGATCTACATCGTGTAAATCTGACGTCCACGGATTGAAATGGCGCTTGATGAGCTCTTGAAAGACAACCATTATTAAGAGAGATGTTACGATTGAGCAGGTGAGCTATTTACTTTTTATGTTGTCAACGTACAGCATATAAAGACTCTTTTATTTTCGTTTAGTCAGATTATATTAGAGGTGCGGCGAAATTATGTATCGATCAATAATTGATCATGCTAAAAAATTCATTATTGATTGCTTTCATTCAATCAAACTTCTCAATGATAAATAGGTTTGTTACTTATTCCTATATCAAAGCCACAACAAAGGCAAAAATTTCGCTCAGCTTACTTTTCAAAGTGCAATCGATTTTCCTTGTATTTACCACAATCATTTTAAATTAATCTATAATAGTTATTGACATTGTCAATTGATCTTGTAATAATGAGAGTAACAACCTTGTGATAACTTAATTTGCAAATTGAGGGCGCTGCTTTTGCAATTCTTGCAAACAACCCCGGCTTTTTTTTTAAAAGCCGGGGTTGTTTTTTTGAGAAAGGAGGACCGTTTTCTGTTCAATTTATTTCAAAAATTGAAAGGTTGTGAACAATATGCTTAATAAATTTTTTCTAAAAATGAAAGCGATTGCGTTTGTCGGTATTGTATTTGTGGTTTTTTTAGCGTTAGCAAATGATGTGTATGCCGCTAACCAACTAAATAAAGTAAATTATTCCAGAGATACCATTTATCAAATTGTGACAGATCGATTCCTTGACGGTGATCCTTCTAATAACCCTGATGGCGCATTGTATAGCGAAACAGATTTGCATAAATACATGGGGGGTGATTGGAAAGGGATAACAGAAAAGATAGAAGATCATTACTTTTCTGATCTAGGGATTACTGCATTATGGATTTCTCAACCCGTTGAGAATGTTTATGCTGTTCATCCTGAAGGCTATACCTCTTATCATGGTTATTGGGCTAGGGATTATAAGAAAACCAATCCATTCTATGGGAGCTTTAATGACTTTGATGAGTTAATATCTACGGCGCATAGCCATGGCATTAAAATAATTATGGATTTTACACCCAATCACTCATCTCCAGCCTTGAAAACGGATAGTGATTATGTAGAAAATGGAGCTATTTATGACAATGGATCATTAATTGGTAATTACTCAAATGATTTGGATTTATTCCATCATAACGGTGGGACGGATTTTTCATCTTATGAAGATGGTATTTATCGAAATCTATATGATCTAGCTGATTATGATTTACAAAATCAAACCATCGATCAATATCTTAAAGAATCGATAGAGTTGTGGCTAGACAAAGGGATTGATGGCATAAGAGTGGATGCCGTAAAGCATATGTCACAGGGCTGGCAAGAAACCTTAACCAATCACATTTATTCCTATCAACCTGTCTTTACATTCGGTGAATGGTTTTTAGGTGAAAATGAAATCGATCCTAGAAATCACTATTTTGCCAATGAGAGTGGTATGAGTTTGCTAGACTTTCAATTTGGACAACAAATTAGAGGCGTACTTATGTCTAAAGAAGATGATTGGACCGATTTTCATACGATGATTGAAGATACATCCAATAGCTATAACGAAGTCATTGATCAAGTCACATTTATTGATAATCATGATATGGGTAGGTTCCATCATGAAGATCGTGCACAGATAAATACAGATTTGGCTTTGGCTGTCCTCCTCACTTCTCGAGGTGTCCCAACGATTTATTATGGTACAGAACACTATTTAACAGGTGAATCTGATCCAGAAAACAGAAAGCCCATGCCTAGTTTTGATCGAACAACAACAGCTTATCAAATAATAAGTAAGTTAGCACATTTGCGTCAATCAAACCCAGCTTTAGGTTATGGTACAACAACAGAACGTTGGCTTAATGAAGACGTCTATATATTTGAGAGAAAATTTGGTGACAATGTCGTGGTTACTGCTGTAAATAGTGGTGAGCAAAGTTACACCATTAATAATCTTCAGACATCATTATTAAAAGGTACCCATCCCGATGTATTAGAAGGTTTAATGGGTGGGGATGCTCTTCAGGTAGATGAAAAAGGGCAAGCCAGCACGTTTGAATTAAACGCAAATGAAGTAGCGGTTTGGGAAGTAACCGCCGAATCAAACACACCATTAATTGGCCATGTCGGCCCAATGGTGGGGCAAGCTGGAAATGAAATTACGATAAGCGGCGAAGGCTTTGGCGAAGGACAAGGCACAGTACTGTTCGGCGGTGATCAAGCGAGTATTGTATCTTGGGGAGATTCAGAAATAGTAGTCAATGTTCCTGATATACCTGGTAATCACTATAACATTGAAGTCGTAACAAATGATAATCAGGAAAGTAACCCTTACTCAGGCTTTGAGATCTTAACAAATACATTAATACCTGTTCGGTTTATCGTTGAAGAGGCCGTAACTGATTATGGTACATCTGTCTATCTTGTTGGAAATACACAAGAACTTGGCAACTGGGATCCAGATAAAGCGATTGGCCCATTTTTCAATCAAATAATAGCACAATATCCAACATGGTACTACGATATAAGTGTTCCGGCTGATTCTACACTGGAATACAAATTCATTAAAAAAGATGCGCTAGGAAATGTAGTTTGGGAGAGTGGGACTAATCGCTCCTACGAGACGCCAACTGATGGGACAGATACGTTAACTTCAACATGGAGAAACTAAAACTAATCTAGAGGCAATGTTTGAATAACTAAACAACCCCATTAACTATTAATGGGGTTGTTTAATGGAGAAAAGGAGAATGTAATTTGTTAATGGAAGGTATTAAACATAGAGCTATTCAGCCATATGTTTATGGCAAAAATGAAAGTGACATTGAAATCATGCTAGAAACAAGTCGTGATGACATGAAAGCAGTTGAATTAATATTTGGTGATCCTTATGACTTTGTAGAAGATAAATGGCAATATCATACGTTACCGTTGCTAAAAACAGGTAAATCAAAATTAAAGGACTATTGGAAGCTAACCATTACACCAAAACACCGAAGGCTTCGCTATGGTTTTCGTTGCATCGATCAACATAACCAAGTCGTGATTGTCACAGAAAAAGGCTATCATAATGAAATAACGAATAATATACAGAGCTATTTCTGTTTCCCTTATTTACACAAAAAAGATATATTTCAAGCGCCAGAATGGGTGAAGGAAACAGTATGGTATCAAATATTCCCTGAACGCTTTGCAAATGGGGATCCTTCTACTAGTCCGGAGCATACGTTGCCATGGGGTTCAATCACACCTAAACAGGATAGTTACTTTGGGGGAGATTTTCAAGGGATTATCAATCACCTGGACTATTTGCAAAAACTCGGTATTACAGGCATATATTTATGTCCAATTTTCAAAGCAGCTTCTAATCATAAGTATGATACGATTGATTACATGGAGATTGATCCACAATTTGGGGATAAATCCACTTTTCGAGAGCTCGTTAAGCAATGTCACCAACGAGGTATTCGCGTCATGCTTGATGCGGTATTCAATCATAGCGGCTATTATTTTGAACCTTTTCAAGATGTTGTGAAAAATGGGGAATCATCGCCATATAAAGAGTGGTTTCACATATGGGACTTCCCCGTACAAACAAAGCCCTCACCTAATTATGATTGTTTTGGTTTTGTATCAAACATGCCAAAGTTGAACACTGAAAATCCCGAAGTAAAAAACTATTTACTCGAAGTTGCACGTTATTGGATTGAAGCATTTGATATTGATGGTTGGCGTTTAGATGTAGCCAATGAAGTTGATCATGGCTTCTGGCGCGAGTTCCGAAGCGTGGTTAAAGCAGTCAAACCAGATGCCTATATATTAGGAGAAGTTTGGCATGACGCCCTGCCATGGCTAGAGGGAGATCAATTTGATGCAGTAATGAATTACCCCTTTACAACAAGTGTGATTGATTTTTTTGCTAAAGACAAGATCACGACCACTCAATTCGCTAACCAGATCACCGATCTATTGCACATGTACCCAGAACCTGTAAGTGAAGTAGCTTTTAACTTGTTAGATAGTCATGACACCGCACGGATCCTAACATTGGCAAACGAAGATAAAGAACGGATGCGCTTAATATATGTTTTTCTCTTCTCTTTTATGGGCACACCATGCATCTATTACGGTGATGAAATAGGGTTAAGCGGTGGCGAAGAACCCGATTGCCGGAAGTGCATGGAATGGGATGAAAGCAAACAAGATCAAGAACTATTTCAGTTTATTCAACAGTTAATAACCATGCGAAAAGAAATAGCAGCCTTTGGTAATTTAAGCACTTTTCGTTTTCTACAAATAAACGACCAAGAAAAAGTTATTGCTTATGAGAAGCAAAACAAACAAGAAAAAGTTATTATTGTTTTAAACAATGATCCAAAAGCTAAAACGATAGCTGTAGCGGCGTTGAATGGGAAACGTGTAAAAGAATGCTTTTCTGGAGATGAAATGACTTTTGACGCAAATGCAACAATTAAACTTGCACCGTATGGTTTTGCTTGTTTTCAATTGCATTAAATATAGAAAGCACGATCTATAACACATTGTTCATATTGATAACTTAATGTGTCAGTAAGAATGATCTCTGATGACTAATCTAACAAAAAAATGCTCGTACCCTCCTCTTAAATTGGCACTTATGTCAAGGTCATAATAATCAATAATAAGGTACCTGTAGTTAGAACGCTTGAAAAGAGTGTTCAAACTACAGCTACCCTCCTATTAAACAACTCTCTAAATATCTCTATCTTTTATAATAAAACCTCTAAATTCCCATTATCCATCTCAGCCACGGTATCACATAATGCTTCGATATCTTCGGCATAATGCGAGGATAAAATAAGCGTCATTCCATGATCATTTAACCGTTTAAATAATTCCCGCATTTCTTTCACACCATACTTATCAAGACCGTTCATCGGTTCATCTAAAATAAGCAGCTCTGGCTTTTCCATGATTGCTTGGGCAATCGCCAAGCGATGGCGCATCCCCAAAGAATACTTGCTTACATGTTGCTTGCTTTTTGGATCAAGTCCGACCTGTTCTATTGTTTTTTTTATCTCTTTATCAGTTATTTTTCGCTTGATTGAGGCCAACAATTTTAAATTCTTAAAACCACTTAAACCACCAATAAACCCTGGCTCTTCAATAATTAAACCAATATCTTGTGCAGCCGAGGGTTTGACTTTTTTTCCATTAATCAGGATCTGACCTGAATCAAGCTTCATAAATCCACAAATTGTTTTAAATAATACCGTTTTTCCAGAGCCATTTCTTCCAATAATGCCATGAATTTTACCTTTTTCAAAGCTTATCGTTACATCATTTAAAGCCGTCACATCTTTAAACTTTTTCAATGCTTGATCCACTTCCACCAAATTTGTTACCAATCTTAAAGACCTCCTTCCTTCAATTCCATATCTTTATGAATAAACACACAGGTGGCAATGATGCTTAGCAACACCATTGCAATAACTAAAGTAGACAATGTATAGCTTAAAGATGGTAACTGGCCACTCCCCCAATCAAGTGTTGAGATACTCATCCAGCTAATTGGGGATAAGTAATAAATCAAGTAACCAAAACTAAAAAAGCCTAAGTAATTCGCAAACAGTGAAACAGCTATCAATATACCAGCAACAACAATACCAGCTGTACGTTGTAGCAAAACGTTAAAGCACAGAATCACACTGCCAATGAATAAAGTGACCAAATAGAAATATAGTAATCCAAATCCAGCTGCAGCTAAAGGGGATAAACGGTTAAGTAATTCAGGATTAAAGAATATCGTTACCCTATCAGATGCAATGGCAGGATCATTTGCTAGTGATTCCATTACGATTCCCCACTCTAGCGAAACCTGAAGATGAGGCAAAAGGACGATAATAGATGTGATAAATGTAAAGACGGTAAAGATAAACGATGCGAGCATAAGATAGATCAACTGTCCTATAATCCAGTTTTTACGCCCTGTTCTCATCGTCACAAATGGCGTGTGATGGTCTTTAAAAGGAGCATCGCAAAATAAAAGAACGATCAAAAAAGCAAATACTTGTAAGACAGGTGACGTAAATAAATGCGGGAAAACCCATGGAGTCACCGCATGACCTACTTCTGCAGCAAAACGAGTAAGTGCATAAGTATGATAAAACAAAAACGCAAATGTAGCGATGAAGATCGTGTAAATCCTCGGATTAACAAGCCATTTTTTAATATTAATTTGAGCACAAAGTAAAATCGATTTAAAATTAGCCATATGAAACCCTCCGCTTAATATTTCTGACAGATAAATAGGCTAAAGGAAGTGAAATGACTAATACGGTCACAAATTTAAGTAGAAATGATGACCATGGGGTTCCAGCATCATAAGTAGCTTCAAAAATGTACATCGCTTGAAAATACACCGGAATCGTCAATGTTGCTGTTAAGCGATGCAACAAATAATAACAAACAACTGGAGTAGCAAGCGTAACAAATTTATTCGGAATCATGGTTGACACCCAAAAGGCAATCACAGCAAATAAAACAGAGCTAAGCGAAAGGTGAGAAATATTAAATAGAAGGTAACGCATCCATTGTCCATTAACTAAATAACCACTATAGGCCTCCGCTCCATGACCATATTGATAAACAGGTAACCAGATTAATAGCACGATCACAACAAGTACTAAGCCTAAAGCAGTTGTTAAAAAAGCCGATAATAAACTGAATAATAGTTTACCGATTGCATATTGGTTAACACCCGCACGTATCACCCATGGTAGAACAGCTCTCTGCTGGTGCTCACTGGCAAAAGATAATGTAAATGGAATAAGTGGGATCGTTGCTAATATTAACATGAGATTTCCAAATGAACCACTCAAACCTAAATCTAACAAATCAATCGCCCCCTGTTCGTGATTGAACATCGGTATAATCGTTGCGATTACAATTAAACAAACAACCACACTACATATTAAAAAACGAATAGATAAAATAGCACGAAAAAAATTTCCCAGTTGTAAATTCAAAAATTTGTTCAATCCGTTTCACCACCAAATTCTACTATTCTTTCACCGGTTATTGCATGAATCACATGGTAGCCATAGGCATCATAGGCTTGAGCAGGCTCAAGATCAGTTGGTTCTGTTTGTTCCCTCGTCACGACTTGAAAGATCCATGCTGGGATCAAGCGGTAATTTTGACCTTCAATTACACCAATATAATTCAGCTCCATCTTATCAATGACGGTCTCTGATGTTAGAATCACTGTATGATAATAATCAATCAGCTTTTGTGTAGCTTGTGTCTGATCAATCAATTTTTCTGCTTGCGTTGATTCGATCATTTGATAAAATCCTGTAATGCTTAGCCTAATTAAACCATCTTTATGATATAAGGCAGATATTTCTGTTTCAGTTACTTCTTTAGCATCCATCATCCCTTCTTGCCAAATTCGATTATTTAACGGAATATCATCCAACACTTGTCTAAAATGAAATAAATATGCCTCTTCTGCTTCCGTCCATTGTATCGTGTCATCAACCTGGTCACCTGAACCTTGTACATAGCGTTCATATTGGTTGTTGATCGTTTCAACATCTAATGCATACACCACTTCCACTTCAACATCTTCTATGCCTATAGAGCTTAATATCTGAATAATATCCTGTACTGCTTCGATGTATGGTTTAAAAGCTAAATCGACATTTGTTTCAAATTTGTTATTTAACCGATATTGGCCCAGTTGTGCATCTAAATCTGGTGGGCCAGGAGAAAAAGAGATAATATAATCATAATTTAATGCATGACTGTCTATAACCCTTGTATAATCAAGCCCACCATCTAATGTTCCCGCTTCACCAAATGCTGCGCCTCCATCATAAACTGTTAAGTACTCTTGGATAGCATCACCTTCTGTTTGGTATTGTAAACCAAATGATAAAGCTCTTCATTTACAATCGGTTCTTGAAGTAATTGATCAGCTAGATGTTCAGGATCTAACTCTATAAAATTAGCGGTATATATTTTAGCCTCACTAACTTTGTTAACATCTTCAACATTAACATCCAGCTTTAGATGGTCGGGTAGTTCTTTTGAAGTAGGAGGCGTATGATCTATTTCGTTACGCTGACAAGCCAATAACAGAAGCAATATACCTATGTAATTTAAAATTTGTATCCACTTCAATAAAACGCACCTCATTTGATAGATTAACAGGAGGCGAGTACTCCTGTTTTTCAGATTATGGCGCCCAAGTACCGCTCACACTATAACGAACAAAACTAGTGTTCGACGGATAAGCAGATAGGCAATAGCGTTGATTCGTGCCTCCATAGCCTGACAAATAAGATAAATTTCTTCTTCCAGCAGTAGAAATATTAGTTACTAGACCTGTTGCTTGAGTAGAAGAGCCTCTCTGTGGTGAAAGAAAATAATGTGTTGGTGTGGCAGAATGACTTGGACTGACATAAGGTGTTGAAGTACTCGTTTTGGTGACCAAGGAGCTTGACACCAGACTTCCAGCAAACGGTGGGGAAATGGTAAAACTAAAGCTAGCAGCACTTGATGTGTTCGGGAAAAGTGAAAGACTCGTTACTACAATTAAACCCGTTAATAATAGTCTTACTATTGACTTCTTAGAAGACTTTAACCACATCATTATTCCTGCTTATATTATCATTTATAGCAATCCTCTATCACTTGCCAAGAACTCGCATGAAACAAATGAATAAGAATTGTTAATAAAACGAACCTTCAATGAGTGGACAGTTTCCTTCTTCTCCACTGCTTGATAATTAAGTGAATCCGAACATTAGCGTGCCCGTCAGTGCCTAGCTAACTAGATTGAGCTCTACTCTCTATTTTTTAGAAGGGATATTTTAAGGACGGTTATCTGTGATAAACTTTGTTTATTCAACTTACTAATTATAAATATTCGCTTTTAATTGTTAAAATCCTTCCAAATAAATTTATTTTTTATAACTCAACTTTCTCATCTAAATGCTCAGGTTCAGCCAAGATAGCATAAGGGTAGACCTAATATTCAATATAGGGGTTGTCTTTGAATATAGATTTTCGATTGATTATAAACCTTTCGTTTTAGAGGCGCAGGTGAGCTATGTTCCGCTTTCACTCTCCCAAGCACAAGGGAGACATCTTGGTAAACGCAGTGTCTCCCTAGCCGTGGGCGTGGCTTGAGCTAACTTTGCCAAGTCAAAATCACTTGGCAAAGTGGAGATAAGCAAGGGGTGAGACTTCTGCGGGAATAGGATGAGCTGAAGCCAGCCCCGCGAAAAGCGAATCCCTTGCTTTTCGGAACGACATAATGTGCTAAACGTATGCGGCACATCCATGCAGAAGTAAAGTCAACAAGCCTATTGAATACCGCGTCTATTGAACACAATCAAGGTTGAATGACTATTCTCAGTGTGCGAAAGTTGAGTTATAAATAATGATTTTTACTTTAGTTTAATCAAAGGCATAATCTATGCTCAAAAACTGCTTTAATTTAAACATAAAAAAACTGCCCAGATTAGCATAAAACAAACCTCCAATCAGTGGGCGGAGGGCTACAGGATTTAGGTCATGCAGACGTTGCCACAGGACGTGGCGATCTTAGTCTGTCATCCTTCTTAAAGATGTGGCGGTTTTAGTCTACGATCTCTTCTCCACTAATTGTTAGCTGAGTGAATCAGGACATTCGCGTCCGTTATCTTCCGCCTAAATAGATGAGCGCTACTCTCTATTCGGGCGTTTTACGGACGCTTATCTGTGATAAAATGACTCTGGCTACCCTCATCTTCTAAATGGTTTGTGACATTTTCCAAAACTAAAACCTACCCGACTTAAAGATCGAGTATAATAACCAGACAAACATCGATACAGCTACAAAGAATCCAATCTCAATCGCAGGAAGACTCCAAATGAATGATCCTTGTCCAGCTAAAGCTGATCCAATAATCAATCCAACCATAATAATACTAAAAGCCAATAAAACAATGGCAAAAGAGAGTTGGTTACTGATACGATCCATCTTCTTTAATAACAGTTTTAAATCCGGGAGCGCAATCTCAATTCTGATCTTGTCATTCTTAATCACTGAGGATAACTGCTTTAATTGCTTTGGCAAGGAAGTAAAAAGTTCACTAAACCCCCACAGTTGGTCGACTGTATTTTGAATGATCCGTTTCGGATGATAACGCTCACGCAACATTTTACGTCCAAATGGTTCAGCAATTTCAACAAGGCTAAGTTCAGGATCTAATTGCGCAATCGTTCCTTCTAATGTAAGTAATGTTTTACCTAGTAAGGTAAAATCCGCTGATAACTCTATTTTATGTTTATAAGCAACCTCAAAAAGCTCGCGAATCGCATCAGCTAAACTAATCTCACTTAAAGCAACACGATAATATTTATCCATTAACACAACCACATCTGCTTTTAACGCCTCTTTATCAATTGCTTCTGGAGCTACTCCCATTTCCAACATAACATCAACCATTTTCCCCGTATCCTCTTGCATCAGTGCAATCAACAACGTCCCAAATTGCTGTTTCATCTCTTCTGTTAATCGCCCCACCATTCCGAAGTCTAACAAGGCAATCTTTTCATCTGGTAAAATAAGAATATTACCCGGATGCGGATCAGCATGAAAAAATCCATCTATTAATACTTGCTGGAAAGTCGCTCGTGTTAAATGTTCAGCTATTTTCTTCTTGTCATACCCCGTTACTCGATCTTCAGTTAAATCTTTTAGTTTAATTCCATCGATATATTCCATTACCAATACTCTAGATGTCGTTAATTCACTATTTACACTTGGAATATAGACAGATTCATTATCACTAAACTGTATAGCTATACGATTGGTATTCCTAGCCTCGTTAATATAATCAAGTTCAGCGCTAATGGTTTTAGCAAATTCCTCAACTACTTCACGTGCACGATAATGTACCGCCCACTCCATCCTTAGCTCTGCTAAGGTCGCCATTTCTTTTAAAATCTCAAAATCAGTTTCAATTTTTTTTTCAATATCAGGGCGTTGTACTTTCACTGCTACACGCTCACCTGTCTTCAATGTGGCCAAATGGACTTGCCCAATTGAAGCAGCTGCTAAAGGGGTTTTATCTATGTCTGCAAAATGTTGATCTGGGGAGGACCTAAGCTCTTGCTCAAGGATGGCATGGACGTGTTGATAAGAGATAGGGGGAACATGATTTTGCAATTTTTCTAACTCTCGAATAATATCTTCTGGAAAGAGATCACGTCGTGTACTAGCAATTTGACCAAATTTAATAAATGTTGGCCCTAGCTCTTCAAGAATTAAACGAATGCGTTCACCTAATGTTTTTTGTTCTGCTTTAGGATTCCGTTCTTTATATAAACGTTTCGGAATCAGGTGTAAATCGCTTAAGCCTAATTCTTTTAGTAAAAAACCTAGACCATTACGAGAAAAAGCTACTATAATATCTTTATAGCGTTGCAAATGGCGCATTCTTTTTTCCAACATCATTTCTCCCCCTATAATATAGCAACATTACTGTTCTTGATTGATTTGAGCTTCTAATTTGTCTAAACGCGCCTGTAACCGATTAATATCATCTTTAGTTGCTACATTTAATTCACCTAGAATATTACGATGCGTGTCTTGTCCTTTTTTATAATACTCATTAAAAAAGGCCTTCGATTCTTCTTTCGTCATTTCTCCTTTTTTAACCAGATCATCAATTACCCGTTCCGCATGTTCAACACTCGTTGCAGCTAATCCTAAACCTAATGCTAACCCTTTTTTAAACGTATCCATCATCTCTTATCACTCCTTTTTCGTTTTATTTACTTATTATATGTATTTTCCTCAATTCTCATTTCATTAAACCGAAATAGTCGAATAATTTTATTCAAGTTAAGTTTCCACTCTAATACCTCTTAGCCTCGTTATGTCCTTTTTTCACTCAGATCATGAAACTGCTATTTCGTTCTTCGGCGAATAAGTTAACTTTACACATTTTACTGTCTCTAATTTACCACTTATAAATAAGGCAAAGCGTTTATGCTTGACAACAGACATAAACGCTTTGCTTCGTTTTTAGTTATTAAAATTGAAATGTATCACATTGTCCCTATCTTTTACAGTATAGGTCCGATTATTACCACTTTCCCAAACAACATGATTACCGTCTCTTTTGATTGCTTTATACTCAAATGTTGTCCCAATAGGTAACTGAACAGTAGCTTGCCAACTTGGATACGTGGTAATATTGGCTGGTAGCGCCTCGGTCGGCGCCCAATTACCAAGCTCAGCAATATTACCTGCAATATAAACATTTTGTCCCATATTCGTTGTGGCTTGATCGATATGAAAAGTAACGGGGACAAGTTCATTGCCTGGGTCGCTGCCCCCATTATCCTGACCATCATGTAAAACAGCAATACTTCTACTACCTATCGTTCCAGTAATTCTGCCGTTCGAGACAGTAAAGCTTTCATTACCACTCGCTTGATTGATATAAGTGCCATCTGCTAAATTAGTTGAAGTATTTAATTGCGTCCGATCGCCAAGATTAACAATGGTCATACCTGCTTGTCCACGCTCAATAAGCATAATGGCATTACTCACTGGCCTTAAATACTCATCTGTACCTGCCATAGCCTGGCGAAAATGATTAACAGCAACAACATCCCGATGTTTCCACCAATCATTTCCCGCTTGACCTAGCTGATTAGCAAACTTACCACTTCCTGCCGGACGATTAAAATAAAGTGGCGTTGATTCAGCACGACTTGCAATCAGTGCCCACCCCATTCTCAGTTGCCACTCAGTCATCGCCGTAGATTCTTCTGAATCATTAGCATAGGTATCGTGAGATTCAACCCACGTAACCAATTTACCCGGATCGACACTCACACCGTAATGCTGCATGTCACGAACATTTGGATTACTATTAAAACCAACTGCATGTCTTACCCGATCACCATAGTGGGAAGGAGTAACATCCATATATTCGGCATAGCTTGAGAATCGATCAGCTCCACCTTGAAGGACTTCTCCATAAATAAAAAGCTCTTCCCTATTATTCAGCCTCCCAAGTACACGAGGCCAGAAGTTCGATCCTACTTGATCATCCGGTAATTCAATATGCTTCGCTGCATCAAAGCGAAAACCAGCTGCCCCTAATTCAATTGCATCATTTAAGAAGTCAATGACCATGTCTTGTAATTCTTGATTGGCTGTATTTAGATCAGGCAACCCAATCCCCCAATGCGTCACTTGATAACGATTATTCCAATCTTCTACCCCTCTTGGCTCCCGCCAAAAATCAGCGTTATTCAAAATAACCGGATCGACATTTGGACTTGGTGTATACTGCAGAGATCCACCACCAGCGTTAGCCATGTGATTTGGGATAACGTCAACAATAATATCAATACCATATGATTCCGCAGCTTCACACAGCTGTCTAAATGCTGCTCTGTCCCCTAATTGTGTATTACCAATCTGAAAATTAATCGGTTGATAAAGAATCCACCATTGACTACCAGCTCTTAACGGTTCTTTATTAGCTTGAATTGGCGACGTTTGGATCCGATTAAACCCAGCATCGGCAATGTCCGCTAAGTGGGCTCTAATGGTATCAAAAGACCAATTCCAAGCATGAAAAATAGCACTATCGTCTGTATCCATCAATTGATTAGCTTCAATCGCTTTAGGTTCAACACTTGTTTCAGCTTGTGCAAGAATAGGTGCAGACATACGCCATCCATAACCTAAAAAAACAAAGATAACACCAAGACAAAACAGTAACTTTAAATTTTTCTTCATCAGTTGCACTCCTTTTTTAAAATATGAGAACATTATGACTTTGTTATTTGTTTTGACTGTAGCATTATTTGTTTTGTGCAATACGCTTGCGCTTAGTGATTTCACCTCCATCTATTAAAGTGAAGTGTTGTTAAAATCATTTGTGTTGTATTATTGATTATTATCCTTTAGACAACACAGTTCTGTCC
This sequence comes from Amphibacillus cookii, assembly GCF_016908375.1. Lineage (GTDB taxonomy): Bacteria > Bacillota > Bacilli > Bacillales > Amphibacillaceae > Amphibacillus_C > Amphibacillus_C cookii. The sequence continues at coordinate 199,653 of NZ_JAFBDS010000008.1, forward strand.
TCGTTCAGCGCAAGCGCTTTCATTTTATGTTAAAAAAATATAGCGAGACAACATCACCTACATTAAACCATTTATCTCATCGCCTGTAAAGTGTTTTTTTATCCTTTTTTTAGGATGAAACGAACCTTCTCCAACTGACAGTCGTTGCGTGATAAGCATGCGTTATATCTCCCACCTAAATAGATGAGCCCTGCTCTCTATTTTGAGGCGGGTGTTTTACAGACGGTTTTTGTGATAAATATAATTTCTTTCTTGACAATACTATGCTTATCAAACATGTTAGAAAAACCGAACGTATTCCCTTAATAAGCTAATACATGAATACGTTCGGCTTTAATTGTTTATATTCGCATAGCTTTGCTTACAACTTTATGATCCACCCAGAGATTTGAGCGCTCAATTAAGCTCGCCAGACTTAACAGCAGATCTTCTCTTCCTTTTGATGCAACAAATTGAACACCCATTGGCAAGCCTTGGTTACTGAGATGGGTCGGTACACTCATTGCCGGCTGACCAGTAAGATTAGCTAATTGAGTAAAAGGGGTGTAAGTTAAGCTCGGCAAAAACATATCATAAATAAGCTGTTGTTGTTCAGTTGTTGACAAATGATCAACCTTTAGCAACTCTTTTACTTGAAGTTCAGATGGTGTTAACTCGCCTATTTTCGGTGGTTCACTTGCATTGGTTGGCGTTAAATAAAAGTCATACTGATCGTGAAAGCCTGCCATTTGAGCTGCGGCCTGATCCCAACCATTTAAGCTTTCGCTATATGCTGCTGCAGAGATATTTTTTCCTGCTATATGTAGCACCCACGTAAAAATATCAACATCATCTGGTGTTAGTGACCTTCCTGAATGGCGCTCCAACTGCTCAATCACGCGATTGATCTCCCCACTATTCATGACATAGTAGTGCTTCATTAGATTGATGCCATTGACTGGTGCTTCCATTTCTTCTACCGAGTGACCTTGGTCTTCTAACCAGTTAACCATGCGCTGAACAGCTTGTTTAGCATCATTACTTACCGTTGTTCGAACAGGAGATGCTGTGGAATAGGCAATTCGATATTTTTGATCATAAGGTTTTTCGACAATGTCATGATAACGTCCCGGATACAAAGGCGTTTGAAAAGCAGCTTCAGGCTGAACAGTTTGTAACAAATCAAGGAACGTTGCACTATCGCGAACAGAACGACTAAGGACAAAGTCAATCGATGCGCCTTGCCATTGTCGACCGATACCTGGTCCAACTGGTGTTCGACCACGTGTTGGCTTAAGACCCATTAAGCCGGTAAAACCAGCTGGTATTCGAATCGATCCTCCACCATCACTTGCTCCAGCAACAGGGACAACGCCTGCAGCAACCATGGCGGCTGCACCTCCGCTCGATCCGCCGGGTGAATATGCCGAATGCCATGGATTTCGTGTAGCTCCATAGTAAGCGGGTTCCGTTATATTTTTCAAACCGAATTCTGGTGTGTTGGTATGACCTAGAAATAAACAACCTGCCTGACGAAGTTTTGCAACGAAATGCGAATCCTGCTTGGCTATATTTTGAGTTAATAACTTTGATCCCGAACTTAGTACCTCACCCTCAATCGCTTGTGAGATATCTTTTAATAACATCGGTACACCGTACAGCGCTTGTCCGCTATTTTCTAATGTACTCGCCTCTTGATAAACGCTTTCTTCGCGTGTCCGTATAACAGCATTTAAAGTAGGATTGGTTTGTTCAAGTCGCGCAAAAGCCAGATCGAGCAATTCCTTCGGTGTTACTTGATTATTGCGGACTAATTCGGCTAATCCAACAGCATCATATTGAAGATAGCTTTCAATGTTCATGACTCATCCCCCCTGCATATTTTCCCCAGTATACCCTTGATTGGTTGAAATAGAAAAGCACATGTCACCAATTGACATGTGCTAATCATCTAATTGTAAACAAATTGTCACAAATAGCCTAAAATTCCACAGAATTTCTTTATTTCACGTTATAAATTAAAGGTTTACTGTAGCTTTTACTTATCACTTTTGTTTGTTTTACCATATACCGACTTATATAAAGCAAACCTGCAATTAGCGAGGCTTTTCGTTCTTTGCCCACTGATTGCAGGTTCGTTGAGCGAATCACGACATTTCGTCCACCTTTATAAATTTACCTCTGCTCTCTATTTTAAGATAAGCGGTTTACGGGCGATTATCCGTGATAAATTTTCGCAAATCCATAATCGCTTGGACATGCATGCCTTCATGAAAAATCGTCCGTACCAAGACATCTTCAATCGTTCGCATACCCATCTCAACCGGTTCAAATACTTCATCTAAACGTGATTGATAGGTATTCTTTATAAATGACGGTTGTGTTTTTAATAAATGCTTCAGTTCTTCAAAGCTTGGTGTCTCTTCAGTAAAATCCTTTGGAGAAGTACCAAAGCCAAACCATTGAGCAAAATGTTCGGGTACTGCTGTTCTTTCTTTTGTTAATGTTTCAATCCAAAGAAACTGATCTAAATACACATGCCCTAAGTTCCACCGTATATTATTATGAAAGCCTTGCGGTATGATATTTGCCTGTTGATTAGATAAGCCTTCCACAACTGCTAATAGATCATGCCGATAAGACTCTAATTGATTGAACAGTACTTTTTGATGTTGTGTCACTGTCATCAGCCTCCAAAATATAGATATATTCACCATACTATTTTCAACGATGATTGTATAGCTTTTTGACAGAATTGTGACAAATTAATCTAGCTAAGATGAGGCTAAACGTAATACATCATTGACAAGAGGTAGCACTACAGAAGCATGTCCCTCACCTGCAAACTGTTTAAAAAAGCTATGTACACCTAATTTGTCTTGTAACTGTTCAGCCATTGCAACAGCATGCTCCACCATCCCACTTGGATGCTCTCGCTCTCGTCCGCCTACCGTTATTAAAAGTTGCTCATCTTGTCCTTGAAATTGTTGCTCATAGTTTGCTAGTGAGGTGTTATTCCAATGAATGGACGGACTGCCGGCGACAAAATAACTGAATGTGCTCGACATCGATAGCAATGCGTATAATGTAAATAATCCACCTAAAGAATGTCCGAAGAGTGTTTGACGTTTTAGGTTGATAAAATACCTTTCTTGAATGGTTGGTTTTAGTTCCTGTTCAATAAAATCTAAGAATAAACGTGCTCCACCTTGTTTCGGCCACGGAGACCCATCAGGACGATTAGCCATAAACTGATTATGCTCATCTAATGTGTAGTCATAAAACCGTTGATCTGAGAACGGTTGATCGGTTTGATAACCAATCCCTACAACCACGATCGGACAGACGCCTGTCTTATCAGGTTTTCTTGATTGAACATTTACAGCCTCCACTACGGTGCCAAAAAAAGCATTACCATCTAATACATACAAGACCGGATAACCGTCTTCAGGTGGCTCACTAATTGGAACCGAAATAAAGATCTGATAGTTTTCCTTAGTTTGTGATCTTAAAGTAAACTGCTTAGTATGTGGTATCGTATAACTGTCTTCCATGAATTCCACCTCCGCGACCTACGATTTGTTAAAGTTTTTAAATAATAAATACATAAAAAATGGGACGCCAATAATTGAAATAACAATACCAACAGGAAGTTCAGCTGGAGCAAAAATGACTTTAGCAATCAGATCTGCTGCTACAACTAACAACATGCCCATCAAACCACTGACTGGCAAACTGTATCGATGATGACGACCGATTAATTGTCGACTAATATGTGGTGCAATTAAGCCAACAAATACTAAACTCCCAGAGATTGAAACCGAAGCACTTATGACACCGATACTACTTAACAGTAAGATGATCTTTTCTTTTTCCACTGCGACACCTAATCCCATTGCTTTTTCTTCACCTAACTGTAACAAATCAAGCACAGTAGCCTTATGAAAAATAAGCGGAACACAGCAAATAAGCCATGGTAGAATCATTGCAATATTAAGCCAATTGGCATTGGACACACTTCCGCGGATCCAAATGGTGGCCATTTCAAAATCTTGTGGCGCCATTTTCAATGAAACAAACAAGATAAGCGCGCTGAGTCCAGCACTAATCGCTATTCCAACTAAAATTAACCGTTGCGGATCAAGTTGACCTTGCTTTCGAGAAAAAAAGTAAATAAACAGGGCGGTAAATAACCCCCCCACCCATCCGAATAGTGGCATCATGATTGCTCCAGACCAGCCAACGTCTGTTAATTGGCCTTGAAAGAAAAACATAAACAAAATGATTGCTGCGCTTGCTCCTGTATTAATTCCTAAAATACCCGGATCTGCTATTTCATTTCTTGCCATACCTTGAAGGACGTTTCCACTAACACCTAGACCAAAACCAACAAGTATCGCAACGACAATTCGAGGCAAACGAAAGTCAAAGACAACCAATTTAAAGGCTGGATCATTTTCAAACCCTAAAAGGGTATTGACCACTTCACTTACTGATATTTGAAAACTACCTTGTGTTAAACTGGTAAATACGATCATCATCAACAACAAAAAGCTCACTAAACATGTTATCCAAAATCTGCTATGTTTTTGACTAGACACTTGCTTTTCCTCCCCGTGTTCGAATTAAGTAGAGGAAAAAGGGCACACCGATTAGTGATGTGACGACACTGATTGGCGTTTCAAACGGGTAGTTAATAAATCGACTTAACAGATCAGATAGGGTTAAGAATATGGCCCCAATCACACCAGCACAAGGGATGATCCAGCGATAATTACTGCCAACTAAAAAACGCGTCAGGTGCGGAATGATTAGGCCAATAAATGCAATATGACCAACTAACGCAGCAGAAATGCCTGTCAATATAATAACAGCCAACATAGCAAGCCATTTGATATACGCTGTCTTTTGACCTAAACCAATAGCTACCTCTTCTCCTAATGATAGAATGGTGATTCCACTGGAAAGCACCAGAGCTAAGCCAATCCCGATCACCCCAAATAGAATAGCCCATTTCATTAAAGCAGGGTCCAGTTGATGCAACCGTGCATTGTACCAAAAACTAATATCTTGTGAAATATGAAAGTAAGTAGCAAGCCCTGCAGAGACGCTACTTAAAAAGGTCCCTACTACTGTCCCAATAATCGCTAATTGAACAGGAGAAAAACCATTAAGCAGGCGCGAAGCAAGCCCGATAACAAGTAAGACAGATAAAGCTGAGCCTACTAATGAGTAACCAATCATCTGGAGCGAGGATGTTTGTGGAATGAAGATCATCGCTAAAGTAATTGCAAACACAGATCCATCTGTAACAGCCATAATCGAAGGGGATGCAAGATAATTTCTTGTTACCCCCTGCATCATTGCACCAGATATAGCTAAAAATCCACCGATCAACAATGATCCTATTGCTCTAGGCATCCGAGAATGCCAAATAATCTGATGATCAACATTTTCTGCGTCAAATGCAAAAAATGCTTGTTCAACCGTGGTTAAACTAATTTCTTTCGCACCATAGATAATAGATAAAAGGGTTACCATGATCATAATTATTGGTGAGGCCATAAGGATTAGCACAGGGATGGTACGTTTCTTTTTCATATTACTCAACCTTGTCTCGATTAATTTCCAACTATTTTTTCATTAATTACATCTAGAAAAGTGATACGACTATAAGCGGTTCCACCTTCGAGAAGTGGATCAACGCTATTTAAATAAACCTGATCATTTTTTACCGCTTCAATACTTTGCCAAATCGGGTTATTTTCTAATTCTTCAATGACGTCTGGCTGATCTTGATTTTGGCTTTTTTCCATCTGTACGAATACATAATCAGGGTTAAGGTCGCTAAACATCTCTAGTGAGATCACTTCTTGTGCTTCCGCAGCTTGAATGGCTTCAGGCGCTTCGAGGCCAAGATCATCATATAATAGATCGTTAAAATAAACATCCTCTGGATAAATCATAATATTGCCATTACGAATCCGCACCATTACAAGCACTTCTTCAGCCAATTCATCCGCTATATCCGCTTTCACACTTTCTAGATCTTGAGCATAATCTTCCAAGATAGACTCTGCTTCACTCGTTTTACCAGTTACCGCTGCCAGTAATTTTAAGTTTTCCTGCCAATTTGACGCAATATGAGAAACCGGAATCGTTGTTGCCACTTTGTCTAAGTCTGTTGCTACATCCTCTGGGAATTTAGCAGTACTCAGAATTAAATCCGGATCAAGTTGTAAAATCGTCTCAACATTTGGTTGTTGTTTTTCTCCGATAGCTTCAGCATGTGTTGTGATTGACTGATACAAGTCTGGAAATGCTCCACCTACCGTAATCGCACCTGTTGGCTCGACCTCGAGTAATAAGGCATCTTCCATTGCCTCCATACTTCCTGTAATGACAAGACTCTCTATCAAACCATCAACAGGGTACGTTTCTCCTAGATAAGTCACTTCCGTTAATGTTTCTTCGACCTGATCATCGTCTGCTACGACTTCTTGCTCTGGATCAGCTGTAACCTCTAGATCCTCTTCTTGATCTTGGTCTCCACATGCAACCAATAGAGCAAAAACGAAAGCCCATAGGCTATATTTGATTAATCTTTTTTTTATCATTGTTTTCTTCCTTTCCACTTATTGTTGATATTGATTCTCATTTTCAATGATAAAGATCATTATACATCTCGTCCATGTAGAATTTGAGGTTTTTATTTTGACAAACTCTCGAATCTTGCTGTTAATTCTGCTAAAACACGTTGATAGGCATAAGCTGAACACTCACGCCAAGGATCGGAAGCAATATGAAAGACTTGTTGATAGCGCACCGCTTTTAATCCCTGCCACACCAATGTCTCTTCCATAGCTGCCCACTGCGCAAGCGTCTCTGTTTCTTGACAAATATTTAATAAAATCCAATCTGGATTTAAGTTTAATAGTTTTTCTAAAGAAAGCGGTTGTTGATTTGCCATAGGTAATGCCATAGCCGTTTGAAATGATAGTTGATCAAAAATAAGCTCCCGCATGGTTGCCGAATAATCTAAGTACAAGGTGCCTTTATAAAATCGTAATGGTAAAAAGCGTCTTCGTTTCACATCATTAGGCAATGCTTGTTTACTATGGTAAAGATCGTCTTGATAGCGAATTAACCAGTCACTATATTCTTGTTCCTCACCTAAGTATTGTGCAATCACCCTTATTTGATCTATACAAGATAGCGATTGATCATAAAAGAACACAGGGGCAATAGCTAATAGTTGGTCAATTTCTTCTGGTGCTTGTCCACTTTTACATATGATCAAGTCTGGCTTACTCGCTTTTAACAGTTGGAGATTATGCCACCTATCTTTATTAATTTGAAATGCACTTAAGTGGACGGGAATATCGTAACGGTATTTTTGATAATAGTATGCTGTCCACTTTGGATGAATCGGGGCTGCATACGGATAAATATTTAACGCCAACAGATGTCCCGTTGATGATAAGTCGTAAGCAGCAATTTTCCGCTTTCTTTGCTTGCGATATAAAGAAGGAGACACCCCAACGATTTGCTTAAATTTTTTACTTAAATAGAATTCATCTGAGTAGCCGACTTGATTAGCAATCGAGCGTAATTTATCTTCTGTCTGAATTAACAACTGTTTTGTTTTATTCGTTTTTTTCCTTGTTATATAATCGCTCACATTCTGTCCATAAACCTTTTTAAACATTTCTGCAAAATAAGCCTGGCTCAATCCGGTCTTTTTTGCTAAATAAGCCATAGAAAGCGGTTGATCAAAATGCGTATCAATGTAATGCTTAGTCTCTGCTAGCAATTGATCCGTTCGTTTATTTTCTAATGATTGCTCTTGATCAGTACATAATGCGATGATTTGTTCAAACACTAATCGCTTTTTAAATTGATCAAGTGAACACTCGTGATTAGAAAGTGTGACTAGTTGATCGATGCGTTTTAATACTTTCTGTGAATCGTTTAAATAATAACTGCCTTGGAGAGGAAAGTCTTGATATGGAAGGACATACTCTGATTGATCGATATTAATGATCTGAAAGCTTATCTTTGTATAATTAAACACATCGTCGTCAATTGACGTTATTTGATACACTTGATTCGGGTGAATAAAGCAGATGCCCTCAGTGGCTAAATGGATATCGTGCTGGTCAATTTGCACAAGTGCCTTTCCACTTCTAATCATAATAAATTGATATTGTGTCGCTAAACGATGCGCGACAGCACCTGCTTGCTTTTGTTCAATATCATGTAATACAAAACCGACGGCACTCCAATTAAAATTGTGCTTTGGAAACTGTTTATTATTGATCATCATTATGTTCCTTTCCTTCTATTATAATTGATATTGAATATCATTATCAATTATAATAGAAGGAACCACTCTTTGTATACATATAGAATGGTTCCACTCTTATTCCTCATTGTTGACGTCTTAGCTTTGCCAACAATTCCGTGTTTTGACTAGCCGTCCCACGATAATTTGCAATGCCAAATTGTTGTGCCAAGTCTTTTCGATGAGCAAAACTAGCATCTTCACCCATACTTTTTAAATAATCAACCACACTTGTTGTATCGAGATCACCAGTGGCATCTGATGATAATACAGGTTGTTGTGATTGATTATTATCACGCAACTTATTCAGTAGCGACAAATTTTGCTCAGCCGTTCCTTGATAATTCGTGATACCATGCGTTTCCGCCAACTTTTTACGATTTTGATATGAATGATCTTTTCCCATTGCATTCAAATAATCAACAATACTGTTACCTTGGTAAGTTCGTGTTTTTTCATCTTCACTAGCTTCTGATTGCTGTCGTTGCTCGAGTTGAAATAAACCTACTAAGCCATTGACGTGTCCTTGAGCAACTTGTCTAATCCACGTTTGATCACGCATGTTAACCGCATCATCTGCATGATCAATAAAGCCATTTTCCGTTAAAAGCGCCGGCATACGTGACGCCCTTAACACATGAAAGTTAGCTGTCTTTTTCCCTCGATTCCGCATGCCAATCCGCTCAACGATACTTTGATGCATCACATCACGCATTGCCGAGGTATCAGATCCAGATGAGAGTTGGTTATAAATAAAATCTTCATAGCCCGTTCCCCCACCAGCGTTAATATGAATACTCAAAAAATAGTCAGCACCCCACTGATTAGCGTCATCCGTCCGCTGCTGCAAACGAACTGTTCGGTCACTGGTACGACTCATTCGGACATCTACCCCTTGATAGCGACGTAATAACCGATTTATTTCATGAGCAATATCTAATACCAGATCTTTCTCCTGCAAACCATCCGCAACCGCCCCTGGATCGGTCCCGCCATGACCTGGATCAAGATATATTTTTACCATCCTGTTTACCTCCTTTTAAGTGTTGGTCTGCATGTTGCGCTTCTAAAGTGAAACTATTATTCTTCCAACTTGCCCAAACGGTCACGATAATTGAAATCAACACAGATACCCCTTGATAAATATCATCATCCGTAAAAGGCAAAAGTTTAAAGTCAAAAAAAGAAAGACCTAGCTGATTTAACAACATTAAAAAAAGGGCGATCATTCGCCCCCACGTTTGTTTATTGACACCTTTGATATTTAACATCTATTCACCCCCGATAAATCAAAATAATTAACGTAATTAAAGCAAACAGCCAACCACCCCACTCACGAATCGTTTGACCTAATAATTGCTTGCCCTCACGCTTCGCTTCGATTTTATTAATCTTCTCTTCTACAAAGCCTAGCTTCTCACGCAAGCCATTATATTTGTTAATCATCTTTCGCGTTTCACGCATTTCTAAGCGCAATTCATTAAAATCTACTTGAACCTGGTTAAGCTGTTCAAACAACTCCTTATTGGTATACCATTGACCACGCTCACCCATCTATACCTCCCCTCCTTTAAAATAAGGAAATGATACCGGTTCACCAGAGCAACCCGTATCATTAAACACTTAGCGATTATTTCTTTAATAGATTTGGAATAAACCGAAACTTCAATCAGCGAGCGTGGGCCTACAGGGTGTAGGTCATGCAGACGTTGCCACAGGACGTGGCGTTCTTTGTCTACGATCTTACCCGCTCACTGATGGTTTTGCGTGGATCAGGATATTAGTTTCCGTCTAAATAGATGAGCTCTACTCTCTATTTTGAGGCGAGCGTATTATGGACGGTTATCTCTGATAACATGCAATCAACGACATTACAAAAATCCCTATTCGTTTGTTCTATAGCAAATAAGTTAGTTTTTTCTTAAACTTGGGACCAACATAGTTTAACTTCATTGCTTCCTGTCGTTTTGCTAAAATTTTATCCATTTTAATGAAAAAAACAAGCCTATTCGACTGGTTGATCTTGATTACTTGATTGTTGATTCTCTTGTTTTAATCGCTCGTTTTCTTCTACCAACACAGCAATTTTTTTATTTGCCTGTGCTAATTGATTCGACCATTCCATCGATACAACATCCATAATTTTATTAATATCTTGATTCATACTTTAGCCTCCAATTTTTTTATTTTTGTGTCTAAATCATCTACTTTTTCTTTTAGGTCTTTAACGATAGGAATCAAAAGCGTCCAAGCCCGTTCTACAATATTTTCTATCTCCCCGCCAATGTAGTCCACATACTCAGGTAAACCTACATCTTCAAAGTCATCTGCAATAATTCCATAATAGCGTTTAAGCCCATCTATACTGTTATCATTACGTTCGATCTCTCCTTTGTCATACCATGATTTAGGTTTTATTTCCAATATTTTATAAGGGTCTACGTTAGCTAATTCAATTTCTGTTTTATATTTTTTGGCTGATGTAACTCGGTAGAATCTAGCTTCACTTGAACTACTAGCAAAAGAAATCCTCACATTGGTTGCATTACTAGATGTTAAATTCCAAGTTGCTGGAGAGTATAAGTAGCCTCTTTGGTCTACCCACAAGTCACTTCTAAAGGAACTACCCGAATCATGCGACCTTACATGAAAAGGGGAGCCATTTGTCCGATTTCCATAAAACACCCAATCATTTCGATATATAGAAATGATATTCCCGTTGTATCCACCAAACATCAAACCATTATCTCGACCTGCACCTGCAGCTGCGTTTGGCAACGTCAATCCGCTTTCAACATGTATTTGACCGTCCGGAAAGTAGGTATCGTTTGCATGGATCCGCAAAGTGTTCCCCCCAACAATTTCGGATATTCCGTTGTCCCACGCCCAACTACTTCCCCAGCTAAACCCCACGTGCCAATCAGGCAACCCTGTTCCGGGACCACCAGTTCCAACTGCAAACTCATGAGAAGATCCTTTTTCAAAAGTGATAAGTGATGGAGCTATGGTTTCAAAGTCTGTTTCTTCGAAAAATGTCTCTATTGAGATTCTTTCTATTCCAGTATCTCTATTTATTACAAAAAAGCCTTCATTGTTTAGCACGATATCGTTTTCTTCGCCTTTTTGGGTTATTGTTGATCCATTTATATTAACACCAGTTATATCACCCGCCGTTATTGTACCTAAATTAGCACTGATTGCCGAAAGATTAGCCGCATCTATTTTATCTGCTGTAACACTGGCAATCTTGGCATCAGTAACCGCTAAATCATCTATCTTAGCTTCTGTGATTGCAGCCTTAGCAATTTTAGCGTTAGTAATAGCGCCACTTTGGATAGCCGCATTTCCGACTGCTAGCTCTGCTATTATCCCACTCTCAGCCGTTATAGTACCTGTCGCTATCTCGTTAGCTGTAATAGTGTTAGCGTAAATATTTCCTCCGTCAATATACGTTGTATCTTCGTAGCCCCACAATTTCAACGGGGCATTGTCTGCGTAAGCTTGATGATCTTCTGGTGCAGGCGACCAATCTGTGGACTTGTTGCCCTCCTCCAATTGTATTTCGCGCATTTTATAGTGACCATGACTCCCGTGGACGTAAAAGCAAAATGTAAAATAGTTATTACCAATACTCTCATTAAGAAGGAATTCGCAATGTTGCCACACGCCAGGTTGTATATTATATTTAGTATTAATATTGGCAAAAGTAATATTACCAGTGCCAGTATCAACAAAAGTTAACCCTGACCCCGATCCATTACCTCCGTCCTGATCTGGGTTATCCCAATGTCTCATTGTTACTACAGTGTGACTAGATTCCGGAATGGAATCTACTTTAAAATCAAAACTGACTATATATTGTCTTGTTCCCGATCCTTGACCTTTTGTTACTTTTTCGTTGCGTATTGGTGTTGCGCGATCAACAGAATTTTCGACATGTAATATATGGCTGTTGGGCTTATCGTCCTCAGGTGGAATCACTGACCATTCAGTCAGTATAGTTTGTCGCCAATTGCTACGCCCATCATTAAATGTAGAGTTTAACAGTAGATTTCTTCCACCAAACTCAATCTTAGTCGGATCGTACCCATCATCAAACTGTACCCCGCTACCGATCTGTATACGCTCAGTAGCAATAATACCTGACGTTATTTTTTCGGCATCAAGATTATCAATTTTAGCGTTAGTTATAGCGCCGTTTTGTATAGCGGCTGTACCAACTGCTAACTCTGCGATTTTAGCACTTGTAATGGCGTAATTTTCAATTTTTTCTGTCTCAACTGAACCTTCTGCAAGCTTTTCAGCTGTTACCGCTAGGTCATCTAACTTAGCATTATTGATCGCGCCATTTTGAATTTTAATGGCAGATATAGAGTCGTTAGCTAGTTTTTCCTCGTCTACTGCGTTATCAGCTAATTTATCTTTAATAACTGAGCCGTCCGCTAGTTTTCCAGCCGTAACAGCAAGGTCAGCCAGTTTTTCAGCATTAATAGCACCCATTTCAACGTCAATATCCCGCACTCTGACGGTCTCTGCACTTACCTCTACCGAGTATCCTGATGCAGTTCCTCTTGTATTAACTGCCCTAACTCTGAAAAACCACATTTCGTTCGTTTCCGCTTCAAACATAACACTTCCGGCCTTACCACTCCAAACCATATTGCTAAGGGCGGGCGTAAATCCCGGCGTTTGTGACGCATATACTTCATATGCAGCAATCGTTGACGAATTGTTATAAGACCACTTAACCGCTATAACCTTAAAAAAGCCCTCCGCTTCAACATTTTGTGGTATTTGCGGTGTGTCATCTTTAAAGTTGCTATCGTCTATCTCGACGTTTTCAACCGCTGTGTCTGCATAGCTTGTTGAGTTGTTGTAAGCAGTTAAATCACGTTCCTCAATTTCTTCTTTGTTGTACGTGTATTCTTGCAACTCATTAAAGCTAATTCTAGCATTGATTTGTGCTTGCAACTGTCGCCAAATATTCGTTACCTCTTCCTCGGTAAACTCAATAAAGTCCCCTAGCTCAATGTGCTTATTTGACTTATTAAAAATATCGCGGCGCTGTTCAAAAACACGTGCTTCAATATACAATGGCGGACTAAATTTTTGGTCCTTGATGCGAATGGTATCCCCGAATCGAATTTGCTTGTTTTGCATGTCAGGGACGTTTTCAAGATCAACAATGTCGCATTCATAGGTAATAAACGCATGAATACGTTTATCAAGTTCTGTGCGACCATATTGCGCTAATTGTTCTAACGTCAACTCTGATTGGTTTGACTGTGGTTCAAAGACATCGACTAAATGTTTTAATTCACCTGTCACTGGATCTGGTCTGCCCCACCTTTGTAAGGCGTCAGCATTCTCCACTAAGGTTTCAAGACGTTCACCATCTTCATTTTCCGGACCTAAGCATAATAATGCGGTGTAGACTTGACTGACATCTTCCTTACGCACAATCCCCTCTAAGTCTTTACCAAACGTGATTTCTCGGCCCTTCCAGTCACCGACGCGTTCTAATAAGTCAACATAACGACCAACAATACGGCCACCTTCCGTTTCTGTTCTAAAGCTTAACTCGAGACCAAATTCGTTTGCGGCACGTTTTAGAAAAGCAAACGGATTGGTATAGCTGTCAATGTTAAACGTAGCGGTAGCATTACTGTCCATTCTTCCCGGACGCCATTCTGTACCATTAGTAGCAAAGCTCACCGCTGTTGTCGGTGTGTATCCTGTTAATGTTTGTGGTTCGACAACAGCAGCTTTTCTTAATTCTAAATAGCTAGCTAGTGCTAAGACCCGCACTTCCAAACCATTCGGGCCACGTGTTTTAACGACTTCATCAATAATAAATTCAGTGTAGCCTTGTTCTTCAGCAGGAATGATCATACGGTTTCGTTCAGTTAAATATTCAGCAAACTTTTTATCAGCTAAAGCAGTAAATTCAAACGTTTCTAGGTAGTCTTTGAGTGAACGTCTATGTTCATTCTGCAAAACACTTCCTTGATCAATTGTGTCTAAAATAACATTTGTCTGTCCATTTAAAACATGTATCATTTTATCACCTCCTATTTAAAGCGCTCTTGATAACGTACAGTTGTATTAAAATGCTCTTCTGGGTGCAGGATAAGTTCATTTTCTCCTGTTTTAAGGGTGAAATAATGGGCACCAAAGTCTTTAAGTGCCGTTACATCTGCACCATTTAAGAGCATCTCTTGATTTTTTGTATCAAACGTGATGATATCCCCCGGATAAGCCATATAAGGGATCTGATTTTCAGTCGATTGCGCTAATTTTTCTATCTTTAAGCGATTGACCCTGGCTAAGTAAGGGGCTCTTCGATCACGCCATGATCGGATATAAATTTGTGCGTATTTTACAGCACCGATCCATTCATTGTCGATATCGATAAAACGGCGTTCAATTAATGTGTTACTATCATGCACACCATTAACCACTTCAGCAAAATACATCGTTGTTTGATTGCCTTCACGACGCCAGCGGACAAAGAACATTGACGATCGCCCTAAATCATTGTAATTAAAGTTTCCAGACCCTACTAAATATCGCGTTGTTCCGTCAACATAATGTCCTACACGGCCAAGGCCACGGCGGTTATGAAAGTCTCGATTACCGTCACGAACACCAATTTTACCTAAATTATTTAACCCTTCATCAAACAGATGGATCTCAATTCTAAAGTTTTCCTCGGCCAAATTTGTACGTGTATCGAAAACAGCGGTTAACTCAAAGTCTTGGACAGGCTCTGGTAATTCCTTAATAATTGCTGGTCCATAACCATTCACATCTGAATCGCTAGAGGGGGTTCCATAGTCTGCAACAATGATTCCAGTCCCATCATAAGCAAAACTCCCTTCCGATATATGACCTGAAATAGGATCCACTTCGGTTGGTGAATCGTTCCATTTCGATAGGCCTTCACCACGCTCATCTAATATCGTTTGTCGAGTATCCACAATGGTTCCTTCATCCTCATCAACAGGATAACCCAATAATAAATATTCGTTTAAATGGTTCTGTACCATCGCAAAAGTAATCGGCGCTAGCACCTCGAATTCAAAAGTGGGATAAGCAGTTGCCGTTCCCTCATTGTTCACCTTGAGCGTATTAGACGAAAAAACCGATTCTTTCTCCTCACCATATTTATAAGGATCGGAACATAGGAAAACAATACTTGCGATAAGCGTATTGCTCTCTTCTTCCGGTAAAATATGACTTTGCATGGTTGCATAAAATAGAAAAGCCTCATCAGTAAACTGTAACTGCTTTTTTGATCCTTCCAATAAATAATTTAAACGTGATAAACGCTGTCTAAGTCCAGCACTACTTTTATCCGTTATTTTGTATTTGACTTCAATTTGACGATGTGTCAAATCAGGATGATCTTGTTCTAGTAAACCATCCATCCCCATGATGTTTATCGTTTCAATTAATTGTTCGCTTTGACTACGCCCCGTTACGGTTAACGTTGTAAAACTACCTTGATCGTCTGTTAATAATTGATCTAAATTATGACCATTAAACATCGTATTTAATGATAAGGAAGCACTCGATGTGCTCCCTGCTGTTGTATCCACAAATTGATACATATCGCTCACCTCCTAAGCAAATGATTTTTCTGTCCGATGGATACGATCTTGTTCATGATTAATATCTTCAACAAAGCGACGGAATTCTTGGTTTCCAATTGAGACATTAATAAATGCAGATTGTTTCTGACTAGATAATTGATGCTGATGCCTTTGATTTCTAAAAAGTTGGGAATCACGATGAATATGATTTACTTGACCGGCTACATCGAGATCTGAAATAGGGCGTTCGATTACACGAGCCATTGCCTCAGAGGCACGACGTAATTTCGTCCGTGAATGATTTAAGCCGATTTCCAACCCTTGCCCTGTATATCTACCATACTCTTTCATCAACTTCGACGGGCTGGCAATGCCTAATACTGATTTAATCGGTCCCGGTACCACTTTAGAGATGAGATTTCCTACCTTACTCGAAAGCCAGCTTCCCATTCCTTTAATACCTTCCCAGAACCCTTTTATTAAATCGCCGCCCCAATCCAGTGCATCGTTAAATAGATCAGTAAACCAACCACTAATCGAATCCCAAAGCGCTGTAAAAGCTGGTTTGACCGTCTGCCAAGCATTGTCCACTAAGCCTTTAATACCATCCCAAATGGAATTCCAGATCTTCAATACCGCTTCTTTCATCCCTTCAAAATCACCAGTGAACATGGAAGCAAAAAATTCAATAATGCCTAAAATGACATTAATGACCGTTTCAATAACAATCTGAATTCTCTCCCATGTTTTTTCGATAATATGTTTAACAATTGGCATTACGCGTTCAAAGATGTTTTGGATAATCGGTAAGACATATGCAATAATATCCTGCACCTTATCCATAACGGTCTCTATAATACCGTAGATAAAACTAAAGATGTTTTCAACGGCATCCATAATCGTCTCACCATGTTCTAACCAAAACGTCTGAATCTTTTCTAATTGTTCTTGAATAAACGTGATCACCTTTCCTAGAACCGTTTCGATAATCTCCCAAACATGATTCATAGCTTCTTGAATCGTTTCCCAGATCGATTCAAAGATGGTTTGCGCTTTTTCAAGAAGTACTTGACCATGTTCTTCCCACCAATCCGTAATAAACGTCCACACATTCGTAACCACATCAGCAATTTCCTCTACAATTGGCACAACGAAATCCCGAACAGCTTCAAAAACACGATTAACAATATTTTGAAAGGTCTCTGAATTTTGATAAAGCTCAACGAAAAGCATTGCTAATGTAGCCAATACTGTGGCGAAAATAACAAATTTATTGGCGGCAATCAACTTATCCCAAATGGTAAAAGCTTTATTTAGCTCTTGAACAGATTCCCAAATTTTTTTGAAAGATTCTTTGGTTTGATCTGCAAAGCCATTAATCTGTTCAGCTGATTTATCAAAGCCTTTGGCAATTTCATTAACCGACTCTGCTAGTTCGGTAAACGGGTTATTTGATAATTGTTTTTCGATCACACCAATAACACTTTTTATTTCACCAGCTGTACTTTGTAAAAAAATCGTAATATCATTAGCTTCTGACACATTTAAACCTCCCTTCCTAAATTAGCAACATAAGCTGCCTTTGCCATGTTTTTTTGTTTAGTTGATAGACTAACTTTCTTTTGAATTGGCCTTTCTATTTCCTTAATTCGCTTGTCATAGTCATAAAATTGTTTAAAACTCTGAAAAACTGGCACTTGCCGTTTTCCTTTTTCTTTAGTTGCTTTCACTTGTTGATGGAGCCATGCTTGCAGATGCATATCATATTCATCATCGATACGTTGTAATCGAAAGGCACGCATTCTCATCTTATATTCATATAAAGTCATCAACTCAATCTCACGTAACGATTGA
This sequence comes from Amphibacillus cookii, assembly GCF_016908375.1. Classification (GTDB taxonomy): domain Bacteria; phylum Bacillota; class Bacilli; order Bacillales; family Amphibacillaceae; genus Amphibacillus_C; species Amphibacillus_C cookii. The sequence goes on from NZ_JAFBDS010000008.1 coordinate 217,425, forward strand.
CAATTCAAATAGCGAAAGCAATTGAGAATAATCGATTCATAGGTTTCAACCGCTTGGTTTAACTTTCGCTCGCTTTTGCCTGTTGATTGAATGTTTTGATCGTGTGAATGACCGTCGCTGACTTCCCCATTTCAGTTTCGATCTGTTCAAATAGTTTGCTTAAATCGCCTTCTTTTTCTGCATACGTTTCAATAGCCTGATCAATCTCATGCATTGCAAAACCTAGGTGGGCGGTAGTTGCTTTAATCACCTCTGTTAATGCTACTGGATTAGCCTGTTGTAAATTCATATAAGCTAAGTTAACACCCATCCCAAATTCGAGGCCTTGATAATCGACTTTATACACTTGATCAAGCTCACGGCAAAATTTTAATCCAAACTTTAATTCAACTTCTCTATCCTTAATATAAAACTTCATTTCATAACCTCCTATTTTTAATAACCAAATTTGTAGCTTTCCATCCTCATCCGTTTGCGATAAGACATTTATTTCTCATTAATCGTGTAAAGAAAAAGGAGAAGGCGATTATGCCCCCTCATTTCCTTCCTCACCTTCTGCAACCGTGTCTTTAAACAAGTATTGGATCGCTTCTTCTTGTTCCTCTGTTAAGGTTGCAAAGCCGAATTGAGGCTCCATCTCAACGGTAAATGTACTTGAAATCGTTGCATCCTCTTCCGCACTAGAGACATCTTCCCATGAACCAAGGTAACCTTGTGCATAAATAGCCGGGTACTTCTCTTCATCATTTTTTAGTTCTTGATCAACAGTCACTTCCCAGATTTCTAGCTTTTCTCCTTTAATTACAGCCTCTCTTAACATCGCTGCAAGTGGATCTTTCTTCGTTTGAATCGCTTCAATACTAACTTCAGACTCTAGTTCTCCTGGTTTAACAATGGTGCCATCTTTCGTAATAATCGTCTCAAGTTCACGACTATAGCTAAAGGTATGGCTTGTTTGAAAAACAAGCTTGGCCGCTTGATTCTCCTGATCTGCTAACTTTCTAAATAATAAAATTTTATTTTTTCCTTCCAATACTGATTGAATAGCTGTTTCTGACATTTTTAATTTCCTCCCTAATATTTTTTAAGTAATTGATTTCAATTGTTTTTAATCGGTCAATACGTTGGTGATCGAGAATAATTCATAGCACTACCTCCTTGTTTGTTGGTGCAACCTTTTATTGACGTGTTGAGGTCAAGGCTTCAATTTATCGCCATCAAAAAAACGAAGATTCAGCTGTATGCTATCTCCGTTTTAACGCAAAAATTGATTTAATTGACTTAGCCTATTTCACTGCACTTTTCACCGTTGCTTCTTTGCTAAATTTTTATACACACTACCGCATGATGAAATCGATTCACGTATAAAACGAAACTTCAATCGGTGGGCGTTGAGTGAATCAGGAATTAGCCCCACCTTAGTAGTTTAATCGATGCCCTCTAGTTTGAAGCAGGCGATTTACGGACGATTATCTGTGATAAAAATAAAACAAAGCAACTGCTCGTCCTTCAGTTGCTATGCTCTAATTTTCTACACTACCATAATAGCACGGTTTTTGATTAAAAAAATGACATGGGAGTGACATTGCCTATCTCCAACCTAACACTTCAATCGTGACATGAATAATTTCATCTCGCCAACGCATTGCTTGTCGTTTACTAATAAAACATTGATCAGCAATGGCATCCCACGTATATTTATGATTTGACCAGTATCTCACTTTAACTAATGCTTGATATTCGGCTGGTAACTTTTCATAAACCGTATCAATAGCTTGAACAATTTGCTTTAAATAATCTAACTGTTTGTGCTTCGCTAATTGCAGGGCTGTCGTCTGCGTTGGATCACGAATAATATTAGCATGTCCACCTCCAATATTATCATCGCGTTGCCACGTTTCTTGATATGGATTGATAATAGTCTCTTCTAATCGCTTAATTTCCCTTAGCGTCTGCTGGTAATTTCGCCATTCAGCCTCTACTTTTTTAAATGTTTCTTTTGTTACTTTAATGTCATACACGATACCAATCTCCTTCATGGATTATTAAGTACCTTTAAAAGGTACTTTAAATTAAAAAAATATATATTCTTTGTGTTTTCTCTATATTTTATAATATAATACCTAAAAAAGGTACTGTCAACCCATATTCATACTTTTTAAAGGTATAATCACTTTACAAAACTAACTTAAAAAGGTACCATTAAAGGGAAAGGAGCGATAAAAATGAGTGACTTAAAACAAACTTTAGCACAGCAACTCAAGCAACAATTAGCACGAAAAGGGATCACACAAACAATGATGGCTAGAGATTTAGATATACCGGAAATGACCGTTTCTAACTGGATCAAAGGAAAAACGTACCCTAGACCAGACAAATTACAACGTCTTGCAGATTATTTTGGAACAACGAGAAGCGAATTGACAGAAGACCTACCAGATAACCTTACACCGATTGCAGCACAAAGTGTAGCGATCCCGATTCTTGGTACCATTGCGTGTGGTGATCCAATTACGGCTGAAGAGAATATAAAAGGCTATTATTATGAGTCCCCTGACACGTTGCCCAGCGGTCATTTGATCTGCTTAGAGGCAGCTGGCGAATCCATGTCACCTACCATTCCACACGGATCTGTGGTTTTGATTCGAGAACAACCTGAAGTTGAAAGTGGTGAAGTTGCTGCGGTACTTGTTAATGGCGCAACGGAAGCTACGCTGAAGCGTGTAAAAAAGCAAGGTGATACATTAATTCTCGTTCCGGATAATCCTAGCTATGATCCGATTGTCATTAACGAGGACAACCCAGCTAAAATTATTGGGAAGGCGATCAAATACACGATGCAATTATGATATCCATCCAACAATGGCCTAAACATCAAAGCTAGTGGTTTACTTAAGGGTTCTTGAACATTAGCATAAACACATACAAATCAGAGCACTTGCACTCGTCAACGTGCTCTATTTTGCGTTGGAAGTGTTAAGCTGCATAAACACATGTCCTGATAACTTTCTTTCTGTTCTTTTTGAGTAATTGAGCCACCTTGTCTCTCCTTGATTAACGATATAGATTAAAAAATTTTCATAAAGTTAACACTTTCCATTATCGTCTGGTTTTAATGCTTGATAATATGTTGCTTTTTCGGGAACTGTGCCTTTATCAATACACTGTTCGATAAAGAGACGCAATCTTTTATTTTGCTGAAACATGTGCTCATTCACTTCTTGTAAATAACTGATCTTATCCGTATTTGGGGTCGACCGCTGTCGTGCTAAATCGAATGATTTATTTGATTCCATCACTTGATAGTCTTCTTCAAGTTTTTTAACCAGCTTCTCTACTTGAATGAGGCGACTTTCAAATTGATCAAGCTTTGCCTTCATAGCTCAACGATACTCCTTTCTCTATTTCCTAGAAAACAGTTCCATTCATACTTTATATGCTAAAACACCCAGACAAAGACAAGCACAAAATCTGCTTTTTTTATTAAACTAAATATAAATGAGAGGAAAGGGGAAGTGAATATTGAATAAATATTGGCCAAAAAAATGGCATGATAAAATCCCCAATTTTCTTGGTGAAGATTTCTTTTCGAGCTTTGACTTTATTGAAGAGGAAGCAAATAGTAATGAAAATCAAACTGATCAGCCGAAACGAATCAAAAACAATGGTTCAAGCGTAAAGGTTAATATTTGTGAGTCCAACAATCAACTTCTTTGTATTTTTCGGGCGCCCGGTTTAAACCTAGAAGATGTTGAGATTGATGTTTATGATAAAACATTGGAAATCATCGGTACTGTGAGCGTTGATCATAAAGGCTTGAGTCCGATTCACATGGAACTTTATCAAGGACCAATTATCCGGAAAGTTCAGTTACCCTACCCTGCCCATCATGACAAAATTGAAGCGGCTTATCAAGATGGTTATTTATATGTGTGGTTGCATAGACTTATTCGATCAAAGGAAACACGACAAAAATTAGCAATAAAAAATTTTGAAGAAAATAAAGATACCAGTCATGATCTTTAATTTCTTGAATATAATGAATCGAATGAGAACGCCCACATTTAGATTATAGCGATCAGGAGGTGTTTCGTTGGGTTTCTTTGATAATCACGGTTTAAGTTATCGGCAAAAAAAAGCATTAGAAAGTGACCGTACCACTGATTTATTGGGAATTGAAAATGCCGAACAAGAGGCAAAAATCCCTGAAATCGAGCGAGAAAAAGAAATAGAGCGCTCACTCAAATATGGTCTAGAAGGGGCACCATCAATTGGAGATCGTACCATTTCCACCTTCTCTAGAGAAGGGAGACCACCTCAAGGTGGGATTCCCACTTTTTTAAGAACACCCTTTTTAGAAGATGTGCGCCATGTTGGTGAGTTTGATGTTGCCTTTATCGGTGTTCCGTTTGATATCGGTACCACTTACCGGGCTGGGACGCGATTTGGTCCTGAAGCAATGAGACGGATATCAAAATTATATACCCCTTATAGTTATGAAAAAGGGGTTGATTTACAAGAATCATTGAAAATGTGCGATGTTGGTGATATTTTCACCATTGCTAATATTGAAAAAAGCTTTGACCAAATTTATCGCGCAGTATCCCACGTTTTCTCACAAGGGACGCTCCCCGTTATGCTCGGAGGTGACCATTCAATTGGCTATCCTTGTTTAAGAGCAATAGCTGACCATGTTGATGGCAAAGTAGGTATCATCCATATGGATCGCCACTTAGATCTCCAAGAAAAAGATATGGACGAACGCATGCATACAACGCCTTGGTTCCATGCCACTAATATTCCAAATGCACCACCATCGAACCTTGTTCAAGTTGGAATTGGCGGTTGGCAAGTACCAAGAGAAGCGGTCAAAAACGTTCGAAAATTTGATACTACCGTTATCACAATGGATGATATAGAAAGACTAGGCATTGATCAAGTTGCGGATATTGCCCTAGAAAAAGCTTGGCATGGGGCTAAAGCGGTTTATTTAAGTGTTGACATCGATTCATTCGATAGTGGATTTGTTCCCGGTACGGGCTGGCCAGAACCAGGGGGGTTCTTACCACGCGAAGGCCTCCAATTTATTGACCGTGTTGCAAGTCAAGGTGTGTGTGGAATGGAACTTGTTGAAGTATCTCCACCTTATGATGTTAGTGATCAAACCGCATTATTAGGCACACGTGTGATTGCAGATGTTTTAGCAACAATGGTTAGAGAAGGAAAGATCGGAAAACAATTTAATTAATCATAATCGTATAAATGAAACGAACCTTCAATCAGTGGGTATTTTCGTTGTTCTCCCATTGATTGCAGGTTCGTTGAGTGGATCCGAACATTAGCGTCCGTTATAACCCCTCTCAATTGATTTGCTCTACTCTCTATTTTGAGGTGAGGTTTTACGAACGGTTAGCTGTGATAAACTTATATGAAAGGCGTCCTCAAAATATGGACGCCTTTCATATAAGCTAGCTGGGAGATGAAAAACGTGTATGCCATCGAACTATCCGATGTGACTTATTGTTATGAAAATGGTGTAGCGGCTCTTAAAGACCTAAGCTTAACGATTCCAATCGGGGCGAAAGTAGCACTATTAGGACCAAACGGGGCGGGTAAATCTACCTTTTTACATCATTTAAACGGATTAAAGTTGCCTGATCATGGTGAGATTAGCATTATGGGACAATCACTTACCCGAAAAAGTGCAAAAGCGATTCGAAAAAAAGTCGGATTAGTATTTCAAGATCCTGATGATCAAGTCTTTTCTGCGACAGTCTGGGACGATGTTACTTTTGGTCCGCGAAACTTACAACTTGATCAAGGGGAAATAGAGGCTGTCTGCCATGCAGCCTTGGGTAATGTTGGCATGCTAGAATATAAAGATACACCACCCTATCAATTAAGCTATGGAGAGAAGAAGAGAGTCGCCATTGCTGGTATTTTAGCAATGAGACCTGACATAATCATTCTCGATGAGCCCATGGCATTTTTAGATCCTGTTGGCCAAGATCAAATAGCTGGTCTGCTTCAGGGCTTAAATTATATGGGTAAAACAATTTTATTATCGACGCATGATGTGAATTTCGCCGCCTCTTGGGCTGATATCGTTATTTTACTCACAGAAGGAAAATTATTAGCCATTGGAGGAACTGACTTATTGATAAATGAAGCCTACATAAAAAAAGCCAAATTACATCTCCCCATTATCGCAAGAACGTTTAAAATGATCCCAAATCTTAATGACAAATTACCGATTAATGAACAGGAGGCCTATCGGTTTTTATTTAAATACTTAAAGGGTAACGAGAAATATATTTATTAAAAACAGATAGCCAAGCTCATGATTCATCATCATTAGTAACGATGTCTTCTGCCTGATGTTGTTTCATCTGGTTATTGGCCACTTGCTCAGCATTAATATCGTTTAAAAAAACAGCTTCATTATCATCTAAGAATTTTTGCAATTCTTCTGCATCACTTAACGCACTTAAACCAACCAGTAAAGAGCCTGATAAATTTTCTACATTTAAATCTTGAATCTTATTTGTAATATTTTCTACATTAATGGTCTTTTTGTTAGCAAGTTCATCTTTCAACTGCTTATTATCTTCTTTTAAAGCATTGATTTCTTGATAAATTTTATTTAGGTGGGCTAATAAGGTTTGATACCCTACTTCATTCGCATGCGTATTCTTTCCTTGACTCGGGTGTGAAGATAATTGCCCGATTGGATGATAAGAAGGTAAACCCTTGGCGCCATAAATCAATTGAGGGTTCTTATAATATGGATGATCATTATACCATTTATAATACATAGGGCCACCTCTTTTTAACTATTTTTTGTACATAGCATTAATTTCAATAGGCTTAATCATTTTCTTCTATTTCCTCTTCTTGATAGTGTTCTTTAGGTAGTCTCATGAGTTGAGACCTATTATGAGCAAAAAAAATTTTACCAATATTCATCGAACCTAATGTACTAATTGAACTCACATTGATGTTCCTTATATTAATTTTAAAATCCATAGCTGACAGCCTTTCTGCTTAGATTTGTTGTTGAGACTGATCAACGATGTCAGGGTCATAGGCATAATTTTTATTATTAAATTGTAAGGGACTATCAATGGCATCACCAGAATGCAAATAACCCACATTCATTTTAACGTTTGATTGATGTTTCGTGTGCCATACATTCCCAAAATTAACCGAGCCATTGTTCATAATTGTATTAATTCGGATACCAAAAATATTATTTGTATGGCTCATTCTATTGCCTCCTTGTTTTCCACTTACCTCTTATTCAATCAAATATCTTCCATTTTATGATCTATAATTAGCAAGAGAAAAGTACTCCTGCTAATTATGGTACTGAGATCGATCATATTTGGGCTTGTGGTTGATCAAGGACATCTGGATCGTTTGAAATGTTAGAGTTATTAAACTGTAACGGACTGAAATTAGCATCACCTGGTTGCCAGTAGCCAACATTTAATTTCATGTTTGATTGATGACCTTTTTGCGCTGAATTACCATAGTTCATCGCGGAGTTATTGGCAGCACTATTTATTCGAATGGCAAAAATGTTGTTAATATGAGTTGGAATCATATACATCACCCTAGTCATAGATTTAACCATACAGCATTTTATTCGTTATCCAATGATTTGTGCATCCCCTTCAGCCATTCAAATTGTCTAATTGTTAATAGCAAATTAGAGTAGCTTGAATACACTTATAAAGAAGTGATTATCGTAAGGAGGAAAACAAATGCATTATTATTCTGCATATACGCCGCATCATCCGACATTTCCTTATCCATATCCTATGGTGCCACAACAAGGCAATTGGAGAACAGCTGATGATACTCAAAATGCTAGGCAACAGCGCTCGCTTTCAAAGGGAAATATTTGTGCTTATGTTCCAGAAGATAGCGTTGCTTATCAGAAATTAAAAATTATGCATTATCCATCAGAAGATTATAAAAGGACACACCCAAAAGGGTGGTTACACACCTCTGTTAGTGAACAGCGGCTTGAATCTTATCGATCATTTTATCAATAAGTTGAAAATTTATATTCTATAGTAACGAGTAGGCGAGGACTTATCTTAAATTAAGTCCTCGCCTACGATTTTTAATAAAGGTCATCAGGCAGGTCTATTACCAAAAAAGCGACTTTAAGCCCTTTAGTACATCTATCTACCTGTAGCTAACCACTTTTTATCAAGTGATTGTTCATTCGTTAAATTTTTATAATAAGATTCATATTTTGCCTTTTTCTTTAATATAGTTAGTTAGCTCGGCTTTTTAATTTCTTTAAGATGACACATTAAAAATCGACTATTTACAAGAATGGGGGTTTTTTATGCATGTTGCCGATGGTGTATTAAGTCTCCCTGTTGCTATCACGACAACAATTGGGGCTGTTGGAATCTTTGTTTATGCATTAAAAGGGACCAAAGAAGAAGAAATCCCTAAAATTAGTCTATTAGCTGGTGGCTTTTTTGTAGCATCATTAATCAACATACCAATTGGACCCACATCGATCCATCCATTATTAGGCGGCTTTATCGGTTTAATATTAGGCAGGCGCGCACCATTAGCTATTTTGGTTGCTTTACTCTTACAAGCCCTATTGTTTCAACATGGAGGCATCACCACATTTGGGGCAAATACGTTATTAATGTCCATCCCAGCATTGCTCGTTCACTATATGTTTATCAACAGGAAATCACTAACACTATTTTGGAAAGGTATGATGTCTGGTAGCCTCGCTGTTTTAATTGGAGTGGGTTTACTTTGCTTGCTTTTAATAAGTACTAGTTCTTATTACCATGACCAAGCCTTTTCTGTTATTCAACTCGTATGGATGGCATATCTCCCTCTGGCATTGATTGAAGGGGTGCTGACCGGTTTTGCGATCAAACATCTTTCACTAATTAGACCACAGCTTGTTAAGCATTTAATGAAAGAGGAGAAATAAGATGGGAACTATTAAAAAAACAACTTATATTATTGTCGTCATTTCCTTCTTTATAAGTGGCTTTCTTTATAACATGGAAACAATCAAAGCCCATCGTTTAATGATAGAAATAGAAAAAAAAGGACAACTTGGTGTTTACTTTGATGATGGAACGACGGCAAGCGATGCAACAGTATCAGCCTTTGATGAATCTGGACAACTAATCTTTGAAGAGCAGGTAGACAAAAACGGGCAATTAACTTATGACCCCGCGCTCACTATTCACCGTTTCATTGCTGAAGATAACTTCGGTCACCGTGCCTCAACCATGGAAAAGGATACACATATAGTAAAAGAAATCCCTGCTTTTATCCGGATCATGATTGGTATTTCTTGCTTCACTTTTATCGCCACATTCTTTAGTTTTCGACATCAATATAAAGAAGCCAAAGAAAAAAACAATGAAAAAAGAGGAGAGACTAACAATGAAAAAAGTTTTAATTAGTTTGTTTGTATTTGCTATTTTTTTTCTGATAACAACGCCTACCTTATTTGCGCATGAGTTATTTATTCAAGTCAAAGAACTTTCTGACAGTCAAGAACTAAGAGTCGATATTAAATGGGGACATATTCGAGATAATGTAAGTGAATCAGAGCCCGAAGATTATCGATTATATGTGCGTTATCCAGATGGGAATCAGGATCAGCTGGATCTTGAAGCTGCCGGTGTTTACGCAAGAGCGATCGTGCCGATCCAAGATCAGGGTGAATATATCTTTTGGGCAGAACGTGCTTTAGGTACATATTCACCCGATGATCAAGATTTCACACAATTAAGCAGTCATATGGCCAAAACCGTGCACATTGTTGGTGATGGAGAGGCCCATGCCGATTCACCTGTTGGCTTAGCTTTAGAAATCGTGCCAACCACTGATTTATCAAGCTTGTCTTCTGGAAAATTAGAGGGGATCGTCGAGCTTGATAAGCATGCTATAGAGGAAGCAACCATAATGGCCTATGGACCAGAAGACGAAGTGATAGAAGAAGTAACCGATCAAAATGGTAACTTTACTATTGAACTAGATTCAGCAGGCGAATGGTTAATTAAAGCTAATGTCGTGTTAGAAGAAGCAGGAGTGCTTGATGAGGACGACTATGACCGCATCAGTCACACCTCAACATTACTTTTAGACATCAATGAAGATGAACAGATCGACACTAGCATTTGGGCTTTAATTGGCATGCTTATTGTAGGTTTATTGATTGGCTCAACCATCACCCTTGTCGCTGTCAAAAGAAACTTAAATTCATCTACTGATTAATCAAACAATGCTCATTAAAGCGAACAAAAGGAGTTCCGTTCCAGATTGGGCAACACGCTGGGAATCTCGTTCTAAATTAATCGCTGCAATCAGTTATACATTTACCGCGATAAGTTTAACACATATCGTTTCCATCTTCATTGCTTATTTACTTGCATTAACCACACTGTTTTTAATGAACATCCCTATAAAGCTACTACTTCAAAGGTATTTAATTATCAGTCCCTTTCTCTTATTAATGACTGTACCGTTGTTTTGGTCGTTCCAACACCAACAATCGATATTTGCGTTAATACTTTTATTAAAAGCTTTTACATCGATGACGGTCTTGACAATTATTTTAGAAACGCAGACGCTCGATCAATTAATGAGTGGTTTATTAGGATTCCATATTCCACCAACACTAATCACCATCTTAGTCTTATCTTATCGGTATGTTTTTCTGCTTCTCGATGATGTTCAGCGGATGTTAACAGCAATTAAATCGCGCTTGTTCCATGGCGGGATTCGCTTCAAAAGCTTAAAGATTTATGGTCAATTAATGGCCGCACTTCTCGTTAAGGCGTTTGAACGCTCTGAACATATGTATGAAGCTATGACAGCACGTGGCTTCACTGGATCTTTGCCGATTACTTCCACAGCGATAATAACAAAGCAAGATGGCTTGAAAACAGTAATCTCTATCCTTATTATTGCAGCTCTAATCATCATTGATAAAAGGGTAAACTTGTAAGTAACGTAAAACATTAAAGGACTGTCCATTTGGAGAGTCCTTCTTTATATGATTAAATGAAAGACAAATCACCGATTTTTCAATAAAACGGAACTTGACGATGGCCTATCAACGATTGAGTAAAGAGTTGGTGACACTAACTCAGACACCTTGTTTAACTTGCATTTACCGTGAAGTCGTTCTCACATACTACTCTCCTGGATATTTATTCTCTTTAACTATGACATCATGCGCCCCACCTTCAACTAAACTAGTAGATGATATAAGGGTGATTCTTGCTTTATTCTGGAACTCTGATATGATCGAACTTCCACAGGTACACATTGTTGATTTAATTTTACTTAAAGTATTATTAAGGTTTTCGCGCAGTCCACCTGCGTATGGGACATAAGAGTCTACACCTTCTTCAAATGCTAGTGACTTTGATCCTCCCATATCATAACGTTGCCAGTTTCTAGCTCTGGTAGAACCTTCAGCCCAATATCCTTTCACATAATTATTTCCAATTTTCAATTTTTGAGTGGGACTTTCATCAAATCGGGCAAAGTACCGCCCCATCATCACAAAATCTGCTCCCATAGCTAACGCCAGCGTAATATGATAGTCATGAACGATCCCACCGTCCGAACAAATAGGAATATAGGTTCCCGTTTTATTGAAGTAGTCATTCCTTGCAGCTACGACATCTATCAACGCAACTAATTTCATAGTCGTTAAGACACACTCAAACCTCTCTTCTGACAGAAGCTGAGGTTAGCTTAGAGCAAATTATGTAGCGATTAGGGCACAGTCATGATAAAACGAAACTAACCATCAGTGAGCGTTCTCGTTCTTCGCCCACCGATGGTTAGTTGAATGGATCAGGACACTAGCGTCCGTTAGCTCCCATCTAAATAGATTTGCCCTACTCTCTATTCTGAGGTGGATGTTTGACGGACGGTTATCTGTGATAAAAATTGATTACAATTCTTCTCCATTTGTTGCTATCACTTTCTGATACCAGCCAAAGCTTTTCTTTTTCCATCTATTTAAAGTACCTTTGCCATCATTATCTTTATCGACATAGATAAAACCATAACGTTTCTTCATTTCTCCTGTTGATGCACTCACTATATCAATACACCCCCATGGCGTGTATCCTATGAGTTCTACACCATCATATACGGCTTCCTTCATTTGCTCGATATGACCTTTAAGATATTCTATTCTGTAATCATCGTTTATTGTGCCATCCTTTTCCACTACATCAACCGCACCTAAGCCATTTTCAACAACCATCATTGGGATTTTATAACGATCATAAACATGATTAAGTACATATCGTAGCCCTTCAGGATCGATTTGCCATCCCCAATCAGTAGCCTTTAAATAAGGGTTTTTAAACCCACCAAATACATTACCTTGTGTTTCATCACCCTCGGGACGCGTCCCAACTACATGAGACTTATAATAACTGAACGTATAGAAGTCCACGCAGCCATTTTTTAGTGTTTCTTGATCTGCTTCAGCCGTTTCAATTTTAATGTTGTTCTCCTCAAAATAACGTTTAGTGAAAGCTGGATACTCCCCACGAACATGGACATCGCCACAAATCATATTATTAATTTGGTCATGCTTTTGAGCTTTGACAATGTCTTTAGGATTACATGTGCTTGCATAACCCAAGCTGTAATTAATCATACACCCAACCTTAAAGTTAGGATTTATTTTATGAGCCAAGTCGACTGCTTTTGCACTAGCAACCAATTGATGGTGCAAGGCCTGGAATCGCATTTGGGAACTATCAATAGTTGTATTATTAAAAGCCCCACTGTCATCTATTAATAATGCCCCAGCTAAAAATGCTCCAGCAGGAACCATTAAACTATTAATTTCATTAAAAGTAATCCAATACTTGACTACATCCTTATAACGTGTGAAAAGTGTATTGCAATATTTCACATAATGGTCAATGACCTCTCTAGATACCCAGCCATTATATTTTTCAGTTAAAGCAAACGGTGCTTCATAGTGAGAAATCGTTACAACAGGTTCAATATTATATTTTTTCAATTCTGAAAAGACGTTGTCATAGAATTGAAGGCCTTCTTCATTTGCTACACGATCATCAGCATTAGGAAAAATCCTTGACCAAGCGATCGACATTCTAAAGCATTTAAAGCCCATTTCAGCAAATAATTTAATATCTTCTTTATAATGATGATAAAAATCAACAGCTTCATGGGAAGGATAATAGACACCTTCTTCAATATGTTTAGTAATTCGTCTTGGGTTCGTATGCGTTCCCCCAGTCATTACATCTGCTGTACTTGCCTTTTTTCCTCCCACATCCCAAGCGCCCTCATATTGGTTCGCTGCAGTGGCTCCTCCCCACATAAAATCAACAGGTAATATATCTTTTTTATTCATTATCTTGTCCCCTCTCAGACATATACTGATCGAATACAATCGTTAATAGAATTTCATTAGTATCAATGGTTTCCCTTTCCGTAGTTAAAACATCCAAATAATTATTTGTATTCGTCACAATTATTGGGGTAATTAAATCATAGCCTTCATTTTGAATGCCATCCATATCAAATTCTATTAATAAATCACCCTCATTTACTTGATCGCCACTTTCCACTGTTGACTTAAAATAATTTCCATTTAGTTTAACAGTGTCCATACCTATATGAATTAGCAGTTCAACACCGTCTTCGGATGTTATTCCTATCGCATGTAGAGTAGGAAATATAGTAGTTATTTCACCTTTTACAGGAGAAACTAAACGACCTTCTGTAGGAAGAATCGCCATACCTTTTCCTAAAACGCCACTTGAAAAAGTTTCATCCTTAACTTCATTTAATTGAACAACGTCACCTTTTAATGGTGATTTTACGACACTATTTTTAACTCGTGATTGATAAGCATTCTCTTCTTGATTGTTTTCATTTTTCACTAGAGGATCTTCTTGGTCTACATCCTTAAATTTCAAAATAAATACCATTGCAAAAGCTACTAAAAAGCCGATTGCACAACCAATAATAGCATGCATTAAATTATAAGGATTTTCTGTAATAAAAGCTGGCAAAGTAGCTAGCCCCGTTATACCCATTGCAGATCGTGCAACACCAAAGAAACCAACATAAAGTCCACCGGCTGCACCTGCAACAATAATAGCAATTAACGCCTTCTTAAATCTTAGTGCAACCCCGAATAGCGCAGGTTCTGTAACACCAAGTACAGCTGTCATACTCGCAGAACCTGCAACTTGTTTAACCTGCTTGTTCTTTGATAATAAAGCAACTGCTAATGCCGCTCCACCTTGAGCAAGACTGTGGATTAACATACCGGGTCCTATAATAGGTTCTAATCCCGTTGTTGTGTAAGCTGTGATCGCAATAGGACCCAAGCTATAATGCATACCTGTCATAATCAAGAAAGGAAATGTCGCTCCAACAATACCGGATACTAACCACCCCATATTCGTATTAACAAAACCTACAAATTCTGCAACATAATTACCTATTATTGCTCCTAGTGGGCCAATAGCCGTTAAAGTTAATGGTGCCATAATTAAAATAATCAACAAGGGCTTCAATATTGTTTTTAATACATTTGGAGATACCCTATCAGCAAATTTCTCTACATAGGACATGACCCAAACAGCTAAAATAATTGGAATAACGGAAGAGCTGTAGGTCGCTTTAGTAACCGGAATCCCTAAAAGTGTAATCGCTTCTTCACTACTCAACATTGCTGAAAAAGTAGGATGTAATAATATACCAGCTAGTGCAATCGCTAAGCCTACATTTACTTTAAATTTCACTGCAGCACTCCAAGCTAATAGCATAGGCAGAAAATAATAAGCTGAATCACCAATAAATGTTAAAAAAACGAATATTTCAGATTCACTGGATATTAAAGAAGTGACATCTAAAATAACAAGCAATGCCTTAATCATTGCACAACCTATCATAGCTGGTAAAATAGGCGTGAAAATACCGGATAGTGTATCTAAAATGCGAGAAATACCTTTCTTTTTATTTGAGTCATCAGCGGTATTGAGTTTAAAATTACCCAACTTTACGAGTTCATCATGGACATTGTTTACATTACTTCCAATAATAATTTGATACTGCCCTCCACTTTTGGCGGTACCTAAAACACCTTGCACCTTCTTAATCGCATGTGTGTCTACTTTTGAATCGTCTTTCAAGTTAAAGCGTAACCTTGTTGCACAATGTGTGACATGCGAAATGTTTTTTTCCCCACCCACATGATTTAAAATTTCAGCAGCTATTGTTTGATATTCCATATAAATTCCCTCCCGTATAAAATAATAAAAAAAAGACCTAGGGTCTCGGGATGCAAAGCTGAGAGCGTGTCGCTTTACATTTCGGGACCCTAGGTCATGCCTGCTTAATCAGTAACATTCCTAGTTCTTATCTAATATTTAATTGTATAGTTAAATGGTAACGCGTCTTATATGAACAGATAAATAAATAAGGTCATCATCGGTTAGTTCTCTTTCATAATCTTTTCTTACTTGTTCTTTGATTTTTAAACTACATTCGTATTCCTCTTTATACTTTGTTTTAATTAATTCTTGGAAATCGATATCACTATTCTCTATTGGTATGTTGGAAGTGCTAAACAAGCGATAAGCAAAAAATTTCAAGTGCGTTATAAATCTAACATAATGTAAAGAATCTTCATCTAAATCGACTTTAAAATGATACCTAACTATTTTTAAAATCTTTTGAATAAACTGCGTTATCTTAACAGTCCCTTCCATGTCATAACCTAGCTCTGCATTGATAATATGAAGTGCAATTGCTCCTGCTTCATCCTCTTTCAAATTAACATTAAATTCTCTATTAATAATATCCAAAGCTTTTAGAGCAACCTTATATTCCGAAGCATAAAACTTTTTTATTTCCCACAATAAACCATTTTTAAATTCTTCACCATTTCTGTATCGGGTTACCGCAAAACTAATATGATCAGTTAATGTAATATATATATTATCATTCAAATCTGCTTTAAGTTCTGATTTAGCAGTCTGTATAATACTCTCTGAAACACTCATATACTCCATTGGAATTTGAGCAAGTAATGCATATAGTTTCCCGGCAACATTTTTTGATTTTAAATAGAATTCTTTTTCTACTTTTTCTAAATCTACTGGGTCCCCTTTTTTCTTTTGAAAACCTATTCCATTTCCTAAGAGTATGAGTTCCTGACGTCGGGGATTTACAGCGCAAATGACATTATTGTTTATTACTCTAATAATTTTCAAGTGGTCTCCCCTCCTTTTAAATTAACTTTCCCAAACACAAAAAGACCTATTCCCATGTAACGTTAACTATATAGTTAAACGTTTACATAAGAATAAGGTCATGCCTGCTACCAGTAACATTCCTTTTTTATTTCTAATATTCAGTATATGTATATGATATAATGAGACTTCCTATATGTCAACAACATATTTATCACAGATAACCGTTCGTCAAACGCCCGTCTTAAAAATAGAGAGTAGAGTTCACCTATTCACAGAAAATAACTCTCCCTTTTTGCTCTACCAATAGAAAAAGGCCTGTAGTCGATGAAGCAGGCTCATTTCTTTAAAACAAACCTGCTTATTAAGAGCTTCTCATAATATACTTTGTAGTTATCATTATTACTATCACTTTCTCCTTGATGCCATAGTATTCCAGTTAACTCACTAATTTGCATAGCAAATTTAGCTTCAGTTATTGCATGTCTAAAAAGCACTCCATCTACAGACCACTCACCCAAAGAACTTCCACCTTCAGCACAAGGAATTAAACCCATACTATCTTCTTGATTTTGGCGACTCCATTCATCTGCAAATGAGCCTGCTAAACTTATCCCCGAAACTGGACAATCATAATTAATAGGCTCAGTCTTATAAAGCCTGCTTATCAATAATATTTGTACTAAGCAGGCTTTACTTTTTAATAATGAATTAAATCCAATCTGCTTCACCCAACCATTCCAGTATATCCTTACTTGATAATGCCATTTGTAATACTCTTAAAAACTGTGGTTTTAACTCATGTTCTATTTTCTTTCCTATTTGAAAAATATTAATAGATGCGACATAATAACCTTTTCCTTTTATAGAATATAACTATCCTTGATTTTCAAGTTCATAGTATGATCTTTGTACAGTATTCGGGCTAATCATATTACTTAAAATTTGCACTTTTATTTTTTCGGTTAACTGCTCGTATTTTGGATTTCTATTTTGTTTATCTAATTTAAACATATAACCTCTCCATCATCTTAATTATTGGGATGGTTATTTTCTCTTAATATAGTTACAAAATATTCTTTTACTCATTTCAGATACTCAAACTTATAATTTCGAACTTTAAACAGATGGTGGCAAATCTATTTGGTCAATCACTGTTTAACTGTTCTTTTACTCTATCTGGTAGTTCTTCAACCTGTATTTCTTCCCACTTTTCTACATAAGACCCTTTTGTAGTAACTATTAAAAAGGCATTTTCTTTTAATACTCTTGCTGAACTAAATGTTACTTCCTTTTTATCACCGTCTTCAGTATAGCCAATTAAAGTATATTCATATCTGCGAGCATCAATGGGTTCTTCATTGATTTGTACATATACCTCTTCTTTAGGTACAAAAGGGTTGATAAGATCTCTTTCTACTTCTGGAACAAGCGTAAAAAAACCAACTAATATGACAACTAAAGCAAGTACAATTCCTACAGTTATTTTCACTACTTTTTTCAATATTTATCTCTCCCTTAATTTTTAATTAGCGATATACATATTCTTTTAAATTTTTGATGTAACTAGAACGAATGACAATAAAGTATAGAAGCTGTAATCCCAAGAATCCTAAAATGGTAATAACTCCTGATTGAAATACGTTAGAAAATCCTCCCTCCCTTTGTAACACCTGTAAGGCGAAACCTGTTTCAACAATAGCCAACAAAAATGGTAGGAAAAAGAGGATTGCCATTTGAATGTTTGCGTTTTTAACCATTTCCTTTTCACTCAATCCGATTTTAGCTAGTGATTTATATTTTTTTCTTTCCTCATATAAATCCGTAAACAACCTGAAATACAAGAAACTCCCAGCAGCCAAAAAAAAGATGATGCCAATAAATAAACCAATAAACAGACTTAAACTTGGTAATTGAACAGTCTGATAATATTCGATGGCCTTTGAAGAGTACCTAGCATCTGGGTTATATGTTTCACCAACGATATGATCATGTATCGTTTGACTTATATCTAAGTTCTCTTTTGAATTAGCAAATTGAAAAGCATAAAAGGTTACTAACTCATTACCTTGCTTCAATAGATTAAAGGTATTCTCATCAACAACTAACACATCATGAAGAGAAAGGAGTGGCTGTTCAATTGATTGCAACTTTATCGACATTTGTTGGTTATTTAATTGTAAGTCTGTCGTATTATCTTGGAGTACTGTATATCCTTCTCGTTCTGTTTGCCCAAAGTAAACCCCTTTTCCTTCCTCAAGTTTAGAAGTTTTTAATTCAGGTAATATCTTAATCCCATCTTTGTATGAAAGAACTAAAACAGGATAATTCGATGATCCTTGACCAGTTTCAATCACTTTAAATTTAGATTGCTCGTAATCTATATTTTTTTGTTCAAACTGTTGTTGAATATATGTCAGTTGTTCATTTTCATCCTTGTTACTAGAATAGGATAGAAACTCCATTTCATATAATGAATCTTCAGTGGTAAACATTGATTTATAAGTGGCTAAAGTCCCTGTTGCCGTAAAGGCCACAGCAGAAACAATACTTACGATGAAAAATAAACGAGCATTATCTTTGACTCGATACATTAAATCAGAAATCCAAAGTAGATTTGTACCTTTTCTATAAAATTTCTTATTTCGTTTCAACAGTTTCAGTACCCAGACACTTAACTGGCTATAAAACAAGTAGGTCCCTATTACTGTACAAACAGTAATAATAACTGCACTACCAATATCAATACCTGCAAATAAAGCCAAGCCAAACCCTCCACCTAAGAACAGCATTCCTAGTATAGAAAAAGGTATAGAAGGCTTTGGTTCTCTTTTTGGTTTGACCGATCCCTTCAGTAAAGAAACTACTTCTTCTGAATGGATAATAAAGAGTGTAAATTGAGAAATAAGCACAAACAGAGGTAGAAATACCCCAATTGTTATTCCTAGTGCTTTCAAGGGGAAATATAGTTCAAGTGGTTCCATTTCGACTATATATGACCCTGCAGTAAAGAACAGTTTAGCAAGCACTGTTCCACCAATGATTCCTGTAACGATAGAAGCAAGCCCGATGAATACATTCTCCAGTGTGATTAGTAGGCGAAGTTGTTTAGGTGATGCCCCTTGAATTGTAAGGATTCCAAATTCCCTTTTCCGTGTTTTTAAAAAGGCACTTACAGAATAAAGGACAAATAAGATTGAAAATACAAAAATGACCCATTCTGCAAATACCATGCCTTTTTTGGCAATGTTATTCATATAACCTGTTTCTAATGCAGGATGAAAGATGAACATCGCAAACATAAAGAAAATCATAACAGCGAACGAACTGCTTAAATAAAAGGCTAGATATGCCCGCAAATTACGCGTTATATTTTTATAAGCGAACTGTGGAAAGGTCATCCGAATCTCCTCCTAGCATTGATAGAACATCTAAAATCTGTTGAAAAAATACCTTTTGATTCATTCCTTTATATACTTCGTTGTACAATTTACCATCTTTAATGAAAATAACTCGATCACAATAGCTTGCAGCAGATGGATCATGGGTAACCATTAACATCGTTGTTTTATCTTTTTCGTTAATCATTTGTAAAGTCTGCATCACGTCTTTCGATGATTTAGAATCTAAGTTTCCCGTTGGTTCGTCGGCTAACAACAAGGAAGGCTGATGAATGATTGCTCTAGCGATTGCAGTACGTTGTTTCTGACCGCCTGATACTTCATATGTTCGTTTATTTAAGATTGAATCAATACCTAGCTTTTGAGTGATAGCCTGTACTTTCTTGTCAATTCCACCTGAATCTACTCTTTCTAGTGTCAAAGGCAGCATAATATTTTCTTCCAATGTTAATGTGTCTAATAAGTTAAAGTCCTGAAAAACAAATCCTAGTTCTTTCCGTCGAAATTCTGCAAGTTTCCCTTTTTTTAATTTATGAGGCTCTTCCCCGTTAACAATGACCTGTCCCGATGTCGGTCTATCAATTGTGGAGATTAGATTTAATAGTGTTGTTTTTCCCGATCCAGACGGCCCCATTACACCAATAAATTCTCCCTTTTCCACATTAAACGTAATATTTGTTAAAGCTTGGAAGGTCGCTTTTCCATCATAAATTTTATTTAAATCTTGTACTTGTAATACATCTGCCATTATATTGCCTCCTACATATTTGACTGTATATTTATTATATAAGGAATATAAAAATACAAGAATAGAATTACCTTAAATCAACCTTACACTTTAGTAAGGAAAAGACATAAAAGAACCTTACCCCTTCATTAGTTGGGTAAGGTATGACTTTCTTTAAAGGCCTTACGATAGGGTTGTACAAACTCTTTTAATATCGTACTACCGCGCCTGTATAGCCTCGTTGTTTAATCTCCAGGATAAGCTTCTCACAATTAAACACGTGATCTTCTTTTACGCGCTTAATGAAGTATTCTTTGTAGGGATCTAGCTTCGATCCCTTTTCACACGCTTCTGTACATGGTTTTTCTCTCGTTCACTTAACGCTTTCACAGTATGTCTATGCATCCCCAACATCTCTACGATATCAGTATGTGACATACCTCGTTCCAAGAATTCTTTCACTCTTCGTCGCTCTTCCTCCAACTTCATAAATCAAATCTCCTCCTCTTAGGATTCAATCTAATTATGAAGTTTGTCGAAATTTATGGCGACGATTTTGTATGTTTTTAGCCGGCTATATTGTCCATTTTAAAAACGACTCTTTCATTTCCCTTTATGCTAGTGTTTATTCGATGAAACATATTCCTTAAAATATATTTTAAAGGTTGTACTTTGTCCTATTTCTGATTGTAGTTCTATTTCATGCTGGAGCTTACCCATAATTTCTTTTACTAAATAAAGCCCCATTCCCGTTGACTCGTGATACAATCTACCATTTACTCCTGTAAAATAAGGTTCAAAAACCCTTCTGATATCTTGTGAAGGAATTCCAACACCGAAGTCTTTAATTTCTAATAAGATGCACTCTTCTTGTTTCTCAATTTTGATATTTAATGTATCACTTTTGTTAGCGGAATATTTAACGGCGTTTGAAATAATTTGACCTATAACAAATTGCAGCCACTTCTTATCAGAATACACGCACAATTTATCTTTTGGGAAGTACTTTCTAGGGAAAATTTTGTATTGAATAAACAATCTTTTATTTTCCATTATAATTTCATTCATAAAGTTTTGAAGAGGGATCTTTTCAATAGAATAGTCTTTTTCAAACATAGATAGTCGTGATGAGTATAGCACAGTTTTTAATCCATCTTCTAATCGATATAACTCTTTTCGAATTGCCTGAAATAACGCTTCATCATTATCTTGAATCATTAAATGGATGACAGATAAGGGCGTTTTCATTTGATGTACCCATTGATTTGTAAATGTTACTCTTTCATTTAAATCTTTCTTAACCTGTTGCAGATTATTTTCATATAGTTCGGTGAGTACAGATTGCCTTTCATAAATGGATTCAGCTAGTACGCTTTTTCCCAATTGTGTTACATATAATTCGTCATCATTAGACTTTTGTAACCATCGGTAAAGTTTTATATCCTGTATCCATCGATAAATTAGATAAATTCCTATAGTTATTACTTGAATCATAAAGACATAAAACAAATGATCCAATTCTTGAAATCCTAAAAACCAGTAGTAAACAAATACAAATATTCCCTGTATGGTGGTAACAAAAATAAGGGACAAATGTGAACGAAGAAATAACTTCATTCTACTTCCTCCCATGTACATCTCATCCTATAACCTGCCCCACGAACTGTTTCAATAGCATCTTTGATTCCAATATCAGAAAGTCTTTTCCTTACCCGTGTGATATAAACGTTTAACGTATTTTCATCAATAAACATATCCGTATTCCACATTTTTCCAATTAAACGATCTCTACTTGTTATCTTTTCTCCACGTTCTAATAATACTTCTAATAATAATGATTCCTTTTTTGAAACCTCTGTTGACTTCAATTGAAATCGAAGTTCCATTCGCTCTTGTAAAAATGTTAAACCATGAAAATTAATCATCCGCTCACCTTGACTGGATGCATATTCGCCATATGCTCGTCTTAGATGACTCTTGACTTTAGCAATTACCACATCATATTCAAAAGGTTTTGTAATGTAGTCATCCCCTCCGTTTTCTAGGGCCATAATTTGATCCATTGTACCCTCTCGTGCAGATATAAAGATAATCGGGCATGTAGAACGTTGGCGAATCTGTCTGCACCAATAAAAGCCGTCAAATGATGGTAAATTTATATCTAGTAATACTAAATCAGGTTCTTTCTCAAGAAATTTGCCTAAGATATCATTGAATTGTTCTAAAGTAATTACTTCGTACCCGAATTTTTCTATATGTTTAGCTAAAGGTATACAGAGTTTATCATTATCCTCAACTATCATGATTTTTTTCATGGATATTATCCCTTCTCAGCTTATTTATGTAATGGGAGAGAAGTAAGACTCCTCTCAAAACTAATAGTTTATTGCATTTTAACTCATTTGGTCATTTAATTCGATTACTACCCGCTTACCATCTACAAGTACCTCAATAATGCAAATAATTATATTGAAAACCTTTATCATATATCATCGCTCCTTTATTTCTAACAACTATTGATTTTATTGTAAAAAATAATGGAGGTCGTAACCATCGAATTTTATTAAATAGATATTACATTTTTGTAAGATACGGTAAAACTTTATCTAATATAATAAGTGTTGCCTAATCAACAACGGATTAGGTTATATGTTGATTCTGCTTTTTGACATCTTATTATTGTTTAGTCATATATATAAAAGCATTCTTTTACGAGAATGCTTTTATACTGCAAAGAAAAATACTTTCCTTTTGCTCACATCTTTTTATAGGCAAACCCTAAACTTACATTATTATCAAAAAACTTAATACAACTTCGCTTAAAAAAGATACACTATTGTTTGTTTCTTTTTCTCCCTTTATCATTGGATTCATAGCCCAAATGATGATTCGTTTCACCTTTTAACATCGATTCAAACATCGGCCCGAATATGTCCTTTAATGCATGTTGCATATCTTCTACAGACTTTGGTTGATACTGTTCAATAATCTTGTTAGCTAATTCTACGGAGTCAGGATCTCTTTTAGGTTTGCCCATTTCAAACACTCCTTTAGCTTTATGTTTTTATTCTACCAAATAAAAAACTGTGTGAGTAAGAAACCGTATGCATTTCTTACTTACACAGTTAATATTACACTCCCCGCTTTGATTGAACTTTTTTTTACATATTTGTTAACTTGATCTTCCCATTCCCATCCATCTTCTTTTACTTTTCTTTCTGCTTCTTCTTCAGACAAGTCAGCATATTTTTCATTATAAATAACGTACTTTTTGAAAGGTACTTTCAATTTGTTTTTATAATTCTTTTCAGTTCATTCACTCCCTTGGTATTGGTTTTATCACGATAATAATTTTATTTTTGCAACTAATGAAGGTTATCCAAAAACATTAAAGTCTATCTCTAATAGGTTGCAACGTTTGCTTAAGAAAACTAAGATTAAAAAACATATAACACCACATTCGTTTAGGCATACTCACACCTCTTTACTGATTGAAGCTAACGTACACATTAAAGAGATACAAGAACGACTAGGACATAGTGATATTAATACTACAATGGACATATACGCTCATACGACAAAGAACATTAAAAAAGAGGCCTCAATAAGTTTAGCAGCTTAATGAAAGACCTCTCTATTAATATTAACAAGTGAAACATGAACAAAAGCATGAACAAGGATGAACACTTATAAACATTGTTTTATCATCGTTTATAAGTAATTTTTGCATCATGCCGCCCATACTGTGAATAGACGAAATAAATAAAAATAGGTGTTGAATATGCCTATATTACCAGTGTTTCCACTTTAAGGTGTTAAGTTATTGTTATATAAGATATCAATATTAATGAACGATATCCAGTCAATAAATAACACGTTCGGATGTTCATCAGTGCAATGGAACGGAAAATATCTTTTATGAAGATCCAGATATCTTATTTATGATTGACGACGCTTTCAATAGTTGAGTCGTAGGAACTAACGTAGCTAAAATTGCCATCATTGTTGGAGTCCCGTTAGCGAGCTTACATTGTACTTAATATCCTAACGTCTTTAACTAGATAGAGCCTGAAGCGATTCTGATTCGACCTGTAAAACGAGCGTTCATGGCTTGTCGACCTCCTGAGACAATATCCAATTGCAACTGGTCCACGGAGCCCGTGAACCATTGCTTCTTCTGATTATAGTCTAGCCGTTGAGCAGCGTCATCTGTTCATTCATATAACGCTTGCCGTGAACGACATTCTTTGGGCTGACCTGATCGATTCGTTCGAGGTCCTCCTTCATGAGAAGGATATCAGCCGCAGCAGCATTTTCCTCCAGATACTTGATACGCTTCGTACCCGGGATCGGTAGCGCGCCGTTGGCAATCGTCCAGGCAATGGCCAGTTGGGATGGTGTACAGTTCTTCTCCACCGCGATCTCCTTAATCTTGTCGACAACCTTAATGTTCTTCCGGAAGTTGTCTCCTTGGAACCGCGGCATCCATCTGCGAAGATCGTCAGCGGCCAGATCCTCGAAAGTGCGAAGCTCGCCGGAGATAAAGCCCCTACTCAGTGGACTGTAGGCCACATGGGTAATCCCCAGCTCTCTTACGGTAGGGAGTATCTCCTCTTCGATGTCACGGCTCCAGAGCGAATACTCACTCTCTAGCACGGAGATAGGATACACGGCATGAGCGCGGCGAATGGTGGAAGCGGAAGCCTCGGACAGGCCGAGCGCCCGAACTTTGCCTGCCTTGACCAATTCTGCCATCGCTCCGACCGTCTCCTCTATCGGGATTTGCGGATCGACGCGGTGTTGGTAGTATAGGTCGATGTAATCCGTATTCAAACGGCGAAGGCTATCCTCCACTACTTTCTTAACGTAATCAGGATGGCCACTGATGCTCTCGTAATTTGGGGTGTACGAGAACTTGGTGGCGATTATGGCTTGCTCGCGGCGGCCTTGAAGAGCACGGCCGAGCAGCTTTTCGTTATGTCCGTTCCCGTACACGTCCGCGGTATCGAACATCGTGACGCCAATGTCCAAAGCGTGATGTATCGTTTGGATCGACTGTTCGTCGTTAGTCTCCCCGTAAATGCCTGGAGACATCCCCATAATTCCCAGTCCGATCGAAGAGACGCGGATATTGCTATTGCCTAAAATTCTTTGTTTCATTTGTTAATCCCTCATTTCGTGTTTGTTGTCGCTCTGACTCCTCCATCTTGACTAACAACTGGCTCTCGGAAGGAGTTTTCCCTTTCGCGATTTCTTCGTATATCGACAGTTTGTTATTGACGGCGTCGAGCGCTGTGGTCAATTCATTCTGGCGGCGAAATAAATCTTCCTTGTACTGATTCAAGATCGCTTTGCGCTGTGGAATAGTGGAATCACCATCGAGCGCAAGATCCACCATCTCCTTCAGCAACGACAGCTTCATCCCTGTCGCCCGAAAACATGTCATCACCCGGAGCCAATCTAGGTGATCTTGTTCGAACAGTCGATTCCCGTTCTTATCTCTCTTAATGTAAGGGAGCAATCCCTCCTTCTCATAAAAACGAATCGTATGAGCCGGGCAACCAAGCCGCTCTGAAGCTTCTTTGATCGTGAATGCCATTGGCCAGATCCCTCCTTGTCAGTTATTTTCAGACATAATCAGCTGGTTCTTCCTTATCTTAAACCTTAAAGTACACTTTAAGGCAAGTATTATTTTGAGTGACAGCTGTTAGCGTATGAACTACTGGTTATCATTATAATGCCTATCATTGACCCTATTTAATTGGGCGCTGTGATAACTGGAGCTATATATAGAGGAAACATCAGTCACTAACACCGTTTTTACTGAAATTGATAACTCCCCCCCTTAAGCCGGCTTAAGGGGGGTGGTATGTCAACACCAAATTAAACAGTATTTTTAAGGGCTAAGTTTCTATAACTTACCGGACTTTTGTAGCCAAGGGCGCTGTGAGACCGGATGT
>NZ_JAFBDS010000009.1 GCF_016908375.1 Amphibacillus cookii
TCTTTCCCCATTTACTGTTTTTTCTCTAATTATACACAAAAGTACCCTATAGGTAGACTTTTTTTAAAGTGTCTACTCTATAGGGTACATTTTAAGTTGCCTTTAGCTTTCTTCTGTATGAGCTGCTAAATATTCAGCTGCAATCTTATCCACTTCTTTTTTCAATTCTTCTACCATCGTTTCTTCCGGGACTTTACGAATAATTTCACCATGTCTAAACAATAAACCTTCGCCTCTAGCACCTGCAATCCCAATATCGGCTTCGCGTGCTTCTCCTGGTCCATTAACTGCACATCCTAATACAGCAACTTTGATTGGCGCTTTAATCGTTGAGATATAGTCTTCAACTTCATTTGCAATTGAAATCAAGTCAATTTCAATTCGCCCACAAGTCGGGCATGATATTAAAGTGGCAGCATTTGAAGCTAACCCGAAAGTTTTTAATAGCTCTCGAGCCACTTTAACTTCCTCAACAGGATCGGCACTTAAGGAAATACGCATCGTGTTACCAATCCCTTTACTTAAAATAGCACCCATACCTGCAGCACTTTTAATGCTTCCAGCAAACAAAGTACCTGATTCAGTTATGCCGAGATGTAATGGGTAATCGATCGCTTCAGCAGCTTTCTCATAAGCCTCAATAGCTAATCCAACATCTGAGGCTTTTAAAGATACGATAATATCGTGAAAGTCAAGGTCTTCCAATATTTTAATATGATGTAATGCACTCTCAACCATACCATCTGCAGTTGGATAACCATACTTCTCAAGAATATGTCTTTCTAATGAACCGGCATTTACGCCGATTCGAATCGGGATCCCTTTCGCCTTCGCTGCATTGACTACAGCTTCAACTTTATCGCGCTTACCAATGTTGCCTGGATTTATTCGAATTTTGTCAGCACCACCCTCAATCGCTTTGAGAGCAAGTTTATAATTAAAATGAATATCTACAACTAATGGAATATTAATTTGTGCTTTAATCTTAGGAATAGCATCAGCTGCCCGTTCATCTGGACAAGCAACTCGGACAACCTGACACCCGGCATCTTCTAAACGTTTAATCTCAGATACTGTTGCGTCTACGTCGTGTGTTTTTGAGGTTGTCATCGATTGGATAATGACTTGGTCTTTGCCCCCAATAATCACATTTCCTACTTTGACCGGACGTGTATTTTTTCTGTGTGTTAAAACCATGAAAGTTAACGCTCCTTTTTATCGTTACGTTTATAAAATCTATTAAACTCTTACGCTATTCATTATAAAGGTTTAAAGATTAAATGAGAAGCCATAAGTCCAATTATTTTCATCGTTTGAATAACGTGGAAATAAATAGACATGACCAACTTCTAATTGATAAATATCAGCTGTAGGATTTAAAGACTTAAAGTCAATTATCGCCTGATCAATATTCTGAATTTGAGCATCATTTATCGCTTCAAGGATGGATAAAAGCTGCTCTCCACGTTGAACTTGATAAGAAATAACTTGAAAGCTTTCAATGCTTTCATCATAATATAATGGAGAAGTAGTAGGGGAAGTTAGATTTTGCTGATGAGATGGTTTAGTCAAATCTTGATAACAAGCAAAAAAAACTAATGCTAAAATAATTAATGTACCGATTTTATATTGGTTTGACATGATCTTTTCCCCCTTATGACACTTAAAATTTGTATACTTGATATATATATAACGAAGGAGTTGTTTATGATGAATATCTTTGCTTTTGATTGGATTAGTTTTTTTATTGTAGGCTTTGCTACCTTGTTTTTGGTAGGCGAATTACTAGTTAATACAAAAGGGATCTTCGCATTATTAGGTGTGGCACTTATTTCAATTTATTTTATAGCCTATCTTGATCCATCAATGATGATGATTATGGGCATTATTTACTTTACTGGGATTTCTCTTATATTTGTTGATGGACAATTTGTTAATGATGGGACCCTTGCTGGTATTGGAGCGGTACTCATGCTTATTTCAGTCGGTTTAAGTTCACCTAATTGGATTGTTGGACTGTATGCCATAATTGGAGTAGTTGTAGGTGCTATTTTTTCAATCATATGGTTGAAATTTCTACCAAAGCGGAATATGTGGAGTAAAATAACGTTACTGGATCAACTTACTGACGACAAAGGATATAGCTCAATGAATCAAAGCTATCGTCACTTGATTGGGGAAAAGGGGATTACATTAACCGATATGCGTCCGGTTGGGACGATAAAGATCAATGATCATGACTATAGTGCGGTAACTAATGGCCATTGGATCGAACGACAATCTGAAATTATCGTCAAACAAGTTGATGGTACTCGAATACTTGTTGATTTAGTTGATCCGCCACAACAACGTGTGCAATAAGCGTTCAAATAATGATATGGAAAAGCGCGCTTACTAATATTTTGAATCTTTTCTGCTCCTGCAAATTCAACACAGCTAACCGTCTGCAAAACTCCACCTCAAAATTGAGCTTAGAACAAATTTATTGAGGTGGGAGATAACGGACGCTAATGTCCTGGTTCACTCAACACTCAACGAACCTGCAATCAGTGGGTGAGTAAGATCGCAGACTAAAACCGCCATGTCTTTAAGAAGGATGACAGACTAAGGCCGCCACGTCCAACGTCTGCATAACCTACATCCTGTAGCCCTCCGCCCGCTGATTGAAGGCTCGTTTTATATTGACTTTCCACGCTAATAATTTTTAGATAAATTACCATAATAAAGGTATCATCCCTTTTTTATTTTGATGAGACACACCAAAGTGTAAATTTAGTGTAAATTTTAGTCGAATTCTCTTTACATTTTGTTTATATATCATTAATAATAGTGAAGGATTGTTTACTAAATAAACATGCAAATATTGAAGTGAAGGGATGAGAATCCGTGGAAATTGATATTCAAAATCTATTATTTGAGTTTTTTGGTGGTTTAGGTATTTTTTTATTAGGGATTAAATACATGGGTGAGGGCTTGCAAAAAACTGCAGGTGATCGCTTAAAGGATATTCTTGATAAATTTACTAGTAATCCATTTATGGGTGTGCTAGCTGGTATTGTTGTTACCATCTTATTACAAACAAGTACAGGCACTACTGTTCTTGCTGTAGGTTTAGTTAACGCTGGTTTTATGACACTACGACAATCGATTGGTGTTATAATGGGTGCCAATGTTGGGACAACCGTTACTGCCTTTATTATAGGTATTAAAATTGAAGAATACGCACTACCTATTGTAGCGGTAGGTGCTTTACTGCTTTTCTTTTTTAAAAATCAAAAATTACAAAACTATGGCCAAACCATTTTTGGTTTTGGTGCTTTGTTCTTAGGTTTAGATTTAATGGGTAGTGGCTTGTATCCATTACGTTATTTAGAGGCGTTTCATGAATTAACGATTGAAATGTCCGGAAATCCAATTTTAGGTATGGTAATTGGTACGGTCTTCACCTTTGTCGTGCAAAGTTCTAGTGGAACAATTGGTATTCTTCAAAATCTTTTGGGACAAGGATTGGTCGATCTAGATGCAGCCATGCCGGTATTATTCGGAAATAATATTGGGACAACGATTACAGCAGTTATTGCTTCAATTGGAGCAAGTATTGCAGCAAGACGTGCGGCATTAACACATGTTATTTTTAATTTAATAGGTGCTACCGTTATTTTGTTATTAATTCATCCGTATACAGCTTTAATTGCTTCAATAAGAGAGGCGCTAGGTTTAAATGCTGAAATGACAATTGCTTTTGCACACGGTATTTTTAATGTGGCTAATCTCATTATCTTCTTCCCTTTTATTGGTTTGTTGGCTCATTTAGTGACTAAATTAATTCCAGGCGAAGATTCTGTGATTGATTTTAAACCAACACATCTTGATCCTATTTTTATTCAGCAGTCACCGGCAGTGGCTTTAGACCAAGCGAGAGAAGAGATTATTCGCATGGGTGAATATGCATACAAAGGACTGGAAGAAACGGCTTTATTCTTAAATAATCACCAAACGAAACATGCAGAAAATGCTTTTCAAATCGAAAATGCACTGAATAAATTAGATCGTGAAATAACAGATTACTTAGTTCAGTTGTCAGTTGCACAATTATCGGACGCAGATAGTGAGCGACATTCAGCTTTAATTGATTCAGTAAGAGATATTGAACGTATTGGTGATCATTTTGAGAATGTTGTTGAATTAATTCAATTTAAGATTTCAAATAAAATTATTATTACAGAAGACGCTAAAAAAGATTTGAATAAGATGATAGACTTGACTAATTTAACGGTTAAAGAGGCGATTATGTCCCTTTCAGAAATGGATCGTGTTAAAGCACTTGAAGTGGTCAAGCATGAAACACAAATCGACCGAATGGAGAAGAGTTTTCGTAAAAAGCACATTATACGCTTGAATGAAGGTAAATGTTCTGGATCTTCAGGTATTGTCTTCGTCGATATTCTTAGTAATTTGGAACGAATTGGTGATCATGCCTTAAATATAGCAGAAGAAGTTTTAGGAGAGAAAATTCCAGAAACCGTTCATTAAAATAGCTACCACACATCCTAATGCACATTGTATTAGGATGTTTTTTATTAAAACTATTGAATCGGTTAGATCACCATGCTATATTTAATTTGTTGCAAGATTACTTTCTAAAAAAACTATTGACGGGGTATTTTATTCGTGATATATTATATACCGTCGCTGACATTACTACATATCAGCATTTTATACTATTACATTATTCCACAGTAGCTCAGTGGTAGAGCAATCGGCTGTTAACCGATCGGTCGTAGGTTCGAATCCTACCTGTGGAGCCATTTTTGGCGGCGTAGCTCAGCTGGCGAGAGCGTACGGTTCATACCCGTGAGGTCGTGGGTTCGACTCCCTCCGCCGCTACCATATTTTATTTTTGCAATCGTATTGATGGCGGTTGTGGTGAAGTGGTTAACACATCGGATTGTGGTTCCGACATTCGTGGGTTCGATCCCCATCAGCCGCCCCATCAAGGACCCTTAGCTCAGTTGGTTAGAGCTATCGGCTCATAACCGATCGGTCGCAGGTTCGAATCCTGCAGGGTCCACCATCATTTTTATACGGAGGAATACCCAAGTCCGGCTGAAGGGATCGGTCTTGAAAACCGACAGGGGCTTCACGGCCCGCGGGGGTTCGAATCCCTCTTCCTCCGCCATTATACATAAATAAGGCTCGGTAGCTCAGTCGGTAGAGCAACGGACTGAAAATCCGTGTGTCGGCGGTTCGATTCCGTCCCGAGCCACTTTTAAAAACAAGTCATTTTTAATGGCTTGTTTTTAATTTTGGGTAAAAAGTGTTTAAGCTGTTGATTATAAGGAAAGATATAAGTAATAAAGCAGAAGAGGGGACTTAAACAATGCTAGATCAAACGGTTTTAGTCGATATAAAGCGAGAATTAATAAATCGAAAACATGAATTATTGGATAAGAATGTTCAAAATCATCAGAGGATAGGGGAGGAGGAGTACTCCACTGAATTATCTAATTATGATAATCATCCCGGAGATTCAGGCTCTGAGTTGTATGAGAAAGAAAAGGATATCGCATTAAATCAGTACGAACAGAAAGAATTAAAAGCGATTAACGAAGCGCTTGTAAAAATGAAGTTAGGAACATATGGGAAATGTGAGAAATGCGGAGAGACGATTGATCAAGAACGATTACAAGCTATTCCGACCACACAGTTTTGTGTAGAGCATGCCAATCACGAAACGGCATCATATCCAGAAGGAGAGCACTCCATGGGTAGACTAGAAATGGATGATGCAGATGCATGGCATACAGTGGAGCGTTATGGTACATCAGAAAGCCCATCTGACTTTTCTAGTGACCAAAATAGCTATGATCAGTTAACGGATGATCATGATTCAAATGATATTGACCAAATCGAAAGCTATTCAAATGAAGATAAAATTTGATAAAGCGAAACTCCAATCAGTAGGAACGTTCTTCTTCCGCTGATTGGTTGTAACGTTTATTACCGGTCATATGTGATAAAATTAACTGTTTAACAAGTTGCTTTTTGGTGAATATAATAACTAGGCCCTACTGAGCAAAAAATTTGCTAGTTAAGGTTTATTTTGCTAAAGTAAAAATTGCAAAGAAAGTGAACATTTTGTGAACTTTCGAATGGAAAAATTCTAAAGGAGGCATTATTCATGGGGAAATTTGAATTACCAGAGTTACCTTACGCTTATGATGCATTGGAGCCGCACATCGACAAGGAGACAATGAATATTCACCATACGAAACACCATAACACCTATGTAACAAAGTTAAATGCGGCATTAGAAGGATATAGTGAACTTCAAACATTAACTGTGGAAGAGCTACTAAACGACTTAAGTAAACTTCCAGCAGATATTAGAACAGCTGTCAGAAATAATGGTGGTGGTCATGCCAACCATAGTCTATTCTGGACACTGTTATCACCAAATGGCGGCGGTAACCCATCAGGTGAACTTGCTGATGCCATTACAGCTAAATTTGGCGACTTCGAGTCATTTAAAGAAGAATTCGCAGCAGCAGCAACTGGCCGCTTTGGTTCTGGTTGGGCTTGGTTAGTCATTAACAATGGTGAACTCGAAATTACCAGTACACCAAATCAAGACACGCCAATTAGTGAAGGTAAAACACCAATTCTAGGATTAGATGTGTGGGAGCATGCCTATTATCTAAAATATCAAAACAAGCGTCCAGATTATATTTCAGCATTTTGGAACGTGGTAGATTGGAACAAAGTTGCTGAACTGTATACTAAAGCTAAATAAATAAAAACATAAGAAGTACCCTGTAGAGTAGACAAATTTCTATTCTATAGGGTATTTTTATGGTTTACTTTTCTTTTATGAATCAACTTTTAAAATGAAAAAAGCATTAAAACATGCTATAATTACTTATTGTGATACTTTTTATGAAAAGAGGGGGGGGAGCCGATGGCTAAACAAAGTAAAAAACGTGCGCAATTACCATTACGTTTAAACGTGTTGTTTCTATTTGTCTTTTTATTGTTTTCTCTACTTATTTTACAATTAGGAATTGTTCAAATCATAAATGGTGAGGAAGCGAGAGAGCGCGTTAATCAAACTGAAAATACACGAGCCTCTATTTCTGTGCCTCGTGGTTTAATGTACGATCGTTATGGTCAATTAATTTTAGATAATGAGCCAGAACGTTCAATCACATATACACCACCTAAAAATGGCGATTCGGCAAAAGCACGCTTAAAAATAGCTGAAGATTTAGCTGAATTGATGGTGATGTCAGATGACTTTAAAGAACTTGAAGCGATGGTTCGCGATCGTGATAAACAAGAGTATTGGTATTTATTAAATACAGAAGATGCTAATGATCTTTTAACAGAGGAAGATTTGGAATTAGATACAAGTGAACAGTATCAACAACTATTAGATTATATTGAAGAAGATAAAACATATGATGAATATGATTGGTCAGATCCTGATTTGTTGAATGTTGTAGCAATAAAAAAAGAGCTGGATCAAGCATATGAATTATCACCACATACGATAAAAAACGAAGATGTGACTGAAGAAGAGTATGCCTTAATATCAGAAAATTTAACACGATTGCCTGGTATAGATGCTAAAATTGACTGGAATCGTATCAGTATGTATGATGGCACATTCTCCAGCTTTATTGGTGGAATCACTTCATCAAATGAAGGCATTCCTAGAGAAAATCAGGATTATTATTTAACATTAGGTTATAGTCGTAATGATCGTGTTGGAACAAGTGGATTAGAACAACAATACGAGAGTATTTTGCGAGGTCAGAAAGAGATTATTGAATATACCACAAATAATAGTGGTAATATTGTTGGCACAGAAACTGTTGTAGAAGGGCAGAGCGGTAATGACTTAATGCTTACGGTTGATATTGAGTTACAACAAGCCTTAGATCAAATTGTCCAACAAGAACTTAAAGATTATATTAATCAAAATCCTAGTGAGAACAAATATATGGAAGACGCATTAGTCGCTGTGCTCGACCCACAAACGGGTGATGTACTTGCGATGTCTGGCGCTCACTATGATCGTGAAGAAAACGAGTATGTCGATCAAGCTTATCGTGTTATTTATGATGCTCATATACCAGGCTCTTCAATAAAAGGGGCAACCGTATTAACAGGCTATCAAACTGGAGCTATATCTCCAGGAACAGTCATTTATGATCGACCGATTCGGATTGCTGGAACCCCAGTGAAACAATCTTGGAAACAACTTTATGATGTTAATGACATCACAGCTATTGAACAATCGTCAAACGTTTATATGTTTGAAATAGCGATGCGTATTTCAGGTGCGACATATCGTGAAAATGAGCCTTTACGTGGTTTTAACCCAGAAGGATTTCAAACGATGCGAAATTACTTTAATCAGTTTGGCTTAGGGGTCGAAACAGGAATTGACTTGCCATTTGAATCGACAGGTGTAACCGGTCCAACGACTGGAAATGGTGGTTTATTACTTGACTTTGCGATTGGTCAATATGACACTTATACCACTTTGCAGTTAGCGCAATACGTGTCAACAATTGCTAACGATGGTTATCGGATAAGTCCACGCCTTGTCAAAGAAATAAGACAGTCAAATGGTAGCAAAGAAACGCTAGGCTCTATCGTTGAAAGCAATAGCCCGACGGTATTAAATCGAATTGATATGGATGAAGATTATATCGAACGTGTTCAGCAAGGATTTCGACGTGTAGCAACTAGTGGTACTGGAAGTCGTCATTGGGCAAATAGTGAATACGATGTCGCGGTAAAAACAGGAACAGCTCAAAATCACTTTTATGATAATGGGATACAGCAAAAAACAAACAACTTGACATTAGTTGGTTATGCGCCATACGATGAGCCAGAAGTTGCTTTTGCGATCATCGTTCCACGTGCTGGAACTGGTAATGACCACAATGGTATTCACCATAATATCGGTAATCAATTAATTAACACTTATTTTGAATTGAAAGAAGAACGTGATAAAGAAGGTATTGATGAAAGTATTATTGATGATATGGCCAGTCAAGATCAGGAATAATAAAGAAGCAGCCATGCACGATTCTAGTGCATGGCTGTTTTTTAAAATTATTTTTTTTACAGATGAGCCAAAGTATTTAAAGTGGTTTAATTCCTTTGTGACGCAATTGTCTCAACGACTTCTTCAAGTGTCATATCTCTACTAAGTTCAAATTGCCCAACTTGAATATTGTTCCCATAACCATGCTCGGATAGATAATCGGTAAATTCACTACGACTATCAATAAGATTAGCTACAATAAGGTAATCAGCAACCTGTGATATGGTCATACCTGATTCGATCGTTAATATAAAGTGATTGCTCTCATCGTTTGCATTTGTATCTTCATCTGTTTCATTATCTTCTTCGACCTGATCATCTTCTGGTGCAATGTCTTCTTGAACAATAGGCTCTGAGTCAGCAATATAATATCCTGCTGTTTCTAAAGCATCAATCATCTCTTGCTCTGACATATCCACTTCAATAACCTCGGGCTCATCATCTTCTAGATAATATTGATAACCAATAACAAGTGTAGCCGTTAGTAAGCCAAGCGCAAATGTTCGTAACGTATGTTTCATAATAACCCCTCTTATTCCATGTTTGAATATTGACTGATGACAGATTCAATATCATATTCACTAAGGTTTGTTTTTTCGCTGATTTCTGCAGCACTATAACCTTGTCTATACAATGTTTCAACTTGTTTTACGAGGCTGGATTTATTAGAAGCCTGTTTATTAAAATCAGTGATATTAATTTCACTTGGTAATAATTCTTCTTCTAAAATTTTAATTTTTTTCTTTATTTGATAATTGTCTTGCAAATTAGACAATGAAAGTTGTTCAATTTGATGTTCAAGCTTTTTAAATTTATCTTGTGTAAAGAAAGAAATAATAAATAAGCTAACAGCTACAATAAGTAGTCCTATAATCGTATAAATCATCATATGCCCCCATTCTTTTCTATTATATAGTTATAACACATTTTTCGCTTTTGGAAAATGATAAGTTAAATTGCGTAAACTGACACTTGAAAATTAAATTAATCTTTGATAATATAAACAAGTCTGAAAATGATTAATAATGATAACTGATAGTTGATAAGTTTGGAGGGATAATCATGCGTGTAAATATCACACTTGCGTGTACTGAAACAGGCGATCGTAATTACATTACGACAAAAAATAAACGTACTAATCCAGAGCGTATTGAAATGAAGAAATATAGTCCGCGTTTGAAAAAGCATACGCTTCACCGTGAAACAAAATAATTTTTAAAAAACTCTTATCTTTTATAGATAGGAGTTTTTTTCAAGCTTTTCCATAGGACAAACTTCAACTAGAGATGTGACGCGATGATGGAGTGCTAGGAGGTAAATGATGAAGCAATCAAAACAGTTTTTAAGAGCTAAATACTTAGATAAGCTAAAAAAAATGTCTGACCATGATAGACAAAAAATAAATAAGCAGCTACAAAAATCGTTGTTTCAATGTGAGGAATGGCTTCATGCTAATATAATTGGGATTACGATTTCTCAAACGCATGAATGGGAGACGTGGCCAATTATTGAACAAGCATGGTTAGAAAATAAGCAAGTCGCAGCTCCTAAATGTGATCCCGCGACAAAACAGTTGTCATTTTATCTGATTAACAGTAAACAAGATTTAGCTGTGCAGCACTATCGATTAATGGAACCTATTTCTGAACAAACCATTTATGTTCGCCCCAATGATTTAGATTTATTACTCGTGCCTGGTCTTGTATATGATCGAGACTATTATCGCATTGGCTACGGAGGCGGTTATTATGATCGTTTCTTGGCTAATTATCATCATTCCTCTATTAGTTTGGTTTGGCGTGAACAAATAGTGGACGAACTTCTTCACGAACCGTTTGATCAACCAGTGACGCATCTGATTATAGTAAATTAACGAATACGCTGAATTAATTGTTGTTTCTCTCCATTTACGTCTTGGAATAAAACAAGTAGGTGATCGCCTTTTTTCTCAAGTAAGATTAATGGCACAAAACTCTCCTCAATTTTTTGAGCCACTTTAAATGGCAGAATGTAATGCTTATATAAACCTTCCCACAATTGTGCAGTAACGCGTTTGGTCGTTTCTAAAGTTAATCCTGGTAGTGGATCGTGTTGATATGCTGTCCAATCCAGTAAAGGTATTTCATAATAGGCATTGCGATCGATATTAAAGTGATTTATCAAATGGGTCCAATGAAAATCAAGCTGTTGTGCAGTCGTGTGATTCAACGTACTTACCCAATGGTTGTCTTGCTCGGAATCTGGGACTTTAAATGCATAGGCTTTGTCAAATGGATCGTTAATTACATAGATATGATCATTTGATAGTTGATGTATACTATTGATTTGGTCTGAATTTGTGTGAATTTCACTGTAATGGTAACTTATCGATTGAAAATATTGATTATCATGTGTTTCAATACTGGCAGTTTGTTTAATATCGGTTGCGTCTTGAATCCATTTAGATTGAATGCCTTTAAGTTGTCCATTTTGAAATAGTAAGCTAGCATCATGTCTTAAAAAAACAGGCTCAGCGGTCTGAGAAGTTGTTTCCCAGATCAATAGTGGTTGGTCAGCGCCATTTTGAGATAGTGTTAGCGCTGTTTTTGTTTCTTCAAAAGTAGCTTGTTGATCAATCGGAAAATATTTCATTGTTTTATTTGTCGGTGATAAAAGCTGGTGAAAAAAAAACATGCTCACGACAATAATAATTAATAGGGTTAACATTTTTTTATTCATTGCGGTTCCACCTCGTTATCATTAAACATAATACTGCTGCTGTTTATATACCTATGTATGAAGTCTTAACTTTAGTATAGGCTAATGAATAAGAGGTAGGTGAGATGATTGAGAAGGGATAAATCGACTACATATACGAACCAAATAAAGTATTTAACAGATGAGTTAGCTGTTGACAAGAGTTTTGACTTGGTTAAGCTAGAATTAAATTATGCTAATCGTGACATGTGTTTGTTCTTAGTAGATGGTTTTGTTAAAGATGAAGTGTTAATGTTTTTAATGCATTTTCTGTCTGAATTAACAGAAGGTGAATTAGAAGTGAATGGGCTAACCAAACTCATGAAACGCTATATTCCATATGCAGAAATTGAAAAAGAAAGCGATCTTGATGTAGTCATTGATCAGATTTTATCTGGACCAGTAGCTTTAATAGTAGAGGGATTTCAATCTGCTATTTTAATTGATACCCGTACTTATCCGGCTAGAGGACCAGAAGAACCCGATCTTGAAAGAGTAGTCAGAGGTTCAAGAGATGGCTATGTTGAAACGATTGTTTTTAATACAGCGCTAACAAGAAGGCGTATTCGAGATCGCTCCCTTCGAATGGTCTATCTTCAAATAGGAAAACGATCAAAATCTGATGTGTGTATCTGTTATTTGAGTGATATTGCAGATATAGGAAAAGTAAATCTTATTGAACAACATCTTAAAGAAATTGACGTAGATGGATTACCAATGGCAGAAAAAACGATTGAAGAGTTCTTGGCAGGCCAATTTTGGAATCCATATCCGACGATTCGTTACACAGAAAGACCTGATACAGCGGCCGCGCATTTATATGAAGGACATATTATTCTTATTGTAGATGGCTCACCAAGTGTAATGATCTTACCAGCAACTTTTTGGCATCATTTAGAACACGCTGAGGAATATAGACAAAAACCTTCTATTGGCGCTTATTTAAGAGGGGTGCGATTTATAGCAGTATTAGCCGCATTGTTCTTATTACCTCTATATTATTTATTATCTATTAACCCCTCATTAGTTCCTCAGCAACTTGATTTTATTGGTCCAGATGACCATGGGGCGGTTCCGCTCATTGGTCAGTTTATCATTGCGGAGGTAGGCATTGATGTTTTAAGAATGGCTGCGATTCACACACCATCAGCTTTAGCTACCGCATTAGGTTTAGTTGCAGCGATTATGATCGGAGAAGTAGCGGTGGAAGTGGGCTTGTTTTCAAGTGAAGTGGTGCTCTATATTGCGATTGCTGCAATGGGTACATTTTGTACGCCAAGTTACGAGATGTCATTAGCCAACCGAATCACGAGATTATTTTTACTGATTACAACAGCAATATTTGGAGTCTCTGGTTATGTTATTGGTGTGACGTCATGGTTATTACTTCTTACACAGATGAAAACATTTAAAACCGGATACTTATGGCCGTTTATACCATTTTCGTTAAAAGCTTTATTAAATGTATGGGTTCGATTACCTATACCATTTAAAAAATATCGCCCCTCTTTTCTCGACCCACAAGATATAGATCGGTCTTAACATATAAACCCCCAGTATAAGTGGAGATAAGCAAGGAGTGAGACTTCTGCGGGAATAGGATGAGCTGAAGATCCACTTGAGGCGTGAGCTTTGCTTCACACAGTGGAATATTAGACTAAACCCGTCACCTCGTGTGACAACGTCTAATTGACCTACATCCTGTAGGCCCGAGGCCATCCCAACGAAAAGCGAATCCATTGTTTTTCGGAACGAAACAACGTTCTAAACATATTAAACGTATGAGAAGGTCGCAGGCGGACACATCCATGCAGAGATAAAATCAATAAGCCTATTGAATACCGCGTCTAGTGAACACGATCAAGGTTGAATGACTATTTTCAGTGTGCGGAAGTTGAGATGTTAAGAAAAAATAAACAAAAGCAATAAGATACGAAATCAAAATCTTTGCTAATTTCATTTATTTAGTTAAGCATTGTTTCGATGGTTAAAATTTAAGTTATGAAAACGTTGAAAATAATTTACAATTCGTTTATAGTTAAAGCAATTGCTTTATTTAGATTAGGGATTAGCATGGAATCGTATCAAGATGTGAAACGCTTTTTACTTAAATTCGGTATCATTATCTACATCGGAAATAAACACACAGAAATTGAACTTAGTTTAATAGAGATTGAAGCTTTATGAGATGAAAGTGTTATTAGTGAATCTTATTATGTAAAGATTAGTAAAATTTTAATGCATGAATTAGAAAATTAAGGGTTAATAGGAGTGATTCTAATGAGCAAATATTTAATTGGTGTAGATATTGGTGGGACAACAGTAAAAATTGGAATTATTAGTACCACAGGAGAGATCATAGATAAATGGGAAATTGCTACGAACAAAGGGGCAATGGCAGATAGAATTCCAAACGATATTTGGGATGCGATTACGGACAAGCTTGCGATACACCAAATAGAAAAACAGCAAATACTTGGGATTGGCGCGGGCGCTCCTGGTTTTGTTGTGGCAGATAGTGGTGATATTGCAGAGGCTGTTAATTTAGGTTGGCGCGACTTTCCTTTAGGACGAATTTTAACTGATTTATCAGGGTTACCCGTGTATGTCGATAATGATGCCAATATAGCTGCTCTTGGGGAGAACTGGCTAGGTTCAGGACAGTTAGCTGATCATCTAATTGCTATTACATTAGGGACGGGCGTTGGTGGAGGTATTATCGTAGATGGTAAAATTGTCAGTGGTGTTAATGGGACTGCTGGCGAAATCGGCCATATGACAATAGAAAGAGATGGCGCCCCATGTAATTGTGGTCGTCGAGGTTGTTTAGAAACAATTGCTTCTGCAACGGGGATTGCAAGAATTGCTACTGAAAAAGTTAAAAAAACAAAGCACTCAACTTTGACAAATATTTTAAAAGAGAATAAAATATTAACTGCTAAAAATGTTTTTGAAGCAGCGGCACAAGGTGACCCATGTGCAAACGAAGTAATTACTGAAGTGGTTGATGTGCTCGCATTTGCTATCTCTAATGTTGCTACTGTTATAAATCCCTCGAAGATTGTTATTGGCGGTGGTGTATCTAAAGCTGGTGATCAACTGTTAATTCCGTTGAAAAATGCATATCAACGCTATGCATTACCACGCATTAGTGAAGGCAGTACATTTGCAATAGCGACATTAGGTAATGATGCTGGTATAATTGGTGCGGCTTTTTTAGTGAAGCAACATCAATCTTGAGGCATACAATACAAATAAACTAGTTAAAGATGTAACTATTATATAAATTTTTACGTCTAATGGTTTAGTAGGTTTTAAAAAAAGCAAGTTGAGTTATTAATATATTTAGATCAAATCTTTAACTGAGTTTAATATAAAGTTTAGTTTAAGGTTTAAGGGAGGACGAAATGATGTTCTTAAAGAACAAACACATAAATTTATATGTGGTGGCAAGTTTATTATTCGGAGCCAAAACATATATGATTTACCGCTTTTTCTTCAATATTGATTTGGAAAATGTCATGCAAGAATTTATTCTCTTCATTAACCCATTTGTAACTGCATTCTTGTTTTTCTCATTAAGTGTGTGGATGAAGGAAAAGAATCAATTGCGTTATATACGTTATATGGCTTTAATAGGAACCTTAATTTTATATTTTAATATATTATTTTATCGAAGTTTTGGAGACTTTGTAACGATTCCTATCCTTTTTCAAGGAAGTAATGCCGCTGATTTAGGATCCAGTGTGCTAGCCTTAGCGGAAATGATTGATTTTCTAGTATTTATCGATCTTGCATTAATTTGGTATTTAACAACACGTAGAGACCTTAATTTAACTGTAGAATTTCCTAAAAAGAAGAAGCTGTTAGTACTTAGTATGTCAATCGCTTTTTTACTTGGAAACTACATTTTGGCTGAAATTGAAAGACCACAATTATTGCAACGTGGCTTTGATCGCGAGTATTTAGTGAAGAATATAGGTCTGTTCAATTTTCATATTTACGATGTTGTGCAACAATCTCGCTCACAGGCGCAACGTGTGTTTGCCGATGGCAATGAACTCTCTGATATTTTAACCCATGTTGATAATTACACAACTGATAATGAAATAACTGATATGTTCGGCATTGCTGAAGATAAAAATGTCATTTTTATTACGCTAGAGTCTCTGCAAACATTTGTAATTAACAACACACTTCATGGGGAAGAGGTTACCCCGTTCTTAAATAGTTTAATTGATGAGAGTTACTATTTTGAAAATTTCTATCATCAAACTGAACAAGGAAAAACAGCAGATTCAGAATTTATTATGGAGAATTCATTATATGCTTTGCCTAGTGGTGCAGCCTATTTCACACACAGTAGTAATGCCTATAATTCCACACCACAAATACTAGCTGAAAATGGTTATAAATCAGCTGTCTTTCATGCTAACAATGGGAGTTTCTGGAATAGAAATAGTATGTACGATAATTTAGGAATTGATCAATTTTATGATATCGATGCCTATGAAGTTAATGATGAAAATAGTGTAGGTTGGGGATTAAAAGATAAGTCATTTTTCGAACAATCAATGAAGTATTTAACTTCATTGCCGGAACCTTATTATGCTCGATTTATCACCTTAACTAATCATCATCCATTTGATTTGGATGAAGAAGATGCAACGATTGATCAATTTGATTCAAACTCTCGTACATTGAATCAGTATTTCCAAACGGTAAGGTACATGGATGAAGCAATTGAAGAATTTTTTGATCATCTGAAGGAATCTGGTGTATATGATGATTCTATTATTGTGATGATGGGGGATCATTATGGAATTAGTGATTTTCACAATCGTGCGATGGCAACCTATCTAGATAAAGATGAAATAAATGGATATGATCACGTTCAATTACAACGTGTTCCACTCTACATTCATATCCCTGATCAAGAAGGAGAAGTTATTTCTGACATTGCCGGCCAAGTCGATGTTAAACCTACATTAATGCATTTATTAGGTGTTGATGATTCAAGCGATATTAGTTTTGGTACAAATTTATTTGGACCAAATCGAAAAGAATTTGTTGCACTCCGAGATGGTAGCTTCATAACAGACGATTATGTTTATACAAGTGGTGTTTGTTATGATCGCGAAACAGGTGAGGAATTGGGTGTTGAAATGACCGGGCGTGTTAGTAATGAAGATACGGAAGAGACCGCTTGTACGCCATTGATTGAAGAAGTCGAACAAGAGATGTCTTATTCTGATAAAATTATTTATGGGGATCTATTCCGATTCCATGATTTTTCTAATGAATGATAAAGAGCTCCTTGTTGATCAAGGAGCTCTTTAACGTGAGTTGATCAGCCAATAGGGTCAGAAACAGTATAGTTTATCTATCACAGATAAACGTCCGTAAAACGCCCACCTCAAAATAGTAGCGCTCATCCATTAAGTTGGGAGATAACGGACGATAATCCTGATTCACTCAACGACCAATTAGTGGGAGAAGAACGAAAACCCTTACTGATTTAGGGCGTTTTATATTAATGGATTTTAGATAAGGAGTGACTTTCAATGCATGTAGAGACGATGTCATTAGGGCAATTAGGAACAAATGGCTATATCATCTATCAAGATGATCAAGCTATTATTATAGATCCGGGTGCCGAAGCAGAACGGATTCGAGCTTTTATTACTAAAGAAGCGTTGAATCCAATTGCCATTTTATTAACACACGCCCATTTTGATCACATTGGTGCGGTAGATGAAATACGAGATACATACAGTATTCCTGTTTACTTGCATGAATCAGAGGCAGAATGGTTAACGGATCCGTCTTTGAATAGCTCGAAATATTTCCCATTAGGAGAGATCACTGCTAGGCCAGCAGATGGTTATTTTAAAATAGGGAAGATGGTTATAGGTTCATTTAAATTTGAAGTAGTACACACACCGGGGCATTCACCGGGTGGGGTGTCATTTATATTCGAAACAGACCAATTAGCATTTGTTGGTGATTGTTTGTTTAGGATGGGTATTGGACGAACAGATTTACCTGGCGGTGACCATGTCACATTAATCGATTCTGTTCGAAATAAAATATATCGACTAGATGCTAATTACAAGGTACTATCAGGTCATGGTCCTGAAACAACGATTGGCTATGAAAAGGTGCACAATCCTTTCGTAACATTATAATTTAGTTGAAAGTCATATTCTTCGCTCAAGAATTTAATAATAATAAATCCTTGAGCGCTGATATGGTGGTGCTGTTGAAGCATTAATGATGATTTTTACAAGTTCTTCGGCATGATTAGATATGGATATCTTTGCTTCTCCAATTGGATATTGAAATTCAACCTTCTCTTGATCACCCCATTCTTCCCATTCGTTAATTAAGGATTGATAGG
This sequence comes from Amphibacillus cookii, assembly GCF_016908375.1. Lineage (GTDB taxonomy): Bacteria > Bacillota > Bacilli > Bacillales > Amphibacillaceae > Amphibacillus_C > Amphibacillus_C cookii. The sequence continues at coordinate 18,255 of NZ_JAFBDS010000009.1, forward strand.
CCAACTGTTGTAACATCTCTAGTTTTAAATGCTCTATTTCCATTTTTACAAGGTTCGTTTCATTTTGATAATGTTGGATAACTGAAACGGCTAGCAATAAAAGCAGGGTGACTAAATAAAATAAATAAACAGTGACTGTACCTGCCTCATTGTGAAAATAATTGAATAACTTTTTCATAGACACCTCCAGATTCCATTTTTAATGTAAGTAATAGATAATCATCTTCTGTAGTCACCCGTAATGTAGCTACATTTTGTAAAAAAACTTCGTGTCCAGAGCGATTAACTTGTCTGCGAATTAAATTATTATGCATCGAAAATCTTATAAAGTCTCCATCGATTGTTGTCAATAAAATTTGGTCATCACTTGTATCTGTAAGTCTATTCTCGTGAACTTGATCTGATATAAAGTGGAAAAATTGGTAAACGGAGAACCTTTCAGTTGATCTATTAAGATTTGTGGTTTTCCAGATAGAGGGGATGATGGTTAAGATAATCAATACAATAGAAAAAGCAAGTAACATCTCGATTAAGGTAAAGCCCACTTCACTCTGATAATTGGAAATAGACGAATATTTCTTCAGGGTGTTTTTTTGCATTTGTCCATGTTCCTTTACCTATTATTTGATTATTTAAAATATAAAAATCAATTTCTACAATCTTTTCGTTTAACTTACGAGTCATTGATAGTGGAAGGTCAGTTACTTTAATCGTTTGAATGGTGTTGTAAAGAAAATGATAATGATCGACACGCTCTACTAAAACAGATTGTTCAATTTTATATTGAATAATCACAGGAAGTAAAGTACTCATTACTAATATTAAAAGTACTAAGCCGACGTAAGCATCGAATAAAATAAATCCCTCTTGTTTAGATTTCAATATAATAACACCGTGCCTTTCCAAATGGGAAATAGATATGGTAGATAGCCGTATTTGTTTTTACTTGCATGGTTCCAGGGCTTCTAATTGTCCCTGTTCGTGTAAATCTAATTGGATTTTGTAGAGTTAGCATCATGATTTTCCATTCTTCTGGCCATTCTCTTCTGACGAGACCTTCACCAAAGGGGCCTTCCCGAAGTTCATACCGATTTGCACTCGGATAAAATTGAATGTGGTAAGTTATGTTAGTGACCATTGTATGTTTCTGTAATTCAATAATGTCCAATTCAAATTGCTGATACCATTGTTCAAATGCTATGTGATCAAGTTTTTTATGATAATGGCTAGCACTTATGAGCCACAGTACGTTAATAAGGGTCAGAACAATTAATAATTCTATTAAGGAAAAACCGTGTTGCTTTCTAAGGAACATTTCGAACAATCACTTTATATGAATTTGAATTTTCAAATACAATTTCTTTCGTGCCGTTTGCCAGTAAATTTGTGGTTAAATAATTTTGATCGACCAGTTGTTTTACGGAGTCCGGATATTTGCCATGGTCTATATAGTAAGCTTGTACTTGAGCTTCCGCCATTTGAACTAATGCGTCCTCACCTTTCGTATGAATATCTTGATTTCGTTCTGATAGATTAGGTACAAGCAAAATTAATAAAATCGCAATAACTGCAAGGACAATCAACATTTCAATTAAAGTAAAGCCTTGTTCTTTCTTAATCATCTAATCAACTCCTATATCGTTTGAATAAGTTGTAACATGGGAAGCATAATTGACAAATAAATTAAAATAATACTAATACCGATCACAGTAAAAACGGTTGGCTGAATAAAACGAATTATTTTTTTAATATTTGTTTGCAAATCTTCTAGCAGAAAAGTAGAATATGATAATAAATCTCTTTTCAATAAATGTTGACTTTGATTGTGCTCAAATATTATGGTTAGTTCATGTTCGAAGTTAGCATGTTGATGCATAGCTTGTCCCATTGTTAAACCGGCTTCTAACCCATTTACTATAAAGCCACAATAATAGCTTAATAGCGCATGTTGCTTATAGTCATTTATGATTTTAAGACTATCCTTAAGAGAAAGACCAGCTGCTAAAAGTGAACTAAGGTGAATCGCTAATGAAAAGCTAATTTGTTTTTTTACATAGTTTTTAATCATAGGGAAATAACGAATCAGTCGAGCTTTTTGTTTGATCGATAGTTTATTACGATAACTAAACCAAATAAAAATAACCAATAGCAACATTAAACCGGCGAGTAAAAAAATTGAAAATATAAAATCTACTACTTTTATTGAAATAAGTAAAAAAGAAGAAGTGTGTGTGGCGGTAGAATAAAGCTGTAGAAATGAAGGGTAGACGAGAGAGTGTACAAAAAATAAGATGATTAAAAAGCTTGTTATAAGAAAAATTGGATACCGAATTGCTCTCTTAAAACGATCACGTAAATCCATTTGTTGAGTGATAAATTGAATCGCTTGTTGTAATGTTTGAATCAAATTGCCATGTCGCGAAGCAAAATAAATAAACGTTACAATTCTTTGGTCAAAAACTAAATCATTTAACACACAATCAAAATCTTTTCCTTTCGTTAATTCATTCTGAAAATACACGATCACTTCATCCCAATGTTTTTGACGTTTTAAGACATCTAGTGCATCTAAAAGGGAATAACCATGTCCTAAAAGCCGATATAATCTATTTAATAACTTGATCTGCTCTTGCACAGATAATCTCAATGGTCGACTAGGATTAAACAGTCGCTGATTCAGTATAACCATAAGCAAAAGCCTTTCTTTTTAGTTCATTAAAAGTTTGATGAATTAACTGTGATTCATTTAAGCTGTTAATGTATGCAGTTAGGTTATTTTCGCTCAATATCTCTAGAATAGCTGCCCGCCGCTTCTTTTGTTGACAATAGAAAACGGGGATAAGTTGAAGGGCAGCAACGGCAATTAAATTTTGGCAAAGGTCTATGTGTTTAATGCCCATTTCTATTAAACGATGTATAGTACCTGCGGCATTCTTTGCGTGTAATGTTGAAAAAACTAAATGACCGGTATATGCCGCATGAAAGACAAATTCCGCCGTTTCTTGATCACGAATTTCTCCTACCATCAACAGATCAGGATCATGCCTTAATGCTGCTTTTAAGCCAGTGTGGTACGTCATGCCACCTTTCTCATTGATTTGAACTTGAAGAAAATTAAGCATCTCTTTTTCAATTGGATCTTCTAATGTAATGGTTTGATAGGCTTGTTCTATTAGTAAATGTTCAAGTAAAGCATATAATAAAGTTGTTTTTCCTGACCCGGTAGGACCTGTTAATAAAATGACACCAGCCTTTCTCGTAATAATACGTTTCAATTGTTGTACTTGATAGCGGAATAATATCAAATCTTCAAGTGCTTTTGCGTGTAGTTGAGGTAGTATCCGAATCGCGAGACTTTCCATCTGTTTTACCGGAAGAGTAGATAAACGTAAATTAAAGTTTGTCGTTTTAAATGTTATCTGTAAAGCAGCATCTTGCGGCTTTTGAGTTTCTCCGATATCCATACCAGAGGAAAATTTGAAATGATTAAGAACAATTCGATATTGGTTATGATGGATTTTAAAGTGGTATTTTCGCTCACCGTTAATGCGGAAAAAAATTAACACTGCAGTATGATCGGGGAAAAAATGTATATCTGTTGCGTTACTACTTGTAGCTATCTTAAGCAATTCTTGAATAAATCGAGTAGCTGAATAGATGTTTATCACTCCTTTCTATAGGTAATATAACGCTAACAACGCTAATAATCAAATTGCTTTATATATTGAGAATATTAGATAATTAACCGCTGACAGTGAGAAAATTAATGATTAACGTTTTCTGATACAAAATCCGATTTGATTTTAGGTTAAAAAAATTAATATTATTATTTTCCGACTTCATTCCAAATAAGTAGTTAAAAGGAACAGAGATATAATAGGAAATATATAGGAAGGATTGATATAATGAGGAGCATTTATCTTGTTGGATTTATGGGAAGTGGGAAATCGACGGTTGGTAGACAATTAGCCAAAAGGTTATCACTCTCTTTTATCGATACAGATGTAGTAGTAGAACATAGGCAAAATAAAACGATAAAAGAGCTATTTGCTGATGAAGGGGAATCGGCGTTTCGGGCTTATGAATACCAAGTTTTAAAAGATTTACCGCTTGAAGATCATGTCATATCCACCGGAGGAGGTATTATTGAGCGGTCACTCAATCGAGAATGGTTAAAAGGGGAAATGGTTATTTATTTAAAAGCAAGTTGGGCTACCATATATAATCGTTTGAAACATGATGAGAACAGACCGATTTGGCAAGATAACGCTCGTGATAAAGAGAAATTACTGCAAGAGCGAGAAGGTAAATATATTGAAGTGGCTACACATGTTGTAGAAACAGACAGGCTTCAAGCTGAAAAGATAGTAGAGCACATTCTTTCACTCGTGAATGTATGACGTTAGCTATTCTAGTGTATGAAAAGCATTTCTCAGGTTAAGCTACCTATAAAACGAACCTTCAATCAGCGGGCGGAGGCCTACAGGATGTAGGTCATGCAGACGTGGGCCTACAGGATGTAGGTTATGCAGACGTTGCCACAGGACGTGGCGGTCTTAGTCTGTCATCCTTCTTAAAGATGTGGCGTTGTAGTCTACGATCTTAGCCACCCACTGATTGGTGGTTGAGTGAATCAAGACATTATCGTCCGTTATCTCCGCCTCAATCGATTTGCTCTACGCTCTATTTTGAGGAGGTGTTTTACGGAGGTTATCTGTGATAAAAAAGGAGTAGACTTATGGCTGACCAAACAACGATTGAATTTATCATTGAATTAGTAATCGATTACCACCAGAGATCTAAAACACCCGAAAACAGTCAAGAAAAGTTACATCCCAATCAGCAAACAAATTTTTCGGAAAAGTGGTTTGGCATGCTTCCAAACGTTATCAAACATACATTTGACTCTAAAGGTAACCAGGATTAAGGTTGTGCTAAGTAAAAAATCCCGCCATTTATGACTTGAAGTGATATTTTAGGTTGGTAAATGGCTTTTAAATTTTCTTTTTCTGTCAAATAGTGTGCCTCATTAAGGCTTTGCTCACGCTCTTTAAAATAATTTAATAATTGAATTTCTTCTTGCAAGTGTTGATAAGAAGCTTCTGCCCATTGATGTTGATTAGCTTGTAATTGCTCTAAAATAAAGTGTTCAATTCTCAAATATCCATTTCTCATTTGAATAAGCGGTGTTATAGGATAACAAAAGTCTGGTATAGTAGTTGTCCATTCTTTTTGCTCTAACCATTCAAAGGCGTGATCAATAATTGTACCGTTGATAAGATGAATACCATAGGATCTAAGCTCTTCTTCCTGTTGTTTTCCTATATAACTCATTTTCACATTTATAATTAACCACGGATAGAGGGCGGTTTGCTGTCTTGGTGCTATGCTTTGATACAATTTTGTGAATCTTCCTTTTAACAATGTGTCATGGCAAATTTTATTAAATCGTTCTGTCCCGAAAGAAAGGTAAGATCTATCTTTAGTCGCTTTATTATACTGAGTGGTAATCTTTAATTCCAAGGGTGTCCCGACTTGATTTAATTTTCTAACATATTGCCAATAAAAGGGGCGATTCATTAATCGTTCATCCATTTCTTCCGTAAGTCGAACATCTAGGGTTCCATCTTTTTGATTGGAGTCAACTTGACAATGATTAATAGTGAAATAAGTGACAAGAAACTCATGAAGATTCTCTATTGCCATTATGGTTTTCCTCCTCTTGTGCATAATCTATGACTTCAGCTAAATTGTTCATCTTTACCTTCATTTCTCCAATTGTTTTAGATTCACATACCATCTGTGTTATTTCTTTTTCTAAGGAACCAAGATTAAGTTCAGCCAAAATCTGATCAAGGTGACCAATAATACGCTCAAATAAGTGGATTTTATTATAGAGCAGTTGTAAGACATGGTCTTCTATTGTTTTCTCTATACTGAAGTTGTAAATATGAACATCATTTTTTTGGCCAAAGCGGTGAATGCGTCCAATTCGTTGTTCGATACGCATCGGGTTCCAAGGTAGATCGTAATTGATTAAGTGATTGCAAAATTGAAGGTTGATACCCTCGCCACCAGCTTCGGTTGCAATTAAGACTTGAGCCTGTTCTTGAAAGAGTTGTTTCATCCAATCTTTTTTTCCGCGTTTAAATCCCCCTCTAAATGGTACTGAAGAGATTTGATTTTCCTTCAAAAGCCACTGCAAATAAACTTGTGTAGCGCGATATTCCGTGAAAACAATGCATTTATCATTAATATCCTTTATTAATTCGACTAATTGAATTGCTTTACTGTGATGGGGAAGCTGTTCTAAATCAGCTACTAATTCTTTTGTTAATTGGCTGTCTTCTTTCATAAGGGTCGTATATAGGGCCTCTCGAGAAGAACAGAACTCTCTTAAATAGAGGGTTTTATTAATGGATTGATCACCAATGGTTGCTTGCTCAAGCTTTTGATAAAAGGCGTATTCTTCTTCGGTGAATGTTACGGAAATGGTTTTTATATGGCGCTTGGTCCAATCTAAAACAGTTTCGTGGCGCAAATTTCGAACCATCACTTTCTGAATTAATCGTTGTAAATGTTGATCAAGATCACGTGTTGGTTTGTCAAATCGTTTTAGAAATGTTTGCTGATCGCCTAATAGCCCAGGTTTCAATAATGTAACTAGATTAAAGACATCATTCAACTTATTCTGTATAGGGGTAGCTGTTAATAGTAAACAGTACTTTTTTGATAAAGCTTGCACAAATTGATAATTTTTTGTTTTATTATTTTTCAGCTTATGAGCTTCATCAATCAACAATAAATCATATGTTTGTTCTAAGATGGCTTGACGATGAGGCTCTCTTTTAGCTAAATCTATTGATGTAATCATAATATCATCATTTGTCCACACGGGTTTTTTCTTTGCAATCGTTGTTTGTATGAAAAATTTCTCGTGTAATTCACTGGCCCATTGGTTGACGAGAGATGCAGGAACAATGATCAGTGCCTTTTTTATTAATCCGCGTAAAATATATTCTTTTAAAATCAATCCGGCTTCAATCGTTTTACCCAGACCCACTTCATCAGCTAAAATGGCTCTACCGTTCATTTCGTGAATTACTTTATTTGCCGTGTCTGTTTGGTGTGGTAGAAAGTCAATGTGTTGTAATTGATCTAAAGCTTTTAAATTATTTGAACGGGGAATAAGTAACGTATCTGCAACATGATAAGCTAACTTGAAATGTTTCCAGTTAGCTAATGTCTGATTTTGGTCTATACCTTCTAAAAGGTGATCGATAAATTCTAGATCACGTGATAGTTCGATATGCATCGTATAACCCCACCTTTAATAGTTAGTATAACCAATAATAAAATTTTAATCAGTCTGGTATATTTAATGTAAAACTCTAGTGGAAGTTAAAGCGCACAGAGATTCCATTGATCAGTATGAAGAAACAGACCTGCTACGCACTTTTTTTAGGATGCAACACATAAAAAGATGAATGATAATTTCACTAAAACATTATCATTCACCTTTCGCTTTAACCTTAATCTATTTAATTTGGTCATCATTATAAGGAGCGGCCATTGATTAATACTTGGGTTTGTCGGTTTTTTTAATTTTACCTGTCCACTGTTTAAAACCACCTTTTAAATCATAAAGTTCTTGGTAACCATTTTTGTTTAGCAGCCATCCTGCGCGACTAGATCGAGAGCCAGATTGGCAGTATAAATATACAGGCATGTCCTTACGTAGCTCTTTTTGGCGTTGTTTTAACTGTGTAACAGGAATATTTCTAGCCCCCCATATATGGCCAGCATCATATTCCTTTTGCTCACGTACATCAATAAGCTGTGCCTTTCTATAACCTTCTCTAAACTCGGATTCAGTTAAAGTTGTAATAATCTTTCTTGTTTTAAAGTAACGGTATAAAGTGTAACCAATATATCCTATTACAATGATAAGTAAGGCAATCCAGTCCCATGCTAATCCAATAATTAAATTCATCTCTTTTTCCCCTTTATTTCAGTCTTCTTTTATTATACGATGTTTAAATCTATTTTTCAAAATGAAAATATTAAGATTAAAGTGAAAAAATGAATTCACTTGTCTAGATTTAAAAACTATTGTATCCTTTAGAGGAGAATTATTGGATTTAGGCAGTTTTTTGCATGGAGAATTGGAGGACGATTATGCCAACACCAAGTATGGAAGACCATATAGAACAAATTTACTTATTGATTGAATCAAAAGGATACGCGCGAGTATCAGATATAGCAGATGCTCTTGAAGTTCATCCTTCTTCCGTTACCAAAATGGTTCAAAAATTAGATAAAGACGGCTATCTAAATTATGAAAAATATCGCGGCTTGATTCTAACCGCACAAGGGAAAAAGGTTGGAAAAAGACTCGTTTATCGCCATGAACTACTAGAGCAGTTTTTAGCACTAATTGGAGTAGACCAAGCGAATATCTATCAAGATGTGGAGGGCATTGAACATCATTTAAGTTGGAATTCAATCGATCGTATTGGTGATTTGGTTCAATATTTTGAAATAAATCCCCAAAGAGCTGAAGAATTGGCAGAGCTAAGACAAAAAGCGGATCAGGAATAAAAAACAACCGATTTACAATATTGTAAATCGGTTGTTTTTTTTGGTCACTCAGCATAGTTTTTAACAAAAGTGACCAAAGGAGAATGAGAATGAAGATAGACGGTGTGTTTTCTGGTGGAGGCGTTAAGGCGTTTGCATATATTGGCGCATTGGAAGCAATTGAAAAGAGAAAATTTGAGTTTGTTCGGTTGGCAGGTAGTTCCGCAGGTGCAATGGTAGCAGGACTAGTAGCAGCAGGTTATCGTTCATCAGAGTTAAAAGCAATAATGCTTGATCTTGATTTAAAACAATTTCTTGATGGTTCAAAAATGGAAAAGTATTTCCCTTTTTTGAAATGGTTATCATTATACAAAACGTTTGGGCTATACAATGGAAAAGTTCTAGAAGAATGGCTGGGTAAACTTTTAGCACAGAAGGGTATTTATACCTTTGGTCAACTTAAAAGCCATCAATTAAAATTAACAGTTGCTGATTTAACATTAGGTCGCTTAATTATAATTCCGGATGATTTGAAACAAATTTATGGCCTATCACCTGAACAGTTCTCCGTTGCAAGAGCTATCCGCATGAGTGCAAGCTTACCTTATTTTTTTAAACCAAAAAAGCTCTATGATCAGGAAGTGCGAAAACATTTGATCGTCGATGGTGCTTTGCTAAGTAGCTTGCCGATTTGGTTATTTAAAAAACCTAATCAAAAGTTAGAACGACCCGTACTTGGTTTTCAATTACAGTCTAAAGAGCAATACTTGACGAACCCTCAAATTAACAACGGATTAGCTTACACGAAAACATTAATTATAACGATGCAACATGCACTAGACTTAAAATATATCTCCAAATTAAATCAACCGAATATCGTCTTTTTAAATGCTGATCATATTAATATCGCGGATTTTTCCTTAACAAAAGCGACTAGAGAGGAGCTAATAAAAATCGGAGAAGAAAAAACCAGTGATTTTTTACAAAAACAGTTTAGATAACTTGATGGAAAAGAGCTTCTACACATGTTTGCTATTTTCTACCAAGTTATAACAGGGTCATGTGAATAAGGAAATGGGTAAAAAAGGATTGCTAGGCAATTGTTTATCACAGATAACCGCCCGTAAAAAGCCCGCCTCAAAATAGAGGGTATGCTCATCTATTAAGGCGGGAGATAACGGGCGCCAGTGCCCTGATTCACTCAACTAACTAAACCATCAGTGGGTGGGTAAGATCGTAGACTAAAACCGCCACGTCCTGTGGCAACGTCTGCATAACCTACATCCTGTAGGCCCACGTCTGCATGACCTACATCCTGTAGACCTCAGCCTGCGGGTTGCTGGTTCGTTTTATAATGATGCACGTCCCTTTCTATTTGATTTTTTTCCATCAATCACCCTGAGATGTGGCGGATTACCGGAACGCTTCCTACTAATAGGTGAAACTGATTTTGGTCTTGCGTGCTTTGCTTTTGTTATAGTTGATTTTTTATTACGTCTTTTTGATTGTTTAACGGCTTGTCGATATTTCTTTAGCTCATTCGTTGTTGGTTTCCTTAGAAAAAAGAAATAGACTAAAAGATAAACAATCGCAACACCACCAATAATTGTCATGCTATTTCTAAGAAAGCTTGACGAGTTAAAGAATAATTGATTAAACAATCCTAATCCAGCTAAGCAAAGTAATAGATAAATCATGAGAGGGGTACGGTAATTTCTTTTCATTGGATGACCTCATTTCTTTGATCAAAGTTATTTTATCACAGATAACCGTCCGTAAAACACCCACTGATTGAAGATTCGTTTTATTAATCTTTTCCCTCATTATTAATTTTGTAATCAATCATTTACATATATTATCGTCAATAGACAATATTTTATTCAGAAAACCATATATTGAATAAATCTTTTTAGCTTTGGTTAACTTATCATTTGAGGTGAAGCGAAATGTTAGATAACAATAGAAAAGCAGAAACGATTCAAGTTTTAAGATGGCGAGTTTGTGTAACAGGTTTGTTTGCTGGGCTTTTCTGGGGCTCTATAGCTGCCATCGCATCCTTTTTTAAATTTACAAAAGTTACCCCTTATACACTGATTTTCGATCCATGGACAAATGAACAATGGATCAGTCGTTGGTTTAGTGAAATGATTTCCATAATTGTTATTAGCATTATATCTATTTTTATTGCATTTGTTTATTATTTATTCTTAAGACGGTTAATAGGTATAACGCCAGGGGTTTTATTTGGTTTAGCGATATGGTTAGTCATCTTTCTTATTTTTTCGAATTGGTTTCCTGCCATACCAAGACTTGCAGAGCTTGATCAGCATACTTTGGTAACCACACTTTGTATTATGATTATGTATGGTGTTTTTATTGGCTACACCATTTCCTATGATTTTATGGATCAACAACCAACTGACAAGGGTAAATGAACAGATGATATTGTCGTCAAAACATATTAATATGTGATACACTTAATTTAGAGTGAATATTTAATTGATCTTTTAGAAGGGTGGAACATATTGATGGACAAAATAAAGCAAGTCCGTGAAGTGTTAATTGAACAAGACTTAGATGCTCTAATTATCACTAATGCATACAATCGTCGCTACATTAGTCAATTTACAGGTACTGCTGGTGTTGTATTAATAACAAGAGATAAACAATTTTTTATAACAGATTTTCGTTACATCGAGCAGGCGAATCAACAAGCCCTTGATTTCGAAATTATAGAACATAAAAAATCTGCTATTGATGAATTGCATCTATTGAGTGAACAATATCAACTTAAGCGGATTGGATTTGAGCAGAATGATTTTTCATTTGCTATGTTTCAACAATATGATCAACGTATTGAGGCTAAGCTCATTCCTACTGATCAGATAATAGAGAATATTAGAATGATTAAAACAGATGAAGAGTTAGCGATTATGCAGGAAGCTGCATACATATCAGATGCTGCTTATGATCACATACTTAAAACGGTGCAACCGGGTATGGGTGAAATTGAAGTGGCAAATGAATTAGAGTTTTTTATGAGAAAAAAAGGGGCCACATCATCGAGTTTTGATATTATTGTTGCATCTGGCTATCGCTCTGCTCTCCCGCATGGTGTAGCTTCTGAGAAAAAAATTGAAAATGGAGAATTAGTTACATTAGATTTCGGTGCACTGTATCAGGGCTACTGCTCTGATATGACAAGAACGTTTGCTGTAGGTGAAATATCTGAAGAACTTCATGATATTTACTCCACTGTACTGGATGCACATTTGAAAGGGCTAGAAGGTACGAAAGCTGGTTTAACTGGTAAAGAAGCAGATGCACTAGCGCGTGATTATATTAAAGAGAAAGGCTATGGACAATATTTTGGACACGGAACTGGCCATGGACTAGGTTTGGAAGTCCATGAAAGCCCACGGCTTGCACCAACATCAACAACAGTCTTGAAAGAGAATATGGTGGTGACCGTGGAACCGGGAATCTATATCCCTAAAGTTGGGGGCTGTCGAATTGAAGATGACATTATCATTACGGCAGATGGCAATAGAAGCTTGAATAAAGCACCAAAAGAACTTATTATATTATAGGTGTAGCTTATAAAAAGTTTAACAAGCTTTACTACACAAACTTACTTACAATAATTTTTACAAGAGGGTATGAGGGAGGAACCACTATGATTTCAGTAAATGATTTTAAAACGGGCTTGACCATAGAAGTAGGTGGTGATATATGGCAAGTGATGGAGTTTCAACACGTTAAACCAGGTAAAGGAGCTGCCTTTGTTCGCTCAAAGCTACGGAATTTAAGAAATGGCAATATCCAAGATAAGACATTTAGAGCTGGCGAAAAGGTTGAAAAAGCACATATTGATAATCGAAAAATGCAATATTTATATGCTTCAGGTGAAATGCACACGTTTATGGATATGGAAACTTATGAGCAAACTGAAATTGCTGCAAGTCAAATCAGCTATGAATTAAAGTTTTTAAAAGAAAATATGGAAGTGAATATTATCTCTTATCAAGGTGAGACTTTGGGTGTCTCTTTACCAAACAACGTGGAATTAGAAGTGGTGGAAACAGAACCTGGGATTAAAGGGGACACGGCTAGTGGTGGCTCTAAACCAGCGGTAATGGAAACAGGCTTAACGGTGCAAGTTCCGTTCTTCGTCAACGTTGGTGAACGATTAATCGTAAGTACATCAGATGGTAAATATGTATCACGAGCACAATAACGACATAAATAGATAAGTTATGATGAAGGCAAGAGGGCATTTATTCCTCTTGCCTTTTTTGATTTAGACGAACACCTATATTGAATAAATTTGAGAGATAAGCTAGCGAGGGCTGAAGTGTATATTTTAAATCATTCAATCAATTCTCTCAGTCATATTCATATATGGTAATCATATATTAGAAATAATGATAGCTTGGTTTATAAGGAGGGTATATATGGTTGCTGATCAACTCATAGCTTTATTCCCTGAACATTATCATCAAAAACTAAGGATGTTAAATAATGATTGGAAGGATATTGAAGAAATTAGAGTGCGAATAAATCGTCCATTAGAAATTATTAAACAAGCAACCTATAAAAGTTTTGAAGATATGGTAGTTAATGAATTAGATGGTCAGTTTATTTTGAACCAATTAAGTGAATATTCGCGTTATCGGTTAGAAGAAGAATTACGAAATGGTTATATCACAATAGCTGGTGGACATCGTGTTGGGATAACAGGTAAAACGGTATTACAGCATGGTGCCGTTAAACAAATTCAAAGTATTTCGTCATTTAATATTAGAGTTGCTAAGCAAAAAATTGGGTGTGCCAATCAAATGATTAAGTATATAAAAGCAAACTGTAGCTACTTTAATACACTTATAATTGGTCCACCACAATCCGGAAAAACAACCTTGCTACGTGATTTATCACGATTAATAGGGGACGGTTGGGGCAATATTGTTGCAATGAAAGTAGGGATTATTGATGAGAGATCTGAGATAGCAGGATGTAAAAATGGTATTCCTAATTATCAAATAGGTCTTCGAACAGACATATTGGATGGTTGTCCAAAAAAAGAAGGCATGATGATGATGATACGCTCTATGTCTCCAGACGTTTTAATTGTTGACGAAATCGGCTCAAAAGACGATTGTTGTGCCATTCAAGAAGCCATCCGATCCGGTGTTAGTGTGATATGTACAGCACACAGTGATAGCTATGCCAACCTTAAAAAAAGAGAACCATTACGTTCTTTAATAGAACAACAATATTTTGAGCGATTTATTCTTTTAGGTCGACACGAACGAAATCAAGCTCAAGTGCTAAATAGTAAGGGACAAGTTATCGAGATGAACCGGGGGGATAACTATGAACTGGATTGGAGCAATACTCTTGATAAGCGCTTGCTCCTTGATCGGATTTGATCATGCTAATCGATTAAAAAAGAGACCTGAACAACTTCTGCTATTAAAAAATGCCTTGCAGATAATGGAAGCAGAAATAATCTATAGCCAATTTCCAATTTCAGATATTTGTTTGCATATTGCAAATCAAATAAGCAAGCCAGTTGATGTCTTTTTTAATAATATTGGCGTACAAATGAAAAATAACAATCAATTAGATAGTTTATGGAAAGAAGAAATCGAGCAGTTAGATATAAGTTCTTCTTTAGATCGAAAAGACCTTGACATCTTACGGCAATTTGGTGCTACATTGGGACACTATGATTTAGATCAACAACAAAAGCAACTACAGTTAACACTGCTTCATTTAGACCGACTGCTAACAGAAGCGCAAAATAATTATTTGCTATTTAGTAAAGTGTATCGTGGAATTGGAATACTCACCGGTATTTTGCTTGCACTTATCTTGATATAGAAAGGGGTAGATAATATGCACCAAGATGCTTCAATAATATTCCAAATTGCGGGAATTGGAATTGTCGTGGCGATGATCCACACCATCCTTAAACAACTAGGGAAAGAAGAGTATGCTCAATTTATTACATTAGTTGGTTTTATTATTGTATTAATGATGGTAATGGATAGCATTGCAGATCTTTTTCAACAAATAAAATCTGTTTTTTTATTCCAAGGCTAAAGTTATGTTTATTGTTCAGATCATAATGATCGGAATAGTAGCTAGTCTACTCATTACGCTAATAAAGCCCTACCAACCAACTATTGCAATGGTCATGCTTATTATCACAACATGCTTACTTTTCTATTTTATACTATCACCTTTAGGTGAAATTATTGATTTACTGCGATCTTTAGCTGGTCAATTTCAGCTTGACTTTATTTATTTAGATACGATCTTTCAAATTATCGGTATTGCATATTTAACGGAATTAGGATCTCAATTAACGAAAGACGCCGGACTTAACTCTATTGCAACTAAAATTGAATTAGTAGGTAAAGTGTTTATTTTAATTGTATCAGTTCCCGTACTCACTGCAGTAATTGAAGCCATTATTCACTTTATTCCAAATTAAGTGAATTTTCCGGGGAGGCAAACATGCAAGTTACGAACAAAGCATTATATATGGTAATCGTCTTGTTTTTCTCTGTTCAATCATTAAGTTATGCACAAACGACAGAAATACCCCAGGAAGAAAATGAAAATATTGACCTCTTTGATGAACTGAATCTATCCGACTTTGAAGCATATTGGGATGAAATTAGATATGAATACCAAGACTATTTGCCAGAAGTTGAAAGAATGACAGTAAAGGACTTAATAAATAGTAATCATTCATTATCGATTAAAGACTGGATAGTAGCTTTTATTAACATGATTGGCTATGAGGTTATCGCGAATGGCAAGTTACTTGGACAGCTTATTGTCATTACGATTATCTCTGCATTAATTAAAAATATCCAAACAGCATTTCACTCAGAATCGATTAGTACCGTCGCTAACTTCGTTCTAATGTTACTATTAACTACTCTAGCCTTACAAAGCTTTAGTGTAGTCAGTCAATTAATTACGACCACCATAGATCAAATGCATGGTTTTATAATAGCACTTTTACCCTTATTACTAGGTTTGATGGCAACTTTAGGGGGTGTTATTTCGATATCTTTTTTTCATCCCGTCATCGTTACGTTTCTCCATTTAATCGTTGTCTTAACAGATAAGGTGATATTGAAACTCATTTTCTTTTCATTCCTTTTACATTTAGTGAGCTTACTAAACAAAACGTTCCAATTAACTAAATTAGCTGATTTATTCAGACAAATCGCACTCGGTATGCTAATGATTAGCTTGACCGTTTTTTTAACCGTTTTATCTGTCCAGGGAGCAACAACAGCGATTCAAGATGGTTTAGCTATCAAAACAACCAAATTTGTTACTAATAATTTCATTCCAGTGGTTGGCCGAATGTTTTCTGAGGCAACAGATACTATATTTGCAGTTACACAAGTATTGAAAAATGGTCTGGGAATCTTCGGCTTAGTAACAATATTATTAATTGTTGGTATACCAATTATTAAAGTTGCTATGATAGGTTTCAGTTATAAAATGGCGGCTGCAATTCTCCAACCTATAGGTGAGAGTCAAATTGTTAAGTGTGTATCGATAATTGCTGAACACATTTTTTATTTATTGGCTGTTTTATTAGTTGTTTCATTCATGTTTTTAATGACGATTGTTATGCTGCTTATTGCAAGTAATTTAACATTAATGATTCGATAAAACGAACATAATCTGTGGGCGGAGGACTACAGGATGTAGGTTATGCAGACGTTGCCACAGGACGTGGCGGTCTTAGTCTGTAATCCTCTTTTAAGGACGTGGCGACCTTAGTCTGTAATCCTTCTTAAAGATGTGGCAGTTTTAGTCTACGATCTTACCCACCCACTGATTGATTATTGATTTGAGTTGGCTTGTTATGGACGGTTATCTGTGATAAAGGAGGCTGAAATGACCTATTTAGTGAATTGGATTAGTCAAATCATTATATTAATGATGTTTATGGTGATTATTAGCATGATTTTACCTGATCATAAAATGAAAAAGTATGTTCAATTCTCTCTATCTCTCATTTTTATATTGTTTTTTATTCAGCCGATTACTGAATTATTTAATCTTAATATCGGTAGTGAATCAGACAAAGTTATTGACTTTCTTTTTGACGATGATGCAAGTAAATCGGTGGAGGATGGGATTGAACTGCAAAAAAAAGAAATACAAGCCTACAATGATGCATATGTTATAGAAGAGCTAGCCAATCAGTTGAAAAATAATATAGAAGAATCACTCATAAATGAATTCGGATATACACTAACCGATGTTGTAATAGACCCAGCATTATCAGGATCACTTGATTTTCAAGACTTAATATTTCATTTCTACTTTGACCAAGCTCAACAGCATACAGGAGAAATTGCTCCAATTACAATTGATCAAACGGATCAAAGTCATCAAGAACATGATGACTTCGATTATGACAGACCCACGCTATTAAATTGGTTAAGTCAGGAACTAGAAGTAGATCAAGAACAAGTTATTTTGTACTGGGAGGGGGGGTAGCATTGGACAATCCATTTAAGAAAATGCTCGATTGGTTAAGTCAACAGCAAGGAAGTAAATCTAAGTTTAGTAAGTCTAGTTATCTAATAATTTTAGCGTGTATAGGTGTTTTTTTACTTTTGCTTAACCAATGGTTCACTCATGATGATCAGGCAACAGAGAATGGCATTAATGAACCCGAGAGCGCAGAGAGAAGTGAGACGGATGTGTTTCTGAATAAAAGTAGTGATGATCCGCTCTTTGAACTCGAACAGGTTTATCAGGATGACTTAGCAAATATGCTTGAAATGATTAATGGTGTGGCTGAAGTAGAAGTTATGGTGAATTTGGATGCAACAGGTGAACAAGTATTTGAAAAAAATTTAATTGTTGGAACACAAACGACAGTCGAAACAGATCAAGGAGGTGGGACAAGAAATATTGAAGATTTAACTGAAGAACAGCAAATAGTCATTATTAGACAAGGGGAACAAGAAATCCCTTTAGTTGTTCAAAGTAAAAAACCGACCGTTCGAGGAGTTTTAGTTGTAGCAGAAGGTGTAGAGCAAATGCATCTTAAGCAGTCGGTAACAGAAGCAGTCTCACGTGTATTAGATGTTCCGCCACATCGAATATCAATTATGCCAAGGAGTAAAGGAGAGGGTTAACGTGTTGAAAAAACAAACGGTTTGGTTATTAACCTTGTTAAGCTTAATGATTGTTCTTAGTGTATATTATATGAATTCACCTAACGAAGAAGATTTTGCCTTCATTTTTCAAGAAGATGATGAAGAGTCAACAGAGATGACAAATAATGAAGATTTTGAAATAGAATTATCAAATGAGACGATCGATGAGGAAGCAGGAGAAGTAGATGAGGAAGTGGAATCTAATATATCATCAATTACTTCTGATGAAGAATTGTTCACATTAATCCGAATGGAACTTGCTCAAACAAGGAGCAGTCGAATTGAACAGTTAGAGACCGTAGTTGCCTCAAGTACAGCTTCAACTGAAGAGAAAAACAAAGCCTACGATGAAATGAAGAAAATTGATCAATTATCTACAAAAGAACTTATTGTAGAAGAAACGTTGAAGTCTGAATATGATTACGCCGATGTGCTCGTTCGTTCAATGGATGAGAACGTGGTGGTGACTGTTAAAACCGATCAGTTATCTGAAACAGAGGCCAATCAAATTATGCGAATGGTTTATGATGAATTTGGCCCTATGCAAGTCGAAGTAAAGTTTCAACCTTCACAAACGTAAATAAACAAAGCGCAATTATCGCAATTGCGCTTTGTTTATTTATTAGCATTTATAAAACTATTTTTGGATAATATAAATAAAACACGTATTTGGGCAAAGTGAAGGTTAAACAGTGTAAAGTGACTCATAAAACGAACCTTCAATCAGTGAGGATTTTTGATCTTGTTCCACTGATTGGTCTTTGAGTGAATCATGACATTAGCGTCCGTTATCACCCCGCCTCAATCGATTGAGCTCTGCTCTCTATATTGAAGTGGGCGTTTTACGGACAGTTATCCGTGATAAATAAATGAGATAAGCGCTAATCAGGCTTTTATCCATTAAAGTTTGTTATCTCGAACGAAAAAGAATAGTTGAAGTTTCAGTCATCTTTTAATAGAATGTTAAGAGTAATCATTAGTACCTGTTATTAATATTTCGTTTTTAATATTTATTATGTCACGAGGAGTGGTAACATTGTTGAAAATTAGTGAAATTAAAGATTTAATAAAGTGTTTAGATGAGTCGTCATTAGATGAGATGGTCTATGAATATGAAGGAGAAAAGATAAAATTAAAGAAAAATCAACCCGTTTCTTACACTGAGCCTGTTCCTTATGCTCAACCACAAAAAGTTGAGCCTTTACGTACAGAAGCAAATCTTCAAGTGGCTGACGAAGATTCAAATGAGGTGACAGAGACGTCTGCCCCCATTTATGATTATCAAATCACTTCTCCTATGGTTGGAACTTTCTATTTGTCCTCTTCACCTGAAAGTGGTCCATATGTTGAAATTGGAGACCAGATTTCTAAAAAAACGGTCGTTTGTATTATAGAAGCGATGAAATTATTCAATGAAATTGAAGCCGAAGTAGATGGGGAAATTGTTGAGATACTAGCTGAAGATGGGGAACTGGTTGAGTATGGACAGCCTTTATTTGGCGTGAAGAGAAAATAGGAGGCTATTATGATTAAAAAGATATTAATTGCGAATCGTGGGGAAATAGCTGTAAGGATTATTAGGGCATGCAAAGAATTAGGTATTCTTACAGTAGCGATATATTCTGAAGCCGATCGAGATGCGTTACATGTGCAATTAGCGGATGAGGCTTACTGTATTGGCCCAGCCAATAGTCAAGATAGTTATTTGAATTTTACCCCGATTATGAGTGTTGCTAATTTAACTGAAGTCGATGCCATACATCCTGGCTATGGTTTTTTATCAGAGAACGCTGATTTTGCTGAAATATGTGCGAAGTGCAATATTACATTTATTGGTCCGAGCGTCCATGCGATACAAAAAATGGGCACTAAAGATGTAGCGCGTGATACAATGAAACAAGCGAATGTTCCAATCGTTCCTGGATCTGATGGAGTTATTGAATCAGATGAACAAGCTATTCAATTAGCTGAAGCAATTGGCTTTCCAGTGATTTTAAAAGCTACAGCGGGTGGTGGTGGCAAGGGTATCCGTGTGGTTAACGAAAAGCAAGATTTGTTAAAGTCACTTAAAGTGACGCAACAAGAAGCTGAGAAAGCCTTCGGAAATTCAGGTGTGTATATTGAGAAGTTTATTGAAGATTTCTCACATGTAGAAATACAAGTACTAGCAGATAACTTTGGAAATGTGATACACTTAGGTGAGAGAGATTGTTCTGTCCAACGTCGCTTGCAAAAATTGATAGAAGAGACACCTTCTCCTGCCATTAATGAAACCATTCGCGAGCAAATGGGTGCTTCAGCAGTAAAAGCTGCTAAAGCGGTTAATTATTCTGGAGCTGGTACAGTTGAATTTATCTTCGATAAGAAAGAGCAAAAATTTTATTTTATGGAAATGAACACACGTATTCAGGTAGAACATCCTGTCACTGAGATGATAACAGGCATTGATTTAATTAAAGAGCAAATTAAAGTTGCTAGTCACCAACCGCTAACTATTGAGCAAAGTGATGTTGAATTTAATGGTTGGGCTATGGAATGCCGTATTAATGCAGAAGATCCGAATCGAAACTTTATGCCTACTCCTGGATTAATTGAACTTTATTTACCGCCTGGAGGATTAGGTGTTAGGGTTGATTCTGCGGCTTATCCAGGTTATAAAATACCACCATACTATGATTCGATGATAGCTAAATTAATTACATATGGTCAATCACGAGAAGAAGCCATTGATCGTATGAAAAGAGCGTTAAGTGAATTTTTTATTGAGGGTATTTCTACAACCATTCCATTCCATAAAAAAGTATTAGAACATGAAGTATTTTTATCAGGTGATTTTAATACAAAATTTCTTGAGTTACATCCAATTATGGAGAATCATTCAAAAGACTAGGGCAGCAATTCGTTCGATTATCGTTAAAGGGGTGGATTTAAAGTGAGTGAACAAACCATTTTAAATGTAGGTGAAGATTCAAGCTTAGGAAATGTAGAGATAGCGCCTGTTGTTATTGAAGTCATAGCAGGCATTGCAACTACTGAAATTAAAGGTGTTTCCTCAATGAGGGGCAACTTTGCTACTGGGGTTGCAGAACGTTTTGGTATGAAATCACACGGTAAAGGCATTAAGGTTGAACTGACTGAAACCGGGGTTGCGATTGATGTGTTCCTTGTTTTAGATTATGGTGTAACCATTCCAGTCGTTGCACAAAAGATACAACATAATATTAGACAGACATTAAAAACAATGACTGCACTGGATATTGAAGAAATAAACGTACATGTTGTAGGAATACAAATGGAGAAGGATGTCCAACAAGAGAGCTCTAATTAAACAGCTAAGTAATTTAAGTTGGAAAACGTTAATTTGACATGGGAGTAAGTATGTTCTAGTTGTACATTCAAATGAGCTGGCTTTTTTAAAAGTCAGCTTCTTTTTTTATGAATGGGAATGTTATTAACGATGGTTAATTAAGGCTAAAATGTTTTGATTAAAATACGAAACACAAGTTGCTCCCGCCTAACCAAATAAATTCGCTTCTTTTACCAGTATGTAATAAATAAAGTTGGGGCGGAGCGATGTAGCTTTTTTTAAGTAAATTCGATATGATAGTATTGAGTTTAATGATGTGATTGTTGAACGGATAATGGTAGTATGTATAGATGAATAAGGAGAATGGATATGAAGCGAAGAACTGCAAGAGAGAAGGCATTTCAAATACTTTTTTCAATCGATAATGAAAATTTTGATTTGCATGAAGCAACGATGTTGATAATGGAAGATCAAAGTATGGACCCGTTTCTTGACACACTAATTAATGGTGTAGTGAATGCAAAGGAAATGCTTGACCAAAAGATAGAAAACCATTTGGAAAACTGGAGTTTTAACCGACTAGCTACGGTGGAAAAAACCCTTTTACGAATGGCAGCATACGAAATGTTTTATGAGCTAAAGACACCAAAAGGTGTAGCTATTAATGAAGCTGTGGAGTTAGCTCATGTTTATGGAGATGAGAAATCCGGTCAGTTTATTAACGGCGTTTTGTCTAAAATGAGTAATGACTAAATAAGGGGGATGTTAAAATGTCAGCACAAATCATTTACGGTGATCAGCTTGCTCAATCGTTACGTGAAGATATGAAAAATGAGGTTAAGGTGTTGAAAGATAAAGGTGTTACGCCTAAACTAGTTGTTATTTTAATCGGGGATGATCCTGCATCTAAATCTTACGTCTCAGGAAAGCAAAAAGCGGCTGACTTTATTGGTATTGATTCAGAATTGATTACTTTACCTAGTACAACAAGTGAAAAGGAATTGCTGAAGTTAATTAACGATTTCAATCATTCAAAAGATGTTAATGGTATCTTAGTTCAATTACCTTTACCTAAACATATCAATGAACAACATATTATTGAGGCGATTAACCCAGATAAAGATGTTGATGGCTTTCATCCAATAAGTATTGGAAGATTATTAACAAATCAAGACACTTTCTTGCCGTGTACACCATTGGGAATCCTAACCATGCTAAAGTCAAAGAACATTGAAATCGCTGGGAAGCATGTTGTCGTTGTAGGGCGAAGTAATATCGTCGGTAAACCTGTGGGTCAATTATTACTGAATGAACATGCGACGGTTACTTATTGTCACTCTAAAACAAAAGATATGTCGTTGTATACAAAGTCAGCAGACATTTTAATTGTAGCAGTTGGACGAGCCCAATTTATCACAAGTGAACATATCAAGGAAGGTGCAACGGTTATTGATGTCGGTGTTAATCGAATAGAAGATGGCTCGCTAACAGGTGATGTCGATTTTGAACAAGTCAAAGAGAAGGCTGCTTATCTAACACCAGTCCCAAAAGGCGTTGGTCCTATGACGATTACCATGTTGATGCAAAATACCATTAAAGCAGCAATTGCTCAAACTAAACAAGTGTAGGAATGATAGAATATGAATCCAAAATATCTTACGGTAACGGCGCTAACACGTTATATAAAACGCAAGTTTGAGTTAGACGATCATTTATCAACCGTATGGTTAAAAGCAGAAATTTCCAACTTTAAACATCACAGCCGTGGTCATATGTATTTTACATTGAAGGATGACAATGCGCGTATACTTGCGGTCATGTTTGCTGGATATAATCGTTTTTTAAAGTTCAAGCCAGAAGATGGCATGGATGTTATCGTAAAAGGGCAGGTAAATGTATACGAACCACAGGGTCAATATCAACTTTATGTCCATGAGATGATCCCAGATGGAGTAGGGGCTTTACATTTAGCATTTGAACAACTTAAAAATAAGTTAGAAAAGGAAGGATTGTTTGATCAACAAAATAAAAAAAACATTCCTACCATTCCGCGACATTTAGGTATTATTACGTCCGAAACAGGGGCAGCTATTCGGGATATTTTAACGACTATAAGGAGACGATTTCCGCTAGTCAAGGTGACGTTATTCCCTGCGCTTGTTCAAGGTGACGGAGCAAAATATGATCTTGTCAAAAAATTAGAACAAGCCAATGATGATCAAACGATAGATACTTTGATTTTAGCTAGAGGTGGGGGATCTATCGAAGAGCTTTGGCCGTTTAATGAAGAAATGGTCGCAAGAGCTGTCGCAGCCTCTCATATTCCGATAATCTCTGGTATCGGTCATGAGACTGATTTTACGATTGTTGATTTTATTGCAGACCTCCGCGCCGCTACGCCAACAGGAGCAGCTGAGTTAGCTGTGCCATCTAAGAAAGATATCGCTAACCAAATAGAAAGTAATCGCCGAACTCTACATAGAGGAATAAAAGCAGTGATCAATCGAAATGAGGCAAAGCTAAATAAAATTCAATCGAGTTACGCATTTAAGTACCCTAAGCAACTCCTTTCTCAAAAAGAGCAGGAGCTTGACCGATTAATTGAATCCATTCATAGAAATATGAAATCAAATTTAACGAAACAGCAATTTCATTATCATCAACTCATGTCTCGGTTACATTCAAAACATCCAACACAACAAATAAAATTAAATCAACAAAAAGCAGGCTATTTGACCAATGCTCTAGAAAATAATTTTAAATCCCACTTTAGAAATAAAGTTGTTCAATTCGAAAAACAATTGGATAAGTTGAAAGTCCTTAGTCCGCTTGAGACCATGAAAAGAGGCTATGGAATTGGCTATTCATCATCTGGAAGTTTGATTAAATCTGTTAAGCAAGTTGCTCCAGGTGAACAAGTCACCTTTAAATTACAAGATGGCTATTTAGACTGTCAAATATGGGGGATAGAGGAGGATCAAAATGAGTGATGAAAAAAGAAGCTTTGAAGATGTAATGGGCGAATTGGATAATATTGTAAAGAAACTAGAAGAAGCTGATATCCCACTAGAAGAAGCAATTGATTATTATCAAAAGGGTGTTAAATTATCGAAGTGGTGTGATGATAAATTAGCTGAAGTTGAGAAACAAGTTGCCCATATTGTTGACGAAAATGGCGAAACAAAGACAATGGCATTTGAGGAGTCAAAAGATGAATGAATTATTAAATCAATTTGTTGATTTAAATCGACAGATTGTCAATGAGACTTTACAAGAGTTAATTATGAAACAATCGATTCCAGAACGATTAAAACAAGCCATTCTTTATTCGATAAATGCTGGTGGGAAAAGAGTACGGCCAATATTAATGATAGCAAGTTGTGAAGCTTTTCAGGGGGATAAGCATAAGGTTCTTCCCATCGCAGCTGCGTTAGAAATGGTCCATACCTATTCTCTTATCCATGATGATTTACCAGCAATGGATAACGATGATTTAAGGCGTGGATTACCTACTAATCATATTAAATTCGATGAATCAACTGCTATTTTAGCTGGTGATGCCTTGCTAACATTAAGCTTTCAAGTTATAAATGAGGCGGAAACCTTAACGCCAGAGGAGAAAGTCTTTGCTAGTAAAAAATTGAGCTTAGCTGCTGGTGGTAGCGGTATGGTTGCTGGTCAAGTATTAGATATTGCTGCTGAGAACAAAAGAATTGAACTACAAGCATTAGAAAATATTCATCGCTTAAAGACCGGGCAATTACTCATTTATGCAATGGAGATGGGGGCATATATGGCTGGTACTTCATATAAAGAGCTAGAAGCGATCAAAGCTTGTGCCGATCAGATGGGATTAATTTTTCAGATTCAAGATGATATTCTTGATGTGAATGGTGATCAACAAAAGATGGGCAAGAATATAGGTAGTGATCTAGAAAAGGAAAAAAGTACCTATCCAAAAATATATGGCTTAGATGGTGCTTTAAAAGAGAAGCAAGAAAAAGTAGATAGTGCAAAGCAAATATTAGTTGATTTAGGTATAGAAAATTCAATGCTAGCAGAGCTGATTGATTATTTAAGTGATCGAGATCAGTAATGCGGCTGTTTTTAGCCAGCATTGATTAAATGGTCATAAACAATAAAATATGTTATACTATATACATAAGGAATGGTGCAGTATTCTAGTCGATTCTCCACTTCTGAAGGCAGGCCTAAAAATCTGCCAAAGGGCACATCGATGAAGTTCCTTGTGTCGGCTTGAGGCGCCCAGCCTTGGGTCGGTGCTGGGAGTTAAGGTTGTAGGGCGATCCACAAAGGCATGTGGGCGTTGACCCTACTTCCGCGGAGGCCCATCTCTGTTGTAGACTTTAGCCAAAGCGCTATGATGGAATGGGGTATGAACCTGTACAGTAGGTGAAAAGGGGATCCTACTGACAGCGTAGCCTGCCTTGAGTGATTACTGAGGGGATTATAGTTATGCAAGTATTTGGTAGGCCACCAAATACAATGTCTTGTCTATATGAAATCAGAATTGCAAAAGAGGCTAGGAAGTGGTTAAGAATTGTTGAGGAAATCTCCTAGACTGTTCAATGGGACACTTAAAAGGGATTATAGTACGGTCTAAGTGGCAATCCAGTCTAGCTTTCGGTGACGAAGCTAAGATGCATTTAAAGGGGAACCGCCAGAATGGCAACATTCGGTATGCATTTGGGAAAACCTACTGGACCTAAGCCGTAGTTTTTACTTTTTAAGTGACCATTCCAATTACATATTAAATGTGAGGGAACGTTAAATGGCGAAAGGTCGATCGCAATTAAATAAATCGCTAAAGTTTAGTCTAAGTATTGCCGTTATCACATTTGTGTTAGCGGCAATTTTTTCAGTTATTTCATCTGCTATATTAAGTGGAGTGGCTTGGGGACTAGGTATATTAATTGTATTGATTATTGTGTTTTTAGGGGTGTTTTTTGATACACTGGGTGTAGCGGCAACTGCTGCAATTGAGAAACCTTTTCATGCAATGGCTTCAGAGCGTGTTTTTGGTGCAAGAGAAGCTGTTCTCATTGTACGGAATGCTGACCGTTTTGCTAGCTTTTGTAACGATGTGGTTGGTGATATTTCAGGTGTCATTAGCGGGACTGCATCAGCACTCGTGGTCTTACAATTAGCAAATGTGTTAGGGCATGGGGATGGCTCTGCCGTTCAATTAACGATTAATGTTATAATGACAAGTGTTGTTGCTGCCTTAACCGTTGGAGGTAAAGCGATTGGAAAATTTTTAGGTATCCATTACACGACAACGATAATTATTCTAGTGGGTAAAACGCTTGCATTTTTAGACAGTAAATTTAAAATAAAGTTATTAAAGAAAAAATGATAATTGAAAGATAAACTCGGGGAGGATTCCTAGATGGATCTTACTAAAATTAAAAGTCCTTCTTTCCTTAAAGGATTAACAGAAGATGAGTTAGAAGTATTAGCTTTTGAAATTCGACGTTTCTTAATTGAAGAATTAGCGGTCACCGGTGGCCATTTAGGGCCGAATTTGGGTGTGGTTGAGTTGACATTGGCTTTACATAGTGAATTTAGAAGCCCAGAAGATAAGATTTTATTTGATGTTGGACATCAATCTTATGTCCACAAAATCTTAACAGGTCGTGCTGATGCCTTTAAAACATTAAGACAATATAAAGGCTTATCTGGTTTTCCAAAGGTAAATGAAAGTAAACATGATGTATGGGAAACGGGACATAGTTCTACATCGTTGTCTGGAGCAATGGGAATGGCGGTAGCAAGAGATTTAAAAAAACAATCCTATCATATTGTTCCAGTTATAGGAGATGGGGCTTTAACCGGAGGTATGGCGTTTGAAGCACTTAACCATATTGGACATGAAAAAAAAGATATGATCGTTATTTTAAATGATAACGAAATGTCTATTGCTAATAATGTTGGTGCACTTCACCAAGCCTTAGGTCGGATGCGTAGTGCAGCTAAATATAATAAAGCTAAACAAGAATTAGAATGGTTAATAAAACGAATTCCAGCAGTAGGTGGTGTATTAGCCAATGCGACGGAACGCTTAAAAGACAGTATGAAATATTTTATGGTGCCAGGGATGTTGTTTGAGGAATTTGGTTTTACTTACTTTGGTCCTGTGGATGGACATGATATTAAAGCGCTTAAGGATCATATCGGTTTTGCTAAGAAGACAAACGGGCCGGTTCTTTTGCATGTGATCACGAAAAAGGGTAAAGGCTATTTGCCAGCAGAAACGGATGAAAAAGACAAGTGGCATGGAGTAGGACCTTACAAAATTGAATCTGGCGAAAAAATCACACCTGAAATTAGTGGGTTATCTTGGAGTAAGGTTGTAAGTGATGAATTAATTAGTCAAGCATCTTTTCATCAAAATTTAGTTGTTATTACACCTGCTATGATACTGGGATCGAAATTGGAAGGATTTCAAAATAAATATCCAGAAAGACTTTTTGATGTGGGTATTGCTGAACAACATGCCACCACAATGGCTGCGGGATTAGCTAGTCAAAACATGAAACCCTTTTTAGCGATATATTCGACTTTTTTACAACGTGCATATGATCAAGTGCTACACGATATATGCCGTGTAAAGTTAAACGTTATTATAGGGATTGATCGTTCTGGATTAGTTGGTGCA
The DNA here is from genome assembly GCF_016908375.1 of Amphibacillus cookii. Lineage (GTDB taxonomy): Bacteria > Bacillota > Bacilli > Bacillales > Amphibacillaceae > Amphibacillus_C > Amphibacillus_C cookii. Next base: position 46,030 of record NZ_JAFBDS010000009.1, read on the forward strand.
GACGGTGAAACACATCATGGTGTATTTGATATTGCCTTTTTACGTTCACTACCAAATATCATTATTATGATGTCTAAAGATGAAAACGAATGTCGTGATATGATTGAAACAAGTATGCAGTATCATCAAGGTCCTATAGCTATACGTTATCCTCGCGGTAATGCTTTAGGTGTTGAACCAAAACAACATCGGCAACAGTTGCCAATTGGAGAATGGGAAGTTTTATCTAAAGGGGAAGATGTTGTGATTTTAACATTTGGTCCAACTATTGCTTTAGCTGAAGAGGCTAAAGTATATTTGGCGCAATATGGTATAAAGGTTGAGTTGGTTAATGCACGATTTATTAAACCTTTGGATGAAACGTATTTAAAAAATGCATTTAATTCAGGAAAACCAATATTAACTATTGAAGAAGCTATGTTAGTAGGCGGCTTTGGTAGTTCTGTTCTTGAGTTTGCTGAAGCATCAGGCTATTCGAATATAAATATTAAAAGAATGGGTATTCCCGATCAATTTATCGAACATGGTGATGTTGAATATCTACTTGAAGAAGTAGGTTTAACGGTTGCTAATATTGTTCAAGAAGTACAATCGCTTTTACCTACTCATATAAAAAGGGTAAGATAAAATGACACCAAAAAAAGTAAGGTTAGATGTGCTATTAGTAGAAAGAGGTTTAATTGAAACAAGAGAAAAAGCTAAACGTTCAGTAATGGCGGGGCTCGTTTTTTCAGAAACAGAAAGATTAGATAAGCCGGGAGTAAAAGTAGCCGTTGATATCCCTTTAACGGTTAAAGGCAAACCAACGCCGTACGTTGGACGTGGTGGATTAAAGCTAGAAAAAGCGCTGCAATTTTTTAATTTAAGTGTTAAAGGTCGTTTGATGGTTGATATTGGCGCATCAACTGGGGGTTTTACAGATTGCGCACTACAAAATGGTGCAAAACTATGTTATGCCTTAGATGTAGGCTATAATCAACTGGCTTGGAAGTTGCGATGCGATTCAAGGGTTATCGTGATGGAACGAACCAATTTCCGCTATGCTACTCAAGATATGTTTGACCACGGACTTCCAGACTTTGCTACAATAGATGTATCGTTTATTTCCTTAAAGTTAATTCTTCCTGCTCTAGCTAATATTATAGCTGACAATGGAGATGTTGTTGCTTTGATAAAACCTCAATTTGAAGCGGGACGAGAGCAAGTTGGTAAAAAAGGTATTGTTCGTGATCCGGATGTGCATCGTGATGTGTTAGCATCGATTATCACTTTTGCTCATGAATTACAATTTGAATTACAAGGATTAACATTTTCACCCATTACTGGGGGAGATGGGAATATAGAATTTTTAGCGCATTTTAAAGCAAAGCAAAACGATCAAATAAAACAAAGCAATTGGCAAGATAAGATCGTTAATGTCGTTCAACAAGCACATGACATGCTGGATTAATCTTACACTAAGAAGGGACTGAGCATATGAATAAGGGTCAACGCCATATAAAAATACGTGAATATATTACCAATCATGATGTAGAAACACAAGATGAACTAGTTGACGCGCTTCGTAGCCAAGGATATCATGTGACGCAAGCCACGGTTTCACGAGACATCAAAGAACTTCATTTAGTTAAAGTACCTATGTCAAATGGCGGATACAAATATAGCTTACCAGCAGATCAGAGGTTTAATCCACTAGAAAAATTAAAGCGATTAATGAGAGATGCGTTTATTAAAATTGATCAAGCTACACATTTTTTAGTTTTAAAGACATTACCAGGTAATGCTAATGCATTAGGTGCCTTAATTGATAATTTAGATTGGGAAGAAGTATTAGGCACTATTTGTGGGGACGATACGATTCTAATTATTTGTAGAAATGTAGAAGAAACCGAAAAGGTCGAAAAGCAATTTCTTGATATGCTTTAGACAATGTTGAAACGATTTGGGGGAAACAGTTATGCTAACTGAGCTTTCAATAAAAAACTTTGCCATTATTGAACAATTAACGATCCCATTTAATGATGGGTTAACTGTCTTAACCGGAGAGACTGGTGCAGGGAAATCAATTATTATTGATGCCATACAATTATTAACAGGCAGTCGAGGGTCAGTTGAATTTATACGTCATGGAGCAAAGAAAGCGACTTTGGAGGGTTTATTCATATCAGAAGACAAGAAGCACCTTGTTTATCAATTAGCTGATCAATATGGTGTAGAATTAGATGCTGAAGGTATGATTGTGTTACATCGAACAATAAGTTCCAATGGAAAAAGTATTTGTAGAATTAATGGTTCATTAGTAACTTTGGCGATTTTACGTGAATTTGGTCAGGCTTTGATTGATATTCATACCCAACATGAGACACAATCATTGATGGATCACGAGCGACACCTTGAATTATTAGATCTCTACAAAAAAGACGATCTAAACGAGGTGATCTTAGATTATAAAAAAATTTATCAAAAACTAAATACAATCAAACAAAAATATCAACACTTAAAACATAATGAGCAGGAAATTGTTCAACGGTTAGATCTTCTTCATTTTCAATTAGATGAATTAAAAAATGCTGAATTGAAACCAAATGAAGATCATGAATTAAGAGAAGAGCGTAACAAGTTAGCGAATTATGAGAAAATATATCATAGTGTTCAAGAAGCTTATACAGCTCTAAAGGGAGAGCAGCACGGTTTAGATTGGCTTTCATTAGGTTTATCAGCGATTGAATCTGCAGCTACTTTTGAGCCAGAACTACAAGATTCAATGGAGCAGTACTCAAATCATTATTACCTACTAGAAGATATTGCTGGCCAGTTACGTGAATATTTAGATAATTTTGCATTTGATCCAGACCGTTTAAATACTGTCGAATCTAGACTGAATGAGATTGAACGGTTGTTGAGGAAATATGGAAGCTCTGTAGACGAAATCATTGAATATGCTGCTCAAATAGAGGATGAGATTGATGATTTAGAAAATCGAGAACAATCTCTACAATACTTAGTTGAACAACTTAAAGAACTTTCTGCAGATGCCTTAGCTGAAGCAAGTCATCTACATGACCTCCGTAAACAAGTTGCTAACGAATTAATGGAAGCTCTTCAAGGAGAATTGGCTGACCTCTATTTAGAAAAAGCAACGTTTAAAGCTGAAATTAGCGTAAAAGAAGGCCAAGCTAGCGACCCGGTATTAAATGGAACCCATGTTGCATTAGGACCGAGAGGTATTGACCAAGTCAAGTTTTTATTATCGACTAATCCGGGTGAACCATTAAAACCATTACATAAAGTTGCTTCAGGCGGTGAGTTGTCAAGAATAATGTTAGCAATGAAAACCATTTTTGCTAAGCATCAAGGTGTAACCAGTGTTATTTTTGACGAGGTTGATACGGGTGTAAGTGGACGTGTTGCACAAGCTATTGCTGAGAAAATTCATGCAATATCAAACGGTTCACAAGTTTTGTGTATTACGCATTTACCGCAAGTAGCTGCAATGGCTGATACTCATGTTTTAATTGAAAAGCAAGTTATTAATAATGCCACTACTACTAACATTAAAACATTAACTGCTAATCAAAGGGTGGAAGAAATCGGAAGGATGATGACTGGAACGACACTAACAGAAACATCAACTGACCACGCTCGAGAATTGATCAACCATGCTAACGCATTTAAACAGACATAGATATAGTAGCACATTAGTGAATGTCACTGATGTGCTTTTATATTGGAAATAATCTTAAATGACAGGAAATCTTCTCATGTTTATGAGAACTTTACTGGGTTTAAAAACGCCCATTCAAGGTCAAATTAGAGGTACAGATAAAACATAAATTGACTAAGAAGAGGAGCGTGAATTGTGAAGAAACAACGTCCAAAATATATTATGGGCATAGCGATAATTGTTTTTGTGCTTATGTTTCCGTTTATTCCGACTATAAACAATTTTTTAGCTATTCCAACCCATTTAACTTTATATACCAGTGAAGAGCCTGTTGTTATAAACCCTTTAAGTGAACGCGTAAAGATTGTGGCAGAAGAAGAACAAGACATTATTGCGCTAAAAGATAATGAAATCTTTCCAGTTAACTTTGGTGAAACCGAAGTGACTTATAAATACAATAATATACCTTTAAAAAAGGTAAACGTCAATGTGGATGAGTCCTATCAAGTTATTCCGGGGGGACAGTCAATCGGCGTAAATTTGCAAACATTAGGTGTTTTGGTAGTGGGCTACCACAAAGTTGGTGACGAAGATAATTTAAAGTCTCCAGGTCAAGATATTGGCATTGAAATCGGAGACAGTATTTTAGCTATGAATGACCATGAAATTAAATCAATTGAGGACATAGCTCCTATTGTTGAGGAAGCAGGGAATAATAACGAAGCGATAAATGTAAAATTTAAAAGGGATAACAAACTATTTGAAGAAAAACTTCATCCAAAATTTGATCAGAAAACAGATGGTTACAGACTAGGTCTTTATATACGTGATTCTGCAGCGGGAATTGGGACGATGACTTTTTATGATCCGTTAACTCACAAATATGGAGCACTTGGCCATGTTATTTCTGACATGGATACACGTGAACCGATTGAGATTGATTCAGGCACAATTGTTCGGTCTACCATTACTTCAATTCAAAAAGGTGATAATGGAATACCCGGAGAAAAAAGAGCTTCATTTAATAAAAAAGAAGGATTATTAGGTAACATTACAAAAAACAGTTCATTTGGCGTGTTTGGTGAATTAGAAGAGGCGCTTCAAGATGGTCCATTATCCAATCCATTGCCTGTAGCGAAACCAAATGAAGTGAAAGAAGGGCCCGCTAAAATATTAACAGTGATTGACGGTGAAAAAATTGAAGCCTTTGATGTTGAAATTATCAATGCAGTCGAACAAAGAAATCCAGCAACTAAAGGAATGGTTTTGAGCATCACAGATGAACGACTTCTAAAAGAAACGGGTGGCATCGTACAGGGGATGAGTGGAAGTCCGATCATACAAAATGACAAACTAATTGGTGCTGTGACACATGTTTTTGTTAACGATCCAACTTCTGGATACGGTATTCATATTGAATGGATGTTGGATGAAGCAGGAATAGATCATGTTAATACATTAAATAAAGCTAGTTAACCGGTAGACCAGTCAGAAAATAAAAAAATTAAGTTCAAATGCGAATGATTCGTTTAATTAAATGGATCATTCGCATTTATTATACAAAAATTACCAGACGATCCAGTAACCGCAGTCCCAGTACGAACTGAAGATCCTTTTTGTCAAGACCTCTTTTTCATTATAAAGGGAGTATACTTTAGTCAAATAACACGTGTTTTAGAAAAATATGTTATAATAGGATTGAGAATTATTCGACAAAAGATACATAAAGTGGATAGAAATTAAGAAAAAAAACAAAATTAATCGAATGATTAGAAGTTTGATCGAATATTATTTTTTTTATCAATATAAAAAGGGAAATCCTTAGAATTGTCGAATAAACTTAGGTGTATAAAGGTAAAATAAGGAGGAAAAAGCAGTGGAAAAAATAAAAGTTTGTTTAGTTGATGACAATCAAGAATTAATCAGAATGATGGAGGAGTATTTTGGTGAACAAAGTGATTTAGATGTTGTTGGAACTGCATATAATGGTAAAGATAGTTTGCAGTTAATAGAAAACACAAATCCAGACGTAATCATACTAGACATTATTATGCCACATATGGACGGATTAGCTGTACTAACAAAAATGAAGCAACTGCATTTATCCAAACGGCCTCATGTCATTATGCTAACGGCATTTGGACAAGAAGACGTTATGAAGAAGGCGGCTGATTTAGGGGCCTCATATTTTATTCTTAAACCATTTGACTTAGACTATTTAGCGGATCAAGTAAGACAAGTTTATGGTAAACCTGTTAAAGAGCGAAAAACAGCTAAACATGCTGATCATAAACAAAATAAATTTGATTTAGAAGCCAGCATTACTAACATTATTCATGAAGTGGGTGTTCCAGCTCATATAAAAGGTTATATGTATTTACGCGAAGCCATCACCATGATTTTCAATGACATTGAGCTATTAGGTTCAATAACAAAGGTTCTTTACCCTGATATCGCTAAAAAATATAACACAACACCATCAAGGGTTGAACGGGCTATTCGCCATGCAATCGAAGTTGCTTGGAGTCGAGGGAATATTGATTCGATTTCTGATTTATTTGGTTATACCGTCAGCAGCTCAAAGGCTAAACCAACCAATTCGGAATTTATTGCGATGGTAGCAGATCACCTAAGACTGGAATATCGCGCAAGTTAAAATAGTGAATAAAAACCTCTTTTTTGAAGAAAACTAACAAAAAGGAGGTTTTTTCATGAAAAAAATATTATTTTTTACGCTTATGTTTATGCTTATGGGCTCTGTGAGTGTGTTGGCTGAAAGTACTTATTATGTTCAACCAGGTGATACATTGTGGAAAATAGCGGTACGCTACCAAATCGGTGTTACCGAAATTATTGAAGCAAATCCCCAACTCGATGATCCTGATTTAATTTATCCTAACGATGAGATTAAAATTCCGAACATTGATGCGATAAAGCATACTGAGCACATTGTTATTCAATTGACTAATCAAGAAAGAGCAGCTAATGGTCTACCAGAATTAAGACCAGATTGGCAACTGTCAAGAGTTGCAAGGCATAAATCTGCTGACATGCTAGAAAACAACTATTTCGCTCATACAAGTCCATCCTATGGATCACCGTTCGACATGCTAGAAGATTTTGGTGTAAGTTATCAAAGAGCAGCTGAAAATATAGCAAGGGGACAACAAACGCCACATCAGGTGGTACGTGAATGGATGAATAGTTCTGGCCATCGTGCTAATATACTTGGAGATTTTACCCATATTGGTGTTGGTTATGTGGAAGACGGAAGATATTGGACGCAAATGTTTATTAAACGATAAATAAGCCAATTAAGTTGTAAATTTCACTACTGTAAGCAAATAAAGTGTTTATCCCATGATTATCTTCAATATCTTCATAAATAATCTGAATTTTAATATAACAAATTCAGATTATTTATGATAATATTTTAATAATAGAAAAAAATATTGGAGATGTGTATCATGAAAGTAGCGAAATTCGGGGGGAGTTCAGTAGCGAGCGCTGAACAATTAAAAAAAGTCGCTCGTATTATTAAAGATGATTCAGAGCGACGTGTTATTGTTGTGTCTGCACCTGGTAAACGGTCGGCAGAAGATATTAAGGTGACCGATTTATTAATTAACCTAGGTGAGGCCTATCGGTTGGGAAATCCGCATCAGAAAGAACTTAATGCTGTATTAACGCGATTCGAATCAATTATTAAAGACCTCAACTTATCAAATCAAGTTTTAACAGAGATACAAGACGATGTAACAAAGATATTCGCGGACGGTGGTGCTATCGAGTTTAAGCTAGAAGCTATTAAAGCGATAGGAGAAGACTCATTAGCCAAATTATTAAGCGAGTATTTATTAACTTTAGGATTAAACGCACGTTATCTTAATCCTAAAGATGCTGGTCTCATCTTAAGTGATCAACCAGGTAGTGCTCAGATTTTAGATGAGAGTTTCGAACAATTGTACAAATTAAGAGAAAGCAAAGAAATTGCTGTTATTCCGGGTTTTTTTGGTTATACAAAAAAAGGAAAGTTAGTTACTTTTTCTCGTGGGGGTTCTGATATTACAGGATCAATTGTCGCTGCTGGGGTTGAAGCTGAACTATATGAGAATTTTACTGATGTTGATTCGGTCTATTGTGTAAATCCTAATATTGTCGACCAACCTAAAGAGATCACTTCACTAACATATAAAGAAATGCGTGAATTATCATATGCTGGTTTTTCTGTTTTTCATGCTGAAGCATTAATTCCAGCTTTTAAAGCGAAGATACCTGTCTGTATTAAAAACACCAATAATCCAAATGCGCTTGGGACCATTATTGTGTCAGAAAAAGAAGTCCGAGGTAATCCAGTCGTGGGTATCGCAAGTGATAAAGGGTTTATGAGCTTATATGTTAGTAAGTATTTAATGAATCGTGAAATTGGATTTGGAAGACGTTTACTAAATATTCTTGAAGATGAAGGTATTTCTTATGAACATACGCCTTCAGGTATTGATGATTTATCAGTGATTTTACGAGCGGATCAAATGACAGAAGAAAAGGAACAAATCGTCATCAATCGAATCGAACATGAATTATCACCTGATTTAGTTTATACAGAACGTGGACTTGCACTTGTGATGATTGTTGGCGAAGAAATGCATTGTCATATTGGCACAGCAGCTAGAGCGACTAGAGCCTTTGAAGAAGCAAATGTTAATATTGAGATGATCAACCAAGGTTCTTCAGAGGTATCACTAATGTTCGGTATTAAAGAAGATGGTGTGGAGCGTGCTGTTCAAGCACTATATCATGCTTTTTTTGAAATAAATACCATTTAATAGTTATTTTTCTTTAACCCGAAAGATTTGTTTCTGACGAATCTTTCGGGTGTTTGATTTTAATTTGCTTCAATTCAGACAATAAAAGCATAAAATTATTACCTATTACTAATATCTTGTATAAATGTTTCTTGCTAAAAAGAGAAATTAGCGATAAGATGGTAGGGAAGGCTATATTAATAATAAGATTAACGTAGATAAAGGAGCATTTCTATGGCGAAAAATTATGACCTAGTCATATTGGGTGGTGGTATGGGAGGCTATGTGTCTGCTATTAGAGCCTCGCAACTCGGCCTTACTGTTGCACTTGTCGAAGCAGATTTATTAGGAGGTACATGCCTGCACCGTGGTTGTATCCCAACAAAATCATTATTAAAAAGTGCTGCTATTTATCAGACTGTAAAGAACAGTTCTTTATTTGGAATTGAAGTAAATCAAGCGCTGATAAATTTTAGTGAAGTACAAGGACGAAAATTAACAGTTGTTGATCAGCTTCATAAAGGTGTTAAACAGTTAATTAAAAAAAATAAAATTGATGTTTTTGATGGATTTGGACGGTTACTTGGTCCTTCTATTTTTTCTCCCATGTCTGGGACTGTTTCTGTCGAATATAAAGATGATCGAGAAAACGAGATGTTGATTGGGAAAAATGTCATAGTTGCTACAGGTACAAAAGCGCGTCAAATAGAAAGTATGCCATTTGACGGAAAGTTTGTTCTTTCTTCTGACCAAGCACTTACTCTTGAAGAATTACCTGAGTCAATGCTGATTGTTGGTGGTGGTGTGATTGGTATTGAGTGGGCTTCAATGTTAAGTGATTTTGGTGTAAAAGTAACTGTCATTGAGGCAGATCAGCACATATTGCCTAGTTTTGACAAAGATATATCGAGAGTAATGAAAAAGGAACTTGCTAAAAAGGGTGTGGATATATTAACTGAAGCAAATATTGAAGGGTATGAAGTGATTGATCAAACACATGTTAAATTAAACTTGACGTTACAAGACAATGAAGCTAAACAAGTTACAGCTGATTCTGTGCTTGTATCAATAGGCCGTCAAGCGTTTACTAACGATTTAGGACTAGAGAATACCTCAATTGAATTAGACGACCATGGTTTTATTAAGGTTAACCAATATTACCAGACCAAAGAGTCACATATTTATGCAGTTGGCGATTGCATCGGAGGTGCTCAACTTGCACATGTTGCTGCGCATGAAGGTAAGCTAGCTGTTGAACATATTGCGAATACACATGAAAAATTGCCACAAGAAAATTTTGTGATAAGTTGTGTATATAGTCAGCCTGAAATAGCGACAGTTGGTTTAACAGAGCAAGAGGCTAAAAGGGAAGGCAAAGATGTACAAGTAGCTAAAATGCCTTTTTCTGCGATTGGAAAAGCCGTTATTGAAGGGCATACGACTGGTTTTGTAAAAATCATATCAGATCGAGAAACAGAAGATATTATTGGGATTCATATGATGGGAAGCCATGTAACAGATTTAATATCTGAAGCCGGATTAGCTATGGTGTTAAATGCTACAGCTGAGGAAATAGGACAAACGATTCATCCTCATCCCTCTCTTAGCGAGGCTATTCAAGAAACAGCGTTAGCTATCCATGCAAAACAAATCCACGGATAAATTGAAAGGAGAATGATGATGTCTAAACATACTGAACTGGGTCTTTCGGAAGAAGAAGTACTTGAGATGTATCGTATTATGTTAACAGCAAGACGTGTAGATGAACGGATGTGGTTGTTAAACCGAGCCGGGAAAATTCCTTTTGTCGTTTCTTGCCAAGGTCAAGAAGTTCAACAAGTTGCAGCTTCTTTTGCATTAAACCGCGAGAAAGATTATTCTGCACCATATTATCGTGATGTTGGTGTGGTACTTGCTTTAGGTATGTCAATTAAAGAGCTAATGTTACAAGCATTTGCTAAAGCAGAAGATCCCAATTCTGGAGGACGCCAAATGCCTGGCCACTTTGGGTCAAGAAAATTAAGGATGTTAACGGGATCATCACCTGTTACTACACAAGTTCCTCATGCTGTTGGGATAGGTTTAGCTTGTCAGATGAATAATGACGATGCCATTGCTTTTGTCACTTTAGGTGAAGGCTCTTCTAATCAAGGTGATTTTCATGAAGGGGCTAACTTTGCGGCTGTTCACAAATTACCGGTTATCATTATGGTTGAAAATAATCAATATGCTATTTCAGTTGCTCTTAACGAACAGGTAGCTTGTGAAAAGATATCTGATCGTGCCATTGGTTATGGTATGCACGGTGAAACGGTCGATGGTAATGATCCATTTGCTGTTTATAAAGCAGTTAAACAAGCAGCAGATCGGGCAAGAGAAGGAACGGGCCCGTCCCTGATCGAAGCCGTAAGTTATCGTTTGACACCACACTCGAGCGATGATGATGATCGAACATATCGTTCTGAACAAGAAGTTAAGCAGGCGAAAGAAAATGATGGATTAATTTCATTTAGGGAATATTTGATAGCTCACAATATCTTAACAGAAGAAAATGAAAGAGAGATGGAGCAAACGATTAAATCATTGATTGATGAAGCGACAGATTATGCTGACGCTGCGCCCTATGCATCACCTGATACATTATTAGATGGTGTATATCAGTAAGAAAAGGAGGATTATAAATGCCAGTTGTATCTTATATAGAGGCAATCAAAACAGCCATGGAAGAAGAGATGGAACGTGACGAACGTGTGTTTATCTTAGGAGAAGATGTGGGTAAACGAGGTGGAGTTTTTCGAGCTACAGAAGGCTTATATGAACGATTTGGAGCGAAACGTGTGATTGATACACCGTTGGCGGAGTCGGCTATTGCTGGAGTAGGGATAGGTGCTGCTATGTATGGTATGATTCCTATTGCTGAAATGCAATTTGCAGATTTTATTTTGCCAGCTGTCAACCAAATTATTTCAGAAGCAGCAAAAATAAGATATCGCTCAAATAATGATTGGACATGTCCGATTACGATTAGAGCTCCTTATGGTGGTGGCGTGCATGGGGCACTCTATCATTCCCAGTCCATAGAAGCTATCTTTGCAAATCAACCAGGTTTAAAAATTGTGATGCCTTCAAGTCCTCGCGACGCCAAAGGCTTACTAAAAGCTGCAATACGAGATCCAGATCCTGTCTTATATTTTGAACATAAAAAGGCGTATCGCCTACTTAAAGAAGAAATTGACAACAATGAAGAAGTAATTGAAATAGGAAAAGCAAACCTCCTACAAGAGGGAGCAGATATAACGGTAATTACTTATGGACTTTGTGTGCATTATGCTAAAGAAGCAGCTAAAGAGTTAGCTGCAGAACAAGGGATAGAAGTAAACCTACTCGATTTAAGAACGATTTATCCGCTTGACCAAGAAGCGATTATCAATGCTGTTAATAAAACAGGAAAAGTATTATTAATAACCGAAGACAATAAAGAAGGTAGTATAATCAGTGAAGTGTCAGCGATTATTGGTGAACATTGTTTGTTTGAACTCGATGCCCCGATTAAGCGCCTAGCTGGACCTAATGTACCTGCGATGCCTTATGCACCCACATTAGAAAAAGCGTTTATGGTTAATCAAGATCAAATAAAACAAGCAATGTTAGATTTAGCATTATTTTAATTGCTTGGGAGGGAATAAGATGACCGTTAAAACAATAACGATGCCACAGCTTGGTGAAAGTGTTACTGAAGGGACCATTAGTCAATGGTTAGTACAAGTAGGTGATGTAATTGAGAAGTATCAACCACTGGTAGAAGTGATGACTGATAAAGTCAATGCAGAAGTCCCAGCTAGCTTTAGTGGAAAAATTACCAAACTTTTAGTAGAAGAAGAAACAACTATTGATGTCGGTACACCTTTGTGTGAAATAGAAGTTGAGTCAATGGAATCAACCGGGTCCAATCATCCGGAAATGGAGCATAATCACGAAGAAATAAGCTCTACTAAAGAGATAAACACGATGAAGAATCGATATTCGCCAGCTGTATTAAAATTGGCTTCAGAGCACCAAATTGATCTTGATTCTGTTCAAGGTACAGGAATGGGCGGACGTATAACGCGTAAGGATATCAATAATCGCATTAACCAAACGAAACAAGAACAAAAGCCTGTTACAGAAACGCCATCATCAAATACTTTAACAATTGAAAGATCAACAAGTATATTAGCGGATAAAGAAATCCCTGTTACTGGTATGCGAAAGGCAATTGCAACAAATATGGTAAAGGCCACTTCAGAAATTCCGCACGCTTGGATGATGATTGAAGTGGATGTAACGAATTTGGTCCGCTATCGAAACGAAGAGAAAGATCAATTTAAGCAAAGTGAGGGGTATAACCTATCTTATTTTGCCTTTTTCTTAAATGCAGTGGCTAAAGCTTTGAAAAAATTTCCTGAGTTAAATAGTTCTTGGGCGAATGATAAAATTATTCAGCATAAAGATATTAATTTATCTATCGCTGTGGGGAATGAAACAGAGCTCTTTGTGCCTGTTATTAGAAATGTTGATGAAAAAAGCATTAAAGGTATAGCGAAGGAGATACACGTTCTAGCTCAGAAAGCCAAGAGTGGTACCTTAACCCATCAGGACATGGCCGGGGGTACTTTTACCGTGAACAACACAGGGACATTTGGTTCTGTTCAGTCAATGGGTGTTATTAATTACCCACAAGCAGCTATCCTACAAGTTGAATCAATTGTAAAAAGACCAGTTATCATTGATGATATGTTTGCTGCACGGGATATGGTTAATTTATGTTTATCGCTTGATCACCGGATACTCGATGGTGTTATTTGTGGTCAATTTATGTCGCACGTGAAAGCCATTTTAGAAAACATTTCAGGTAATACTACCCCTATTTACTAAATTAAATTGGGATATGAAAAGTGATAAGTATTCCCCTAAATATGAGCTCGATCCTCATATTTAGGGGTTAAATGTTGAGAAGAGATTTTTGCCATTGCCATCCATCGATATAGCATTTACTAAATGACTCGCTGAATTTTACTTCGTTATGAAGTGAACAAAATGTGAACAAATTAACATATTAAATTCAAGAAAAAGCTTACAAAATATTAAAAATAAGGGTAAATCATCCGATATTACGATAGTCTGATTGTGATAAATTCACAATTTAATTCAAGCTATAAAAGGGTGATTTAAGTGAAAAGAAAAAGACAGAGAGAAGAAAAACGTGGAGGGATTAGACAGAAATTAGTTTTGTCATTTAGTATTATATCGATTATTCCAGTTTTACTGATAGGGAGTATTGTCTATCAATTGGCTGCTCATTCGCTTGAAGATGAAGTGGGTGAGAAGGTGGAAAATTTCGCTCAACTTCACATGGAGAAGTTAGATCGTTTTATGTATGAACGAACACGAGAAATAAAGAACATAACTAAATTAGAATCAGTAGAAGCTCTGCTATCTCATGATTATGATATTGAAGAAGAATTGAACCATCAATTGATCACTTCTACATATTTTAAGTCGTTTTCCATTTTAGATGCTTCTGGTGCAGTAGTTAGTCAAACAACGAGTCAGCTATCAACTAACTACTCTGTGGATCAACCTTGGTGGGAGCAAGCCATCGAGGAGGGGCAATCTTATTCTGATATTATCTACGACGCTTCCCTCGATGCTTATGTTATTATGTTTTATGTTCCGATATATCAAGGAGAAACATACTTAGGTATGATAGAAGCAGCTTTTGATGTCGAATACATCTGGAATGATATCAATGCGATCACATCAGATCATAATATTGTAGAATTGGTAAATCGCGATGGTAATAAAATTGCTGATACGATTTCTTCAGCTAGTATTGATCAAGATAGCTCAGAAAATTCCGAAGAATTAGATCCCAATGGCAAGGTTTATCAACAAATTCATAAAGCCAATCCAGATCAATCGGGTATTATAAATAGCCAATCAAGTATAGGTGTGGATTCTATTATAGGATACGCGACAAGTGCAGGTTATAGTGATTATCCGGGGAATGATTGGGTACTTCTAGTCAGTGAACCACGAGATATAATGCTTAATAGCATTAAACAACTGAGAAACATCGTGGCGTTAATTGCTGTCGTGACGTTAATTATCGTTATTCTAAGCTCGATTCTTATTGCTAGTAATTTATCTAAGCCATTAATTACATTGAAAAATAAAGCATTAAATGTAGCAGCAGGAAAGCTTAATGAGAAGATCGTGGTTAAAGGCAGTGGAGAAGTGAGACAATTAACTTTAGCCATGAATAAAATGATAGAAAATCTCCATTCAACTTTAAAAGAAACAAAACAGGCATCAACGGATATCAGTAATCAAGGACTTCACTTAGATAAAGTAAGTAGCGAATTACAAGTTGGAAGTGACCAAATGGCGTCAACGATGCAAGAGATTGCAACAGGAGCCGAAGATCAAGCAAATACATCAAGTGATATAGCCAAATCAAGTGAACAACTTGGTCAGCAGATACATTTAGTCGAAAAACAATCAAGTCTTCTGCAACGAATGGCAGGTGACGTTGATCAATTGTCTCATCAAGGTTCAGTGCAAATGAATCGGTCATTAGAGCAAATACATCAAGTCCATCAAGATGTTTTAAATTCTGTTACTAATATTAAAGCGCTAGAGCAGAGCACAGATAGTGTTGTATCATTAACTGAAGTGATTCATCAAATCACCGAGCAAACGCATTTACTTGCATTAAATGCTGCGATTGAATCCGCTCGTGCCGGCGAAGCTGGAAAAGGATTTAATGTTGTGGCTAATGAAATAAGAAAATTAGCTGAACAAGTGAGTCATTCCTCAGTTGATATTTCCAATGTTATTAATGGAATAAAAGAAGCGTCATCACTATTAGTACAAACATTAAACCATACAGCCTCACAATCTCATGATAGCCTCGAACAAATTAAACAAACGAAGGAAAGTTTTGACGATATAAGAAAACAAATGTTGGCAATGAATCAAACGATTGAAGCTGTTGCATCATCAATGACTCACATTGAGAAAAATAGTCAATCAATCCATAAAGGTATGCATCAAGTGGCGAGCATTTCAGAAGACAGTCTGGCCGGGATTGAAGAAACTGCTGCTTTTACCGAAGAACAAAAGGATCTGATGGATCAATTGAAAGCACAATCTGAATATTTCTTAACGCTGGCCGGGGAGTTAGATGTTATGGTTAAAAAGTTTCAATTGTAACAGAAAATAAGCAGCTGTATTTTTAGTATAACTGCTTATTTTCCTATGAACTTTGCTTTTCATCAGGTGAGTAGGTTTGTTTATTGATTGATAATAATGCTTCTAAAAAGCTGTCATACCCTCTTTTGGTAAGATGATTGTCTTCAATTTTTTCACATGTCCAAACAGGTGTAAATGGTAATAAAGATTGTTGCTCTAATTTTAGATAACGCAAATAAATTCTAAAAGTGGTTTGCTTGTGTTTTATTTCATAGCCAAGGTGTAATATTTCATTTTCAATATTTTTTTCATAAATGGTTAAATGTTCGATTTGGTGTTGTTGCTGAATTTGTTTAAGGTTATTAGCTAAATGACGATACACATCAGCATAATATAACTGTTGCAAGTTTATTCCTCCTATCGTTTAAATTGTTGTATAGTTTTATCATCACCGTTAATATGTAAATATATACATTGCTCAAGTAAGTTAATTAGGAAAGGAATGAAAGTATTGAAAATTGGTTATCGTACATTAAAAACAGCTATTGCAGCTCCTATGGCAGTTTTAATTGCTGAATGGTTACAACTTGATCATTATGGCTCAGCTGGTATTATTGCTGTATTATGTATTCAGCCTACACGGAAACAATCTTTTTTAACAGCATGGCATCGAATTGCAGCTGGTTTATTATCTATTGTATTTGCTTATCTTATTTTTGAATTTATCGGCTATCATCCAATTACTATTGGTTTATTGCTCTTATTATTTATTCCAGTAACCAATGCATTACATATAGCTCCAGGTATTGTGACGAGTCTTGTTATCTTATTTCATTTTTACGGTGATCGGGCTGTTACTTGGCCGCTGATTATCAATGAAGTAGCGATCATGCTTATTGGAATTGGTTCAGCGTTAATTTTAAACTTATACATGCCTAGCTTAGACGTAAAACTAATGAAAGTTAAAAGGGAAGTAGAAGCAAATTATCAGCTGTTATTTCGTGATATCTCTGCTTATTTAAAGGGAGAAAAACAGGCGTTAACAGATGACCTTATTGCAAATACAAAAAAACATCTCATCGCAGCTAATGAATTAGTTCAGCGCGATATAGAGAATACATTTAGCCAAAACGCTTATCGACAACAGCGTTATTTCTCGATGAGAGAGGTACAACTGGATTCGCTCGAACGCATGTTGTCAATTATTAAACCATTAGATGTTACGGTAGAACAATCACATAAAATAGCGGATTTATTTGAAGATTTGGCTGATGCGATCTATCCAGACAATGCTGTAAATTACCACCTACAGCAAATTAAGAAAATGCGCAACTATTTTGAACAAGACCAATTGCCGCAAACAAGGAAAGAATTTGAAGTGAGAGCTAATCTGTTTCAATTATTATTCGAGGTTGAACATTATTTGCTGATTAAGAATCGAGCATTAACGGATTTAAAATGAGTGAAGTGTCCAGGCACGAGCAAAATATCTTATCCTGCTTTAATTAAAAGAGGTTGGAACATAACAAAAATATGCTCTCCAAATACGAATGATGTTAGAATGTGTAGGTTAATCACATACCCGCAGAGGAAATATACTCCCTTTCTGCGGGCACGGCTTCAGCTAATTCAGTAAAGCCAAAAGCGCTTTACTGAATGGATCTTCAGCTCGTGCTGTTCCCGCTAGAGTGTCGCATATTTCCTCTGCTATTTGGTATCATTCGTTTTAATATAATAAAGACGAATCATCCATTCACTAAACAAACGGATCATTCGTAATTGATCTTATGTCTTTTACTTTTGACCCAACCTCAATTTTCTTATGTTTGATAGAACAATTAAAAATGGTCTCCCAAATCGATTAATTAATCGTTTACGGGAGACCATTTTAGTTTAAACTTTATCACAGATAACGGGCGCTAATGTTCGGATTCACTCAACTAACTAAACCATCAGTGGGTGGGTAAGATCGTAGACTGAAACCGCCCACGTCCTTAAGAAGGATTACAGACTAAGGCCGCCACGTCCTGTGGCAACGTCTGCATAACCTACATCCTGTAGGCCCACGTCTGCATGACCTACATCCTGTAGGCCTCCGCCCGCTGATTGAAGGTTCGTTTTATAAAATAATCGCTAATCCTGTTGTGAAAATAGAGCCGATCATTGCTATAATCATAAGGTAAACAATCATCTTGTTGCGACGTTCACGCTTTGAAGGTTTACGTGATTTCTGATTTTGATCTTGCTTTTGTTTTTTTGTTTTAGCCATGCTAATACCTCCTTTAACAAGGGAAATCTCATCCCTATTTTATCTTTATTTAGTTAAGCTGACAAGCGTTTCGTCTGTTTTTAATTAATTGACAATCAAAAAATAGTACGCTAACGTTAAAGAAACTATAATTATGGAAGAAGGCATAGAAAGTGATAAATAAAGAGCGTCTAGTTAATACATTTATCGAACTTATTCAAATTGATTCAGAAACAGGTGAAGAGAGGGAAATAGCAACCGTATTAAAAACATTATTTATTGAATTAGGTTTAACGGTCATTGAAGATCAATCTCAATCAGAAACAGGCCATGGTGCGGGTAACTTAATCTGTACCCTACCAGGGGACACGTCGATTAAACCGATTTACTTCACTTCACATATGGATACAGTTGTACCCGCTAAGGGAGTTGAGCCAGAAATCAAAGGGGATTGGATCACATCAGATGGAACGACTATATTGGGGGCAGATGATAAAGCGGGTATGGCTTCAATGATTGAAGCCATACGCTGTGTAAAAGAACAACAAACAAACCACGGACCTATTCAACTTGTCATTACAGTAGGCGAAGAATCTGGATTAGTTGGGGCAAGAGCCCTGGATTCCTCATTATTAAATGCTGAATTCGGCTATGCTTTAGATAGTGATGGAAAAGTTGGAGAAATTGTTGTTGCTGCACCTACACAAATTAAGTTATTAGCTAAAGTAAAAGGGAAAGCTGCGCACGCCGGTGTCGCTCCCGAAAAGGGGATCTCCGCTATTACGATTGCTTCAAAAGCAATTGCTAACATGCCTTTAGGAAGAATCGATGAGGAGACCACAGCTAATATTGGCCGCTTTGAAGGTGGCCAGAAAACAAATATTGTTTGTGATTATGTCGAAGTATTTGCTGAAGCCCGTTCATTAGATGAAGATAAAGTAAATCAACAAGTAGAAAGAATGAAGCACGGATTTCAAGAAGCGGCAGCAAAGCTAGGTGGGGAAGTAGAGCTCTTTTCAAAAGTTATGTATCCGGGTTATAAGCAATATCCTGAGGATCCCGTCGTAAAAGTTGCCCAGCAGGCAGCCAAGGCGATTAATAGATCAGCAACTTTAACACAAAGTGGTGGCGGGAGTGATGCAAATGTCATATCCAGTTATGGCATTCCAACGGTTAATTTAGCTGTTGGATATGAGAATATACATACGACAGCTGAACGCATGTCTATTAATGAACTTTGCAAACTTACTGAACTTGTTCTTGCTATTATTGATCAAGTCAATCAGCTATAACGATTAATGGTATTGGATCAATCTTTTTTATCAACAGATAACCGACCGTAAAACCCCAAAAAAATAGAGCGTAGAGCAAATCGATTGAGGTGGGTGATTGTCCTGATTCACTCAACGAACCCGCAACCAGTGGGAAACGAACAAGGTCCGTTTTATAAATGCGTTTAATATGGTATAATAACCAAAAAGAACAAACGTTCTCAAGTAAAGGAAGCGATTTTATGTCGAAGTGGTATCCTAAAAACGGGCGAGTCATTCTTCACGTTGATATGAATAGTTTTTATGCCTCAGTTGAAATGGCCTACAATCCTGAATTAAAAGGAAAACCACTGGCTATAGCTGGAAACCCTGAAGAACGTCGTGGAATTATTGTAACAAGTAGTTATGAAGCACGTGCTAAAGGGGTTAAAACAACAATGCCACTTTGGCAAGCGAAACGATTATGTCCAGAATTATTGGTGATGCGCCCCAATTTTGATCGTTATCGGAAAGCATCAAGTGAAATGTTTAAGATGATGGCAGAAATCACGCCATATGTTCAACCTGTTTCAATTGATGAGGGGTATATGGATATTAGTCATTGTCATGATTTAGGTTCACCATTAGATATTGCTAAAGACTTGCAGTTACGAATTAATAATGAGTTAGATTTACCTTGCAGTATTGGAATTGCACCAAATAAATTTTTAGCGAAAATGGCTTCTGATATGAAGAAACCTATGGGATTGACTGTTTTAAGGAAGCGAGACTTAAAAACAAAACTATGGCCTTTAGCTATTGAAGAAATGTATGGGGTTGGAAAGAAAACAGCTGATAAATTAAAAAATGTTGGCATTAATAAAATTGGTGATTTAATTGATGCTAATACGTTTGAGCTCAAGCGTATTTTAGGAATAAATGGTGAACGACTACAGCAGCGTGCTAAAGGTGAAGACATGAGCCCGGTCGATCCTAATGCAATTTATGATTTTAAAAGCATTGGAAATTCAGAAACCCTGAGAGAAGATACCATTGACGAATCAACAATAACGATGTTACTAAGAAAATTATCAAGGAAAGTGGCGACACGATTAGCACGAAAAGAAGTTGTCGGTCAAACGGTGCAAATCATGATTCGTTATTATAATCGTAAGACGATAACTCGAAGTATAACGAAATCTTCTTATCTATCTAGCGAGACAGACATATTTTCTGTTGCTACTGATTTATTTGAATTACATTGGAATGGTGAGCCGATTCGTTTATTAGGTGTGACCGTTCAAGGTTTAATTGAAAAATCACAAGTTGCTGAACAACTGGATTTGTTTCGCTACCAAGAACAGGTCGGTAACGAAGCTTTACATGAAGTTGTTGAGCAACTAACGACAAAATACGGGAAAAACCCATTTCAATCCTTTACACCAAGTGTTGATAAGGACCAACCAAGAACAAGTTTTCAAAAAGATTTTTTAGATGATTTTAGAAAATAAGCCAAAGCTAGCTAATGATCACTAACTTTGGCTTATTTCTATTTCCATAAAATCCTCTGCAATAATCGTATTCTCGAAGTAAACTTGGGCCTCTTTTTTAAAATCTTTGAGTTCTTCACCTTGATATCGGGCAGAAATATGGGTAAGAACTAATTTTTTCACATCAACAGCATCAGCTAATTTAGCCACCTCTGTATTCGTACTATGATAATATTGGTAGGCTAGCTGATCATCTGTTGACTGAAAGGTTGCCTCATGAACCAGTAAATCGCTTTCCGCAACAAAATCTAAAAATTGCATTGCATTTCTAGTGTCTCCCATGATCACTATTTTTCGTCCTTGCTTATCAGGACCAATTACATCTTCTCGTTTGATTTCTCTGCCATCTGGAAGAATGGTGCTCGGATTGGCCTTGATTTGCTGATAAATCGGGCCTGGTTCTATACCGTAATCTTTAAGTTTGTCCACTTGCAGAGCGCCACGTTGATTTTTTTCCATAATCCGATAACCAAAGCCATTAATGCCATGCTCTAATGCAATGGCGTCAATAATAAACTGACCTGTATCTAAATAAAAATTATCTGTAACTTCAATCACATGTAATGGATACTTCAATTTGGTGCAGCTAATTTCCAAACTTATACTTATAAATTGCTTTATTCCTTTAGGGCCATAAATGGAAACGGGCGTTTTCCCTTCTTGAAATGAGCGACTACTTAATAAGCCAGGGAGTCCATAAATATGGTCACCATGTAAATGGGTAATAAAGATTTTTTCGATTTTTCTCGGTTTAATACTTGTACGAAGAATTTGATGCTGAGTAGCTTCACCGCAATCAAACAACCAAATTGCACCTTGCTCTTGCATCAAATCTAAGGCGATTGCACTTACATTACGCTGACGCGAAGGTAAGCCAGCACCAGTCCCTAAGAATGTTAATTTCACGTCAGCCAACCTCTTTTGTAGGATAGAGGCGCTTCAAGATTATAACCGAGTTTAACTGCTGCTTGATGCGGCCAATAAGGCTCTCTTAACAATACACGTGCTAGGCAAACTAAATCAGCCCGTTTATTTTTAAGGATTTCTTCAGCCTGTTCAGCTTCAGTGATGAGCCCTACTGCAGCTGTTGGGATATTCACACGTTGCTTTATTACCTCTGCCTGTGGAATTTGATAACCTGGATAAACATCTATGTCTGTCTGTATCACACCACCTGTACTCACATCCACTAAATCAATCCCTTGTTTTTTCATCTTTTGGCTAAAATAAATCATATCATCTCGTTGATTACCATTTTTATGATATTCATCTGCCGAAATACGGACAAATAATGGTCCGTTCCACACTAACTGTATAGCCTCAATAACCTCCTCTAATAAACGATAGCGATTATCTCTGTTGCCCCCGTACTTATCGTTACGTTGATTGGTAAGAGGGGAGAGGAATTGATTTATTAAATAGCCATGCGCTGCATGGATTTCAATTACATCAAAACCTGCTTGCTTAGCTCGTAGTGCACCTAAACGAAAGGCATCTATCGTTTGCTCGATATCCTTAGCGGTCATGGCAACGGTGTGATCATCGTGATGATCTATCGCACCAACACTAGGAGCCATCGCAGCCATGTTCGTGCTTGCTTTGCGACCAGCATGCCCCAATTGAATGCAACTTTTAGCTTGATGTGCATGAATGCGTTTATTTAAATAGTTGAGTCCGCTGATGTGCTCATCGCTCCAAATGCCTAAGTCATTGAGTGAAATCCGACCTTCCGGTTGCACAGCTGTAGCTTCAACAATGATCAAACCTGTTTGTCCGACCGCTCTCGTTTCATAATGTGTCGTGTGGAACGGGGTGACCATACCATCTTGCTGTTCAACTGCGTACATACACATAGGCGCCATCACAATCCGATTTTTTAAAGTTACATCACGAAAAGAAATCGGATCAAATAATTTCACAGTCATTTATATGCCTCCAAACTTTGTAAATATAATGCTCTTTTTTTAATTGCCAAATCAGGTCTATCTGTTATGATCATATCACAATTTAATTGAAAACACCTTCTTAAATGATTAGGATGGTTGACCGTATAAGGCGCAATATACAACTGATTATCATGTAGGGTTTGAATAATACGACGATTTAAATGACGATATTTTAAATGTAAACCATTTGCTTTAAGAGCCATTAGCTCTTTCATGATCGGTCTATTTAAGTGCGAAGTTAACAAGGACACTTTATTATTTTTATTCATGACTTTTAATTTTTCAAGGGATGCTTTGTTAAAGCTTGAAAAGATAACACGATCTCTTAGGTTGAATTGATCAATTTGTTTAGATACAATTTTTTCAATGCCCTCATACGCTATTTTATTGGTTTTTAATTCTATATTCAATAATAAGTTAGTTGTAGACAGCCATTCTAATAATTCACTTAAACTTAGAATTCTTTCATCATGATACTGTGGGTCAAACCATGAACCTATATCCAGTTCTTTTAGGTCTTTATAAGTATATTGATGAACATACCCACTATTAATGGTTACACGATCGATTGTCTCATCATGAATCAGTACAGGAATGTTATCTTTAGTAAGATGGACATCAGTTTCAATTCCATCTGCCCCCAGTTGATTGGCAAACTTAAAAGCGGAAAAGCTATTTTCGGGTCTGTAAAAACTTGCTCCTCTATGAGCAATAATCAGTGATGAAATGGTAATCACATCCTTAAATTTGCGGTCTTATGAAAATCGTAGCATAATATAAAGTATATATATATATGCTGATTCATACGCATCTGTGTTCAATAAGAATTATAATGTAGAGGAAAGGATTAAAACAAATGAAATTAATCATCGATAGCCAGGCGACAGCAAGGTTAAAATCTTATCAAACAGAAGCTAAGCCTTATTTACTGTTGTACTTTGATTCTTCCGGCTGTCAATGTACGGTTACAGGTACACCAACATTAAGGTTTACTGCTAAGGTAGAGAAAAGCTATCACATAGTTGAACAAGCTAACTTTTGCGTATATATCAGTGATTTTGATCAGATGTTTTTTGAAGATGTAGTTGAATTAAAAGATTTAGCATACGGATTTAAACTGACCAGTCCATCAGGGCTTTTAAATCCAATGATTCCAAATCAACATTTGTTAAATGAAAACGAAAAGGTGGTAAAAGCTAATGAAAAAATTTGAAGAAAAAACAATTAAAACGGAAGAGATTTTTAAAGGTAAAATTATTAATGTGACGGTTGATGATGTTGTATTGCCAAATGGTCAGAAAAGCAAGCGGGAGCTAGTTAGACATCCTGGTGCAGTAGCTATTATTGCTGTAACTAAAGAAAAAAAATTAGTCATGGTTGAACAATATCGAAAACCACTAGAGAAAAGCATATTAGAAATTCCAGCAGGTAAGCTTGAACCTGAAGAAAATCATGCAGTTACTGCACGAAGAGAACTAGAAGAAGAAACCGGTTTTACATCGGCGGATCTCGAATATGTAACGTCTTTCTATACTTCACCTGGCTTTGCTGATGAGTTATTACATATCTATTATACTGATCAATTAGAGGTTATGGAAGAAAAGCGAGAACTTGACGAAGATGAATTCGTAGAAGTACACGAATATAATTTAAGTGAATTGAAAGCATTGCAAGAGTCAGGACGTATTCATGATGTGAAAACCGTATTTGCCATCCAATATTTACAGCTGCGCCATTTACAGTAGGTGGTACGATGACTTTAAATCACTATTTTGCTGATTTGCATATACATATTGGACGTGATCAATTTAATAAACCTATTAAGATTACTGGATCTAAAAACCTTACTTTGCCCCGCATTATTAAAGAAGCTAGGGAGAGAAAAGGACTAGATATGATAGGGATAATTGACTGTCACGTCCCTTCGATTCAAGATGAACTTAAACAATTGATTAAAAATAAACGAGCTTTTGAGAAAGAAGGAGGCGGTATTCATTTCGGTGACCTAACGTTGATACTAGGTACCGAAATGGAGATTTATGACATCAATTGCAACGGTCCTATTCATGTGCTCTGTTATTTTCCAACCCTAGCGGATATTGAACAGTTTACAGAATGGCTATCGCCTTTTGTAACTAACATAACACTTAGTTCACAGCGCGTTTACTTATCTGCTCAAACATTCCAAAAGGGTGTCAAAGCACATAATGGTTTATTTGTTCCTGCACATGTTTTCACACCATTTAAGAGTTTATACGGAAAAGGTGTGAATAAAACGTTGACAGAAGTATTTGATCCTGACTTTATAGATGCAATTGAATTGGGATTGAGTGCGGATACATCGATGGCTGATCGAATAAATGAATTACATCGATTCACATACCTAACGAATTCAGATGCCCACTCATTAAAAAAAATCGCTAGAGAATATCAAACCTTTAGATTAGAAAGTAATGATTTTACTGAATTAAAATTAGCGCTCGAAGAAAAACAAGGAAGAAGTGTATATGCAAACTATGGTATGCATCCAAGGTTGGGTAAATACTATCAGTCAGTCTGTAGAAATTGCTTGAGCCAAAACTTTGATAACGATCGATGTTGTCATTGTGGTCAAGCTAAAAAAATTAAAGGGGTTTCTGAACGAATTGAAGAAATAGCTGATCCTACAACAGTAGCAATGCAACGTCCACCTTACTATTATCATGTGCCGCTTGATTATATAAATGGGCTTGGTAAAAAGACCTATGAAAAGCTTTTAAATCACTTCGGAACAGAAATGTATATCCTTCATTATATAAAAGAGGATGACTTGGAAAAACTAGTAGGCCCACGTATTACAAGACAATTGATGATGATTCGAGCAGGTGAAGCTAATATTCAAATGGGTGGAGGCGGAAAATACGGTTCATTAATAGAATAATATAACATTGTTCTATTTTCGCTTATTTCGTCATAAGTTTCTTTATAGATTTAAAATAAGAAAGTTAATATTTTATCTTATTTTACTATAATGGAGGCGAAAAGCGTGCGGACAACGTATAACAGAGAATTTTTCAAGCATTTGCAAAATCACCATTTAAGCTATTTTTTTATTTGTATTTTATTTTTAATGGGATTAATATTTGGAGCGATTATCGTCATTACCATGCATTTTTCTCAGAAGCAAGATTTGCTTTTCTACTTCAATCAATATATTAGTCAAATAGATAATCATGTACTTGCTTCAAGTCATGAACTTTTTAAAACAGCCTTGTTTACACATGTTCAATATTTATTGATTTTCTTTTTGTTGGGTTTGTCGATTATTGGCTTACCCGCGATTTGGATCATGATCTTTGTTAAGGGAACTTTTATAGGTTTCTCTGTTGGTTTTTTTGTTAATCAATATGGAATAAGAGGTTTATTGCTAAGTGCTGCTGCTGTTTTACCACAAAATCTAATTGTTATTCCTGTCTATTTATTGGCTGGTGCAATCGCGATGATTTTTTCATCACAATTATTAAAGCGTTTATTAGCTAAGCGATTATCTCGTTTCACTTTTCAACCCTTTGTTCAATATTGCCTTATATTTGTAGGATTTTGTTTTCTCTGTGCTATCGCTGCTTTAATCGAATCTTATATTACGACTTATTTGATTGAACAGGTAACGAATACTATTACATTATAATTATTATTAATTATATAATTAAAGATTATTTTTTAATTATAATAATTTTAATTGACACTTTTTCACTCTCTGATTATAATTGAGAAAGTGAGGGAGGTTTCCGTTATGGAACATCGAATTGAACGTATAAAAAAGCATTTACATTCACAAAGTTATAAGCTGACTCCGCAACGCGAAGCTACCGTTCGAGTTTTATTAGAGCGTGAAGAAGATCATCTTAGTGCTGAAGATGTTTATTTGCTAGTTAAGGAAAAAGCACCTGAAATTGGTTTAGCAACCGTTTACAGAACACTCGAATTATTATCTGAGTTGAAAATTGTTGATAAAATAAATTTTGGTGATGGTGTGTCGCGTTATGATTTAAGAAAAGAAGGGGCAACGCATTTTCATCATCATCTTGTGTGTATGGAATGTGGAACCGTCGAAGAAATTATAGAAGATTTATTAGAGGATGTAGAAGAAATCGTCGAACGTGATTGGGGATTCAAAGTAAAGGATCATCGCCTTACTTTTCATGGGATATGCAAAAATTGTCAAGAAAAGGACTCCTTTTCTCTTTAAATGATTTTATGTGTTAGGGATGATTAGGGATGAGTACAGTTAGCTCATCTATTTGCTTACACAACAAGTAGCACTGGTGGGTAAAACTCATTGGTGCTATTTTTTTAATGCCATATAAGATGGATTTCAAGTTAACTGAATCTTTACTTCCGGTCGGCATGGGGCATGACATCGCTTTATTTTTTCACCGTGTTGTGGATTTGAACGGAGGGCAGTTGATAAGCACTTATGATCCTATCAAATGCGAGCGTTAAGAAATAGGTATAGAGCAAGACTATCAAGTTATACGCTCTGTCGTCTCACCATTTCTTCTGTTCATAAAACGAACCTTGTTTTCTTTCTATTCCCACTGATTGCAGGTTCGTTGAGTGAATCAGGTCATTAGCGTCTGTTAGCACCCATCTCAATCGATTTGCTCTACGTTATGGACGGTTATCTATGATAAACGGGTGTGTGCTTCTATTTGTTGTTAGCGATATAGGTATAAAAGGAAATCTTTTTGTCAAAAGTGGTAATGACAAGAATAATAGTTGAAAGGAGACAAGCAGATGGGTAAACTAAAGGTAATCATGATTGATGTAACCAAATTAATTATTATTTTTATGACTGCAATTTTTATTTTCTCATATGGTGTAGTGGTGATGAGAAATGAATATCAACAACGGATTAGAGAATTAACACCAGAGCGAGCCGCAGAAGAGGTTAGTTTATTTAAAACTTATTTTACACTCGATCATTTAGGAGATTGATTATGCAACTAGAATTAGAAGACTTTATCCATTATATTCAAATCGAACGTGGGCTATCTGTTAATACTTTAGAAGCTTACCGGCGCGATTTAAAAAAATATATTAAATTTTTGAACAATAAAGAATTAATTGACCAGTGGGATGGCATCGAGCGTACGTCAATAACGAATTTTCTCTATGACCTAAAGGATAATGGTGCTTCAGATGCTACCATTGCTAGAACATTATCTTCAATTCGTTTATTCCATCAATTTTTGTTGCGAGAGCATGTACTTACGACTGATCCAAGTATACATATTGAGACACCTTCAAAAAAACGCTCACTTCCCAAAGTACTTTCTTCAGAAGACGTCGAGCAATTATTAAAGATCGAAACAAATGATCCACTTTCAATAAGAAATAAAGCAATGATTGAGACTTTATATGCTACTGGTTTACGTGTTTCCGAATTGATCCAATTAACTGTTAGTGATCTTCATTTAATGATGGGCTTTGTCCGTTGTTTTGGAAAAGGTGGGAAAGAAAGAATTGTTCCACTCGGTGATTTGGCTAAGGAATCGATTGAACATTACCTTGAAGACGGACGCCCTTACTTAATTAAAGGCAAAGCTATTGATCAAATATTTGTTAACCATCATGGTCGAGCCCTATCAAGACAGGGATTCTGGAAAATCTTAAAGGCAGTAGCAAAAGATAAACAAATTGAAAAAAATTTGTCGCCTCACATGTTACGACACTCATTTGCAACTCATTTACTAGAAAATGGAGCTGATTTACGAGCTGTACAAGAGATGTTGGGTCATGCCGATATTTCAACGACACAAATCTATACCCATGTCTCGAAAAAAAGATTAAAAGATATTTATAGTAAGCACCATCCTCGTGCTTAACATAAGACATAAAGAATTAAATTCTTTATGTCTTTTTTTGTTATAAAAACTGATGAGGATGGCAAAAATGAAAGTACTAACAATAGGAGGTTTAGACAATGAAAAAAATAGCCGCGATTCTTGGATCTATCATGTTGTTGATTTGTCCATTAAATCTATCTGCTCAAGAAAATGATCAGGTATTAGATTTAAATGCCAAAAGTGTTGTTCTTATTGAACGTAATACAGGAGAAATTCTCTATCAAGATAACAGTAACGAATCGCTTCCACCAGCAAGTATGACGAAAATGATGACTTTATTATTAATCGCTGAAGCGATCGATCAAGATAAACTAGACTTAGCAGAAATGGTTCGCATTAGTGAGTATGCAGCGTCAATGGGGGGATCACAAGTTTTCTTAGAAGAAAATGAAGAAATGTCAGTTGACGATCTATTAAAGGCAATTGCTGTTGGATCAGCCAACGATGCTAGTGTAGCTTTAGCTGAACATTTATATGGTAGCGAATCAGCATTTGTAAAAGCTATGAATGAAAAAGTTGGGCAACTAGATTTAAAGCATACACATTTCAATAACACAACAGGATTGCCAGCCAAAGAACATTATTCATCAGCTCACGATATGGCTATGATAGCAAGAGAACTGCTGAAATATGACTTTATTACGGATTATACTTCGATTTATGAAGATTATTTAAGAAAAGGTACAGAGGACGAGTTTTGGTTGGTTAATACAAATCGTTTGATTAAATTTTATCCAGGCGTTGATGGACTCAAAACAGGGTTTACACAAGAAGCAAAGTATTGCCTTACAGCAACAGCGGAGAAAAATGATATGCGTTTAATCGCAGTAGTAATGGGAGCAGAAACCCCTAAAGAGCGTAATGCTAACATCACCCGACTGCTCGATTATGGTTTTTCACAGTTTGAACATCATAAAGTTTACGGTAGACATGAGGCTGTTCAAGAATTAGATGTTCTAAAAGGAAAAAAATCTAGAATTGCTCTCGTGACTGATGATGCGGTTTCTATCGTAACTAAGAAAGGCGGGAACCTTGATCAACTAGAGGTCAAAGTGAAGATTAATGAGAACGTCATGGCTCCATTAAAAGCAGGTGAAATGCTCGGATCTCTTATGTTGTATTGGGATGAAGAACTTGTTGATGAAATTGCATTAATTAGTAAGGAAGCAGTTGATCGAGCAAGTTTTTGGCAATTGATGAAAGATTCAGCAAAGCATATTTTAGAATTAGGACAATCATAATATGATGAAAAAAAACACAAGTTTTTACTAGTTTTGTCGACATAGAGGTATTTGCATTTCATATAGCGAAAACAAAAAGGCAAATGAAATTATATTTTGAAAAGAATAAAGGAATTTTCTTTTCATAGTATTTCAAAGTAATAAGGGAGGAAATCGACTATGCTGAAAAAAGAATTTGTGGTAAAAGATGATGTTCTATTAGTGCGTTTAATTGGAGAACTTGATCACCATGAAGCTAATACGTTAAAGGATGCCTGGCAATTAGAAATAACAAGTAAGCGAATCAAGCACATGATATTGAACTTAGAAGAGTTAAACTTCATGGATAGTTCTGGATTAGGAGTTATTTTAGGACGTTACAAAGAAATTAAGCAACGAAATGGTGAAATGGTGATTTGCGCAATTTCACCTTCAGTTAAACGGCTATTTGATTTGTCTGGATTGTTTAAAATTATGCGTTTAGAACAAAGTGAAAAAGAAGCCTTTGTATATTTGGGGGTGGCTTCATGAATAACACCATGCAAGTTTCATTTAAAAGTAAAAGTGAAAACGAGGCCTTTGCTCGTGTTGTGATTGCTTCTTTCCTTGCTCCGCTTGATCCGACATTAGATGAACTAACAGAGATAAAAACCGTTGTTTCTGAAGCTGTTACGAATGCCATCATACACGGCTATGACCAATCAGATGCGTTTGATGTGTATTTGAGTTGTGAAATAAATGAGCAAAATGTAAAAATTGTCATAGAAGACCTGGGAGTAGGGATTGAAAATGTTGAAAAAGCGGTACAACCTCTTTATACGTCGAAACCAGAATTAGAGCGATCCGGAATGGGATTTACCATTATGGAAAATTTCATGGATAAAGTGACTGTCGAATCTGCTCCTAGTCAAGGGACTAAGGTGACACTTGAAAAAACATTTCAAATGACACATTCCTATTGCCGTAACGGGAGCGAATGAAGATGTCCATGAATCAAGTGAAAAAGCAAAAACCTTTGACTAATGAAGAGGTCAAGTATTATATAAAAAAGAGCCAAGCAGGTGATCAAGCGGCAAAGGATATTCTTGTTGAACGCAATATTCGTCTTGTTTGGTCGGTTGTTCAACGCTTTTTAAATCGAGGCTATGACCAAGAAGACCTATTTCAAATCGGTTGCATTGGATTATTAAAGTCTATCGATAAATTTGATTTAACCTACCAAGTCAAGTTTTCAACCTATGCTGTTCCAATGATAATTGGAGAAATTCAACGTTTTATTAGAGATGATGGCTCAATTAAAGTAAGTCGCTCGCTTAAGGAACTTGGTCATAAAATAAGAAGAGAAAAAGAATTATTATCTAAAGCATTTGGTAGATCGCCGACTATTTCTGAACTTGCATGTTCACTTGAAATAACGCCTGAAGAAGTCATCCATGCTGAAGAAGCAGTTAAGCAACCGCACTCCATTCATGAAACAGTATATGAAAATGAAGGAGATCCAATCACCTTGCTTGATCAGTTGGCGGAAGATGAAGAGAAATGGTTTGATAAATTATTAATTGAAGAGATGCTTAAAAACTTAGGTAAAAGAGAACAACTCATTGTTTACTTACGCTATTATCAAGATAAAACACAATCTGAAGTGGCTGAGCGATTAGGTATTTCTCAAGTTCAAGTCTCTCGACTCGAAAAGAAAATTTTAATGTACATGAAAGATCAGATCAGTCATTAGCGGTAAATCTAAAGGTGCGTCATCACTTAACGCACCTTTATTTGATTTTAAAGTATAGTTGAAATCATTTTATCTATACTAAGTATAGTTAAAGATAAAGGATGTGTACAGCATGATTAAACGTAAGGACGCACCCTTCAAGTTGGGACAAATCAAAAAAGTAGAAGACTATATGCGTGAATGTGTGGGCGTGGGTGAGTCATTTGACGTGGACTTTCGAGAAATTATTTTGTTAAAACAGAAAGTCCACTTATACTATGTTAATGGTCTTTGTGATTCTCTTATTATTGTTGAGTTATTAAAAGTTTTAATTGCTATTAATGACAATGAACATGAAGCTGAACAGTTGCCAGCTATTGTGAAAAACCGTCTTGTTCATCAGCAATTTGAAGAGACTGATCAAATCGATAAAACGATTACTGATGTATTGTCTGGGCTTATTGCTGTTTTCATTGAAGGTTACGATCAAGCTATGATTGTTGACGTGAGAACCTACCCAGGTCGAAGTCCAGAAGAGCCGGATACCGAAAGAGTTGTAAGAGGTTCGAGAGATGGTTATACAGAAAATATTATTGAAAATACAGCATTAACGAGAAGACGGGTACGTGACCCGCGTTTGCGTCATGAAATTATAAAAGTTGGCGAGCGTTCTAAAACAGATATTTGTTTGGCGTATATCAAAGATTTAGCTGATCCCAAATTGGTAAAGTTGATTAAAAAAGAATTAGAAATGGTGAAAACAGATGGTTTATCAATGGCTGATAAATCCTTAGAAGAATTCATTGTTCATCAAGGCCTTAATCCGTTTCCTTTGGTGAGGTATACTGAACGTCCAGATGTGGCTTCAAATCATTTGTTTGAGGGACATATACTTATTATGGTTGACACCTCACCAAGTATGATTATTACACCGACTACGTTCTTTCATCATTTGCAACATGCTGAGGAATATAGACAATCTCCGGCAGTTGGAACATTTGTAAGGTGGGTAAGATTTTTTGGTATATTAATTTCAATTTTTCTACTGCCTTTCTGGTATTTATTATCGATAGAAGAACAATTATTACCTGAAATGCTTCAGTTTATTGGCCCTAATGAGGAAGGAAATATTCCTTTGTTTTTACAGATTATATTTGCAGATGTAGGTATTGAATTTTTACGTATGGCAGCTATACACACCCCTGCCCCGTTATCAACTGCGATGGGGTTAATTGCCGCCGTATTAATTGGAGAAATTGCTATTGACGTTGGTCTTTTTTCGCCAGAAGTCATACTGTATGTTGCCTTAGCAGCGATCGGTTCCTATGCAACACCAAGTTATGAACTAAGTGTCGCAAATAAATTAGCTCGATTAGCGATTGTTATTACAACGGCGATCTTTGGATTACCTGGTTTCGTTGCTGGAACAACACTATATATATTAGCGCTGGCTAAAATTAAATCATTAAATACGCCTTATTTATGGCCTTTTATCCCGTTTAATCTGAAGGCGCTACTTCAGATACTCATTAGATATAGTGTACCTGCTACTGAAACACGTCCAAGTATAACTCACCCTAAACAGAAACGTTGATCATTTGACTTACTAGTTGATTAGTCCAAGTAGTTATGATAAATTAATTCTATTCTTATAGAAGCATAATAATATCTTAAATCAGCATCCCTTACTTAAGTTTGATGATTTGAATTTAAATCTTACTTAAAGGGATGTTCATTTTTGAATGTTTAGTGGTTAGATAAAAAAGGGGGGGCAATGGTGCTTGGACACGAGGCAATAAACGAGAAGGGTCATCTTACTATTGGAGGTATTGATACGACTTATTTAGCTAAAAAATATGGAACGCCATTATTTGTTTATGATGTTGACAAGATCAGAGCAAATGCCCGAGCATTTGTTAATGGCTTTAAGAATCTTGGTGTTACTGCTCAAGTTGCATATGCTAGCAAAGCATTCTCTTCTATAGCTATGTTACAAGTAGCTAAACAAGAAGGGCTAAGTTTAGATGTGGTCTCACAAGGAGAGCTTTATACAGCGTTAGAAGCCAACTTTCCTGTTGATAAAATCCACATGCATGGTAACAATAAAAGTGTAGATGAGTTAGAAATGGCGATAAAAAATAAAATAGGTTGTATTGTGGTAGATAATTTTCACGAAATAGAATTACTTGACCATTTATTAACTGTACATGATCAAGAAATTGACGTATTATTACGTGTTACTCCTGGAATTGAAGCACATACACACGATTATATATTAACGGGTAACGAAGATTCAAAATTTGGTTTTGATTTAACTAACGGACAAGCTGACAAAGCATTCAAGCTAGTTAATCAGAATAAAAGGATTCAAATGAAAGGTTTACACTGCCATATTGGCTCGCAAATCTTTGAAACGGATGGGTTTATTATGGCTGTGCGTCGACTTTTTGATGCATTAGCGCAATGGAAAGAGAACGAGAACTATCAGCCTAAAGTATTAAATCTTGGTGGTGGATTTGGTATTCAATATACCGAAGAAGACCAGCCTTTAGCCTTAGATCAATACGTCACAGCACTTGTAGATGAAATAACGATTCAAACAAAACAACATGAAATGAACTTCCCGGAAATTTGGATCGAACCCGGTCGAGCGATCGTAGGGAATACAGCACTAACGCTATATCAAGTAGGTTCAAAAAAAGAAATACCAGGCGTTCGTAACTATGTTTCCATCGATGGGGGAATGACTGATAACATTAGACCTGCACTCTATCATGCAAAATATGAAGCGACTATAGCTAACAAAGTAAATCACGCCAAAACGTATAAAGCTTCTATTGCGGGGAAATGTTGTGAATCAGGTGATATGTTAATATGGGATATTTTGTTGCCAGAAGTGGAAGCTGGTGATATACTAGCAGTGTTTAGCACAGGAGCTTATGGCTATTCCATGTCGAGCCACTATAATCGATTTCCTAAATCGGCGGTAGTTTTTGTAGAAAATGGTCATGATCAACTGGTTATGCAAAGAGAATCTTATCAAGATCTCATTCGATATGATCTATCATATGAATAAATGGAGGATGTTAGTATGGCAAAACAAGCAATAATTACTTTTGAAAATGGTGAAGAAATTAAAATCGAATTATATGAAGAAGCTGCCCCGAACACCGTTGCTAACTTTGAAAAACTTGCCGATGAAGGGTTTTATGATGGGGTTACTTTTCATCGTGTCATCCCTGGGTTTGTTGCACAAGGTGGCGATCCTACGGGAACTGGAGCGGGTGGACCTGGTTACACGATAAAATGTGAAACAGAAGGAAATCCGCACAAGCATGTCGCTGGTTCTTTATCGATGGCACATGCAGGAAAAGACACAGGAGGTAGCCAGTTTTTCCTTGTCCATGAACCCCAACCACATTTAGATGGTGTACACACCGTTTTCGGGCAAGTTACTGAGGGAATGGAAACTGTACTACGTATTCAGCAAGGCGATGTTATGGAAAAGGTCGTTGTAAAAGACGTTTAAAGCGACAAGGGTGAGCGTAGAACGAACAAATGGCATGATCAAAATCATATCTACATGTTTACACTTTTATACGATTAGTTTTCTATTCACAATAAAGTTATAAGACCTTATCACGGTCTAGTAAGGGGTTAATATGTTAATAAGATTCAAAAAATCGATGGAAAAGATTGCAATGGGTCTGTTGTCTTTTATGCCTGAAGAAAAAGATGTTAAGAAATTGCAACAAACGATGAGAGCTTATGAGGAAAATGACGCTTGGCAACTTTATTTATGGAAAGAGGAAGAAGATGTATTAGGTGCTATTGGTATTTATATTGATGAATCATCTCAAAAAGTGGTTGTACAACATATTTCTGTCAATCCATCACATCGAGATTTGGGAATTGGTCACAAGATGATTGATGCCATTCGTTCTAGTTATCAAGAGAATTATCAAGTTAAACCTAATGATTTGACCGAGGACTTTCTTAATAAATGTGAATAGTGGGAA
The DNA here is from genome assembly GCF_016908375.1 of Amphibacillus cookii. Lineage (GTDB taxonomy): Bacteria > Bacillota > Bacilli > Bacillales > Amphibacillaceae > Amphibacillus_C > Amphibacillus_C cookii. The sequence goes on from NZ_JAFBDS010000009.1 coordinate 81,564, forward strand.
ATATAGCCTTGAAGCACTACAGTAATCTACTGTAGTGCTATTTTACTTCGATGATGATATAGCATGTAGAGCGATTGACTCTTAAACTTATCCTATATCTAGATTATGTAATTAAAACGGATATAAGATGGTAAGTTATAAAATCAATGTGTTATAATAAAACGAACCTTCAATCAGCGGGGAAAATTCATCCTTCACTGATTGGTCGTTGAGTGAATCTGGACACTTGCGTCCGTTATCTCCAGCCTATATAGATGATCTCTGCTCTCTATTTTGAGGCGTACGGTTATTTGTAATAAAGGCTGATTTAGGAGAATGATATTGAGGGGGCTTAACATAATGTTAGAATCTTATAGTGTTAGTGTAGAAGGTTTCGAAGGGCCACTCGATCTCTTGTTACATCTTATCAATCGTTATGAAATAGACATCTACAATATTCCGGTAGCTAAAATATCAGAGCAATATATGCAATACATTCATACGATGCAACAACTTGAATTAAATATAGCAAGTGAATATTTGGTTATGGCGGCAACCCTTTTAGCTATTAAGAGTGCGATGCTTTTACCGAATCAAGAAATAGAGGAAGGCGACGATTACGAGGGTGAAGATCCACGCGATGAATTAATTGCTCGATTAATCGAATACCGAAAATATAAGGAAGCAGCCCAGACGCTTCAGGAGCTAGAGGGTGAAGAGAAGGAAAGCTTTACACGACCTCCAGAAAAATGGACAGAGGATAAAAAATTAATCTCAAAACCTAAAAAAGGAGCAGTTACGGTTTATGACATGCTATCTGCCATGCAGAATGTTTTTGATCGAAAAAAATGGAATCGGCCAATGACAACAACAATTGAAAAGATAGAAATTCCGATTAAACAGCGCATGAAAGAAGTACTATCTCAAGTCGAAACAGCTAAGCAAGGCATACCGTTTGACCAACTTTTTCCTTACCCTTCAAAAAGCCATATGGTAGTGACATTTATGGCTGTGCTTGAGTTAATGAAGGATAAATTGATATTTTGTGAGCAAGAGCGCACCTTTGATTCTTTAATAATACATAGATGGAGAGGATAAAGATTGGACATAAATCATTATAAAGCCATTATAGAAGGATTATTATTTGTATCGGGCTCAGACGGATTAACGATCAAGCAAATAGCAAATATTCTAGAAACAGATAAAGATACAGTTGATCATCTGATTAATGAATTAAAGTATGATTATGAAAGTGTCTATAGGGGAATACAAATACTTGAATCTGAAAGCCATTATTTTCTGTCTTCCAAGTCTGAACATGCTGAATATTTTAAAAGGTTAATGACAGACTCACATACAACTAAGCTTTCACAAGCCAGCCTCGAAACATTGGCGATTATAGCGTATAACCAACCCATTACCCGGACTGAAGTCGAAGAGATAAGAGGAGTCAAGAGTGACCGACCGATTCAAACGTTATTATCACGTGGTTTTATTGAAGAAATGGGTAGAAGAGATACAGTAGGAAGACCGATGATGTTTGGAACAACATTGGATTTCTTGACTTATTTTGGACTGAAATCAATTGAAGAATTACCACCTTTAACTGAACAATCGATGATCGATGATGAAATAACAGAAGAAGCAGATTTATTTTTTAATCAATTAAAAAATAAAGAACAAGAAAAGTAAAGAGGTTCTACATATGTAGAACCTCTTTACTTGATGTTGAACTCCATTTTTTGTATGTTAGCAAACTATAAAAAATTCAATGAAAGAAATTTGAGCAACAAAGTAAACATAGAAGTGTTCCATTATAAGACCATTTTTTAAAAAAATTCATCTCAACCGTTCAGATAACCGTCCGTAAAACACCCTCTCAAAATAGAGCGTAGAGCAAATCGATTGAGGTGGGTAACAACGGACGTTAATGTTCGGATGCTCTCAACTAACCATTAGTTTGAACCATTAGTTTGAAGGTTCGTTTTATAAAATAAAATGCAGAAGGGGTAAGTTTTGATAATCACTTCAATCAGCGCATAACTTAAATTTTCTCACATAAATTGATTAGAGAAAACAATAAATTGCGACGATAAAGAAGGTGTATTATGCAAAACACAATGAAAAAAAAGTTAATTACAATTATAGTTTTAATTGGTGTTGCATTTTTAATCCCGCAACAAGTACAAGCTAAGCCGTTCGTTTCTGCGGAACAAGCCGTTTTATTGGATCAAGCAACCGGTGAAATTCTTTATCAAAAAAATACAGAAGAACCACAATTAATTGCAAGTATTACAAAAATAATGACAGCGCTCATTGCCATTGAATATAGCGAATTAGATGAATACGTAAAAGTCAGTAATGATGCTGTATTAACAGAAGGATCGTCTATTTATTTAATCGAGAATGAACGGATCTTATTAAAAGATCTTGTTTATGGTTTAATGCTTAGATCAGGCAATGATGCGGCGGTGGCTATTGCAGAGCATGTGGGAGAAAGTCTTGATGGATTCGTTTTTTTAATGAATGAAAAAGCAAAATGGCTCGGTATGAATGATACATCTTTTGCTAATCCTCATGGGCTTGATGCGGACAACCACTATTCGACAGCCAAGGATATGGCGATTTTAATGCGTTATGCGATGGGAAATGAGTTATTTGCTGAAATAACCGGTGCCAAATCTTTTCAATCCGAGAATCGAACGTATGCATGGGGAAATAAAAATAAACTTTTAACGACCTATTATCCGCCTACAATTGGTGGAAAGACAGGTTATACAAAAGCCGCAGGAAGAACGCTAGTCTCAGTTGCTGAGAAAGAAGGCAAACAATTGATCGTTGTAACGATCAATGACCCTGATGATTGGCAAGATCATATGCGCTTATATGAGTGGGGCTTTGAACAAATTGAAGATCAAGCCTCGTCCACATTTCCATCAGAAGCTGAACATCGATATACGACTTTAGAGCAAACAAAAATGCTATTTAAAAAGATGGTGGGTTTACCATGATGGTACACCTTATTTGGGCTGGTTTGGCTTGCATCGGTATTATATATGGTTTATTTAACGGAACAATTGCCGATGTTAATGAAGCGATTTTTTCAAGTGCACAAGAAGCGATTCAATTAATCATTGGACTGGCTAGTGTATTAGTATTTTGGTTAGGCATCATGAAAATAGCTGAAGAAGCAAATATTCTAAAACAGTTAAGTCGTGCATTTAAACCTTTCATTGCAAGGCTATTCCCTGATATACCTAAAGATCACCAAGTTATTGGTTATATTACATCTAACTTTATTGCTAACTTATTTGGTTTAGGAAATGCTGCAACACCATTAGGACTTAAAGCAATGCAAGGGATGCGAGAGCTATCTCAAAATGATGAAGCAACACGGTCAATGATTACATTTTTAGTTATAAACACATCAAGTTTAACTTTAATCCCAACAACTGTAATCGCACTAAGAATGCAATATTTATCACACAGTCCGACTGAAATTGTATTAGCGACGTTAATTGCAACTTGCTTATCAACTTCCGCTGCAATTTTAATTGATCGCTTATTCTATTTTAAAAGGGTGAACAAAAAAAGATGATGAGTGTAATTTCAAATATAAGCTTGTTGTTTATTCCAATGTTTGTACTCGTTGTGCTCAGTGTAGCTACATTTAAAAAGTTACCAACCTATGACTTGTTTGTAGAAGGGGGTAAGGAGGGACTATCTATGGCCATCTCTTTACTTCCTTATTTGTTAGGTATGCTCGTATCTGTTTCAATATTTAGAAGTTCAGGTGCACTCGATGCGTTTGTGCAGTTGTTACAACCACTTTTAACATTTTTGCACGTGCCCAGTGAAATCATTCCTCTTGCGCTTACCCGTCCTATTTCCGGTACAGCAGCCTTAGCCATTACATCTGATCTTTTGAAAACGTTTGGACCTGATTCCTTTATTGGGCGTTTAGCTTCAACAATGCAAGGGAGTACCGACACGACATTTTATATTATCACGATATATTTCGGCTCTGTCGGTATTAAAAAAATGGGGGATGCCCTAAAGGTTGGACTATTAGCCGACCTAATTGGTATAATAACAGCAATTATAGTTGTATCGATTTTGTTTGGGTGAACATTTTGAACTATACAGTAAAGAAATCAAGTTGTGTTATACTATAATTTCTGGCAAAATAAGAGATGTTAAGATAAAATAATTAAAGTGAAAATTGGTGATCGGATGTCTGCAAATGAAGAAAGACTCCAAAAAGTAATTGCTCATAGTGGGATTACTTCTAGGAGAAAAGCTGAAAAATTAATTGAACAAGGTAGAGTTAAGGTAAATGGTACAACGGTTACAACGCTTGGATTTAAAGTGACAAAAGATGATAAGATTGAAGTAGATCATGTGCCTATCACAAAAGAAAAACCTGTTTATTACCTTATTTATAAACCTCGGGGTGTAATCTCAAGTGTAAAAGATGATAAGGGACGCAAAGTGGTTACTGATCTTATCCCTCATATTGATGAACGTGTATACCCAGTAGGACGCTTAGATTATGACACGTCAGGCTTAATTTTATTAACAAATGATGGTGAATTAGCACAATTACTTATGCACCCAAGCCATCAAATTGACAAAGTATATATAGCTAAACTTGAAGGTGTCCCAACTAAAACAGCACTGAGTCAACTAAAGAAAGGGATTCAATCAAATGGAGAACGTTTGAAGGCTGTTAATGTCATCATACAGTCGGTTGATCAACAAAAACAAACGTCGATTGTTGAAGTGACGTTGCATGAAGGTAAAAACCGCCAAGTAAGACGTATGTTTGAATCGATTAACTTACCCGTGCAGAAATTAAAAAGAGAACGTTATGGGTTTTTAAATTTAAACGGTTTACAATCTGGAGATTATCGAGAGCTCACTCCTCATGAAGTTAAACAATTAAGAGCAGAAGCATTAAAAAATAAATAATTGGTGTTGCTCTATGGTTTATAGGTGCGTGGATTGAAATTAACGCAGGTTATCCTCACATCGCATATAAATTATGACATCACCGCTTTTATGCAAAAAATGTTGAAATAGACTTGATTACGGGTGGGGAATGTTAGTTGGTGTCAAAGAAAGGGGTATCTGGGATGGAAAACGAACAAACGATATTAATTATTGAAGATGAAGACCGGATTCGACGTTTGCTATCCATATATTTAGAACGAGACGGCTTTCACATTATAGAGACGGATAATGGTAATGACGGTATAACCTATGCATATGAACAATCTTTTGCGTTAATTATTCTAGATTTAATGTTACCGGGTATTGATGGTATAGAAGTATGTAAAGCTATTCGAGAGCAGCAAACAACACCGATTCTTATGTTGACAGCTAAGGGAGAAGAAGCGAACCGGATTGAAGGATTTGAAGCTGGAGCAGACGATTATGTTGTGAAACCTTTTAGCCCAAGGGAGGTTGTTCTCCGAGTGAAAGCCCTCCTACGACGGTCGCATCATTTAAAAAGCACTGTGCAAGATAAGCCGGTTAAAAATGTGTTAGCTTTCGATCATTTAACGATTGATAATGACGCCCATCGTGTGACGGCAAATGATGTTGAAATTACATTAACACCTAAAGAATATGAACTTCTTTATTTTTTAGCAAGTAATCAAGATCGCGTATACGATAGAGAGCAGTTACTTAAGGAAGTTTGGAAGTATGAATTTTTTGGTGATTTACGTACGGTCGATACCCATATTAAGCGATTAAGAGAAAAATTAACTAAAGTATCAGAGGATGCTGCACAGATGATTGTGACTGTTTGGGGCGTTGGTTATAAATTCGAAGTGGACGACCTCTAATGCTTTGGCGAAGTATTGTTGTTAAATATTGGTTTTTCTTTATCCTTATATTTATCATATGTTATACTTCTATGAGTTTCATTATCTATTCTCAATTTAACGCGCACTTAATTAATCAAGCTGAAAATGAGCTAACATTAACCGTTAAAAGCGTTAATAAACTTATGAATAACACGACCAACCGTCAGATTGATGAGATCCGCGATCACGAATATGGTATTATTATGTTCAATAAGAATAATCAAGTTGCCAATGAAAGTGAATGGCTTTCCTTTATAAATGAAGTGAGTGGGGTTAAACAAATACATAGTGATCAAATTAACATGCATGATAAGCAATTATTGATTGTCGGTCATTTTAGCCCTCAGTCAACGATAATGGCATACCGATCTTTAGATACTATTGCACAGACGCTTACTAAAGTTGAACAACTTTTGTTCATGATTGGGCTATTGCTATTAATTGTTTTCAGTGCGTTCAGTTATCTATTGTCGAAACGTCTCTCTGAACCTTTGTCTAAAATGAGAAAAACAGCTCTCACTTATGCGAAAGGAGACTTTAATTTAAAATTACCGATGAATAACCCAGATGAAATCGGTGAATTAGCAATGGCATTTAATCGAATGGGCAGACAATTAAGTTATCAACTTAATGCATTAAAGCAAGAAAAAGAAATCTTATCTAACATACTTCGCTCTATGCATGATGGTGTGCTCACGTTGAATCTTGATGGGGAAATAATTATCTCAAACCCGCAAGCTAATCAATTTATTGCTGATTTTCTTTATCAGGAAAATCAGGTATCAACCAGACAGATTCCAGATCAATTATACGACTTTATTCAAGACGTGATTAAAAAAAGCATTCCTCAGAGCTATCATTTAAAAATTCAAGGACGAGATTGGACGATGGTCATATCACCCTTGTATGAAGAGCAAAGCATTCGAGGCGTTGTAGCTATTGTTCGAGACGTGACAGAACAGAACCAACTTGACCAACTTAGAGAATCATTTTTAGCAAACATTTCACATGAGCTAAGAACACCGATATCTTTGATGCAAGGTTACAGTGAGGCTATTATTGACGGTGTTGCGAGATCACGGGAAGAACAAATCGATTTAGCACAAATCATTTTAGATGAATCGTTACGAATGGGACGTCTTGTTAATGAACTATTAGACTTAGCTAAACTTAAGTCAGGACAAATCGATTTAATCATTAATAGCTACTCCATTTCTGAATTTTTAGCAAGAATTATAAGGAAATTTAAAGTCAAATGTACGAATAATGGTATCTCGTTCTCATTTGGGAATAATGCAACCGTTGACGAAATACCGTTTGATAGGGATCGATTAGAACAAGTACTAACAAATTTAATTGATAATGCGATTAGACATACACCTGTAAACGGAGAGATTAAACTAATCTTAACGGAGGCCAATGACAACCTTATTTTCGAACTTCATGATACAGGTTCAGGTATACCAGAACAAGATTTACCTTTTATCTTTGAACGTTTTTACAAAGCTGATAAGTCGAGATCACGGACACAATTGAACAAAAAAGGCACGGGTTTAGGCCTGGCTATTGCTAAACAAATTGTTGAAGCACATGGCGGACAAATATCCGCGCAAAGCAAGTTAGATAGAGGAACGACTTTTAAATTTAGTTTACCCAAAAATAATCTATAATATATTGGTGTATAACAGGGAATTTGGTGTGAATCCAAAACTGTCCTCGCAACTGTAAATAGTTACGAAATGAAGAAAGCCACTGGAATTTGATTCTGGGAAGGACTCAGAGTAGCATGCTATAAGTCAGGAGACCTACCAATATATATCAATAAATGCTTCGGGGATTGGGCGTTTTGTTATTCAAAAATAGAATATAGACGTTTAATTCTCCATATTAAATTGGAGGAGATTTCACAATGAAGAAATTAATTGGAATGTTTTGTTTTGTTTTATTATTGACAGGCTGTCAAGCTGGCAATCAAATTGAAGGAGAAGCCATTGATATTGAAATATTGATTTCAACGAATCATCAAGAAGAAATCATACAGCAAGACCAGTTAGAGGTAGAAGACGGCGCGATTTTATTAGATGTTCTAAAAGAACATTACGAAATTGAAGCGTCTCCTGATGGTTTTATTACAGCAATTGAAGGTATAGAGCAATATGATGATTTTTATTGGTTGTATGAAGTTAATCAGGAAGAAGTATTTGTAGGAGCAGGTGAGTATGAACTTTCTGATGGTGATGAAGTGAACTTTGATTTACATGAATGGGAAGAGTGATGCGGTTTAATTTACATAAATTAACTCTCGTTTCCATTATAGCTGCTATAAGTGCTGTCGGAAGAATCGCTTTTCAGTTCATTCCTAATTTTCAACCGACGACTGCGATTATTATTATCGCTTCTTACTTTCTCGGCCCTCTATCTGGTGTATTATTAGCTATAGTATCAACTTATTTGTCTAACCTTGTACTGGGTATTGGATTATGGTCAATTTGGCAAATGTTTGCTTGGGCAATGATCAGTTTATTATCATCCTTACTTAAAAAAATAAACTTAAAAAAAACATTACCGATCTTAATAATAATTGGTGTTTTTGCTGGTTTCTTTTATGGGGCTGTTTTCGCTTTCGTTAATTTGTTGATAACGAATAAGTTCTGGCCTTATTATTTGGCTGGGCTAACATTTGATTTAAATCATGCAATAAGTAATGTCATTTTCATTGTGATTTTATACAAACCGATGACGCGTTTGTTTGCAAACATCAGTATACTTTAATCATGTAACTTTTTTGTAAGCATGTCGACTAATAAATTGAAGACAGGGGGTCTTATCTTGTGAAGACCACATTTGATTCGCTTTATGACCAGTATCATAATGACTTATTTCAATATGTTTTTTACTTAGTTAAAAATCGAGAGGCGACAGAAGATATTGTGCAAGATGTCTATATCAAAGTATTGAAGTCATATGATAGTTTTCGTGGTGATAGTAGTGAAAAGACTTGGCTTTTTTCTATTGCAAGGCATACCGCGCTGGACTATTTTCGAAAACAACATCGACAACAAAATAGATTGGCCCATTTCTTCAACAAAGATCAAGAAATAGGGAAGTTAAAAGATCAGGATCCCTTGCCTGAAGAAATTGCAGAAATGAATGATGAAATGAAAATGATATATAGACTTTTGGATCGGTGCACATTGGATCAGAGAAATGTGCTTATCCTACGTTATATTCAATCATTGACTATCCATGAGACTGCTCAAGTACTAGAATGGTCAGAAAGCAAAGTGAAAACAACACAACATCGAGCGATTAAGAAACTTCAACAATTGGTTGCTGAAGAATAAAAGGGGTGAGGCAGTGATGGATCAAAATAAAAGGGAAAAGCAGCTCATGCAGAAATTAAAACAGTTCCCAACTATAAAAGATGAACAGAGTAAAACAACCCTTTATCAATCTATAGAAAACCAGCTAAATGAAAAACAAGCTAGTCAGCATCATTCTAAATTTAAATGGATCATTCCTTCGATTGCTTCGGCAACTTTAATCGTATTAATCATTATTATGGTGCAACCCCAATGGTTTCAAAATGACCAATTATCTGATACACCGATGACAACACAAGATCATAACGTGGAACAAAAAGATCAACAAATGGCGATCATGGAGTCAGAGGAAGATGACAGTGATGACTTGGAAGACCTTCAAGGTTTTGAAACCCTTGAAGGTGGTGAACGAGCTGGAGAATTGATTTATTATCATGATGAGTCTAATCGATTCCCAATATTTACGATTGCTGTTTCGGACAGAGAAGGGCAGTATGTAATTCCCATTTCTTTAGTATCTACATCTTCAACGGGTGATCCAAATGACTATTACAATCGCATTCATACGTTTATAGATGAAGGCGCCTTAGGTGTAAGACTGTTTCCTTTTGAAGACATTCATTTTGAGTTTGCTAATCAAAACCAGACGATTTACATGACTGTTGATGACGATTATCAATTTCCACAAGGATCGACCCAAGCATATATCTTTCAAATGAGTATCAATTTTATGTTTGCTGATTACCCGGCAACTAGCTTGACGCTAAGGACTGAATCACACGATTATATAGACTTGGGACCACTTGGTGAAATGGAGAGTTTGGAAATAGAAGAGATGGTACATTTGGCTTATAAATTATATCAAGATGAAAACCGGGAACGTTTGCTTGTTCCTCTTAGAGAGACACTATCTGGAGATCGATTTTATACAATAGATGAAGCCTTTGTTGAAATGCAACAGACAGAAGAAGAGCAAAACATCTACGCACCGATCCCGATCGATGTCACTTTTGAAGTAGATGCTGCAGATTCTAACCAACTAAAAATTTTCTTTGAATCACATGCTGAATTTGGTAATAATACTTTTACAAAAGAAATGATTGAATCGATTTTAATGACCGCTAAAAGTTTTGGTTTTAGTGAAGTAGATCTTACAATAGATGGCGTGGATTCAGAGATCAGCAACTTTAATCTAAATGATCCACTTCCAGTTCCTGACGCGGTAAACCCTATTATATTACATTAAACGCTAAACGAAATTGAATTTAAGTAACGAATCTTTGAACAATTGCTATTAATATTGTTCAAAGATTCGTTTAACAGCGTCTCATTTATAAATAGAAAATAGGTCTAAGTCTATTTTTTGACAATTCCACGAATATGAATGATATTCAACATGTTAAAATTTAGCATGTTTTTGCACAAATGGTGTTTCTTTCACTTTTATTGAACCCGTTGGACAACTTTCAAATGCGGCAAACATGTCATCAACCAATATATTTGGAATAGCAGCTTTGCCTTGATTTTGATCTAGTAAACCATAAGCTATTCCCTCATCATCATAATCATATACTTCTGGAGCATGTGCTCCACAAGCACCGCAAGCAATGCAGGTTTCTTTATCAACACACGTATAATAGCTCATCGCTATTTTCAACCTCCCTAGTCAGTTAACTTCCTCTATTCTAAATGGTATCTTATTAATAATCAATAATAGCATTAATATAACAAGATTGATAAAATAAAAAGAGATTACTATGAAATGAGTGTAAAACATGTTTACCTTTATCATTTTGTTTTGTGTTGAACGATTAAAGTCTCAACGCAGTATGGCTTCTGTTTATCATATTTTGCAAGGTAAAAGAGCAGCACAAACCATACAAGATGCGAATCTGTATCAATTAACAGATGTTTTTTCTATATATAGTAAACTACGAAGATCTCAATTTGATCAAGTCATGAATCAATTATTACAAAGTGGCTGGATAGCATTAGATTTGGACAAGCATGTTTATGTGACTGAAGAGGGGAAGAAATATTTAACAGATCACCAGGGTTGTTTTCAAATTCAATACTTTAATGGAGCGACATATGCAAAAATATTTGAGCTTTTTGTTAAAAGATTTTCTTTAACGATTCAAACGTATTCGAATGTGGTTATGCACCGCAGAACGTTTGTACCCATTATTGAGGATGATGCCACGCAACAGTGGGTAAAGCGACATTATCAAATCGATCAAAATGACTTAAAAGCTTATTTAGTGGATCTCCACGAGAGTACGAAAGCTTTTTTACAAACTATTGACAGGCGGTCAGCTCAATTATTTGTAGATCGCCTGACAGGTTATCAACAAGTTGGCTTATCTGTCCAACAACTAGCAAAAAAAAATAATGTATCTGAACATGATATTCAAATGATGTTAACATTAACTTATCATCGTTTTTTACAGTATATTGAGGATCGACGGCCCCAAAGTTTATTAAGATTTATTGATGACGAACTTAGCTTAGTTAATCAACACTTTATGACTAATTCTGCAGAAAAAACCTATCAATTAATCCGTACAGGGCTGACTATTGATGATGTCATGGCAGTAAGAAAATTAAAAAGGAGTACAATCGAAGATCATATTGTCGAACTGGCTTATGCTCTACCTAATTTAAATATTGAAACGTATATTAGTGAGGTAGATTTCAATAAAATTGCAGAAGTTGTTCGAATGAATGATAACCGTAAATTATCATTGATTAAATCTCATTTAAATGATGAGTTCAATTATTTTCAAATAAGATTGGTGCTGGCACGCTATCAAATAAAGCTTAACTAGGAGTGGGAGCTTGGAAAATCTAGAAAATTCTTTGGAGCGTTATTTTAGTTATAAAACATTTCGCACAGGACAAAAAGAGATTATTAGTGATATCATGGCTGGTCAGCATGTTTTGGCGACGTTACCTACGGGGGCAGGTAAATCGATATGTTATCAACTGCCAGCTTTATTAGTAAAGGGGGGTGTCATCGTTGTTACACCTTTACTTTCATTGATGGAAGATCAAGTTAAACAAATGAAGCAACGTGGTTATTCACATATTACTTCATTAAATACCTTTAATACTGAACAAGAACGTTTAACGATCATACGAAATCTACACAAATATAAACTTATATTTTTATCACCAGAAATGCTCCAAAATCAAAATGTATTAAAAAAATTGATGCTTATTGATATTTCACTATTTGTCATTGATGAAGCACATTGTATTTCACAATGGGGGCACGAATTTCGACCTGACTATTTAAAATTAAATAATGTAATTGTTGATCTTAAATATCCGACTATCCTTGCTCTAACTGCTACTGCCACACCAGATGTTCAAAAAGATGTCATCTCTCAATTAGCATCAGTAAAATTCAAGAAACATATTTATCCAATGGATCGAGACAATATAGCCTTATACGTCAAACAGGTAGATCATCATCATGAAAAGGATCGCTTTATTATAGCTGTATTAGAACGCTATAATGTCCCTACCATGATCTATTTTTCAAGTAAAAAAGAGACAGAACGTGTTGCTTCGATTATTAATCAGCGATTTGATCAATTAAATGTTGCTTATTATCACGGAGATCTTGATACAAGTGATAGACTGCTAATACAACAACAATTTATGGAAAATCAACTTGATGTCATTTGTTGCACAAGTGCATTTGGTATGGGGATTAATAAATCGGACATACGTTTAATCATTCACTATCACTTGCCGACACAACTTGAATCGTTTATTCAAGAAGTGGGGAGAGCTGGGCGTGATCAATTAGAAAGTGTTAGCATTACTTTGATATCACCAAATGACCATCAAATTCCCCAGCGTTTAATCGAGAGTGAGTTACCTTCTTTAGAATCTGTTGAAATGCTATGGTCAGAAATTGAATTACTGTCACAAAGCAAACTAACTGTAAAAGTAGATACAAACGAATGGGCCCAACGTTATAATTTTTCTGAAGTTCATTTACGTTTTATTAAAAATTTTTTAGAAGCTTACGGAATTTTGAAGTATAATAAATATATAGTGAGTCATTCATCGATTCATGAAGCAAAGATAGCCATTATTAATAAAATTAAAGAGCGGAGCCGATATAAAAAACACAAGTTAAATGAATTGTTAAACTGGTTAGCAACCAGTGGATGTCGAAGACAACGGCTTTATGCGAAATTTCAATCGCATATTTCTCCAGCTAAATACCAATGTTGTGATCGTTGTGGTTTTGATCTGTTTCAATGGCAGCCGAAACAATCGGGCTATCGCCAACGCATCAATGATTATTTATCTCAATTAAAATCGGTAATGATACCTTTTAATGAGGACGAATGATCATGAATGGTTTCCGTGAAATTGTAGAACAGTTGTCAGCAAAACAGTTAAGACAAGCTGTCTATTTCACTCAATTGATCATAACTGGTTGTGCAGGCCTTCTGACTATTTTTTATAGTTATAGGGGCGTTGAATTTTCTAAGTTTATTACGTTTGATTGGATTGAACTTTTTTATTTTTCATTTATACCGGCTGTCATTATTTTAACGATTGATTTGTTATTATATCATTATTTACCTGATAAATATTTAGACGATCAAGGTGTGAACAAGAAAGTATTTAAGGATATTACTTTATGTGAGTTATTATTGATAACCGCTTGGATTGCTATCGCTGAAGAATGGTTATTTCGGCTTGTTATTCAGAGTCAATTTGGCATTGTTGTAACGATGCTGACTTTTATATTTTTGCATACTCGCTATCTAAAACAACCTTTATTGTTAATAAATATTAGCTGTTTAAGCCTTGGATTAAGTTTAATTATGGAATTAACAGGGAATATCTTAACGGTGATTGTTTTACATTTTCTTATTGATTTTGGTCTAGGTTTATACATTCGGAAAGCATAATGTTGTGATAATAAAAGTGATTTTAAAAGTTTTAATTATAAAAAACGAACACATTTGTTAAAGTTAGAACAATTACGAAATATGCGTTTTCTTTCAGGGGGGATATTAAATGGATAAGCCAAAAGAAGATCAAGCACATTTGTTAAGAGAGCAAATGGATGCTATTAATAACAACGGAAAATTATTCGCAACTGAAGAACAAGAAGACGCTCACGGTCAAGAGGATATTGATGTTTTGAACTTACCACCTCGAAGTGTAGTTCATGATGAAAAGTCGTCAAGAGTGAAATGGAAAGTCAGTTATGCGCTTATCCGATTATTTGCGATTTTATTCATTATCATTGTTGTGCTTGTTTTAACCTTCAATTATTGGGGCAATTATTTTTTTCAGTTCAATAATTCTTCTGAAGCACAGGCAAATCAAGTGGGAGAATCCGTGCAAATTGTTTCACGAGGCAACCATTTGTCAGATGAAGTCACAAGATGGTTTCAACTGAATGATGACAATGATCAACAAACAGAAATAACCGGACGCTATTATCAAACTCAAGATAACGATTCTTTACAATCAATCATTGAAATGTTTTATGATGATGAGCAATATCTTTCTTTAATAAAACGAATCAATAACTTAAATATTTCAACAGATGCATTATTAGAGGAAAATCGCTCGTTATTCTTACCAAATATGGTGGATTAATGATATTAAAATTATTAGTGATAAAAACCTGTTTTTCTATATTATAACAACATACTGACTTGTAATGATATGTAAGTCAGTAAAATTAAGGCTGTCACAGAGGAGTCTGGCTGATATGTCTTATTTTTTTTATAACCTTATTCGGTTAGTTATTTCTCTCATGCTATACTTAAAAATAAACGCTGATTACAGAAAGGGGCGACCACATGAAAAAAATTCTTATTATACATACAGGTGGCACAATTGCTATGGCTGAAAACGAAGTAACCGGTTCGGTAACGCCTGTAAGCCATCACCCATTAACTGAACACATTAATCAGTTACAAGCGATTGCTGATGTAGATGAGATACAAGTCTTTGATCTTCCTTCACCACACATGACGCCAAATCATATGTTGGTATTAGGTCAACAAATAGAAGAGCAAGCAAAAAAAGCTAAATATGATGGTATAGTTATTACTCATGGCACTGATACGCTAGAAGAAACGGCCTACTTTTTAGATTTGTACTTAAGCTGCACCATACCTGTTGTCATTACTGGAGCCATGCGATCAAGTAATGAGATTGGTTCTGATGGACTATATAACCTCATTAGTGCCATCAGAGTAGCGAGTGATGATGAAGCAACACAAAAAGGTGTTTTAGTTGTTATGAATGATGAAATTCACTCCGCAACTTATGTGACAAAAACTTCAACTAGTAATGTAGCAACTTTCCAAAGTCCTCAGTTTGGTCCGATTGGTATTTTAACAAAACAAGAAGTCTATTTTTATCATAAATGGATTCGATTTGAACCGATAAAATTTAATGCAATTACTAAAACGGTAGTTTTAATCAAAGCATATACCGGGATGGATCAAGCGTTTATAAATGCTGTTTGTCAATTGCCACTAGATGGATTAGTGATAGAAGGGTTTGGTCAAGGAAATCTACCTCCTTGTATCGTTAGTCAAATTGAACAATTAATCGAAAATAGGATTCCTGTTGTTTTAGTATCACGAAGTTTTAAAGGTGTGGTGCAACCCACTTATGGCTACAAAGGTGGGGGGGAAGATCTAAAAAACAAAGGTGTGTGGTTCGCAAAGCGATTGACAGGTCAAAAAGCTAGAATAAAATTACTTGCTTTGCTAGAAGCAGGTTACCAATGGGAACAGATTAAAGCAATATTAGAAAGATAAGCATTAATGACCTTATTATATGGGCAGTCATTAATGCTCTTATGTTAGGGAATAGCTGTTTATTTTAGTAGCACGTATATAACAATAAAATGAATAAATTGAGGGAAACATTCACAATGAGGTTTATGACATATTAGCTAAGTCATAAACCTCATTTCTAGGTAACAGATCCTAGCAAATCAAGCAAATTAACACGTAAAACGAAACCAATCAGTAGGCTTTTTCGTTCTTCGCCTACTGATTGTTAGATGAGTGAATCCGGACATTAGCGTCTCTATTTTGAGGTGGGTGTTTTACGGACCGGATGGTTACCCGTGATAAATGTGTCTTAGCATTTAAATTTCTGTCGAATAAGATGCATAGCTTGCTCGATCATAATCGGCGTACCGTATTCAATTATTCTTGCGGGTGCGACGACGCTAGCCTCAGAGTATTCAGACAATAACGCAATTAAGTCTTCTTGGTGATGTTTGGCTAAGATATCGTCCGAAAAATAAACATAATAGTATCCCTCATAGTAATAGATCGATCCTTCATCAATATTTAATCGCTCTAGTGTATACGCCAGTTGAATAATATCGTCAAAATCGTCAAAGACGTAAAGCAGAGCATCACTCTCATCTAACGTCACTTGCATTTCAATATAATCATCATCAGCGTCAAAATATTCCTGAGTCACGATAATTAACATGCCTTGTGCTTGTAATAAGTATACTTGGACCGATAATATACCTGACAGTTCAAAATCTAATTCATCACTCGCTTCAAACATCATGTCATGAAATAGAGCTTGCATTGCAGGAAGGTCTTTCCACAGCACATCTTCTGTAAGTCCTCTTTCAACAAGATCATCAAAAGTTAAAAAAATCTTAAACTGGTTGGATGATAACCTTTCTAATCGCACGTCAATTACCCCCTTTTCGCTTTCACACTAAAGAAATGACAAAAAAACCACGGATAATCATTTCAATTACTTAAAACTTATCTACTTCTCGCCATCTTCTTTCATTAAAAATTTTTCTCATACTTAAAAAAGATCTTTTGATTATTATATGATATTCAATTCAATTTTGAAACATAGACGCATAGATGAATTTTTAAGAGATATCTGTATTTTGTGTATAAAAAAAAGCTTTTATTAAAAACTAGTTAGCAACAATCCATATTCAATCCGTTTAGGAGGCGAGTAAATGAAAAGCACATTAATTAAATGTTTACTTTTAAGTTTTGTCTTAACGATTACAAGTATCCATCATAATCAAGAAGTTTATGCCTTTAGTCCACAAGTGGTTCAACACGGTGCAACTGGAGAAGATGTCGTCGAGTTACAAGCACGACTTCAATATATTGGTTTTTACAATGGTCAAATAGATGGTGTATTTGATTGGGGAACATATTGGGCTTTACGTCATTTTCAACATGAATTTGGGATGAAGGTAGATGGTTTAGCAGGTGATCAAGTGAAAGATATGCTTGAAAGGGCAACTGACTATGATGAGGCCTTTGTCCGAGAAAACTTAAAAGCTGGGAGAACATTCACTCACTACGGTGGAATGAACAAAGAAGATCAAGTCAAACACGAACAACCTCCTGCTCAAGAGCAGCAGAAAAAAGAACAACCTCCTGGGGGGGAAGATCAGTCTGACCAAGAAAAACCTGATCCGAAACCAGAACAACAAGTGCCTGATCCTGAACCTGGTGCAGAACCGGAGCAACCAGCACCTGAGCCCGAGCCTGATGCAGAACCGGAACAACCAGCACCTGAACCGGAACAAGAACCCGAACCCGATTTTCAGGAAGAGCCACAACCAGAACCTGAAGCTGAACAGCCTGATCCAGAACAAGATGGTGAGCCGATTGAACCAACCTCCGTTAATGTGCCAAATGGGTATTCACAAAATGATATTCAACTGATGGCTCAAGCAGTTTACGGTGAAGCAAGAGGTGAACCCTATGAAGGTCAAGTAGCAGTTGCAGCAGTTATATTAAATCGTATTCAAAGTTCAACCTTTCCCAACACGGTATCGAGTGTGATCTTTGAACCTTTAGCCTTTACTGCAGTTGCTGATGGTCAAATATATATGGACCCGGATGATACTGCTAGACGTGCTGTACTTGATGCAATCAATGGTTGGGACCCATCTGGGGAAGCGATTTACTATTTTAACCCAGATACTGCAACATCAACTTGGATTTGGTCAAGACCACATATTAAAAGAATTGGTAAACATATTTTTTGTATGTAATATACTGGAGGGATTTTAATGGCGAAGTGGATTACTATCACTTTACTGTCTATAGGATTGATCGTATCAGCCACCTGGGGTTTTCAACAATCAAATCAAAAGGAATCAATGATGATACATGCAGAAAACAATTATCAGCGAGCGTTTCATGATTTAACTTATCATATTGATTTATTACATGACAAAATCGGGACAACATTAGCTTTAAATTCAAAAGAGCAATTGTCTCCACAGATGTTAGATATATGGCGATTGACATCACAAGCTCAAACAGATGTCAGCCAATTGCCACTTGTCTTATTACCATTTAGCAACACAGAAGGTTTCTTATCTGAAGTAGGAGATTTCACATATGATGTTGCCGTACGAGATTTAGAGCATGATCCCTTGTCAGATAAAGAAGTAGAAAAACTTTCCGCTCTGTATGATGCTTCTGATGACATCAGAAAACAGTTGCGGACTGTACAACATGAAGTACTAGATCAACAATTAAGATGGGTAGATGTAGAATTAGCACTTGCATCTGAGGGAGAGAACGATCCTAATTTAATTGTAGATGGTTTTACTGCTGTAGAAAACCGCTCATCAGGCTTTAGTGAGACACATTTTCAAAACTTATCATCTTCACTTCCGCAACAACATGATCACTTTAGCTTTTTAGAAGGAGACGAAATATCAGAACAAACCGCCATTAAAGAAATTAAAACACAATTTGATTTAAGTAATGATTTCGATATTAACTTACAAAAAAGTGGTGATGGTGCCCAACTACCGACGTATAGTGGTTCTTTCACTTATGATGATGAGCATGGGTATGTAGAAATTACTGAAAAAGGTGGTCATATCTTGTCTTACATGCTTGATCGCCCCCTAAATGATATTAACTTAGGTTTAAATGAAGCACAAATAGAAGCAGAGAAACTTTTGAAAGAACAAGGATTTGAAGATATTATTTTACTTCAATCTAGTCAATATGACCAAACAGGGTTTTTCCAATTTGTTAGCTCTCAAGAAGATATTTGGATTTATCCAGACAAAATCCTAGTGAAAGTTGCTCTAGATAATGGAGATATTATCGGATATAATGCAACAGATTTTTATCGTAATCACCGAAATCGGGATTTAGATGAACCTAAACTTTCATTAGAAGAAGCTGAAGATAAAGTCAATCACGGGTTAAATATTGAAGATCAACATCTTGCGGTGGTAGAAGATGTTGAGGGACAAGAAGTGTTGTCTTATGCATTTTTCGGGACGCTTAATCATGATACGTATCGAATCTTTATTAATGCAGAAACGGGAGAAGAAGTTCTGGTTGAGCGATTGCAGGATGTAGAATCTAAATGGGGGCAAGCCCAACAAGAAGAATAGCTGACCTATAAAAAGAAATTTCAGATCAGTGGGCGGAGGGCTACAGGATGTAGATCATGCAGACGTGGGCCTACAGGATGTAGGTTATGCAGACGTTGCCACAGGACGTGGCGGCCTTAGTCTGTAATCCTCTTAAGGACGTGGCGGTTTTAGTCTACGATCTTTACCCTCCCACTGATTGTTAGTTGAGTGAACCAGGACAGCGCCCACTTAAATATTCTCTGTTTTGAGGTGGCTGCTTTACGAACGATTATCTATGATAAAACATTAAAACAAAAGATGAAACTCATATAACATTGCCTTACACGAGGGGAGTTTCTTAAAAGTAAATAATATGATCCAAGACGAATGAATAATTTATAAAAGTTCATTCGTCTTTTTTTACACAATTATCTTGTACTTTACCAAAGATTTTTGCAATAATGTAATTAATAAGATTTAACGCTAAGGGAATGATTAATATGAAAATTGGGACGCAGTTGATTTTGGAACAAGAGCAACAAGATAGTAGTATACGGCGTTATCGTTGTCGAATTGTTGAACTAAAGGGCTTAAAATGCTATATCGACCAACCTATTAATATAGAAACAGGACGAACCCAAGCCATACCTGTAGGAAGTTGTTTTTCTGGATATTTTGTAGATAAAGATGAAGCCATCTATACATTTACTACAGAAGTAATGGAACGAAAAAAAGATAATATTCCCATGTTGATTTTAGCTTTTGATCAGAGTAAAATGAAAAAGGTTCAACGGCGGGAGTACGTTAGAGTACCTGTGAATCTAGATATTTCAATACTAAACTTGAACAATCCTTTAAAACCATTAGTGACTGTCACAAAAGATATTAGTGGGGGTGGAGTTGCCGTCGTTTTACCACCAGATCATTTTTATGAGCCGGGGGTTTCATTAGAGTTAATTTTGGTATTATCTTCTGGTGACCGTCAGATTGATTACATTGTAACTGAAGCAGAAACGATTCGTATCGAAAGTAGTAACGACAAACAAGTATTATCAATGAAATTTGTCACTATAAATGAAAATGATAGACAGCGCATTATTCAGTTTTGTTTTGACAGGCAATTAAAACAACGACGTCAACAAATGAATATTTGACATTAGATCGAGAGGAAGAAAAGCATGACAAAAGAAAAATTGGCAATTGCCATCGATGGACCAGCAGCTGCTGGTAAAAGCACTGTAGCTAAGAAGGTAGCTCATGCGTTAAAATATATCTATATTGACACTGGCGCCATGTATCGAGCACTTACCTATATTGCTTTAGAAACACACGTAGATACAAATAATGAGGAGCAACTGTATCAATTATTACTTACATCAACGATAAAACTTGTCCAATCAAAAACAGGACAAAAAGTATACATAAATGATCAAGATGTAACAGAAAGTATTCGTAATCAACACGTCACCAACCATGTATCTCAAGTTGCTAAACATCGTATGGTTAGAGAAGAGATGGTGAAGCGACAAAGACAGTTAGCAACTAAACGTGGTGTTGTTATGGATGGTAGAGACATAGGTACACATGTTATTCCCGACGCAGAAGTAAAATTTTTCCTTAAAGCATCTGTGGATGAGCGTGCTAAGCGTAGATATGCAGAAAATAAAGCGAAAGGTTTTACGACAAACCTAGAACAATTGAAATTAGAGATTTCCAATCGTGATAAACTTGATTCAGAACGTGAAGTATCACCACTGATACAAGCTAATGATGCCATTGTTATTGATACAACAGCATTAAATATTAATCAAGTAACGAAAAAGATTCTTGATATCATTAAGACAAGGGGAGAGCGTTAAATTGACTTTCTATCATATAGCTAAAAATGTTGTCTGGCTTATTTTGAAGCCTTTATATCGCATGGAAGTGATTGGTAAAGAAAATATTCCTAAAGAGGGGCCGGTAATTATATGCTCAAATCATATATCTAATTTAGACCCTCCAATAGTTGGAATAACAGCCACACGCGATGTGCATTTTTTAGCGAAAGAAGAACTATTTGAAAAGCCGTGGCTAGGAAAGCTTATGACACACTTAAATGCCTTTCCTATTAAACGTGGCATGAGTGATCGTCAAGCGCTAAGGCAAGCATTATCCTTGCTTAAAAATGGAAAAACATTAGGGTTGTTCCCGGAAGGTACCAGGAGTAAAACAGGTAAATTGGGTGAGGGACTTTCAGGTATAGGATTTTTTGCACTTCGATCTGAAGCAACAGTCATACCGTGTGCGATAATTGGTCCCTATAAAATAGGTAAAAGATTAAAAGTCGTTTACGGTTCGCCAATTGAAATGAACAAGTTGCGTCAAGACAAAGTATCTGCAAAAGTCGTAACTGAAAAGATTATGAGTAACATTCAATCATTGTTAGAAAATAATTCTCAAAAATAATTTATATGACTTGACAAATGCGTAGAAATGTTAGAAGTTAGAAAAAGGATAGTTTATTTCTTGTCGCAAATTGAAGGAGGCTTTTTTTATGGATGAAATGAATAAAGAAGTATCAGATTTCAAAGAATTAGCGGAGGGTGAACTTGTTACCGGTAAGGTGGTAAAAGTAGAAGACAACCAAGTTTTAGTTGATATTGGTTGGAAAACAGATGGCATTGTTCCAATTAGTGAGTTATCAAGTCTCCATATTGAAACAGCGAGCGAAGTTGTCTCATTGGACGATGAGTTAACATTAAAAATTAAGAAAATGGATGATGATGAAATCATTTTATCTAAACGTGCGGTGGACACAGAACAAGCATGGAACGACTTAGAAGCTAAATTGCAGTCTGGAGAAGTTTTTGAAGCAACTGTAAAAGAAATTGTTAAAGGGGGCTTGGTTGTTGATGTAGGCGTTAGAGGATTTATACCAGCCTCTTTAGTTGAAACTTATTTTGTTGATGACTTTTCTGAATATCAAGATCGTGCATTAACATTAAAAGTTGTTGAACTCGATCGCTCGAAAAATCGTGTCATTCTCTCACATCGAGCGGTAATTGAAGCTGAGCAAACCGTAAAAAAAGAACAACGATTGCAAAGTCTTGAGGAAGGACAAGTTGTTGAAGGTACAGTGGCAAGAATTACTGACTTTGGTGTGTTTGTTGATTTAGGTGGTATTGACGGTTTAGTTCATATATCTCAACTATCACATGAACACGTTGAGCACGCAAGTGATGTCGTAAACGAAGGTGATCCTATCAAAGTTAAAGTACTTGCGGTTGATCCTGAAACTGAGCGTGTCTCATTATCGGTTAAAGCGACTTTACCAGGTCCGTGGGAACAAGTCGAACAAGAAATTTCTCAAGGGGATGTTGTTGAAGGTACAGTTAAACGATTGGTTCACTTCGGCGCATTCGTTGAAATTTTACCACAAGTTGAGGGATTAGTTCATATCTCCCAAATTTCAACTGATCATATTGGTACACCTCAAGAAGTCCTTGAAGTTGGACAGAAAGTGAATGCTAAAGTATTGGATGTCAATCAAGCCGAAAAACGCATTTCTTTAAGCATTAAAGAACTTGAAGTAGAAAAGAACCAACAAGAACTGAAATCATATGAAAAAGAAGATGATGACACTGGTTTTTCTTTAAGTGATATGATAGGTGATCAGTTAGATAAATTTAAAGATTAAATGACGAGTTTAGGACAAAAATAAAAGAAATAAGATCAAATGCGAATGATCCGTTAATTTTACGAATGGATTATTCGCATTTATTTTATTAAAACGAATGATACTAATAGCAGAGGAAATATGCGACACTCTAGCGGGAACAAATCTTTTCGGTGGGGCGAGTGTTGCAGTCCTAGCACGAGCTAAAGATCCATTCAGTAAAGCGCTCTTGGCTTTCCTGTGGAAGGTTAGACTAAACCGGTCACCTCGCGTGACAACGTCTAACTCACCCACATCCTGTAAGCCCGAAGCCGTGCCCGCAGCAAGGGAATGCGAGTATGTGACAAACCTACACATTCTAATATCACTCTTATTTACTTATGTCCCGCCCCATTTTACTTTCGGGTATTGAAAATAGCATAGATAACATGTATAGCTTAAACATCAAGATACCAAAATTTGATCCCCTCGTTTACAATGAGCGGTTAAAAGACATAATGATAGCTAGAGGTGATCAATAATGGCTTATTATTGGGTAAGTTGGTTAAGTTTGATTTATATTATTTTTTTTGGTTTGGAGCAACATAAAATTAATCAGGTAATAAAGATAATCCTTTTATTAAATATCATCTTAATCCATTTTCAAATCGAGTTTGGGTATTTTGTCGGGACACTGCCCTATACGTATAGTTTTTTCCTAGTATGGATTTTCATTTTTAAATATCGCTTCACAATTAAGCATTGGATAAGTCTGATTTGTATCGTGTTAGCGTACACTGGTCTTCGGTATATATTAATTACAAGTCCGATTTGGCTTTTTCTTAATGCTTATTTATTGATACACCTTGCTTTGATACTAATGGTCATATTTATCGAACGCAACTTATTAACAAAATTATTGCTTTACAGCACATCATTATTAACAGGAGAAATTCTGTTTGCTTATCATGTAAGAATCATTGATTGGAATGTTATCTTAGGGGAACCTATGTTTTTTGTTGGACTATACATAAGTACACTGACCATCATCATACATCATCAGCTAATTAACCATTACAAAATGAGTAAGATTTTTGGTTAGATCATTGTTTAACAAGCATACTTTTGCTAAACTATAAAAGTTAGTGGCGTTATTATATGCCATTTGATAAGTAAATCATAGAAAGGATGAACCTTTCATGCGAAAATCTATTGTAGCCATCGTAGGCCGACCTAATGTAGGCAAATCAACGATATTTAATCGTTTAGTTGGTGAACGTATTTCAATTGTAGAGGACACACCAGGTGTAACAAGAGATCGGATATATGCACAAGCAGAGTGGTTAACCACACAGTTTAATTTAATAGATACAGGCGGAATTGAGTTAGGAGATGAGCCATTACTTGTTCAAATGCGAGAACAAGCTGATGTTGCCATTAACGAGGCAGATGTGATTATCTTTATTGTTAATGGTCGTGAAGGTATTACTGCGGCTGATGAGGAAGTAGCAAAAATACTTTATAAGTCAAACAAGCCTGTCGTATTAGCCGTAAATAAAGTTGATAATCCAGAAATGAGAGAAGAAATTTATGAATTCTATAGTCTTGGGTTTGGAGAACCGTTTCCAATATCAGGGACACATGGTTTAGGCTTAGGCGATATGCTTGATAAAGTAGTCAGTTATTTCGAAACACTTAATGATCAAATTAATGATAACGACACGATTTATTTTAGCTTAATTGGTCGGCCAAATGTAGGGAAATCGTCGCTTGTTAACGCGATTTTGCAACAGGAGCGTGTAATTGTAAGTGATATTGCGGGTACAACACGTGATGCAATAGATACCCCATTTAAAAAAGATCAGCAAGATTACGTTATTATTGATACAGCGGGTATGCGAAAAAGAGGAAAGATATATGAAGCAACAGAACGATATAGCATATTGCGTGCACTAAAAGCAATTGAACGATCTGATGTAGTCTTGACATTAGTTGATGCTGAGTCAGGCATTATCGAACAAGATAAGAAAATTGCAGGGTATGCTCATGAAGCCGGAAAAGCAGTTATTATTGTTGTGAACAAATGGGACACCATTGCTTCTGATGAGAAAGCAATGAAAAGTTTTGAAGAAAAAATCAGAGCCCATTTTCCTTTCCTAGAGTATGCTAATATCGTATTTTTGTCAGCTCTAACAAAGAAAAGACTGCATACTTTAATTCCTCAAGTTCGATTAGCAAGTGAAAATCACACAAAACGTGTAGAAACAAATATTTTAAATGATGTGATCATGGATGCTGTCGCGATGAATCCGACACCTACTCGCCATGGCAAACGTTTAAAAATTCTCTATACAACACAAGTTGCTGTTCAACCACCAACATTTGTTGTGTTTGTAAATGATCCTGAGCTGTTACACTTTTCTTACGAACGTTTTTTAGAAAATAGGATAAGAGATGCTTTTGGATTTGAAGGAACGCCAATTAAAATATATGCTAGAAGACGTAGTTAGGAGTGTGAAGAATAATGGAGAAAATCGCAGTTCTCGGAGCCGGTAGTTGGGGGACAGCTTTAGCAATGGTTTTAAATGATAATGGACATGAGGTAAGGCTTTGGACACACCTTGAAGACCATGCAAACGAAATCAATTTATCACATCAGAACAAGGCTTATTTAAAAGATGTTAAATTAGCGGAAAGTATTATGGCATATCATCACTTAGAGCGTGCGCTCGACGATGTTACGGCTGTGATTTTTGTTTTACCAACGAAGGCGATTCGCTCTGTCTGCCAACAGGTTAAAAAAACATTAAATCGACCTGTAACAATTATTCACGGTACAAAAGGTATTGAGCCTGATAGCTTTAAACGTGTTTCTGAAATGATGGAAGAGGAGCTTCCTAAGGAGATATATGATGAAATTGTCGTTTTATCAGGTCCAAGTCATGCAGAAGAAGTCAGCATGGGCCAACCTACAACCGTTACTGCTTCCTCTAAATCTGAACAAGCAGCTAAACATACACAAAACTTATTTATGAATGATCGATTTCGCGTCTATACAAATAATGATATTATTGGTGTTGAGCTTGGTGGCTCATTAAAAAATATCATAGCATTGGGAGCAGGTATATCTGATGGTCTTGGCTATGGTGATAATGCAAAAGCAGCCCTTGTGACCAGAGGATTAGCTGAGATTGCAAGATTAGGCACAGCTATGGGAGCAGATCCGCTTACCTTTGTTGGTTTAACAGGTGTGGGTGATCTCATTGTTACATGCACGAGTATCCACAGTCGTAATTGGAACGCAGGTAATATGTTGGCTCAGGGCCAATCGTTAGCTGATATTTTAGAGAAAATGGGTATGGTTGTAGAAGGTGTACGTACAGCTCAAGCAGCTTATCACCTTGCTAAAGAAAAAGGAATTGATATGCCTATCACCTCTGGTATATATCAAATTTTGTTTGAACAGGCAAACCCAAGAGAAGTGGTTGATCAACTTATGACAAGGACAAGGCGTCCCGAAACTGATGAAGTACATGCCATGTTAAAACAACATTATTACAGATAATCGTCCGTAAAACAGAATTTCTATTCTAATCAGGCGGGCGCTAAATATCCTGATTCACTCAACTAACGATTCGCGTACAAAGAATGAAAGCGCCCACTGATTGAAGGTGATGGTTCATTTTATAATGATTAATGGATGAACAGCACCGACTCCTCTTGCATATAGTATCTTGACAATGCTAAACAAGGAGGAGACTAGGTGAACGATTTTCAAAAAGGGTTATTTGATCATATTCAAAATAAGGCCAATATTAAACCTGATGAAATCTTTAAAGTTGCACAGTCAGTTCAAAATGCAGATTTTTCAAATGAAACAACAGTTAGAGATCTTGTAAAGCAACTGAGTCAATTAGCTAATAAACCTATATCAAAAGAAAAAGAAGATAAACTGGTACAATCTATTACAAAAAATAAATTTCCAAAAGATATTAATACATTAGGACAACTATTTAAAAAGTAAACAAGTAGGCATATGTTTATACCAAAAGACTTTTAATGCATAAACTATTATGCACAAGTATTCACGTTAAAGTTGCCCTGGGTATTAATTTTAGTCACGCCGAGTTAGAGCGCCCCTTCTAACTCGGCTTTTTAATCCCCTTTAATCAAACGTTTTTTTCCTAATTGTTCTAATTATTTCATTCATGCATAAATTGAAGATGTTAAATGGTGAAAATATTATTTAATCAACAGTCATAATATAGTGGGACAACGTCATAGACTTTTAATGTCAGAGCATCGTACTTTACGACGTTGAAGGAGATCGGGAGGGGATTATGTGGAAAAGGTAGACATTTTCAAAGATATTTCAAAACGAACGAACGGAGATATTTATTTAGGTGTAGTCGGAGCAGTTCGAACAGGGAAGTCAACGTTTATTAAGAAGTTCATGGAAAAGGTTGTTTTACCAAATATTGAAGATGAAGGAGATCGGGCGAGGGCGCAAGATGAATTACCGCAAAGTGCAGCAGGTAAAACGATAATGACAACAGAACCAAAGTTTGTTCCTAATCAAGCCGTTCATCTTCAAGTTGATGAAGGTATTGATGTCAATGTCAGATTAGTTGATTGCGTAGGTTATACCATCAATGGGGCGCAGGGATTTGAAGACGAAAACGGTCCTCGAATGATTCACACCCCGTGGTATGAAGAGCCTATTCCATTTCATGAAGCTGCAGAAATCGGGACACGAAAAGTGATACAGGAGCATTCAACCATTGGCGTCGTTGTAACAACAGATGGAACTATTGGAGACATACCAAGAAATGATTATGTAGAAGCAGAAGAACGAATTGTAGAAGAATTAAAAGAAGTAGGTAAACCGTTCATTATGGTTATAAATTCAACGAAGCCTTATGACCAAGATACAGAGCTTTTACGTCAATCGCTAAATGAACAATACGATATCCCAGTACTTGCAATGAGTGTAGAGAGTATGCAAGAAGATGATATCTACAACGTATTAAGAGAAGCATTATTCGAATTTCCTGTACTTGAAGTTAATGTTAATTTACCGAGCTGGGTAATGGTGTTAAAAGATGATCACTGGCTCCGCATGAGCTATCATGAAGCGATTCAAGAAACGGTTCAAGATATTAAGCGATTACGCGATGTTGATCGAGTTGTCGGCTATTTTGATGCTTATGATCACATTGAACGTGCACAAATTAACGGAATTGAAATGGGTGAGGGGATTGCAGAAATCGATTTAGATGCACCAAGTTACTTGTACGATCAAGTGCTAAAAGAAATAGTTGGAGAGGAAATTCGTGGGAAAGATCATTTACTTGAACTTATGCAAGATTTTGCTCAGGCCAAGCGTGAATATGACCAAATAGCAGATGGACTTAATATGGTAAAACAAACAGGGTATGGAGTTGCCGCACCTACGATTAATGATATGAAACTTGATGAACCTGAAATTATCCGGCAAGGAACACGCTTCGGTGTGAGATTAAAAGCCATTGCACCATCTATTCATATGATTAAAGTAGATGTAGAATCAGAATTCTCTCCAATTATTGGAACTGAAAAGCAAAGTGAAGAACTCGTTCGCTACTTGATGCAGGATTTCGAGGATGATCCCCTATCTATTTGGCAATCGGATATCTTTGGTCGCTCTTTAAGCTCGATTGTTCGTGAAGGCATACAAGGAAAATTAACATTAATGCCTGAAAATGCGCAGTATAAATTAAGAGAAACACTTGAACGCATCGTTAACGAAGGGTCAGGTGGACTAATCGCAATAATACTCTAACGACTTGTGGTCACAAGTCGTTTTATTTTTTCTAGCTATACAAGCGTCCGTTATCACCCACCCAAATAGATTGCCCTCTGTTTTCTATTTTGAGATAGGTGTTTTACGGACGGTTTTTCTAATATCTACTTTATTATCTGTTGAATTTCATCAGTAGGTGCTTCATAAAATCATAAATCCGTATTTTTAGAATTTAAAAAATTACTGCCAATAAAGCCTCTTACACAAATTAATATTGTCAAACTAAAACCCTTTGTGTCTAAATGCACAAAGGGTTTTAGAGCATAGATGATTTAACCATAGATAAAATTATTTAAAAAAAGTTATATTTAATTTTTCTCTAACAATTACAGAAAGAATTATCATTGATAACAATATTATTTGAAGGCTAGAATCACTAATCCAATTTAATATATATCTCATGCCAAAAAAAACAAAAAGCAATACTAATAACAATATTATAAATATAGCATTCTTCATAAACATACCGATCCTTCCATAAAGTTTCCAAAAAAACTTTATTTTTTTATGATTATACCATATAATAAAAAAATTGATATACTGGGTATTGTGGGTATTTTTTACCGCCTTTTGCGGACAAGTGTACCAGTCTTTGCGCAATAATTTACCAGAAGATGAAGCAGCGATAAAACCAAGGAGATTTTATTTACTGACTTCGCTTCTCGAACATATTCATCATGAAGTAAGGTTAAGGTAACATAACATTTGGTTAGAAGAGGGTATAATCTTAGAGAACAAAGATCAAATTATTAAAAATATAGATCAAAAAGGCGTTAAAGAATGGAAAGATTAATTATCATATTAAATATCTTATGATAATTTAGAACTAGAACATATGACTTAATAAATTTCTAAAATATCTTGAATTAATAGTTACATATAATATCCATATATAACTTATTTTGGTTTAATTTTGTGTGGAAGTTGCATAAATAGAGCCTGTATGATAAGATTCTAGTGATAAAAAAACGATATTCCCAGCTAATCATGCCTGTTTTATAGTTTTACTGAAATCTAAAAATGGTATTTTATGATTAGGTAATTTGAACAATTTTAATAATTATTGTGATTTTTGTTGAATTTGCAGGGAAAGTCGTTTATTATAAGCTTTGTCATCATTTAAATTGATGATCAGAAGTATAGGATTCAGAAAACTTGTGAACAAATGGAGTAAAACCATTTAAGTTCGTATGCTTCATGAATTTAAATGTGGGAGGAGGTGAATATCATGAACAAGACAGATCTAATTAATGCAGTTGCTGAGAAAAGTGAACTTTCTAAAAAAGATGCAACAAAAGCTGTTGATGCAGTTTTTGAATCTATCATGGATTCACTAAAAGATGGTGAGAAAGTACAATTAATTGGTTTTGGTAACTTTGAGGTGCGTGAACGTGCTGCTCGTAAAGGACGTAATCCACAAACTGGAGCTGAGATTGAAATCCCAGCTAGCAAAGTACCTGCTTTCAAACCAGGTAAAGCCCTTAAAGATATCGTTAAATAATGTTTTACATAGGGCAAAAAGGGGGTGCAATTATTGCACCCTTTTTTTCTTATACATAGATATATCTTTCGCGAAGGTAAAAAAAATTAAAAGGTGAGGATAATGGAATCTGATTTTTTTATTATTAAGGCTTTAGAAGATGGTGTGCAAGTGATTGGCCTAACAAGAGGTGAAGCTACAAAATTTCATCACGCTGAAAAACTAGATAAAGGTGAGTTGCTTGTCGTGCAGTTTACTGACCATACTTCAGCGATCAAAATTAAAGGTAGAGCAAAGGTTCAGTCTCGCCACGGAGAGATGAATACAGAAGTATAGAATCAGTCTAGTTTGTCCATAATAACTGTTGTATACCGTCAATATGGAGGCTATTGCCATTGTGGAACTAAAAGATCTGGTTATTGATAAATTGAAACAACTCATCAATCAAAAGAACGGTGATATTGTGGATGTGAATTATTGGGAGTCCAATCCAAGGTTAGCTATATTCACCCAACTGATCGAACAATCCAATTGGACACAAACAAAAAAAATAGATTGTATAGCAGCTGTTGCACTTTTACAATTATCCCTTGACATTCACGATCTTGTCTCGAATCAAAATATGAAAAACAATTCCAATTTCATTTTGCATGGTGATCTTTTAAGTGGTCAACATTATAAGCTACTTGTCGCTCATAAAGAAATTAAGCTATTAAAAGCATTAGCTAAAGCAATTAAAGACACTAATGCCATAAAGGCTCATTTAGCTGTGCTAAATAATGAGAGGCAAGATGTTATTACACTTTTAAGCAAAAAGCTTGAAGTTGATATGGCATTGGTCTATTGTTTAATAAGATTTTTTAACTTGACTTATTTAGAAAGATTTATTAAAACGTTGGTATTGCATCTTTCTTTAACCCCCCAAAAAATAGAAGCATCAATTAACCATAACACAGATCAATCGCTCTCTTTATCTCATAAACGTATTCAAGAGCATTTAAGAAAATCAAGGTCGGATATTGATATGCTCGTTCTTAAGATGCCGGATGCTTTAAAGGAGCTTATTGCGCCGATCCAAGTGTCATTAATGACTTTTTATGGCGTATCAGCTAGAAGTAACACGATTAACTCCATTGATATTAGAAAAATTATAGATTTGAGTATGGGATGATAATATGCATTTACCTAAACAATATTCATATTTGCAAATGGATGTAGATTGTGTCAACAAACAGTTGTACGACGCTATATCGGAAAGCGACCATTTAATAAAGGATCCTTCTCTCGATTTACTGCAATCTGGTGGAAAAAGAATTCGCCCTTTACTATGTTTAATTGCAAGTTATTTCGGTGAGCGAAAGACAGGAGAAACATATAAATTAGCGACTATTTTAGAATTGATTCATATGGCTAGCTTAGTTCATGATGATATTATTGATCATGCTGCGATTAGAAGAGGCAGACCTACTGTTCATTTTCAGTATAATAAATTATTTGCTACCTACACAGGTGATTATTTATTTGGATTAGCCCTTGAGTTAACAGCAGATATAGAGGTAATACAAATACATCAACTACTGGCTAATACGGTTACACAGTTATCTACTGGCGAATTAAATCAATTACACAAACGGTATATCATTGATATTTCATTAAAAAACTATTTGCGTAAAATACGTGATAAAACAGCCAAACTTATTGCCACTTGCTGTCAAATGGGTGCAATAGTAGCTCAGTCGTCCCAAAAGATCAATAATAACTTGTACTGGTTTGGTTATTTCCTCGGCATGGCCTATCAAATTACTGATGATATTAGTGATTTTACTGATCCTCAAGAACAAACGGGAAAGCCACAAGGACAGGATTTAATCGAAGGCTATCTGACTTTACCTACACTACTTGCTATGAGGGATAAAAAGGTTTATGATCATGTTCAATACATTTTTGAACAAGGACCGTCTAGTTCATCTCATATCTCTAAAGACACCATTAACCGAATCAAACAAACCAATGCAGTTAATGAAGCGATTATATTCAGCCATTGGTATTTAGATAAAGCTATCGAACGTTTAAAACCATTGCCTAATCAACCTGAAAAGCAGCTTTTAATGCAAATGGTTGCCTATCTCAGAAAAAAAAATAATTCTCAGATTGTTTAATTAAATACATATTCACCGATATATAATTATAGGTAGCGTTAGTGAGTGGAGGGGAAAACCGAATGTCTGATTATCAAGCATTTGTCAAGTCAATTAAAAAGAAGACAGGAATTGATTTAAATCTTTACAAAGAAGTGCAAATGAAGCGACGATTAACTTCATTACGCGATAAAAAGGGTTTTAAGGATTTTTCATCATATTTCAATGCATTGGCCAGTGATCAAGAGCTTCTATCTGAATTTTTGGACAAAATGACGATTAATGTATCTGAGTTCTACCGAAATTCAGCTAGATGGCAAGTTCTGGAAAAAAAGATTTTACCTGATTTATTAAAAAAGCAATCCCATTTAAAGGTATGGAGCGCAGCTTGTTCAACTGGTGACGAGCCTTACACGATAGCAATGATGTTAAGTGAGCACATTGATTTAAGTAAAGTTTCTATATTAGCAACTGATATTGATGATAAAATATTAGAACGTGCTCAAAAGGGTATATATACTGAACGTGCATTAAAAGAAGTTCCAAAATCGTTAAAAGATAAGTATTTCAAGTATGAAAATTCACTATATACTATCGATGATAGATTTAAAAAAGCGATTACTTTTAAGAAACATAATTTATTGTCTGATCCTTATCCTTCAGGGTTTGATTTGATTGTCTGTCGAAATGTACTTATCTATTTTACTGAAGAGGCAAAAACTGAAATTTATCATAAATTTAGCCGTTCATTAAATAATAATGGTGTTTTCTTTGTCGGTAGCACCGAACAAATATTCAGTCCAGAAAGTTATAATTTTAGAGTACTAGATACATTTTTTTATCAAAAAAATGATTAACATTAAAGAGACGTACATGAGCATGAATCATGGGCGTTTCTTTTTTACTCATACATACTAAGAAAAATAAAACATTAAAGAAAAGTTTGAAAAAAAAGAATAATCTATCTATTGGGTGTCCACAGATACAGCTAGTTGTGTTATATTTATTAAAAACTTAACTAATCAGGGGGAAGCAATATGCGTTATTTAACGGCTGGAGAATCTCACGGTAAACAATTAACAACCATCGTAGAAGGTGTACCTGCTTTAATGCCTTTAACCACTAATGATATCAATGAATCGTTGCTACGTCGGCAAAAAGGCCATGGACGTGGTAAAAGAATGCAAATTGAAAAGGACTTAGTCGACATTGCTGGCGGTGTCCGGCATGGGTATACATTGGGGTCACCCATTGCAATGGTAGTCAAAAATGATGATTTTAAACATTGGCAAGATATTATGGGAGAAGAACCCATTGATCTTGATCAAGAAATCAGACGAACGGTTACGAGACCAAGACCAGGACATGCAGATTTAAATGGGGCGATTAAATATGGTCACCGAGATATGCGAAATATATTAGAACGATCGTCAGCTCGAGAAACTGCAGCAAGAGTTGCAGCAGGTGCAGTTGCTAAGACATTGTTAAAACATTTAGATATTAACATTATCGGTTATGTTACTGAAATTGCGGGCATTAAAGCAAATGAACCTGAAAACTTGACCATCCAAGATAAAATAAAAGTCTCTGAGGAGTCCCCAGTGCGCTCACTCGATGGGAAGGCTGGCCAGAAGATGATGGATGCCATTGATCAAGCCAAAAAAGAAGGTGATTCTATCGGTGGTGTTTGCCAAGTTTACATTGAAGGGATGCCTCCAGGTATAGGGTCTTATGTTCATTACGATCGTAAATTAGATGCTCGAATTGCCTTTGCTGTCCAGAGCATTAATGCTTTTAAAGGTGTAGAATTTGGCATTGGCTTTGAAGCAGCTCGTCGTAATGGTAGTGAAGTTCATGATGAAATTATTTGGTCAGAGCAACAAGGGTTTAAGCGACGGACTAATCATTTAGGCGGGTTTGAAGGTGGAATGACTTCAGGTATGCCCATTGTCGTTAAAGGTGTGATGAAGCCAATCCCTACCCTATATAAGCCCTTGCAAAGCGTCGATATTGAATCAAAAGAAGTGTTTAATGCAAGTATTGAACGTTCAGATTCATGTGCCGTTCCTGCTGCAGCGGTTGTGATGGAACACGTTGTCGCATTTGAGGTTGCCAATGCTTTATTAGAACAATTCCCACATGATCAATTTCCAAAATTAAAAGCAGCAATCGAGCAATATCGCGAAGAAGTCAGGTGTTTTTAATGGAGAGTATATCGGTTCAAACAAGTACAAATAGTTATCACGTTTTTGTAGGGGTTGGGCTTAGACATCAAGTTAATCGTTTCTTAAATAAAACGTACAGTAGCATATTTATTATCACAGACAGTAATGTTGAAACGCTTTATTTAAATGATGTTATTCAAAGCTTCAATGCTGATGATCAAAAGGTTGGTTATACTATTGTCCCTGCCGGGGAAGGTTCAAAAAGCATTCGATTTTATTTTGATATTATGACAGAAGCCATTCAATCTGGTTTAGATCGGCATGGACTTATTATTGCTTTAGGCGGTGGAATGATTGGCGATCTAGCTGGGTTTGTTGCTGCTACATTTATGCGTGGAATAGACTTTATTCAGATGCCTACCACGATCTTAGCTCATGATAGTAGTGTGGGAGGAAAAGTAGCCATTAATCATCCAGAAGGCAAAAATTTAATTGGTAGCTTTTATCCCCCGCAAGCTGTTGTTTATGATGTTGAAACATTACATACGATCCCTCAAACGGAAATTCGTTCTGGTTATGCAGAAATTGCCAAGCATAGTATTATTCATAATGATCCTTTTTGGGAAGATATTAAAAATGCACCATTAAATAAGCATTTAAGTGAAGAACGGTTAATGAAAGATCTATTAAAAGGTATCTCAGTTAAAGCAAAGATTGTCGAGCTAGATGAGCGTGAATCCAGTGTGCGGCAATATTTGAACTTCGGTCATACACTAGGCCATGCTCTAGAATCAGAATTGGGTTATGGAACATTAACTCACGGTGAAGCGGTAGCGATTGGTATGTTGTTTGCTATCCGAGTAAGTGAACATTACTATAAGGTAAGTTTGCCCTATAGCGAAGTGTTACACTGGCTAAAGCAAAATCACTATCCACTAATATTACCAAAGTTATCTGTTTCTCGACTCATTTCACGGATGAAAAAAGACAAGAAAGCTAAGCAACAAAGTATTCAAATGGTCTTATTAAAAGCGTTAGGTCAACCTTCTATTGAAAAAATTGACGACCAAAATATGACGATTTGGTTAGAAGACTTTTTAAGGGAGCTGGTGAACAATTGATTAGAGGTGTTCGAGGAGCAACAACTGTTTCCTCCAATAATGAATCAGAAATCATTAGCCATACACGCGAATTAACACGAGCAATGATCGAAGAAAATAACATTAACGCAGATGATGTTGCATCTGTTTTAGTATCAGTAACACAGGATTTAAATGCCGCATTTCCTGCCAAACCGATAAGAGAACTTAACGGGTGGGAGTATGTACCCGTCATGTGCATGCAGGAAATTGATGTGCCGAATGGTTTGCCTTATTGCATTCGCATTATGATGACGATCAATACACCGCTTGAGCAAGAAGAAATCATCCATGTATATCAGCACCAAGCGAAGAAGCTTAGACCAGATTTATTGAAA
The DNA here is from genome assembly GCF_016908375.1 of Amphibacillus cookii. Classification (GTDB taxonomy): domain Bacteria; phylum Bacillota; class Bacilli; order Bacillales; family Amphibacillaceae; genus Amphibacillus_C; species Amphibacillus_C cookii. The sequence goes on from NZ_JAFBDS010000009.1 coordinate 117,874, forward strand.
TAATGAGGGGGAAAATATTTTGAAAGCAAAAAAAGTCTTTGAATCGATGTCACCATATAAACCAGGTAAGCAAATCGAAGATGTTAAAAAAGCATATGGACTAAATAAAATCGTTAAATTAGCCTCTAACGAAAATCCATTCGGTTATTCACAACAGGTAGATCAGGCCCTTAAAGCATCTGCTAATCATTTCGAAATTTATCCAGATGGGTATGCTACAGAGCTAAGGGAATTGTTAAGTGATGAACTATCTGTTGATCCCGATCAGCTTGTATTTGGTTGTGGATCAGATGAAATTATTACAATGATTTGTCAAGTATATCTAGAACCCGGTACGAACACGATAATGGCCACACCAAGCTTCTCACAATATAAACATAATGCCTTGATTCAAGGAGCGAAGGTAAAGGAAATCCCTGTAATTAATGGCTATCATGATCTTCAAGGGATGCTGGATGCTATTGACTCTTACACTAGGATTGTATGGCTCTGCTCACCAAATAACCCAACCGGCTGTTTAATTAATGATCAATCATTAAGAAGCTTTCTAGACCAATGTCGATCAGATGTATTAGTAGTGGTTGATGAAGCCTACTATGAATACATCATATCATCTGAGGCACCAGACACATTAAGTTTATTGAATCAATATCCTAATTTAATCATATTAAGGACTTTTTCAAAAGCTTTCGGTCTAGCAAGTTTACGTGTCGGATACGGCATCGCAAACCTAGCTATTAGTGAAGTGCTAAATATAGCTAGAGGTCCATTTAACGTGACACAAATTGCCCAAAAAGCTGCAACCGTTGCTTATCAAGATAAAGATTTTCTAGAACAATCATTAAGAGAAACGACCAAAAACAAGGTTATGCTGATGAATTATTTTGATGAAATGGGTTTGACGTATTATGACTCAGAAACAAATTTCATTTTTGTTAAGCTTCCGTGTTCTGGGGATGCATTATTTGAGTATTTATTGACCAAAGGATTTATTGTTCGATCAGGTGAAGCGCTCGGGCATCCTAATGGTGTCCGTATTACCATTGGAGCAGAAGACGATATGAAGGTGTTACAGGCTGAAATGAAGAGTTTTTTGGCTACACATGTAGGAGTTGAATAAGTTTGACTAAAAAAAAAATTTTGGTAGCAGGACTAGGGTTAATAGGGGGCTCACTCGCTTTAAATATTCGCAAACAAACGAATCACCATATCATCGGTTATGATGTGAACAAAAAAACACTTCAATATGCCTTAGATAAATCCATTATTGATGAAGTTGCAGATTCCTTTGAAGAAGCAGTAACGACTGTTGATTTCTGTATACTAGCTGCACCCGTTACAAAAACAATCGACTTGTTAAATGTGGTAAAGAAGTTGCACTTCACTAAGCCGATTATTATTACTGATGTTTCTTCTGTCAAAGGAAATGTCATGCAAACAGCTGAGCTCTTAGATAACCCTTTTGTCACATTTATTGGTGGACATCCAATGGCAGGATCACATAAAAGGGGAATCGAAGCGGCTAAAGCCCACCTTTTTGAAAATGCAATCTATATTATTACACCCACTCAAAAGGCTGATGCATCAGCAATTGAAGCACTAAAGGAACTTTTTTCAGCTACACATTCGAAATTTTTACATTTAGATGCTAAAGAACACGATGAAATGACAAGTGTCATCTCACATTTCCCACATCTAATCGCATCATCTCTTGTGCAACAAGCAAAGCGTTGGCAAAATAAACATGCTAAAATACCAACCCTTGCAGCAGGTGGTTTTCGTGATATTACTCGGATTGCTTCTAGTAATCCAACCATGTGGCAAGATATTTTCTTTCAAAATAAAAGCATTTTATCTGCTTTGTTGGTAGATTGGATTAAGGAAATGACAGATTTAAAAAAACTTTTAGATCATAATGATAAAGTATCAATGTATCATTATTTAGAACAAGCTCGAGAATATCGAGATGGTTTAGATCGTTCCAAAAAAGGGGCTTTACCCGGATTTTATGATTTATATGTTGATATATTTGATCAACCTGGTGCTTTATTAAAAGTCGTTTCATTATTAGCTGAGCAAGAAATCAGTATTAAAAATATTGAAATTTTAGAAATTAGAGAAGGCATCACAGGTGTTTTAAGGTTAAGCTTTGTAACAAAAGAAGACCAAATAAACAGTCATCGCTTACTCATTAAAAACGGCTATGAAACGATGTTACAAGATTAAGGGAGGGATTGCATTGAAACCATTAACATTAAAACCATCACGTTCGCCTTTAAGCGGAGAATTGGCTGTACCTGGTGATAAATCGATTTCACATCGAGCCATCATCTTCGGATCTTTAGCTAAAGGAACAACAATCATTACAAATTTCCTTGACGGTGAAGATTGCTTAGCAACCATTCAAGCTTTTAAGCTCATGGGTGTCGACATTGAACAACAGCAACAAAAGGTAACGATTAGAAGTAAAGGTATTGATGGTCTGACTGAACCTTTATTACCGATAGACCTAGGTAATTCAGGAACAACCGCTCGATTACTATTAGGTGTGCTCGCCGGTTTGCCTTTTCACACGACCTTATATGGTGATCAATCGCTAACTCAACGCCCAATGGATCGAATTGCTAAACCATTAGAACAAATGGGTGCTAAGTTGGATGGACGTGAAAGGGGAAAACACCTCCCAATAGCTGTCCGTGGGCAATCTCTAAAAGGCATCACATTTCGCCCACAAGTAAAAAGTGCTCAAGTGAAATCAGGTGTGCTATTAGCAGGTTTATTGGCGGAAGGGAAAACAACCATTATTGAATCAACCAAAACGCGTGATCACACAGAAAATATGTTGACTGCATTTGGTGGAAAAATCGAGGTGAATGGGAATGAAGTCACACTAGTTGGCAAGCAACCATTAACAGCTACGACGATTCAAGTCCCCGGTGATATTTCATCAGCTGCTTTTTTCATCGTTGCGGCTTTACTTGTCCCTAACAGTGAAGTAACCATAAAAGAGGTTGGCTTAAACCACACGCGAACGGGTATATTAGATGCATTAGCGGCCATGAACGTTGAACTTGAAATTAAAGAAACAGCACATGTTGGCGGAGAAGTTATCGGTTCGATAACAATTAGACATTCTCAGGCTTATGGTGCAGAGATAAGTGGTGATATCATTCCAAGAATGATTGACGAATTGCCGATTATTGCACTACTTGCTACGCAAGCAAAAGGGAAAACCATTATTCGTGACGCCGAAGAACTAAGATATAAAGAAACAAACCGCATCGACAGCGTTGTTAACACATTAACAGCTTTAGGTGCTGATGTTCAGCCAACAGATGATGGGATGATTATTGAAGGTGGCACGTCCTTAAAGGGAACCCAACTCCATTCCTACGGTGACCATCGAATTGGGATGATGATTGTTATCGCCTCACTCATCTGTGAAGGTGACATCACATTGACAGACGCAGACGCGATTAACGTATCATATCCACGTTTTTTTGAAGACCTAAAAAAAATAACCTAACATGTGATAGAACATCTTGTTTCTGCAAACAAGGTGTTCTTCTTTCTTTGTATGATTGAAATCCTTATTTAAAGATGGTTTATCGTTGAATAATTCATTTTTTTTCGATATGATTAAGCTAATTCAAGCAAGAGCTGAAAGGTTGTTATACAGATGGAAGATATTTATCAAGCGATTCATTTAATTGAACAAAATAACGTTGAAAAAGCGATTCGTATATTACATCAACACTTACCGCAAGCTAATGATGATGAGAAATTTACTATAGCAGATTTATTTTTAGAGCTCGGATTACAAGAAGACGCTAGTACTGTATTAGAACCGTTAGTGGAAGCATATCCCCAAGAAAAAGAGCTGCATTTGACACTTGCCGAAATATATATTGATTTGGAGCAAGATGAAAAAGCACTAAACCTTCTGGAAGAAATCGAGCCATCTAGCGATCATTATTTACCCGCACTTCTAGCCTCTGCTGATCTGTATCAGACACAAGGGCTGTTTGAAGTAGCAGAGCAAAAGCTCATTGAAGCGAAGCAATCTGCACCTGATGAGCCTTTAATCGATTTTGCCAGAGCAGAATTAGCCTTTTCCTTAGGAGAATACCAAAAAGCGGTTACACACTACCAGAAGGTGCACCAGACGCAATCAAATGTCGCTGAAATTGATATTTCCTTAAGATTAGCTGAATCATTAGCAGCTATTGGAGAGTTTGAACAATCACTATCCTTTTATCAAAAGGCAGAGAAAGAAGATGAAGACACACTATTTCGATATGGATTTATTGCATATCAAGCTAATCGATTAGATATAGCTATTAAAGTTTGGGAAGAACTTATTGAACGTGACAAAGAATATGCTTCTGTCTATAACTACTTAGCGCATGCATACGATGAAGAAGGGTTAGTTGACCAAGGTTATCAAACCGTACAAGACGGCTTGAAGTATGATCCACTAAATAAAGAGTTACTCCTAACGGGAGCAGCTTTAGCGCGTCGTTCAGGGGATAATGAAGCGAGCTATCGATTAGCAAGAGAGGCTGTGGCTATTGACCCCGGTTACAAAGAAGCGATCTTATTCTTAGTTGAAAATTATCGATCTGATAATGATTTTCAAGCAATAATTGATCTGCTTTCTCATATTATAGAACAAGGCGAGCAGGATGGTTATTATAAATGGGAATTAGCTAAAGCTTATGTAGAAGAAGAGCATTATGGTTTAGCACTTCATGCATATCAAGAAGCCTATGACGACTTTAAAGAAGATGGTGATTTCCTTAAAGCATATGGTTACTTTTTAATTGAGGAGGGGAGAAAGGAAGAAGCGATTCGTATATTTAATCGTTATCTAACCATTGAACCAAGTGATAGTGAAATTGAAAATTATCTGATACGTCTTAACAGTTGAGTCGTGTCATAATAACTTTCCTAAGGAATGATTGGGAGGGAAGCTTGTTGAATACTTCTGTATCCACGCACGACAAAAAAGCATTTATTCTTTGGTTTTTAGAACATTATCAGTTGAAAAAAAGAGAGAGTGTTTGGATCTTAAATTATTTAACCAACCACGAGAGTTTATTGGCGAATGTTCATTTTATAAGAGAAGCTCGTTTCTGCCCTCGAGGAATTATTATATCTGCTCAATGTTCAAATGATGTACCATTTCGTTTTTATAAAGATCATATCGTCACAACTGATGCAGAAAAATCTTTCCATGACATAAGATTAAATAGGCAAGACCCGATATATATACAGCTTTCTTTTGAAAATGCTCATCAAAGCGCTGAATATAGTGCAGTTTTAGAAGATAATCCTTTTTTACCTGATGATTTTTTTATAACGAAAAGAGAAAAAATGTTAGCAAGCGAATTTCTAAATTACACCCTATTCAAGGCTAGGAAAAATCAATTATTGAAAAAAATAGATCAAGCGCTTGATCATCATGATAAAGAGAACTTTAACAAATATACATTGGCGCTCGAACAATTGAAAGACGCTTATGACACAGATCCGTTATTTAGTATTGATGATCATTGATCTCAGTTAAGAAAAATAAATATGAAAAAGAAAAAGCCGGATGATAACTGATGAACTGCATTATCATTCGGTTCATTCAATGTTTACGAAATGGTCTGCAAATAGGGACTAATGTGCTACTTTAAATGCTTAAAAAATGTGAAAGTTTTGAGCTATAATACAATAAAAATGTTCTTGAAAACAGTTTAGGAAGGGTTTTATAATTGTCATACATCCACATCATACTTAGACATCGTTTATTTTTAATTGCTTTATTTTTTATTAATTTAATCGGTACAATTTATGGTTATATTTGGTACGCCAATCAACTTGCTAATACACCTGCTATTTTTTTAATATTTGTGCCAGACAGCCCAACAGCTAGTTTGTTTTTCACTATATTTTTAGGTTTCTATATATTTGGTAAACATGTTCCTTATATTGAAGCCCTAGCAATCGTTACTCTATTTAAATATGGGGTATGGGCGGTTGTAATGAATATTTTAACCTACTTTACTAATGGTCCTTTAGCTCCCGAAGCTTATATGCTTATTATTTCACATGGTGCGATGGCTATTCAGGGGCTATTATATGCTTCCCATTACAAGATTAAATTAAAGCATCTTGTTGTTGCTGGGTTATGGACAATACATAATGATTTTATTGATTATATATTTGGTATGATGCCACGTTATCATTCTTTAGATTTATACATGAATGAAATTGGTTATTTCACTTTTTGGCTTAGCATAGCTTCAATTGGATTAACTTATTATTTAACGATTAGAAAAAATCAAAATCAGACACCAAGTTTAAAGGATTAGCATAGGCTACAGTAAAAAGGTAGGAGGCCGATGATATGCTTGGGCTTATTCTGCTTTCTTATCAGATTTCCTTAAATTTTACTTTAGCTCAAATCAATCAATTTCATTCTATTCAGTTGGTAAAATCATTAGTCATTATGAGCGTTTTAATCGTTATGTGTTTAGGATATGTTATTTTTAGAATGTATCGCACGAATAAAAGAACCGATCGAGCAACCAAACCAAAAAAAATTGAAATTAAATAACATTAGAAAATTGAAGCGTTATTCTTTTTACACTTAATTGCGAGCCAATTTTATCACAGATAACCGTCCATAAAACGGACGGTTATCTCCTGATTCACTCAACGGCCAAGCAGCGGGAGAAGAACACTCACGGATTGAAGGTTCGTTTTATAGGGGAGGGGGGGCTGAGCGTATAAACTATCGCCAAAGGATTGGATAGTTTATATTTTATTAATTTTTAGCTCACCTTCGTTATTTATTGTACAACCATTTAAACACGGTCTGATTGTCAGGCGGTGTCTTTTTTTGTACAATATTTTAGAAAAGCTTATAATGTATGTTGAATAATAAGTTAAGAAATTTGTCAAATGATGTTGTTTTCGCTACCATAATAAATAAGACTTTATTATAAGAGAGAGGGACAAACATGGCAAAAAGTATTCAATCTATGCAAGAACGCGTCGATACATATATATCGCAATTTAAGGAAGGCTACTTCAGTCCATTAGCAATGATGGCACGATTTACTGAAGAAGTTGGTGAACTTGCGCGAGAAGTGAACCATGTATATGGAGAAAAGCCCAAAAAAAAATCTGAAGACAAAAATACGATAGAAAATGAATTGGGTGATTTATTATTTGTCATACTTTCGTTTGCAAACTCCCTTGATATCGATCTTTCAGACGCTTTTGATCAGGCGATGACAAAAATTGAAACGAGAGATAAAGATCGCTGGACAAAAAAAGAAATGGAGCGTGAATATAATGAGTGAAATTAATGTAGTAGTGGCAGGTGCAAGTGGTAAAATGGGTAGTGAAGCGCTGAGAATGATTAAAAAACATGCTGAATTAAATTTGGTTGCATGTATAGATATGAAACATACCGGAAAAAAAGTCAATGAAGTAGAAGGATTACCTAATTTCGAAGCTAAATTCTATAATGACATTGATCTCTGTCTAACTGAAGTTAATGCTGATGTCTTAGTTGATTTAACAAGTCCCAAAGTAGGGTTTAAGCACACTAAAGCTGCGATTGTTCATGGTGTAAGACCGGTCGTTGGAACAACGGGTTTCACTCCTGAAGAGTTAGACGAATTAACAGCTTTAGCGAAAGAAAAAGAAGTAGGGGCGGTTATTGCACCTAATTTTGCTATGGGTGCTGTATTAATGATGCAATTCTCTAAATTAGCTGCTAAATATTTTCCTGATATTGAAATTATCGAAAAGCATCATGATCAAAAATTGGATGCTCCCTCAGGAACGGCTGTTAAAACAGCAGAACTGATTCAGGAAAATCGTCAATCCAAAGCGCAAGGGCATCCAGAAGAACAAGAAACAATTACTGGGGCTAGGGGTGCAAACGTTGATGGCATGCGGATTCACAGTGTTCGTTTACCAGGATTAGTTGCCCATCAAGAAGTTATTTTTGCTGGACCTGGTGAGAATTTAAAAATTCAACATGATTCCTTTCATCGAGAATCTTTTATGTCTGGTATTAAATTTGCTATTGACCATGTCATAAATATGAAAGAATTAGTATATGGTTTAGAACATTTAATGTTAGACTAAGTGAAACAAATGAATAATCGCCGAAGGAGTTGGAGACTAATGAAAATTTCCCTGATTGCACATGATAAGAAAAAGGAATCTATTATTGAGTTTGCGAAATCCTATCAACATATTTTAGAGAAACATGAGCTCTTTGCTACCGGAACAACGGGTAAAAGAATAAGTGAAGCGACACGTTTACCTGTCCATCGTTTTCAATCTGGACCTATGGGTGGAGATCAACAAATTGGTGCCAAAATTGCTGAAGATAGCATGGATTTAGTCATCTTTTTCAGAGATCCATTAACAGCTCAACCTCATGAGCCAGATATCAGTGCGTTAATGCGTTTATGTGATGTTCACCAAATTCCCCTAGTGACAAATCTAGCTGGTGCGGAGATTATGATAAGAGCACTTGAGGCTAATTTTTTTGCATGGCGAGATTTAGTTAAAGAAGATACCGAATGATGAAAGCTTTAAAAATTGGTATCACTTGTTATCCTTCTATTGGGGGGTCTGGCATCGTCGCAACTGAGCTAGGTAAGCAACTTGCCAATAAAGGTCATGAAGTCCATTTTATTACGACAGATATGCCTTTTCGACTCGATCATATCTCAGCTCGAATATTTTATCACCAAGTGGAAATTAGCCATTATCCTGTCTTTCAGCATCCACCACACGACTTGGCTTTAGCAAACAAAATGGCCGAAGTAATTGATCGCGAACAACTTGACATTTTACACGTTCATTATGCAATGCCCCACGCAATCTGTGCCATTTTAGCAAAGCAAATGGCTAACCATCCTGTCAAGATTGTAACGACATTACACGGCACAGACATTACGGTCTTAGGCATTGATAAAAGCCTCACAAAAATGATTCGCTATGGTATTGAACAGTCTGATGCTGTAACATCAGTATCGACAAGCCTTGCAGAGGAAACATACCAAATTATTAATGTTAACAAACCCATCGATATCGTTTACAATTTTATTGATACCAATGATTATTATCGTTCTGATCCCCAAAAATTGAAAAAAGCTTTTCAGATAAACGAATCAGAAAAAATAATCGTCCATGTTTCAAATTTTCGAAAAGTAAAACGCATCGAGGATGTGATTGTTACTTTCTCAAAAATCTCAAAGCAATTAGCCGTAAAATTATTATTAGTAGGGGATGGACCAGAATATAATGCGATGGTAGAGCTTGTCGATCAATTACAGATAAAGGATCGAGTTCTTTTTCTAGGAAATCAACAAAATATGGCTGATCTTTTCTCAATTGCTGATTTAAATCTACTAATGTCGGAAAAGGAAAGCTTCGGACTTGTATTGATAGAAGCAATGGCATGCCAAGTGCCTTGTATTGGTACGGATGTTGGTGGTATCCCCGAAGTAATTAAAGATAATCATAATGGCTTTATTGTTTCTTTAGGTGATACGAAAAGAGCAAGTGAAATCGCGCTGGAATTATTGACGAATCAAGAGATGCACCAACGTCTTGCTAAACAGGCCTTGCTATCTGTGAAAGCACATTTCACACCATCGATAATTATCGCTAAATATGAACAGATTTATCAACGGATACTTGAGGATGATTAAAATATGCAGGTAGACCATTTCAAGAAGGCAAAAGAACTAATCAATATTATAATAGGTAAAGGCTACCAAGCTTATATTGTCGGTGGCGCTGTCCGTGATCATTTTTTAGGCCATCAACTAAACGATATCGATATAGCAACGTCTGCCACACCTTATCAGATTCAAACCATTTTTGAAAAAGTAATACCTGTTGGCATTAAGCACGGAACAGTGATGGTCAGATATAAAGGGGAATCTTTTGAAGTCACAACTTTTCGATCTGAATCTGGGTATTCTGATTATCGTCGTCCTGATCACGTCAGCTTCGTTGACTCCATTGATATTGACCTTTCAAGACGTGATTTTACAATTAATGCTATGGCCATGACAAGCACCCATCATTTAATTGATCCTTATAAAGGAAAACATGACTTAGATCAACAAACGATTAGAGCTGTAGGGTCCCCAATAAGGCGTTTTACAGAAGATCCATTACGAATCTTGCGGGCACTCAGATTTGCCAGCCAATTAAATTTTCGAATTGATGAGGACACTTATACAGCAATCAAATGTTTGATCGATATGGTTAGAAAGCTATCCATAGAGCGTGTGACAGTCGAATTAACGAAACTATTCAATGGTGACTTTGTTGATTATGGGCTTAAATATAGTTTCGATGTTCATTTATTTTCACATTTGCCTCTTTTTCAAGATCACCCGTGTATGGTTGATCAACTTAAAACCATTAACAAGCCCTTTAGTAAATTAGTTGACGTCTTTGTTTTTTTAAACAGAATATCAGTGGAGAGTCCATCGATAACCACGTGGTGTAAAACATATCGTTTATCCAATCGCACGCTTAATAATGGTAAACGTCTCTGCTATTTAGTTAATTTGTATGAAGAAGAAGGATGTAGCGCTTGGCTAATTTATCTATTGCCTGAAAATTTGGAACAGCGATTTATTCGGTTAATCGAAGCGATATCAAGTGAACGTATTGATATGCATCATGTTCAGATGATGCGCAGATCATTACCCATTTCAAGTCAAAAAGATATTAAAATTAGTGGAAATGATCTTATAAAATGGTATCCTCAACGAGAAAAGGGACCTTGGATTCAGGATTACCTTAAAGAAATTGAAAGAGCAGTCCTTGAAGCAAAAGTCATCAACCATATTAGTGAAATAAAGGAGTGGGTCCTACGATGTCATCCACCCGAGAACAATTAATTCAACTATTATCAACGCACATGCATACCTTTGTATCAGGTCAATGGTTGTCAGAGCAATTGGATATATCTCGAACAGCCATTTGGAAACAAATGAAACAATTAAAAAGTGATGGTTATCATTTTGAAGCGGTCCCTAATAAGGGGTATCGATTGATCTCCCAACCCGACAAAGTTAGCGAAAATACAATCTATTGGGGATTAAATACAAATTGGTTAGGAAAAACATTAGAACATTACACAGAAATAGATTCTACTCAATGTCTAGCTAATCAAAAAGCACAAGCCGGGGCACAAGAAGGACTTGTTATTGTATCCGAACGGCAAACAAAAGGAAAAGGGCGGCTTAATCGAAACTGGGATTCGGATAATGCCAAGGGGATATGGCTAAGCTTTATTTTGCGTCCAAAATTATTACCATCAGAAGCACCTCAGTTGACTTTATTAACTGCAATCGTTTTAGCTGATACAATAAAATCATTAACAAATGTAGAACCGTCGATCAAATGGCCGAATGATTTGTTAATTAACGAAAAGAAAGTTGCCGGTATTTTAACAGAAATGCAGGCTGAACAAGATCAAATTCATTACCTAGTGATTGGAATTGGATTAAATGTCAATCAAAAACAATCAAATTTCCCAAGTGAACTGGGGGATATCGCTACATCTTTAGCTACAGCAGCTAACCGAGAATTTCATAAACAAGAAATTATCCGAGATCTTTTAATGAGGTTTGAGACTTATTATCAAAACTATTTAACCGATGGCTTTAAGATGATTAAGAGAAAATGGGAGAGCTATGCCTATAAACTCGGTGAAATAGTGACTTATCGTAGCGGAAATCAAACGACTCAAGGCAAAATAGTAGCCATTGCTGATGATGGAGCACTAATCGTTGAAGATCGGCATAATCAGAAAACGAAAAAACTATACTCTGCTGAAATAGAATGGTTTTAGGAGGTTCTACACTTGAAAACAAGATTAGATTTCTTAAAAATGAAACAGGACAGTGATAAAATAACAATGATCACTGCTTATGACTATCCGTCTGCTAAATTAGTTGAACAAGCCAAAGCAGATATTATTTTAGTCGGTGATTCTCTAGGGATGGTTGTGCTCGGGTACGAGTCAACCATTAACGTTACAATGGAAGACATGATTCATCATGGCAAAGCAGCTCGTAAAGGTGCACCAAACACATTTGTTGTCGTTGACATGCCTTTTATGTCTTATCATATTTCAATGGAACAATCATTAGAGAACGCTAAACGCCTTTATCAAGAAACGGGTGCCCAAGCGATTAAGGTAGAAGGTGGGACTGATGAAATTTATCAACTGGTTCATCGTTTGACACACGCTGGAATTCCAGTAGTTGGACATGTTGGTTTAACACCACAATCGGTCAATATATTCGGTGGTTTTAAAGTGCAAGGAAAAGATCAAGAAAGTGCTGAGAAAATTGTTAAACAGGCCCAACAGCTTGAAGACATGGGGGCAATTGCTTGTGTCTTAGAAGGCGTGCCTAAAGCATTAGCCCGTCTTATCACTAAAAAGTTGGCTATCCCTACGATCGGAATAGGAGCAGGCATTGATTGTGATGGTCAAGTTCTTGTTTATCATGACCTTCTTCAATATGGTGTCGATCGTTTTCCGCGCTTTGTTAAAACGTATGCAAACTTCAACGATACCGGTCTCAAAGCGTTGGCTTCATTCGTAGAAGATGTTAAAAAAACGCAATTTCCAGAAGATAAACACAGCTATGCAGCAGAATCAACTGTTTGTTTACCTGAGGAAAAAAGTAGGTGAATATATAGTGAAAACGATTCGTTCGATTAAAGAAATGAAAGATACAATTCATCAGTTGAAGAGATCAGGTCAATCAATAGGCTTCGTTCCTACCATGGGCTATTTACATGAAGGTCATGGGGCGTTAATCGATCACGCACATAAAGATGCTGATATTGTTATTGTGAGTATCTTTGTTAATCCTCTTCAGTTTGGGGAAAATGAAGATTTTGATAATTATCCAAGAAATGAACAAAAAGACAAAACTTTTGTTGAGAATAAACAAGTCGACTACCTTTTTATCCCCACTGCTGATCAAATGTATCCAACATCAATGGGGCTGACCATGGTTGCAGAAAAGAGGATAGGTGTACTTTGTGATCGATCGAGACCGGGGCATTTCGGAGGAGTACTTACGGTATTAACCAAGCTTTTTCATATCATTGAACCAAATTATGTTTTTTTTGGTAGTAAAGATGCCCAACAAGTAGCTATTGTCGACTTATTAATTAAAGATTTTAATTTCCCAATTTCACTTAAAATGGTTGCAACCGTTCGAGATAGCGATGGCTTGGCCAAAAGTAGCCGTAATACGAATCTCCTTGACCATGAGAGGGAAGAAGCACCTCAATTGCATCAAGCTTTACAATTGGCCAGAAATAAAATCATTGACGGGGAAAAAAATCCTGTTAATATAGTGAATGAAGTTAAAGATCATATTACCAAAAAAACTTCAGGACAAATCGATTACGTGGAAATTCTATCCTTTCCAGAATTAGAAATAGTCAGCGAATGGGATCGAACAATAATTATTGCGTTAGCTGTGCAGTTCAGTCACGCGCGTTTAATTGATAATATTATTATTGATAATAGAGGTGAACCTGTTGATTCCCTGTATTAAATAAGGAGGGGGGCTTACATGTACCGAACAATGATGAAAGCAAAGTTGCATCGCGCTCGTGTTACAGAAGCGAACTTAAATTACGTTGGCAGTATTACCATTGATCCCGATATCCTTGAGGCAGTGGATATATTACCTCATGAAAAAGTTCAGATTGTTAATAATAATAACGGTGCCCGGTTAGAAACTTATGTTATTGCTGGTGAACGTGGAAGTAAAATGGTTTGTCTAAATGGGGCAGCTGCTAGACACGTGCAAGTTGATGACATCATTATTGTTGTTTCTTATGCGGCGATTTCTGATGATGAATTAGCGTCGTTTAAACCTAGGGTGGCATTAATGGATGATCAAAATAACGTTGTTAAAATGCTAGAACAAGAGCCGCCTCTAACCGTGTATAAATAGATAAACACTTGCCACTTAGAGGTAAGTGTTTATCTGTTTATACAACGAACCTTCAATCAGTGGAGGGAGGCCTACAGGATGTATGTCATGCAGACGTGGGCCTACAGGATGTATGTCATGCAGACGTTGCCACAGGACGTGGCGATCTTAGTCTGTAATCCTTCTTAAAGACGCGGCGGTCTTAGTCTACGATCTTACCCACCCACTGATTGGTCGTTGAGTGAATCAAGACATTAGTGTCCGTTATCCCCCTCAAACGATTTGCTCTACTCTCTTGAAGGGGGGATACAGACGGTTATCTGTGATAAATTAACATCGTTTTATCTAGCACAAAAAGATAAGGATGATATTTATGAATAAATTTGCAGTTATAGATTTAGAGACAACAGGAAATGCGCCTAACAAAGGGGATCGCATTATTGAGATTGGGATTGTCATTTATCAAGATGGAGAAATTATTGACCAATACAATCAATTAATCAATCCAAATAAGCATATCTCTCGCTTTATTTCACATTTAACTGGAATAACCAATGAAATGGTAATTGATAAACCTAGCTTCGAAGAGGTTGCTGATGATATTATTGCATTTTTTAAAAACGTCTATTTTGTTGCACACAATGTACCGTTTGACTTAGGTTTTTTAAATGTGGAGTTAAAAAATGCCGGTTATTCACCACTTAAGCAACCTATTATTGACACGGTAGAGCTAAGTCGAGTGTTTTTTCCAAAAGCAAAAAGTTTTAAATTAGCTCATCTATCTCGTTGGTTGAAGCTTGAACATAATAGTCCCCATAGAGCATTGTCAGATGCCTATGTAACTGCTAAACTGCTCGATCAACTGTTTGTAAAATTAGATAGCTTACCATTAACGACAATTAAACAATTACTCAAATTAGAACCTTATTTAAAAAGTAACTTAAGTAATATATTGATTGAAAAAGAAGAAAAGGCCAAGTGCAAAGAACTGATCAATCAGTCCTATGACTATCCATTTGGTTTAGCCGTTAAACCGATGATCCCAATCCATCAACAGGCCAACGAAAGTGAGCTAACATTTGGTGAATTATTGAACCTGCTTTTTGACAATCATACACCCTTTGAAAAATGGTTTGAAAGATATGAAGACCGGCCCGGTCAACAAGAAATGGCTGAATATATCTACCACGCGTTCCAAAGTCATCAACATGGAATTATTGAAGCCGGTGCCGGTATTGGCAAGTCAATTGCTTATCTTATTGCAGCTCTGTATCAAGCGAAATACCATCATGAAAAAATTATTGTCAGTACACATTTAACTCAGCTTCAAAAACAATTATTGCACGAGGAGATCCCACGTCTTCGCCATGTGTTACCCTTTCCTTTTCAAGCAACTTTATTAAAGGGAAAACAACATTATTTAAGTTTACCGTTATTTAAAAAAGCATTACAAGAACACCCTTACCGAAATTATGATGAACTATTAATAAAAGCCATGATCATCGTTTGGTTGACAGAAACCGAAACAGGGGATATCGATGAATTACAGTTACCGTCAGGTGGGGATCACTTCTTTAAACAGGTTTCCGTTGCTACTGAACATGCTTTACAAGTCAAGGTAAAAAAACACGGTGAATCTTTTTATGAATTTGCGCTTCAACAAAGCGAACAAGCTGACTTAATCATTATTAACCACGCGTTATTAGCAGATTATATTATTCAAACACGGTCGCCCATTTATGGCATCAATAAAATCATTGTAGATGAAGCCCATCACTTAGAGCGTGTATTTGCTAATAAAGCTGGAATGCAAATCGATTACCTTAGCTTCCAAAAGAGGCTTATCTCACTTAACCATATGCTAAAAGGGCTACATAATCATCATTTAAATCATAAATCAAATCAACTTATTGCAACACTTTTAGAAGAAAATGATATGTTCTTCAGATATATTTATCATTATGTAAATGACCGTAGAAACAGGGATATCAATAAAAATGATGTTGGACGCTATCAATGTACAATTGATGATCCATATCAATCAGATTGGCAAACAACAGTAGAAATGGCAAATCGATTAATTCTGTTCATTAATGATCTATCTAACCAATTAAGTCAGATTGAAACGATCAAACAAGAAGAATTGTTAATTGGCCATCATACGAACGAACTAAGGGAAATGAAGGATAAATTAAAACGATTTTTTACTCCAGATGAAAAAAATGCAGAGGTGAGATGGATTGAAATCGAATCCTATGGTGCTAAAAATGCTGTTTATTTATACCAAGAGCCGTTACAAATCCAGCAATTGTTAAGATCAACTTTATTTAAAGAGACAAATAGTGTTATTCTAACGAGTGCATCAATTACTATAGATGATCAATTCGAATTTTTTAAAAAGCAAATTGGCCTAGACAGTGAAGCAATAGTCGAGCGAAAAATTCCATCACCGTATGTTTATCAAAATCAAGTAAAAGTACTGATTCCAAATGATTTCCCTCTGGCTCATTATAAGGAAATGGACCCTTTTATTGAAGCAAGTTGTGAGGCTATTTTTACTTTGGCAGAAATCACTAAAGGGCGTATGCTTATTTTATTTAATTCATATGAGATGTTAAAAAAAGCGTATTATCTGTTAAAAGAGTTATTTAATGATGATTATGTCCTAATTGCGCAAGGTATTTCAAGTGGAAGCCATGAACGATTAAAGAAAAATTTTCAAAGCTTTAATCAAGCAATATTATTTGGCACGAATGCGTTTTGGGAAGGGTTAGACATACCCGGCAGTGATTTAACGTGTGTAGTTATGGTGAGATTACCATTCGACAATCCAAACCATCCTGTGTTTAAAGCAAAATATACAAACTTACAATCAAGTGGGCAAAATCCATTTCTATCCTTGTCACTGCCCAATGCCGTGATTCGGTTCAAACAAGGCTTTGGTCGTCTCATACGTTCTCATACAGATAGAGGAATAATATTTATCTGTGATGATCGCATTATGACAAAACATTATGGACAGACATTTCTAAATTCGATTGCGAACGTCCCTACTTTTCACCGGAGAACAAATGAATTATTAGAAATAGCTAATAATTGGATTTAGTAACACCTTCAAATTGAGGAATAATAACCAAACATTATTTAGGTGGTGCTAAAATGAAGGTAGGTTGGCTATTTGGGCTACTTTTAATTACAATTTCAATACTCGTATCCTTCTCTAATCAGTCAGAGGTAGTGGTGTATTTCCTTGACCTTCCAGATGGGGAAGCAACACTAGTACAAGGAACCAATCAGCAATATACTTTAATTAATACCGGCTCAAAAGCAAGCGAAATTTATTTAATTAAATTTTTGGAAACATTAGAGATTGATACCATCAAGCATCTCATTATAACAGACAATGATCAAAGTTATTGTGCGAATAAAGATTTGATTATTAACAAATTTGATGTTAAACATGTATTTGATATAAGTGAAACAATGAATCAGCATAGAACTAAACTAGCGACGCCTACATTGAGTAAGGAACCCACATCCATTCATTTAGATGCTGGATTAACCTTTCATGTATTAGCTGTTTCAAATCAACCACGTTCTTCAACAAACGTGCTCACTTATAATAATCAAGCTATTCTTTTTATGGGGAGAACAAGCATAACTGACGATGATATTGAAAATTTTAATAAGTATGATTTTCAAATTGTTAAAACTGCACATTTTGGCGCAACATTTTTACCTGCTCGACATATATTAACAAAAATCAATCCTGACGTAGCCATATTTTTCACTTCTTCACAAAATGAAACAGATGGCCAATTATTGTATTATCTTGAAGAACGCTGGATTGAACCGTACTTTTTAGAAGATGTTGGTTCCCTTATTGCTATCTTTAAAGATTCCGATTATGATATAGAAGTGCAATTTCGCACAAAAAATATGAAGCATCATATTAATTTTGACTAAAAACCTGTTATAATGTATACAGGTTTCCCATATGTCGTTGTGCGATATGGATTATTCGATAGAAAAGGCTGGGATAAAATGAAAAAAGAACAAATCGAAACGCTATCAACCGTTAGATTACAATACAATCCTGAATTATATAAAGTTGTTGATAGCTTAAACCGAACACTTAAAGATGACGATTTAATGTTTGGCTTAGCATTAGATGAGGTGGACAATGAGACGGCAGTCTTCACCATTTATCGAACTTAGTTGGCTTAAAGTCGTCTTTCTTCTATTTATCCTTGCTATCCTAATTATAATAGGGTTTTCAGTTTATTTGTATCAAAGCGTTAATACAGAAAAAACAAAAGGTTTTTCTGATACAAGAGAACGTGTTGAACAACAACTAGAAATTGCTTCGATTGACGACATTTCACGCTATCATGGATCAAAATATTTTCATGTGGTTGAAGCTAAATCCACTTCGGATGAACATCTAGTCATTTTTGTTGATCAGACAGACCAAGATGCGGAATTGGTAACATATTATAAGGAAGATTGGATTGAAATTGATCATGTTCTTGACGAATGGCGCAACCAAACTGTTTATCAAGAGATATACCATACCCAAATAGGGTTACGTCATCAAACCCCGCTTTTGGAAATTGTCTATCTTGATGAGTCAGGTAGACTAAGCTATGATTACTATCGTTTAGATAATGGAGAGTATGATAGTGGTATATCATTTGCAAACCATTAACTGAAAGAAAGGTGATAACATGCAGCTAGCAAATCGAGTACAAAAAATAACGCCATCTTCAACCTTAGCAATAACAGCAAAAGCAAAGGCACTTAAACAAGCTGGACATGATGTCATAGGGTTAGGTGCTGGTGAGCCAGACTTCAATACACCAAATTTTATTATTAAAGCAGCTGAGCACGCCATGCACACTGGATTAACGCGTTATACACCAGCAGGAGGCATACTAGAGTTAAAAGAAGCAATTACAAATAAAATGTATCGTGATCACCAACTGTCCTATCATCCTGATCAAGTTGTTGTGACAACAGGAGCAAAACATGCATTATTTACATTATTTCAGGTTTTACTTAATAAGGGGGATGAAGTCATTGTCCCAGCTCCATATTGGGTAAGCTACCCCGAACAGATTAAATTAGCAGAAGGCACACCCATTTTTGTGACTGGTGAAGAAAAAAATCATTTTAAATTAACAGCAAAACAACTAGAAGAAGCGATTACTGCCAAGACAAAAGCAGTTATTATTAATTCGCCTAGTAATCCAACAGGTATGATGTATACCAAAGAAGAATTGAAAGCAATTGGCGACGTATGTCTTAAACATAACTTATTAATTGTTTCTGATGAAATTTATGAAAAATTAACTTATACTGACCAAGAACATATTTCCATTAGTCAACTTTCAAATCAATTAAAGGAACAAACAGTAATTATTAATGGTGTATCAAAATCACATGCTATGACGGGCTGGCGTATTGGATACGCCGTTGGAAGTAAGACACTTATTAAAGCAATGAGTAACCTTATATCACATTCAACATCTAATCCGACAACCATTGCTCAGTATGGTGCACTTGCAGCCTATCAGGCTAATGATGATGAAATTGTTAAAATGAAGCAAGCTTTTAAGGAAAGACTCGACCGCACTTATGAGTTACTCACTCAAGTACCAGGGATAAATTGTCTTAAACCAATGGGGGCCTTCTATCTGTTTCCGAATGTATCAGAAGCAATGAAGAAAACGGGATTTGATTCTATTGAAGCATGGGTGACTGCGATATTAGAGGAAGAAAAAGTGGCGCTTGTACCAGGCAGTGGATTTGGTGCACCAGATAATGTGAGATTATCTTATGCCATTGAACTTGATCAATTAGAGAAAGCTATTGATCGGATTCAACATTTTATTAACAGACATCAACAAATATAAAAGAGAGCTTTGGAGGGTTATCATTGAAGACAACGATAAATAAAGTGAAAAACTATGTAGGAACAGAAGTAACCATTGGTGCCTGGCTTGCCAATAAACGCTCTAGTGGCAAAATTGCTTTCCTACAGTTACGGGATGGAACAGGTTTCATTCAGGGTGTCGTCGTTAAGGCGGAAGTAGATGAAGAGATATTCAGCCAAGCGAAAGCATTAACACAAGAATCGTCGGTATGGGTAACTGGTGTGATCGTAGAAGACGCACGGTCACCATTTGGATTTGAAATGCAAGTGAAGACACTAGAAATGATTCATGAATCCGTTGATTTCCCGATAACACCTAAAGAACATGGAACTGAATTTCTAATGGACCATCGGCATTTATGGTTGCGTTCAAAACGTCAACACGCGGTTATGAAAATTCGCAATGAAATCATTCGAGCAACCTATCAATTCTTTAATGACAATGATTATATAAAAATAGATCCACCTATTTTAACTGGATCAGCAGCTGAAGGAACAACAGAATTATTCCATACACAGTATTTTGATGAAGAAGCCTATTTATCACAGAGTGGCCAGTTATATATGGAAGCAGCCGCTATGGCTTTTGGAAAAGTTTTCTCTTTCGGACCTACATTTCGGGCAGAAAAATCAAAAACACGGCGGCATTTGATAGAATTCTGGATGATTGAACCTGAAATGGCATTTACCGATCATGAAGAGAGTTTGGCTATTCAAGAAGCTTATGTAAGCTATTTAGCGAAAGCTGTCTTAACAAATTGTAAGTTGGAGCTAACAACACTTGACCGAGATATAGTAAGCCTAGAAAAAATACAAGCACCATTTCCTCGTATTACATATGATGAAGCTATTGCTTTATTAAAGGAGAAAGGTTTTGGTGATATTGAATGGGGAGAAGACTTCGGTGCACCTCATGAAACAGCTATTGCGGAAAGTTTCGATAAACCCGTATTTATTACTCACTATCCAGCTAACATAAAGGCATTTTATATGAAACCAGACCCAGATCGTCCAGAAGTTGTATTATGTGCTGATTTAATAGCCCCTGAAGGATATGGAGAAATTGTTGGTGGATCACAGCGTATTGATGACTTAGAGTTGATGAAACAACGTTATCAAGAACATCAATTATCTGGTGATGCATATCAATGGTATTTGGAATTAAGACAATATGGTAGTGTTCCTCATTCAGGTTTTGGATTGGGCCTTGAACGCACAGTAGCTTGGTTTGCCGGTGTTGAACATGTACGTGAAACCATTCCGTTTCCAAGGTTATTAAATAGATTATATCCATAATCGATAGATACAATAGGGGAATTGACAAAACATGATATCTTCCCTAATCAGTTAAGGATTTTCTAACTGTTAATAGGGAGAAAAAATATTTTTATAAAGCCCTCGAATAACTTCGGGGGCTCTTTCTATCTTTAATGGTCAATAAATATGTTAGAATAATGTCAGAGGTGACTGAGATGAAAAAGCAACAAAATTATCAATTATTTTTAAGTGAGCAAATAGCCATACCTTCCCGATTACTTAGTCAATATCATACGTTGTCTCTAACCGAGCAAGAACTAATCGTCATTCTACATATCCACCATGCTTTTCTTAAGGGTAAGTATTTTCCTACACCTTTTGAAATTGCAGAGCTATCAAGTTTCGATGAACAAACATGTAGTCAACTTTTAAGGCAGCTTATGCAAAAAAATATTTTAACTATTATTGAGACAAAAGATGATCAAGGAATTGTTGATGAGTGTTATTCGTTGGAACCATTATGGGAATTACTATACAGTAAAAAAACTAAACCAAAAACTGATGAAGAGCAATCCTCCATGAATATTTTTATATTATTTGAACAAGAATTTGGACGTCCCTTGTCACCATTTGAAATTGAAACGATCAACATTTGGCTAGATGAAGATGCGTTTGAACCGTCACTTATTAAAGCCGCGTTAAGGGAATCGGTATTAATGAGCAAACTCAATTTTAAATATATCGATCGCATATTACGTGAATGGAAACGTAAAGGTATTCGTACGGTTAGCGATGCAAGAGCCGAATCAAAAGCTTTTCATACTAAACGATCTACTGAAAACAAAAGAGCAACGAAACGTGACACATCTGTATACTATAATTGGTTAGAGGAAGATGAATAGAGGGGGGAGGACCAGTTATGTTAAACAAAGCACAAATACACTATGTCTTAAGTGTAATGGAAGAAATGTATCCTGATGCAGCATGTGAATTGGTCCATGACAATCCTTTTGAACTTGTCATTGCTGTAGCACTTTCAGCTCAATGTACCGATCAACTTGTTAATAAAGTAACGAAAGATTTATTTAAAAAATATAAAACACCAGAAGACTACTTATCAGTTCCTCTAGAAGAATTACAAAACGATATTCGTTCAATCGGTCTTTACCGTAACAAAGCAAAAAATATTCAAAAATTATCTCGTTCACTAATTGATGACTTTAATGGTGTTGTACCAGAGACAAAGGAAGAATTAGAGACTTTAGCTGGAGTAGGTAGAAAAACAGCAAATGTAGTAACATCAGTTGCTTTTAATCAACCTGCTATTGCTGTCGACACACACGTGGAGCGTGTATCTAAACGTTTGGGAATATGCAGATGGAAAGATACCCCACTAGAAGTCGAGAAAACATTAATGCGTAAAGTACCAAAACAAGCATGGAGCGACACCCATCATCGTATGATATTTTTCGGACGTTACCATTGTAAAGCTAGAAATCCAAACTGCGGAAGTTGTAAATTGTTAGATATTTGTCGTGAAGGTAAAAAGCGAATGAAACAAAAGGGGTGAAGTGGTTTATGAACAAAGAAGACTGGATTGAAAAATGGAAATATCAATCCCCACATTTATCACAGTTATTTCACAACAAGCATTACCAAGAGGCGGTAGGGCCCATGGGTACATCCTTAAACCTTTTTATAGATGCTTTATATCATTTGAATCAACAGTCTTGGTCAAAAGGCGATCTGTATCAAACGATAGATTCACTTGAACATAAACCGTTTAATATCGGAGAACGTGTTCATTATATTGCATCTAATTTAAGTCAATACCACGCTTATATCCAATTAGATGCTTTGTATCAAGAGTTAGAGAAGTTATATGCTAAAGTTGAAGTTCTTGAGCTTTATGCAAAAGATAATAAATAAAATCAACCTTTTAAATAATGAAATACGTATTATCTATTGAGATAAAGAAGACCACTCATTTTCATGAGTGGTCTTTAGTATTAATTTTGATTTTCATCATTTGAGTCTTGTTCGCCATTACCGTTATTTGAATCTTGATCAGAATCTTGGTCAAGATCTTGATCTTCATCTTCATCATCAGAGACTGGTGGGTCATCTACTTGATCATCACCATTTCCTTCATCAGGGTCCTCAGGCTGATCCGGCTCATCAATTTCATCTGGTTCGTCGGGTTCATCTTCTTCCTCTTGGTCAGGAATTCGAATTTCCACCCGCCTTGACTCACTTTGAAGATCACTATTTTCATCACTTATTGCCGTTACCTCGATCGTGTAAACTGTACCACGCTCAACACTCTGAATCGTAAATGATGTATCAGAAGTAGACGATTCATTATTAGTCGATCCATCTGTACCATAGGCAATGTTAAAGCGAACGTCTTGATCATTAGAATCAGACCAACTCACTTCAATTTGATTTTGCTCCTCGTTAAACTGAGCGCTAAGACCACTAACTGGGTCAAGGCGGTCAAATGTTTCAGATTGTTCAGTAGGCTCATGTCCACGCTTAAACAATTCAGAAACGATTTGAGAATCGGGCGTATACGGGCTAGGCAATCTAGCTGGATTTGAACCTCGTTCGACATCAACACGCACAACCGAATTTGGCATTTCAAAATCAGCTGTATCCATTCCAACAGATATTTCGCTCATCACATGACGAAAAATTTCTTGAGATATTCTCGTTTGTGTTACTGCTCGAGTGGCATCATCTTGATAACCACTCCACACCGCTACAGTATAATTGGTCGTATAGCCAGCAAACCAAACGTCAACATAATCATTGGTTGAACCTGTTTTACCTACCATTGGCAAACCGGAAACATTTGCAGTGGTACCTGTTCCGCTGTTTACAACAGTTTTTAGCATATCAGTAACCATATATGCGGTAGCGTCTGACATCGCTGCAACAGGATCAGATTTAAGTGTCTGCTTGTTCCCATCACTAAAAACAACTTCAGTAACAGCATAAGGCTCATTATAAATACCACCATTACCAAACGCCGAATAAGCTCCAGCCATATCTAATGATGACATGCTTAATGTTGAACCACCAATACCATCACGAATATTAAGACCATCTTCGGGGATAGGGAGGCCAATCCCTTCTGCAAACTCAGTTGCTTGAGCGATTCCCACTTCTTCTAAAGTTTTAACAGCAGGGACATTTAAAGATTGTTGCATCGCATAACGCGCACTAACGTAGCCTTGATACTCATTATTCCAATTTCGAATATCCCCACCTTGTGTTTCGTAGGGCGCGTCATTATTAATTTGTTGGTGTGTAGACCAATTTAAGTATTCAATAGCTGGCCCGTAGTCAAGAATCGGTTTAATAGCTGAACCTGGTTGTCGCTTAGCTTGAATGGCCATATTAAAACCACCAACTTCTCGATTACGTCCACCACCAATCGCTCGGATCGCTCCAGACTGTGTATCAAGGACGGTCAAACCAGATTGAAGTTCATCATCAGGAAAACTAATAGGTCCTTGATCCGATAATACATATTCAACATGTTCTTGCGCATCTGGATCGAGTGTTGTATGAATTTCAAGCCCGTCATTGTACATATCAACATCCAATTTCTCTTCGATTTCAATCCTTACTTGATCTAAGAAGGCATGATAAGGCGTCCCTTCTGATTCGGTTAAATTTAACATGTCTTCTACATTTTCTGAAGCTGCTTCATCTGCTTCAGCTTCCGTAATCTTACCATGTCGAACCATTAAGCCTAATACCGTATCCATTCTTTCTTGAGCAAGATCAGGATTTACAGTTGGATCATATGCTGAAGGACGTTGTGGTAAGCCTGCTAATAAGGCAGCTTGAGCTAGAGTTAAGTCATCTAAATCTGTAATCCCAAAATAGGTTTCAGCTGCTGTTGCCACACCATAAGACTGAGCTCCATAGTAAATTTTATTTAGATACATTTCTAATATTTCTTCTTTTTCATAAGCGCGTTCTACTTGTAATGCTAACCATTGTTCTTGAACTTTACGCTCCATCGTTTGATCAGGAGATAAAAGCGAACTTTTAACCACTTGCTGTGTAATGGTACTACCACCTTCAGCCCCAAAACCACGAGTGAAGTTTGCTAAAATCGCAGCAGCACTTCGACGAAGGTCAACCCCTGAGTGATCAAAAAAACGGTTGTCTTCAGTTGCTAATACTGCATCAATCAATATATCTGGAAGGTCATTATAGCTGATTGTTGTACGCCTTTCTTGACCGAGCTCAGCAAAAAGCTCTCCTTCTACATCATATACTCTCGTTGAGGCTGGTGCTCCTAGTAAGTCATGGTCTAAGTCAGGTGCTGATATAATATAGTAACCAAATACAGCCCCCGCTCCAATTAGAGCAGCTAAAGTAACGGCTAATAATGATAGTCCGATTTTTTTCCAAATTGAAGATTTATTTTTTTTCGATTGTTTTTGTTGTTGTCGTCTTGCAGTACGTGACTGGCCTTGTTCCGCCATTGTCATCTTCCTCCATTCTTAAAAAACACTTGATCAATGACTTTAATGTAGTCAATGATAGCTGGATAGCCTTTAGGTATTTCAATACCTTCTTTAACAATCTCTTGATAAGAGATAGATTTTCTACCTCCATTATTAAATTGACGTTCCCAGAACGGGAAAAGTTTCATTGCAGTGAATAGAAAAGATTGGTCGTGTGTTGCAAAGCGAATAATAACAAAAGCAATACCCCCATGTTGCTCAACGGCTTTCATGTGCTCAATCTGATGATTATGAAAGTTATTAAGTGGGAATGACGTTTTGTTCTTTGTCTCTTTAGCTTCAAAGTCAATATAACGCCCACGATAAACACCATTGTAATCAGTTGTAGATGGTTGTTTAAAATAACCTTCTTTAATGACTGCAGCACTACGCTTCGGATAGTCTACCTTAACAATTTGAACAGGTGTCGGTTTCTTATGCACCACACAAATTTGATGCGTTAGATAATAAAGGTTTGTCTGATTGATGTCATCTTCTAACGTCATACCCCGATTACTAAAATTCCGTTGGCGTTCTGCTTTTGTTTTATTCATTGTAGCTGTACGTTTTTGACCATTTGGATACTTCATCAGATTAATTCCCTCCTGCATGACTGTATCATACCAGATTACAGCCTGATTTGAGAACTAAAAAGATAAATAAAAAGCGTATGTGTATCGGAATAACCCGATGTCTTCCTATCACCCTACAACTATTATAAACAACTTTTAGCAAATCTATAAGTACAAAATTAGCTATTCTACTATTTTAATAGACGAAATTTAAGAAGATTTGTTCATTCAACACTACTTTTGTCTGGCACGCAGGATTTCATCAATTATATATGAAATTAATGAATAAAATGAGAAAAAATAAAAGGAGATGGAATGATGACAGCACAAAAAAGTATAGAGAAATTTCAAAAGCAGTTATTTCATTTAAATACACAATTAATTAAAATCGAAAAAAAAATCAATTGGGAATGTAATTATCAAATTTGTACGCGCCATCAAAACTATGCGAAACAACTTTTCATCTATCGAGATCAGTTGCAAATTTTAAAAAAGCGCCATACTAATTGTAAAAACAAGCGCCGTTCTACACAAAATTGGCGCCTAAGAAGAGCTTAGCTATTTACGAAAACACCAACCGCGTGGTAAGGTTTTAAGGGAGGTGACACAACGTATGCTACTCAATTTAACAGATAAAGTCCAACAAGCACGCCTTCAATTAAAGGAAAGATATTTAAAAAGTGATAAACCCGATAGCAAAAGAGACAGAACGTTCTTTAACATGGTAAAAAACGAAACAGATCCCTTATTCGAATTAATTGAAAAATGGGAAGAACTTGCACTTAAAGCAGTTAAGGATAGAGAGGTTTCTGTTCATCCGCAACAAGTACAATCAACAAGGGAAAATTTTGAACTTATTATATTACACAGCTATTACATTGACATTAAACAGAAGCGATATATGGAATTACATCAAGCGATTGATTACGTTTGTCAAATGATAATAGATACTTTAACAAAAAAATATTAAAACCCTGGTCAGATGCCCGCCACCTCTTAGATATTTGTTCATAAGCTAATATGAATCATAAATAAGAAAGGGGATTACTATGCGAAGAAGACCATGTTGTCATACCGGACCGGTTGAAACAATCGTTTGCCCTACAAAACACCATCATGTGAATACATGCAGTCAAAGTCAAGTTAATTATGTACACCCAACGCATACTTCTGTTATGAATCATCACACGATTCAAAATACGCACTTTTACCCACAAACAACTTCATGGGGGCAAACTGTAAATCAAACAAATGCCTATGGTGGACCAAATTGGCCTCCAGGGTATAATCGTTGGCGTTAATTTGATCAAAATGAAAGGGGCTGGAGAACCAGCCTTTTCATTTTGGCCAATAATGTATGAACCCTCTCGTTACGAAATTAATTATTGTCATAAAGGATTGGATACAGTGGAAAAAGTCATGACCATTACAGGATATAAATCGTATGAATTAAATATTAGGACAAGCCAAGATATGCGTGTGGATATCATTAAGTATGCCCTAAAACAATCGATTGTAGCTTTTGTAGAAAATGGGGGAGAGTGGATACTCACCTCCGGCCAGATAGGTGTGGAAATCTGGGCTTGCCAAGTAGCTCAAGAGCTTTCCAAGGATTATCAGCTCAAATACGCTATTATTCCACCATTTGAGAATCAGCAAGAGAGGTGGAGTGAATCAGACCAACAAGCTTATCAACAAATAATCGAACAGGCTGACTTTTATGATGTCATATACAAAGGTAAATATAAAGGGGCTTATCAATATACCGCCAAAGACAATTGGTTAATTAATAAAAGTGACTGCTGTTTAATTTTAATTGATGAAGAATATCCCGGAAGCGTGCAATATTTTCTTAATAAAGCAAAAGAACAAGTTGTTCAGCAAAACTATTCAATTCATTATATTACACCGTTTGACTTAGAAGAGATTGTACGGCAATGGCAAGAAATTAATCCAGAATATTAACCAAGTCTACAAATGAGCCACAGTTGTTAGAGGTCGCATTAAGGAGTGGGTACAAATAAAATTGATTAGAATTCGTTGTTACTTATAATTTATCAAAAGTTATGCTTCTAATTATTAATTAGTGATAATAATATTAATATCATGATTCATGGGTTGAGTAATGATTAAAATATTGATTCCAAAAGATGAGATGGCAGTAAGTAATTATAGGCAAAGCTTTTTAAAAAAAGACCAGGCAATTATTCATAAACGATGTCGATAGACTACTTGTGGATTGACATTTGATACAAAATTTGAAAAAATACATATTAAGTGTTGTTAAATATGAGGTGAAAAATAATGACAGAATTGCAAAATAGTCAATTGCAAACAAAAGACATTTTAGACAAGCAATTTAAAACATCCATGCGAGGTTATAATCAGGAAGAAGTTGATAAATTTCTAGATAAAATTATTCAGGACTATGAATTTTTCAACAAGAAAATTGAGCACCTAACACAAGAAAATGAAAGATTAAAAGTACAAAAAGAACAACCCAGATCCCGAGCGCAAACGTCTAACCATCAAGTTAATTATGACATCTTAAAAAGATTGTCTAATCTAGAAAAGGCTGTTTTCGGTAAAAAATATACAGATGCCTGATCATTGAACTGGTAAATTTTGATGGATGATAAAACGTAGAGCATATGCTATACTAACCATTAGAGTTTAATAACATCAATATAGAATGAATGTTTTGGTAATCGCTGCAAACCTCGGTTTGTAGAGGAAAGTCCATGCTCACACAAGCTGAGATGCTTGTAGTGTTCGTGCTTGATGAATTCATAAATCAAGGGAGTTGAGTTAATCAACTTACGGCAGGAAAAGAAGCTAAGTCATTTTTGATATGTTTCAAATTCCTTGAAAGTGCCACAGTGACGTAGTCAAATTGGAAACAATTTGAGTGGAACGAGGTAAACCCCGCGAGTGAGCAACCCAAATTTTGGTAGGGGCATCTTTGAGTAGGGAATTCAACTGAAATAAGGGCTGTTTATCGATAAACAGCAGATAGATGATTACAACTAAGGTACGAGGCTAACCACCATTTGTAGTACTTTAGCACAGAACATGGCTTATAAAACATTCATTGGTTAAGATGTATGTTCAAACCTTCCGAAGGCAATTCTGTCATTAGGAAGGTTTTTTACGTTAACAGCGTTTATCAAAGATAGCCGTCTGTAAATCGCCACTGATTGAAGGTTCGTTTTATATTACTCGAATATTAAATATCCATGAAAAGGAGTTAAAAAATGACTAAATCAACTGTAAAGCTATTGGCTACCGCGGCTATGGGGTTAGAATCAGTCGTAGCAAATGAAGTCAGAGCACTTGGATATGAAACCACTCAAGTCGATAACGGCAAGGTGATTTTTGAAGCAATCCCCGCCGCCATTCCGCGTTGCAATTTATGGTTACGTACAGCTGATCGGGTTAAATTAATGGTCGGTGAATTTGAAGCAACAACGTTTGATCAATTGTTTGAACAAACGAAAGCCCTTGATTGGCACCGGTACATACCAGAAGACGGTCAATTCCCTGTTATAGGAAAATCGGTCAAATCAAAGCTTTACAGTGTGCCTGATTGTCAAGCTATTGTAAAAAAAGCGGTCGTCGATAAATTAAAACAAAAACATGGGGTTGCTAGTAAGATGCCTGAGACAGGCGCATTATATCGAATCGAAGTAGCTATTGTTAAGAATCGTGTTACTTTAACGATAGATACATCTGGATCTGGCTTACATAAACGTGGCTATCGTGTTGGACAAGGAGAAGCGCCGTTGAAAGAAACATTAGCTGCTGCCCTTGTTCAGTTAACCAACTGGAAACCAGAATATCCACTTGTTGACTTGTTTTGCGGCTCAGGTACGATTTTAATTGAAGCTGCTCTGATCGGTCAAAATATCGCACCAGGATTCAATCGTGAATTTGCTAGTGAAAATTGGCATTTTATTGCTAACGAAGAATGGGATCAAGCATTTCAAGAAGCGGAACAACTAGCGAACTATGATCAGCCGTTAACCATTACGGGTAGTGATTTAGATCCGAAAATGATTGAAATAGCCAAACAAAATGCCATGGAGGCAGGGCTTGCTGATTTGATCTTATGGAAACAGATGAAAGCATCCGACTTTATTCCTAAACAAAATAATGGTTATCTGATTACTAACCCACCATATGGTGAACGTTTGAACAAACAATCAGAAGTTGAACAAATGTATCGTGACCTTGGACAATCAATGCATCAAAACACTAGTTGGAGCAACTACATATTAACGTCACATGAAGAATTCGAAGTATTATTTGGTAAAAAAGCAACGAAAAAAAGGAAGCTTTTCAATGGTTTTATTAAAGTAGACTATTATCAGTATTTTGGTAAACATATTAAGGTTCAAGATTAATTAGACTTATTAAGGTCAAATACTAAACAATTATCTAACAAAATAATTAAGGAGTGACGTATGATGACACCAGTAGAAAATCAATTTATGGAATTGATGAAGGAGATTAAAGGATATACTGAAGCACTGTCATTAATCCAATGGGATTTGAGAACAAAGATTCCTAAAAAGGGCATGGAACAACGTGCACTTGTCATCGGCCTACTCTCGGAAAAGATACATCAACTAAACACATCCGATCAAGTCAAAGCATTGATCGATCAGTTAAAAGGCGTTACGAAAGACCCGTTAATTGAAAAAGCTGTAGAGGTATGTGAAGAGGAATATAATAAAAGTAGTAAAATCCCCGTTGAGGAATTCAAAGCGTATGTGACTTTACGCTCAAAAGCAGAAACGATTTGGCAAGAGGCTAGATCCAAAAACGATTTTGCCTTACTCCAGCCTTATTTAGAAGAATTAGTGAATTACAACAAAAAATTTGCTACTTACTGGGGTTATCAATCAAACAAATACGATGGATTACTTAATAATTATGAACCAGGCTTAACAACCACTATTTTAGATGAGGTATTTGATAAACTTAAATATGCATTAACCGATCTTGTTAAAAATATCTCTGAATCAAAAATAGAAGTTGATGCAAACCAATTGGCTCACCATTTTCCTAAAACTGATCAAGAACAATTCAGTTTAGCGATCCTCGATAAGATGGGGTATGATTTTGATGCAGGTAGGCTAGATGAAACGATACATCCTTTTGCAATAGGGATCAATCCTAAAGATGTTCGGATAACGACGCGCTATGATGAAAATGATTTCAGAATGGCTATATTTGGAACCATTCACGAAGGCGGTCATGCGCTTTATGAACAAAATTTTGATCCAGACCTTTATCAAACCGTATTAGCAAATGCCACCTCAATGGGGATCCATGAATCACAATCGCTGTTTTGGGAGAATTTTGTTGGGCGAAGCCGGAGTTTTTGGGAAAATCATTTTGATTTATTCCGAAAAATAGCTCCATCCTCATTTCAATCGATACCGTTTGAGTCATTTTTTAAAGCAATCAACGAAGTTAAACCGAGTTATATTCGTATTGAAGCAGATGAATTAACTTATTCATTACATATTATTATTCGTTACGAACTCGAAAAAGCTTTAATTAATGGTGACTTAGATACAAAAGATCTTCCAGAAGCTTGGAATCAAAAAATGGAAGATTATTTAGGGATAAAACCAGCAAATGATCAGCAAGGCGTTTTACAGGATATTCATTGGTCTGCTGGAGATTTTGGTTACTTTCCTACCTATGCATTAGGTTATATGTATGCAGCACAACTCAATCATAAGCTAAAGCAAGATATAGACACGGAAGCAATTATTAAATCTGGGGATTTTGAGCCAATAAAAGCATGGATGACTGAACATGTGCATCGACACGGTAAAATGAAAAAGCCGCTTGAAATTTTAACCGATGTAACAGGCGAGGGACTAAACCCAGATTATCTTATTAGCTATTTAACTGACAAATACAGGGCTATCTATCAGTTTTAATTTCTAAGTATATATCACAGATAACGGACGCTAATGTCCTGATTCACTCAACGAACCTGCAATCAGCGGGCGTTTTCGTTCATCTTCCTCTGATTGCAGGTTCGTTTTATAATTCTAATCATTTTTTGTCCTAACGCACAAACTAGAACAAACGTTCTTTTCATGCTTTTATTTTAGCGCAGACTATACTATAATAGAATGAAAGGAATATTGAAAAGTTACGGGTAGTGGAAGAAGGGATCAATTTGAGACTTAGCCAAACACTAGCTGACTATATTGAAAGTTTGTGGGACAAAGGATTTAAATTAACAGATGAACAAGTGCGATTTATTTACTTTGGTAAAAAATATACAGATGCTAACGAAGAAATTACAAAAGCTGCATTGGAAGCGACACTAAGATTACAGTTTTATTTTGACCGATCATTTTATATTAGTTTGTTAGAATTATTGAAAGAGCACCATATTACCAGTTGGATTGATGCTCGTCAATTATTTAAAGAGAAAGGCATTCAGTGATTGCTTCCTCTTTTGTTTGAATGGCAAGTCTGGCTAACTGATCTGCTTGTTTATTTTGATTATCTGGTATCCATTTGATAAAGCAATAAGGAAATGAATCGATAAGAGGTTGTGCCTTCTGTAATAATGGTTGAAATTGTTTATTTTTAATATAACCTCTCTCAACAGCATCAACGACTAGCTTAGAATCTGAACGAATAGATAAAATTTGGTCTGGATAATGAAGATGACAGTATTGTAAAGCATTGATCAATGCTCTGAATTCCGCTTCATGATTCGTCGTTATCCCAATATAGGTGTATCCTTGTTGACAATTATCCTTATTCCTAATAATAAAGCTTGTCCCACTTGGACCTGGATAACCTGCTGTAGCACCATCAATATAAACAGTTAACAATACTTCCACTTCCTTTTGTTTGTGATGAGATGATAAAATCATACTTTTTTGTATAGAAAACGGTGACACAATGGTCACCGTTTGAATGATTAATTTTTTTCAACATTAGCAGCTTGTGGGCCTCGGTCACCTTCAATGATTTCAAATGTGACTGATTGACCTTCTTCCAAAGTCTTAAAGCCTTCTTCTTGGATTGCAGAATAATGTACGAAGACGTCATCGCCTTCTTCTAATTGGATGAAGCCGTAACCTTTCTCTGCATTAAACCATTTTACAATACCATTTTGCATGTGTACATAATCCTCCTAGATATTCACGATAAAACGTGATTAAAATACAAATAAGATGAAAATGAAAAAAGTAGCCTCATGAGAAGTGTAGGATCTTACCTGCATCACTTCAATTAAGGCTACTTGCATATAGATCCAAACATCTTCTTTGCTTAATTAAATGATAGCGCAATTGTCAAAAGACGTCAAGCCTTGCAACTTCCCAATTTATCACAGGTAACCGTTCGTAAAACCCCCCGTCAAAAGAGAGCGTAGAGCAAATCGATTGAGGGCGGTGATAACGGGAGCTAATCTCCGGATTCACTAAACGAACCATCAGTGGGCAGGTAAGATCGTAGACTAAAACCACCACATCTCTAAGAAGGATTACAGACTAAGACCGCCACGTCCTTAAAAGAGGATTACAGACTAAGACCGCCACGTCCTGTGGCAACGTCTGCATAACCTACATCCTGTAGGCCCACGTCTGCATGACCTACATCCTGTAGGCCTCCGTCCGCTGATTGAAGGTTCATTTTATCAATAAACACAATAGTTAAAGCATCATTGAAAGGGTGGGAATATGGAACATAACGAAAAACAATTAAATGAAATTAAACAATATATCTTTCAAATATTTAGTCATGACGTTAGTGGACATGATTACGAACACATGCATCGTGTTGCGCAATTATCGCGCAAAATTGCAGAAAAAGAAGCAAGCGATGTACATCTTTGTGAAATATCTGGTTGGGTCCATGACCTGATTGATCACAAGTTGACAGATGATGTAGCAAAAAGCAAACAAGAATTAACAAACCTATTAAATAAAATTAAATTATCAGATAAACAGATCCAAGCTGTCGTCGAGGCAATTGACACGGTATCTTTTAGTAAAGGTGTTCTTCCAACGAGTAAGATCGGTCAAATCGTTCAAGATGCTGATCGTTTAGATGCTATTGGAGCTATTGGTGTGGCACGTGCGTTTAGTTTTGGCGCTTCAAGAGGACGACCACTCTATGCCGCAAATGGTCAGTCCACTATTGAACATTTCGATCACAAACTATTTAAGATTAAGGATCAACTACACACAACATATGCGAAGCAATTAGCGACCGAACGTCATCAATTTCTTGAATTATTTTACCAGCAATTTTTAAAAGAGTGGCCTGATTAATCAAAATTAGTGTAGTGAAACACGGCGACTGCCTAAATATCTCGACTGCCAATATTCGTTTGTCAACTCAGTAATAGAGACCCCTTGCGATTCACTCGCATGGATAAATTGGTTGTTACCTAAATATATACCAGCATGAGAGGGACCCTTCTTATACGTTTCAAAAAAGACAAGATCACCAATTGAGGGCTGATCAACTTTAATGGTTCGATGCCACATATCTGATACCGTTCTTGGAAGTGACACGCCGTGTTGGTCAAAAGTAAATTGAATAAAACCACTACAATCGAAGCCGGAAGGGGAAGTACCGCCCCATTCATAACGTGAGCCCATTTGAGATTTAGCTGTTTGTATAATCGATTCTATCTGTGTATTGGTTTGATCTTTTTCGATCGATTGTGCGGAGCTCTCTTGTTCCTCTTCTTGTTGATCGCTTGGTGTCTCAAGCACTTGTATTTCTGTTTCATCTTCTATATTATTAATGAATTCAGTTGTTACATGTGGGGTTTCTGGCAGGCCGAATGCTCGTTGCGCCTGCAACAAAGCTGCTTCTGTAATGGGTCCATAAATGCTATCTAGCTGATCACTATAATAGCCGAAATAAGAGAGAGCTTTTTGCAATCCCTTAATTTCTTCACTTTTCTCACCATATTGTAAAGGATGATCAATAGCTGTCAATTGATTGAGATAATAACGTCTTTCTGCTTTCATAATGGACTCTAGCGTTTCTGTATTCAAAGCCCCATTCGAATCGATATCATGATCAATTTGAAATCTTTTCAGTGCATACTCTGTAAATAAACCAAATTCACCATCAATGGTCTCATCAAAATAATTTAGGTTATTTAACTTTTGTTGTATAATACGAATAGTTGGACTATGGTCACCAAAAGCAATAAATTCTTCTTTTTCAGTTATTAACCATTGATTTTGCAGAAGTGGATAAGCATCGACATAAAAAGTGAAAGGCTGACTGGCAATATAGCCATAGGCAACTGACTGCTTAACAAGATGATTAATATCTGCTTGAGCTAACAATCAAACGCCTCCTTATCATTATAATATTGTTTTTAAAAGTGTATTCACTAAATAATCAATAAATGTGTATTGAACCTGTTGTTATTATTCTGTAATATTAAACAGGAAATAAGTAATTAAGTGGGGAGTGATCTAATGTCAAATAGTGAACAAGCATATTTAAGTTTATGCCAGTCTATCTTAAATGAAGGATATAAAAAGAACGACCGTACAAATACAGGTACATACTCAATTTTTGGCGCACAAATGCGCTTTGATTTATCAAAAGGGTTTCCGTTACTAACGACAAAAAAAGTTAATTTCAAATTAATTGCATCTGAACTTATCTGGTTTCTTCGTGGTGACACTAACATTCAATATTTAGTTAAAAACCATAACAACATATGGAATGAATGGGCATTTAAACGTTGGGTAGAAAGCAGTGATTATCAGGGTCCAGATATGACTGATTTCGGTAATAGAAGCTTAGTTGATCCAGAATTCAATATTCAATATCAACATGAAATGGATAAATTCAAACAACAAATTATCAATAATAATGATTTCGCTGAAAAATATGGTGAGCTTGGGCCCGTTTATGGTAAGCAATGGCGAGCATGGCAAACATCAAAAGGGGAAACCATTGATCAAATAGCGAATGTCATTGAGTCAATAAAACATAACCCTGATTCACGTCGTCATATTGTGTCTGCATGGAACCCAGAAGATGTACCAAAAAATATGGCATTGCCCCCATGTCACACACTGTTTCAATTTTATGTGGCAGACGGAAAGTTATCATGTCAGCTTTATCAACGAAGTGCAGATGTCTTTCTAGGCGTTCCGTTTAACATTGCTAGTTATGCATTACTCACACATTTGATTGCACACGAGTGTGGATTAGCGGTGGGTGAGTTTGTTCATACGTTAGGCGATGCACATATTTATCAAAACCATGTTGATCAAGTGAAGACCCAACTTACACGTGAGTGTCTTTCATTACCCACAATAGCCATTAACGACAAGCTTTCTTCGATATTTGATATTGAGTTAGAAGATATAAGCATAGATAACTATCAATCACATCCAGCAATAAAGGCGCCTATTGCTGTATAATGGAGGGATATTTTTGATTTCAATGATTGCCGCACACGATCAAAATCGATTAATCGGTGAAGACAACTGGATGCCTTGGGATATCCCGAATGATTTAGGGTACTTCAAAGCCATGACAACTGGTAAAACGATTGTTATGGGTAGAAAAACGTTTGCGTCATTTGGTAAACCCCTTCCTAATCGACATAATATTGTCTTAACACGTGATAAGCATTTTCAAGCAGCTGGTTGTGAGATTTACCATGATATCAGTGTATTACTTGAAAAATTACAGCATATTGGTGATGAAGAGGTAATTATTATTGGAGGGGGAGAGATCTATCAATTTTTTTTACCTTATGCGGATCGCCTCTATATTACCTATATTGATGATGCATTTGATGGTGACACCTATTTTCCAGCATATGAATTATCCGATTGGACACTAACGACCAAAGAAAAAGGAATAAAAAATAAAGAAAACCCATATGATTACTATTTCTTACAATACGATCGCCGTTAGTATAAAGGAGTTTTATGATGCAAACTTTCCACCAGTATGTAATGCGTTACCGAGGTACCAAACAACAAACAGAAGAACAAAAATTAGCTGAGTGGATCTTTCACGATCATGACTTCCCAAAACACAGCTATTCCTATGATGAAATTAGTCGTTACTTAGAATGGAACATCCCTTTTACCAATGCCGTTAGTATATTTGATCAACTATGGGATGACTATTTAGAAACACGATAATAGACTCTAGCTTTGCTAGGGTCTTCATTACTTTTATCACAGATAACCGTCCGTAAGCCCACAACAAAAAAGTATCTATTAAGGCGGACGCTAATGTCTGATTCACTCAGCTAACCATCAGTGAGCAAAGAACAAGAATGTCTACTGTTTGAAGGTTCGTTGTATTTCGATGGTGGGTAGGATGGAGTAAATTGGAGGACCAAAGATATGAGAATATTACATACTGCCGATTGGCATTTAGGTAAAATTGTAAACAACGTCTATATGACTGAAGATCAAAGTTATATACTAGAACAATTTTTTGAAATTATTAACGACCAAAAACCCGATGTAATCATTATTGCAGGTGATATATATGACCGCTCGATACCACCAAAAGAGGCA
This sequence comes from Amphibacillus cookii, assembly GCF_016908375.1. Taxonomy (GTDB): domain Bacteria; phylum Bacillota; class Bacilli; order Bacillales; family Amphibacillaceae; genus Amphibacillus_C; species Amphibacillus_C cookii. The sequence goes on from NZ_JAFBDS010000009.1 coordinate 155,746, forward strand.
GTAGATTTATTGGATCAAACCTTTACTAGATTAATAACAGACTATTCAATACCCGTACTTATCACATCTGGAAATCATGACAGTCCTGATCGCTTACATTTTGGCAGTCGATTATTTAGGAAAAATCAACTCTTTATTGAATCGAAAATAACATTACCTGTCGAACAATTGACTTACACAGATCAACAGGGACCCGTTAACTTTTATTTGATTCCCTATTTCGAACCCGCTGATATTAAAGCGCTTTTTCCTAATCATAAAATACAATCACATCAAGATGCCATGGCCGTTATTATTCAATCAATCGAAGCACGTTTAAATAAACAAGAACGACACGTTTGTATTGCCCATGCTTTTTTAGCCGGAGGGATGGCCTCAGAATCAGAGGATCGTTTATCTATGATCGGCGGTAACCCCTACGTTGATGTTGATATTTTTAATGCTTTCGATTATGTTGCACTTGGTCACCTTCATCAACCCCAAAAAGTAAAGCGAGATACCGTTCAATATAGTGGCTCCCTACTGAAATATTCATTTTCAGAAGCTAGCCAACAAAAATCGGTAACGATCATTGAACTTGAAGCGCATAATCCAACGAAAATAACAAGGGTGCCGTTAATACCAAGAAAAGAGATGCGCATAATAGAAGGCTATTTCGAACAGCTTATTTCCGATGCATATTATAAACCAAGTGAAGACTATATCCAAGTTTGTTTATTAGACGATGGACAAGTCCTTGATCCTGTAAGTCAATTAAGAAAAAAATTTCCTAATATTCTAAGATTAGAAAGAAGAGTTAAACAATCGAATCAACGTTTAGATCAACTTCAACATGCTAAAGAAAAGCAGCATTTATCACATCAAGAATTGTTTCATAATTTTTATAAAGAAATCAAGGGCGAAGCGATTTCGGAAACAAGAGAAAAGATGATCAATGAGATAATCGAACAACTAATGTTGCAAAAGAGGAGACAATAATATGCGCGCTTTAACTTTAACCATGACAGCATTCGGACCTTATCGAAATCAACAAATATTGGATTTCAAGCAACTAGGTGAAGAATCTATTTTTCTGATCACTGGTCCTACTGGATCTGGAAAAACAACGATTTTCGATGCGATTTGCTTTGCTTTGTATGGAAAAGCTAGTGGCAGTGATCGTGATTATGATACGTTACGTAGTGATTTTGCTGACTTATTAGAGCCAACTGAAGTGAGCTTTTCTTTTGAATTAAAGGGGAAAGAATACTTAATTATTCGTCGACCAAAACAAGAACGGCCTAAAGAACGTGGAGACGGTACACGTGAAGAACCTGCCATAGCGAACTTATACCAACTTAAAAACGGTGAACAACAGCTCCTTTATAGTAAGGCGAAAGAAGTAAACGAAACCATAGAAATGATGCTCGGTCTTGATTATAATCAATTTTTAAAAATGATTATGATTCCTCAAGGAGAATTCAGAAAATTAATTACTGAAAATAGTAATGAGCGTGAAAAGATCTTACAAAAAATATTCCATACGTATTTTTATCGGGATATCATTGATCAATTAAAAGAAAGGTCAACACAAGTACAATTAAAACTTGAGCGGCTTAATCATGATATTGACCATGGGTTAGCGCAAGTTGAGTGGTTGGAATCGGAACAACAAAGAGAAAATTGGACAAGGGACAACTACATTAAAGCGCTGGAAAATAAAATAACTGGTTTATCATCAAAGATTGATGATAAACAACAACAACAAACACAAAAACAAAAAAGTTTGGCAGTCGCACAATCTCAATTAAGACAAGCCGAACAATTAGCTGATCTATTTCATACATACGATCAACTATTAGAGGAAAAACAAGGGCTTTCAAAACAGCAGCCAATCATTCAAGAACAACAAAACACATTGGAAAAAGCGATCCAGGCCAAATCACTTGAACCATATGAAGCAGATTTACAAAGGCGCTATCAAGAATGGCTAGAGCAAAAGCAAATAAAAGATCAGAAAATAAAAGAACTTGATACATTAAAACAACAGTTTTCTCAACAACAAGAACAATTTTCCGAGTTAGAATCCTTATACGAAGCGAATGCAACACAACTAAAAAAACAACAAGAACTTGAAATGAAACGTCAAGCTTGGGAACAAGTTCTTAAGTTCGATCAAGTGATAAGTCAAGAAAATAAGGAAAAAGACGAGATAGAGCAAGAATATAATCACAAAAAAGATCATATGCTAACCAAGCAAAAAAAACTTGAAAGCATAGAAACGGAATTAAAGCTTGAAAACCAGTGGTCAACCCAAACTCATCAATTAAAAATAGAAATGAATGAGATGGAGGAAAAGCACGATCAAGCTAAAAAACTACAAAAAGCTTTTCAGACATGGAATGAAATCAGCGATTTTTATCATACCGTTGAGTTAAACTATAAAGAGTTAGATCAACAGTTACTCAAGACAAAACAACAATTGCAAAAACATGAAAATACCAACATCCAATATCAAGCCACACAATTAGCAAAACATTTATCTGCTGGATCGCCTTGTCCTGTATGTGGATCAACGACACACCCAAATAAAGCTAATGACCATGTACAAGCATTAAATCAAACAGATAAATCCTTTTATGTCTCAAAAATTGATGAGATAGAATTAAAATTAGCTGATACACGCGACCAATTAATTGAAGTGAAAGCAAATCGACAAACGCAATTACATCTTGTAGAAGAATTGGCAAATAAATTAGATTTATCTTTTGAGCTGTTAGATGATGCGCGAATTAACGAAGTAAGAAATAATTATCAAACAGAATGCCAACAACTTATCAATCGTGATCAAGCGTTAAAACAAGAACAACAGAAAATTCAAGGTTATAAAATAAAGAAGAATCAACTTCAAGACCAACTAAAAGTTATAGAAGCAGATCTTGAAAAAATTAGTCACCAACTACAGCAAAAAAATGATCAATTAACACATTTACATGGTCAACGCGCTTCTTACCAAAAAGACTTACCAGAGACTGATCTGACTTATCAAGAATGGGCTGATCACCTAGAAAGTGAAAAAAATCATTTAGAACAATGGCTAACACGCTATAATGAGAAAAAGCAAGAGCTTACTGACTTAAGTAATCGGATTGAAACAGAGCGTGTCCATTTTAAATCGATTTTATCCTTTACAGAAAAATTAAAAGATTATTATAATGAAGCTAGTAAAACATTTTACGAAAAACGGGTAGAAACATCCTTTGAAGATTTACAAACGTACCAAGAAGCCAAAATGTCAGAAGCACAACAACAAGACCTAACCGATCAAATTCAAATCTATCAAGATCAAGTGAATAAAGTGACAGCAAGATTAGAGCAATTAACTACTCAATTAAGAGACAAAGAAAAGCCAAATCTCAAGGAGTGGCAAGATAAAGCAGATGGCATTCAGCGAGAATATGAGCAACTCATTCGTGAATTAGAACAGCAAGAGTATCAGTTAGAACATGATAAGAAAATTTATCATCAGACGAACAAGCAATTAAAAGCATATAGCGAACATCAACAAGATTTCGTTGACGTAACAGCATTATCAGATTTAGCTAGGGGGGACAATCACTTGAAGCTATCCTTCGAACGCTATGTCTTAACGTCTTTCCTAGATGAAATTTTATTACAGGCAAATTTAAGATTTGATCAACTTAGTGATCACCGTTACCAATTGTTAAGAAGTGATCAACTAGCCAAACGAGGGGCACAAAGCGGTCTTGATATAGAAGTGCTTGACCAGCAAACAGGGAAAAAGCGCTCAGTAAAGACATTATCTGGTGGTGAAGGTTTTAAAGCTTCGTTAAGTTTAGCCCTAGGGATGGCCGATGTCGTCCAAGCACATGCTGGTGGCGTACAGCTTGATACATTATTTATAGATGAAGGATTTGGCACATTGGATGAAATTTCTTTAGAACAAGCAATCGAAACGTTAAAAACCTTACAACACTCTAATCGCGTATTAGGTATTATTTCTCATGTTCCTCAACTTAAAGAGGAAATATATGCTAAATTACAAATTAATGTTACACCGCAAGGGTCAACTGCTAGCTTTAGACTATAGATTGTGACATTTCACTTGACGATATACCAATTAAATTAAGAGAGGAGTGCGTATCCATGACTATGCCTTTAACCTTAGAATGGACTTTAGTAACTGAAGGGAAAGAAGAACGAGTAAAAGATCAAGATAATCTATTTAAAATGTCAACTGATGGTTATCGTTTATACCCAATCCAAGATCAGATTGAAATTAGACGACATAAAGATTCAGATCAAATTGGATTTGGCAGAATAATAGAACTGACCTGGCGAGACAAAAAAACTTTTTGTATTTATCAACTGGATTCATTATACAGTGTCAATTAAAGACACTGTATAATGATTCGATTGTCAAATTATCAATGACATTGCGGTTACCCAGGAAATAAAACAAACCTTCAATCAATGGGCGGATTTGTTCTTTCACCACTGATTGGTTTTTGAGTGAATCAGAGCATCAGATATGTCCCAGTGTGCTTATTACTAGAGTGAACGTATCGACTCAATCCACCTATTTCTTTTACCCTTTTGATTTAATTTGTTCAATAAAAGGGTATTTTTATTATTACACTACATGGGGTACCGTCAGGAAAATGCGGATTTACAACGCTAAGCCTATTTTCTTGACGATTCTACCGTTTTTAACAACGTTAAGAAAGTTTCAGTGGTCTTAGAGAATCTAATGAGACCACTTTCTCTAGTTAAAATGGTATTCACCTAATAAATTGATATGTTCCCAGCCTAAAGGTGACATATGATTTAATAAGTTTTCATTAAAACAACCTGTCCGTTTTTGATATTCAACTGCTTTTGTTAGATGTAGGGTATTCCAGATACTGATGGCATTAATAATTATGTTTAATGCACTGGCTCTTTGTAATGATGCTGTATGGTTCGTTCCCTAAGCTCTCCTTGTTTTCCGAAGAAAATAGCTCTTGCCAGTCCATTCATGGCTTCTCGCCAAAATCCTTCAAGACAATTTCAGCAATTAAACGAAATCGGTATGGATATTATTTTTGAAGAAAAAGTTTCTGGTGGAACAATTAGAGCGAGATCTTATCCGTTTGCGTCAACGTGAAGGGATTGAGCTAGCTAAGAAAGAAGGAAAGTTTAAGGGTCGTTTAAAGAAGTATCATAAAAATCAGGTTCTTTGTCAAATGATGTTGGTGAGAATTATTGCCGATTTTATAAGTGAATGTTTGTTTGATTAGGTGCATTTTGGGCTGATTTCGATTCAATAGATCTTAACTTAGCTATCTACACGTAAATTCATACGGGTTCGGTCAGGAAGTGATGAGACTCCTGCAGGAATAGCACGAGCTGAAGATCCACTCATGTGCGCGTTTTGTGCGCACATGAGTTAGCTGAAGCCGTGCCTGCGGAAAGCGAATCACTGGATGACCGAACCCATTGCTATTTTTAGAGAAATAGAAAAGACGTTAACGATAGTCTACCCCATTACACAAACGCATGAAATGGAGAATTCCCTTCACCAACGTCAAATAGTATACAACCAAAAATCATGCAGGAATGAATTATCCAGTAAAGCTATATAAAGAAGGTGGTATGACTGTAAATCAAATTTGCGAAATTACTAATGTATCTAAGGCTTCATTATATAGAAGGCTATCGAAAGGAAACAATAGTTTGTCCTGATTCTATCAAAAGGTGTATTTTTTTCACCAACATTTTTAGGCATGAAATGTCGGCAATTATTATCTATTTTGTTTTAAAGTAAATATTGAAAGGGAGTAAACTTATGGATTGGCTAGAAAGAATGAACAATGCGTTAAACTACATTGAAAATAGCCTGGATGAAAAAATAGACTACAAAGAGATTGCAAAAGCAGCTAATTGTTCTGAGTTTCATTTTTCAAGAATGTTCTCTTCAATCTCAGGTGTATCGCTATCAGAATATATTAGACGAAGACGATTAACACTCGCAGCATTTGAAATTCAAAAAAGTGATATTCGGATAATCGATGTAGCAATTAAATATGGTTATGTTTCTTCTGACACTTTCTCACGTGCTTTTCAAAAAATGCATGGAGTAACCCCTTCCAATGCTCGTAATAGAGGGGTACAGTTAAAAGCCTTTCCCAGAATTTCCTTTCAAATTTCTATTAAAGGAGATATCGAGATGGATTACAGAATTGAAAACCTTGATTTTGAATTAAAAATTGTTGGAAAAAGTAAGCCAGTAAAAACAAACAGAGCATTTAAAACAATCCCTACGCTTTGGAACACTGCGAAAAAAGATGGATTCATGCAAGAACTAGTAGATATGTCATGGAAAAATCCAAAATGCACGCTTGAAAGTCTTCTGGGGGTTTGCGGAAAAGAAGCCGCCATAACAGATGAAGAGTTTTCCTATTTCATGGGCGTAAGATACGATGGGGAATCCCCAGCAAATATGGAGACGCTTATTATTCCCGCAAGTACATGGGCAGTTTTTCCGAACATAGTAGATGCATGGAAACGTTTATATTCCGAGTGGGTCCCTACCTCCGAGTATGAACTTGCAAATTTACCGTGTATAGAATGTTATTACGGTCCGAAGCATAAACCAAGACACGAACTCTGGGTTCCTGTTATCCCGAAGTAAATTACATATTCAGTGATAAAATGCTGTTTATGGAGTAACGAAAGTAAGAGCCGAATTTCTCAATTTAGGTGATGGGAAATCAGACTTTTTATATTGGAATTTCCTTATCGTTATAAATCCGCATTTTTTCTGACGCTACCACTACATATAAACATAAACTCATCATACTTTCTAATCATTGACATACTAAATGTCCTATGCTAGATTTTAAAAATGCAAAGAACTATTACAAAATTAAGGAGTGACAGTGATATGGGAAGAGGTGGAGGATCTGGTAAACGAGGGGGTTCTTCCGGTGGCGGTCGAGGAGGCGGAGGTTCCGGTAAACGGGGCGGTTCTTTCGGTGGTGGCCGAGGAGGCGGCGGTCGAAGTCGTGTTGGCAACTCGTTTGGACCAGGTAAGAAAAGAGGAGGCGCTCAGCCTTCTGCAAGCAGACCTAGAGGCGGTGGCTATCGACCAAGAACAGGCGGATTCTATGGCAGACCTTTTTATCGTCGACCATGGCGACGAAGAGGTTATTATGGCGCACCTGGGTGTGGTGGATCGGGTTGTGGTTTTATTGTTATTATTATTTTTGTTCTATTAGGATTAATGTTTTTTTCATCTATTCCTAATTTTTTCTTGAATTTCAATAATGGTTTTTCTAGTAACCTATTCTCAAGTAATATAACGCAATCCACTGTAGAAAGAGAAGCTCTACCGGCCGGATCTGTAGACGAAACAGACTACTACACCGACAATCCAGGTTGGATTGACAATGACACGGTAATGACCGATGGGCTCCGTCATTTTTATAATGAGACAGGTGTTCAACCACATGTTTACATAGCTGACGAAATAGATGGAAGTAAAAACCCGTCAGACACAGAAATAGAAGAATACAGCCATCATTTATATGACCAATTATTCACGGATGAAGCGCATCTATTATTAATATTCTTTGAACCTCGAGAAAACGAATATATGACTTACTATGTGGTGGGATCACAAGCAAGAAGTGTTATTGATAACGAAGCAGCAAATATTTTGCTTGATTATGTTGATCGTTATTACTATGATAAGAATTTCACAGATGCAGAATTTTTCAGTCGTTCATTCCAGCAGACAGCTGATCGAATAATGGAAGTCACACGTTCACCGTGGATTACGGTTTGGATACTTATTGCTATCGTGACGCTTATCTTTATTTTATTCAAATGGTGGAAGCATAAGCAAAAGCAAAAAAATAAAGAAGCGAAACAAACTGAAGAAATGTTAAATAAACCTTTAGATACTTTTGGAAGTAGTGAAGCAGATGACTTAGCTAAAAACTATAAGCAAGACACCAAAGAAGATTAAAGCACGGTGATTCGGAGCACTGAGTGAAACACAGCAAGAAACGATAACTATCCAATCGTTGGGGAGGAAATAATGTGCATCCTTTTAGATAGACAGTTTGAAACATGAAGAGCTGTCTACCTAAAGAGGGTGTACTTTTTTGTGTTTCAACGTACGTACGCCAGACTAAAATAGAAAAGCACGACAGTCTATTTTGAGACAATCTTTTATGGTCGTTTTTCTGTGATCAAGCTACTCGTGGTTCGTGATTATCAGTCTGGTCAATATGTGTTATGTGTTTCTGGATATATGGCTCTAAAACACCACAGTTTAGTGCTACAAATAATCTTGCGCTTTTATTGGTCTTGAATCACAATTTTATCTGCCCAGCGTAAGCTATTTAATGAGAAGCAAAGAAAAGAGGGGAATAAAATGAAACAAATGCCTCCTAACTATACAAGCGGTTATCCTTTTAATCAAACCTTTCAAGCCGCTCCCTGGATGTCCAATATGCCAAATATCCAACAACCCTATATGATGGCTCAAGCCGCACCTAAAACAGGTCTTGCGGGTCTACTTCAAAAATTCATCCCCGCTGGTGGCAACTTAACACAAACACTTGATCAATTACAAAATGTTTTAAAGATGACTCAATCCTTTGCGCCAACACTTCAACAATACGGACCATTGTTAAAGAATTTACCTAGTATGCTAGCGCTGATGAAGGAATTTAATGAGAGTGACGAATCAGCTGATCAGTCTACTGATGAAACAACCAACAAGGATAGTGAGTCAAGTGATTTAGCAGATATCCTAGCAGTCGAAGATGACAATCAACAACAAGATCATGAAGTGAAGATAGAATCAGATGATCAAATTAAAGAGACAACTAATCATTCAAAAAATTTATATCGTATCGAAACATTAGTAGAGCAAAATCAAAATGAATATCATAAACCGAAGCTCTATATTTGATAATCATTGTAATCACCTTTAAAATAGATGGTATGACACATAAGTGAGGAGATATCAATTTGGTACATTTAGATCAAACGCTAGCTACATTCGCAGGAGGATGTTTTTGGTGTATGGTGGAGCCTTTCGATCAACAACCAGGTATTATATCTGTTGTGTCTGGCTATACTGGCGGACATAAGGAGCATCCAACTTATGAAGAAGTTTGTTCAGATACAACGGGGCATTATGAAGCTGTCCAAATCACATATGATCCTAATATATTCCCCTATGAAAAATTAGTGAATATTTTTTGGCAGCAAATTGACCCTACTGATAGGGGAGGACAATTTAATGATAGAGGCGTATCCTATAAGACGGCCATTTTTTATCACAATAGCGAACAAAAAGAAATAGCGGAAGCTTCTAAAAAAGCTCTAAGTCAATCAAATAAATTTGATCAACCTATTGTAACTGAAATTTTACCGGCAAAAACGTTTTATCGAGCAGAAGAGAAACATCAAAATTATTATCAAAAAAACAGCTTCCATTATCACTTATATAAACAAGGTTCTGGTCGAGAAGACTTCATCAGAAAACATTGGAAACCTTCCTACTCTAAGGAAGAATTAAAATCCAAATTAACATCACTTCAATACCATGTTACTCAAGAAAACGGTACAGAAAAACCGTTTCAAAATGATTACTATGCAACTGAAGATGAAGGGATTTATGTTGATATTGTTAGTGGAGAACCCTTGTTTTCTTCATTAGACAAATATGATGCTGGGTGTGGGTGGCCAAGCTTTACGAAACCAATTAATCGCAATGAAATTGAAGAATCACTTGATACGTCTCACGGTATGAGACGTATTGAGGTAAGAAGTAAAGGTGCAAATAGTCATTTAGGACATGTATTTGATGATGGCCCTTCTGAATATGGCAGCATGCGTTATTGCATTAACTCAGCTGCTTTAAGGTTTATTCCAAAAGAACAATTAGAAGCTGAAGGTTATGGGGTATATAAGCAACTATTTAATGAATCATAACACTAAAAAACACGAAGAGGAGAATGAAGGTTCGTTTTATCTTCGTGTTAACCAATAATAACCCTTTTACACAGCATGATTTGAACTTTTTTATATACAATGGTTATTTTTTTTGTAGAAACGTGCTAAAATATAAGATAAGTTTAATAGGATAGGAAATGGGAGGAAAAATACCTTGATCCACACATATTGGGAAGAAAAAGAAACCATTAAACAAATAAAATGTGTCCATACCGATGCTAAAAAATTTGTTGTTAACCATATGTTAACACCAGAAAAGATATATGATGTCAAAAATGAAACGGACGAGTTTTACTTTATTATTGACAATTCAAATCGTGTTGGTGGGTTTCGAAAGACATATTTTACTGAGGAATTCAAATAATAATGGCCTAATATCAGCATTATATGATATATAAACCTATAGACTCTTAGCCTAATTAGGAGATGATCCAATGAAAAAGCTCATCCTTATCCGACATTGTCAAGCAGAAGGTCAACATAAAGATTCTCCTTTGACGAATAATGGCGTTAATCAAGCAAGACGATTAGCAGAATTCTTAAATTCAAAGGGACTAAAATTGGATAGGATTATTTCTAGTCCATATATGAGAGCTGTTGAAACCATAAGGCCTTATGCAAGGCAAAATAAGATCGAAATTGAAACAGACTCTCGATTACAAGAACGTATCTTAAGTGATCAGCCTGTCGATGACTGGTTTGATGTTGTTGAGACATCATTTAAAGATATGGATTATCGACTACCTGGTGGCGAGTCATCTAATGATGCATTACAACGCGGGCTTGAAGTTATTAAAGAAGCAGTGGAAGATCCAAACCATCAACAAATTGCGATGGTGACTCACGGTAACTTACTTATGCTCCTGCTCTCTCAGTTTGAGGAGGGCTATGGTTTTACACAATGGCGATTATTAAAAAATCCTGATATTTTTATTATTGAACATGAGCAAGACTTTTATCAACTTCAACATATTTGGTAGAAGAACTTTACTATTTTGAGGAGGCATTTAGATTGGCATTTGTTATAACCTCTCCATGTATTGGAGAAAAAGCTGGGGAATGTGAAGAGGTGTGCCCTGTTGATTGTATAGAAGAAGGAGACGATATGTTTTATATTGATCCTGATATTTGTATTGACTGTGGTGCTTGTGAAGCGGTTTGTCCTGTTGAAGCTATTTTTATGGAAGATGAAGTCCCAGAAGAAGAGCATGAATACATTGCATTAAACCGTCGTTTTTTTGAAGAAAAATAAAATAGAGAGTCGTGTATTTATTTAATAATTACACGACTTTTTTGATTTTAAAAGTAAAATCAGTAGACCACATCAAAGGACTGATACGCTTTAAGCTCTTCAGAAATATTCAGATCAACATCTTCAACTTTAGCAGATGGGCTTGGCCCGGCTTTAATCGCATCAATAAATTGATATAACTTATCCACTTCGCCCTCGCCTTCAATTTCAACGGTATCATCAGGCAAATTTTTCACCCAACCGCATACCCCTATTTCCTTCGCTTTCATTTGCGTGGTATATCGAAAACCAACGCCTTGAACCCTGCCTGAAATAATCATATGAGCGCGTAAACGGGACATATCAGATCACTCCTTCATTTATTTATCTATATATTTCGTACCCTAGTTCATATTATACTAAACACATATAAGGAGGACATCACTTTGTTAAAAGAAATCACACCAGCAGCACTTTCACAATTTCAAATCGGTCATGCATCCTATCCAAGTGATTTAACGGGGTGCACAGTTGTTCTCGCTCCTAATGGTGCGATCGCAGGCGTTGATGTGCGTGGTGGATCGCCAGGAACGCGGGAAACAGATTTACTGAAATCAGAGAATTTGATTGATCAAGTTCACGCAATCTTTTTGACAGGTGGAAGTGCCTACGGTTTGGATGTCGCTACAGGTATCATGCGTTATTTAGAAGAGAAACATATTGGATTTAACACGCCAGCTGCTCATATTCCTATTGTTCCGGGTGCAGTCCTTTTCGATTTAATGATCGGTAATTCTTCCGTGCGCCCAGACGCTGAACTGGGTTATCAAGCATGCTTAAATGCAAGAACATCAGGAGGTTTAGTCGGTAATGTCGGTGCAGGATTAGGTGCAACTGTAGGAAAATGTTGTGGATCTGATTATGCAATGAAAGGTGGGGTAGGGCACTATGCAGTAGAGTTAAGAGGGATTAAGGTAGCGGCATTAATTGCCGTTAATAGTTTTGGCGATATTATTAACCCCAAGACTGGGAAGGTATTGGCTGGCGCTTATGATCGGAGTCAGCATATGTTTTTGGATAGTGAGCAACAGTTATTCAATCAAATGACACAATCAACTAATCACTTTTCCGGCAATACAACAATTGGTGTCGTTATGACCAATGTCAAAGCTACTAAAGCGCAAATGAACAAAATAGCTAGTATTGCTCATGATGGTCTGGCAAGAACGATGCGACCGTCACACAGCTTTGTCGATGGTGATACGTTATTTACTTTAAGCAGTAACGAAGAAGAAGCAGATTTAAATGTGATTTCCATGTTGGCTACTACTGTAGTTGAAAAAGCGATCATCAACGCGATTAAATCTGCGCAGTCAGTTGAAGGTTGTCCAAGCTATCAAGACGTCAAGGATCACTTTAGCTAGAAAATATATAATAAAGTATGAAAAACTGTGATTTTTATCACTGCTTTTTTGTTTGTTTGCTTCATAATAAACATTAGACTGTATTTTTTGAGGTGAAAAATAATGTGTTCATATAAACCTGAGCTTCAAGCAACTGCAGAAGATTTCGATGAAGTTAAATCTTTAATAAAAGCTGGTGCAGATGCTATCGTATTAGGGAATCAACAATTTGGAAATCGTGTTTGTGGTGATTTCACTTTAGATCAAATAAAATCGGCGACAGAGTGGCTGCATTTAGAAGGAAAACGCATCTATATTATGGTTAATGCCATTTTTCATAATGACCACTTAAAACAACTACCCGATTATTTAAAGACGCTTGAAACATTTGGAGTAGACGGTATTATTGCTGGCGATCAAGCCATTTTTCAACTGTTGGAAGATCTTGATTTAACACTCCCTTTAACTTGGAATCCAGCTACGTTATCAACAAATTATCAGACTTTAAATTTTTGGCATCAACGCGGCCTAAAACGCGCGACACTATCAAATGAATTATCACTTGATGCCGTTATTGAAATAAAACAGAAGGTTACATTTCCAATAGAAATACAAGTGCATGGTATGACGTGTATTTTTCAATCAAAACGTAAACTGATCCGTAATTATTATAATCATATTAAAAAAGAATATCATCCTAATCAAACGCGTTTTATTAAAGAAGACAAGAAAGATGATACACATTATCCCATTTTCGAAGATATCAATGGCACTCATATTATGAGTAACGAAGATTTAGTGATGATTGAATATCTAGATCAAATACTGGAAGCAGAAATTGATGGCTTACTGATTAATGGCATATTAAAGACAAGATCTTATAATGAAAAAATGGTGTCCATTTATCGAGAAGCTATTGATACCTACTTAAACAATCCGCGCAACTATCAAATAAAGAAATCAGGATGGAGACAAGCTATTGAAGACATTCAACCTGAGCAACGTGGGATGAATACCGGGTTTTACTTTAAAGAACAGATTTATTAACAAGAGGTGTATGGGGTATGACAACAAAACAAAAACCAGAATTGCTTGCACCCGCAGGTAATCTAGAAAAATTAAAATTTGCAATTCACTATGGAGCTGACGCCGTTTATATTGGCGGAAGGCAGTTTGGGCTCCGTTCTAAAGCAGGTAATTTTACCTTTGATGAAATGCGTGAAGGCGTTGCATTTGCTAATAAGTACGGAGCAAAAGTATATGTTGCAACCAATATCATTGCCCATAATGAAAACTTAGATGGGGCACATGAGTATTTTAAAAATCTCTATGAAGTTGGGGTCTCAGCTGTCATTGCTGCCGATCCTGCATTGATTCAATCTTGTCGTGAAGCAGCACCAGATTTGGAAATACACATTAGTACACAAGCATCGATTGCCAATTGGAAAACAGCGCAATTTTGGAAAAACGAAGGGATTCCCCGTGTCGTTTTAGCACGTGAAGTGTCTGTTGAAGAAATTCGGGAAATGAAGGAAAAAGTAGACATAGAAATTGAAGCATTTATCCATGGTGCAATGTGTATTTCTTACTCTGGACGTTGTGTACTTTCCAATCATATGACATCGCGTGACGCGAATCGCGGGGGATGTGCTCAATCTTGTCGTTGGAAGTATGATTTATTTGAAGATGGCATCGATGATGACATTGCTGTATCTGAACAAGCAGATGAGAAGTATACAATGAGTTCCCAAGACCTAAGCATGGTTGAACACTTACCGGACTTAATTGAAGCTGGTGTCGATTCATTAAAAATTGAAGGACGCATGAAAAGCATTCACTATGTTGCAACGGTTGTAAATGTGTATCGAAAAATCATTGATACATATTTTGAAGATCCTGATCATTATCAAATTGATCAAGCATGGATTGATGAAATATGGAAAGCTGCACAGCGTTCCTTGTCAACAGCTTTTTATTATAATGAACCGACAGATAAAGATCAATTATTCGGCAAACCAGATCGGATCCCTAAATATGATTTTGCTGGTTTAGTCCTTGATTATGATCAACAGACACAAATGGCAACGATTCAACAACGCAATAGCTTTGGCGTCGGTGATGAAGTTGAATTTTTCGGGCCTCATTTTTATCATTTTAAACAAACTATCACTGAACTATGGAATGAACAAGGTGAACCAATAGATCGAGCTAAACATGCGATGATGATTACAAAAATAAAAGTAGATCAACCGTTAAAATATTATGATATGATGCGGAAGCAAAAGTAAAAGATTAAAGGTTAGTCCTTTAATCTTTTACTTTTTTACTATCTCATTTTTGTATAAAGATAAAGCCCCAAGGGCAAACCATAGTAAAGAGGGGGGAGAGCTATGAAAACTGTCAAGTTTGAGCAAAATGAAATATTTTATGAAGTAATGGGTGAAGGTTTGCCGATTCTTTTCATTCATCCTCCGGGTTTAGGTCGAACTGTTTTTCAGTCGCAATTATCATTAGCAAAATATTATCAATTAATCCTTCCTGATTTTAGTGGACACGGGCAATCCACAGCTCAGTATCGATTACATATTATCGATCAATATTGTAAAGAGATTGAAGCAATCTTGGACCAAGAAGACATTAGCAAAGTTATTATATGTGCATACTCAGCTGGAGGCGTAGTTGGACAAATCTTTGCCTGTCACTATCCAGATCGTGTCGAAGCATTAATTATTGCAGGAGGCTATCCAAATGTTAAAACTTCAGCGTTACATCTTATTTATTTAGCAGGTATGTTTACACTGCGAATCTCAAGAAATTTCTTATCAAATAGGTTAGCAGCAAGTAATACAACAAATGACGACGATCGAAAGAAACTATTAAAGCACATTCATCAATCAAATCCAAATAAATGGTATCAATATTATTTGAGCACACACCAGGTAGATATTAGACATTATATCAATAAAATAAACTGTAAAAGCTTAATTATCTATGGCAACCTCACGGACTTTACGCATTATTATCAAAGGTACTATCAAGATAATAAGTTTATTCAATTGGCTTATGTAGAACTCGGGACACACCAAATCCCGCCAAAAAAAGCTGAAGCCTTTAATCATTTAATAAGAGAATTTATCGATCATCACATCTAAATTTTCATTTCGTCTCACTATCATAAGTATACTTCTTTTATGAGATATGTTATTTGTATTTACCCATAACTTCCGATAATATATATTATGTAAACTAAAATTTTTAAATGCATTCATTACTATTGGGACAAGAAAATCTAAACTCCCCACCTTCTACAACTTTAAAGACATGAAAGTCTAAACTGGTTTATTATTATAAGCAACTATTATAAATCGATGCTCATAGTTTAAAACATAGCCATTTAATGTTAACTCTTTATAGGCATTCAACAACTGTTCAAAGTTATCCTTTACATTAAATGCCGGAAATTCCCACTCAATAACTTTTGCATAGTAAATTAGGGCTTCCATGTTGAAGAACTTTTGGTAAGGAAAGTATTCATTAGCGAACTTAATCTCAAAATCACTTTCCTCTAGATCACGTTGAGTATTTCTCAAATTTAAGGTCCTGTATCTTGGTTGAAACTCTGGAATAAGCATATTTGATAAACGGTTTCCATTTTCCCCGCCAACCTGCTGTGTAATGAATACCCCGTTTGGTCTTAATACTCTTTTTACTTCATTAACATTAAATGATTCATGCCTATTAATTATAATATCAAAACTATTATCATCATAATCAATTATGTCATCGTCATTAATCGAAGCTAGATTTATTCCTAAAGGGACTAATTTTCCTTTTAAAAATTCAATATTTGGCTGCCAACCTTCTGTTACCGATGTTTTTTCATAAGGATGATTTAAGGACAGAAGAAATTCTCCACCTCCTGTACCCATATCGAGTAATTCTAAATCTGAAGACAAATACTTATTTATGATTCTAGCATAATCCCATGGGAGATTCTCGTTTTCCCAATCGTCCTTTATAAGAGAAAAATCCCAACCTTCAAAGTTCACTTCTTCTTCATATTTTATCCATTCTTTTTTTAACACATTTATATTCATAATAACTATCCCTCCACTTTTTATTTGTTATGTGGACGATACAGTTAACTGATAGATACTTAGGTTAAGCCCGATACAGACTCCATCAGATTTACTAACTGTATCGAGTAATTAATTCGTTTCATTTTAATGAGTTCCCTCCTTATAGGATAGACATTCAAAAAGCTAAAGAAAAATTAAATTATTCACCAATAGATGATGCCATTAAAGAATGTGGATTTACTTTCGATAATTAAAATAAACCAAAAGCAAAGTAAAGCTAACATTATAATTATATACTTTTAACTCTTAATTGTTTTTACGGACGGTTATCTTTGATAAATATCACCTTAATATTTCTTAAATAAATTATTAATCTTAATCCATACTCAACAATGCTTCTTTAAGAAATGAATCATTCAGCCATTCATTTAACTGGCCTGTGGAAAACCCTTTTGAAACATTAAGGTCAATAAGTGTTCCACTGGAGTAGCCGAAAGAAGCCGATCGATTCGCTATGGTGTCAGGACCTTTTTCTAAAACATTCTTCAACTTTTTCAGCATGTTCTGAAAGCTTTTTTCTAAATCACTTTTTGGGCTTGCAGCTACTTCAATCACTTGATTAAAGCGTTCGTTCCCTCCTATGAACTCTCCATTTTCATTCAAGCTGATGTCTGACAAGGTCAGACCAGCGGTTGTTTTCAAGAACTCATTCACATGCCATTTTTCATATGCCTCTTTATCTAACGGTATGCCATTTTGTTCATCAACCAGCTCTGCATGGCTCAAAAGGCGCGCACCGAACCTTTTATCGTTATCGTTTAAGGCGGCTTCGATCTTTGTTCTTTTTTGCTCGTCATCAATGCCTTCAACTGTAATTCGGTTATTTTCGTCAACATGTAACGTCAGATTTTCGTGTTTTGACAGGGAAATTCCACTTTCGCTCAACACTTTATCAATCTGGTTGTTCAAACGTTGTCTGTCCATGTAAAGATTGTAAATTTCAAATTGAACACCATTCATTTGCGACCGTAATGACACGGCGTTTTTTTGGGCTGCTTCAGCCTGTTTGCTGATGGAAAGGCTGTCATTATGTTTGACGACTTGTGTCTGGGAGGCCTTCGCCTTTACTACTCTATTCATAGCAGCCGATTTCATCAGTTGATCTGAATAAAATGAAAGTTTTACCTGGTCTCTAATATTCATGGGAACCCCTTTCTTGGTCATTATATTTTTATATCGGCTAATATTTGAATATGTTTACCAATCTTAAGTTGAAGGTTTCCTATATTTAGAATACTGGCCAACAGACATTAAATGTAAATACTATTGTGAATGTTCAGTTAATCATTGACAATGTTTATGAGTCTTACCATATTTACACCGACCCAACCGTCGGCAGATTAAGACCTTTTGTCTGTTGAAAAGAATTCTATTTAACATTCTTATTATCTTTTTTCGATGGTTTTATTGCAAAGAAAGTAATGACTACCGCAAGCGCACTAAGTGAAGCGAGTATGATATATAGCATGTGAATCTGTTTCATGATCAGTGCAATAATTGGTGGGCCTGCAGCCACCCCTAGAAAACGCATACTACTATATAATGAAGTCACCGTTCCACGTATATCCTTTTCTACCCCTTCGGTAATTAATGCATCTAAACATGGCAGTGACACACCAATACCTAATCCAGCTATTGATAGAAGTACGGTAATTAAAAAAATACTTATTTGTTCATTGGTAATAAATAGCAACGGTACAACTGATGCGAGATTTCCAATCAAAATTAACCACTTCATAATAACCTTATTTTCACCAATCTTTTTCCCCGTCACATACGATGCGATACAAAGAGATAACAAAGGAATAGCTAATAATAAACCTTTATAAACACCCTCTATTTTATATTGCGATTCAAGCAATGATGAAAAATGAAATAATACACCAAATAAGACAAACATATTAATACATCCGATAATAAATGTAGCGATTAGCCAACGTCCATTTGCTTTAAAAACAGCTTTTAATGAATGGATAAAAGTGGAAAAAGTCTGTTGCTCCGCTTTATCATCCTTTGGTGCTTTAACTAAAAATAGCACGAGTAATACAGCAATAAATGAAAAGGCAGGAATAAAAATAAAAGGTAGATACCAAATCACCATTGCCAGTAATGCACCAATAATTGGACTAAGAACTTTACCAAATGTGTTTGACGTTTCAATAATACCTAAGCCTACACTAACATCTTTTTCATCTTTATACATATCACCGACAGTTGGTATAACAACAGGAAATGCCCCTGCCGCCCCGATTCCTTGTAAAAACCGGCCAATAAGTATAACGATGTAAGGTGATGCCATCAGCCAAGCTGCAATAGCTGATACAGCACCTCCTACACCTGTAATTATTATACTTGGTATCATAACTTTTTTACGGCCTACCTTATCTGATAAATAACCGGCAATAGGAATCAGAAAAATGGCAACTACTGAGTAAACCGTAATAATGAGACTGGATTGAAAACTCGATATATCGAGTTCTTTCTCAATAATCGGCAAAACTGGGATTAACATCGAATTCCCCAATGTCATAACTAACGGGATTGACGCAAGTGCAAGTAAATCTAATTTTTTATCTTTCATCTTTTCCATCCATTCAATAGTTTTTCAATTATCCCTATCTATTGTTATCATAATTGAAAACTTCATACCTAATCTTGAATGAACATGATGGTTATTTAAATATCTCGGCAAGCCCAAGCATCAATTTCAACCTTAAAGTCTGGAGCAGCTAAGGCGACAACATACAACATCGTTGTACAAGGGATATGATCGCCTAAGAACTGACTAACAACCTCCCTTCTTCTATCTGTATCCATATCTCCTACTAAGTAAAAGACAAGTTTAGTCAAATCTGTAATCTCCATATCGGCAGCACGTAAATTTTTCTTTATATTATCAAGCGCTATCCGAATCTGATCAATCGGATCTTCAGGCAAGTAACCATCAGCAGCCATACCCAATTGTCCAGATAGGGTTAACCACTGTTGTGGTCCGGTCACTTCAATTTGATGAACATATGCTGCAACAGGATCATGTACTTCTTGAGGATTCCTAACTATTTTCATTTTATCACTCCTTCAACAAATTTAAGGATATTATAACATAATTTTCATGTAACTTTCCTATTGCATTTTATGACAAGATATTACACAAGTTCACTATTTTAAAAAGCGTCAATAGGAAAATACATATATTTTTTCATTATAAATAGAACTTAAATATAAATATTTCATATAAAAACCGTGACTTTTGGTACAAAAATAGACAAATGGTAAAATATTCAATGTATGTTACAAAAATGCCATGCTATGATGTAATCGAATCAAATATAAAGGAGTGTAGCATATGCTAAGAAAAATTGCAGGAGTTATTGTCACAACTATAGTAATACTGGGATTTTCAACGAACCCAGTCGAAGCATCTCAATCAAATCATTTGAGCTATAGTGATTCTGATCAGTTAAATAATTGGCAAGAATGGTTTCACAGTTATTTTAATGACCTACAGGATAATCAAGGCGTAGTTATTAATGAAGACAAACAAGAACAATCTGATCCTAATCAAAAGAAAAAAACATCGACAGATGAAGATACAGAACAAGATGCAAGTGAGTTAAAGGCTTTTGAAGAAGAAATAATAGAGCTGACAAATCAAGAACGGACAGATCAAGGCTTAGATCCGCTAGTTGTAGATCAATCACTTAGTTCGGTTGCTCGAGAAAAATCGAATGACATGGCAGTTAATGATTATTTTTCTCATCACAGCCCTACTTATGGATCACCTTTTGATATGATGCAAGCATTTGACATAGATTATATGGCTGCTGGAGAAAATATCGCTAAAGGCCAACAGACACCTGAAGATGTTGTTCAAGCCTGGATGAACAGTGAAGGGCATCGTGCCAATATTTTAAATAAAGATTTTACACATATTGGAGTAGGATTTATTGAAGACGGCTATCACTGGACACAGATGTTCATTACAAGATAAAGTGAACCTTCAATCAGTGGACATTCTCGTTCTTTGCCCACTGATTGTTAGCGGAGTGAAGCGGGACATTAGCCTCCGGTAGCGCCCACCTTAATAGATTCTCTACTCTCTATTTTGAGGCGAGCGTTGTTACGGACGGTTATAAACGAGAACAAACAGAGACAGCAACTAAGCTGTCTCTGTTTGTTCTAGCGTTAATAACATAGTCTTCATAGCTAATCCAGCCCGAAAACCTGACAATTGACCATCTTTACTAATAACCCGATGACAAGGTATAACAATTAGGAGTGGATTTGCTCCAATCGCTCTTCCTACTGCCCTTACCGCTGTGGGACGATTAATAATTTTAGCTACTTCACTGTATGTCATCGTACGTCCATAGGGAATATCTTGTAAGGCGCGCCACACCAATTGTTGAAAAGCCGTACCAATCAGCTCGATATCAAACGTAAATGTTGACAAGTCACCAGATAAATACCTAATTAACTCCTGTTGGTAACTCGTTAGTTGTTGATGGTCTTCTACCAATTGGTAATCAGGCAAATGTTTGTTTAACCAGATGATCGTTTCTTCAAGTGGTTGATTGGGCGAACCAACATAACATAAACCTTTACTGGTCGCTACAGTAAAGTACGTCGCGCCTTTAAATGTGAATGAACTATAGTAAACCACCCTACCATTATTTTCTTCCATCTCATCTCCCCCCTTACCTTTAAAAACTTACTCACTGTAATTGCATGGTCGTTATACATGTATCGTCACCTTCAAAAGTTGAGATTTCCTGCTGAACGCTTTTGCCATCCTTAGCTATGGTGACGTTAAAGGTTTCATCACGAGGTAACCATATATCGATAAAGCCATTCTCCATTGAAGTGACCGTATCATTAACAATCACTTCTCCGTTTTGATCTTCAATAGATAGGTTAAATGTTTGATTGACAAGCTCACCTTGACAGCCTGTCAGGCTGTGCACGGCACAGGGATGTGTTTCATCGTCATATGGGGCAATAGAAACAAAAAAGCTTTCTTCTGGTAATTGATAGACACGTTCATTATTATCTTGGTCATTAACAATAAGTTCATGTGATGTGATCGAGGCATCTAGATCATCATGACGACCTAAACTATAATCTGAGACCAGTTCCTTAATCTGTTCTGCTTCTAACACCTGCTCATCATCTTTATCAAAAATAAATAAATAGACGCTACCGGCGATTAATAATACGACCAAAGATGTGAATATATAAAAATAATATTTTTTATTAGACAATCTAACACACTCTCCTTTCATAATGGATACATTTTACCATAATCTCGAATGCCGTTAGTAGCTTAAGAAGATTTGTCATTGAAATTTAATAGATTAGTCATCATTCGACAACTTATGTCAACTCATAAAACGAACATTTAATAGTAAGCGAAGAACGAAAACGCCCGCTATTGATAGTTGAGTAAATCAAGACATTAGCGTCCGCTATCACCACCTAATAGATTTACCGCTGTTCTTTATTTTGAGGTGGAGCTTTTACGGACGGTTATCTGTGATAAACCTATACGACCAGTAGTTGATGATTAGTCTTTCTCATAACAACCCTCAATTTTACACATTAAATAAGTCAAGAAATGATAGGACGATTGGTGAACAAGATGCAGCTTTTCTCCGAATCGCTGTCACTTGGGTAAATAGATCGGGTTCGTTAATTTGATAAGAAGTGATGTGATTAGACCAGTAAAGCTTAGCAATCGACTCAGGAACTAATGCGACCCCGAGCCCCGCTTCTGCCCACATCATTGACGTTCGTGCGTCATCATTAAGACACTTGATAACCGGTTCAAGCCCATGCTTTTGAAAGGCTGCTGTAATCACATGTTCCATTCTGCGATAATAAATAAGTGGTTGATCTTTTAATTGATCAATTGCGATCTTACCTTGATGTTGATCAGTTAAGTAATGATCGGTTGTCACTGCAAGCATCGGCTCTTCTTTTAAGCTATGACAAATGACATCATCAGCCTGAAATGGCGTGCGTACGATAGCTAAATCAATTTCGTCTTGACTTAGCTTTTCTAATAATTCGTATGTATTTCCTTCATGTATATCATAAGTAAGGTCAGGATATATACGATTAAAGGCTTGTAGCCTATCATGATACAAAGAAGCGCCAACTGATGAAATCGTTCCTAGCCTTAATGTACCTGATTGATTTTTTTGAAAATGATCAAGCTCATGAATCGTCATACGAGAAAGGGCAACAATGCTATTTGCCCGCTTGTACAGAATTTTCCCCGCCTCCGTTAAGTTTACCTTCCGTGCTCCTCGTTCAAACAACTGAACATGTAAGCTATCTTCTAATTGCTTCAATTGTACACTTAGCGGCGGTTGTGAGATACCAAGTTTTTTAGCTGCAGCAGATATAGTACCATTTTCTGCTACGGCAATAAAATATTGCAATTGTTTAATGTTCATAGTGCTACCTCGGCAAAATTAAATATAATACCGATAGCGGCAGCGAAAGCAATAAATATAACCGGATGCAGATTTTTAGTTAATCGAACATGATTAGAGAGATAAAACAACACAATCGCTAGTATTAATGCTCGCCAATTAATTAAATCAATAAACGATCCGGTCATTTGAAATAAGTCAACATGAACTAAATCAATCATAACAACCGCAAAACCTGCTGCGGCAATAAGTGCTGTTGATGCTGGCCTTAAACCATAAAAAATGGCTTGAACGTACTGATTATCTTTGAATTTATTTAAAAATTGAGCAACGATAACAATAATAATAACAGCTGGTGTGATCAAACCAAGTGAAGCGACAATTCCACCGGGAATACCAGCTGCCATATAGCCTGCATATGTCGACATATTAATGCCTATTGCCCCAGGCGTAGATTCAGAAATCGCAATCATATCAGCTAATTGTTCATAAGTAAACCAACTCGTTCGATCAGAGATATCGTATAAAAAGGGTAATGTCGCTAATCCGCCTCCGACAGCAAATAGACCCGCTTGAAAGAATTCATAATATAATTGCAAGTAGATCATTTTAATCGCTCACCTCTTTGCATTTTTGTCAATAACCCGATAATACCTGCACCAATAACAAATAGAACAGGTGATAAACTTGTAAATATAGATAAAGAAAAAATAAGTAAAAAGATTAGTAAACCAACCTTATCAACGATTGATTTTTTCCACAGCTTAATGACTGCATTAAGAATTAGCACATAGACGCTTACTCGGATACCAGCAAAAGCATTTTGTAACACGATAGAATCTTCAAAATTATTCATAAACATGGCAATAATACTAATAATAAAAAGAGAAGGAAAAATGACACCAAAGGTTGCCACAACCCCACCTAATGTTCCTCGATATCTCTGACCAATAAATGTGGCTGTATTGACAGCTATAAGACCAGGAGTTGTTTGCCCAATCGCATAATAGTCCATTAATTCTTCTGTTGTTGTCCATTTTTTTATGTCCACAACCTCTCTTTGTAAGATTGGGAGCATCGCATAGCCACCACCAAATGTTAACCCACCTATACGAGCAAACGTTATAAAAAGTTCAAATAAATCTTTCAACAAACCACCCCTTCAATATACTTTTTAAATATATTTCATTGATAAAGTATATTTTCTAAATATACTTATAATTTTATAGTGGGTTTAAGTGATTGTCAATCAAATAAAAAGGGATACGACAAGTTTTGTACAGTCACTATCATGTATTTTGAGGCGGGCGTTTTACGGACGCTTATCTGTAATAAATAGATTTTATCTTAAAACAATAAGTCTCTTGAGCTCAAGGTCTACCTTAAACTTAAAAAGCAATAAAAAAAGGCCGCTTAACATATAATTGTCAAACGACCTTATGCAATAGCGTGCCATGTTAATAGTGATTATACCTTTTTTATCATACTCCTGTACTTAACGATCATGTTTCATTGATTCAGGAGCTTTTTAATCCCCCTTATCTTTATTTGATATAATAAAAACAAGGGTAGCAAAGCTAATCATGATGACTAAACATTCATAAACTGTCATGTCGGCCACCTTCCTTTCAAAAGGTATAACCGGCAAGTCATGTCTAAGCTATTGCTAGTACTAGTATAGTAAAATGAATAAATTTTGTGCACAATAAAAGACATGGTTTAAACGTTTTGTATGTTCAAACCATGTCCATATGTTTATTAATGTTAGTTGATTGAATAATTTTCGATCCCGTATCTAGCTTTATCAAATATCTTCATCGTCAAAATCATTTAGATAAGGTTCAAATTCATCTGATGCTTCCATGCTATAATCATACTGTTTTAAACTCACCGGTTCGTCATCTTGATAATCTAATACTTCTGCCACATAGGGATGAAAAAACAATTCGTAAATACCGATAGCAACTGCTGAAAGAAAAGCCGCTGTTAATGGATCGCCACCAACGGTTAATAGATCAGCAAGTAAATAAATAACGGCAAATGCGATAGCAAAATCAGCCAGCGCTGCTATTAAATTATTTGTTCGCTTCAAAATAACTAAATCTCCAATATAGTAAGCAATCAGGCTAACCACATTAATAGCTAAAATGGATCCTACCGCCATACCATAACCAATTCCTAAAACTAAATATAAGAGAACAAATGACGCAATAAATTTGATCACGATTAATTTAACATGTTCCATACCAACACCTCCATGACTAGTATGTGATTTAATGCTTTATTTATACAAAAAGTTTATACTGCTTTGCAATTTAATGTATAAAATAGTCGCATTTATAAAAGAATAAAGCTTGAATAAACGATAAGGAGTGGTTTGATGGGTATTATGCGTGGAAACCCAAAGAAAGATCCGTTACATTATGGAGAAGTATTTAGTATATGGTCCTTCCTATTAGCTGCAAAAGGAAACTATATTACTTATCAAACGTTGAGTAACCATACAGGTGATCAAGATTTGTACAAATTGTTAGAGGATCTTATGCGAGGTCTACAACAAGAAATTGAAAGTATTGAAGAAATTTTGAAAATTAACGGTGTTAGTTTGCCCCCTGCACCACCCGAACGCGCTTATGCTGATCTTGAAGACATCCCTAGTGGCGCTCGTTTTAATGATCCAGAAATTAGTGCGGCCATCTCCGCTAACATTGCTCAAGGTTTAATTAGTTGTAGTACCATCATGGGGCAATGTTTACGCGAAGACATCGCAACCCTTTTCGGTCAATTCCATATGAGTAAAGCGCAAATGGGTGCGAAAGTATTACGATTAAATAAAGAAAAAGGTTGGATTGTGTTACCTCCTCTACACATTAAAGTACCTACACTCGATTAACTAAAAAACGAGTCAGTTAACAAATCTGACTCGTTTTTTTATCGATACATCATCTGTTAAATATTCAAATAATCGATGGGCCACTTTTCTAGTGTATACGCCATTTCCCAAAACAAGTATTCATATTGACTACTTATCATAAAATGTTCTTTCATTCGATGACGATCAGCAGCTGATACATGTTCAGCAATCTCATCTAATCGATTAATTTGCTCCTCTACTAACTCTTTGAACCAGTCAGATCCATATGTTTTAATCCATTCTTGATAAATCGGTTCATTAGGTTGTTTACCTTTTAATTGTTCTCCTATTTCATAATAGAGCCAATAGCAAGGTAAGATAGCAGCAATTACATCACCTAGATGACCAAATTGTGCTGCACGATACATATGAGAACTATAAGCATACGCCGTAGGTGCAGGTTTAAATGCATTTTGTTCTTCTTCGGTAATCTTTAGTAATTTTGAAAAGGTACGATGTAAAGCCATCTCAGCTTCATAAGTGCCTTGGGCGTGAACAGCCATTCGATGTGTTACTTCTAAAGAATCTGCCATCGCCCCACCTAAAGACTGGACGCGTGCAAATGTGGATAGATAGTAAGAATCCTGCATCACGTAATACCGAAAGCGATCTAATGGTAAAGTTCCATCTCCAACACCTTGTACAAATGGATGATCAAAGCTAGCTTGCCAAATTGGATCGGCTTCCTGTCTAATTTTTTCAGAAAATTTCATTCTCCCATTCCTCCCATAAATAGCAAAAACCACTTCCCCTACAAACGTAAGAAAAGTGGTGAATATAACAAGGATCAGAAAAGGTGACCCGCCACTTCCCTACGCTAGCCTAAACTAGATCAGGTTCCAAGGGTCTCGAAGCATTACTTCAATCTCAGTCACTACAAAGGTGACACCCCTAGTGGTAATTGCTTTATTAATTTTTTTACTATTTACACCATAACATGACGGCAATAAATGTCAAGTGCTATTTCATAACTTTCCAAACATCATTTGTGTAACTGATTGGGTCCTCTACTGGTAAACCTTCAATCAATAAAGCTTGGTTATATAATATGTTGGTGTACGCTTCAACTTTATCTTGATCTGTTTCAAAAGCAGCTTTGACCGATTGGAAGATTTCATGATTGGTATTAATTTCTAATACTTTATCTGCTTGAATACCTTGATTATCAGGCATCATATTTAAAACTTTCTCCATCTCAATTGAAATATCACCCTCATTACTTAAACAAACAGGATGTGTTTTCAAGCGTTTAGATCGACGAACATCACTAACTTTATCTGATAAAATGGCTTTCATTTTATCAAAAATAGCTTGGTCTGTTTCTGAAACAGCTTGCTGTTCTTCTTTATCATCTTCTAAGCCTAGATCACCGCTAGATACAGATTTAAATGATTTGCCTTCATATTCAGCAAGCATTTTAATCGCAAATTCGTCAATATCATCTGTAAAATATAAAATTTCATACCCTTTATCTTTAACGATTTCTGTTTGTGGCAACCTTTCGATTCGAGCATTGGTTTCACCGGTAGCATAATAAATAAATGGTTGGTCTTCTTTCATTCGTTCTACATATTCTGCTAGCGTCACTAATTTTTCTTCGGTTGACGAATAAAAAAGTAATAGATCTTTCAATGTCTCTTTGTTTTGTCCAAAATCACTATAAACACCATATTTAAGCTGACGACCAAATGCCTGATAAAACTTCTCATACTTATCACGTTCATTACGCAGCATTTTAGTTAGTTCTTGTTTAATCTTTTTAACAAGATTTTTTTCAATTAACTTTAATTGACGATCGTGTTGAAGCATCTCCCTAGAAATATTTAACGACAGATCTTCTGAATCAACTAAGCCCTTAACAAAGCTGAAATAATCAGGCAGCAATTCAGGGGCCTTATTCATAATTAAAACACCATTTGAATATAGTTCCAATCCTTTTTCGTATTCAGCAGAATAATAGTTGTAAGGAGCTGATTCAGGAATATATAAAATCGCCTGATACCTAACGTTACCGTCGACACTCACATGAATATACTCTAGTGGTTGATCGAATCCATAATGCTTTTCATTATAAAATTGATGATAATCTTCATCAGTTAGTTCTGCTTTGTTCTTTTTCCAAATAGGAACCATACTATTAATCGTTTTATCTTCAATCACCGTTTCATAATCGTCTTCAGAACCTTCTTTAAGTTTTTGCTCTGACACTTCCATCTTTATTGGATAACGAATAAAATCAGAGTATTTTTTAACAATGGTTTGAAGCTGATGAGGATCAAGGAACTGATCAAAGTCGTCGTCATCATCTTCGCCTTGCTTAATGATTAATGTAATATCTGTACCGATCGTGTCTTTATCACATGGTTCAATACTATAGCCATCTGCACCTTCAGAATGCCATAAATAAGCCTGGCTATCTCCCAGTGATTTTGATTTTACAAAGACTTCATCTGCTACCATAAAAGCGGCATAGAAGCCCACACCGAATTGTCCAATAATATCATGGCCATCTTTAATTTCATTCTCATTTTTAAAAGCTAATGAACCACTTTTTGCAATAATACCTAAGTTGCTTTCTAATTCATCCTTCGTCATCCCTACACCTGTATCAGAAACCGTTAACTGACGCTTCTCTTTGTCCACGTCGATTCTTATGTAATAATCCGACTGATTAAATGTGATAGACTCATCGGTTAAAGCACGATAGTACATTTTATCAATTGCGTCACTTGCGTTTGAAATTAATTCTCGCAAAAAAACTTCTCGTTTAGAATAAATTGAATTAATCATCATATCTAACAAACGCTTGGATTCTGCTTCAAATTGCTGTTTAGCCATTTCAATCTCCCTTTCAAATAAAATATTGAATTAGCACTTTAAAGCGTTGAGTGCTAACATATATTTTTTAACATAGAATAAGAGGCTTGTCAATGTCCAACACACTTAAAACACTAACCGTTCATTTAGCAAAAAAACATCATCTCCTGATTAAACAGGAGATGATGTTATATATGATTAATGATGTGAAGCTGTACAACCCAATTCATGATCTTTAGTTAATTCTGAATGCAGGTGTTTATATTGTTCAGATAATGCGTCAAACCATGCTTTGTCATTTGTTAACAAGGCAAGGTCGATCAATTGCTCTAGTTCTGCTATCGTATAACATGTAAAAGGTGTTTCTCTTTCAAGTTTGTCTAATTGTACTTGAATACTATGACCAGCTAGCAAATGATTATCACTTGTTATGACACGAAGTTGTAACACTTGATTATTCCCCGTGTGCTTTTCAATATAACCACGAATGCGTTCACCTTTACTTGATTGCAATTTAACCCAGTCACCAATTTGCACTTGTTGCTTGTTTTGCGATCCCATGCTTTGACACCACCTTTATTGTAAAATCGTCATGCCCTATATAATTGACAGAATAATTCGAATCATCAATTAAAATAGTTAATAGTTATTTTATGCATAAAAAGGATTTATGTCAATAGTATTGCTCAAATTCTTCTTTTGTTAATGGCTGACAAAGGATAAAACCTTGAACACCTTGCCACTGATCACGATTAACAAATGATAATTGTTCTTCTGTTTCAATATTTTCTGCTATAAATGATAGGTTTAACTTTGCCTTCATCTTTAGTAATTGTTTCCATGTACTTTCGTCTTCATCATTTATCATATAATCGATAAAGCTGTTCGTTATTTTTATTTGGTTAATTGGCATGCTTTTTAAAACGGTTAGAGAAGAATAGCTTGTACCAAAACCATCTATTGCTATCGATAGGCCTAGTGCTTTTAATCGCTTTAATACCTTTCTAACAAGACGATTATTTTGGGTAACAATAACTTCATTGACTTCAATAGTAATTAAACAAGGATCAATAAGTGTTTTTTGCATAATAGCAGTTAACGATTCAATGAAATGCTCCATACACAGTTCCCGCTCTGAAAAGTTAACATACAATTGTAAATCGTCATTACCCCGATTATTCCATTCTCTTATTGTTTGACAAGCTTCTTCAAAAGCATTTAAAACAAATCGATAAATTAAGCCAGTGTCTGTAGCCGTTTTTATAAATTCATTTGTTGATATCAAGCCTAACTTTGTATGTGCCCAACGTAAAACAGCTTCAACACCTATCAATTTATGATTTGTTGCATTAAAGATCGGTTGATAAACAACAAACAATTCATCACGTTCCTCTGCTTGATATAAATCCATTTCAAGCCTTAACGATGTCGAGATATCCGTTTCTAATTCCTTTGAATAAAATCGGAATGTGTTCTTCCCTTGTTCTTTTGCTAAATACATTGCCATATCTGCAA
Source organism: Amphibacillus cookii (assembly GCF_016908375.1). GTDB lineage: Bacteria > Bacillota > Bacilli > Bacillales > Amphibacillaceae > Amphibacillus_C > Amphibacillus_C cookii. The sequence goes on from NZ_JAFBDS010000009.1 coordinate 186,216, forward strand.
ACTTTGTTAAATCGTCAACCGTTTGACTGTGATCAGGGTAAAGACTGATACCAATACTTGCGGTTACAATAAATTTGTGTTCTTCAAAGTTATACGGTTTTGTTAACTCAGTAAGTATATTTCTCGCTAACTCTGCGACTTCAGTTCGATCCTCACGAAAGTTGGTTAACACCGTAAATTCATCCCCACCAAAGCGAAAAACCATACCCGTGTCTCCAACCACTTGATTGAGTCGTTCAGATACTGAAACGAGTAAGTTATCACCTGCTTCATGGCCAAATGTATCATTTACATATTTAAAGCGATCTAAGTCTAAGAAAAGCAGTGCTATTTTCTGATCTTCAGCTGAGTCACTCAACATATGCTTAATTTGATATTTAAAATATTTTCGGTTAGGTAGATCTGTCAACTCATCATGATTTGCTTGATACTCAATGATATCGGCTTGCCTTTTCATCTCGGTTATATCTGTAGCTACGCATAACAATTGTAGATCATCTGCTTTTTCTCCGTTAATTGGTTGTTTGTTAACATGGAACCATCTTTCTTCTCCAGCCGCATTAACTTGTCTATCTTCTGTAGCCATTATTTGTCCAGACATCATTATAGAACGATTAAGTTTAGCATAATACTGTGCTCTTTTTTCATCCTGATTAATATCCGTTTCTTTTTTACCGATGATTTCTTCTGGTGCTAGCTGATACAAATCTGCAAATTGCTTATTAACCATCGTATATTGTCCAAGATAGTTCATCGTATAAATAAGACTTGGACTATTATTAATAATTCGATCTAAAAAATTTTTTTGCTGTTTAAGCTCATATGTTTTTCTTCTGACATCATCTCGGTATTTTTCAAGCTGATGCGCCATAATATTGAAACGCGTATTAATCGTAGATATATAATGGTTTTGATTGGTTCTAGGAATGCGATGATGATAGTCTCCATCACTTATGCGTGAGATACCATTAAAAAGTAGATTATACGGTTTGGCATTACGATGACTGATATAAGTAGTAAGGATAACTATAGCCAAGGCAATGATTGAAAAGATAGGAATGAGCACAGCATTTAGTTCGCGAGATACTGCTGATGATATAATTTTAGGTACAACTAAAATGACTTTCCAATCTGTGTGCTCAATATCTTGATAAGTAATATAATATGAAGAATGATTATGATCATCAAATTCATTAAAGTTTATGTCATTCAGCTCTTTGTTAAACAAAAGATCAATTTGTGTTAAATAATCAAATGGATCATCCATCGTCAGATGATTCTGTTCAAAAAACACATGATTATCTTGGTCGAATATAGCAATATAATGTTCATCATGAAATGCCAACGTATCAAAAAAAGCCAGAAAGGTTGGATTACTAATGATGTCAATAAAAAAATGAAGTTGAGTCGTTTGATTTTCATAAGGAACAATAAATTCTAAAACATTTGGATAATCAATGGACTTAGCTCGTTGTAATATTAAATCTTCAGTATATAAAAGATCAATATTTTTAACGTTATCTAGCTTTATCTTATCCTCTATTTCGGGTTTGATAATGCCTTCATCACTATTAACAAAACCATTGTCTATTAAATTTGTATAGTTAATTATATTATTCAATGCAACGCGTGTTTCGGATTCATCTGTAAAACGCCCATCAATTTGAAGTTGATTTGCTAAATAATGTAGTTCGTTGAAGATAAAACCGAATTGTTGATCAATTCTTTCCGTTGTTTGTATCATCATGTCACGATAACTATTTTCAGTGTGTTTTGATAGCAATAAACTAGATATAATGATCAACAGCAAAAATAAAAAGCCAATAATCAAAATATTTAGGCCAAGTAATCTTACCGTATTATTTTTATACACTTTTATTAATTGCTTTGATTTTGTCATTTTTATTGCTCGCTTTCACATGGTATGAGTGATTAGATGAAACATTCTTTTTCATGGTGAACAAAGCCAATACTTTATTCTACATCATTACACTATTAAACTTCAATATAAAACGACATCATTCGACCTAAATCATTCATGGCTAAAGTGAGATTGTTAGATTTTTCATAAACGGCTGTTTTACTGTTTTTTCTAGTATAAAAATGCCTTAAATATGTTGAATGGCATTTATTTTCCCGTCACATCAATACTTACACTTAAGTGTTGAAAGTGGCGGCAAAAAAGAGTTCTTTTAATGCAACGCTTTATAAGTCAATAGAGGTATTTGCTTGCCTAGTATTCTTATTGTACTAATAAATATACTTTAACACGGAAGTGAAAATATCGAATCCTATGGGAATAGGATGCATCCGAAGGTCTACTGTGTCTAGATTCTTTCTTTCACTCAATATCACTTTTTGAATAAACCTTATTGTCAGTGCATTGCATTTTTGGTATAGTATAATCACATTTACTTCAATCAATTATTGAAGTGGGTATAGAGGAGCAAATTAAGATCAGTACGTGATGATGAGATAGGTAAGTATCGATGAACATCACGAAAAGGCTTATTTGCCGAAGTGAAATAAGGCTTATTCTTTTATTTTGCTGGTATAGGGTTGAACAAACACTATACTGTCATATAGTTATTAACTATATGGAGGGCTATCTCACGCATCATAAATGAGTCATTTTATTGATGCAGCTGCCGATTGCTTTCGTGCGCTGTTTTTTTGTGCTTTATTGATGGTTTTCTGAGGTAGCCTCTCATTCGTTCATGACATTTTCAAATACGAATAAGAGGTGAATTTTTATGAATTTTGGAAAGTTATTAACTGCATTAGTTACACCATTTAATAACAATGGGACGATTAACTATCAAGTGGCTGCGCATCTCATCGAGCACTTACTTGAAAACGGAACAGATGGTTTTGTTATTAATGGCACCACCGGGGAATCACCAACTTTAACAGCAGAGGAGAAAGTCGAGTTTCTTCAATTTGTGATTAAGCAAGTCAATCATCGTGTCCCTGTTATTGCTGGAACAGGTTCTAATAACACCCAAGCGTCAATCTTTATGACTCAACAAGCAGAAACACTTGGAGCAGATGGTGTCATGCTCGTTACACCATACTATAATAAGCCGTCACAAGAAGGAATGTTTCAACATTTTCGGACGATTGCTCAATCGACTTGTCTCCCGGTAATGCTATATAATATCCCGGGTAGAACGGTTGTTAAGCTGGATGTGGACACGATTTTACGTTTAGCTAAGGTTGATAATATTGTAGCTATTAAAGAAGCTACTGGGGACTTAGATGCAATCAGTCAAGTGATTGCAGGTACAGGCGATGATTTTTATATTTACAGTGGTGATGACGATTTATTATTACCCATTCTATCGATCGGAGGGCATGGGGCTGTATCTGTTACATCACATATCGCTGGGGATCAGATGCAGGATATGATCGGGGCCTATAATCGAGGAGAGATTAAACATGCGACTAGGATTTACCACCAGTTGGCACCATTGGTAAAAGCATTGTTTGTTGCCCCTAATCCGACAGCTGTAAAAGCAGCATTAACTCTAAACGGTTTTAATGTTGGAACTGTGCGCCTTCCACTTGTGCCTTTAAATGAAGTAGAATATAGCATAGTAAAAGAAGCGCTACACATGATTAAAACTAAGAAAGTAGTATAATCTAAATTAAAACAACTAAAGCATAAGCGCTGTGTTAGTCTTTTATATATTTTAACTAACATCCCCTTTATGCTTTGCTCAAAAATAAAAAAGCTATTCGTTTATTAATCTGTACCCTTTGTAAAGGACTTTTTAAAAAAAGACTATGCTACACTGGAAAGGTGATTCCTGTATTGTACAGGGGTCATCTTTTTTAAATT
>NZ_JAFBDS010000010.1 GCF_016908375.1 Amphibacillus cookii
TCTTTCCCCATTTACTGTTTTTTCTCTAATTATACACAAAAGTACCCTATAGGTAGACTTTTTTTAAAGTGTCTACTCTATAGGGTACATTTTAAAAAATCCCTGCTTTTATGTTAAACCCATTCAGTTATTCGCTCAACCGGAAGTCGGACTGATTGATAGCCTTCTTCTGCTGCCTTACCAATAGAGAGCAGCATAATAGGCAGATAACGTGTTTTATCCATCTTCAAAAGTTCAGCAACAGCTTCCCTGTCAAATCCGCCAATTGGATTGGTATCATAACCATGAGACCTTGCAATAAGCATGAGCTGCATCGAGACGAGACCACCATCTATTAAAACCGTTCGTTTATTAACTTCTGGTGCAACTTTACCAAAATGCTCAGTCAAAAAAGAGAGTTGTTTCTCTTTTACTTCCGCCGGCATAAGCCCTTTCTCCACTGCTGTTCCATAAATCTCTTCAGCATAATCAAAATTATTTAAATCACCAAATATGGCAATCATTGCTGATGAAGTATCTAATTGCTTTTGATTAAATTGCACCAACGGCTTTAACTTTTCTTTCATCTCTTCGGTCTCGATCACTACAAACCGCCATGGTTGCATATTGACAGAAGATGGTGCCCGAACCGCCTTCGCTAATATATCTGCCATTTCTTCTTTACTAATTTTTACATTCGGGTCGTATTCTCGAATTGAACGACGTTGTAACACAATATCATTAAAATCATTAGTCAATGATTTTGACATTTCGCTTCTCTCCTTTTTTATTTAATTTTTTCACTCCATAACGTACCACTATTTAAAAATGCAAGAAAACAATTTGCTCATCGTTGGATCGATAACAAATCATTTCTATCCTCTCTTTATTAATGATATGATAGAAATAAATAGACATTCTTGAGGAGGTATAAATCTTGAAAAAAGCATTGACATTGGCTGGCTCAGATTCCAGCGGCGGTGCTGGCATCCAAGCTGATTTAAAAACATTCCAAGAGCATGATGTATATGGGATGACAGCACTCACTTCTATCGTTGCTATGGCCCCAAACAATTGGAGTCACGATGTCACACCGATCGACGTCAAAACCGTGGAAAAACAACTTAACACCATTCTATCCGTAGGTATCGATGCAATGAAAACTGGCATGTTAGGATCAGTAGACATCATTGAACTTGGTGCCTCAAAAATAAAAGAGCATAAACTTGATAAAGTCGTGATTGACCCTGTCATGGTATGTAAAGGGGAAGATGAAGTCCTTCAACCTGAAAATACAGATGCCATGCGTGAACTTCTGCTTCCTATTGCAACCATTACTACACCCAACCTGTTTGAAGCTGGACAGTTAGCAGGAACTGGACCCATTCATGATGTTGACGGGATGAAAGAAGCTGCGAAAAAAATCATTGATCTCGGCGCTGAAAATGTTGTGATCAAAGGTGGAAAAGCTCTTGAACATGATAAGGCAGTCGACCTTTTCTATGATGGATCTGACTTTCTCTTATTGGAAAAAGACAAGGTTGCGACAAACTATAACCACGGCGCTGGTTGTACGTTTGCAGCTGCAATTACGGCCAACCTCGCGCATGGTATGCCAGTAAAAGAAGCGGTCATTGCTGCTAAAAATTTTGTTCATGCCGCCATTACTCACGGTTGGAAACTTAATCAGTTTGTTGGGCCCGTTATGCACGGTGCCTTCAATACAAAATAATAAAGAGAGGGTCTGCATGAAAATAAATGCACGGCTTTGATTTCCATCATTTTTTCATGGAGCTCTAAAAGCATAGTTACACTTAAAAATTTCTGCTTGGCTAATCGAGTGAGGTCACCTTCACATATAAAGCGAACCTTCAATCAGTGGGCGGAGGGCTACAGGATGTAGGTCATGCAGACGTTGCCACAGGATGTGGCGGTTTTAGCCTACGATCTTACCCGCCCACTGATTGGTAGTTGAGTGATAGCGTCCGTTATCGTCCACCTATATAGATTTACTTCTGCTCTCTATATTTACGTGATAAAGTTAAGTAAACATTTCATCTGACTTTCTGTCAAGAGCTTCATAAACTTATAATGGTGGTGAAATTATGATAAATACTAAGCTTTCTGTCGCTATTCATATACTAACACTAATCGCTACAAATCCTCACGATCCTGTGACATCGGAATCTATTGCCAAAAGTGTTAATACCAATCCTGTTGTTATCCGTCGACTAAGCGGACAATTAAAACAAGCTGGTTTAATTTCGTCACAGGCTGGGAAACCAGGATTCACCCTATTAAAAGCGCCAGGTCAGATTACAATCCTGACAGTATACCAAGCGCTCCAAACCAAGGGAGACCTATTTTTAATACACCCAGACCCTAATCCTAATTGTTGGGTTGGTAAGAATATTCAATCGGTATTGGAGACAACATATAAACGAGCACAAGACGCATTAGAACAAGAGCTTGCCCAGCAAACATTGGCTAATATTATTAAACAACTAACTAGCCACTAGCAGTTTTTCCTGAGCGAACGCTCCTGTTTGTCCATTAAAATTAGACTTTTCTATAGAAGTACTGTCAACAAACTTTCTTAGAAAACGTGTGAGTTGACATTTCAGCGATATGTAACTAAAATAGTTACATATGAAAATAAGAGGAGGATATTTTATGAAAATCGGTATTATTGGAGCAACAGGAAAGGCCGGAACACTCATTTTAAAAGAAGCAAAACAAAGAGGACACGATGTAACTGCTATTATTAGAAATAAGAGCAAGTTAACCGATCAAGATGTCGCTGTAATTGAAAAAAATATCTTTGACTTAACTAAAGAAGATTTAACTGACTTTGATGTTGTCGTTAACGCGTTTAATGCCCCTCAAGGCGAAGAACATTTACATGTTGATTCACATCATGCATTGATTGAGGCTCTAAAAGGAACAGATACCAAGCTTATCGTTGTTGGTGGGGCAGGCAGTCTGTTTGTTGACCAAGAAAAAACGACACGCCTTTTTGATACACCTGACTTTCCTGATTTTGTCTACCCCACTGCCTCTAACATGGGGAAAGCACTTGATATCCTTTCTTCCACAACTGATATAACATGGACCCATTTGAGTCCCGCGATTAATTTTGATCCTGAAGGAAAGCGAACGGGAAGCTATCAAGTCGGAAAAGATCATGTGATTACCAATCGTGCAGGTGATAGCTATATTAGCTATGCCGATTATGCCATTGCAATTGTCGATGAAATAGAAAATCCGAAACATGAGAATGAACGCTTTACTGTCGTTGGAGAAAAAGCTTAATTATTTAACGAGGCCGGGACATAACAAAAATATGCTCTTCAAATACGAATGATGTTATCATGTCTAGGTTTATCACATATCCGCAGAGGAAATATACTCCCTTTCTGCGGGCACGGCTTCAGCTAATTCAGCTCGTGCTGTTCCCGCTAGAGTGTCGCATATTTCCTCTGCTAATTGGTATCATTCGTTTTAATATAATAAAGACGAATCATCCATTCACAAAACAAACGGATCATTCGCATTTGATCTTATGTCTTTTACTTTTGTCCCAACCTCTTTCCTACGATTAGTCAAGTACTTAATCGAAATTAATTATATATTTATGGATTTTTCTGCTGGTATTAATTTTGTGCATCGGAAATAAACCTCAGCTATTTTATTTTTAAAACTGAGGCTGGGTATGGTATTACAAAATTATACTATTGGTCCTTAGAGACCGTGCCGAGTAATCGTACTTCGTATTATTCTTGACCATGGAATAGATACATTTCAGTAGCTTGTTCATGCAAGCTACAGTGGCGACCTTATCCTTTTTGGATATAGGTTGCTTTTTTAATTTATAATAATAATCGACGATATGATTGGGTCCTGCCTTTTGTTGACGGATCATATTCCTAACAATCAGATATAGAATTTTCCCTTTGGGATTTCCTCGTTTATTGATGTGATCTTGTCCAGTGTACTTACCTGATTGATACCTGCGGATATCAATCCCAATAGATGCGTTGACTTTTTTATGATTTGAAAAGCGTGATAAGTCGCCAAACTCTCCAATAAAAAGTGCAGCGCTAATTTCACCAATTCCCGGCAAACTTATTAGTATTTCAAACTCAGTAAGCAATCTGGAACGATCAATTAACTGTATAGAAATTTTCTCTTTCTCTGCCAATAGATAAAGGAGTTGCTGTGCATAACAGTAACGCAACTGTTCTTTTGACAAAAAGCTTCAACTGGTTGCGAATAAATGCCTGTTGATTCAAAGACTAGAACAGGCGCTTCAGGAAGAAGCTGAATTTCATTAAGTAATGTTTGAAAACCCTCCTTATTGTGAAGTATTTCTTTTTCTGAAAGGCATGTTTGACCATCCATATATGACTTTAAAACTTTTCCCCATAGAAACATCTAAAGCAACGACTAATCCCATGTTTTTCCTCTCTCTTCTTTTTATGATTTGAAAGACCTTCACTTATTCATTTTGATTCCAATTTCCTTTACACGAACTCAATGGCCCCAACATACTTAAATCTGATTCAAAAATGAAAGTGAAGAAGCTCGGTTTTTTATACGGATTCTATGACCCCTGAGGCTTTGGTCGAGCTTTCTTTCACTTCTCACTATAACTCTAAAAAGAAAAATAGTGGGCAAAATCATCCGTCGATGATCTTACCCACTAATCTTAGTATGTTTTTTTGCACTTGTTTAAATAGGGTTTAACACCGATAAAGACGGGTAATATCAAAGAATATAAGGAGGCGATATTATCACGTGGGATACAAATGATTATCCAAGTTCATTGAAGAATTTAAATTTAGTAATACGAAAAAAAGCAATTGACATCGCTAACGCAATGGTTGAAGAAGGCTATCAGGAGAATCAAGCGATCCCAATTGCCACAGAACAAGCTAAAGAGTGGTATGATAATGCAACAGAGGCAGAAAAACAAGAGATTAAACAAAAAACAGATCAAGCATTACGAGCAACCGATCATGAGAGATCAAGTCGACCAGAACTGCTTGATCATGGGGTACATGTGTTACCAGATGGCGATGAATGGATCGTAAAAACTGCTCATGCAGAACAAGCAGCAAACCGTTATCAAGTTAAAGAAGAAGCTATTGAACGCGGTAAAGAGATCGCTAAAAACAAAGGTGAACAGTTAGCGATTCATAAACAATCTGGACAAATCCAAGATGTTTTATCTTATTAACTAATTAAAAATTGAGTGGAACCGGTTGACTCACCGGATACTAGTGGATAGGACACACCTAAAACTAACCTTAAGGCGTACATCATGTTACGAGAGAAGCGGCAATGTCTATTTAATCCTTCCCAGCGCCACTCTTTAAATTTTTTCGATATTGTAAAAATCCTCGAAACAATAAGTCAATCATAACCTGTAATCCAATGAATGATTTTTGCTCCACGCCAGAATATGTACCTAAATCTGTTGATTGATAGTAAAGGTGGTAATGCGATAATTCGGCTAGATGATTATTTTTAAAGCTCGTTATGGATAACGTTGGAATGGCTCTAATCGCTAGAGCTTTTAAAACTGTTATGATGTTTTCCACATCACCACTCAATGAAATAAAGATCACTAAGTCAGTTGGTTTTATTTTTGACAATACAATATTAAGCTCTGTTGCGGCAGGAATGATGTGCATGGGTTTTCCACACGAAATTAAATAACGGGATAATTCTTCTAATGCATTCCTTTGTCCCCACCCTGTTGCAAACCCATAGATTGAATCAGCCTTGTCAATCCCATTAAAAATTGGATTTTTGTCGATTTTATTATAAAGCTGTTCAGTAAATTGAATGTCCTTATGACTTAACTCATAAAAATCAGAGCTTCTATCAACATTTTGAATTTCTCTTTTCAAACTGAATTTAAACTCGCTATAACCGCTAAAACCAAGCTTTTGAGATAATCGGAGTATTGAAGACTTTGAGATCGAACAAGCATTTGATAACTCATTTATGGTCATGCTTGAACATTGAGCAAGGTGAGATTGAACAAAATCTAAAACGTAGAAATCATTATCAGATAACTGATCATAATGTGTGTTGATTAAATCCTTTAGCATCGCTTTCCTCCCTTTCTGTAATTATAGTATAGCTTTTTAAAGCAATTGATTCGAATATTTATTTAATCTATTAAGAAAAAGACATGAACGAAAAGTCGTCCATGTCTTTTATGTTAGCTTAAAGCCGGCCAATAGGCGTGATTAGCTTCAATTAAATCATCTAGTATTTGCTTAGCGATACGTGCATTCGGTACTGTACGAGATAAGATTAACGCTTGCCATAGCTTTTGGTAGGAGCCTTCTTCCCATGCCTCTACGACTAACTTCTCTACCGATACTTGTTGCTCCATTAATCCTTTTTGGAATTGAGGAATATTCCCCTGTGTAATTGGCTCTGGCCCCTCGGAACCGACTATACACGGCACTTCTACCATTGCCGATGAATCAAAGTTATGAATAGCACCCTTGTTTTCAACAATTAACAGCATACGTTCTTGTGTATTATAGGCAATTGCCCTTGCTAAATCAACAATATATGAGGCGTGCTCATCAATTTCTAATGTAGAATTTTGCGTTGAATCGCACTGAGCAATTCGGTTACATTCTGTAAACACATGCTTCTCTCTTCCATCCATCACTTCATTTGCTCTTGTATAGTTTGGATCAGCTTTTTGCGCTTCATCCTGCGGATAAAAATAATACTTTAAATACGTATTAGGTAAGGTATCTGGATCAAGTGCATAAACATCCTTTACCTTTTTAAAGGTCGCTTGCCAGCTTTCATCAATGTGCTGCCCCGCTTCTGAGAAGTTTACAGCATAGCCATGATCTTTCACATGTGCTTTTAATTTTGGTAAAAGATCATGCCCTTGGCGATCACGAACTGCTGTCCACCAACCAAAATGATTTAAACCATAATAACTGATAACCATTTCCTTTCTAGATTGTAAACCTAGTATTTGCGTCATTAGGTTCTCAATAGCAATTGGCATATCACATATATTCAATATTTTAGCATCAGGTCTAAGCTTTCTTGTCGCTTCAGCCACAATTGCTGCTGGATTGGAGTAGTTTAACATCCATGCATTTGGTGCGTATTTTTCCATATAATCAACGAGCTCAAGCACGCCGCCAATTGAGCGCATACCGTATGCGATACCGCCAGGGCCACAGGTTTCCTGACCAACCACTCCATATTTTAATGGAATCTTCTCATCCTTTTCTCGCATCGCATATTTGCCAACACGGATGTGTGCCATCACAAAATCAATGTCGCTAAATGCTATGTCAGGTGTAACAGTAGCAAGAAAATCAATTTCTGGGGCCTTCTCCTTTATAATGACTTGACAAGCATCAGCTATTTGTTGCTGTCGTGCTTCGTCATTATCATAGAGCTTAATTTGTTTAATTGGGAACTTATCCATATTTTCTAAAAGCATTAGAATAATCCCTGGCGTAAACGTACTTCCTCCACCTGCAATGGTAATCGAGAATTTTTTCATCATTAGATCTCCCCTTTTGTTTTATTTTCAGTTAACTTCTCAAACTGCTCCCTGACTTGTGCAACAGACAATCCAACAATGACTTGGATTGCATTCTTATTTCTTACCACACCATGGGCACCACCCTCCTTAAATGCTGTATCATCTTTTACAAGGGTAGGATTTTGAACACTCACCCGAAGTCTTGTTGCGCAATTATTTATTGTTTCAATATTTTCTTTACCCCCTAGGGCTGATAAAAATGCTTCTGCTTGTACTTTGTATTGGGAACTAGAATCATTTTTTGCTTGTTGCTTTGCTTTGTAATCTGATTTACGGTAAAGCTTTGGTCCTTGATCATCACTTCGACCTGGCGTCAGAAAGTTAAACTTTACAATTAAATATCGAAATAAGAAAAAATAGATGCAGGTAAACGTTAAACCAATTAAGATTTGGATAATATACACACTACCATGACTATTAAATAATGGAATCCAGTTTTTTGAAGCTATTTCGATTAAGCCACCGCCCATGTCACCAACAACACCGAAAACATACATTGTCGCTGCCATAGTTGACGCTAATAATGAGTGAATGACAAATAATACGGGTGCGACAAATAAAAATGTAAATTCCAAAGGTTCGGTTATTCCTGCTAGCACAGCTGTCAAGGTTGCTGGGATAACCAATGCTGCTACTTTCTTTCGATTTTCCTTTTTAGCGGTAAAGTAAAAAGCGAGTGCAATACCTGGTGTTGCAAACATTTTTGAGTTCCCATGCAAAGCAAATCCACCAGCCGGAAAAAGCTCTTTTAACGGTTGTGTTGAATTTGCAAATGTCGAAAGATTTTCCATAAATGCTGTAACAATTCCACCTTCTACCGCGGCGGGGCCAAATATAAAGGGGGTATAGATAAAATGATGCAAACCTGTTGGAATGAGTAAACGTTCTAAGAATGTATATAGCCAGACACCTAGTGTCCCAGATGAAACCATGAGATGCTGCATCGATTCAATTCCAGATTGAATCACCGGCCAAATCCAAGCAACTAACACTGCTACCGGTAACATCGTAAAAAAGCCTATAATAACGACAAAGGATGAGCCTTGAAAGATACCTAGCCACTCAGGTAGCTTCGTATCAAAGAAGCGATTATGAAGCCAGACAGCCAGTGCAGATATTAATATTGCGCCAATAATACCTGTATCAAGTGTCTTAATGCCTGCAATAAGCTTCAATCCACTTGTACCACCAACATCAGCTGTGACATCAACACCAAAGGTCGGTCCGAAAAATTCTAAAATGCTTGAAAGAAAATAATTAAAAGTAAAATAAATAACGAGGGCTTCCATCACAGCTCGTGCATTAGCTTTGTTCGCTAAACCAAGCGCAATTCCAATGACAAAAAGAATTTCCATTTGGTTAAATACAGTCCAAGCGCCATCTTCAACAATACTCCAAATCGCATGCCAAACCGTACCTTCGTGCGCAATCCCACCAACCATATCAGGATTATTTAACATTAGGGAAAGTGCAACCATAATCCCCGAAAATGCAAATAGCAGGACTGGTGTAAACATCGCACCTCCAAACCTTTGAAGCTTCTCTCTCATATTGCATCACCTCTTTCTTTTATTAACACCCATTTAACCATTGAATAAAAGCGCTTACAATAGTTGAGAAGGACTTAGGTACGCTTATTCACCGGTAGTTAAATTTCCCATGAAGCGGGAATTTTCCCAGCTATATTTTTAGGTTTTTAGACTAGCGATATCACAGTACTAACGCAAGCTGATCACTACCAAACGGCTTCACTTGTAAAAAATATAGCAAAGCGATGCTTTCATAAATGATTTGCTTAACAGATAGGATGAAAGAAATATATGATCGCTTCTACTTGTGTTAAAGTATTAGGAGCAAGTCATTTGGTTGAAGCTTGGTCATCTAGGAAGGTTTGAAAGGCATTCAAATGAGGACGCATAAATCCAAAATTTTATACTCTTTAAGCCGTACGCCTAGTGTGTTTTAGACTCAATAATATTTAATGGCGTTGAGGAATAATAAGGATCTTAAAACGAATCTTTGAACAAATTTGCTCAAAGATTCGTTTTTTTAACATATTATTATAGGTATTCGTCAACTTAATATATGTTTGTTGAAGTTTTCATTATCACCATTTGATGATTTATATGCGATTTAAATGGGTGTCTTTAAAAGTAGTTGGATACTTTAAACCATACCCACATAAGCGATCGACACCAATATGTGTTACCCAAATCAAACAAACAGCTAAAAGGGGCGCACTATCTATAAATATAGCCAGCAATATCAATAACACAGGAATTATATACGTATGGAAAAAATTATAAACAACCGCTCCTATTCGTACACTGATTAAGTATGCCAACATCGATAAGTCAGGGGCAAGAGCTAAGAGAATAAGTAACCACCAGCTAAAACCATTTAAGTGATAGAAATATAGACTTATAAAAACAACAACTAAACCTTCAAAATGTAGCAATAGTTTGGCCATAACGCACGCTCCTTTAGTAATATAAGCTTATTTATGTGAATTAAAATAGCTCTTATTCTAACTACTCACCTTTTAAGCTGCAACATCTCTTCTTTTAAAGAAAAAGAACGCCAAAGCGTGAAAAATAAGAAAATACAACGCCAACATGATGATCGAGAAAGTTAATGTCATCCCTTCAATTGTCGGTATTCCATCAAAATAAACCGTTAAATCGGTATTTAGAAACAATAAATACTTTGCCCAGTCAAATTGCATGGCTAGAATGTTTGCTACGGTGTTACCTACAAACAGTAAGAACATTGATAAACCAATGGCAAGTGAACTATTGCGAAATACTGCTGATATCATGAACGCCATTGTGGTTAGCATAAGAATATCGATAGAATAAAGTAAATACGTCACGATTAATTGCAAGCCTTGTGAACGTTCAACAACCTCACCATTTTGATAGGCAAGATGAACAGCATCATCAGGTGGAAAACCATATAGAATAACGCCAATTATACTTGATAAACCATAGACAATTGCTAATAATAACAAGCTAAATAAGATAACCGTTAAATACTTCGATAGAAGAATTTTCGTACGACTCATTGGGCGAATAAGCAATAGCTTAATTGTTCCAGTAGAAAATTCCCCTGCCACTATACCTGCAGCTACAACAATGGTAAAGAGACCTATAAAACTCGTTAACATTTTGGCTTCATCAACAAGTGTCCAAACGTTTGATTCGACAGACGGGGAAATCTCGTGTTCAAGGCGATATTCATTAATCGCTAAATTTCGTTGATAGTACGTACCCACCTGTCTATCCCCGTATTCTTCCAAGCCCTCTCGGTCTGCTTCTATTTGTTGTTGAAGATCCACTTGCCAGTCATCACCTGCACCTTCATCATTGTTGTCAACATATTTTAATATACCACTCAGTGCTATAATAGCTAATATGAGCAAGCCTATCATCACGAATGTGCTTTTCTTTTTAAGAATCTTCTCCCATTCATTGCGTATCAAGTTAAACATGTTACACCCTCCTTACGATCCCGTAATTTCCAAGAAACGTTCTTCTAATGTTTTTGTTAATTTTTGAACAAGGTAAATACTAACATCTGCTTCGGTTAATTCTTTAATTAACTTCGCTACCTCTTCTTTTTCAGCATCAATAATAAATCCTTCTCCCTTTAAGGCAATCATCCATTTTTCTCGCAATTGTAGTAGCTTTTTACCTAGATCACTCGTTTCAAAATAATAAGTTGACTTTTCCTCAAGCTGTTGGTCTGCTATCGTTTGTACATCAATGAGCTTTCCTTGCTGAATGATCGCAATACGATCACACATCATTTCCATTTCTGAAAGCAAGTGACTTGAGACAATTACACTTAACTGTTTTTCTCTTGTTAAATATTTAAGATGATCACGAATCTCTCGAATACCAGCTGGATCTAAACCATTTGTTGGCTCATCTAAAATCAAAAGCTTGGGATCATGAAGCAGGCATTGAGCTAACCCTAGTCTTTGTCTCATTCCTAGCGAATACGTTTTAACCTTTTGGTGAATATTCTTCTTTAATTTTACGAGCTCAACAATCTCATCAATTTTCTGCTTAGTAATACCTTTATACATGCGGCTATACTGAATCAGATTTTGATAGCCGGTTAAATGTTGATACATCTCTGGATTTTCAACAATAGCACCGACATGTTTAATTGCTCGCTCGAAATTATCCTTTACACTATCTCCACAAATAACAACGTCTCCTGCGCCTAAACGCATCAGGCCAACCATCATCCGAATCGTCGTCGTCTTACCTGCTCCATTTGGCCCCAGTAAACCAAACACTTCTCCTTCTTGAACCGACAAGCTTAAATCATCTATTATTCTCTTTTTGCCAATAGACTTACTTACATGCTCTAATGATAAAACAGTTGTCATACGGCTCTCTCCTCCACTTCCTGTACAATCGTTTTAAACCACTCTAGTACTGATAATCCTTGCTCTTCTCGTAGTTCCTCCACATTTTCTTGCCCTATAATATCGCCATAATATAAGGCGATCACTTCGTCTAATAGTGATTCAATTTCATTAATTTCGTGTGTAGCAATGACTATGATCTGTTGCTCAAGATCGACATACCGTAATAAGCTTTTCACTGTTGCTTCGCGCACCATAGGGTCTAAGCCCGAAAAAGGCTCATCTAACAAAACAACATCTGTATCTCGCGCCAAAGCCGTAACCAATTTGAGACGACCCCGATTCCCTTTTGATAACTGCTTAACTTTTTTTGAGGGATCAAGCTTTAACTCGGCTAACAGCTGCTCTGCCTTATGGAGGTCAAAGCTTGCAAATTGGCTAGCTACGTAATTGATCGTCTCCGCAACGGAGAAATTATCATAAAACATATCCAACTCTGTTAAATAAGCAACCTGTTCAGCCGTACGTCGTGTGACCTTTTCATTACTCAAGCTAACCTCTCCTCGATCTGGAAAAACAAGGCCAGCAATCATTTTCAATGTTGTTGATTTACCACTTCCATTCGGACCAAGCAAACCGTATATCTTCCCTTTTTGCAAACTTAAATTGACCTCATTTAGTGCATAATCACGCCCATATTTTTTCGTGACACCTTTTAACTTAATCGTCATGCTCTTCCTCTCCCTCTACAAAAGCTTTAAGCTGATCGATCATCTCAATACTTGAAACACCAAGCTGTTTCATATCTTTGACATAGCGATTAATAATTTCTCTTTGCATATCAAGTTTGATCGTAGCAAATAATTCAGGGTTATTTATAACAAATGTCCCTTGACCTCTCCTCGTTTCCACAGCTCCCATCCTCTCCAACTCGGCATATGCTCTTTGAATCGTATTAGGATTCACACCCATTTTCACAGCCATTTCACGCACAGACGACAATTTGTCGCCCACCTTTTGTGTTCCTTGCAAAATATCAATAATAATTTGATCAACAATTTGCATATAAATTGGTTTTGAAGCTTGAAACTCTTGTACCAAGGGTTACACCTCAACCTTCTTAGTAAGTAGCATTGATGCTAACGAAAACAAGAGCACTGTCAAAGCGAGAGAGTATAACAAATAGATTATCGGGACATCAACACTTTCGAACTCTACAAACCATGAACCTTCATTATTAACGAATAATGGATTTGAGATAATCGGTAGTTGGTAACGGGCTACTAACCTTTGAATAAAAGGGATTTTTGCTACTTGTGTTTCTAAATAGTTATAGCCAAAATAGAGAAAAAGAATTAATAACCAACGCACATTCTTTATTTTAGGCATATGGTCCATTGAGCGATAAAGTGTCCAATAAAACAATACCCATGTTGTTAGATAGATGCCTATTAAAATAAGGCCGATGTTAGTCATCACAACCAATTGTGTAAAAGTGCTCATATTTGTGTACTGTAAAACATCTTGGCCAAACACATGAAGACTTAGCATTAAATAACCGACAACAATTAATTGCAACAAAACTTGATACAGCAACAACACGGCTATTTTTGAAATGAGCAACGTATGGGACGGACGTGGACTATAGAGCCAAAGCTGTGTCTTTCCCTCTTTGATTAATAGTGAACCCATCATAACTGGCATAAACGCCATCATCGCTAATGCAGCCATCGTTACTGCCATAAATGCACCTGCACCTTTTTCAAGTCGAACCGAACCCACATAGCCTATCGTTAACAGAAGAGCTAATAAAATACTAAAGAAAATGATATTCAATCTAGCTAATCGATGATCTTTCTTCAACAATCCCCAAAATGCTTGCATGCTTTTTCCCCCAAAAGTATTAGTGTTCTATTTAGATAGTACACTAATACAAATTTTTTTTCAAGACTAATTTAAATTTTTTCCACTTGCTCCAGTTGAAAATGTCCCCGCAGAAGTCTCACGCCTTGCTTATCTCCACTTAGACTGGGGGTTTATACTAAATGCGATTTCTCCATTTTGGGCGATCACAACTAATTTTCATGCGATTTTCTCGCTTTTGCGTGCGATCGCGGATTCATGCGATTTCCTAAGTAAGCCCAACCGCACGAAATAAAGCACTATTTAGCAGGTAAGCTATGTGTAGACTCCTGTGGGAGTAGCGTGAGCTTGAGATCCACTTTGCCAAGTGGTTTTGACTTGGCAAAGTGGATCTCAAGCCACGCCCACGGAAAGCGGAACATAGCTCACCTGCGCGTCTAAAACGAAAGGTTTATAATCAATCGAAAATCTATATTCAAACACAACGCTTATATTTAATATTAGGTTTACCCTTATGCTTTCTTGGCTGAACCTGAACATTCAAATGAGAAAGTTGAGTAAATATTTGAATGACTTACATCCACTCAATCTTTATCGAGTGGGCTAGCTTTTCTTATACTTAGTACTTGCATCGTTCAACTTCGCCTTCTTAACAACGAACAAAATATCCTTAATGTATATATATATCACTGCCCCATTGAGACGAGATAAACTAAAAAACCCCTAAGCATATGATTGCACTCAGGGGTGGGGGAACATTATTTTATTATATGATGAAAAGCGGGTTTAGCTTCTCCATTTCGATCAAATAGAAACGGCCAGTTCTTTCTACCTTTTACAGGAAAGTCACTTAACCATGTATATCGATCGGAGACGCCCCAAAACGTGACAGAAGAAATAGCTTGAGCATACATCATAAACAAATCAAAAAAGTGAGCATAGCGCTCTGCTTGCAAAGCCAACATTTCCTTCGTTGGTTTTTCTAAATCTGTCCGCTTATCATCAAATCTAAACATAGAAACATCCATTTCAGTAATGT
Source organism: Amphibacillus cookii (assembly GCF_016908375.1). Classification (GTDB taxonomy): domain Bacteria; phylum Bacillota; class Bacilli; order Bacillales; family Amphibacillaceae; genus Amphibacillus_C; species Amphibacillus_C cookii. The sequence goes on from NZ_JAFBDS010000010.1 coordinate 14,863, forward strand.
GAAGTGTTAAGCCTAGCTCAGCATAGCGTTTAATGGCAGCCTCTATATCTTGCAGGCTCGGATCATAAAGATTCCAGTGGGCTTGTAAACCAATGCCGTGAATGGGCACATCACGTGACAACAATCCTTCAGCTAATTGATAGATTTTTTCCCGCTTCTGTGGATCTGACTCATTGTAATCATTATAAAACAATAAAGCATCAGGATCTGCTTCATGAGCAAAACGAAAGGCATATTCAATAAAATCATCACCAATAATCTCTAACCACTTTGATTGACGATATAACGCATTTCCATGGTCAGAAATGGCTTCATTAACAACATCCCAAGCATAAATCCGCCCTTTATAACGTGTCATCACGGTTTGAATATGAGCTTCCATCCGATTTAGCAATTCAAGACGTGACAGTTGCTGACCACTATCATCATAAAAAAACCAATCTGGTGTTTGATTATGCCAAACCAACGTATGGCCCCGCATTTGCATATGATTAGTTTCAGCGAATGCTAGAAATTGATCCGCCTCCTGAAAATCATATTCGTCAGGTTTCGGATGAATATTTTCAAATTTCATCTCATTTTCTGCGGTAATCGAGTTAAAGTGTGTTTTTAATAATGCTTGATCTGCTTTAATCGTCTCACTATTCACAGCCGCTCCAATTAAAAATTGATCTTTAAATTGATCTTTTAAGGCTTTCATCTTTTAAAAAGCCACCTCTTCCTTTAAAAGGTTATCTAAACATTGCTAATTGATGATTTAATTGTTTAGTTGAATGATATACTTGTTGATATAACTTGAATAACGCCTGATATTTATCAACATTTGTTTTAATAGGCTGATAGATTTTCGACTGTGAAACAAAGTCATTAGCACAATCCTCTAATTTGTTATACCAGCCTGATCCAACGGCAGCCAATATTGCAGCACCCATTCCAGGACCTTGTTCATTAGATAAAGTGACGACCTCGGCATTAAAGATATCCGCTTGAATTTGTAACCATAAATCGCTTTTAGCGCCACCACCAATAGCGACAACTTTATCAATCTTTTTTCCTTTGCTCCGAAAAATTTCAACGGACTCATTCAAACTAAATGTAATACCTTCAATAACTGCTCGAGCAAAATCACCACGGGTATGATTAGCATGAACACCAATAAAGCTCGAACGAATCGCACTATCAGGATGCGGGGTCCGTTCTCCGACAATGTATGGGGTGAATAACAAACCTTTTGCACCGACGGTAGATGCCTTCGCTTCCATTACTAATTGATCAAACGAAATATCTTTAGCAAACGTATCTTTAAACCAACTTAAACTATAACCTGCAGCTAACGTGACCCCCATCGTATAAAATGCTGATGGATCACCATGATTAAAGTAATGCACTTGCCCTTGAAAATCTTTATCACCCGTGGCCTCATAAGATAAGACCACACCTGATGTACCGGTACTACTTAATGTCACACCATCCTCTAAAATACCAGCTCCAATAGCGCCGCATGCGTTATCAGCACCACCAGCAAAAACTTTACACGTGCTTGATAAACCTGTTTCTTTTGCCACCGCTTCAAGAATCGTTCCTGTTTGTTGGTAGGAACCCACTAATGGGGGACAAAGTGAAATAGGAATATCATTTTTTTCACACATTTCTTCACTCCATGCTTTTTCTGCAACATTCAATAACAACGTACCTGCTGCGTCAGAGTAATCCATACTTATATCACCAGCTAAGCAATAGCGTAGATAGTCTTTTGGCAGTAAAAATGTGCTTGCCTTTTGAAACAATTCCGGTTGGTGTTTTTTAACCCAAAGTAATTTAGGCAGTGTAAAACCTTCTAATGCTGGATTTTTTGTAATTAAATGCAATTGCTCTAACCCTATATTCTGTTCGATTTCACGGCATTCACCGGTTGTTCGTGTATCATTCCACAGTATCGCTCGGCGAAGCGGCTCTCCATTTCCATCAACCAAAACAAGACCGTGCATCTGTCCAGAAAAACTTAGTCCTTCAATTTTTGCTGGGTCGTCTAAACGATCGGTTATCGCTTTAATTGCAAGTTTTGTCTGTTTCACCCAATCATTTGGCTCTTGTTCACTATAGCCTGGCTGATCATGATAGAGCGGATAGGACTTGGATTCTTCATCAACGACTTCACCCGTTTTTGAAACGAGAAGAACTTTGACAGCGCTAGTTCCCAAATCAACCCCGATTACGTAACTCATTAACAAACCTCCTTAAATACAAACCATGCGAATAGCGCTGAGCACGATCCGCATGGTTTTTCCATTAAATGTTTAACAAGTATTGATTGATTCTTGCTTTAATCTTTTCAACCTGACCCGAGCGGACATTGATATCTTTTAAGTCTATCGCATGTGCTTCAAGTTCTTTTAAATTCGTCTGTCCAGCAATAATTTTCTTGCCAATCTCAGTTTGATACGTTTGATAACGTTGATCAACAATATTTTCAAAGAAGTTATCATCAATCATTTTTTGGGCGACTTTCAATCCGATCGCAAACGCATCCATACCAGCAATATGTGCATGGAATAAATCTTCTGTTTCAAATGAACCCCGGCGCACTTTAGCGTCAAAGTTTAGCCCTCCACGACCTAAGCCACCATTTTTCAGAATTTCATACATAGCTAATGTGGTTGAATATAGGTCTGTTGGAAATTCATCTGTATCCCAACCTAATAAAAGGTCACCTTGGTTAGCATCGACAGAACCTAACATCCCACTCTCACGTGCAACACGTAACTCATGCTCAAATGTATGGCCAGCCAATGTTGCATGATTAGCCTCGATATTAAATTTAAAATGATCTTGTAAATCATATTGATGTAAAAAGGCTGTAGCTGTAGCGACATCAAAATCATATTGATGTGTTGTTGGCTCTTTTGGTTTCGGTTCAATTAAAAACTGTGCGTCAAAATTAAGTTCTTTTGCATAATCAATTGCCATATGATAAAGATGAGCAAGGTTTTGTTGCTCAAGCTTCATATCTGTGTTAAGTAGAGACTCGTAACCTTCACGCCCTCCCCAAAAAACATAATTTTCAGCGCCTAATTCTTTACCAACCTCTAGACCTTTTTTGATTTTGCCGGCTGCATAAGCATAAACATCTGCATGCGAGGACGTACCTGCTCCATGAGTCCATCGTGGATTTGTAAACATATTTGCTGTATTCCATAATAATTTTGTTTTGCTATCTTTCATGTAATCTTTAATCATGTTAACGATTACATCTAGATTTTTATTTGACTCCCGTAGCGTGTCACCCTCTGGTGCAACATCAACATCATGGAAGCAGAAAAATGGAGCGTCTATTTTCTCAAAAAATTCAAATGCAGCTTCAACGCGAGCTTTAGCTAAATCCATACCTTTCAAGTGATCCCATGGACGTTGGGCCGTACCTGCTCCAAATGGATCACCACCATCCCCTGTAAATGTGTGCCAGTAAGCGATTCCAAAACGAAGAATCTCTTTCATCGATTGGCCACCAACCTGCTCCTCCGGATTATAAAATTTAAAAGCATATGGATTACTTGCATGGCGTCCTTCATAAGTTACCTGAGGAATATCTTTGAAATATGACAAATGAATAACCTCCTAAATATAATAGTTTAAGTTTTAACACTTGTATTCTATCACGTTTCACTTAGTTAGTCCATTGAATTAACTAAGTTTTTATATAATTTTTAGTCAATATAACTATTTGTTTTGTCTCTCTAAATATAATGCCTTTAATCAGCGGCGTTTACAGGCGGTTATCGATGAACATCACTAACATTAAAGAGAGAGTTGCTCATTACTTAAACACCTGAATAAGCCATAAATCCGCCATCAATGGGGACACTAATACCTGTCACAAAACCACTATAACTGTCATCAGCTAGCCACAATAAGGCCCCATGAAGATCTTCAGGCTTTCCAAGTCGGTCCATTGGCGTTTGTGATAAGATTTTCTTCGTTCTTTCAGTATAAGAACCATCTTCATTCGTTAATAATCGTCGGTTTTGTTCGGTCAAGAAAAAGCCTGGCGCCAGCGCATTAACTCTGATTCCTGTCTTACCGAAGTGAACAGCCATCCACTGCGTGAAATTATCTATACCCGCTTTCGCTGCACTATAGGCTGGCACTTTTGTCATCGGAGAAGGGGCACTCATCGATGACATATTAATAATTGAACCTTTGGTTTTTAATAACGCTTTGGTAAATACTTGTGACGGTAAAAGCGTCCCCATCAGATTGAGGTTAAAAACATGATTAAAACCTTCTTGTGTTAAGTCAAAGAAGCTTCGCACTTCTGGGTCCTCAACATCTTCTTGATCGTATACTTCATTTGTCGTAGACCCTTCTGGATGATTACCTCCTGCGCCATTAATTAATAAATCAACACGACCAAATGCCTCTACGACCGCATCCTTTGCCTGTTCAACAATGTCACGCTTAGTTACATCACAAAATATCGAAAGCGCTTCTCCCCCTTTTTCCTTAATAGCCGTTGCCGTCTGATCACCAAATTCCTTAGGATAATTTAAAATCGCAATTTTCATACCATGTTTGGCGAGCTCACGTGCCATCGAACCACAGAGAACACCGCCACCCCCTGTAATCACCGCAACCTTTCCCTTTAGTTGTTGATGTATTGGTCTCATTTTTGTTCCTCCTCTAATGCGTCCCATATCCCTTGCAAATAGACAGCCCCTAAAGCCCGATCATATAAGCCATAGCCGGGCCGACCTTCTTCTCCCCATATCATTCGGCCGTGGTCAGGACGTAAATAACCTTTAAAATGATTTCTAGATAAAACCTCTATAAGCCCCTTAATATCGACAGTACCACTAGCGTCTTTATGTGCGACTTCATGGAAATCACCATCGGCATTGTGGGTAACATTACGAATATGAATGAACGGCACACGATCCATCGCAACAAACTTATCAAAGATATGAACTAAATCATTCGAACGGCTTGCACCTAACGAACCGGAACAAAGTGCTAATCCGTTCTCCGGTTGATCGACAGCGTGAATGATCCGATCCAAATCAGCTTCATTTTTCACAATTCTCGGCAAACCAAAGACCGACCATGGTGGATCATCCGGATGAATCGCCATTCGAATGTCGCAAGCTTTTGCAACAGGAATAATTTGCTCTAGAAAATAGACAAGGTTATTAAACAGACCTTCCTCTGTCATTCCTTCGTATTGCTTAAACAACTTCGCAATATCAGCAAGTCGCTCTGGCTCCCATCCTGGCATGACATGACCTTTAGATCCTTCTTCTATACGATGAATCAATTCTATCGGTTCAATGCCTTCAATCTTAGCACGCTGATAGGCAAGTACAGTAGAGTGATCCGCCAGCGGCATCGCTAAGTCTGAACGCGTCCAATCAAAAATAGGCATAAAATTATAACAAATTACTTTAACTCCATACTTACTTAATGTGCGTATCGTTGCTTTATAATTTTCAATATACCGATCACGTGATGGCAATCCTAATTTAATATCATCATGCACATTAACACTTTCAATGACTTCAAGTGCTAAATTCGCTTGCTTGGCTTGTTCGACAAGTGCTTTAATATCTGCTTCCGGCCAATTTTCACCAGCCGGTATGTGAAAAATTCCACCTACCACACCTGTCATACCTGGAATCTGTTTGATATATTGAAGCGGAATCTGATCGTCACGACCAAACCATCTAAATGTCATCTTCATTGTATTAATCCCTCCTTAATTAATAAATGATACGACCCTGTTGATCTTCTATGCCTGACTTTCGATAGAAATACGTATTTATAATATCGCGCCATTCCTTAGCTGACGCCAATTGATGATCTAATCGCGCCTTCACATCGTGATAACGCTGCTGATCCACAAAATCCTGAAGGCGCTCCCAAGTTTCAATCATGGCTTCAACTTGCATAACACCCTTAAAATGGCTATCATAAATATGCTGAATAACTGTTTTTCCACTTTTCAATTTATGGGTATAAGGCACATGATGAAAGAACAATACCAATTCATCTGGGCACGTCTCTAACGATTCATAAAGCTCACGATTTTCAGGGTGATATTGGCCAGTGTAACCTGTTCCTGTCTTTATGGTTCGATCAACACCAAGACCTTCTCGATCTGCAAAATGATACGTTCCCCATGCCATGTATTCATAGCCATCCACATTTGGGCCATAATGGTGATTAACATTAACCATCCAACCAATGCCAAGCGGAGAGGTGTAGTTCTCGTAGGTCTCCCATGAAGGCATAATCATTTCCATCATTTTTTCATATTCAGGATGACAGCCAAAGGTTTGCTTGATCCATTCTAAAGCAATCTCTTCAGCAGTTAAATTAGGATTCCAAACCAAACGTCCATAACCATACAAGTTAAGTTGTGCCATCGTATGACCAGTCCAATTATAATCTTTGCCAACATTAGAAACAGCTGCAATACCCGCGATTTTATTTTGAAAAACATCTCCACTTACAATATCTTGAACCTTTGTCCCTGCCCCTTTTGCATACGTATCAAACGCCAATACTTCCTTCCATTGGGGAATCAAATAAACAAGATGGCGCTGTTGCCCTAAATATTCTTGAGCAATTTGAAATTCTAAAAATTGATTGGTGTGTTGTAAACCACCAATTAATGGGGAGACTGGCTCTCTCACTTGAAAATCCATTGGACCATTTTTAACTTGCAAAACCACATTATCCTTAAATTGCCCATCAAGTGGCATAAAATGATCATAAGCCGCTCTAGCACGATCTGTTCTTCGATCACGCCAATCTTGTTTACAGTTATAAACGAAACAACGCCAGATCACCTTCCCTCCATAAGGGGCAATCGCATCAGCAAGCATATTAGCTCCCTCCGCATGATTGCGACCATAAGTGAATGGTCCTGGGCGATTTTCTGAATCAGCCTTAACTAAAAAACCACCTAGCTTCGGCACCTTTTGATAAACATGTTTGACTGTTTCTTTCCAAAACGCAATCACTTTCGTTTCTAATGGATCAGCACTATCTAATCCGCCTATTTCAATAGGGGCTGCATAATTAATACTTAAATAAACGGTAATCCCGTATTGATTAAATATGTCTGAAGTTTGCTTAACATCTGCTAAATACATATCCGTAATCAACTTTGACTCGATTTGATGCACATTAACATTATTAATCGTCAAAGCATTAATCCCAATTGAACTGAGCAATCTAGCATAATCATGAATGCGTTGGCGATCTTTAATAAATTGATAATCTTTATAAAAGAAGGATGGTCCTGCATATCCTCGCTCCACCGATCCATCCATATCATCCCAATGATTAATCATTCGAATTGAATTTTTAGGTTTTTCTTTAATGGATAGCTGGGATACGGGCTCTTGCTGTTGAATCAATCGTAACAAGTGAAAAATTCCATATAGAATGGCGCGACTTGAACCACCGGTGATACTAATTCGTTGCTCTGTCGATTCAATTGTGTATGCTTCTTCTTGGTACGATGAATCACACAAAAGGGCAAGCCCTGTTTCATTATGGTCTGCTAAATGAACAGCTGGTTGATAGCCAAACATCGCATCAAGCGCTACATCTAATTCATCTAAACCTCGATCAATGACCTCATCTCTTTTAGTGACGGTAACAATGGAAAGGTACCGAGTCGTAGCTTGTTTATAGCTTTGCACCTTAATCGCTTGATATTGTAGCCAAGCGCGATAACTCGTTAATTGGTTTTCTTCCAGTTGATCAACTAGCCACTCTCCATTTCTATGTTTACACATATATACACTCACTCCCCTCAATTAATGTATAAAACGATCTCCCTAGCATTGCACGCTCCTCTTGCTGTTAATCTTACAGCAAAGGTTTTCTTAACTATTTATAGTTTATGATTTAATTTTAAAAATAGAGCGCCTTGACTTTATAAGCCCAAGGCGCTTGACTTAGCACTAACCTTTTACTCCGCCTAAAGTTAATCCTTTTACAAAGTATTTTTGCAAAAATGGATAGACCATAATAATAGGCACTGAAACCACAACAGTCATAGCAGCTCGGACCGATTGCGGTGTTACCATTTCTACCTGGCCCCCTAAAGAATCTGCAAAAGAGTCTGCTGCGCCACCTCCAGAAGTATTCGTACTTTGTAGTACTTTCATGAGCTCATATTGGAGGGTACTTAATTCAGGTATTGATGAATTGTAGATAAACACATCAAACCATTGATTCCATTGACCCACTGCTACGAATAAAGAAACTGTAGCAATAACTGGAACGGCAAGTGGTAATGCGATCTTAAAAAACTGAACAAACTCTCCTGCGCCATCCATTCGTGCAGATTCGAAGATCGTCTCTGGTAACCCTTCAATAAAAGAACGAATGACAATTAAATTGAATACCCCTATAAGGGTAGGTAGAATATAAACCCAAAAAGAACCAATCAATCCGAGTTCTCTATTAAGTAAATAAGTAGGGATTAATCCTGCATTCATATACATCGTTAAAACAAACGCTAATGTTGTAAATCTTTTCAAAATGAAGTGTGGTCTTGATATCGTGTAAGCGACCATAGCTGATGCAAACACACCTAGACCTGTACCTACAACTGTTCTTAAGACAGATGTAATCCCAGCCCGAATAACCTGCGCTTCATTAAAAACATGCGTATAATTATGCGTTGTAAATGAACGCGGTAAAATATGCAATCCACCACGAACGGTATCTGTAGCATCATTTAATGATATAGCTAATGTATTTAACATGGGGTATAACATAACTACCACTAAAATCAGCATTAATAGAATATTTACTGAATCAAAGATTAGATCATCAATCCCTCTTCTTTTGCCTGCAAGCCTTCTTAAGAGACTCATTATATCCCCTCCTCTAGAATAATCGTGCTTCTCCCAATTTCTCTGCTATCTTATTGGCCCCAAACAAAAAGATAAAGCTTATGATGGTCTTGAACATGCCGGCAGCGGTGGCAAGTGAAAAGTTTGCCATCGATATACCATATCTCAACACATAGATATCTAAGTTTTCCGCAAAATCCATATTCATTGAATTCATAAGTAAGTACTGTGCCTCAAAACCAGATTCAAGAATATAACCAATATTCATGATTAGTAAAATAACCACAACTGGCTTAATACCTGGTAATGTAATATACCATATCCGTTGCATTCTCGAGGCCCCATCAATCTCTGCTGCTTCATATTGTTCCTGATCAATCATCGTCATGGCAGCTAAGTATATGATAGAGTTCCACCCAACGCTCTTCCATACATCTGAAGCACCAATAATTCCCCAAAAATAATGACCAACGCCCAGCCACATAACGGGTGTATCAATAATGCCTAAGTTTAATAGTACGGTGTTAATAATTCCATCATCCATTGATAGCGCAGTTGAAACAAGTCCAGCTACAACTACCCATGATAGAAAGTGAGGCATATAGCTAATCGTTTGAACGATCCTTTTAAATGTAATATTTCTAAGTTCATTTAATAACACCGCTAATGTCACGGCTGTTACAAAACCAAGCACGAGATTAATGATGCTCATCGCTAATGTATTTCGCATAATTTCTAAAAATCGTTCACTTCCAAATAAAAAACGAAAATTATCAAACCCCGCCCACTCTTGATCCAAAAAACCTCTGGCTGGACGGAAATTCTGGAATGCCATTACCCATCCACCTAATGGTAAATATTTGAATATAAATAACCAGATTAAGAATGGAACACTCATCCATAGTAATTCTTTTTGCTCTTTACACTTACGAAAAAAATATTTAGGTCCTTTTTTCGGACGCTGCAGATTGACCTTTTGTTTGTCTTTATATTTTAAACGCTCCTTGACTTGTATGGGATTTACTGGTTGTGCCAAAGTCATCTACCCCCTTCGTTTTTTAGTAATTAATTTAGAAAAATAAACCTACTAGACTATTGCTAGTATTCACTTGTTTTTATAACTGAAAAAATACTTTAATAATTAATCTTCTAAAAATATTTTCACTTCAGTTCGTCTATTTTTCCAAACTAATATTACTTGCAGTGGTGATTGCATAATGGTTATGGCAACTATAGTTACCATAACCATTACGCTTATTATTTCAACAGTTATTCTTCTCCAAACTGCCAGTTACCATTAAGACGCTCTTCAACCGTTCTTGTGAAAAATTCTTCATACGCGTCGACATTTAGCGATCGGTATGCCTCAACAAATGTATCCCACTCAGCTTCAAAGTTACTCGGATCAGCTAAGACTATCCGTGGATAGTGACGTTTTAATAATTGATCAGAATTTTCCTCGAAAATATCAGCATCTGATCCTGGCGCAATATTTGCACTCCATGCTGGGTACCATGGACGATCATCTGGCAATGAGAATATTTCAGAAAAAGTATCTATATCATAAGCATCAAGGTACTCACGATCACCTTCACGGTATTCTAAGGTTGCCACTTCTGGTTGACGTCTTGGTTCAATAGAATTCCCATCAGAGAAAGTCCCGTTGATACGCGGCCAATCCCATGAGAAAGTCGTCATTCCAAATTCTTCTTGAAAACTTTGTGGGCGCACAAGTTCAATTTGTTCTTCTGTACGATAATAACGACCTTCATCATTAACTTCGTAATGTTCACCTTCGATTCCCCACATGATCAAGCGCTGGTTTTCTTCCTTAACCATGTTATCCCAATACTGAACGATGCGTTCAGGATTTTCTGCATTCACTGTAATACCCGTCCCTCTATTTTGAACAAAGGCAGGCGGGTCAATATATTGGTCTTTAATATCTTCATCAAAGACAATCGGTAGCGCCATAAACTCTTTATCCGGATCATTTGCTTCTTGAAGCGCGTTTCTTGCATCTCCAAATGCCCAACCATAATCAAAGAAACCTAACACGCGCCCTGACGATAGTTTCGCTAAATAATCATCGTTATTCATAACAAACATCTCTTGATCTAAATAACCTTCAGCATTCAATTCATTTAATTTCTCCAAATAACGTTTTGCATGCTCAGAATCAGCATAGACAGAAGCTTCATGTGTTTCCATATCAATCATAACCCCACCGTCATTTGGATAACCAGCTAAATGATTTGGTGCATTAGAAATTCTAAAGAAATTTGTGTCATGTCCTATACCGGTAAAAGGGACCGTAGTCATTCCATCTATCTCTGGATTTTCATCAGCATATCGAGTAATTAGGTCAAAATATTCATCAAGGGTTCTCACTTCAGGAAAATCATATTCTTTTAACACGCCACGTTGAATCCAAAAAGCACCCTGATCAATATTAGCCATTGGCTGGTACTCATTAATCTCTGCACCAAACGGAATATAATAAATGTTCCCATCTGGGTAAGTAAAACGATCTAAATATTCACCATACATTTCAAGAATATTTGGACCGTGCTCTTCTAATAAATCATTTAGTGGAATAAAAGCACCTGCGTCAACAAGCATATCTTCTGTTCCAGCTCCAACCACAACGTCTGGGTACGTTCCGCCAGCTAACATAACGCCAATACGCTCGTTAAGATCACCGACAAGATACTCTACTTGGAAATTAACACCTGTTTGTTCTTCAAAAATTTCCCCTATCACCGTTTCATTCGTATTGACATCTCGACCTGAACCACCGATAAAGTAATGGTAAGTTACATTTTCATCACTGGTTTCACCAGAACCATCACCGTTATCAGTTACCGTCTCTTCATCTGCATCTCCACAAGCTACAAAAAACCACATCAGTGCCACCATTAACATAAACAATAAAGATAATTTCTTAACTTTCATTAATCGACAACCCCTTTTCCCTTTTTGTAAGCACTTTCATTATAACGTTGACCATGGTTTACATCACCATAACAAACTAAAGAGCGACCCTAAAAAAATATAGGTATTTCGTTAGGGGCGCTCTTAATTATTTTATTATTTTCTATTGTGTTAGCGGGTGTGATACTTAATCGGCAACTGCAATATGATCGTGGTTCCTTTGTTCAATTCAGTGGATATTTTGAATGTGAATTGTTCTTGAAAGTATAGCTTCAAACGGTAGTAAACATTCTGTAGTCCAATACTATTGCCCATATTTTCATCATTTTCAAGTTGTTCCATAATCGCATTTAACCTTGATTTAGCTATTCCTACACCATTGTCACGAATTTCAAATAGAATGAATCCATCTCGTTGACCGATTGTTATCGTTATTTCTCCTTGCCCTTTCAGTGGCTCAATACCATGGATACTTGCATTTTCTACAAAGGGGAGGAATGAAAGATTTGGAATATAACTTTTTATAATTTGATCATCAACATCTAAATGGTAAGTTAGTTTATCCCCAAAGCGATAAGCCTGAATTTCTAAAAAGGCTTTAATGAGCTGAACTTCATTTTCAATGGTGACCCATTCTCTATTCCATGTGATGGCATTTCGGAAAATCCCAGCCATATGCTCAATAATATTAGCTGTTTCTAGTTCGTTTTTCATTAAACACCGCATTCGAATCGTTTCAAGAGAATTAAAAAGGAAATGTGGATTAATCTGACTTTTAAGTGCACTTAATTGTGCTTGTTTCTCCTTTATTTCCAAATCTTTTTTCGCCAAATTTGCTTTAAATACTTCATTGAATAGCTGATTGATTTTGCGAGTCATTCGATTGATCTGTCGGGTTAACTGTCCAATTTCATCTTTAGATTTGACATAAGGATATTCTTCAAATTTCTGATCTTCGATGCTTTTCATATGCTGCAATACTTTCGCCAAGCGTGAATGAAAAGACTTAGAAATAAAAACAATGATTAATGTTGGCAAAATAAAGTTAATAATACTTAAAACAATAATAAACCGACTTGATTCAAATAGCTCACCTATAAACGCAGACGTATCTACTACCCCTACAATCTGCCAACCTTCTAAATAATTATCACGTATAACCCGTTTGGTTATCAAATCATTTCTCGAAACATCGAGATCATTAAATGAAAGTCGATTTCCTTCCCAATCTACATGTTGATTATTTGTATAAACGATCTGATCCCGTTCATCTAATAAGTATAGATCGCCTTGCAATGTGACATTATGAAAAACTTGCTTAAGTGCCAATGGATTCATATCAATTCTTACGATGGTTTCATATTGATCATACAAGTAAAAATAATTGAGCTCTTGAAATATTGACAAATTAATGGAAGTACCTTCCGCTTCCTCTCGGTAAATAATCGGTTGATGATTATTCTTTAAGTGCCCGTACCATAGCTTCGTTCGCATTTGATCAGTAATGGGGTGTACGCCTCCTGAAAAGATAACGGTCGGATTTTCTGTAAAAAAATTTATATTCTGAATAGAATGATAGAGGGGCGTCGACGTACCATATTGCCTAAGCACATAATTATAGGCTTCGACATAATCAATAGTTGTATCATAATTTTGATCAAAGAAATCGTAAAGTCGAACATCTAAATAGAGTGTAGTTGCCATTCCGATCGCTTGATCAGTTAAGCGTCTAAATTCTTCTTGCGTTTGATTAACGACCAATTCGATGTCTGTTTCCTTCTGATTTAAAAATCGTTTTGTTGTCGTCATATAAAAGAAGGAATTAGATACAACAATAGGAAGAAAGACAGAAAGAATATAGACAATTAAAAACTTGTTACGTATTTTTAAATCGTTAAAAGACTGCATAAATGTTCTCATGTTCCGCACCTAGTCATTAACTGATCGAGTAGCTGAGCTTATTTTTTCTTTAAGTTGTCTTGTTCTAAATATTAAAGAATCCTCATTATTAGCAAGGCGTTGCTTCTTTCGCACAATACGTTCAAAAGCATGCACAGCATTCCACATGATTAACCATAATAGAACACTAACTGAGAAAAAAGGAATTAAACCCGGTATAAATCGAAAGAGATAAGATCCTATTATTAAAGCTAATGCCATGGATACTAGTGCTAACGGATTGGCAACAGCGATCAAAACAGCGACTTTGAAATATTGAAAGAACTTAAGTTGATAATGCACGTAGACAGGGAATAAAAAAAGCACTAGTAAAATATAAATAGTGACTGTAACATACCAAAAAAACAATATCACTGTGTGCTCTAAACCAGAAATCACAGCTAGATAATTATAATTAAAATACAAAATGTAACCCATGACTATTAAACAATAACCTAAGCCATTCGCACCGAAAAAAGCAGCTTTATAATTCGACCAAAACACGCTAAACATCGGTGTATCTGGATCTTTTATCAACCACTTTCTTATCACCGAATAAGCAGAAGCTGTCGCTGGAAATAAACCGAAAACGCCAAGTCCTAATACAGTAAATGTCAACCAAAGTATATTTAAATAAGCAAATCGCCAAATCCATTCCATTAATCGATAAAAACGCGTGGATAGAAAGCCATAATTATTCTCCATCTAAGATCCCCCTCAATATTTATAACCATTCTTCAATTAACTGTCTAGCAAGGCTTTGATGCGGAGATGTCGCAACAACGCCTACTAACCATTCATCTTCCAAGTCAAACCCCATGTCTTGGATAAATGTCATTTCTTCACTTAAAGGAAGTGCATAAACATGTTCAGCGGTTCCCTCTTGATTCTCCCGTATAAATGGATTGAGTCGCGCTGTATTATCAAAATGATCTACATAATCATCAAGAGGTATTAAACCGTATGGATCAATTAACACTTGATCTAGCCAACTGTCAACGACAAACATATCAACCTCTTTATTAAATATCTCGATGGTGAGCTTATCATAAGAAGGTAAAGTTACGGCCACGTTTACTGATATATGCTCATCTAATTGGTCACTCAATAGCTCTTCAATATAAGCTTGTAACGGCTCTTGATAGGACTGAGATATACTTGAAATAAACATGATCTGAAATCGATCTGCATCATGATTACCATCTGTACCACTTCCTTGACAGCCTACCAAAGAAACGAACAGTATCAAGGCCCATATATACTTTTTTTTCATAACCACTCACCTCTTAAATATTTACACCAATTTATAATAAATATACCACCCATGTGAAGCGCTTACAAAATATAAATTAAAGAAGTTACTTTAAAATGTTTAGAAAGTATGAGCTTTCTCATACAATTGTTGACATTCAATAAGCACGCGACTATACTAGCTTTAATTAGTTTGTTCGACAGACAAACTTACAAAAGATTAATCTGATTGTATCATAGTTTAATAGTTGGTGTTTTTATTTTTTTCACATACATTATTTTATTTTAAAGATAGGAGTTGTAAAAAATGAAATATTTAAATCCTGTTATTTCTGGATTCTATCCAGATCCTAGCGTGACAAAAGTTGGTGAAAATGATTATTATTTGGTTAATAGTTCCTTTGAATACTATCCAGGCATCCCCATTCACCACAGCACAGATCTCGTTAACTGGACTCAGATCGGACACGTGCTTTCGAAGGAGAACAAATTCGATTTAACAACAGCTAAAAGTTCAGGAGGTATCTATGCGCCAACGATTCGTTATCACAATGGCACATTCTATGTGATAACGACGAACGTATCAGGTGGAGGGAATTTTTATGTAACAGCGACCGATCCTACTGGACCATGGTCCGACCCAATCAAAATCCCTTATGGCAATATCGACCCATCAATCATGTTTGACGATGACGGTACCGTTTATATTACGACACAATATGGGGCAGGTTACGATTCGCATATTATTCAATATGAGATCGATATTAGCACAGGTCAAGCACTTACTGAACCAGTTACCATTTTTCGTGGCGATGGTGATCAATGGGTAGAAGGCCCACATTTATATCATATTGGTGATACTTATTACTTATTATGTGCAAGCGGGGGGACAGGAGATGGGCATAAAGCGATCATGGCAAAAAGTGATAAACCTTATGGGCCATATGAGCTTTGCCCCTACCCAATTCTAACCCATAAATCTTTACCTGACCATCCGATTCAATGTATTGGGCATGCTGATTTAATCAATGATCACAACAATAACTGGTGGGTTGTCTTTTTAGGGACACGGCCTGTAAAAAACAAATACACGCTTATGGGTAGAGAAACTTTTTTAGCTCCTGTTAAATGGAGTAGCGAGGGCTGGATTGAAGCGATTGATAATAATAGCGGCTATGTAACGACAGTGATGGAATCCAATCTTCTGATCGAAACAAACTACAATAAACAAATTGAAACGACTTACACTTTCGATGATGCACCATTAACGGATTGGTTCTATTTGAGGGCAAAGAAAGAAGAAAAGTATTCACTAACAGATCGTAAAGGTTGGTTGAAAGTAACGAGTAGTGCTGATACGTTGCATGATCGCCTTGGTATTCCTACGTTTATCTGTAAACCACAGCAGCATATTCATATGTCCTTTTCAACTTTAATCGATTTTACACCTGAAAAACAAACGGACGAAGCAGGGATAGCTGTACGTCTAGATGAAGCATCACATTTAACATTAGCAATTAGACAAATCGATAACAAACCGACTATCATCGCTACACGTTATTACCAAGGGGAAAGCACCATCATTGCCGATCACCTGATTGAGGATAACGAAGTTGAATTACGTATTTCTTGTGATCATACAAACTATACTTTCCAGTTCAAGTCCACGCATGGTGAATGGATCACACTGGGTAAAACATCGATTAAATATTTATCCAATCAACTAAATGGTGGCGCAGGGGGCAGCTTCACTGGTGTCTGTATCGGTCTATATGCAACAACAAACGGTGAGGAAGAAGCAATAGATGCTTATTATAACTGGGTGAAATACGAGGGCAAAGAAAATCTTTAATTTCACCATATAACGTTATCTATACTTTTTACACCAAAACCTAGCATTTAACCCCTTTAATTTAAGCGCTTTCTTTTGTAAGCTATAACTTATAATGATGACAAAATGGAGGGATATTGATTTGATTAGAGCTGATATGTATCAATCTAAAAAACGCAATCAGAAGTGGAAATATTGTGTTGGGACTGGAAGATTGGGGCTCGCATTGCAAGAAGAGTATGTTAAACACCTCAAACAAGTTCAAGAAGAAATTGGCTTTCGTTATATTCGAGGGCACGGTCTATTCCATGATGATATAGGTATTTATCAAGAAGTTGAGATTGATGGCGCTATGCAACCTTTTTACAATTTCACTTATATTGATCGGATCTTTGATATGTTTCGTGAGTTAAAACTTAAACCGTTTATCGAACTTGGTTTTATGCCAGGAAAATTAGCATCAGGTATGCAAACCGTTTTTTATTGGAAAGGAAATGTAACGCCACCGAAAGATTACCAAAAATGGGCCGACCTTATCCAGGCAACCATTGAGCACTTCATTGAACGCTATGGTTTAGAAGAAGTCCTTACCTGGCCTTTTGAAGTTTGGAATGAACCTAACCTGACCGGATTCTGGGAAAATGCTGACCAACAAGAATACTTTAAACTTTATCAAATAACAGCAGAAACGATAAAAAGGATTCATCCCGACTTGCAAGTGGGGGGACCTGCTATTTGTGGTGGATCAGATCATTGGGTTGATGCATTTCTAGATTTTTGTCGTGATGAAAAGGTGCCAGTTGATTTCTTTAGTCGACACGCCTACACATCTCGCCCGCCAGAGAAAACACCTGACTATTATTACCAAGAGTTAGAGCCACCCGAAGATATGCTTGAGCAATTTAAATCGGTTAGAAGACAAATTGAAGCATCTGATTATCCGGGACTACCCTTTCACATCACTGAATTCAACACATCGTATAGCCCGATTAATCCGATTCATGACACATTGTTGAATGCCGCTTACTTGGCCAAAATCTTAGTTGAGTCTGGGGACCTTGTCGACTCGTTTTCCTACTGGACATTTAGTGATGTTTTTGAAGAATCTGGAGTGCCAAAAAGTTTATTCCATGGCGGCTTTGGCATGATCGCTTTACACCAAATTCCAAAGCCAACTTATCATCTTTATCATTTCTTTAATCAGTTAGGTGAAACGGAACACTTCAGAAATGATCAGCTACTTATTACACAAAAGCAGGATGGTACGGTGGTCGTTCTTGCTTGGAATCTAGCCATGGAAAAGGGGAGTGGCTTTAGTACAACCGTGTCGTTTCAACTACCATTCGAGACGAATAAGCCTATTTTCAGACAGAGAAAACGTGTAACTGAACAGTTCGGGAATGCATGGAATGTCTGGAAACAACTTGGGCGTCCGCGTTTTCCTACCCAACAGCAAATTGAACTTATCAAACAGTCAGCCATGCCAATTATTGAAACGGAACAAATCCTTAGTGACCACTTAACAGAGTCTATCGTTCTAGAAAAAAATGAAGTCACTCTATTAAGCTATATACCCGTAACCGATGAAACAGCGAGCTATCCACTGTTAAACGATCGGCAATTAACATCCTATTAACTAACAAAAGAGGTGATATCATGACGAAGGGCGCTTATGAAACAGGCAAATATCGTAATCATTTTTCAAGACTGGGTATTAGCAATAACGACGTCGAGGCCAAAGTTCAAGATACTTGGAATCGCTTATTTACGAATCAACACCCAGAAACACAGATCTATTTTGAAACGGACGATAACATGGGCTATCTCGTCGATACCGGTAATCATGATGTCCGTACTGAGGGGCAGTCCTATGGCATGATGATGGCTGTGCAGATGAACGAGCAAGAGGTGTTTGATCGTATTTGGAAATGGTCAAAGGTTCACATGTACATGGATGAAGGTTACCATAAAGGCTATTTCGCTTGGTCTTGCCAATTAAACGGTGAAAAAAACGCCCATGGTCCAGCCCCTGACGGCGAAGAATATTTTGCAATGGCGCTATACTTTGCCTCAAAACGATGGGGGGATCGTGAAGCACCTTTTAATTATGCTGAGCAAGCGACGACGCTTTTAAGGGACTGCATTCATAAAGGAGAAAACAATGATGGCTCTCCAATGTGGGACCCCGATAACAAATTAATCAAATTCATCCCAGAAGTTGATTTTAGTGATCCCTCATATCACCTGCCCCATTTTTATCAGCTATTTGCTGAATGGGCAGATGAGTCAGACCGTCCGTTCTGGAAGCAAGCAGCGGAAGCAAGTCGAGCTTACATTCGTTCAGCCGCCCATGGCGACACAGGTTTGTCACCAGAATATGCTTTTTATGACGGTACACCTAATCATGTCCGTGGTTTTGGAGATTTCTTTAGTGATTCATACCGCGTCATCTGCAACATAGGCCTTGACTATGAGTGGTTTCGAGACGCTGAAACACCTACAGAAGTGAATCAGAAGGTGCAAGCTTTTTTTAAAGACAAGGCTGTCGAAGATTACAGACGCTATAAGATCGACGGTGAACCGTTCGAAGAAAAATCACTGCATCCAATTGGTCTTCTTGCATCATTAGCAATGGCTTCGCTAGCGACAGACGGTCAATTAAGTGATCACTATATCGAAAAATTTTGGGAAACACCTTTACGCACGGGAGACCGGCGTTACTATGACAACTGTCTCTATTTCTTCAGCTTACTCTCACTAGCAGGAAAATTTAAAATTTGGCGATAAACGGAGGTTCTTTCTATGAAAATCAAAAACCCTATTCTAACAGGCTTTAACCCAGATCCTAGTATTTGCCGGGCAGGTGAAGATTACTACATTGCGACATCAACATTTGAATGGTTCCCAGGTGTAAGCATTCATCATTCAAAAGATTTAAAAAATTGGAAGCTTGTTTCACGCCCTTTAAATCGAATTTCTCAACTTGATATGAAAGGCAATCCGAACTCTGGGGGAGTATGGGCGCCTCAATTATCCTATCACGATGGCCAGTTTTGGCTGATTTATTCTGACATCAAGGTAACAGATGGACAATGGAAAGATGCACATAATTATCTAACCACTTGCAAGACCATTGATGGAGAGTGGTCTGAACCGATCTATATGAATAGCTCGGGCTTTGATCCATCACTATTCCATAACCCAAACGATGGTAAAAAGTACTTTGTTAACATGGTATGGGATCATCGAGAAGGTCACCATAATTTCTATGGGATCGTTTTACAACAATATGATCATCAACAACAAAAATTAGTTGGTGAAAAGAAAATAATTTTTAAAGGAACGGATGTAAAATTAACTGAAGCACCTCATCTCTATTATATTGATGGCTACTATTATTTACTGACAGCTGAAGGTGGGACTAAATTTGATCACCAGTCAACGATCGCGCGCTCAAAAACGATTGATGGTCCATATCAAGTTCATCCTGATAACCCTTTAATTTCGTCTTGGGCACATCCTCGAATTACGTTGCAAAAAGCAGGCCATGGATCAATTGTCCATACCCATACCGATGAATGGTTTTTTGTCCATCTTACCGGACGTGTCTTACCTAAGTTAACAGATCCTTTAATTGACCCGCGAGGCTATTGTCCACTTGGACGCGAAACCGCTATTCAACGCTTAGAGTGGAAAAATAACTGGCCATACATTGAAGGTGGCAATTATCCTAAAGATGAAATTGACGGACCAAATATTAAAGAACAACCCTTTGATCCTGAACCTGTAAAAGAAGATTTTGATGGTGACGACTTGCCACTTGATTTTCAGTCATTGCGCATCCCCTTAGGGGAAGACATCGTTTCATTAAAAGCACGCCCAGGTCATTTACGAATTTTCGGGCGCGAATCTTTAACATCTTTATTTACACAAGCATTAGTCGCCCGGAGATGGCAACATTTTAAATTCAATTCTGAAACAAAGGTGGAATTTAATCCGAATAGCTTCCAGCAAGCAGCTGGACTCGTTAACTATTATAATACAGAGAATTGGACCTACTTAAATATTACCCATCATGAAACAAAAGGACGTATTTTAGACATTATGGTTAGTGATAATACAGCTTTCTCTCAACCTTTAAAAGGGGATGAAGTCGTGTTACCGCAAGATAATAGTCCTGTCTATTTACGCGTAACAGTTAATGATAACGACTATCGATATGCTTACAGTCTTGATGGCGTGTCATGGCAGGATATTGGTCCCGTATTTCGTTCTTACAAACTATCAGACGATTACATCCAAGGTGGTGGCTTCTTTACTGGTGCATTTGTTGGTATGGCTGTCCAAGATACTTCTGGTGAACAGCTCCACGCTGACTTTGATTATTTCACCTATGATCCAAGCTAATCAACACTTTTCCACCTAGAACAAGGAGGTTGGGACAAAAGTAAAAGACATAAGATCAAATACGAATAATCCGTTTGTTTTGTGAACGGATTATTCGTATTTATTACATTAAAACGAATGATACCAAATAGCAGAGGAAATATGCGACACTCTAGCGGGAACAAATCATTTCGTTGGGGCGAGTAATCGCAGCCCAGCACGAGCTGAAGATCCATTGTGTGAGGCGCCCTTCTTCACACCGTGGAATATTAGACTAAACCCGTCACCTCGTGTGACAACGTCTAATTGACCTACATCCTGTAGGCCCGAAGCCGTGCCCGCAGAAAGGGAGTATATTTCCTCTGCGGGTACGTGATAAACCTACACCTGCTAACATCATTCGTATTTGGAGAGCATATTTTTGTTATGTCCCGGCCTCCTCTTAATCTCATCAAATGAGCTACCGCTATCATGTAGACGAATACCATTAGCAACATCTACGGTACGAGGGTGAAGGGAGAGATTTAACATACACTCATCCCTTAACTTAAAGCTTTCCCTTCCGCTCATTTAGCACTTTTCGTAAGGTTTTCACGATATTCTTTCGGTGTTAACCCCGTCATCTTTTTAAAAAAGCGAGTAAAGGAATGGGCAGCATTGTAACCCACATGTTTACTTACTTCACGAACCTTTAAATCTCCGTTTTGCAATAATTCTTTTGCCATCCTAATCCTACACCTATCAATATACTCTGATAGGTTAATACCTTGCTCTTGCTTAAAAAAATAAGATAAATAGGAAGGGTTGAAGTAGTGTATTTCAGCTAATCGAACTAAGGATAAATCCTCCTCTAAATGATTTTCAATATACTGACAGATCCGATCAATCACTTTCGTCGCACGATTGCGATCATCCGTTTTTTTGAATTTAAAGATTTGATTTGCTACTTGTTTTAAATATTGAAAGCTACTTTTTATAGAATTATGTTCGTCCATTTTTAGTAGTTTTTCATAGTTAGTGATTCGATCATGCAAACCATTTTGGCTAATATGACTGTATAAAACCACAGCAATCGTGTAATAAATCCCAATCATTTCATCATAGTTGCTATTCTGAGCTGACTTTATAAGATCAGTGAACACTTCAAAGAAATCATCGATCCGACTTGCTTCTAAATGAGCTGTTAAAATATCGATCTTTTGATTAGAAGGTAAATCCACCTTCTTTGGTTCATCATTACATTCCTTCTCCTTAATAATACATGGGTAGCCGTCACTCATCTTTAATTGTTGTAATTGGCGAAGATGCTCATATTTTTGGGAAATGACCACCCAATCTTCTATTTCTCTACTTATAGTAAGTTGAAGTGTTAATCCAATCTTATCTAAGCATTCCTCTTGGTGAATCTCCAATGTTCCCTCCAAATATTCTACTAAATGAGGATGTGGTAATTTGTTATGTTGAGCGGGTTGAATAAACCAAACCATATCACCGTATCGGTCAACGATACCCATGTTATTTATGTGTTTAGATAAATGTCGATTCCAATTTGCTCTAACAAAACTAAGCATCTGCTGGCGTTCTGTATAAGCTTTTCCTTTTGGATAGTCTAATCGTCCAAGCACTAAGTAAACGCGTTTAGTGGGGTCTAAAGAAATGTTTAATTTGCTGAATTCAGTTAATAAACCTGTTGAATTATGACAAAGCATCTTACTTTTATACAATATATCTCTGAAAAAATCGCTTTGTGCTATTAATTCATAGGCATGTTTTTCTTCTTCAGTTTGCTCAACGTGTATACCGTTTAAAGACATCTTTCTCAGTTCTGTGACCACTTCTTTTACCGTCTCCGTCACCTTATCGTAACCTTCCGTTTTTAAAAGGTATCTCACATCGTTCAATTGAATAGCCTGATAAATATATTCAAAATTATGATGACCCGTTAGAAAAATAACCTTGCATCTCGGCCAGAGTTCTTGGATCTTTTCAATGAGCGCTAAGCCACTCAATCCTGGCATAGCTATGTCTGTTAGAATAATATCAATGCGTGTTCTAGACATCCATGCTAATGCTTCTTTTCCCGAGTATGCTTTACACACATCAAGTTGTTCAGGCATTAGGCGGCTGAATACATCATATAAAGTATCTGTAATAATTTCTTCATCGTCTACGATTAATAGTCTATACATCTCTTAATGCCTCCTTAAGTATAAGTCGGACGTTAACCTTTAAGCCATTCATTTCGCTCTTTGATAAGTACAATCCACTACCCTCTGCATAAGTTAAGACAATTCTGCGATGAATATTAGCCAATCCTGTTAATTCTTGCTGTAACTCACGATTTATTATACGTTCCTGTAAATTTTTTATTTCATTATCGCTGATAGCGCCTCCATTATCTTCAACAATAATGTTCACTTCGTATGGACTTATATCAAAGCTAACCTTCAAAATACCTGAATCAGATTTATTTTCAAGACCATATTTATATGCATTTTCTATAATGGGTTGAATAATAAGTTTAGGTACTTTGATACTTTCAATCTCTTTTGGTAATTCATCAAAATAAAAGGATAGCCGTCTCGAAAAGCGCATATTCTGAATTTCGGTATACATTCTTGCATGCTTTATTTCATCTACTAGAGGAACCAAACTCTCTTCATTTCGTGTTATAAATTTGAAGTACTCACCCAACATCCCGGTAAATTGCTCAATACGCTCAGTATCTTCAGTTTTTGCTAATGAATTTAATATGAAGAAACTATTATATAAGAAATGGGGATTTATCTGTGACTGTAGCTGCTTTAGTTCCGCTTGTTGTACCATAAGGGTTTGCTTATAGTCCCGATCAATTAACATCTTTAATCGCATCAACATCTTATTATAACGATTATATATATGACCAAACTCATCCCTGTTATCATGTTTAATTGGATGGTTTAAGCATCCATTTTCCATTCTTTCAAAAGCATCTACAAGAACTAACAATGGCCGATGAACCAATTTATATGTTGTAAATGCATAAATAACAATCGCGATAACGACAAAGATACTAAATATCCAAAACCACTTTCTAAAAATAGTTAACGGACGCATGACCATGGCTTCAGGTAAATAACTTACAATAGATAATCCACGCTCTTCAAGGTAGACCTGGTCAAAATGATAGCTATGACCGTCAATACTTAAAAGCTGGTTACGCACCTCTTGATCTGGATTAGCCCCTTCTAAATATTTCTTTAAAATAGCTTTCGATGCTTCATTAGAAGACCACAATACCTCTCGATTTTCTGAAAGTAAAAAAAATCCATTGTTATCATACATGTTAATTGAATCAAGTGATCGTTCAAGCTTGTGTTTATCTAACTCAATCTGAATCAAATAAAAGGGGATGCCTTCAATATCCCTATTCATATTACCCACCACTAAATTTAATGAGTCGTCTAACACATTTATAAATTGATAATTTTCAACTGCATTAGAATATATTGAAGCATATTGTAGTTGTTCAAAATCTTGAACGGCATGAAGTGCAGAGATCGATTTGTCAATTGATCGAATGTGAATACTAATGTCTTCAATATATGCACTTGTTCCTTTAATAGAAGTTAGGCGATTGACCAAATGATTTATACTTGTCTTTCTTTCAACACTACTCATCATTTCCCACGTTAAGGCAACCTTACGTAGCTCATGATCATGTAACAGGTCATACTGTTGACCTTCCATCCAACTCATTTCACGGTTCAAGTTTTCCAAATATGTGGTTAATTGATTCTCTGTGTGCCTTGAGATCTCTTCACTAGCATTATGATAACTCCATAGATATAAATATAAACCCATAATGACAATGGGAAGAATGATGATATGATACATAACGAGTAATCTTACAAATAAATATTTACTTAAGCCATAAATGGTTTTACTTGTCATATCTATCTCCCTCCCCAATTTAAACGTATAATCCTTTTATTTTTTATCGTTTTCATTTCTTTGTTGAATTAAATTGACCTCTTTCGTCATATTGTTGCCGCCCATCCTGTTCCAATCCTCAACAAACGCATCAAACTCACTCACTGGATTTCCTAATATAATATTTTGATACGTATCAAGTTGACGATCATCTAGCAAAGCCTTCATATCAATCATTGTCTCTGTAGGTGGCCAAATAAATTGATCAATAAGCAACTGATCATTTTTAATATAATCATCTAAAATAGAAAAAGCACCATCAACTCCGTACGTTAGCGACCAACCCCATCCTGTTTTATCGCCTACATTAAAATAATTTTCAATCTTACTATGGATGGCTGCCGCTTCCCCATTAAGAATTGAAAGATCGTCATTATCTCTAGCTTCCTCTAACTGATAGAAGGCCTCTAAGTTCTTTAATACAGGATATGGGGTAACCGGGGAGAGCTGCCAAATCGAATAGGGGGTACTGTAATAAACGTCATATTCAGCAGTCTCCCCCCAATTTTTCTCTAAGTGCAAATTTATCAGTTTAACTATAGCTTCAGGATATTCGAATCCTTTCCTAACCACCCAAAAGTTATTTGTTTTGTTTTGAATAGGTATATGAGGTGAATCAGGTGTTGCCGATACAATAGGAAAAGGCGCCCATTTAGCTTGCGGATTATTTTCAAGACTTTCCTCAACATAAAAGGGAGCCCACTGTTCGCCGTATAGCATGCCTACTTCACCGTTGGCAATCTGTTCTTTAACTTTACTCCCATCTTTAAACATAAACTCGCTATCTATTTGTCCACTTTTATACAATTCTTGTAAAACAGTCAAAGCTTCCTTGACCTCTGACTGAATGCCACCATATACAAGTTCCCCAGCATCATCCATTATCCAAATATTCGGATAGGCGCCGTAACCTGCCATAAAACCCACCAAACCACCCATATTATTCCACAAGTAATTTGTTACAGCTAAACCGTAAGTATCATCTTCTCCAGTTTGGTTTGGGTCATCAAATGTAAACGCTTTCGAAATTGTTAATACATCATCCATTGTTTTTGGAGGATTAAGATTAACTTGTTCCAACCAATCCGTTCGTATCCACATAAATTGAGCTGTTTCAATTGATGACTCTACTTCCGGTATACCCATTAACTTTTCGTCAATGGTTGCTGCTTCTAATGGATGCATACCTTCTTGAATCATCACATCCTTTGTCAAAGGCGTAGCATAATCATCAAATACGTGAGACAAATCTTGTATCAATCCAGCCTCTGCTAATTGTTGTAACTGCTGAGCATTGACTTTAAAAATATCTGGTAACTGACCAGACATGAGATCAATAGCTAATTGCTGATGGTATAATGGTGTTTCAGCTATCCAATCATACTGAATGTTAATACCTAAAACCTCTCTGTACAGATTAATCCAACGATTGTCCGTTAACGTTTCATCTGGAAAATGTTCAACTAACCTTGCCATGTTGTCACTGGTCTCTCGCACCAGGTGAACGTCAATTACCTCTTCATACTTAGCAAGTCCGGGGTGATGATAGTCGTCTTTTACTTCATTATCCATTAATACGAGCTCGTCATCAATCTTTACCGGTGATTCACAACCCATCAAGGCGTAACTTAAAAGTAATACAATAAACCAACACAAAGATTTATGCCTACCTTTTATTTTCAAAATGCACACCTCGTCTTATCAAATTTTGATATCGTCCACTAGTCTCGTAAACATTTAGTAGATTGAGTAAAATAGCCACAAGCGTAAATAATATGACGTTATGATTACTTCCAAATAGGGATAACACCTTTATAATAGCGAATAAACTGCTATTTTAGCAACTAACGATTTAGTTGTACTTGAAAGTTTCTGTTCACTGATTCAGAAGTAACCATTTATAATCGCTCAATTGACTGATCAGAAAGGAGAAATGGCTTAATATGAACAGTTATAAAAACTAAATAAAACTCAGTGGGCGGGGGGCTACAGGATGTAGGTCATGCAGACGTTGCCACAGGACGTGGTGGTCTTAGTCTGTAATCCTTCTTAAAGACGTGGCGGGCTTAGTCTGTCTTCCTTCTTAAAGATGTGGCGGTTTTAGTCTACGATCTTACCCACCCACTAAGGGTTCGTTGAGTAGATCAGAACATTAACGTCCGTTATCCCACGCCTAAATAGATTTGCTCTACTCTCTATTTTGAGGCAAGCGTTTTACGGACGGTTATCCGTGATAAAACTTGTTTGACATAAGAAAACACCTCTATTTTTTTGATCCATAGCATAGGAAGTCTTCCTAGAAGATAAACAGCTAAAGCTATTTAAATACTATTGGCCAAAATCTAAAAATAGAAGCGTCAATCTTTTGGAAAAATTTAAATATTCTTCCTTGAAATAAGAATAGCTTGAATACGCACTAACCTCCACGTAACCTTTTTTCCACTCCTTCCAAAAAGCAAACGCGTTATATATGTTAACTATGACCTAATTCAATAAAATGAACCTTCAATCAGTGAGCGTTTTACTGAAGGCTATCTGTGATAAATACCTCCTACTCTTAAAGATTTGATAAGTTTTTTAATCGTTTTTGAAGGTTATACAAACACCTTTAATTAGGAAATGGCTCCATGGCTATTTCGCTATCCAACAACACCGGTACGTTCAATACTTTGGACAAAATAACGTTGCACAAAAAGATATAGAATAATAAGTGGTAATATAGCTAACAAAATACCGGTATCTTGCACCATACTTAAATAGAATGGATCAGAACTTGCCGCATCACCACCGTCTAAAAACATCTCTAAATTATATGGCAATGAGGATAACTGTGTCGACATAACATGACTTGATGTCAAATAAGTGGTCGTATAGAAACTATCATTCCATTGCCACACAAATGAAAACAAAACAACGGTAACAATCGCAGGAAAAGCATTAGGTAACATAATTCTAAAGAATGTAGATCCGACACCTGCACCATCTATATATGCAGCTTCCTCAATTGCTTTAGGCACACCCCTAAAGAATTGAGTAAATATAAAAATGTATAACCCTGCCTTTAAAGAATTAGCGGTAATCGATGTTAAAATAAATGGCCAATACGAGTCTAATAGATTAACCGTGTTCCCCGTTAATAAAGGGATTAATCCACCCAAACTAAACTCTCTTAAGTTCATGTACACAGGGATCAAAATAGTAGTTGGTGGCACTAATATTGTTAAAATCACACCAAAAAACAAGATATTACTTCCCTTAAATCTTAGTCTTGCAAAAGCATAACCAGCCAGTGCACAAGAAGCCGCCGTTAAAATGGTTGTCATGCCCGATAGCATAAACGTGTTAAATAATGTCTCCCAATAATTCATAATCGACATCGCATCTCTAATATTATCAAATGTGAAATTCTCTGGTATCCAAACAACAATCGGTGAATAGAGGTCACTTTTATGTTTAATAGCTGTAGAAATCTTTTGTAAAATTGGATAAAGTATAACAAAAGATAAACCAGCTATTAATACAAATCGAACAAATGACCAAACCCAACGCTTTAGTTTATCAAAAGAAAATCGTCGAGTTAGCATCAAATTACTCATCCTTCCTTGTTTCATTAGTTTTAACTTTACACCAATCATAGGGCTAACTTATTCTTGATAGAAAACCTTTTTAGAGATCAAATACGTGCTGATTGCTAATATGAGCATAATTGAAATAAAATAAACCCAAGCCATTGCAGAGCTAAGTCCGAAGTTTAAGTTGTCGAAACCGGTAGACATAATCAATTCGGTCACCGGACTTCTAGAAAATGAATCAATAATTGTGTAAATCAAATTGACGAGAATAAGCGGACTTACCATGGGTAATGTAATTTTCCAAAAAGCCTCATACCCTGTTGCTCCTTCCATTTTTGAGGCTTCATAAATCTGTGGTGATATCGTTTGAATACCCGCAAGAAAGATTAAAATTTGTACCCCTGATTGACTAACGATGTCATAAATACGGCTGACCGCACCGGTTAAATAATTAACAACATAATCATTCACACCAGCTCTGAGCATAATTCTTTCTAATTCAAATGCGCCTAATGCGTTAGCTAACCCACCAGCATTAGCATTTTGCTGATTAATCTCTTGTACAAGACTCTCAGCTTCCAAACCCAATATAACCCCCGATGCTAAAATAACTGGTAGAAAGAAAATAGAACGTGCAACTGACCTACCGAAAAATTCTTGGTTCAAAAGCACCGCTATAAACAAACTAAAGATTAAGATTAATGGTACATCAATAACAATCTCAAATAATGACTCCACTAATTGTCTGTTAAAATTGGGGTTAACTGCTAATGCTTCAATGTAATTAGATAAACCCGTAAACGTAACGTTGAGCCCTTCTGAACTAGCCTCAATCGTACTAAAACTATATTGTAACGAGGTAAGCAAAGGGACGAAGAAGAAAAATATAAAGCCGAATAGCCATGGTGAAACAAAAAGCAACCCCCAAAGTACTTTCTGTCCATCATACGACTGTAGTGACATTTTGACCTTTCTCACGGCGTTCATTTTTCTTCACCACCTGTCATATAACTTTGAGCCTTAATGGTCAATCCGTCTACTGTAACTGATTCCGTATTATAGTTCACCACAATGTAAAGCCCATTACCGTAAACGGTTTTGTATACACCTTCAACAAGGCTTTCGTGTGAGATAATTGGTTCACCACGCACGTGTTTAAGCACATCATTAACTTCATGATAGAGCTCTGTTGCTTGTTCTAGCCACTGCTGATAATTCACTGAATATAACTGATTAAATCGCGTATCCTTTAATTCTTCATTAGGTTCATAAATCCACTTAAAATTCACATATGAACCATATTCTAATACTTTTAAAACATAATCGCGATCACTTAAATAAGTCGATAAATTGAAAGGGACCGTTGCATAATCAACATATCCGCGAATCACCATTTGCAGAAATGGAATCGACTCATCTTGAAGCTTAAAACTGCTACTATCCATGGGTATATCAATAATGTCCGTAAGATATGGTAATGAATAAGCATTTCCACCATTAGCCATAATCGACAGTCCTTCTTCATAAATCTGTTCTAAAGCATTTGTAGAAATCGTTTCTGATTCTGTCCGATCAATTTGATCATTTCTTCTAAAATCACTATTTAATATGTCAGCCAAATCTCTAAGTGCAATCCCAGCTGTACCAAATGCCCTGAACTGTTCTAGCATGTCCTCTGTATATTCTTCTACCCGTCTTGGTGATAAAGGATACGAAGGTTTTTGTGATCGATCACGCCTATTCATAGATAAGTCAACCGGATATATGGCGGCAGGGACATTTGTTAATGTCCGCGAAGCCTCCTGCCTCACTTTAAAACCAGATTCTGAATTGACCTTTAATATAGCTGTCTCAGGAAAGAGTGTAATCCCTTGTCCTTCAGTGTATGCAATAAAATCTTTAAAGCCTCCCATCCCACCTATAGCACGATCAACACGAATTTTTGTCGGCACCTTATGATTGATGCCTTTATTAAACCAACCTATATAATTTAACCTAATATCATTAATATCACTTTCTTTCATTTGCCTAAGGATCTGTTCAGCTTGATCAAAGCTCGTTAGTGATGTCGAGGATTGATAAGGAATACCAGCAAAATGCTGTTGTTTCGTTATACTTCCAACTAACTGCAAATAAAATGGCGTATCTTCTGGCAATGCTTCATTATCATGAGAACGAAGACCGTTGTTCTGGATTAAATAATTTTGATAATAGTTAGCCATCCCCTGATAAGACGCTTCTTCACCATCCAAGAACACATATCTAACTGAAAAATCCGTCTTCATAGGTCCTTCCTGGAACCTAGGCAATGTCCGTTCTTGTTGATCGGCACGCAAGGTTACATCACCTTTTGACACGACTGTAAAGCTAGGGTACACATAGTTATAACTATTCACTCTACCACTAACATCAGCACTTATAGTGGCGACAGAAGCACCTTCTTCAATAATGGCTAACCATGCGTCGCCTTCATCTTTTATCAAACCGAAAACGGGAAGCCTTACCGTTTCTTCCATTCTCACGTCGTCTCTTGATAAGGTTGATAAATCTGTTCCATAAACAGCTTGTTGATAGGAAGGTAGATTTGTCCTGCCATTGTTAAAATGGATTAAAGCACCTGATCCATCTGGCACAAATAGTGATCCACTTTCATTGCTATCAGCTGCACCAAAAAAATTAAAAAAGGATATACGATTAACAGGATATTCTGGCGTATAGTGAATACTGTCATTTGGGACAGTGACCAAAATACTATCCTCGTCTAGCCTATATTCAATGGCAGCTAAAAACGTCCTCCCTTCTGCTGATTCTTGAGTGAAATTCAATTCCATCATATCTTGTTGTAAATCTTCCTCTGTGTATCCAGCTTCTTCAAATGCTGTAAAAGCACGTTCTAATTGAAGACCACGTAGTGCGTTATCATTTCTTTCATAAACGCCTGTATCCGTGTTTTCTGTATAGGCGATGGTTAATGCCCGTTGACTCGTATTATCTAGCCGACTTAACAAGTCTTCAATTCTTTCACTACTTAACATTAAAGGCAACTCATCAGCCGAGCGTTGAGCTTTACCAAATTGGTAATTGACACGTAAGCCATCTGGAATCACCTCAATGTTAAACTGATCATGAACGACACTGTCAGTATAGGAATTCATATTACTACTTTGTCCGAAATTGTTAAAAAATTGTAATTGTATTTGCGAAGATAACAAATCTTGATGGACACCTGAGGCGATGGCATCATCACCTCGATCAGTTGGATTACTGTACCAAATCTCCCCACTCGATTTATTATGGACAGCAATACTAGCTGTTTCTTCATCTACAAATAATTGTAAATGTTCATTTTCAACCATGCCCTTCATTCCCTCTACACGACTATCCACAAAAGCTGCTTGTAATGGTTCCATTTGCGTAACCTCAACTTCAGACAAATCTTCTTCAAGTCGATCTTTGTCCGTCGCAGGATCTGAACATCCCACCAAAATGATCATCACTAGCAACAATGTGAGTAGTCGCATGATTATGGCTTTACTCATTCTATCTGACGCTCCTCCCATTAGTACCTAAAGACAATCTCTTGATAAATAACACTGAAGAAAGCTATTATTTGTTGAATTAGGCTAAAAAATAATAGACATAGAAACGCTATAAACCCCATCGCAATGATCGTTAATACGATGGTACCTACCGTTTTAGACGGCGTATATTGATGTACAGTCATATTTCCAACAAATATTAAGAAAAAAAACCAGATGACCGCGAAGCTCTGTGATAAATAATAAAACATCGCTTCTTGCATTGAGATAAAATTACTTAACCAAATCCACGGAAAATTAATCATAACAAGGGGGACTAAAGCAAAACACGTTGCAATAAAAATCTCAACAAATTTCCCCTCCCCATCCATCAGTGTTGTCAACGACCAATTAGCCGTACACCAAAATAAAACGGGAATAAGGACATAAACAATTTCCATTAAACTATTCATTTCCTCTGGGTTGTATATATTGACAATAAACCCTGCATATTGATTACTTAGCACATTCGTCACCATTAGAGACAATAAAATAAAAAAGGAAATGGTTAAATCTATTCGCGTATTGCGTTCATATTTCAAATCCCAAAACCCTTGGAATGGATGGGTAGTTAAATGAAAAGGGTATTTAATATTATCACTGTTCAACCAAAACCCTCCTCTTTCTTTTCGCTATCTTTCGATAAACCACAATGATAGTAATAATTGTTATAGCGCCTAGTATCGTTGACATGATCACGGTAAAATGGTCACGTAACAATCGATTACGATACAATAAATACGCCTTTGAATAGTTATTTTGATCTAAACTTTGCTCAAAATTATGCATTGCCTTTTCGTATTGATCTTGCTGTAAAAGCGCTTTTCCAATGCCAGTGTAGGCAAATTCCAAATTGACATTCATATTGACCACTTCTTCAAAAAGTTGATGTGCCAGGTCTTCATCACCTTGTTCATAACTTCTGACCGCTTCATTTAGCGTTTGACCATAGATCGTTGCTGTGAAAATGGTAATCTCTCCAAGTTCTCGATCAAGCACAAGAAAATAATCATCATATCTCTCGATAGCAATTGGTGTATGAAATTCTCCTAAGCGATTACCTATCCCTCCAAATACATACAATAGATGACCATCACCATTATAGGTGAAGATACGCCCTTTTCTCGAATCTAAAACGGAATAAATCTCATAATCTGCTACACTTATATCAATTAATCTCGAAGCGCCATCTGTTTCGGTATAGCGAACATCACCAATTGGACTGAAGTAACCTTCTCTTCTAAGAATGTCATCACCTCTTGCATTAATTTTTTTTATTACATCATCCGAATTATCCACGTTTGTAGCATAGAGAAAACCTTGTTGGTTAACATCCAGGCTGGTAAATTCAGTCGGCACATAATTGACCATTTGACTTCGCTGCTCCCTCGTTGCAAATCGTTTCCACAAATATTCAATGGGATCCACACGGACACGGTTAGCGCCGATGAAAGTGGTAAAGTACCCATCGACACTAAATTCCATAAATCCGTCAAATACACCATCTGCCATAACAAAAAGGCGTCCAGCATAATCGACCGCCACTTTTAATGGCCGAAAGGTAAAATTATCACTTAGTAGTTCAGACTCTGGTTGCTCAACGATTTTTATAAGATCAAAGTTTGCATCGAGATGAACCACACGATTGTTTCCTGTATCAGCGATAAATACATGATGCTCATCGTTGACGAAGATGCCCTGAGGACTTGAAAATGTTTCTTTTGACTCCTCTATAAAAAAGGATTCAATAACATCAACAACATTAAACGTTTCATTTAAAATAATGATGCGATTATTTCCTGTATCTGCTACGTAAATAGTTCGATCAGTTGATACATGAAAATCATTTGGCTCACTTAATGGTTCAATCCCCAACCGATCACCGTCAATGATTCTTACCGCTTGATAGGCCGGTGGCGCAGGAACCGCGTCTGCCCAGTATGAATAATTATAAGAGCGTTGGTCAACACTTGCTTTAACCACTGGTATTCCTGTACCAAATGCTAATATGATCACGGTAAGAAGGGTTATATATCGTTTCTTTATCAGATACACCTCATACACGCTCCCTTCTAATCTTTCATACCAGAACTTGACATCGTTTGAATGACATTGCTTTGTGAAATGATAAAAAGTGTAATGGGCACAACCATTAGTATCAGTGCAACTGCTGCACCAACACCTGCACGCGCAATGCCTCCTAATATGATTTGTTGCAGAGCATAATTTAACGTTTTTAATTCTTCACTATAAACAAAATCCCCGCCATTTGTACCCCAAAGCACCGGAAATTGTAAGATTAATAGTGTTAACCAGGCAGGCTTAACATTTGGCATAACAATCTTCCAAAAAATGCGATATTCGCTTGCGCCATCAATTTTTGCAGCTTCAAGCATTGCATCTGGAAGTTGCTCCATAAATTGTTTCATCAAAAACAAACCTAGTGGGAATGCCATTGCAGGTACAATGAGTGATAAGTGTGTATCAATCCAGCCAAGCCTTGACATAACCATATAGTTTGGTATAGCAGTTACATGAGGTGAAAACATTAAGGATAACACCACCACCCGAAAAATAGCAGAAGAACCAGGGAACTTATATTTCGCCAATGGATAAGCAGCCATTGAAGCTAAAATAATATGCCCCACTGTTCCGAATAGTGTGATGACAATGGTATTAAAGAAATAACGTGATAAAGGAACCCATGAATCCCCCATGACCGCTGCTAAATCAAAGAAATTATCCAATGTTGGATTCCTTACAAAAAATCTCGGTGGAAAAATAAATAGCTCATCAAGTGGCTTAAATGCATTGTTAACCGCATAAACAAGTGGCAAAGCCATAAAAGCGCCAAATAAAGCTAGGAACAAGAAGAGCATCAGACTAACAGGCAAAGATCGATTAAGCCTTTTTTTAATAAGCGCCATGATCATGTTCCTACCTTTCTTAATAATTTTTGAATAAGCATATTTGTACCCAACATAAGTCCAAATAAAACAGTAGCAATCGCTGAAGCATAGCCCATTTCAAATCGAATCGTACCATAATCCATCAAGTGTGTGACTACTGTATGGGCTGCATAGTTAACGCTTGGAAAACCGGCGAGAGCTATAGAAATATCAGCTACGGCAAATGATTGGGTAATCTGAAGGACCGCCCCAAACAACAATTGAGGCTTCATAGATGGCAACGTAATATACCAAAGCTCCTGCCATCTATTCTTTATTCCATCAACCGCGCCCGCCTCTACCAATGAGTGATCAATGGTCTGTAATCCCGCGATGAAAGCAAGGAAACTTGTACCCAAACTCAACCACAATTGAACTAAAATAACGACCCCTAATACATATTGCTCATCTCTTAACCATTGAATAGGTTCTAATATAATACCTGTTCTCATCAGGAAACCATTTAAGTATCCATAGGCATCACCAGAAAAAATAATGAGCCAGATAAAAAAGACATTACCTGCAATTGAAGGTGCATAAAAAATTACTGTCATAAAAGCCCTAATTTTAGGAGATAGCTCATTAATTATCCAAGCAAAAAGAAAACAAGCTAAATAGCTTAGCGGTCCGGTAATGACAGCAAACACTAGCGTGTTCTTTAAAGCTATCATAAAGACATCATCGCTTAGAAATAAGCGCGAATAATTTCCCCATCCAACAAATTGTGGTAATTCAAGCATGTTAAAGGAGAAAAAACTAAGAAACAATGACACAATAACTGGAACGACCGTAAATAAAGCAAAGATTATCATGTATGGAGCCATTAAAATATAATAGTGTTTCCCTCTTTTTAATTCACTTTTAAATCTATTCATTTTTGATCTTTTATTTGGATGATTAACTTTAACTTTCTTCTTCGGATAGACTGTGCTCTCTATCGGTTGTTCCATTTGTTCCGCTTGCATCTACCCCACCCCCTATCCTAATAAGGTAAATCAAATTCTTTACGTTTAATTTCAATTTCATCATTTATATAGCGTATATAATCTGCCAAAGCTTCTCTTGGATTCTCATCAGCATTAACGACTCGTCTAAAAGCATTGTCAATGTGACGACCAGTGAAGTAACCTCCAGGTACTTGTGGAATACCTCGAACCCACTTCCATTGGCTTTCCAAGTTATTATAATCCTCGATAGGCCAAGGGAGTTCTTCTAACGCCTCAATATTTGCTGTTGGATAACGTGCAGCTTCTCCAAGTAAGCTTTCCATTTCCCTACCAAAAGAAATCTGTGTTTCTTTTTCAGTCCACCATTTTAGGAATTGCCACGATGCTTCTTTGTTTTCTGCATTCTCTAACATCATTGCTGCAGTAGAGAAACTCGGAACATTGTGATTGATCGTACCATCTTCCATAAGCGTTCCTGGTACAGTGGTGAATTCCCATAACCCCCTGATTTCAGGTGCCAAAACCGTTAGCATGTTATAAGTCGCATAATCAGCAATACCAATCGGCATTTCACCAACTCTTAATCGATTAGGGAAATCAGCCATTAATGGGAATTTATAATTGGTATAGAATTGCGTCCATTGATTAAATGCTTCTATCGCAATCTCAGAATCTAATGCACTTGCTTTTTGATCAGCTTGATAGAATTGCCCGCCTTTTTGATACAATAACATCGCAAAAGCTCGATTAGGAATAAGCAACGTATTATTTTGTGCCATTGGATCGTCAATTGGTAAGAAAAACTCTAAATTTTGCCTTTGTAAAATAGAAATCATACGATAGACATCGTCCCATGTTTCAGGTGGGGTCAAATTCAACTCTTCTAATATATCTTTTCGATAAAACATAACAGGAAACATCTGTGTCTCAGGCAATGCATAAACACCATTCTCAAATTGGAACGGAACAATAGCACTTTTGCGAAAGCGCGTTAAAACTTGTTCGTGGTCTGGAAATACAGTCAAATCTGCAGCAGCATTACGCATAGCATAATTAACTGGGACATCCTCACCCATCTGCAAAGCAACATCAGGACCCTCACGAGCTAACGTTGCTGGTAAGAGGATATTCGGTGGCACAAGTCTTAAGTTAACCGATATACCTGTTTCTTGTGTAAATGTATCATCGATTAGTCCTTTCAAGATCTGAGCTTGATCTCTCCCTGTTGTGAGCCAAACCGTAATCGATT
Organism: Amphibacillus cookii; assembly: GCF_016908375.1. Lineage (GTDB taxonomy): Bacteria > Bacillota > Bacilli > Bacillales > Amphibacillaceae > Amphibacillus_C > Amphibacillus_C cookii. The sequence goes on from NZ_JAFBDS010000010.1 coordinate 52,336, forward strand.
GTTCTAGATCCTTGTTTTCAACCGTACTGCCAATACTATCGTAATCTTCAGTGTATGAAGCAACAAAAGCACCTACCTCATGTTTCAAGCGTTCGAAAACAGTCGCCTCAGCTCGTGGCATCTCTTGATCTGGAGATGATACGATCAAATAATCAAGCGTAAGAGGTTGTTCACGAACAGTTTGAATCCAAGTGCCTAGCCCCCCGACATTTAATTTGAATGTATCAAGTCGACGCGCAATTGTATCTGGATCCTTAATCATTTCTTCTAGCTGAACAATTGTTGAATGCAAAACAGCAACTTTATCGCTTCTTTCTCCCGTTGACTCCTCCAAATAAGCGGCTACATCTCCAATAATTGCCGCTTGTTCAGTAAAGACGTCAATCATATCAGGAATACGTCGATCCAATTGATAATCTCTTAACGGATCAGGTGTATTCGATGTAATCATTAGTATTTTTCGATACATTTCATTTAATTCAAGCACACTCGACTCAATCGTCCTTAATAATGGCGCTACATCTCCTAGCGTAACCATCATACGGATTGTATTGGTTCCTTCTTTTAAATGGAATAAATAAGGTTCCTCCTCCGAAATACCAAGAACATCGGTACGCCAATCCAAGTTGTAGTTAAATCTTAGAAGGTTCATTTCCTTAAATGGCTGTTCCCCATTAATCGTTAACGATCTAGACGCATATACCCCGCGCAATTGATCTTGCTTTCTTTTTAAAGCAATTTGATACAGCCCATCTTCTTCTACTTCAAACGCCCATTCAATCCACTGACCAGGTTGTTGCCAGTTTGCACCACCAATTGTATTAACCCGCAATTTCGAAACATGATAAGGCTCAACCGTTGGACTAGAACGATCACTTAAAGGAAATAGAGTTGGGGAAGATTTACTAACTGCATCTTGCGCTTGGATCTGAATAAAGTAACCCGTAGTTGGTTCAATTCCTTTTTCTTGATATTCCTGTTCTATTTCTTGATACGCCTTTGCTGGTACGTGTTGGTACAACTCAATATAGTCGATCACCATTGGCTCCCGTTTTGAAGTTAATGTAATCGTCTGAACACCTTCCTCGAAATAAAAGAAGTATGGTTCATTAAAATAACCTTCACTATCTTTAAAAGGTGCCTTTAACCAATCAGGTTGCTCTACTTGACGTGGACGCAATTCATTATCACGATCATCCTTTATAAATTCTTCATATTGGTTACCCCAAATGCGATCAAAAATCATATAGTCAGCACCAAAAAAGGGAACTTCACCATTAATATTTAATTCTCTTTGTATCGCTGAACTCTTTCCTTCAACGGGATAATAGTGGATTCGCATATTATATAGACCTGGAGATTCAACCTGAACATCCCAGCTTATCGAACCTTCTTCTGGGGTCATCACTGATTGACCATCTAATCCATTAAAGTGATTGAGAACTTCAAACCCCTCTCCTTCTATTTCTGTGTAGTCTTCACCTTCAATACGAATCGTTTGGCTAGGGTGTTCGGCTTCTGAATATTGTTCCAAGTAATGATCGTAACTTTCTTCATTATCTTCGTTTATAATTGCTGTAAATTCAGTTATCGTTTGAGAATAATGTTGATTAGACTCCCTGTTAGCGCTTAAAAACCATATGGAAGAAAAAAGTATCGTAAATACTAAAATGACACGCACATATTTATTTTTTAATATGTACAATTTTTCTCCCTCCTTTTGCTTAGTATCAGCGTTTTATAAAATGAATTTTCAATCAGTGAACGTTTTCGTTCTTCTCCCACTGATTGGTCGTTGAGTGAATCAGGACATTAGCGATCGTTTTCTCCCGCCTCAATAGATGGCTTTACTCTCTATTTTGATCCGGGCATTTTACGGACGGCTATCTGTGATAAAGTGACTGACTTAGCCGATTAATGGCTAAGTCAGATGAATGCTTTCTTAATGCATTATCACTAATCACTATAGACTTCGTCTATTGCTGCTTGGAAAGCTTGACCATAACTCTCAACAAGCGTTGATACAGCTGTTCCTTCCAGTAAATCATGCTCAAATCCCCAATAGTCTAAATTGGGAAAGGCAAAATGATCGAGTACAACTAAGTTTGGACCAACCATTCTTGCATTTTCAATGTCTTCCTCATATACAAATGTTGACTCATACGAAGCTTGTTCTGGGTAATCATAGATCGATTCAATGTCATGGATTTTCTCCCAAATATAAACAAGTTGTTCCGGATTCTCCACTGTTTTAGGTATAGCAATGGCTTGTAAAGCAGATTCAAATGTATAGTAGTCTGAGACACTAGGTCCTTTCGGGAATGGAAGGAAGCCTAATTCATACTCAGGCATATCTGTTTGGAATCCGTCAAATTCATACAAAGCACCCGTATATAACAATGTATTTCCCTCACGGAAAAATTGTTGCGGTTCCGTCCAATCCCCGCCTTCGGTCGGCCGAGCTAGCTGATCATTCGTTATCTCCGCTACAAATTCCAAGGCTTCAAGCGTTGCTGGATCTTCTAAATTTTGTTCATTTCCATCAGTCAAAGCTGTATTATTAGATGACAAAGCTTGCTGAATAACAGAGCGATTAGCTAAACCCCAAGTATCCAAGCTGCCATCATTATTCGTATCTTGGTTTGCTTGTCTCACGACGTCAATAAATGTGTCCCAATTCCAATTATCTTCATCTACATACTCCTGCAAAGGCTTGATTCCGAGCTCGCTCATTAACGTACGATTATAGAAAAGACCCTGGACTAAGATGGTTTGTGCTTCAGTAAAAGCATAGCCTTGCCCTTCGTGCGTAAAGAGTTCGTTAGAAACAAGTTGGTTGAACACCCGATCGTTTTGTGTGTACTCATCAACTGGCCATAACAAGTCTTGCTGAACAAGGGCTGGAATCGTATAGTTTTTACCTAGACGAACCAGATCACCTATTGGCTCACCCGCCAACAAGGAAGCTGTTATTCTTTCTTGATACTCACCATAATCAATGGAAATATATTCTACATCAAAATTATGTTTTTCCTTTAATGCTTCAAGATTCTCTTTAAATTGAATACTGTCAGGGTTATCTTCAGAAAATTCCATATCCCACCACGCTACAATCTTAATTGTTCTTCCATCCATATCAAAATCCATTTCTGGTGTTTGATAATAATCGACTTCATCCTTCTCATCTTCTGCTTGATCATTAACGTCCTCAATTGGATCAGCAGCTTCTGCATCTTGATCATTGTCACCGCTTACATTATCGTTGTTACACGCTACAAGCATTAACATGAAGAGACAATAGATAACCAGCTTCCATTTGTTCAATTTAATACCCCCGTTTACTTTATATTTTGAATGCCTACTGCTAAATATAGCGCTTTCATAATTGCTAAACAACCGGTGAATACTTAGCTTAATTACCGGTCTAATTCTAGCTTCTTTCCTAGAAAGACAGGGTTGACGAACCGCTAACACAACGTTTTAATCGTTTGTTTCTAAACAGATATAGCTATTGATGAAAGCGCCAATAATCAAAATTGAATAAGTGTTTGCCCGATTGACTTCCGGTAAAGACAAAGTATACATCACGAACACCTGCTACACCGGATACAGTTGTCGAAACCGTTTGCCATTGCTCCCATCCGCCAGTATTCGGAACTTCAACCTCACCAATCAGCATTCCTTCTGGGTTATCCAAACGGACTTCGATTGTCCCACCCGTCGCACCACTTGAAACAACTGCTGAAAATTTAGTGGCACCCTGACCGAAGTCAACAGACGAGACAGCCGTCCAGCTTCCTGCTTCGATTTTTGTTAATGCCAACCCTTTCCCTTCTTTTGTTGTTTCAAATACATCAACATCAATGCCAGCATTCCACGCCATCGTTTCAGCTTGAATATTATCATAAGGATTTAACTTTTTAACAGGCTCTACACCTCTTAGGTCTGCATGAATCTCCTCAATGCTACCATCTGCATTGAAAAAAACTTTATTTATATGTGTGGAACGATAGCCTTTTGCCACTCCCATCGCATCAGATAGTGTTTGAGCATGGTATGCAATGTACCATTGATCATGAAATAAAAACAGATCTTGATGGTTATTACCTCCTACACCAAAGAAATGCCATGGATTTTGCAATATTGTCCCTTGATACTCCCACGGTCCCATGGGATGATCACTTGTCATATATGCAATTTCACCACCGCCAGGACTGCCCGGAGGTCGCTCACCACTGTAGAAATTTGTACAGTAGCTATAATAATAAACCCCATCCCTTTTATTAATACCTGAACTTTCAAACATAAACGGTGCTGGAATAGGAACGGCTGAACCAACCGTGCTAGTCATATCTTCACCCAACTCTATGACACGTGCTGTATTTGGCATGGCATGTTCACCAGCAGGTACGCCTCCACCAAAATAGAGGTAGGCTTTCCCATCATCATCAACTAAAACGGCGGGATCAAATAGCCATGTAACCCCAGCCACACCTGGTGTAGACCACGAAATTAGCGGCTTATTAATTGGATCTTCCCAAGGTCCTGTTGGACTGTCACTTGTTAACACGCCAATTCCACTAGCATTATTAGCAAAATACAAGAAAAACTTATCTTCACCATCAATGACTTTATGAGCGGCAGCTGGAGCCCATGATTGACTAGCCCATTTGGCAGCCCCTTCCCTACCAGCTGCATAAACAACACCATGATCCGTCCAATTCACTAGATCATCCGAAGAAATCATCGATAGTCTATTAATGTTGGCATAACTATTTTCAATGATTTCACCGTTAGCATCATACTCAAATTCATCATGTGTATTATAAATGTAAACACGATCATCAAACACAAGGGCATAAGGGTCAGCACCAAATTGATGTGCTAAAAGTGGATTCCCATTAGGAGGTTGCTTGCCAATTGCCGGTCGAGCCGTTAACTCAGCTTTGTCTTTAGACGCAATAACCTCACTATTATTGTCTACCGCGTTTTCATTTCCGCTGTCTGCATTAACCATTTGATCCCTACCTACCTTTCCACCAAAAATAAGAATGATCAATAAACTCACTAAAAACAATGTCACTTTTGCATTTTTCATTTATCCTCCTCCTCTTGATTCAGTATATCCAAACCCAAATATAGCGCTTACATTTAAAGAAAACAACCTGGCATTATTCGTATTTTAGCCCCCTATATTCTATTTTTTAGAATTTTTAAAATTAACATTTATCTACGATAAATAAATTGTTGTGTGAAATATAAAGAAAAGCACATTCTTTGTAAGCGGTTCATTACTTATAATGGAAACATATAGTTAAAGGCTTTATCGCATAGTGTTTACCCATACTTGCTCCATTTAGAGGAGGATCATTTCATGTACAACGTTTTACTGGTTGACCCAGATCGACTGTCAAGAGATGCAATCAAGAATATGATTGATTGGCCTTCCTATGGTTTTGTTATTCAGTCATCCGCTGGCACCATTTCAGATACATTATCCTTAATAAATAAAGATGTTTATAGACTTATTGTATTAAATTTGACAGAGATAACTTTTGATGGATTAGAGTTATGTGCCCGTATTCGTAAAGTTAGTCAAACACCTATTTTATTAGTGGGTGGCGAAAAAGATTTTAATTTTGTTCGTCATGCGATTAGTCTACAAGTCAACGATTACTTACCTAGCCCAGTCCAACCTAACGAATGTATTAGTAGTTTATTAAAGATTAAGCAAACAATTGAAAATCAAAGCAAGATTAGTTTTTATACAAAAAGAACAACTGCTTATCATAGAAGAGATGCTAATATCATTGACGCTGTTAAAAGTTATGTTGAACATTCTATCCATAAGCAAATCACGCTAAAAGAAATCTCCAATCATCTGCATTATAATTGTTCATATCTAGGACAAAAATTTAAATGTCAAGAAAACATAACTTTTAATCAATACTTGCTGAAGAGGCGGATGGAAAAAGCCCAATTTTTATTGGATAACACAGATATGAAAATTTATGAAATTGCTTACGAAGTGGGTTATACAGATTTAGATTGGTTTTATAAGAAGTTTAAAGCGCACACGGGTGTGAGTGCTTCGAAATATAGAGATAAACACTACTTAACTTTTTATGAAAAACAATATAAAATTTGAGTTCGTCTGAATACTTTTCCTTTAACAAAGGCTAAAACAGCCTTCAAAAATAGAAAATTCGATTACGATAAGTTGCCCTCACTCATACGGATCCTTATTTGCACCCCAAAAAACCTTTACCGACACGGGGAGGAAAGCGCCTCCCCGTATAATGGATGCTCAGCACAAATTCACATGTGGAAATACCTTTAAATATAACCCCATTAATCTAGCAACACCTTTCCCTCCCCTTTGATCCCCCCATTCTTTCCTTAGCTTTTATCAAATCAAAAAAATAAAACTTATTAAAAATAAATAAAGGATTTAAGTTATTTGTGGAGAAGATTTTAAATAGTCAATATATGTAAGCGCATACTAACAACTACCTTGCAGAAGATACTTCTTAAACATCCAAATTCTCATATTCTTTAACTTTCCTTACGAATAAAACAAACCCTAAACCATCTGGTATTTTCGTTGTTCGTCTATTGATTGATCATTGAGTGAACGAGGACATTAGCTTTCGTTATCTCTGGTAAAAATGGACCGTCCAGTTTAAACCGCTCCAATGTTAAATTAAACGTTAACTCTATAAAGGAGGTGATTTCTTTCATACAAAGATAGATTTAAGTGCAGAAGGGAACGGCCGATTCAATTTAAAAAGGAGATGAAAATGATGGGTTTGCGTTTTAAAAAAGGTAAGCGTTTATTATTAACGTGTATCATTCTACTCCCACTCATGTTAATCAGTCTAACACCTTCGGAAACACTAGCGGCTAGTGATGTTAACATTAATTTATCTGCAGTGCGTCAAGAGATTCGTGGTTTTGGGGGAATGAATCATCCGGGCTGGATTGGTGATTTAACCGGACCTCAGCGTGAAACAGCTTTTGGAAATAACCATAATCAATTAGGCTTCTCTATTTTGCGTATTTATGTCGACGCCAATAGAAACAATTGGCACAGAGAGGTTGCAACCGCTAGACGAGCGATCGAACATGGCGCTTTAGTCATTGCTTCACCATGGAATCCTCCAAGTGACATGATTGAAACTTTCAATCGCCATGGAGATCGAAATGCTAAACGTTTGAGATATGATAAATATGATGCCTATGCACAGCACCTTAATGATTTTGTTGCATTTATGAGAAATAATGGGGTTGACCTCTATGCCATATCTGTTCAAAACGAACCTGATTATGCGCATGATTGGACTTGGTGGACACCAGCAGAAATGCTGCGTTTTATGAGAGAAAATGCAGGATCAATTAACACTAAAGTGATTGCACCGGAGTCGTTTCAATATTTAAAAAATATGTCCGACCCTATTTTAAACGATCCACAAGCACTTGCAAATTTAGATATTCTTGGCGCTCACACTTACGGAACACGATTTAGTGATTTCAGCTACCCTTTATTTAAAGAGAAAGGGGCAGGAAAAGAGCTATGGATGACAGAAGTTTACTACCCTAACAGTCATGATAATTCAGGCGATCTTTGGCCCGAAGCTTTGGACGTTGCTTATCACATTCACCATAATTTGGTTGATGCAGAATTCCAGGCCTATATATGGTGGTATATTCGTCGCCAATATGGACCAATGAAGGAAGACGGTACTATTAGCAAACGCGGATATTCAATGGCACACTTCTCTAAATTCGTCCGCCCCGGATATGTAAGGGTTGATGCGACCAAAAACCCAGAGACAAACGTTTACACCTCTGCATATAAAGGTGACGGCAAAGTGGTTATTGTAGCTATTAATAGAGGAACGACACCGGTAAATCAAAACTTCGTCGTTCATAATGGCGGTATATCAAATGTAGGTAGATGGATCACAACAGGAAGTAGTAATCTTCAACCAGGAACTAATCTTAATGTAACTGGACGTAATTTTTGGGCACACCTGCCTGCTCAAAGTGTGACCACTTTTGTTGGAGATATTAACAATTAGTCATATTATTACTCAACAATATAAACACTATAATAGCTTTCACACAAATGCTAAACAATCGCTTTATGTTAAGGATGAAAAGCGCCATTTCTGCACCTTTAAATAAGCGATGCGCTCTTGTTTACAGATAAATTTTTTGTTTATTGATAGCATGAACACATTGAATGACGACCGCGTTCATGTAAAATTAAACCCTCAGCAGGCAATAAAGCGCCTTGCTGAGGGTTTAAGCTTTCTTATCGTTTTACGCGCTACATGTCAGATACGTAATTAATACTTCACCTTACTTTAAACGATTTATTCACACTAAAATAATCAAAATCGACATATCCACCCGCTTGCTTTGTTGCATAATTGAAAAGTGCAAATCGATAGCCCATAAAATGTTTGGGTAAAGTATATTTCATTTGCAGCACATCTCCAATGGCATGCCATTGTTCCTGATCTAAACTATAATAAAAAGAAGCTTGATCCTCCATATTTTCAAATTGACAATCCATTCTTAAATAAATACGACCTTGTGTCAGAGGCGTGGATTCAATTTCATTTTCTTCTGATGCATTTCCTCTTACCATAACTAAATATTTTGCTTGATCACAAACCTTAATGCCAACAAATCCGTAATGTTCCTGAAGTGCGGCCAGTCCCGCAATATCCCCATCTTTCATATTATCGATTTCTACTGCTACCTGTCCTGTACAAGACGGCCCAAATGTCCGTTGGGTTAAGGTATTCCTCGCATAAAGAAGTGACTCACTCATACGACCATTAATTAACCTTAAATAGCTAGGGCGATCGGTAAGGTTCCAAAAACGATGATCTGGGTTGTGATTCCACTGCCATGTTCTTTTTAGAACGTCTTGATTTATGTGATCAATATTATTGGAACGTGTGGCGATATCAAAATGATCAGACGCTACAATATTAGGAATCCCGTAATTATTGTTTTGCTCGCATGCATAAACCACTTTCGAACGATGATGAATAGGCCAACCATCCTCCCAAGTTACATCAACTAGGCAAGGACTACGTCCGACGGCACCTCGATCTTGAAACAATAAAGCATACCATGATCCATTAATGGTCTCGACTAATCCACCTTGAGCAATGCCAGCATCGGATAAAGCAATACGTCCTTCGTATTTACCATCAACTCGATCCGATCGAAACATTAACTGTGTTCGGCCGCCTTCTTGAGGGATCATAATTAAAAAGACAAAATACATACCATTAATCTTTTGAAAGTGAGACCCTTCTGCTGGTAAAATACAGTTATCCCCTAATATCTGGCTTGAATTCGGAATCAAAACTTTACTTAATCCATCTTCTTTAATAGCAGTAGCATCCGCTGTTAATTCAATAATTCTAATATCGCCACTACCATATGTCATATAGACCCGATCTTCATCAAAGAGTAATGACATATCATGATAGACACCTTCCAAGGTTGACTTCTCCCACTGATGTTGTTCTATGTTATTGGTTTTAAATATATATGTCTTTCCCGCACTAAACGAGGCAACAGCTAAATAAAATACACCATCATGATAGCGTAAACTACTTGCCCACGAACCTTTTCCATACTCATCTTGTTTGTTAGTTAATGTTTGCTGTTCTCCATCTTCTAAAATATCATACACGTACGTTACAATTTCCCAGTTGACAAGATCAGTTGAAGTCATTATGGGTACACCTGGATTCATATGCATCGTTGTACTTGACATGTAATAAACATCTTTGACTCGAATCACATCCGGATCAGGTACATCAGCCCAAATAATTGGATTTTGAAAATTTGGAGGTGCATTTACACTTCTTTTTTCTACCATTCATTATTGCTCCTTTAATCCTCATAAAACGACCCTTCAATTAACGGACATTTTACGAAAGGTTATCTGTGATAAAAATAATAGTTTTTTGATTAGACTTACGTATTCACGGAACAAGTTAAACAATCGATTAGCTGATTAGTTGATAATCTTTTGTCGATATTTGGACGGTGTACTCCCTTCCATCTTTTCAAATTGGGTAACAAAATAATCCGGGCTTCCAAATCCCACCTCTTCCGCTACCTCATAAATACGCAAATCGGTTTGACGTAAAATTTGTTTTGCTTTCTCAATCCGGACCTTTAGTAAATAATCTTTGAAGTAGACACCATAGGTCTTTTTAAATAATTGGCCTAAATAGACAGGATTCATATAAAATTGATTAGCTATCTTCTTTAATGTTAACGGTTCAGTGAAATGTTTATGAATATAACGTTTTACCTTATAAATATCACCATTATACTTCTCTTTACTAAGCGCACATATAAGGCTACTTCCCCTCAATGCATAGTTTAGTAGAGCTTCCTTAAGTTCATTTAATGTCTTTTTCTCATTAAATATTTCAATTAAAGCTGTGATTTGTTTAGTCGGTTCGTTATGTTCAGCAACGCGTTGAATGGTCGCTTCTAATTCTTTATCTAAATGAAAAAGGAACATTTTTATGGCGTCAACCGGTGCAGCAACGTGCTGGATATCTTTAATCCATTGATTAATTTGTTTTTTTATTGCTTGAATATTATTTTCTTCAATTTCCTCTAGTAATTTATCAATCATTTCATGATTAAGCGGTTTATTCTCCAAATGACAGCGAGCAAGTTCATTATTATACATTAGCGGGGTATCATCACGTCTGTAATATCTCCGATTGCTCGCAATGATAGCAGTTTGGTATGAAGATCGCATCCCCTCTAGCCCTCTGTCTACTACTCCAGCAAATAAAAATATCTTTAAACCAATTTCCTTTTCAATAAATACTTTAAGACGTGATAAGAACCAAGGTACTTCATTTACATTTTGCGGAAGGTGTTTTTCTTGTAAGATCACACCGTAACCTTCGCGCTCAAATGGATGGATAAACACGCGGGGATCACCGACAAAGTTAGCAATTGATCGATTGATCTTTTCATCAATCATATCCGTAATCATCTGGTTTCGTACATCAATAATTAAATAACAGCTTTCTTTATTAATATCTTCAGTAAGGATAGCAAGATCATTAAGGTTAGGCTCCTCACCATCTACAATGATGCGCTGATAGAGACCATAGTTAATAAAGCGCTGATTAGCCTGTTCTTCCAAACGTTCCTTTTCAATCACTTCAGTTAAAATTGAAAAAGTATCCTCTAGTTCCTTCTTGTCAATTGGCTTAAGAAGAAAATCGGTAACACCTAAACGGACAGCGCGTTGAGCATACTCAAAGTCACTATAACCACTAATGACAATAAATTTGGGAGGGGTCTTAGCTTTTTTCTTTATTTGCTGAATAAGCTCTAGACCATCATATACCGGCATCCGGATGTCGGTAAGAACAACGTCAGGCCTTTGTTCAAGAATGAGCTGCAAAGCATCTTCCCCATCACTCGCTTCTCCTACTACTTCATAGTCGATGGCCTCCCAATCAATAAGCGTCATGATGCCTTTCCTTACAAAATGTTCGTCATCTACTAAAACGACACGATTCATTATTAAACCACCCTCACTTTGTAAGCGTTATCAATAAATTACAGAATAATAGTGCAATTATCCTCGTAAAACCTAACCACTAGACTATATCAACTGATATTAAGCATATTACAGTGAATAATTAACAAAGGTGACTTACTACTATATAATAAGTTACCATGTTTTCGATACTTAGATCTGGGCATATTGACTATCGTACGGTGAAGAAACGATTGGCGTTGATTGGAAACTTTCTCTTGCATTTAGCGGCTCGAATCCTTTGTTTATCCGAGTTCGAAGCATCTTTCTTTTTTCGAGAGATGACATTGTTCGGTGCTATTAAGCATTTGTCGATAGCAACATCGGTCATTGACTTTCTTACCTGTCGCGCTGTTGACAAATATAACGAGCCCTCAATTAGTGGGCATTTTACGGATGGTTATCTACGATAAATCATCCATTGCAATATCCAGTCAACAGCATCTTCAAGAGCTTTGCTTTCTATCTCGTTCTCATACACGGTAAGAGTAGAAATATAGTCTTTTACTGATGCAATCATCGAAACGGTACAAAATTTAGTGATATGTTCTGCTAATCATATAAATAACAAAAATAGAACTTAATCATACAAAAATTCTAACCCCACACTTAATATAACCATTGAACAAAGATTTGTCAAGAGCTGGGATTGCTATATTATTACAATATTAATCTTTCGAGTCGTGCTTATTTAACGATTAAACCAAGTAGTGTTGAAAGAACTTTTGCTTGTTCTTCATTTACAATACAACCTTTAAGGTTTGCTATACCGACTGTGATATGATCAAAATACGATCGACTTAAATCAACCCCTGCCAAGCTCGTATTAGTAAAGTTAACTCCTGTTAATTCACATTTATCAAACATTGTATATTTCAAGGTATTTTCGTATAAATCCGTCTGTTTTAGTATACATTCGTTATAGCTAGTATTCTTTTGATTACAAAAACCCAAGCCAGCAAATTGTAAATTACAGTTTTCTAACATCACATGATTGAATCGACCATCTGCCATAATAACACCTGTCATTTGACAATGATAAAATGCAACACGATGCATTGTTACCTCTTCAAAGTGGGCATTAGACAAATCGCACTTTTCAAAAACAACATCTCGTAAATACATTTTTGTTATCTTTGCTTCTTTAAAATTCACATGACGAAAGCGGACATTAACAAACTCGATCGCTTCAGCATCCTGAACCGAAATGGTACAGTTCTCAATGATCACCTCTTCAATATAAGGATCATTTCGATCATATATAGTACTAAAATCATTTGTTACTTTTTCTGCTGTCACGTTTGGTTTATTCAATGGCTTCATTACTATTCTCACTCCCATTACAATATAGATGATTAACATTTAATCCAAGTATCTTCTACTACTTCTCCATTTCGTTTGCCATATAAAACGAACCTTCAATCAACCAACGGGCGGAGGCCTACAGGATGTAGGTCATGCAGACGTTGCCACAGGACGTGGCGGTCTTAGTCTGTAATCCTTCTTAAAAGAAGTGGTGGTTTTAGTCTACGATCTTACCCACCCACGTATGGTTCGTTGAGTGAATCCGTACATTAGCGTCCGTTATCTGTGATAAACATTATGATTATATATGAATAGACGCTCTTTTTCACCACCAATATATGAATTTGCTCCTTAATCTATATTTATTTAAATAAAAACTTTATTTTCAACTGCCCTATTTGATTACCATTTTTAGTACAATATTAAGCAACGTAAACTTTTTCAATAAATCTAAATTAAATGGTGGATTTTCCATCTTTTTAAACTAAACAGGACGACTTATAAATCAAGAAAGGGAGCTAGAGATGACTTTACTTGTCAAAGATATTATCAATTATTTAATTCCCACCGCTGAAGCAACTCACCATACCGTTGATACACTCAAGTTCGGGAATGAAAATACCCCCATTACCGGGATTGCAGTCACCTTTATGCCAACGTATGAAGCGATTGAACGTACGCTTGAACAGCGTGCCAATTTATTAATCTGTCATGAAGGTCTGTTTTACAAGCATTTAGATGATCCTCTACCTACCCATGACAAAGTCTATCAAGCGAAAAAGCAACGGATTGAAGAGACAAATTTAAATATATTTCGCTTACATGATTATATTCATCGCGTTGAACCTGATCAAATCACTTATGGATTAATAGCCAAATTGGAATGGCAACCGTACATCATTGAGCATAAAACAGAGGCCAGTATTATATCGCTCCCGAAAAAATCCCTTTATCAGGTTATCACTGATTTAAAGGATAAGCTTAACTTATCGCACGTTCGTTATACTGGGAACCTTAATCAATCTTGTCAACGTATAGGTTTATTCGTTGGCTATCGAGGTGGAAGTCACCAAACCCTATCATTAATCAATCAATACAACCTTGACCTCGTTATTTGTGGTGAAGGACCTGAATGGGAAACACCTGAATATATTCGTGATGCTCGTTATGTCGAGGGAAATCGAGGGCTAATCGTCATTGGGCATATGGAAAGTGAAGAGCCTGGGATGAGAGTAGTTGCTCAACAGTTGAGTGAAGCCTTTCAAGAAGTACCCGTTTTCTTTATTCGTAACAAAACCGCTTTATCACTGATTTGACTTTTCTGCCCTGTTGCACCAACAATTAAGAAACGATTCCTAATCAAAAAACGGCTACTCACTCCATTCTAGTCTTGCTATATAATTACCACCAATAGCTTGCAGAGTTGAACCAATCACAACAATTAGCTGACCACTCTCTGGGCTTTCATTGATGATTAACAGTGTGCCGATTGCTTCTAAACCAGCTCCTAGGGCTTGCGTTACATTTCCACGCGCACTGTTAATGTTGCCATCTTCATAATCAGCCAGTGCGCTTATCGAGGCCCCCATCGATTGAAAGCTATCACCAACCACAATAATACGTTTACTTTGATCAGAATCTACTGTATTTGTATGTGCTAAGTAGCTACCAAGGGAGGACATTGCAGCCCCAACTCCATCAATCCAATTCCCAGAAAACGATAGGAAATCATCATCAGGTATCGTCCCTATTAAGAAAGCACCAATGGCTTGAAGTCCTTCACCAATTGTTGCAAGCAAATCGTTATAAGCTTCAATACCCATCGCTTCTCTTGTTTCAGCAACTACACTAATATTAGTACCCAATGCTACTATTAAAGATCCCGCTTGAACAATCTCCTGACGCTGCCTATCCACCATTTACACCCACCTCCAATCCATCTTCTCTATTATATTCATGCACAGCAGATTGGAAATGGATGTATATCGTTAAAACTTTAATTAGACAAGGTTTTGTCGCTAAGGAAAAGCTCTATATTTTCAATTTTTAGGGTTGACCGTCCCACCATTATCGTTTAATACTGGTGGATAGAAGGTCATATGTTGCTTGTCTTCTTGATAATAATCTAATCGATCCTGTAACGTCCCGGTATGAAACTCAAACTTGTGTCCATCAGGATCAGTAAAATAAACAGAGCGTTTATCACGCTGATCTCGCTCTCTTCCAGGTAAAATATTGACGTTTAATTGTTTTAATCGGTTATGAACATCATCAAAATCGCTTTCTGCAACAGTGAAGGCAATATGGGTATACGACTGAGCAATCTCATGGCGCGGAATATCTTTTTCTTCATTTAAAGCAAGCCATAACCCATTCAGATCAAAATAAGCTGTTGTTCTTCCCTCAACTAACAAGGTTGCCTCAAATACATCTTGATAAAATTCAATTGATCGCTTTAAATCAGAAACAGAAAAGAGTAAGTGATTAATGCCTTTAATTTTCAAAAAAAACACCTCATTTTTTGGATTTTTAAAAACTAAACAAACTTATGATCCAACGTTTTGCTCACAACGGTCTAATAGTGGACAGGTTGGACAGATCGGTTTCACTTTGCAATGCACTTTGGCATGTTGAACAATTAACGCATGATACTCGTTATAAAGTTGGACATCTTTGACTAAGGCGGCTTCAAATAAATAGCGAAGATCTTGATACTTTTTCGGTAGGTCAAAACCTAATCGTTTAAAGATTCTCCTTGTGTAAGCATCAATGACAAAAACAGGCCGATGCAAAGCATAAAGCAAAATGGAATCAGCGGTTTCTGGACCAATCCCGTTAATGGCTAACAGTTGATTCCGTAATAGATACGTATCTTGACAATGAAGTTGTTCCATTTTAAAATCATAGTTTTTAAACCAAGTTAAGAAGGCATGTAACCGTCTTGCTTTGATACGAAAAAAACCACTAGAACGAATCAACTGCTCTAATTTTTCAATCGGGAGATGAAACATTTGAACCGGATCAAGGTACGGCTCCAATTGCAGCATTGCTTTTTCAACGTTTTTCCAAGCCGTATTTTGAACCAAAATCGCTCCTACCATCACTTCAAAAGCTGTTTCAGCAGGCCACCAATGTTGGCAACCGTAGGTTTGGTATAATTGATTATATACAACTGGAATTTCTGTTAACATCCTATTCGTCATATTATTCATTCAACTCATGTTTTATCTTAATAGCCTGCTTCGTTTCAAATTCAACTTCCAACTCAAACTTAACCACTTCATCTCCATCGATATCAATAATATCTAAAATATCACGCTTAATCGCATTGATCGATTGATCAGTGGCAACATTCATTTGATTTAACAGTATTTCAGTTGCAGCAAGAGCATCATCACCATTTAATTCACTCCCATCACGTTGTTCAACCTCTACTTGATTAGCGAGGCCGTCAAAATAATAATCGAGCTCCTCTCCATTATCGAAAGCAATATCTAACTCAAACATAAATATATTCGGATATTCAACATGATCGTCGTCTGATAAAACATGATCAAACTCGAGTTCTTCTCCATTATTAAAAACAAACTCGACAGCTAGATCCTCAATATCACTTCCATCTAGATCAAGATGACTCAAAATCGTATTTTGAATTTTGTTTAATGAATGCTCTGGCGATATTGATAGAGCTGCCAATAGTTCTTCACTCTCTTGAATGGCTGAATCCCCCGTAATGGTTTCACTTCCTACAATTTGATTGGTCCCTTGATTATGGCGGTCATATTGATAGTGTTTATTATCACCATCACTAACATTGATCGTAAGCTCAAATTCATCAACGGTTAACTCTTCTTCTTGAGTAGCGGTCACTTCTTTTCCTTGTTGTCCCTCTTCAGTTGAATGCTCAAGTGCTGAATCTTCATGATCAATCAACTCATCTGTATCCCCAAGATTATTACAACCAACAAGTAAGGTTAACGTCAATACAACAACTAATAACTTCATGCTTTTCTTCCTTTCCAAACATATTCGTTAGTCTAAATATTACCTTAATCTATAATAAAAAAACACATTAAACACTTAAAATAAGACTAAACGCTCAAGTTTGTTACCTTGTAAAAATTAAATACATCCTGTAAGAGGTTACATTTCTAAACGGTATTGTAATTGCATAAAACATTTGCTATAGTTAATTCTTATGTAATATAAACAGAAAAAAACTCGCTTGCATAAATACCAGATACGAAACTTAAAACACGTTTCTTATCCCTGTCCAGCGACAGGTATTTTTTATGCGTAAACTTATCATTGTGAAGGGGATGGTTTTATCGTGAAATGGCGCCAATTGTCATTAAACAAAACTTTAATTAAAAACGAATGTCTATCTGGGATTACCGTAGCACTTGCCTTGATTCCAGAATCTGTTGCATTTGCCTTTGTGGCTGGCGTTAGTCCCATATTAAGCTTACAAACCGCTGTTATGGTTGGATTAATCGCTGCTATTTTTACTGGCCGACCAGGTATGGTCAGCTCCTCTACTGCCGCTATTGCTGTTGTTTTTGCCGCACTTATTGCCCAACACGGGCTAGATTATTTATTTGCCACCGTCATACTCATGGGAATTATCCAAATCGCCATCGGTGCACTTAAACTCGGAAAGTTTGCAAGGATTATTCCTTATCCGGTTATGCTAGGATTTCTAAATGGATTATCAGTGGTTATCTTCTTAGCGCAATGGGATCAATTTAAAATTAATCAGGTCACCATTGTTAACGGCATTGAAACGATCGAGCGTGTTTGGCTACCGCAAGCTGATTTATTGATCATGTTGCTCTTTGTTGGTTTAACCATGTTAATCATCTATTTAGTCCCTAAATTTACAAAAGCAATTCCTGCAAGTTTAGTTGCTATTATTAGTTTAACGATTATATCTATTATTTTAAGTCGAACAGGTTATCATATGCAAACCGTGCAAGACTTTGCAGGAATGGAACTAAGTGGAGGATTACCTCGTTTTTATCTTCCTCAAGTCCCT
Organism: Amphibacillus cookii; assembly: GCF_016908375.1. Lineage (GTDB taxonomy): Bacteria > Bacillota > Bacilli > Bacillales > Amphibacillaceae > Amphibacillus_C > Amphibacillus_C cookii. The sequence continues at coordinate 70,287 of NZ_JAFBDS010000010.1, forward strand.
TTGAACTTTGAGACCCTGCGTATCATTGCACCTTACGCACTAGTAGGGGCATTGGTTGGTTTAACCGAAGCCGTCTTAACACTTCAAGTCATTGATGAAATGACCGATACACGCGGACGGACAAACAAAGAATGCCTCGCACAAGGTTTAGCTAATACCGCAAATGGCTTCTTTGGTGGTATGGGAGGTGACGCCATGATTGGCCAATCAATTATTAATATTAAATCTGGAGGGCGTACCCGTCTATCAGCCATTGTCGCACCTGTAACCTTACTGGTCTTCTTGATGTTCGGATCTGGTTTTGTTAATGCCATACCACTCGCAGGCTTAGTCGGCGTTATGTTCATGGTGGTCGTTGGTACTTTTGAATGGGAAAGCTTAAAGTATGGTGGGAAAATTCCCTTTCAAGATATGATTGTCGTCATTACCGTAACTGTTATCACTGTCGTTGTAAACCTTGCATCAGCTGTTATTATTGGTGTGATCTTATCAGCATTAATGTTTGCTTGGGAAAAGGGAAAAGTTATCTATGTAAATATTGAAAATGAATCTGACGGAACAAGAATTTATAAAGTAAATGGTTCAATATTTTTTGGTTCAGTCTTAAATTTTAAAGATTTATTTGATATTAACGACGACCCTAACCAAGTTATTATTGATTTTAAATATGCAAAGGTAATGGATCACTCGGCTATAGATGCGATAAATTCAATTGCTTCTCGCTACGATCAAGTTGGCAAATCGGTAACACTCATTCGATTAAGTGATGAGTGCCAACGCTTATTTAGAAATGCTGAAACGATTACGTCAGTTAAGATTGATCACTCGCAATCCATGCAATCAAAACATCGATATGTATAATACAAAGGCGCATTTTCTTAGGAAATGCGCCTTTGTATTGCAAAAGCTGATAACTAAGCGTAAACTAATTCTTATTATATAGAGAAATGTGGGATGTCTTATGAATGAGAAACAAATGAAATCTGGTAGCATCGCTGCCGCTGGGGCATATTTAATTTGGGGATTTTTACCCCTATATTGGAAGGCTGTTGGAGGGATCTCTGCTGGCGCACTACTCGGTCATCGGATTGTTTGGTCTTTTGTATTTATGTTATTAATCATTTTCCTATCAAAGAGTACCAAACGTTTTTTAACAGAAGCTCGACTGATTTTTAAAGATCGAAAAAAGCTTACCGGTCTCATCCTTGCGTCTCTTGTTATTAGCGGAAATTGGCTGATTTTCATTTGGGCAGTAAATAGCAACTACGTGATTCAAGCGAGTTTAGGCTATTATATTAATCCATTACTAAGTATTTTATTAGGTGTAGTTGTTTTGAAAGAATCACTAGCTAAAGTCGAGATTTTATCAGTTATCCTTGCTGGCTTTGGCGTTCTTTTTCTTACTTTCTATTATGGTGTTTTTCCATGGATTTCGTTACTTCTTGCATTAACTTTTGCTTTATATGGTCTAATAAAGAAGACAATTGATATTTCAACAATGAGTGGTCTAACACTTGAAACATTAATTGCACTTCCGGTTGCGCTTGTCTATCTTATGATCGAGGGAGACTCTTTAACAACCATGCAATCATCATTTCGGATGGCACTATTATTAATTGGTGCAGGGGTTGTAACAGCTATACCATTACTTCTTTTTGCCACTGGTGCTAAACGCATTCCACTTTCAATGATTGGCTTTTTACAATACATTGCACCCACCTTTATGCTATTAATCGGTGTCTTTTTATTTAACGAACCGTTTACATATGCACATATGATTGCCTTTTTAGCCATTTGGATGGCACTAGTGATCTATTCAACATCACGTTTTATGAAATTAAGACAATTAAAAAAGAGCCGGCTCAAAGCAAGTTAATAAAATTTCACTTAAAAAAACGGTGTTAGCCAAAAGGTTAACACCGTTTTTTACTTTATCTCAGATAACCGTCCGCTAAACACCCGCCTTAAAAGCAGAATATTGAATCGTTTGTTTAGGCGAAAGATAACGGACGCTAATGACCTGATTCCCTTAACTAACAATCAGTGGGTGAAGAAAGAAAATGCTAACTGATTGAAGGTTTGTTTTATATTTTAATAATCTGCATCTGAAGAGCCACCGCTAACGATAGCAATGCCTGCACTTGCACCAATTCGCGTTGCACCAGCCTCGATCACCGCTTTAGCCATTTTCTGATCACGTACGCCGCCTGAAGCTTTGACACCAATATCTGGCCCAACTGTTTTTCTCATTAATGCAATATCTTCGACAGTAGCACCACCTGTAGAAAATCCTGTTGACGTTTTCACATAATCAGCGCCTGCTGATACAGCTAGCTCACATGCCTTGACCTTCTCTTCATCGGTCAGCAAGCTCGTTTCAATAATGACTTTAACAAGTGCTTTTCCCTTAGCTGCCTCAACAACAGCTCGAATATCTGTTTCTACTAGCTTAAAGTCTCGATCTTTTAAAGCACCGATGTTAATGACCATATCTACTTCCGTCGCACCATGATCAATTGCATTTTTTGTTTCATATGCTTTGGTAGCAGAAGTGGAAGCGCCTAATGGAAAGCCAATAACGGTACAAACTGCCACCTCCGTTGCCGCTAACCTTTCTGCTGCAAACTTAACCCAAGTGGGATTGACACAAACGGAGAAAAAATGATATTCCTTTGCCTCATCACACAATGTTTCAATCTGGTCTTTCGACGTATCAGCTTTTAAAGCGGTATGGTCAATCATGTTTGCTATTTTTTTATCCATAAAACTCATTCCTCCTCTTTTAAATCACTAGCTAAAAAGGCACCTGGTAAAAGGCCAGACACTGTTGTTTCTAACACCTCACCTTTTAAATTCGTTAATACAACTGGCATATCCTGTTCGCAAAGCTCACTAATGACTTGTCGACAAGCCCCACAAGGTGAAACCGGTCGATCGGTATCTGCAACAACCACTAATAAGTCAAATGTTCGCTCACCTTGAGCAAGTGCACTAAATAAAGCGGTACGCTCAGCGCAATTGCACATCGAGTAAGCTGCATTTTCAATATTACATCCATGATAGACATTCCCACTCTTTGTCCGCAAAGCAGCCCCTACTTTAAATTTTGAATAAGGTGTATATGCTTTTTTACGCGCTTCAATGGCCGCATCAATCATTCGTTTCACCGTCATCCCCGTCCTTCTATTATGCTAATTTGCCTAGAATAGCCTTTACAAAATTAAGAAAATCTCCTCTTACTTTTTCTGTCGTTTCTATGACTTCTTGATGGTTTAATGGTTGATCCAAAATGCCAGCTGCCATATTTGAAATACAGGAGATGCCTAATACTTCAATTCCAGCGTGACGCGCAACAATAACTTCTGGAACGGTCGACATGCCAACTGCATCACCACCCATAGCTTGGAGCATATTAATTTCTGCTGGTGTTTCATAACATGGACCGGTATTCCAAACATAAACCCCTTCTTTCAGATCTAAATCAATTGTATTTGCCACTTGCTTTGCCAACCGTTGCAGCTGACGATCATAAGCTGTAGACATATCAGGGAAACGCACACCTTGCTCACTATCATTTGGTCCTATCAATGGATTTTGACCTGTATTGTTGATGTGGTCTGTAATCAGCATTAAGTTACCGGGTTCAAAATCAGGATTCACCCCACCAGCAGCATTCGTAACAATCAAGCGCTCAACACCTAATGCCTTCATCACACGGACAGGGAAAGTCACTGCTTCTAGCCCATAGCCCTCATAATAATGAAAACGTCCTTGCATAGCGATAACAGATACACCTTGCAGATCGCCGATAACCAATTGACCTGCATGCCCTTCAACGGTAGAGACAGGGAAGCCAGGAATCTCCTCATATTTAATGTTAATCGGTGATTCAATTTCGTTAGCTAATTCACCTAGACCTGAGCCGAGAATTAACCCAATTTCAGGCGTTTGAGATAATCGGTCTGTAATAAATCGCGTTGCATCTTGTAATTGTTTTGATTTCATGATCGATCCCCCTTAATATTTGCAAGAAAGCTTTCACCGTATTCAGGCATTTTAACACCAAAATTATCAGCAATGGTCGCACCAATATCGGCAAATGTTTTGCGAATAGGTAGTGCTTGCCCTAATTCAATACCTTTATGATGAACAAGTAATGGTACATATTCACGCGTATGATCGGTTCCATGGTGGACAGGATCATTACCATGATCAGCAGTAATGATTAATAAATCATCTTGACGTAACTTGTCTAGAACTTCAGGCAAGCGTTGATCAAATGTTTCTAACGCTTCGCCATAACCTTGTGGATCCCGACGGTGACCATACTTTGCATCAAAATCAACAAGGTTCAAAAAATTCAACCCATGAAAATCTTGATCAATAGATTGAATGAATTTTTCCATTCCATCATCGTTATTCGCTGTTCGGATTGATTCTGTCACGCCTTCGCCATCATAAATATCTGAAATCTTACCTAAGGCAACGACATCTAATCCTTGATCTTTTAACGTATTCATAACCGTACGCCCAAAAGGCTTCAGTGCATAATCATGCCGATTTGACGTCCGTTCAAACGCACCTGGCTTGCCAATAAAAGGACGAGCAATAATGCGTCCAATCATATATTTGTCATTCATCGTTAACTTACGCGCCGTTTGACAAATTTGGTATAACTCATCAACGGGTACAATGTCTTCATGTGCTGCAATCTGCAAGACAGAATCAGCAGAAGTATACACAATCAACGCACCGGTACGCATATGTTCTGCACCAAGCTCATCAAGAATTTCTGTCCCTGAAGCCGGTTTATTCCCAATGATTTCTCGGCCCGTTTGCGCTTTAATTTCATCTAATAGATCATCAGGAAAGCCCTCTGGAAATGTTTGAAACGGTTGATCAATGTGAAGGCCCATTATTTCCCAATGTCCAGTCATTGTATCTTTTCCATTTGAAGCTTCCTCCATCTTTGTATGGTGCGCTATTGGGGTATCTACTTTTTCTATCCCTTTAATTTCTCTAATATGGCTTAAACCCAATTTCCCTAGCGTCGGCATGTTTAATCCACCCATATGCTCGGCAATGTGCCCTAATGTATCTGCACCAACATCATTAAAATCAGCTGCATCTGGTGCTTCTCCAATTCCAACTGAATCTAATACAACTAAAAAAATTCGCTTAAATATCCCTGACATGGTGATTCCTCCCTGTTCTTATTCAACTAAAAAATACCCGAATATGTTCTGCAATAACGCCACCTAAATAAACACCAAAGACGCCAACAACAGCAGAAAAGACAGGAGGTGCTGGCAATGGCAACTTTAAAAATTTAAACAAAATACCAACCATTACCCCTGCTAATAGTGCTAAAAATACTTCTCTCATCGTTTCTCTCCTAAATTCTTATTCAGTAATAATATCATAAATCAATTGATGCGGTTCCGGCTTTTCAGTTGAAAAGGTATAAGCTTGTTCAACTTTATTTTTAACCTCATTAACATCTTGCTGATTACTGTGAATGACGGCGATGGTATCACCGCTTTCAACCTGATCACCGACTTTCTTTTTTAAAACAATCCCAACGGCTAAATCAATTTTTGATGCTTTTGTCATCCGACCAGCTCCAAGCATGCTAGCAGCAATACCGAGCTCATCAGCAACTATTTCGGAAATATAGCCTGTCTGATGAGCTGCAACGTTGATTTGATAGGCAGCCTGTGGTAATCGATCAGGATCAGCAACGACTGAATCGTCCCCACCTTGCGAAGCAATAAATGCTTTAAACTTTTCAATCGCTTGTCGATTTTCAATAGCAGCTTCAAGCTTTTGTCTTGCTTGTTCAATTGATGACGCTTGTTTGGCTAAGTAGACCATATGACTACCTAGTGTCAAACAGAGCTCTGTTAAATCTTCAGGTCCTCGACCATTTAATGTATCAATCGCTTCCTTAACTTCTAGGGCATTCCCAATCGCAAAACCTAATGGCTGGCTCATATCTGAAATGACAGCAATCGTTTCTCGACCTGCCCCATCACCAATGGCCACCATCGCTTGAGCAAGTTCTTTAGCGTCAGCTAAATCTTTCATAAACGCACCCGATCCTGTTTTTACATCTAAAACAATTGCATCAGCGCCCGACGCTATTTTTTTGCTCATAATCGAGCTTGCTATTAATGGAATAGAATTAACGGTTGCTGTAACATCACGTAAGGCATACATTTTCTTATCAGCAGGTGTCAAGTTGCCGCTCTGACCAACAACAGCAATTTTATTTTGATTCACTAATTTATTAAATGTATCACTATCTAATTCCACCTGAAAACCATTAATTGCTTCAAGCTTATCTATCGTTCCACCTGTATGGCCTAAACCTCGCCCTGACATTTTAGCGACAGGGACTCCGACTGCAGCAACAAGTGGCGCTAAGATAAGGGTGGTGGTATCACCGACACCACCGGTACTATGTTTATCGACTTTAACCCCTTCAATGTCTGATAAATCGATTTGATCGCCGGACGCAACCATCGCCATTGTTAAATGGACACGCTCTTCCGTCGTCATATCTTGAAAATATAAGGCCATCGCCATGGCTGACATTTGATAATCTGGAATATCACCATCGGTATAGCCTTTGATCATGAAATTTATTTCCTGTTTAGATAAGGGCTTACCATCACGCTTTTTTGCAATAAGATCAACCATTCTCATCGATTCACTTCCTTCCTCCATACCTTGGTATTTATGTATAACCACTTCACCTTAATTGGTGAGGTGACATACCGACATCTACACCTTCTATCCATATAGTATAACCAAGTAAATGCATTCACTCATTTTTAAGGGGTAGGACGTCCAACAACTTGTTTAAAACCAATTTAGATAAAGTGCATTACGACACTTTTCTAACATGTAGAACATCTATATATTTTCTAGTTTGTAACAATAAAGCGCCTCTTAATTAGTATAATGATCAGAGGTCGATACAGTCAATTATGAGAGAAGTTTGCAAGTCTAAATCATTAAGGCCATTTTTAAAAGATACGTTTTCTAAGCACATTAAAACTAACTTGATCTGATCTAAAGAAATTTAGTGAATATAAGACAGGTTGATCATTGGCATCATAATGTGTTTGTTTTAATACCAGTAATGGCACCTCAAGGTCACAAGCTAATATTTTTGAAATTTCTTCATGATAACCAATCGTTTTAATTGCTGCTTGTGCATAACTAATGGTGATGTTCGCCTCTTTTTCTAACGCTCGTAGCATCGATTCATCAGCTAAGTGATTTATTCCATTTAATAACTTGGCTGGAATTTTATCAATACAATAAACAAGAGGGACACTATCTGCTTTACGAACGCGTTTAACTAAATAAACGGGTTCCCCTTTCTCTAAATGAAGTTCTAGCTGATCTTCACTATGAGCGTTAGTGTAACCGGTAAAGTGGCATTCGGTTTCTGGTTGTTTTCCTTCACGTTTGATCATGTCGGTAATACTAAATAATTCTTCCAGCCCACCAGAGAAAACAGGCTTTTTGTTAACAAATGTCCCCACACCATGTTTTCTTAATATAATGCCTTCTTCTTCTAAAATACGTAAAGCTTCTCTTAATGTATTTCTAGATACATGTAATTGTTTCGCCAATTCCATTTCTGAAGGCAGGCGTTCACCAGATTCCAACTCACCTTTAGTTATTTTTTCTTTTATTTGTTCAATAACCAACAAATAACGCGGTGTTTGATAATTGTATTCCAAGTTAATCCTTCCTTTATACACACATTTTCATACGTTTATCACAGATAACCAACCGTCAGCGGGAGAAGAACGCCCCTACTGATTGAAGGTTCGTTTTATCATTTTTCTTCATTTAACATCTGACCTGATCGTAGACTGTGATGTTTTATCTTGCTGCACGTTAACGTAAGTGAGTGAGCATAACACTAATCTTTAGACCACGTATAATAAACGAAGTTAACCCGTTCCCCATTCATTTCAAAATCGTTAGCATCTGCCCCTTGATAAGTAAAACCGTTCTTCTCTAATACGCGTTGTGAGGCTAGATTATGAGAGGTTGTTTTTGCCTCTAAACGTATAACTGGTAATTCGTCGATACGGCCGAGCAATAATGCGAGTGCCTGACTAGCTACGCCTTTACCCACACTACTTTCACCGATTCGATAGCCTAAATCGCCCGTCTGTGTTTCGAGATCAATATCTACTATATTAAGACGGCCATGTATAGCTGACGCCTGATCTTTAATCAAAAAAAAGTGTGACTTCCCAGTTTCTTGTTCTGCTAATAAGGCTTGATTATTTTTCTTAAATTGATCGTATACAAAATAATTATCCGGTCGAGGCGGGACCATCTTCTCAAAGAATACTTTATTTTCTTGTTCGAACTTAAAAAGGGCCTCAAAGTCGTGCTGATTTAATTTTTCTAATCTGATATTCATATACTTACCTCACTCATCTTTTAACTTTCGATAAAGCCTTAATGAAATGTATGATTCAATTTCACTATTTCCATAGCTAGATTGTTCATGACTAAAAATAAAACCTTTAGCTTGATAAAAAGGAATAGCTTTCATATTGCCTTTTTGCACAGAAACCCATTGCTTTCTTGCACCTTGTTGCTTCTGTTGTGCAGTAATCGCATCTAACAACTTTGTTCCTATCCCTTGATTTCGCCGTGAAGGATCAATATACAATACAAACAACTCACTAATTTGGCGATCTGTCATACCACCGCCCCCAGCTCCAACCACTTGATCATGATCTAATGCAACAAAGTAACCTCCCCAAGAGCGACTTGTCTTAGTTACCTCATACCATACGCGCTCTGGATGATAAAATGTCTTAACTACTCTATCAATATAAGCCTCTGAATGTGTAGCTTGATAAGTGTCCCAGTAGGCTGACCGACAAACATTGATAATTCCTGAAACATGCGCTTCTGTCGCTCTAATCACTTCAACCATTGCAAATCACCTGTTAAACCGATCGAAACTGAACATAGCTAGATCAATTGTACTTTCTCGCTGCATGACACGGTCGGCTAAACTTTCACCAATGCCACTTGCAAATTTAAAGCCATGACCTGAAAAGCCAGCCGCTATCCAGACTTGTTTATGAATAGGGTGTTGATCGATAATGAAATCTTCATCGGTTGTCATCGTGTATAAACAGGTATTACCTTTCTTAAGCTTCCCTGCTGCTCTTGGCATCCATTTTTCTAGAAAAGATCTTAATACATGTTCGTCTTCAGGATAATAACCAAAATCTCGCTCAAATTGATTGGGATCAACTGGCATACCATAATCATGGCGACCTAGCTTAACACCACTCCCATTCATACTAGGGAAGCCATAAAACAACCCTTCATCTGTTTCCGCTGTGAACCCAGGAAAAACACTGGCATCGAATAAATTAGGATCTGCATCGAACCAACCAATCACTTGTCGTTTCGGTGTTAATTGGATATCTAAGTTTAATTGCTCAAACCATTGCGCTTGCCAAGCCCCAGTAGCAATGACTACCTGTTGGCTTGTATACTGTTGAGCTTGTGTAACAACACGGACACCACCATGATCTATAACAAGGTCTGTCACGGGTTGATTAACAATAAGGTCCGCTCCTTCTACTTGAGCTAAGCGACGATACGTTTTCATGCACTGATCGACAAACAACACACCCGACTCCGATTCAAAGCATCCAATTTGCGGTGCTTTATCCGTTAAATCTAAACTGGGGAAGTTATGCTTAAGTCCATTGTGATCATATAGTGTCAACGGTAATTGATAGTGACTAGCACTTTGTTTTATTTCATTTATAAAAGGAGAGTTTTCGTTAGCAAAACTTAAAATGCCTGTTTTTTTAAAAAGAGGGGCTTCACTTTCGATCTGTAGTTGATCCCAGAGAATTTGCGACCTTAAAGCTAACGGTGTATAAGCTCTTCCTTCTCCATAAGCGTGACGTATCAGACGGGTATCCCCACCGTGACTTCCTTGTTGATGCGGCGGATCATATGTATCAATCATCAACACTGTCGCTCCCTGCTTTGCTAAATAATAGCCTGTGGCCAACCCTATTGTGCCTGCCCCAATAACAGTGACATCATACTTCATCTCGCTTCCCCCCTTATCTCCTTGAATCAGCAATCGCTTGTAATGCCTGTTGTTTATCCTTATCTTGGACATAAATTAAATATTGTGTAGGTGTTGAACCGACAAAAGCGCGTGCATTCACTTGTCTCTTTATATCTGTTTGATAAGCAATACCCTGTGCTTGCAGATGGCTAACACTCCGATAATAACTTGCTTCATCAAATGTAGTAAAAACTTCATGTTTAAACTTTGAAAACAAATAGCGGAATAACCCCATCTTACCATCCTTTCGTAACTTTTAACATGGTGTTCCATAATGTTCAATTTCATTTCCATTATAACACTAGCTGCAATATGTAACTGCTTCATGTGAAACGAATTTTCAATTAGTGAGCAATTTCGTTCTTCTCCATGGATAGCTGAGTGAATCAAGACATAAACCGCCGTTAACTCCCGCCAAAATAGATTTGCCTACTCACTATTTTGTGATGGAAATGTTAAGGACGAGTATTCGCGATAAAAATGCTGTAAATAAAATTTATATATTGACTTAAACTTAAAAAGAAACTAGCATTAAAATTAATCATTAATGCTTTAAACTTAAGATAATAAAGGAGTCTACAACATGAAAAAAATTCTTTTGTTAGTGAGTTTATTATTTCTAGTCGCTTGTCAACCAGCAACAGACGATGACACAACTCAAAAAAAAACAGATGATGAGCTAACAAATGAAGAAACTGTCGAAAACGGCGATGATAAAGAGGAAGACGCAGAAGACCAAGCTGACCTAGATCAAGAGAGCGAGCCAGAGACCGATCAAGGAATTGAGCAGGGTGAGGGTGGCACATATAGTTCGGATGATGCGATTATTCTTGTTCAAGAATACCTCAATGACGAAGGTGTCAACATAGATATGAACTATGTTTATGACGGCGATGATGAGCAAGGGCATTATCGTGTTCAAGTTTTCGAAGTTATTGGCGACGGTGACGGCGAGTCTCACACTGCTACCTACGGTTGGTACATTGTAGACCCTGAAACAGGAGAAGTAACAGATCTTTTTGATTAATTTTTTACTGTGTTAAAAACGTGCGCACTTAGATTAGGTGTGCACGTTTTTGCTTTAACCAATCTTAATCTGATGCCCTTGCAATGCGTCGGTTAATTTTCGAGCGAACTGAACCGCGTACGGGTGATCGCCATGAAGGCAAATCGTATCAGGATCTAGATCAAGCCAATTTCCGTTGATCGTCTTTACACGTTTTTCCTTTACCATAGCTAAAACCCGTCCAATAACTTCTTGTTCATTTCGAATCACTGCACCGTCTTCACTCCTGGATACAAGGGTGCCGTCATCATGGTAGTGACGATCGGCAAAGACTTCTTGAGCATAGGAGAGACCAATCGCTTGCGCTTCACTTATCAATGCACTATTAGCCAAACCGTATAAAATCAACTCAGGATCGAAAGCTTTAATCGCTTCACATATCGCCCTTGCTACCTTTTCATCTTGGGCTGCCATGTTATACAGGGCACCGTGTGGCTTAACGTGATGAAGCTTTTTCGCTTGAGTAAAAGCTGTTAACGCACCTATTTGATAGGTTACGTCATTCGCAATCTCTTCTGGAGAGGCTTGTAGCACCCTTCGGCCAAAGCCAACTCGATCATGAAAACCTGGATGTGCACCTATCTTCACCTGATAACGCTCAGCTAAGCTGACTGTCTTTGCCATCACCATCGGATCAGCAGCATGAAATCCACAGGCAATATTAGCTGATGATATAAAAGGTAAAATGTCTTGGTCATGCCCGAGCGTATAACGGCCAAAGCTTTCGCCCAAATCACCATTCAAATCAATCTTCACCATAAAACCACCTCCATCATTCGGTTAATATAAGATGTATCTTCAATTAGTGAAACGTTTCGTTCTTCTCCCACTGATAGGATTTTACGTAAATCAAGACATTAGCGAACGTTTTAAGGATGGTTCTCTATGACAAATCGTCTAACTTCAATAGATCGGTTTTTATTTATTATGCTTTTTTAAAGTTATTTTAGAATTGTGACTTCGGTAGTCAAATAAAGTTAACTCCGTTAAATCAATCGCTTCAATCAATGCCTTAACATCAGTGAAACTGAAGTCATCAGTTGGTTCAACAGTCGTTAGCTCCATCGTTTCCATCATCATACGGATATTTTCTTTTTGCTTTCTTATTAATGCTTGTGCTTGTTTGACGGTTATCATTTTAAACTTAATGGTGCATCGGTCTGGGCACTGAACCAATTTCCCTAGGTCAGCCATACAAACAACACCAATGATCGGATACCCCCCCGTCGTTTGCCGATCAGCTAATAGTACAATCGGTTGTCCCTCAGGTGGTATTTGAATTGCCCCAAACACCGTACCTTCTGATAACATACTGGCTTGCATCTCTGTTTCTAAACGCGTACCTTTTAAGCGATAGCCCATTCGATCAGATTGTCTCGATGTATGGTAGCTCCCGTCAAAAAATCGTTTGACTTGATCTGCAGAAAACATATCAATATGGGGTCCCTTAATGACTCGAACCGTTAATTCATTGATTCGATCTGTACGAGTTATTTTAGGCCATTTCCTTAAAACATGTGGTTGATCAAGGTCTATTTTTTGACGGAAAGCGAGATTATCTCCAGCTTGCAACGGCCTTCCTTCAAACCCGCCAACAAAGTAACGGGTGCTTGTGGATCGACTCCCCATTATAATAGGAAGATCAAACCCACCCGATAACGCTAGATAAGAAAAACGGGCATTTTTAATCGCTTTTGTCGCCAATTGGTCACCTGCTTGCACCATCACCCCTTGATACATCGGGATTTCCTTGCCATTAATATGTGGCTGACAATCTCCTCCAGTCATAGCAATGATAGCAGGTTCATCAAAAAGATACGAGCCGCCTGTTAACATCATTTCTATCCCCGCTTCATCAATCGGGTTATTCACTAATCGATTCGCTATCTCCAAGGCACGACGATCCATCGCGCCAGCTTCAGAGAAGCCACTATGCTGATACTTGATCCGACCAAAATCTTGAATCGTCGTAAACGCACCGGGGCGCACAACTTGAAGTCCCATCTATTCTCTCACCTCATTAATTAGCAAACGATAAGTACCCGCCTCAACTTGGTTAGCTACAACTTCATAAGTGGAGCGATCAATCGGTTTAAAACGTATATAGTCTCCAGGTTGATAGAGCACCGGTGGTGATTGCTTAGGATTGAAAAGTTTTACTGGTGTTGCACCAATTAATCGCCATCCACCTGGAGAAGCGAGTGGATAAATGCCAGTCTGTTGTCCTGCTATGCCTACTGAACCTGCTGGAATTTTTATACGCGGTTCCTCTAAACGAGGCATTGCTATCGTAGGGTCCAGTCCACCTAAATAAGCAAAACCAGGTAAGAAACCGAGCATATAAATAAGATAATTGTGTTGGCTATGACGGTTAATAATCTCAGCTATCGATAACTTTGTAAATGCTGCTATGGCTGCGAGATCTAAGCCAAACGCTTTATCATAACAAACCGGGATTTCGACGATCCTCTTTGTTTGTCGATGAACACGACCTACGTTATCTATCAAGGGTTTTAATTGATAAGATAATGTTTGAAAATCAATCTCGAGTGGCTCATACAAGACCGTTAGGGTTCGAAAAGCTGGAATCACTTCTTTTATGCCTTGAGTACCACTAGACATAATGAGAGCTGCCGCCTGATGTACACGCCCATTAATTTCTGGGTCAACTTTTTCTTCAAACTGAATTTGTAGACCATGATCACCAAAGGGAACGATTCGTGACTTCATTGGCAACACCCTCTTTCTCTAAAATAAGCGATTCTATTATCTTTGCTCTGCCTTACAAAACCGTCTTTTATAGAGAAATAGACAAGCAACAGCTTGTCTATTTCTAATTTAGTTGATATCAATCATAATGATCATATGTTAATTCATTAACCAATTGCAACGTTTAATTGATGGTCAGTAAAATCACTTTGAATTAAGGGTTCTTTCAACCTTTCTGCCTGAGTCAATTCTTGCTCAGTACGTTCAACTGCAAAAGTTATTATATCTTGATTTATCTATCCAATTAAATCGATAAACAAACTTATCACTATTATTATAACATTTTATCACCTAATAAACTTAACCAATTTGTGTTTACGCTTTAAATAATTAGGTAATGGTTATAAATAGATATTTATCAATTAAAGGAGGAGGCTAATCCAATGACAGATCAGAAAGTTTTTCGTTTTCTTATCTATGCTGTTTTAACCTTCACATTAATTTACTTACTAAACCTCACTGGATTTGTCTTTAAGCCGATCGGGACGTTATTAGCTGCGATTGCTGTTCCCGTGATTGGGGCAGGATTTCTCTATTACATTACCAATCCTTTTGTTAACTTATTAGAAAAAATAAAAGTACCACGTCTTCTAGCTATTATCATAGTCTTCCTCCTCATCATTGTGGTTATTGTTATCAGCGTTTATTTTATTATACCGCCGATTCAAGATCAGATTAATAGCCTTGCCGAAAGTGGACCGGACATACAACAATGGATTGAGGAAATGATTAACATCTGGCGCAATGGACAAGAATTTATACCTGAAAGTGTCCAAAATGCAATCGACAACATGGTTGATAATATCGGACAATACACCGAACAAATGGCTACGTCTGTCTTTAGTTTTTTAGGTGCTTTTTTTAGCTTTTTATTTTCATTCATATTAATTCCATTTTTCTTATTCTTTATGTTAAAAGATCGCGAAAAATTTATTCCTTTCATCACCAACTTCTTTAGTGAGTCAAAAGCGGAAAGTCTGACGCGATTATTAAAAAACATTAATGAAACACTCGGCTCCTTTATTCAAGGGCAAGCCTTAGTTAGTCTTAGTGTGGGGATTATGTTGTTAATAGGTTATTTAATCGTTGGCCTCGACTATGCATTAATCTTTGCTGTCTTTGCGTTGTTCATGAATTTAATTCCTTACCTAGGCCCTTGGTTATCTGCTATTCCTGCTGTTGTTGTTGGATTTTTTCAAGATCCAATGACAGGGGTTTGGACAGCTGTTGTAATGATTGTTGCTCAACAAATTGAAAGCAATTTAATTGAACCGAATATTATGGGGAAAGTGTTAAAGATACACCCGCTAACCGTAGTCATTATAATTCTAGCAGCCGGAGCAATCATCGGTTTTGTGGGCTTAATTTTTGCCGTTCCTGCTTATGCTGTCATTAAAACGATAGTTACTCATTTCTATCAAGCATATAAAAAGACACGACCCGTTGGCAAAAAAAATATTTGGTAACAGGAAAAGAGGGAGTCATTTGAGACACCCTCTTCATTATTAACACCTATTTTACGAATCCATTTCAATAATTTTATCTTTTTCATCATTATATTGATAAAAGAATGTTTGATCAGGTTGAGCATGCTACACGACGGTTGTTAATAATCACCAATTCTCTTCAGCTGATCGGCTTTGCTAACATATAATTAAACAGATGTGCTATGGTTTTACACGCATGAGTCGCATACTATTTAATGAGACAAGCAGAGTAGCTCCCATATCCGATAAAATAGCAATCCATAAGGTGAGCCAACCCGGAACAACTAATAACAAGGCCACCAACTTAATCAAAATTGAGAATGTTATATTGGACTTAATAACACGCAGTGTTTTGCGGCTTAACTTTACAACAAAAGGCAATTTAGTCAAATCATCACCCATCAATGCTACATCAGCCGTTTCTAGAGCGGTATCTGTTCCAGCGCTTCCCATTGCAATTCCTACAGTAGCAGCAGCTAAAGCTGGTGCATCATTTACACCATCACCGACCATTGCCACTTTACCAAATTGATCGCTTAATGCCCTGATTGCATTTAATTTATCTTCAGGCATAAGCTCTGCCTGCGTTCGTGTTACACCAACCTGTTCGCCAATTGCATGAGCGGTTATTTGATTATCACCTGTTAACATAACCGTTTCTTGAATATTAGCTTCATGTAGATGACGCACGACGGATGCACTCGATTGACGTACTTGATCAGCTACAGCAATGACAGCCAGCAATGCTCCCGTTGTGCCAACGAGCATAACCGTTTGGCCCTGTAATTGAAGAGCTTTGATACGCGTCTCAATCGATCGATCAATTCGTTCTGAAAAGTGTTCCTGAAACAAATGTGGGCTCCCAATCCAGTAAACTTCTCCAGCTATTGTCCCCTTAATCCCCTTACCGGTTAAAGACTGGAACTCTCTGACATCAATCGTTTCAAATCCAGTACCCTCAGCTTGCTTTAAAATAGCGGAGGCCAGTGGATGTTGCGATTGATATTCAAGTGCAGCAATGTTTTTTAACAATTCATCCTTATCTCGTTGATCGGATAAAACCTGATAAGTTGTAACAACAGGCACACCTTTGGTTAATGTTCCCGTTTTATCAAAAGCGATTGCCTTTAAAGATCCGAGCTCTTCTAGATAGATACCACCTTTTATCAGAATGCCATTTCTAGCTGCATTTCCAATCGCGGAAACAATCGAGATCGGCGTTGATACCACTAATGCACACGGACAGCCAACAACAAGAACAGCTAACCCTTGGTAGATCCATGTTTGCCAACTCAGCCCGAATGACAGTGGAGGAATGATCGCAACAAGTAATGCAATGATCATGATCGCTGGTGTATAATACTTAGCAAATTTATCGACAAAAGCTTGAGCCGGTGCCCGCTCTGCTTGTGCCTCTTCAACCAAATGAATGATCTTAGCAATTGTTGTATCTTTAACATGCTTAGTCACGCGTACTTCCAATAATCCTTCTTCATTTAACGTACCCGCAAAAACAGTGTCCTCGACATGCTTTTCAACAGGGACGGATTCACCAGTGATCGCTGCTTGATTAACAGAAGAATGCCCTTTGACTACAACGCCGTCCATCGCAATTTTCTCCCCCGGCTTCACAATCATATCATCGCCAACTTCAATCGACTCAACCGGTACCATTTGATCTTGCCCATTCCGTCTAATTAATGCTCTTTTCGGCGCAATATTCATTAACGATTGAATGGAACGACGGGCACGATCCATTGAAAAACGCTCCAGTTCTTCACTAATGGCAAATAAAATGACGACGACCGCAACTTCAAACCACTCCCCAATAATCGCACCACCGATTACTGCCAATGTCATCAATGTCTTCATATCAAAATCAAATTGGCGTAAATTTATCAACCCTACTTTTAAAAGGTCTGATCCAGCAGCGAAAATTGTTATCACAAATAGAAGAATCGTAACGATATTTTCTTCTCCATTAATGAAAAAAGAGATGATACCCGTGAGTAAGAACAGCATCGAAAACAACAAATTATAGTATTTTTTGTAGAAAGGTATTTTCCCTTCATTATCGTAATCGGCACTTTCACCAGCCGGTAATGATTGCTCGTGTTCAGGTGTAACCTTTAAGTGTTCAAAAGCACCCGCTTTCTCTAATTGCTCCACCGAAGCTTCGCCATAAACAGAAATTTTTGAAGCACCGAAATTTACCTTCGCTTCCGAGACACCAGGAAGTGCATTAACATTTCGCTCAAATTTTCCAGCGCAGTTAGCGCATGAGAATCCTTGTACTCGGTAAACATGCTTATTAGCTGGATCATTATTTTTCTGAATCACGATCATCAACCTCTTTTCCATGAACAATCCCAATGGTAATTAATGTTTTCACATGATCATCATCTAACGCATAGTAGACGAGCTTGCCTTGCTTCTCACTTTTCGCTAAACCTAGCTTTTTGAGATGACGCAAATGATGCGATGCTGTTGCTGTTGATGAGCCAATAATATGGGCCACATCACAGACACACAATTTTTCTTCTTGTGTTAAAGCATAAGCAATTTTCAAGCGTGTCTCATCACATAAAGCTTTAAACATATCTGCTACAGAAGCAAGACGCTCACGCTCAACCATTGCCTTGACGCGATATACTTTATCTTCATTAAAACTGAGTACTTCACATGTATCATTTGTTCCTTTATTCTCTTTACTCATATGATCCACCTTCATTCAAATGTTTGTTTGATTATATTTACATTCTAATAATCATTTGAATGTTAGTCAATAGACATTCAAACTATAATTTGAATATATAATTAAAAACGCTTATTTGCTCTTCCTAAGCACATGAATCTAAGTATACAAAAAGGACTTGATCATCATATTGATGACCAAACCCTTTTTCGAACTTTTATCACAGTTAACCGACCGTAAAACACCCACCTCAAAATAGAGAACAGCGGTCAATCGATTGAGAGGGGCCTGATTCACGCAACGAACGTGCAATCAGCGGGCGAAGGAAGAGCCCACCACTGGATTGAAGGTTTGTTTTATTTGTTTTTTTGAATACTCACTTCTTTAAAGCCATTTTACATATTGAAATTATTATTTAAATTAACGCCTACTCTGATAAATAAATCAACAGAACTCCAGGTCATTTATACATCTTAAACATGCCTTGTGAATAAGGATATGTATAGGTAAAGCCAAATTGAGCATATAATTTATCGGCTGGACCATCAGCGATTAAACTTACATAAGAACCTGGGTAAGTGTGTTGATCTAAATAGGTCATTAATTCAGTCATAATGACTTTACCCAATCCTCGACCTTGATAACTCGGTTTAACGACAACATCAACGATTTGAAAAGCGGTGCCCCCATCACCGATGATTCGCCCTAACCCTATTAACATTTCTTGATCATAAATACATACTGTAAACAGCGCATTTTTTAACCCTATTTCTGCCGCTTGCTGTGACTTTTCGCTCATCCCACCTTCAACCCGCAAAGCAATATACGCCATTGGATCTGGTGCATGATAATGTATGGCGTAGTCCATCAAATCTACTCCTTTCTTTTTTTAAGCATTCATACTCAGTCATTAATTAAGATTAAATTTTATTTTACAGAAAAAATCTTAACATAAGCACCTGTTTGTGCTTTTTGATACGTCGTTTCCTTTACTGCCTTTGCGTGTTCTGATAACTGTGAGGCGCTAACTAGCTGATAGCCATCCCATATAGAGGGGTCGACAAGGCGGATTTTGCTCTTTCGATACACATCATAATCACACTGATGACCTGCTTGTACAATCACATCTGAATGTAATTGAGATAAATAACTCTGTATCTGTGGTTGTTGGGAATCTTTAAGTTTAGTCATAACGGTGTTGTCATCTGTTAAAAGATCATTAAAATGTATTATCTTTTCAGTTAACGCTATTTTTAAAACGCGCGCTAATCGATCATAACCATATACATTTAATGGGTCTAAGAAAAAATCAATCACTTCTTTATGATAGGTTTCCATAAACCACGTAGCTGCATCTAACTGATCAAGATAGAGCCTACCGTTCACGACAATTAAATGATCCAGGAAAGTTTGCACTTCTTTTATCGAAATATGACCATACCTGTGCATGTCCCTTATCGTATAGTCGATACGATCAGCACAAAGCTCAGGAGCAGATTGTTCAAGTAAGGTCCATTTCTTTTGATTAAACAAAATATCATCACTATCATAAGCATACTTAGCAAGTATTGATGGGATCTCTGATTCCAATACGACATGTTGATAAATCTGTTCATGATAATCTTCATGTTGGTTATCTAAAGCAAAATCAATCACATGAGAAAATGCCGTATGGGAAATATCATGGAGTAATCCAACAATTTGCTCAGCAATTGAACCACCCACTTTTTTGATCAATAACATCACACCAACTGAATGCTCGTAACGTGTGACCTCCCAATCTGGGTTGACTAAATAGCTGGCTCCACCTTGATGGATCTTCTTTAACCGTTGCACAGGTTGACTCTGGATAAGTTCGACTAATACGTTGTCCAACTGAAACTCACCATATAATGGATCTGCGATATGCAAATTCTCCCCTCCCTTTCTAATAAATAAATTATAATTTATTATACTGAGCAAATCAAGAACGCACGTTCTCTTTTTGGGTGTTTACGGACGGTTACCTGTGATTAAATAAATGAAGAGGCTATATTTTTCATATAGCCTCTTTATCTCCAACCCCATTTTTTATTTGCGTTTATATAAAAACATCGTTAATGGTCCAAAAATGGCAATTAATAAAACTGAAACCACACACACCCACAATAAAGCATGATAATCTGGTGTGCCCTCCATAAATCCTCTAACCGCATCAACTAATAATGATATAGGATTTACCTTAACAAAAGCGGCTAACCAATTTGGCATCGTTTCAGGCGCCACAAATACATTACTGACAAACGTTGTTGGGAAAAGAATCATCATACTAGCTGCCATTAATGACTTCTCTGAACGCATAATTAAACTAAGTGTTGTCCAAATCCATGAAATGCTGAAGGAAAAAAACAATAGAATAGCCAAACCTAAGATAATACCTAAAATACCACCATCTGCTCGAAAGCCTAGTAAATAACCTAAAATAAGCATAATCGTAGAGGCCATTAAGTAACGAACAACATCAACGATCAAAGCACCGACCAATACAGATGGATTCCATATTGGCAACGTTCGAAAGCGATCAAAGATCCCTTTTTTAATATCGTTATTTAATTCAATTCCCGTGTACATGGTGATCATTACAACTGTTAAAACTAAGATACCAGGTAAAACAAATTGCAAATAGGCACTTGTAGAACCGGCAATAGCGCCACCAAACAAATAAGTAAACATAAGCAAATAAATAACAGGAAAAGCAGTGACATCAAATAATTGCTCAGGAACATATTTTATTTTCAACAGCATTCGCCCACTAAAAGTTGCACATGTCGATAATGGACTTGCTTTTTTTGGACGTGAACGATTAGACAATGCTTGTTTAAGGGCTTCTGTTTGATTTAGATTTTGACTCATACATTCCCCTCCGCTTCTTTTACTTGATCCTCAACTGGTTTTCCGGTTAATGTTAGGAATACTTCATCAAGACTCGGTTGACCTAGCGAAAAATCTGTAATCGTTATATTAGCAGATGCCAAATCTGTCAACGCTCGGGCAACATGTTTATGATCTGACACTTGGGCTGTGATCACTAACGGATCCGAACCAAGTTGAACATCCACTTCTAGGGCCCCTTTTAATATCTGTGCTGCGTCGTCACGAGCTTCAGGATCTAATACGCGAACATGCAATTTACCGCTTCCAACAGATGCCTTCAGTTCACTACTCGTCCCCTCTGCAATCACTTTTCCATGATCAATCACCGCAATTCGGTCAGCAAGCTGGTCGGCTTCATCTAAGTATTGCGTGGTCAAGAGGACGGTTGTTCCAGCATCAACCAACAAGCGGATAATATCCCAAACTTGGTTTCGACTTCTAGGGTCTAGACCGGTTGTTGGCTCATCCAAAAATAGTATTTCAGGTGAAACAATAATACTTGCAGCTATATCAAGGCGCCTTCTCATACCGCCCGAATAATTTTTCACCTGTCTTTTGGCCGCATCCTGTAAGTCAAAAGCAGTCAAAAGTTCTTGACCACGTTGTTTTGCTTCTTTTCGTGTGAACCCCAATAAGCGACCTATCATCACCATATTTTCCATCCCTGATAAATCTTCATCTAATGAGGCAAACTGGCCCGTTAAACTAATGCGCTGTCTGACTTGATCAGCATCTTTACTCACATCAAAACCAAGTACTTTGGCCTTGCCTGCGTCAGCTTTCAACAATGTCGTTAACATACGAATCGTTGTCGTCTTACCTGCACCATTCGGCCCTAGCACACCGTAAATGGTGCCTTTTTTTACAGATAAATCTACCCCATCAACTGCTCGGTTCTCGCCAAAATGCTTAACAAGACCCACTGTTTCAATCGCCAATTCTTCTTTTGAATTTGACATCGAACTCACATCCCTTTCTCTAAATATGTAGTAGTATAAAAAACAAAACTTCGATCAGTGAGCGGAGGGCTACAGGATGCAGGTCATCTAGACGTGGGCCTACAGGATGTAGGTCATGCAGACGTTGCCACAGGACGTGGCGGTTTTAGTCTGTCATCCTTCTTAAAGATGTGGTGGTTTTAGTCTACGATCTTACCCACCCACTAATGGTTCGTTGCGTGAATCAGGACATTAGCGTTCCCGTTAGCGCCCTTCTAAATAGATTGACCTCTACTCTCTATTTTGTGATGGGCGGTTTACGAACGGTTATCTGTGATAAAATTCAAATTAAAATAATAGCAATCACAACATCGTCTCGAAAACTCTAATAATAAAGTACTACTAGAATAAATTCGGCAAACACCCGAACAAATCCTTTATCTTTTTCTTAAAGTATCACCATTCTATCCATCTAACAGATAAGATATAATAAAGGCTAACGTCTATTTAAAGTAGGGAGAGATACAAATGGAACAACTCATTCAAGACATTAAGCAAATGAGTGCACATGAGAAAAAGACACTCGAACAAATGGGACTTAAGCTGTCTGAAGAAGTCGGTGAAACAAATCAAGCGATCTTGTCTTATTTAAAAGCAAGTGGCAATGCTTATAAACAGCTCGGCTTAGACGACGTCAAAGAAGAGTGTGTCGATGTTATGTTAATTGCTTTGGCGTTATATTTTAGATTGTCTGAATCAGACGACGAACTTAAGGCGCTCATACGAAAAAAGCTTAAAAAATGGCAAGAGAAAGTAAATTAGGTTAATGTATAATCCACATTATAATTATTATGGCGTTTATCCATTAAAACGTCATAATAATTCACGACCATTTACCTTAACCATAACTTTTACTTATCGCTTATTAATAGAATGATACTGGCATGTTATCAGATGATCGTCTACCATACCTATAGCCTGCATGAAAGAATAGATAGTGACTGGTCCAACAAATTTAAAACCGCGCTTTTTTAAATCTCTACTAATCTGTTTAGATAACAGCGTCTCAACAGGGATTTGTTTTTCCGAACGCCAACTATTTACAACTGGCTTATCATCCAAATAGTGCCAAAAGAATTTTGCTAAACTACCGAATTCCTCTTGAATCTTCAATACGGCTTTAGCGTTATTTCGAACAGATTGCAACTTGGCCAAATGTTTAATTACATCACCCTCTGCTTTAATCTGTGCTAATTGTTGATCAGTTAACCTTGCGCAATAGTTGATATCGAAATTGTGAAACGCAGCTCGATAACCTTGGCGCTTTGATAAAACAATATACCATGACAAACCTGCTTGTGCACCTTCTAATGATAACATTTCAAACAAATAACGATCATCTTTACTAATCACACCCCACTCATTATCATGATAGCTTTGCATGAGTGTATGATTGCCAGGCCAAGAACACGATCCCATTATGTATTCCCCCTCGTATAATATGTTTTTAAACCTATTAATTCTACTCACTTTTCCGAATGGCAGCTTAATAACGCGTTAGCTTTCACTGCTGAAGGACACTTTCCGAAAGACAGATTTAAAAAGTATTAGCTAAATCTTTGAACGAAATTCCAGTACAACACTTCATTTTACTAGTCTAGTTTAACTTTAATTTTAGCAAATTGAACCTTGACAATTAAATCATTCATTATTTACTGACATCATATCACAGGTTTTCTATTCCAAATATTAATGTAGTCGCTCAATATGATAACAGACACTAATTCCATTCTAACAAATTCAACCACCTATTCGCATGATTATTTCGATGATCATCTCCTCTAGCTATGATACGTATCGACCATGGGTCGCCCCCACCGATTAGTCGTTAAGTGAATGAAGACATTAGCGCCGTTAGTTCCCGCCTTAATAGAGGATCTCTGCTCTCTATTTTGAGCCAGCGGTTATCTGTGATAAAAAACGTCAATCCATTTATTAAAGAAGTAGTAATAGTAAATAAAAACTCTGTTTCATGAAGCAACAGAGTTTTTATAGACGTTATTTATCGAGACTCTCAATCCTAGCAACAATCGCTTTAATCCGTTCTTTTGCACTTTCATATTCCTGATCATTTGTCGTAGCTTGAGCTTTACTATCTTGTTTTTCGTTCTTAGCTACTTTGCCCTCACTCGGTTGATCAACTTGGGCTCCAAAGCCTCCTATCGGTAAAGAAGTTTGTTGCTTTTGATAAAGTTTAAAGAATAAGACAACTTCTGCTTTTTCTACGATTTTGTGAAAGCGCCCATATTGATCGACGTCTTTATGAAGATCTAAATCGTTGACCACGCTAAATAGCAACTTACACTCTATCGGTTCATTATAAAATTCATAACTGGCTCCACCTGAAACGTGGCGCTCCGCCCCATGACCTTTTTTGTCAAGATATATTCTCTCATTGGATATGGTAGATTTTTGACTAAACTGCTCTTCCGGTGATCGGAAAACCCGAAAGCTTTGGTTACAGCTGAACGGCACGTTAACAGCATAGTCATGCACGTAACCTTTATAATCATCTACATATTGAATATTTTTATGAACATAACCTGACACAAATACTTTTACTTCAGGAAAAAAGCCTCGCCCCGGAATGACTGATGGAATCGCTTTGCACTGCGTAATATGCACATTTCTCTTTATACTCTTAATTTCTCTAGCTTGAGAAGGAAGCTTAATTTCTGACTCGACTAATGCCTGTAATTCGGCATCTGCTAAAACAACAGGAATATACGCATTCCCACCAAAATAAGATGCGCTGTCACAGTCTACTCTGGTTGTCTTCGCTTCGTGCTGCTTTATTGGCTTCTTGCACATCGCTTCTAATTGATTTTTCTCCTCCAAATAAGTCCTCTCCTTTCTTTATCAATTATCTTTCAATATTGGTATATGCTTGAAAGAGAGGATTGGCATGGTCTAAGTGTGGAAGGTATATAACCATTTTCATAATGATGGCTAACACTAAAAAGAAATCAATCGGTCCTATCAAATCACATTTGTCCCCTTATGCATGCATTGAATGGTTTCACGTTTTTTCATAAAATAAAACTTCAACCAGTTGGCATTTACGTTTTTAACCCACTGATGGTTAGCTGAGTGAATCAGGACATTAACGTCCGTTATCTTCCACCTAAATAGATGATCGCTGCTCTCTATTTCGAGACGGACGCTTATCTGTGATAAATAATTTCATGGAAAATACGTTAATCTAATTAACAACTATGGTAAACTTTATTATACAATTACACGGTCGAATCGTGTTATAAATGAAACCATAAATATAAAGGAAGGTTTATATGTCGCATGATAAAATAGCAGCAACATACGATCGATTATGGCAAGAAGCGATTAAAGCGAAAGCATTTAATGTTGGCACAGACCTTTTAAATCAACAAGACGACTCTAAACGTGCTATTTCTCTGATCTGTCGTCCATCACGAGCTGTCCAACAGGCAATTATGCGTTTTTTAAAACAGGCTTACCAGTTAGAACCCGATCAATATTATTATCAACCGACTGAATTCCATACAACGATTCTTTCAATTATCTCATGTGCCTCGCATATAGATACGAGTCAACTCAGTTACACACCATACATAGAAGCCATTGAAAAAGCTGTACGCACTATTCCTTCATTTCAAATTAACTACGAAGGCATCACCGCCTCACCGGACGGTGTGATGATTCAAGGCTTTCCCGATGATTCAACATTGGTGTTATTACGAGACAACATCAGGAAAAATATTAAAGAAGCAGATGTACTGAATACATTGGATCAACGCTATAAAGCCCACACTGCCCATATTACTTGCCTCCGATTTCAGCAGTCTTATCTAAAACATAGGAAAGATTTTTTTAACTTCTTAGCAGAGAATCGATCCTTGTCCTTTGGAACAAGTAAAATTTCTGAGATAGAGTTGGTAAGAAATAATTGGTTCATGCAGCATGACCAGACAGAACAGATAGCGACTGTTCCGTTGCTATCCACATGAAAGTTTTTGAGCAAACGTTCAAAACTTAAATTTCTTTCACAGGCTGGAAAGCTTTAAATAATAAGAGGCTGTATTGTATAAAGGAAGGGGCTTGGGGATCAGGAATAGCGGTCGAGAATCGCAGGGCTACAAACGGTGAAGTTTTCTCCAGGAAAGGGTAAAAACGAACCTTCAATCAGTAGACGGAGGGCTACAGGATGTAGGTTATGCAGACGTGGGCCTACAGGATGTAGGTTATGCAGACGTTGCCACAGGACGTGGCGGTCTTAGTCTGTAATCCTTCTTAAAATTAAGGACGTGGCGGTCTTAGTCCGTAATCCTTCTTAAAGATGTGGGGGTTTTAGTCTACGATCTTACCCACCCACTAATGGTTCGTTGAGTGAATCCGAACATTAGCGTCCGTTATCACCACCTCAATCGATTTGCTCTACTCTCTATTTTGAGGTGGGGTTTTACGGACGGTTATCTGTGATAAATGAAGACCGAACATATCCGTTCGATCTTCATTTATGATCTTTGTCATAACTGCGACACCCCAACAGAAACTTAGCATTGATCAGTTCGCCAACTATCAAGGTGAACTAACCCTCAAGTTAATGCATCTAATTGTTTTATAACCGCTTCAATCAACGGATGATCTTGTCCTAGTTCAGCGACCTCTGCCAATGCTTGCGAATAACCCTTGGCGTTTACTTTTGTTTGAAGTTCAACTGCTTCTTGATCTTCTTGATAATCAAAACTTAATGCCGCAGCAATTGCCTTAGCTAGATAAACCGGCTCTTCGCCAAATAATTCAAGATACAACGTAGCCGGTCGAATGAATCGATCATTTTTACTCAATTTCCGTAACGGCCCTCGTGCTACACGTGTCACTTGATCAGATATATGTGGATTTAGAAAGCGCGAAATAATTTTCTCAATGTAGGCCTCGTGTTCTGCTTGATCAAATCCAAACTGCTTCACAATCACGCGCCCGGTTTCTTTTAAAGCACCCTTGACTAAACTGAGCACTTGAGAAGAATCCATCGCTTCCTTAATTGTACTGAACCCCATGTTATAACCTAAATAAGCAGCAACTGCATGACCTGTATTAACGGTAAACAGCTTGCGCTCTATAAATGGAGCAAGATCAGATACATAAGTAACTCCTGCAATATTAGGCTTCTCCCCTTTAATCGCTTCTTGATCAACCACCCACTCATAGTAAGGTTCAACCGACACGGTCAATAATTGTTCATGTGATTGATTAGGAACGATTCGATCAACAGCAGCATTTGGAAAACCAACACGTTTATTGATCATACTTTGATCCTGAGCAGACATGTTCTCAAGTATATGATCTTTTAATAAGCCACTTCCGCCAATCATATTCTCACAAGCAATCACGTTAACCGAGGGTTTATTTTCTTTTAGACGCTTTGCTAAGCCTTTAGCAAGTAATTCAGCAATAATCGGTAAGATAGAGGCGCCTACGGCTGTTGTAATGATATCTGCCTCAACAATTGCATCCACTACCGCTTCAGGGTTTGTTGCACTATTAATACCAGAAATATTTGTTACTTGTTCCTGATTTTGTGCTTGGTCAGCCAGTATCACCGTATACGTTTGTTTTTGATTGATTTCATCAATGACTTGCTTATTAATATCAACAAAAGTCGTGTGATATCCTGATCTGTCTAGCAGCAAGCCAATAAAGCCTCGACCAATATTACCTGCACCAAAATGAACAGCCTTCATTTAGTTCACCCCACTAAAAAGATCAATAATTTCTTGCTTTGAAGAAGCTTGAATTAAGATCTGAATATTATTTTCCTCTGCACAAACTAGGGCGATTTTTGATAAAATCTCCAAGTGTTCGTCTCCTTTTCCAGCAATCCCTATTAAAATATTGACCGTATTACCATTAAAATCGACACCATCAGGGCAAATAACAACAGATAACCCGGTTTCCTTCACTGCTTTTTTGGCATCCTCAGTACCATGTGGAATCGCCACATTATTGCCGATATATGTCGTTGTCACCTGTTCTCTTTCTATCATTTTATCGACATATGATGCTTCTACATAGCCATTATCAACTAATATTTGTCCAGTAAAGCGGATTGCCGCTTCTTTATCTGTTAATGTTGCTCCTAAAGTGATATTGTCTTTTGTCAAAATTTCTTTTGCCATGTTGAACACTCCAATCATAATTTTTCATTAATAAATGTATTTAACTGTTGAGATAAATAGTGCTTAATCTTCTCTTTATGGCTTGATTCAAACAATGCCGTGGTCTGTTGATCACGAATAATTAAGCCACTAATAAAACTGAGCACTTCTAAACATTCATCCTCTGCATAAAGAGGGGATAGCATAAACAACAAGGTGTCTGTTGTCATCTCACGATTATCCATGCCTTTAATAGATAGTGGTGTACTTAAATGATAAATAACAAACGCCGGCTTTTTTACTTGTTTTTGCCTTGTGTGAAAAAGCGATAGCCTTGTACCAGGGATCCCTAAGCCGCCTAAAGTTTCCCTATCTAACAGCGCTTGATAAACGTCTGGCGTATTGACAATATATTGACCGTCTAATAGTTGGTCACAGGCTAATTTAATGACTGCTTCTTTTGCAAGTGATTCAGTCACTTGATAAACATCAAAGGATAATAGAAGTCCTAATGACACCCGTGAATAAATTTGCATCCGTTCTAACCTTTTTTGTATGTCTGTTCCCGTCAATCTCTCAACATCACCCGGTTTCGATGGGTTCGATTGATTAGTTAATGTTCTTCTCTTAATAATTGACTTTAATTTGGCTATTTCATTTTCAGTTAAAATAGGCGAGACAAGTACATAATCTTTAATTTGCTCTCTTAAAGGAATTGTTGAAACCACTAAGTCATACTTCTCAACCTCAATATGCTCTAACTCAAATAAAGAGCAATGGTCAATGTTGGCAATTTCATTAATTTCTTGATTAATTCTGGAACCCAGCATTTTAGATGTGCCAATCCCACTTGAGCAAATCACTAATGCTGATAACTTATGTTGACTTTCCCTTTGAATTGAAGCCGCTGCAAAATGCAATACTAAGTAGGCTATTTCTTCATCTGGAAAGCTAATACTATCAAAAACGTTGCGACAGGCTTCTTTAATGATCTGGTATAAGTCTTGATAATCCCGTTTTATTTCTTCCATAAGTGGATTATTAATATGCATATCTTTCTGGATCCGATAGATAGTCGGCTTCAGATGAGTAATCAAATCATGAAACAGGCTTTTATGATTGGTTAAAGGCACCCCTATCTTTTCCTCTACTTCTGTAATTAATGCTTTTGTGTAATAAATAATATTTACGGCGGAATCCTCTAACAAATAATCTTGATCTGACCTTAACTTAGCACCTAGTAAATGCATAGTTATATAGCCTATTTCATCAGCGGGAATTGACAATTGAAAAGCGTGTTGTAATTCTATAATTATTTTCTCAGCTATCTTATATTCCTTTGTATCTTTTAATTCATTTAAATAGTTTAAGTCAAAATGAATCCGCTCTCCTTTTTGGAGGCGCTCAATGGCTAAGGCAAGATGAACCACTAAACCAATATATGAACGATCTGCCAACTCATAAGGAAGCTCTTTTTTTATATGCTCGATACTCTTTTTAATCGTCACAAGCTTTGATTGGTCAACAAGTCCTAATAATCGCTCTGAAATAGAATCTATTGGTGGTTCGTTTTGGTTTTCAATGTTTTTTTTGATAAACAAGATAAAATCTAATTCATCAACATACTTAGAGATTAAATGACTGAGTGCTGCTCGCTTATAAGACTCTTTCCCTTCAACCTTAACGCCATAGCCACGTTTGCGTATCAAGGTCAATTTATATTCTTCCAAACTCGCTTCAAGTTTATCTAAATCATGGCTGACCGTGGCAACGGTAACATTTAACTCGTTTGCTAAAGTAAATAATTTAATCGGTTCACTTGACTCTAATAAAGTTGTTAAAATAATAGCATGGCGCTCTTCAGGCGTGTAATCGGTAAATTCAACTTGAGCCAAAGAGAGATCTAACTGTTTCTTATCTACCTTATTCCCTTCTAACTTAACACCAACGCCGGCTTTTTTGCTTAATGATAGATGATGATCAACAACAATATCTTCAACAATTTTTAAATCCCGATGAATCGTTCGACTACTTACATCAAGTATCGCTGCTAGTTGTTCAATCGTGATGCCGCTCTCATTATTTAATAACTCTTCGATTATCTTTCGTTCACGACCCGATATATACACATTCACCACCCTTTTCTCATTGATTGCAAGCCAACTTTGTTAACACCCTTTACTTATTTCTACCCTTATACCATAATAATAAGCCCAAGCATTATAGTTTCTCAACAAAACAAACAACTAATTTCGTCGATAAAGATGTTGACATTATTTAATAAGTAGCTTTTCTTCTACTTAACATCTTTAAATGTCAACGGTACGTCATCCACTTTTTTGTTAATATTTTTACTTTTCTAACCTGCAAAAAACAACCTTGTCTTCAGTCACACGAAGACAAGGTTGTTTGATTAGGCTTCACTTAAATCTTTAACAAGTTCATCATATTTAGGACTATTTAAAAAGTTCTCAACTGAAATGTGATAAGCATCTGCTTTCTTAGCCTTAGCACGATCTGTTAAATCTTTGTGGGTAATAATAATATCAGCATCATTTGGAATATCATTAATCGCTTTATTAATGACCTCGATATCAATATTTGCTTTATTGAATTTATCTCTTAGCAAGGAAGCGCCCATCGCACTTGATCCCATACCGGCATCACAAGCAAATACGACTTTATTAACATCTGCTGCAGTCACTGATGTCACCTCTGTTTGATCAAATGATCCTGCTACAGAACTTTTCTTTCCTTTCATTTCTTCCATTTTGCCTGCTGCTGTACTAATATCATCCGCTTCTTCTCTCTTATCTGCCTTTAGAATCACAGAAGCAACAAGGAAAGAAACAGCTGCTGCGACCACAACGCCTGCAATAACACCGACATAATTACCTCTTGGTGTCATCGTTAATAACGCAATAATACTTCCCGGTGAAGGTGACGATGTTAAACCAGCATCAAATAATGAGAAGGTTAAAACACCACTCGCACCACCAGCAATAGCTGCTAAAATAAGCATTGGCTTCATTAACACATATGGGAAATAAATCTCATGGATCCCACCAAAGAAGTGAATAATTGAGGCACCAGAAGCAGAAGCTTTTGACGCACCTTTTCCAAAGATCATAAATGCTAGAAGGATACCAAGGCCTGGACCCGGATTTGTTTCAATTAGAAATAAAATTGATTTTCCTGCTTCTAAAGCTTGTTCTGTGCCTAGTGGTGTAAACACCCCATGATTAATCACATTGTTTAAAAATAGAATTTTTGCTGGTTCCACTAATAAACTAGCTGCTGGCAATAAACCGGCATTTACAATGGCTTCAACACCTGCACCTAATGCGCGATTTAGACCGCTTACAACTGGCCCCATTGCTAACACACCAAACCCTGCAATAATCGCACTTACAATACCAGCCGAAAAGTTATTATAAAGCATTTCAAAACCTGAACGAATTTTCGGTAAAAATGGCTTATCAAATGCTTTCATTAAGTAAGCTGATAACGGTCCCATAATCATGGCACCCAAGAACATTGGTGTTCCAGCTGCACCGACAATAACCCCCATGGTTGCAATCGCACCTACAACACCCCCACGGGCACCATAGACCATCTTTCCTCCTGTATAACCAATTAATAATGGTAGTAAATAATTAATCGTTGGCCCGACTAACTCAGCTATAGTTTCATTCGGTATCCAACCATCTGGAATGAATAATGCAGTAATCAGCCCCCAAGCAATAAATGCGGCAATGTTCGGCATCACCATCCCACTTAAATAACTACCAAACTGTTGTACTTTTGAACGAACCCCTTGTTTTGACATGAGACATTCTCCTTTCAAATAATAGGTATCATAGATAATGACTACACCTTAATAATAAAGCGGTTACAGGGTTGGATTCAATCTTTACTAAATCTAGATTTGTCAGTTTCTTTGTTGACAAGATTAAACTACACCGATAATTTAACCCGTTTTGCTTTAAAAATGTATATAAAACGAAACTTCAAACAGTGGTTAAACAGATATATCTGATCTCTATTTTGAGCCCTTTACGACCGGTTATCTGTGATAAAGTGAAATCTTGTTGAACAATCAGGATATTAAGCGTTTACGATCAAAAATCGAACGTTTACGACATTTGTAATTAATATTTTGAAAACCTCCACCCGCGTTTTTACCGTTCTCACAAAAGCTATCTTGTCAACCTTGATTATGTAGAAGATATCAATACAAAGCAACGTCACTTAACCATGAGAAATGGCCATCAATGCTTCGTGGCAGCACGCAAGATAAAGGGTCTACAAGCAAAAGTAGCTGATCATTCCATAATAAACGCTTGAAACAGCTTTCTGAATTAGACACCTGTTTATAACAGAAAAATCAATGTTATTAACAGGTGTTTTTTTATGAATTTTTTCAAAAAATTCGTAATTAATCGCATGCTTTCATAATATTAATCCCAGATAAGTATACAAATCTTTTTTTAGATTTTGTTGCTTATCTCATTGACATAAGCTATAATTTGATATTGATAATCATTTTCAAGTAGGAGGGTTGCAATTGATTTCAGTAGATCAAGTTAAAGTCGGATATGATGATGAACTGATTATAAATGAATTAAGTATTACCATACCCAAAGGACAAATCACGACAATCATCGGACCAAATGGTTGTGGTAAGTCAACACTATTAAAATCTATTGCTCGTATTCTCAAAACAAGTGGTGGAGCAATATATTTAGATGGAAAATCAATTAGTGAAACACCTACACGTGAGGTTGCTCAAAAGATGGCAATTTTACCCCAATCAGCTGAAGCGCCAGCTGGATTAACGGTTAGAGAGCTTGTCACCTATGGACGCGCCCCACATCAGTCTAGATTTGGAAAATTAAAGTCAATTGATATAGAAGCGATTGATTGGGCATTAGAGGAAACAGGGTTGAGTGAAATTCAAGACAGGCCAATCGATGCCCTATCAGGTGGTCAACGCCAGCGTGTCTGGATTGCAATGGCCCTGGCTCAAGATACAGAAATCGTCATCTTAGATGAACCGACCACTTATTTAGATCTGTCACATCAGCTTGATATTTTACAGCTACTTGAAAAATTAAATAGTATACAGAAGAAAACTATCGTTATGGTGCTTCATGATTTAAACCATGCCTCGCGCTTCTCACATCACTTAATTGCTATGCGTGACGGAGCGGTAGTTGAGTATGGTGAACCACATCAGGTCATGACGGTTTCCAATCTGCAACAAATTTTTCAGATTGAGGCGATGTTGGCTGTTTGTCCATTCAGTCAAAATCCAATTTGTCTTTCATATGGAAAAATCAAGCACCAAAAAGAAGCAAGTTCAGCTTTAGGATAAACCATACTATAAAGGGGAATACACAATGAAAAAACGATTAATTATTGCCATACTTTTATTTACATTATTATTAGTAGGGTGTATGGAGCAAGATACATCAACAGATGCTGAAGCAACTGAAGATAAAACAAACGAGGAGTTTGTCATTACGGATAGTCTGGGAGAACAGACATTTGAAGGTGCTCAAGAACGCGTCGTAGCCATTGAATGGAGTATTGCTGAAGAATTATTGGCATTAGGTGTTCAACCTGCTGGCGTTGCAGATGTTGAAGGATTTAACACATGGGTAACGATCGACGCTCAATTGGACGACACTGTCGTTGATGTTGGCTTAAGAACAGAGCCGAATATTGAAGAAATTGCCAAACTAGAGCCTGATGTGATTATTGGTGTAGCTGGTTATCAAGAAGCGATGGTCCCTGAATTAGAAAAAATCGCTCCTGTTGTTTTATATGAAACAGCTACTGAAGAGGTTTTAGAAGATTTATATGCAAATACACTTGAAAATTTACGAACTACTGCTCAATTGGTTGGTAGAGAACAAGAAGCAGAGCAAGCCATTGCTGATTTAGAAGAACGATTAGCAGCCGCAAAAGAAAATATCGAGGCAGCTGATTTGCCAACGACCGAATTTGTCTTTACTCAAGCGTTTTCCGTTAGTGACGCACCAACATTTCGTCTTTTCACACCAAACGCAATGGTGAGCCATGTGCTTGAAGGAATGGGGTTAACAAATAAAATTCAAGATCAAGATGCAGTAGACTATGGCTTTATCGAAGCAAATGTTGAGGGTGTATCAAATTACCAAGAAGCGCTTTTCTTGCACACTGTTCAAAAAGATGATCCTCTATTTGACAACTTAGCCGATAATAGTGCTTGGAATTCACTTTACTTTGTTGAAAATGATGCTATGTACGATATTGGTGCTGGCGTATGGACGTTTGGTAGCGTCTTATCGATGGAAACATTGATTGAAAATGTTGAAGAGGCACTAACGAAGTGATCGTATGAAAATGAAGCCTGCTTTCTTATTGATTGGGACATTATTATTATTTATTGTCCTTGGCCTTATTCATGTCAGCCAAGGGCAAGCCTCAACAGGCTTTTTTAGGTTTTGGCAAGAGGTATGGCACGATGAGCAACAAATGAATTTTCTACTACATAGTCGAATGCCTCGTTTTGTAATCGGCTGTTTAACTGGTGCCGCTTTAGCTATAGCTGGTATGCTTCTCCAAACCATGACAAAAAATCCGCTCGCTAGTGCAAGTACACTGGGCATCCATGCCGGAGCCTATTTTTTTGTCGTTTGTTTTACAATCTTTTTTCCTGCAATCGGCCATGCTTTTCCTCTGCTCGTTACGTTAGCTGGTGGATTTACTGCAGCATTTTGCGTGACCTTTTTGGTAGGGAAATCACTTGATCCTGTTCGAATTGCTTTAACAGGACTAATTATAACCATGCTTTTTTCTTCATTAACAAGTGCATTACAGCTCTTGTTTGCTAATGAAGTTGCTGGTCTGTTTTTGTGGGGATCAGGTACTTTAATGCAGTTAGATTGGGGTGGGGTGACGTTTGCCGCACCATGGATTATTATTTTAGTTTTTATCGGCTTGCTGATCAGCCATCGCTTCGACTTTCTGTTGCTCGGTGATGATGTAGCCATTGGACTTGGACAAAATATTACCATTACCAAAGCGGCTGGATGGCTAATTGCAATCTTACTCACTTCAATTACCGTTTCGGTCGTCGGTCCGATTGGGTTTGTTGGTATTATCGCTCCACATTTAGTTCGATTAATGGGATTCACCAAACATCGTTCGATGATTATTGGCAATATCATTGTCGGCGCAAGCTTACTCATTACTGCTGACATATTAGTCCGGATTATCTCCGAAACATCGGAATTGCCAGTTGGGGCAATGACCGCAATTATCGGGGCACCTTGGCTTATTTATTTGGCATTAAAAATGCGTAAGCAAACACGTGCTTCAGGTAGTGCTTTAGAAGGAAAAGTACGGATCGTACGTTATAAGCCTTTCTACTTTATGATCGTTCTAGTAACATTACTTTTAATCGTCATTAGTCTGTCCTTTGGTGGGACGAGCTTCACTAGGCTGATTGAACTCCCCCAAGAAATGATGCACAACAGCTATGTATGGGACTTTCGTGTTCCACGTGTGCTTGTGAGCTTTTTAATTGGGATGCTGATGGCAGGAAGTGGTTTATTAATGCAAACCGTTCTGCGTAATCCACTAGCTGATACATCTGTTTTAGGAATTTCATCAGGTGCTAGCGTCTTTGCGATGTTATTCTTGCTCGTCTTTCAACAAGCACCGATTTCCTTTGTGGCTGTTGGTGCTTTTATAGGTGCTTTTTTAACAATGGGGATGATTCTTGTCATTAGCGCAAGAAGCGGCTTTCAACCAATGATTCTTATTTTAATAGGTATTGCCATTTCTGCCGTTGGTTCGGCGATTATCCAAATTCTATTAGTACGCGCTAACCTTTATGCAGGACTTGCTTTAACGTGGTTGGCTGGTAGTACTTACGGGACCAGTTGGAATGACTTTATAATCATCGGCGTTGCTAGTTTCATTATTTTACCGATCATTATTCTATTTGCTTCTACCTTCGATATTCTTTCGTTCGATGATGAAGTCTCGATTGGACTCGGGGTAAAAGCAAGCCAGATGCGTCTTTTAATGATCATTCTTGCTGTTGCATTAACGGCGATAAGCGTTGCTGTTGTTGGAACAATAGGTTTCATCGGATTATTAGCACCTCATATCGCAAGGCAGTTAGTCGGACCGAAATTAATCCGACTGCTTCCGTTAAGTTTAATGATTGGTGGTATATTATTGCTTAGCGCCGATTTCTTAGGGCGATTTTTGCTGGCGCCAAAAGAAGTTCCATCTGGAATCATCGTTTCATTAATTGGTGCACCGTACTTGCTTTATTTGTTGAAGAAGATAAATAGTGTTAAGGTGAAATAATCCCTTGCCGTTCGCGCATAAAACGAACCTTCAATCAGTGGGAGTTTTCGTCCTTCTCCCACTAATGGTTAGTTAAGTGAATCAAGAGATTATCGCCGTTATCACCCACCTCAATCGATTTGCTCTACTCTCTATTTTGAGGGGGATTTTACGGGCGATTATCTGTGACAAAATCAAGCTCCAAAACAGAATCCGTTTTGATAAAAGAGAGAAGCCTTTACTCATTTTAAAATAAAGCTTATTACTTGCTCGTTTTAAACACCGTTTATTTCAATCCACTCATCTTATCTCTATGATAAGTACTGCTTATCATACCGAGACCTTTTTTTCTTTATTACTCAACTTTCTCATCCAAATTTTCAGGTTCAGCCAAGATAGCATAAGGGTAACCCTAATATTAAATATAAGCGTTGACTTTGAATATAGATTTTCGATTGATTATAAACCTTTCGTCTTAGATTCGCAGGTGAGATATGTTCCGCTTTCCGTGGGTGTGGCTTTGGCTTATTCATTTAACACTCAGAAAATTTCATGGAGATATTTTTCATTCCATCACTTTTATCTACTCTCTTGTGTTTGCTTAATACCTTTATTGGGTAGTAGTTATACAAGCATTTCAATTTGCAATGTTAGACGTTGAAAACAAAAATGGGGGAGAAAATGAAATGAAGAAAC
Organism: Amphibacillus cookii; assembly: GCF_016908375.1. GTDB lineage: Bacteria > Bacillota > Bacilli > Bacillales > Amphibacillaceae > Amphibacillus_C > Amphibacillus_C cookii. The sequence goes on from NZ_JAFBDS010000010.1 coordinate 107,544, forward strand.
GGACCTTTATCGTATTTATTATCACAATATCGCTATTAGTCGCATGTGCTGACACTAGTGAAAACATGAGAGAGACAGAGAATGACACAACACCTACAGAAAATACTAGCGATCAAAATAATGATGAAGAACAACCTGATGCAGATCTAGACCACTATACAGAAAAAGAGGTTATCGAAGTTGACGGCTATGCAAACAATCAGGTCTTTTCATTTTCAGGTGAAGGAAATAGATTGCTTTGGGGAGAGGCTGATGAGCGACTCTCTAATACAGAGCGTGCATATGTCTGGATAAATGGGGAAATAACAGAACTTGATTTCAACACGGACAATATAAGTTCTATCTTCATGTCAGAACAGGGGAAAGTCATTCGGAATCAAGCGGATTGGGACTTGCCAGTTGAAGAGCGACATGCCATCTTAGCCTATGATCCTGAAACAGAGGAAACCACCAAATATGTCATGGACAATGATTGGGATGAAATTCTAACACCTTCTCGATCGAATTATAATGAAGATCCTCACTTTTATCATCGTTACTTAGATTATGATGAAAATGTGACCATAACATTTTGGGACATTGAAGAAAATGAAGTTACGGCATTAGATATTACTGAAACAGTCTATAACGAAACAGATGAAGAACTGAGCCATTACCCACGTATTGCATTAAAAGAAGGGGAAGACGAACTCATTATTCTTGTCTTTGATGTTGGTATATTAACCTACGATTTAGAGTCTGATCACTCAGAATTTATCCTTACTACTGAGAATTTATTCGCACATAATGAACGATCACAATCACGTATTTTAACATATGATGATCGCTACGCTTTATATGCTACATTTGATGAGAACGATGATATGACCCATATGGCTTTTGATTTAGAAGAAGAAGAGGAGATAGAAATTGGGATGGGTGTCGCCACTTTTCCATTGTATGATGGAACGATTATCCTTTTCGATTATAAAAACACATTTCAACATTTTGACCCTAGTAGTGAACAGCTAACAGCGTTACATACTCCTGAAATGTCTGACGATGATAGCATCGATAATTTCACTGTGAGTGCTGATGGGTCAACGATTGCTTATGTTATTCGTAACGAAGACAATGCATCCACCCTCCACATCATAGAACAACCTTGAGTTGGGACAAAACGAAGCTGAAGTCATGAACATCCAAACAATCTGGACAAAGCATAGGCAAATACGAAGACGCCTCGTAAATAAAGAACGATTTCCTTCGTGCGATGTATGGCTGACGACACTTCCCTTATCCTATGGGTATAGCACGAGCTGAAGATCCACTATGTGAAATATTCTTCTTCACACAGTGGATCTTAGACTAAACCCGTCACCTCGTGTGACACTGACCTACATCCTGTAGGTCAGTGGTCGTGCCCACGGTTAGGGAGACACCGAGTTTATCAAGATGTCTCCCTTGTGCTTGAGAGTGAAAACGAAGTATTTTGCTGAAGCGTTATATATGTTTAGATATTAATTGATCGGATTTTAGGTTTCTAATGACGCTTTTGTCTCAGGCTCTAACTAATCAATTGGGTTCACAATTATGTCTATCCTTTTCATATAGCTCAATTTCCAAACATTTAACGTTCTCACTTAACCATGCATTGCGCTTTCTGAGCTTGCTATCCAGCTCAATCATCCACTTACAGTAATCAGTAATTATATTGGCCAATGTTAATCCAAGACCATTGCGTGGTACGAGAAGCGTTGATGAAAAGAATAGGTTTAACTTGTGCCTATATATTGTAGCAGTTATTCTACATGCAAGCTAAACTATGCATCTCTTCTACTCAATAATCTTCCTCGTTTTATTTGGAGAAACCATTTCTTAACCAACACCGTTATACCAAAAATGATAATAAAGATTAATGTAATCGTTGCGCCAGGCGGCGTACCATATCCATAAGACCCAATAAGCCCCGTAAACATACCCGTTAATGCGATAATTACGCCAATCATAATTACGCCATTAAAACTTTTGCTTAGTCGCATTGAAATCGCTGCTGGCAAAATGAGAATCGCAGAGACCAATAAGGCACCAACAATCGGCATAATCACCGCTATTGTTACGCCTGTTAGAACATTAAACAAAATCGACATCGTTTTAATAGGTAAGCCAGCTGTAAATGCCGTTTCCTCATCAAACGTTAATATATACATCGGTTTTCGAAAGACTAAATATAATAGTCCAATCATAATGGTTAACCCAAGTAACATCCATATTTGTTGTTCACTAATCGTAACGATCGAGCCAAAAAGGAATTGATTCATACTTAAGGTTGCCCCACCTTGATTTAACCCCATTAAAACGAGTGCTAAAGCCATTCCCCCAGACATTAAAATCGCAATTGAGATTTCTGAGTACGTCCGATACAACATGCGTAAATATTCAAGTAAAATCGCAATGGCTACGACAACGAAAATATTTGTCCATGTCGGATTAACTCCAATTAACATCCCTAATGCAACACCTGCTAGCGAAACATGTGAAAGCGTATCAGCCATTAAAGATTGTCTACGTAAAATTAAAAATAGGCCGAGCATCGGTGCAATTAATGAAATGAGGAATGATGCTTGGAAGGCTCTTTGCATGAATCCATAGAAAAACATCTCCAAGGTGATCCCTCCTTCCGCACAAGCTGTATATGCTTATCAGCATAGCGCCGAAGCTCTTCATGGTCATGAGTAACCATTAAAACACCTTTACCATGATCTTTGCTATTATGCTTTAATAACTTATAAAATTGCTCTCGAGAATGAACATCCATGCCTGTTGTTGGTTCGTCCAATACAAACAAATCGGGATCTGTTGCAAAGACACGCGCAATGGAAATGCGTTGCTTTTGACCACCAGATAATTCACCGATTTTCTTATTACGCATGTCCCACATCCCGACTGACTCCAGGGAACGACGTACATGCTCTTTATCCTGCTTATCTAATTTTTTAAACCATTTGCCTCTCTGGAAACGTCCAGACTGTACGAGCTCAAGCACTGTACTTGGAAAGCCTGCATTAAATGATGCCACTTGTTGAGGAACATAGCCGACAACAAGCTTATCATTCCAGCGATTTTTCGTAGACACGTTAACATTTCCCTTGGTTGGCTTAAGCAAGCCTAAAATATTACGTAACAGCGTGGTCTTCGCTGCACCATTCTCACCTGTCAACATGACAAAATCCCCTGAATTGACTTCGAACGATATATTTTCAAGTACAGGTTCATCTTCATAGTGAAAGGCAAGGTTATTTACTTTAATATACTGCACTTTAATGCGACCTTTCTATAATTATATTTATGAATACTTTTTTATTATACGCTTACTTCACCATTTTGAAAAATATAAGCTTGCCACTTTACCCCATAGCGAATTGGAAACTGTTATATTCAACATGGCAAAACCCCAGTTTCTGTGGCATACTTTAATTTAGTAGAAAAACCGAGCGATTCATGCTTCCCCTAACATGCAAAAAGTCATAAGAACTCTATAAGCTTATCATTACAACTTATAGAGTTCTTTATGCTTTACTATTCTATTGAAAAATTTTACATTAATGAATACTTAACTGTAATGCTTCTAAGTTTTCACGCATGGCTTCTATATAACCTAAATCATCTGCCATTAGTTCTTCCGATAATACCTCTAAATCATGTAATACCGCTGTCTCTGTACCTGTCTCATTAGCCACTGTTTGAGCAATAGCTGAATTCGCTCCATGTTGATAATAGATAACAGGGACATCGTATTCCTCCACTAAACCACCAATCTCTGCAATACGAGACGGGCTTGGTTCAACTTCGGTAGATAAGCCGCCAATCGCGACTTGTTCCAGATTATAGCGATGGGCAATGTACCCGAATGCTTGATGTTGCACAACAAAGACACGATTTTCCGCATCTGTAAATGCTGTTTCAAACTCTTCATGCAATGTCTGTAACTCTGCATTAAAAGTTTCCGCATTTTCTTCATAAATCTCTTGTCCATCAGGATCAGCTTCAATTAAAGCATCACGAATGGCATTCACTTGCTCTTGAGCTAAAACCGGATCTAACCAACTGTGAGGATCTTCATCTTCATGATCATCAATAACAATTTGAATAGGCTCTGATTCAGCATAAGCATGGTGATCATCATCATAGAGGACGGCTTTGACTTCAAAGCTGGCTCCCGCTGTTTGATACTCTAAACGATTTGTTTCTTGATCAGAGATAATTTCCCATTCATCATCGCTTGAAGCTTCTCTTTTGTACCAATGCCAATCATCATAATTAACTTCTGAATCTAACTGTGCTTCAAGTGTGACGACATCACCTGTATGATAATGGTCAGCCAACCCCGTTATCTCAATTGTTTCAGCTTCATCCTCATGGTGGTTATGATCATGATCTTCATGGTTTTCATCGTCATGATCCCCGTGATGTTCATCGCCGTGATCATGGTTATCTATAACAATTTCTACGGGTTCTGATTGTGCATAAATATCATGACTATCATCAAAAAGGACTGCTTGCACTTCAAAGCTCTCATCTGTTGCTTCGTATTCGAACGCATTTGTCCCTTGACCAGATACAGTTTCCCATTCACTATCCAAATCCTCTCTCGTATACCAATGCCAATCATCATAATTAACATCTTCGGCTAACTCAGCTGTTAATTCAATCATATCACCTGTATGATAATGGTGAGCGACCCCATTAATCACTATACTTGACTCATCTTGAAGATCGTGACCATCACTACTTGTATCGGTCAGTTCAATCCCCTCAGCTGCTCGTGCAACAATAAGATCATCATTTTCAATCGTATTTAACAAGCTCTCTGCCCAGAACTCCATTTCTCCACTGCTATACACAAATACATTTGCATCATTGACTGCCGCTACATCTTGCGCACTTGGTTCGTAATGATGGGCATCTTCACCAGCCGAAACCATTAACGTTACATTAGCGCGATCACCCGCAACTTGTTTGGTGAACTCATACATCGGATAAAAAGAAGCAACAACATTAATTTCTTGTTCATCTCCTGCACCACTTGTATCTGCATCATCTTGTCCACACCCAATAAGAACAACACTTACAACGAACATAATTAAAAAGGCAATTAGCCATTTTCGCTTGAACATTTTTTTCTCCCCTTGATAAACATTAATTAAATCGTAATCATTACGAATGAAATGTTAACATCCTTTTCTTTCATCTGTCAAGCGTAAAGGACATCACCTGTTCTTCGTTGCTATCTCGCTCCGTGGAAACACGCTAGCAATTACATTTAATCTTTTATTCTAATAAATACTTAAAAATCAGTTTTATAACATTTGAAGCATACCATTAAGAAAAAAACTATAATGGTATGCTTATTTTATAGTCTATCGTTAAGTTATATGCTAAGTTCTTAAAATAAGTTTCTTCTTAATGAGCGAGCATGTCACGAACCAGACCATCAGCATCTAATTCAGATGGATAATACGTTGGCCAATGCGTAACTTCCTCTAACAATTCCTCGCGATCGTCTCCCCAATATAAATGGAAATGATGTGAATCTACTGGGAAAATATTGTGATCACTAAATTGAATGTATTGAGGCATGTCTTCTGATCCATCAACTAATGTAAAGATAAACCTTACACCTCTGTTCCCTCTCTCATACGTAAGAATTTCGTATCCGTCATATTCATACGCTCCAGAAGCTTCCTCTCCATCTCTATAGAAAGTAAAGACATCATCTTCAATCACAATACGTTCTACATCCGTTTCATAGCCGACCGTATAGTAATCTTTATATTCTTCAGCAGTCATATCTCCTTCTTCAGCTTTGTGCTCAAATACTTCATCTAAATCTCCTGAAAGTAGATATGGGTAAACCGACTGCCAATCTCCATGCCAATCAGATAGCTCGCGATCCTCAATTTGATCATCTTCAAAGTAGCCGTCATAAATTTGCTTACTTGCTTCATCATCCCCATGATGATCATCAATCACTACAGTAACAGGAGCAGATTGAGCATAAGCCTCATGGTCATTATCATATAATACCGCTTTAATTTCTAATCCATCAATCGTTGCTTCTCCAGTAAATACTTCAGTATCCATTCCAGATACAACTTCCCATTCATCATCTGCACCTTCTCTTGTATACCAATGCCAGTCGTCATACTCTGTTTCTTCATCGAAAACAGCCGTTAGCTCAATCGCATCTCCCGTATGATAGTGATGTGCAACCCCTTCTATCTCAACAACCTCTGGTGCCTCTTGGTCTTCGTCTGTATGTACTTCCTCTTCTGCATCGTCAGCTACAACGTCCTCTTCTTCTGTTGCCTGACAAGCTACTAAATATACACTCAAGAAAAATACACTAAATAAAAGAATAAGTGATTTCTTCATTTTTTATCTCCTCTCCATTCTTAAAACGTAATCATTACGCTTTATAACTTTACACCGATCTCACCTTACTGTCAAGAAATTTCCGAAAAAATTTTTCAAACAAAAAGATTGTTAAAACGTTAAGCAACGCTTCAACAATCTTCACTAAACCAATTTATAAAACAAACCTCCAATCAGTGGGCAGAGGGCTACAGGATGTAGGTTATGCAGACGTGGGACTACAGGATGTAGGTCATGCAGACGTGGCCACAGGACGTGGCGGTCTTAGTCTGTAATCCTTCTAAAGATGTGGTGGTTTTAGTCTACGATCTTACCCATCCATTAATGGTTAATTGAGTGAATCAGGACATTAGCCCCCGTTATCATCCAACTCAATCGATTGACCTCTGTTCGCCATTTTGAGATGGGTGGTTTACGGACGGTTATCTGTGATAATTTTTGTCGTATTCACATTTTTTTAAGTCTAATAGACAGTTAAAGACAGCAAGTGAACTTGGCATTCACTGCGACAAAAAGCTATCATTTTTTGCACCAGCGTCTGCATATAGAATCGAGCCAGTCCGACAGCCGATCAAAACGGGAATTGCAATCTAATTGCATCATGGATTTTCGACTCCGATATTTGCGAGCATTTTTTTGTGGAGACGAAAACCTCGACCTGGTGATGATTCGTCATCGATTTCATTAACACTTACACGTAATCTTCTTGTTTCCGTAGTTACAGCAAGCTTAAATTTAAACACTGCGGTTTTTTTGGCTGAATTTATTCCTTATCACAGCATATATTTCAGAGCAAAAATAAGCCCCCCTGACGGGCTATCCAAGCTAATGTTAGCAATCACAAGCTATATTTCTTAGATATCGATATCTCGCAATAATCATATCCGTAATGATTTGAAACATTATCGCATGTGTCTGATAATTTGTTTGGTGTGGGAAGATCACCGCTTCGCTCACAAATGGGAAATTTAGCACCTCTGGATTTGATGAAAGCACAATAACTTTCGCTTTAGTTTGAGAGAAACTGTTTTTTTTCGGTGTTCCTGTTCGGATTTGTTGTTTGGTTAAATAATTACCGGAGTTAGTGAAAACAATAATTAAAGCCTCTTCTGTTGCATTTCGTAAAAACTCATCTTGAGTCAAATCATTTTGAAACGTAGTAATAAATTTCCCACTATAGGCTAACTTAAGTTGGAAGTCTTGAGCAGCAGATTCTGAAAAAATAGTACCCAATGCGACAACTTTTTTATACTTATGAATTGCTTTTGCAATCCGATCAATTGTCGAGATATCTATGTTCTCCTTAAAATAAGAAACATCCTTTAGAATCGCATCAAAATATTGATCATAACCTTCTTTTTCCATTGAAGTTATGATATTCGATATATAATTTAAAGGGTTATTAAAACGATTCTCAATGAAGGAAGCATTGTCCTTCAAATCCAAATAATCATCGAAACCAAGTGTACGTGCAAATTTTGAAATGGTTGATTTTGAAACATCACATAATTTAGCCATTTCTCCAATACTTAAATTATGAATATCATAATAATGATTTAGCATTGTCAGCGCAATATGATGGTTAGTGGTTTCACTCGCTTGCCCGTTTAAGAATATGATAAGCCTGATAATAAGCAGTCCCATTTTAATTCTCCTTTCTTACAGTTTCCAAAATTCGAACTTTGTAATATTTGATACAAAACCTTGTTATTGTTAGCTTGTAAAGCGCTTTAAAAAGAAAAATGACAATTGAAAAAAGGAGCATAAACTATGGCAAAAGATTTTACTAATTTAGCTAAAACGATTGTATCACATGTCGGCGGCGAACAGAATATTGTTAGTTTATATCATTGCATTACACGGTTAAGATTTAATCTTAAAGACACAAAAATTGCAAAAGAAAATAAAGAAAAGATTCAACAATTAAATGGGGTTCTTTCTGTAATCGAGGGAAACGGTCAGTTTCAAGTCGTTATTGGAAATGATGTATCCGAGGTTTTTCAATCCATTATGAAAACCTACACTATTAAGAATGCATTAGAAGATGGAAGCGAAAGTAGTGAAAGTGAAGAAAAACATGGTAATGTTATTATTAGATTTTTTAATGTTCTGTCATCTATTTTTAATCCCATCATTATTACGCTCGCTGGAGCAGGGATGTTAAAAGCACTACTAGTTGTCTTAACAACTTACAACCTTTTAGATGCAGAGGGAAGCACTTATAAAATACTTTCAGCCGCGGGAAATAGTGTGTTTTACTTCTTACCCATTTTTCTAGCGATAAGTGCTGCACGAATTTTTAAGGTTAATATGTTTATTTCATTAGCCATCATCGCAGCACTACTTGAACCAAATTTCACAGGAATGATTACCGAAACGGGAGTTACCGTAGATTTTCTAGGCATTCCAGCCGTATTAATGGGCTACTCCGGTACAGTTATTCCTGCAATCGTTTCCATTTATGTTTATTCACATGTTGAGCGTCTACTTAAAAGAATTATACCAAAGAGTATGGAGATTTTCGCTCTCTCCTTGATTGCACTTTTGATCATGGTACCTCTCACCGTTCTAGTCATTGGCCCGATCGGTGTTATGCTTGGTGATGGGTTAGGGACAGTCATGAACACCATCAGTGACACGAGTGGGTTACTAGCTGGTCTACTAATTGGAGGGGGTTGGACTTTCTTAGTTATGATCGGCATCCATTGGGGTGTTGTCCCAATTATGGTAAATAATCTTACCCTTTATGGATACGATACCCTGCGTCCTATGATTGCTGCCGCTACCTTTGCTAGTGCAGGTGTTGCATTAGGGGTGTTCCTGAGGTCTAGAAATAAACATACAAAAGGTTTGGCCTTATCTTCAATTTTCCCAGCTCTTTTGGGTGGTATTACCGAGCCGATTGTCTATGGATTATCGATAAAATATAAAAAACCTCTCATTGCGCAAACAATTGTCGGTGCACTTGCAGGAGCATTTATGGGAGCGATGCAAACAAAAGCAATTGTCTATGTCTTCCCAGCACTCACAACTCTACCGGCCTTTTTTGGTGACACCTTTGGTTATTATCTTATAGGAATTACTGCTGCCTTTTTCGGAACAGCTATTTTAACCTATATTTTAGGACTTGGAGAAGTCGGAAAACAAGAAGAAAGAACAAAAGAAGCATCCAATAAACTTAATGTACTTGTTCCTGTCGATGGACAAGTTATAACGCTAGATGATGTAAATGATCAAGTGTTTTCTTCTAGAGCTACGGGAGATGGGTTGGCTGTATATCCGTCAAATGGCGAACTCGTATCCCCCGTAACTGGTAATGTTGTTACTGTTTTCCCTACAGGGCATGCTCTTGGAATAAAAACGGATTCAGGCACTGAAATTCTTGTTCATATAGGACTAGATACAGTTAATCTTGATAAAAGTATTTTTAACATTTCTGTAAATGCAGGTGAAAGAGTAACTCGTGGTCAGAAAATAGGTGAATTTGATCTGGATGCAATTAAAGAAGCAGGGTACGACCCAACAACCATTCTTGTTTTCACCAGTCAAATTAAAGAAGAAGATTTCGAAGTTGTTGATAAAGATGAGCAAAACGTAACTGAACTGACTAAGATTAACTGATATTTACCGTCAATTCGGAGTATCTCCTTCTACAAGGGAGTTGCTAATCAGATTTGAACTGCCCCCTGTCAAGTAGACAGTGGAAATAATAAAAAGAATCTAAGTGGCTTTAGCTCTATATTCCATAGGGCTAAGGCCATTAAACCGTTTTTGGTATCTTTTATGATTATAAAAATGGATGTACACATCTATTGCCTAATCTCTTCATCCATCATCTCACCTCTCAATAAGCGTAATATGAATTGGACAAAAACTATCGAAAAAATAGAATGCCATCCACTGTTGGGGAATGCCATTCTATTTTCTCTAATTCAATATCTTTACTGTCTAACCAAATGGTCTTAAACTAATTTTAGCGCAAGTCCTTTTTTATATCACATATTAATCTAAATCTGGACCAATCGCTTTTATCGCCTTGTTATACCAATCAAAATGATGACTTCTTGACAATTTCCCATCCCCAATTCGGAGTAGATTTATCAAAAATCTACACCTCAGTGACGGATAACCCTTTCCCACCTTGATCGAATTCACCCTCTACTTGATTGGTAGCTGTAGCTCCTCCCCATAAATATCCCCCGGGAAGTGACTACTCATTTTTTACACCTCACCCAAATAATCTGTAAAATCTATCTTTTCACCATTTGTTTGAATAATTTGCTTATAATAATTAAAACTCGCTTTCTTTTTTCGCGTTAAGCTGCCTGAACCATCGTTTTGCTTATCTACGTAGATAAAGCCATAACGTTTTTCCATCTCTCCAGTTCCTGCCGAAACAATATCAATTGGCCCCCACCATGTATAACCTAAAATATCAGACCCATCTTTAATTGCTTCAGCCATAGCAACTACATGATCTTTTAAATAACCCATTCTATCTTTATCAAAAATGTTACCTTTTACATCTAGCGCATCCCTCACCCCAATACCATTTTCAACGATAAATAAGGGCTTTTGATAGCGATCAGTTAGCTCATTACAAACATAACGAAGGGCAAGGGGATCAATAGGCCAGCCCCATTCCGTTTCCTCTAAATAGGGGTTCTTCTTTCCTAATAAACCACCCGTATTCCCTAAAATCTTCATTCCTGATTCATGTAGGGAGCTACGATAAAAACTAAAGCCAAGAAAATCACAGGTTCCTTCCTTTATAATTTGTAAATCCTCCGGTTCTATTAATAATTCCAACTTATTTTCCTTAGTGATTCGGCTGAAATACTTGGGGTATTCTCCTCTTAATTGGACATCGCTATAAAGTAAGGATCTTCTTCTTAACTGATAAGATTCAAATACATCATTCGGATTACACGTTGCTGCATAAATAGGGCTCAATGAGAGCATACACCCGATCTGATTATCTGAGTTAACGGCTTTTCCATTCAAGACAGCCTTCGCACTAGCAACAAACATATTATGACTTGCTTGATAGAGGGTCTGCAATTTCTCGCGCTCATCTCTAATATCTGTAATATCAATTGCTGCAGCTAAAAAAGGGATGGTATGGGTATGGTTAATTTCATTAAACGTCATCCAATACTTCACTTGGTCTTTATATCTGGCAAATACAACTTTTGAATATCTATCAAAATACTCAATTAGTTTTCTATTACTCCAACCACCATATTTGGTCACTAAGTGCAAGGGGGTTTCAAAATGAGATAACGTTACAACAGGCTCGATTCCTTTAGATTTCAACTTGTCAAAGAGCCGATCATAAAAAATTAACCCTTCCTCATTTGGTTCTTGCTCATCTCCATTGGGGAAAATTCTTGACCAAGCAATTGAGGTCCTAAAACATTTTAGTCCAAGTTCTGCAAGCATTTCAATATCTTCCTCAAATCGATGATAAAAGTCAATCGCTTCATGACTAGGATAAAACTCACCTTTTTTCAATTCTAATTTAACTTTCCCTATTCGCTTTTCTCCGACTGGCAAAACATCCGCTATGCTTAATCCCTTTCCACCTTCTAAGTAGGCTCCTTCAGCTTGATTAGCAGCAATAGCGCCCCCCCATAAGAAATCCTTTGGAAACATTAATAAACCGCTCCTTCACTTTTTATTTATATAATCTAGATCTTTAGTACCAATGAATTTGTATGCAGTCTAGGACATCTATATAAATCGATACATTTTGTCCTCTTCTGTTTTACCATAATTCTAACAAAGTTCTTAGTCATTTTACTTGTTATAAAACATGGCTTCATAGGTGTTTTCTCACCTAAATTATAGTGCAGAATATAACGCTGCATTTAAAAGTTCGCAAATGAGAAACCTTTCCATCATTAATTGAATATTCAGGTTTAGCTCCCCGCAGTTTTGGGACGAATTTCTGCTATCTTTATGTGACACTTTGTGTAAAATTAGAATGTGAACTTGAAGAACGCAAAAAAGGATGAGGGATTTTAAGAAGACGTCACATGCTCACCCAAAAATGGTTTTGAGTCAACGTCTTTAAATTAATAGCGGGGTAATACACGTAGCCTTAATCGATCATATCATTTAAGACCAAATGCACGACACTTAATAAACTTAGTCTGGTTGTTTAACCCTTTTACAAACCCGTTGTTATAGCCAGAGGCCAAGCTGTTTAGAACTTCTGATTGCCAATTTTTGAGCGGATCAATGGCTTGGATAAAACCAACCTTCAATCAGTGGACATTTTCGTTCTTCTCCCACTGATGGTCTTCTTTGAAAAATCATATTTATTATCATCTCCAAAACGTCGAACAATTGGCTTTATCCGATATATTAAAATCAATTATCTTTTCTAATAGTAGATAGTCTAACTCTTTATTCCACGGCATACGAATCAATTCTTTTGTATGATCATATCCAGCTTTTTTAATGTCTTCTTCTACATGTTGAATAGCCACTTGCTCAGGAGCGACCGCTAAATGCTTCTTAGCCACACTGAATCCAATAATAAAAGTTCCATGATCAGTAAACATCGGTTGATTCCATTTCATTTCTATTTTTAGATTAGGATACTTATCTTTTACCCAGTTCAACACTTCTTCTATACGTTCACGATGCGAATCATTAGCAATACCCTCTATAAAAGCTTGTAATTCTGACATATGAATACCTCCTAAATGAAAATTTATTGTTTTCGTAGTATTTTCTCCATCTTTTTTCCCTTGGCTAACTCATCGACCAGCTTATCCAAGTAACGAATTTCCTGCATCGTTGGCTCCTCGATATCTTCCACGCGGACACCACAGATCACACCCTTGATTAATGACCGTGAAGGATTCAATTGAGGTGCTTCTTCAAAGAAAGTTTCAAAGTTTGTCTGCTGTTCCAGTTGTGCCTCTAACTCTTCTAGATTATACCCTGTTAACCAACAGATAATCTCATCGACCTCTGCTTTCGTACGCCCTTTTTTCTCCGCCTTGGCAATATAATGAGGATATACGCTTGCAAAACTCATGGTGTAGATTTTATGCTTTGTCATGATCGTTTTCATTCCTTTCATTATAGTATAGTGTTGCTTATTATAATAAAAAATTCATATGTCTTCATATACGGATTTGACATGACTACAATCAGTATACCATGAGTGGCATTTCTAATTTGTTTAAGCATAGCTCCGCTAATTTTCTCCCATTCATGATAGTTACCAATAAATTAACAATGTAAAGAAACACCTTCGATAAAGTGCTCCTTTTAAATCGAAGGTGTTTTAAAGTGAGTGACATTTTCCATAAAATTCTTTATTGCTTCACATAAAACGAACCTTCAATCAGCAGACGGAAGGCTGCAGAATGTAGGTCATGCAGACGTTGCCACAGGACGTGGCGACCTTAGTCTGTAATCCTTCTTAAAGATGTGGCGGTTTTAGTCTACAATCTTACCACCCACTAATGACGGAGGGTTATCTGTGATAAATTCGAAATGATTCTAACTCAAGCTCATCCCAACTGTAATCCCAATTTTCTTCATAGTAGCTTATGTGAAGTATTGGTTTCACTTCAATATATTCTATATCCTCAGCAAAGACAGGCATCGTAACGGTCGTATTAGCGTAGACGTGCCCTTCTTGATGATGATTTGGATAATAAATATTGCCTAAATCATCAATGATTTGATAATTTACGTAAAAATCATGGAAATCGAGCTGCTCTCTGAGTCTTGCCAAATGGATTGCATGAGAAAATGAAAAATAACTAGAAATAGGTGTCAGTATCATATCATTAAATTGAATATCGATAAATTCATCGTTAACAACTTGTTGATTAATCTCAATCTTTTCATTATCAATAAGATCCAAGTTAAACGCGATCGACCAGTTCCCTTCTATCGTTTCTTGTTCTTTAACATCACGCTTATCATCTTCCACTTGCTTTGACCAGCTGATCTCTTGACCACGCACCCAAACTTGGATGGAGTCAGCTGGGTCTTCAATGGCTAACTCTACCGTCTCTAAGCCCGTATATTGGTTGTCAGCAACCTTACGAACAAAGGAGGGATAAGAACTAATCAGCTCCTTATTACCTTCTACCTCTAAAAAATCCACATACAAATACTCCCCTAAATCACGATCGGTTCTAATATCGTAAGCCACTGAAATACGTTCACCATCATAAAGGGCATCCGTAACCGTAACCGTTATTCCATTGCTAGAATCGGTTAAATCAATAGCTGTTAGATAATCAGCTCTATCTCCCATCAACTCAATATCGTCACTACTAAACCAACTGAACATATCACCCACAATCGGAATATTTCTTGCCACCGTGGGATTAATTAAAGCAAAAATGATATTACTTGCAATAACTAACGTTGTTATAAGGGCAACAAGATAAAGTTTGTTGTTATTTTGTTTGTCTGGTAACTGATTGAAGACGTGGTGCTTTATTCGTTTAACTTCACTTTCACTGATCGTTTGCTCTTGAAGCGGATCATCTAATTTCAAATCATTAAATATCTTATATAAATTTCCCATAAAACAAACCTCCAAGCGCTTTTTTATTTAACACTTTCTTGCCTCGATATAACCGGTTATCAACGGCTGCTTTACTAAGGTTTAACTTTTCAGCAATTTCTTGATTCGACATCTCCAAAAAATATTTCATAATGAAAATTTTTCGATCAACTGCTTTTAGGTTAGATAATTTGTTCAAGAGCTGATCTGTCGTTTCTTGCTTCATTACACTAGCTTCAGCCGATTCAACATAGCTGACGCCTTCATCCAATTCAGTAAAGATTGGCATACGATGCCATTCCCTTTGTTTATCAACTGCTTTGAACTTCGCAATCGTACACAGCCATTTTCCAAAATCGTCTTTGTCACCTTTAAAGTGCTTAATATTGGTGTATGCTCCAATGAACACATCACTTATACACTCTTCAACCAAATAATAGTCTTTATATGCCTTTAATGTATTAACAACGACACCTTTAACAAGACCAGCGTATTGATCGACAACATATTCAAGTGCGTCGGGATTCCCTTTTTTCATCTGCTTAATAAAATTAGCATCCGATATTTGCATGGTAAAAACTCCTTTTCATACAGCGAACCTTCAATCAGTGGTTATTTCCGGTCTTCGCCCACTTACGGGTAGCTAAGTAGCTCAGAACCTCCGTTGTCTCCCACCTAAATAGATAAGCGCTACTCTCCATTTTGAGGCAGGCATTTTTCAGTCTATGATAAAGGCCTTTATACTTTAATTATCGAACAATCAGCCCAATTGTTCTCATTTTTTTATTTAACTAAGTCATTTTCAATATATTGCGCCTTGTTCTCGTTCTTTTCTTAACACCTAATTACTACCAAAAATTAACCCTGTCCTCATATGAGGACAGGGTTAAAATAAATGAAAATTTGATCGTATCTTTCATTGCTTATATATGATCTTAAACCGTTCACAAACCACAGGAATTTTATGATGAAACGTTTGATTGACCTTTTCAAGTTCATTTCTAAAAAATCGTTCATGAACCTCACACCAATACCTTAATGTACGGTCACCTTCCCCCTCTAAATATGCGTGTTCTGCTGTCACTTCATCGAATGGAACGACTTCTACTGATGTTGTCTCTGCTATCGCAACAGCATTCCCATCTCCATCAAGAATAATATTGAGCTGGCCAACATAAGGAAGCTCCTCTTTTTCCAATTCATATAACGTGTAATTTGATGCGGTTGCTGTTTTCGTTCCTTCTCGTACTAATTTCGCTAATGCATCAGCCATTTCTTTTGAATCGCCAAATGCCCATGCTTGATAATCATTTGGCACATTCGGATTTATTTTTTTATAATCTTCCCACATTTGAATAATGGAATTCTTTTTCATATGATATTCAACCTACTTTCCGCTTAATTTCCTAACTGGTTACATAGCTCTTCCCATTTCTTCTCTAAGTCTTCTTTCTCCTTATATAACTGTTGTAATAATACCACATCATCAGTTTCCAATAACTTTTTGTCTAACATTTCAACCTTTTGCTCTAATAACACTAAATCACTTTCCAAGTTTTCTTTGCAATTACACTGCTTCTTTTGTTGCTTGGGGTTTTCTTTCTTTTTCTCCACACGTAACTGCACCGAACCTTCTCTTAATTTGGCCATTTTTTCTCTGGCCCTCGTATAGTTACCTTCAAAGCAATGGACTTTCTTTGATTCTATCCAATAAATTTTATCAAACAGTTTGTTAAGGAAATAACGATCATGGGATACAGCTAATATACTACCCTGAAAATTTTCAAGGGTTTCTTCTAACACTTCTCTTGACTCTATATCTAAATGATTCGTTGGTTCATCTAAAATGAGAAAATTAATATCTTGATGCATTAATTGAGCTAATCTTAATCGCATCCGCTCACCCCCACTTAGCTGAGAAACTTTTTGAAACACTGCATAGCCATAAAACATAAACCTTGCTAAAATATTCCTGGCTTCACCTTCTGTCACTTTAACCACGTCTCTGAACAGCTCAATAACCGTTTCATTTTCTATAGTAGAGAAAATATGTTGAGACAAATAGCCTATTTTAACATTGCTACCTATCCGCACCTCTCCTGTATCTGGATAAAGTTTTTCAAGTATTAATTTGAGTAATGTTGATTTTCCTGCTCCGTTTTCCCCTATTATGGCGGCTCGATCTTGGTACGTCATATGCATATTTACATTCTCAAATAACACCTTGTCATTAAATCGTTTTGAAATGGCTTTAAACATCACCACATCATTTCCACTGCGATTCGAAGCTTCCATCTCCAGATTGATTTTTTTACGATTTAATACAGGTCTCTTTAACTTCTCAATCCTCTCTAACGCTCTTTCCATGTTCCTTGCTCGCCTGTGAAGGTCTGCATTTGGCGGGCTCGCTCGGTTTGCCCAATCTCTTAACCGTTTAATCGCTTCTTTCATCTTTTTTATTTTCTTTTGCTGTTCCTCATAGGCTTGAAATTCCCTGAGAAGCTTTTCTTCTTTCTCTTTGACAAACTCTGTAAAGTTAGTATGATAAGTCGTTATTTCTCCATCTTCCAAATCAATCACCTGGTTGACTACTTCATCAAGAAAATACCGATCATGTGAAATAACAAGCACTGTACCTCTGTATTCCTTTAAAAAGTTCCCAAGCCATTCAACTGCCATTAAGTCAAGATGGTTGGTCGGCTCATCCAATAACAGCAGATCTGGTTGCTTTAGCAATATTAATCCTAATCCTACCTTTGTTTTTTCTCCCCCACTTAATTGCGAGAAGGACTGATCAAGTAAGAGCTGAAGATTTAATCCGCAAGCTATTTTTTCAATATTGGCATCTATTTCATAACCCCCACTATTCGCAAACTGATCTTGTAAGCTCCCATATTGTTCAATCAGTTTTGAACGTTTAGCTTCATTCATTTCTACCCCCATCTCACCCTCTAACCTTTTCATCGTTTCCTCCATCTGCAGTAAGGTGGAAAAAGCTGATTTTAATACCTCCTTTACCGTTGTCGACTCATAGCCACCTGGGATTTGCGTAAGATAACCAATAGCAATCCCCTTTTTCCAATGTATTTGACCAGAATCGGGTAAGTCTTCGCCTGCTAGTAAACGAATCAAAGTCGTTTTTCCGCTCCCATTTCGACCAACGAGACCTACCCGTTGCTTTTCTTTTATTTCAAACGATATATTTTCAAAAATAGCGTTCCCTCCGTGCATCTTAGCTATTTTATTAACACTACATACGATCACTTTTATTCCTCCTTTTAAAAACAAAAAAAGCCATGAGAAGACATACCTTCCCATGACCACAGTTTTATATAGAACGTCATAGTCACTTCATTAGCGTTCTATTTCATTTAAAAAAGGAGAGCATGAAAATGCCCTCCTTTCAACCGTCTTTTTATCATGTGGGTTAAGAGATGTTTTTCACCGTTTTAGTTTGCTATTGAGTTGTTAAAAAAGGACATACGTATCCCGTTAACACCTGCAACAGCAAATTTTGCACGATTCAAATAGAGGAATTCAATCCAAAAATCGCACAATAAAACAGCTTGATTCAACATCTTTATCCCACCTCCGCTTCATTAAAAGTTAACTCCATTTTATCACTTATCGGATTTTTGTTCAATTCGTAAAATTATACGAGGCAAATAATTGATTATTTAGCATGGGAACATATCACTCATTTAGGTGAAATTTAAAACACAAAGAAGAGGAAATTAAGAGAGGCACATAACATAAAATAATAAGCCGGCTTTCATATCTTAGAGTAATGAAAACCAGCTTTTCACTCCTAATAATGGAGTGACGTGTATTTTTATCTTTCTATACCACAGAAACGAAGAATGTTTTGAAAACAATAGGCTGTTCCAAAATAGCGCCAATTAGGGAAGCCTCACAATCAATCTCTATTACAGTTCACTTAAATTAATGGATTCTACAAGTTTAATGATATACTCTTCCTCCATATTAAACCCTTGAATAATAAATTCATATGATTCTGTTTTTATATAAGCTCTAATTACTTCACCTTGAGAGATTATAAAAGTTGGATGCCCTTGAAGGTCAACCTTATTCAGATCCTCTTTATTAGTCACCTCTGCCATGATGTTTTTTTTATAATCCTCTATTGATAAATTGTTTTTAGTCTGGTAAACAATTATCTCATCTGCTTCTTTACCATAGCTGGTCATTGTTGTAATTAAATTATTTTGTGAGGAAATATCAGTATTTGATTTCTTATCACTTAACAGGTTTGGTAACCTTAGATCAATTTCATTTCTAAGATGTTCCGCACCTCGAATATTACTAACTTGATCCCAATCTGAATGTTCGCTTATATCATTACTGCTGGATAAATAGTCATCATCAGATGAACCGCTTGTATTATGAATTTGTTGTTCATTACTATTTTGCATAAAATGATAAGTCCTATCTTGAAGTATCAAGGAATAGACACTACCAAATAAAATAGTAAGCAAAGTGACGGAAATTACTATGTTTTTAGTTACAAACCATAATCGAATTGGCTTTTTATTTTTTTCGAGTTCGTCCAGCCTTGCGTTCATCTTTTGTTTTATGAGCTTTTTTCTACCTTCTTCCCAGTGAATATCGATTTTGTTTAATTGATGATCGTAATGAGAATGATCTTTAAAAGAGTTCATGAACAGACTCTCCTTTCAAAAAATTCTTTTCCAAGTTATTTATGGCTCGATGTAGCGTAACCTTCACTTTACTTTTCGACCAACCCAAGATTTCCGCAGTCTCCTGTACAGAAAAATGCTTGATTTTCCGAAGCAGAATAACTTCTCTTTGCGATCTTTTTAACTGTTGTATGGCTTCTATTAATTCTTGGTCTGTTTCTTTGTATAAAACAATATCTTCCGGCAAATCATGGTCATCAGCTTTTATAGGCAATAATGTATCCTTTAAGAGTTGAATGTGTTTCGTTTTTCGTATATAATCAATTGCCAGATTCCTTGCGATTTTCATAATCCAAGTCTTGCAACTGGAGTGACCTTCAAATTGATCATAATTTAAATACGCTTTGATGAATGTCTCTTGTGTGATATCCTCAGCTTGTTTATAATCTTTTATCATAAAATTAACAAATAATAAAATATCTTTCGAATACAAATCATACAAGTTATTTATTCGGTCCTTTTTATGTTCAGACAACAAAATCCTCCTCTCCTCATAAAATATATTAAGTTTTTAAACTTCTGCTTATACTGCCCTCTTTACCAATATAGACGAATTGTTAACTTAACGGTTACGATAATAATAAATTTTAACGATCGTAAAACTTTATAACAGGTGAAAAAAGTGGTGGAAGGTTGATAGCTAATTTGTTAAATAATGAAAAATAAAGTAGGCAAAGAATAAACATAGGAATTTCATTCTATTTTTCCTTGTACCTATTTCTCAAGATTTAACTCTGAATTTTTTAGTGAAATTCACCGCTTCAAAGAAGAAATTTCGGACAAATCAATTTGAGTTTCCGATTGGTACGAAAAGAAAAGCTTAATTATTACACTCACAAAAAGCCTGTCCTATTTATAATTGAGAACAGGCTAATTATTTCAATTGAACTTTGTACAATACTCATATTTCTAAAAAAGATCACTTTTACATGAAGTTCTAATAATTTATAGAATTTCCAACCTGAAGAATTTCTTCTTTTTTAAGAGTATCTGTGAAAAATATATATTGGTAATCTTTTTGTTTTTTTAAAATTATTAAATCACTTTAAATTATTTTCTCAAAATATGTAAAACAGGAAGAGAAACCATATATCCAACAAAAAAACCAATATTGTATAAAAATAGATCAGCTAAATCAAAAACACCTACTTTTAATTGAACTTGTAGAAATTCAATTAAAATAGCAAAACCCTCAAATACTAAAAATCTTGGTAAAAACCGACTAAAAATAGTTGAATGAGTAACAAGAAATAAAATGGAAGAAAAATGATAATGTTAACAATCATCACTATCAATGATGCGGTATCACCTTGAATATCAAAAATAAACCCAAATGGATTCCAAGAATATCCCCCAGTTTCTCCAAAGTATTGATGATCTGGTCGAAGTAATCCGATTACTAAGACTAATAAATATAATCCTAAAATTAGATATCTATCAATCTTATTATCTAGTTTAAATACGATGTTCAACAATACATAGATAGTACAAATTACTATAAATACAGCTAGAACGTTCTTATTAGCACTCTCCATATTAGCAAAAAACATTGGTAATATATCTATAAAGAACCCTACATACACTAAGGTACCTACTAACATACTAAATAAAAGCAATATAAACTTTACTATTATCCTTTTTGTTTTAACCGTTATTGTAAACCTCTCCTTTCTTAATAGAATCTGCATTTAATACTAAATAGATTATCATTTACGTGTTTTTTATACAC
Organism: Amphibacillus cookii; assembly: GCF_016908375.1. Lineage (GTDB taxonomy): Bacteria > Bacillota > Bacilli > Bacillales > Amphibacillaceae > Amphibacillus_C > Amphibacillus_C cookii. Next base: position 128,950 of record NZ_JAFBDS010000010.1, read on the forward strand.
TTAATATGTTCTTGATAAGATTAAAAATAATATGAATATATTTCAAGTTATTTTAGAAAATTATGGATTATTCATTTTTCATCTAGTATATATATCATTTATTTTCATATTGAATTAGAAATCTCCTCACCAAGAGACGAGGAGATAAAATATTCTAACATTATATTCTTTTGCTCCATTGTAGTTTAAGCGACCCTTTAAAAACAATTTTATTAGACTAACACTTGTTTCTAAATCTTCTTCTAATGGAAAATGGCCTGTGTTTAGTAAATGGACGTCACAGTCTTTCAAATCATTTTGGAAGGCCAGTGTCCCTTCAGATCCGAAAAACATGTCATTTTTGCCCCACGCAACTAGCGTCGGTGGCTGATGTGTTCTGAAATATTCATACCATTCTGCGATCTTATCAAACAATTAAAGGTTAACTTAACCCTTGACTCGGCGTCTGATAAGATGCACCTAATAACTGAAGGGCTAACAACAAGAGATCACGTCTTATATCAGCTTATTCAATCCGTTTTCGATACATTGGAAACAACTGCTACTGTTCGCATTAAAAAGTGTGAGCATGCCGAATGTTATCTTCATTTTGTTGATACATCGAAGCCAGGAAAACGACGATGGTGCAGCATGGAGCTATGCGGCAACCGACAAAAGGCTGCGGAATTTTATGCGCGGAAAAAGAAGAAGCGTCGTTCATAATTCGACATCAACCCTTCAGATATAATTACTTACTGAAAAGCCTTCTGCAGGAATGGTACTAGGAGCTTCAATCATCCTATTTAATATAGGCTTGAACGTTACCGCATTCAAACGCAACAACGAGCGTATTTTTTAGTGTTCAGTACCATTCCTGCGTCAAAAAGGTGATAATGTTTTGATTTACTTCGGAATACTATTTTGTCTGATTGCATGCATTTCAAGTTTCATTAAGTTAAAGTATATATTTACTGGAAAACAAGTTGAAGGATAGATCCGGTTTACATACAGCTTTACTCTTATAAATAATTTATTAGAGCAGTTGCCACAGAAAAATAAATGAATAAGCCTACTATGTCATTTACTGTTGTAATGAATGGACCAGATGCTACTGCTGGGTCTATTTTAAGCTTATCAATTATTAATGGAATAACAGTTCCTGTCAAAGTAGAAACAAGTACGGTTACAAATAATGAGATGCCTACAACAAACCCTAGTGCCAAACTGGAATTTGGGAGAAAAAACGTTATGATGGCTACGACTATTCCACACACGACGCCCATCATGAGGCCCGTCAAGCTTTCTCGTTTTAACAATTTAATGATCCTGCTTTGATCAAACCTCTCTAACGCTAATCCACGGACAACGATTGCTAAGGATTGTGTCCCCGTATTCCCTGCCATATCGGCGATTAGTGGGATAAAAACGGCTAAAATAGCTACTTCTGCTAATGTTCCTTCAAACCCTCCAATTAGACCTGCTGTTAACATGCCAAAAAATAATAATAAAATGAGCCATGGCAACCTTTTTTTTGTGGCCGTAAAAGCATCGACATTAAGGTCTAGCGCTCCTTTTACAGCTGCAAATTGCCCAATATCTTCTGTTGTTTCTTCTTCAATGACATCGATAATGTCATCGACCGTTACGATCCCAATTATTTTTTCATCATCTGTTACTACCGGAACAGCTAATAAATCATAGTCTTTAATAAGAGTAGAAACCTCTTCTTGATCTGTCAAAGGTGATACAGAAACCACTTGCTCCTTCATTATATTTTCAATCAACTCGTCTTCTAATGAGGTAATCAATTCACGAAGCGATACGATGCCAATTAATTTTTCGTCTTCATTTGTGACGTACAAGTAATAAATCGTCTCAGCATCCGTTCCTTCATTTCGCAACCGTTCCATTACTTCGGATACCGTTTCCTTTGAAGCCAAGGTGATAAACTCCGTTGTCATGATTGACCCTGCTGCCTCTTCTTTATATGATAGCAATTGTTTAATGTTATTAGCTTCCTTTTCATCCATTTTATTTAATAAAAATGAAGCAACACCATCAGGAATTTGACCAAAAAAGTCCGTAATGTCATCAGCGGCAAGCTCGTTTAACATATTTAATGCAAACGCATCTTCCAGCTCAGAAAACACTATTTTTTGCTCCACTAAGGCTAACCCTTGAAAAATTCCAGCAAATTCGATAGGGTCTAGGTAATCATACAGACGCTTTCTTTTTTCCTCACTCATTTGCTTAAATATTTCAATTTGATCGGTCGAGTGAAGGTCTAAAAATGCCTTTCGAAAGCTATCTTTTTCATTTTTTTTCAGATACAAAAATAGATAATAAGTAAATTCTTCTCTGTTCTTAATATTTAATGTTCTTTCCATATGGTCTTCCTCCTTTCTAACCTCTATAGATGTTCCACATTTACCGTTAATACAAAATCAATTTTTTTAATGAGATAATATATTTCCGTTGTGTACTGTTTTTCAGGTGCTGAGAGTCGTAAGTCAATTTGTTGATTGCCGTTATCCAAGTCTTTTATCTTAATATCTCGTATGGTAATATCACTTTTTTCATTTTGACTGAGTCCTTGACCCTTTTGTTCGATCGTTTTAATGAGTTCTGTCATTTTATAATTTGGCTCCATGACTATTTTCACAGCCACTTCTCTTTCCCGTAAGGTGACAGGGCCGACGGTTTTAATAATTAGTGGTAAGAAATTAACTGCGATAATAAGCAAAATTATTGCAACCGTTGCTTCAAAGTAAAAGCCAGCTCCCACAGTAATGCCTAATCCTGATGCTGCCCATATCATCGCTGCACTTGTTAATCCAGAAATCACATCATTGTTTCTCCGAAGAATGACACCTGCTCCAAGAAATCCGACTCCACTGACAATTTGTGCAGCTAAACGCATAGGGTCAGATGCATAATGATGAAACGATTGAATAGAAACGATCGTAACTAAACAGCTTGCTACACTAATTACCATACACGTTTTAAGACCTAGCGGTTTATGTTTTAGTTGCCGATCGATACCAATTAACATACCAAAGAATAAAGCTAGAGATAATTTTAAAACCATTTCGAATTCAAAAATCATAGTAATGCCTCCTTTCAATGTATTATGACATTATCTTTCTTAATGTCCCCACCGTCCCAACAGTGGAAGTGGAAATGGTTCGTCTGTTCTTTTTTTGAATATCAATAAACGTTCACCTTCGTTATCACTCCACGAATAGTGGGTATCACTCATTTCCCTTTTCCACCTCCTTTTATCATATTAAAAAACCATCTTCAAACGAACGAAGATGGTTTCAATAAACACGAATCATAAAGCATGCCTAAAAAGGCAGACTGATCCTGCATAATCCTTCCTCCATTCGTAGAGCTTTAGCACTGTGCGGCATAGGACCAAATCCAGCTACATTAAAAACCACCTTAATTCGATAGTCTCTGTTGACCCATTGGCGTCTTTGGACATTTTTGGGCAGCAGCGTATCTCCAGCACAGGAGCCTCACCTAACGAGGTTTTTATTTAATTAATTTCTCCGTGAACATCATACATCCTGAACAAACATCTGTCAACATGCTTCTGCTACCCCATTTGTGCATTCACTTAACATTCTTTTGTTTCAGAGTATGGATTAATATGAACCAACACATCGGACACATCGTCATGCTCAGTCATTAATGCCTGCTTTACTTGTTTAGAAATATGATGGCCTTTTTCCACATTCAGTGTAGCATCGACGCTAATTTTAAGATCAACGACCACATATTGACCATGGCTTCGGGCCCGTAAGTCATCCACCTGCAAAACACCTGTTACGTTCTCCGTTGTTACAGTAAAACGTTTGCTCTCCTCCTCATCCAATACATTTTCCAGCACCATATGAATCGATTGCCGAACCATCTGATAACCAATTCGTATAATAAACAGGGCCACGATAATCCCAGCCAACGGGTCCAGATAGACCAGTTGCCCATACCCGATCTGATCACCAATGATTGCTCCGGCTACCCCGAAAAACACGCCAATCGAAGATAACACATCGGAGCGATGATGCCAGGCATCGGCCATCAAGGCCGGACTGTTGATTCGTTTTCCCAACCGATATTTATATTGATACATGAGCTCTTTGCAGATAATCGAAATCGCCACGCCGATGAGGGCAATACCTGTCGGCGCTTGGGGTGTATCGCCCCAAAAGACTTGCAAGGAAGACCAGGCAATTTCAATCCCGACCAAGATCAATAATATAGACACAATAATGGCCGCAATACTTTCCGCTTTGCCATGACCATACGGGTGTTCTTTATCAGGTGGTTTATTGGCTGCGCGTATGCCCGCCAGAACGGTGACCGAGCTGATAACATCTGAAGCAGAATGAACCGCATCAGCAATCAGTGCGCGGCTTCCAGATAGCCACCCGACAGTCCCTTTCATAATAGCTAGTAACAAATTTCCAATAATACCCATCCAAGAAGCAAATTGTGCTTTTCGGCTGCGTTGATCTTGCTTCATCTTCGTCCCCTCCAAACTCTCATAACCTTATACTATTTTAATAAGCGTTTTTTAGCCTTTTTTTCTCTGTGGAAAGATCTCTTTTATTCTAGCAAATCGACTTCATATGGGTCTACAGCAACCTTTTTGAGGGGATGAAGTAATGTAAGCGAGGGGCAAATGAATCTGCGAAGCCCAACAAAATTGCCTATATCCAACATGAAGGTAAGAAGGGAATGTAGCATTTCTAGGGTTGAAAAACAAGTTGGATCAATGGGATAAAATGACTGCTAGGAAAGGATTTAATGGAGAAGTACTGGGCATATTATATTTTTTCGTCAATGATTTATAGCCAAGGTTCCCGTACCAATACTCGGTGACAAGCTTCACTATATTTGACCATAAAAACACCCCCGAAAGTTAGATTTTTTACTCTAACTTTCAGGGATTGGTACCCAATTAGGGCATGTAGAGGGTCTATTTTCTATTTGAAGTATTGATCTATTTCTCTTTTCGTTTACGCTCTAAAATGGACCGCAGTTCGTCCAGTTCTTCTTTCGACAAAGACTCTTCTTCGATAAATTGAACTAGCATCGGTTTGAACGTCCCACCATAGATTCTTTTAATAAAAGACTGTGCCTCGGCGCGTTTACATTCATCTTCCGAGTATAACGGGAAAAAGGTATACACTTTTTGATCTTTGTTGACCCCTACGACCTGTTTTTTCGTTAATCGATCGAGAAGCGTTCGAATTGTTTTGGGTTTCCAATCCGTTTGTTCTTGCACAGCTTGGATCACTTGATTCGCAGTCTGAGGACTATTTTCCCAAAGGACTTTCATGATCTCCCACTCGGATTCAGAAATACTAGGCAGTCGATTAGACATCTCCTCCCCTCCTTCTATTCACATTATTTATAGATCCCTTTGCTACTTAATATGGCATGCGTAATTTCAGCAGCTTTACTTCCATTCGCATGATCTTGATGTTGGATATTCGTTGCAAAGAAATACGTATCCGTTTCGGTTTCGAGGAATCCTATAAACCAACCGTTTACAGCTCGACCATTCACAATCCCCGTACCGGTCTTTCCATAAAGCGTGCCTTCTTGATTTTCTTCTAACTTTATGGCCTCTTTAACTAATTGTACATTTTTTTCTTTAAAATGATATTCATTCTTATAAAATGCTTGAAGGAGCTCTACCTGTTCAATAGGTGAAATCTTTAAAGACGATTCTAGCCAATACTCGTCTAACCGTCCCGAAAGATCTTTATTACCATAATCGAACATTTCCAAATAATATTGAATACGATCTCTTTGCATTTGTCGATCTAACTTTTGAAAGTACCAAGTGACCGAGTAGCTCATTGCGGTTCTTAAGTCGTGATTAGCATGCCATTCATCATAATCATAATGTACGCCGTCCCACTCTAATAGTGAATCATCTCCTGTAATCACACCTAGCTCTAACGCCATTAACGCGGTGAATACTTTATAGGAGGAGTTAGGAGAGATCCTCATGACACTTTTTTCTCGGTTATAAATTTGATATTCATCGTTGCTCGCACTGTATAATACAAAACTACCTTCATTCTCTCCAAAGTATCCACTCAAGTCTTCATATATCGCCCGCTGATCATCAAATAAATAGCGCTCACTAGAGGAAGCGGTTACCGATAAAAGAGGGAATTGAGCGATTAAAAACAGCGTGATAACGATAAAAATAAACATACTTTGTAATTTTAATCGTTTCGATTCTTCAGTAAAAGAAGCTATATGGATCATCCGTCTTTTTATATGTTTTTCAGAACCTAATAATGGGGTTGCTAAATTTAAAATAGCGGATTCCTTATTCCTCTCCACAAATCGAATGATCGTCTTCCCATACTTTTCAAAATCGCATCGATCTATTGAATGGAGCACTTCCGTGTCGCAAGCCATTTCCCGATCAAGACGCATCATTTTAAAGGCTTTCCATACAAGCGGATGAAACCAATAGACAATCTGGTATAGGACAAATAAACAATTCGCTTTAATGTGCTTGCTTTTATAATGGTGCAGTTCATGTAGCAAGACATAGTTTATTTCCTCATCAGATAAATAGGATGCCATATTCTTCGGCAGTAAAATATAGGTGTAAAACAAACCGAATGTCATTGGGGAACGTACACTCGAAGTTTCTAAAATCTTTGGGCGCTTCTTTATCCCAAGCTTCCGTATACAGTCGCTATATCGTTTTTTCACCTTTTCATTTTTTATTTCTATGGCAGCTGATACAAGACGTTGTAACTTTACATAATGATACAATGCCAAAAAGAAGAAAAGCACCATACCTATAACCCAAATAATAATGAAAAATGATTGGACGAATGTATGATCAAAACGGCTGACCGAAGTGCCAAAATCATTCACCCAATTTTCCGATTGATCCGCTAAAGGCCAACTATCCTGAGTCGAAGCATACTGCTTTCCTTCACTCTCATGAATAAAAGACAAGCTCGGGATCTCTATAAGGTGAACGGGTATAAACGGGAAGGTTAAAGCAAAAATAAGCAAAAACCATAAATGATAGCGCCATTTGGCTGATAATTGTTTATAAAAAAATTTCCTTAGTAGTAGGATCACCGTGATCGTTACCGTTGACAACACAAGAGAAAGTACTATATGTGGCAATGTCATTTTTATTATCTCCATTTTAATTCATTTTTCTTTCTCCTCTTATTACCTCACACTAAAACACTAAAATTCTAACATTTAAATTTAAAGTTGTAAATTTCTGTTGACATTTCAGATTACACGCGTAATACTAGATTACAGGTGTAGTCTATGAATATATTGGCTCCGACCATTTTGTAAGACTCATCAAAACAAATAAAGTCGAAAGGAGATTAATATGAAGATCACAAAATTAACATGCACCATTCTCTTAGGAACCTTTTTATTTTTAGGATGTTCGAGTGACAAGGAACAGGCCAGTTCTGATCAACCAGAATCTGAAAGACCTACTCCGACGGTAGAAGACACCTTTAGCCAATTAGAGGAAGAATACGATGCTCGGTTAGGCATTTATGCATTAGACACGGGGACAGGTAAGACGGTTACATATCGTTCTGATGAACGTTTTATCTATGCATCTACCCATAAACCCCTGTCTGTTGGCGTCCTTCTTCAGCAAAAATCGATAGAGGATTTAGATGAACTCATCACCTATTCAAGTGAAGATTTAGTCAACTACAATCCGATAACAGAAAACCATATCGATTCAGGATTGACATTAAAAGAGCTTAGTGATGCCTCGATTCGCTACAGTGATAACACAGCTGCCAATTTAATTTTTCATGAAATCGGTGGACCGGAAGGCTTTAAAGAAGGACTTCGAGCCATTGGAGATAATGTAACCGAACCTGAAAGAATAGAACCTGAATTAAATGATGTAGAACCTGGGGACATTCAAGATACGAGCACACCGGAAGCATTGGCAAAAAGCCTGCAACAATTCACTTTAGGAGATGCGCTACCAAACGATAAACAAGCGTTACTAATCGATTGGCTCAAGAGAAACACAACGGGTGACGCTCTTATCCGTGCAGGCGTACCAGAAGGTTGGGAAGTTGGAGACAAAACGGGCTCTGGCTCTTATGGGACGCGCAACGACATCGGCATCATCTGGCCGCCAGACAGAGACCCGATTATCCTTTCCGTACTAACAAGTAAGGAAGAACGAGATGCAGAGCACGATGATGCCCTTATCGCAAGAGCCACAGAAGAAGTCATTAACATTCTTTTTGAGACAGAGTAAATGGCTCAAAACGAGTATACGGTGGTTATCAAACTGTAAGCTAACACAAAGGGGAGAATCGTTTGATTCAGTTCTCCCCTGATTTACTTCTTTGGTTCCTTCGAGCGAAGGTGGATCGTCGCTCGTTTCCTTAGGGCTGAGAAAGGGAGTGGCAGAAAATAACATGGTAAAGCTTAAAGCCTAAAATTTTTCTTGCTCAGATTTTTGAAATCAGATTACCGTGTTCTATCACTTACTCTGAATGAATGTCATGCTCAATATAACGAAAAATATTCGAAATTAATAAACGTTCGTCGTTAGAAACGAAGAATTAGAACGAAAGATGGCGACTCTTGTGGGAAGAAGCTCAGTCTGAAAATCCATTCTGACTGAGCTTTGCAAAGGGAGAATGAGTTAAAGGCGAGCCCCACGGAAAGCATCCATCTGTCGTGGAAGTGAGTCATAACGTTCGGAAATAGCGATACAATCCTGATCTATGACATCGATTTACTCTACCAATTTTTTAAAATATGCCTTACGTATAATAAAGAAGCTCAGCGTAAACAGCAGCAAAATAATGCCTACACCAACCGTCGTCATCTGGAAAAAGGCTGGTGAAAGTGTATCACGAATACTGAATAACACGGTAAATAATAACATCGCAGCCATTGTAAAAGGGACAAAAATCAGTATGGATAATTCTCTTGTCACAACAGCACTAATTTCTTTCATAGATAGTCCGATTTTGCGAATGCCCAAATATTTTTCTTTTTCTTCCGCTAAAGAGGTCTGCAAGTAAAAATAAAGTATACTCATGGCTGCACTTAAAAAAATCAGACTCAGCATAAAACCAATAAAGAACATGATTCTCTTTACAAATAACTCGTCAACATATAATGAAATTTTAGATGAGACATAACGCTCATCTGGTTCTGTCATGATTTGTGATTCTATTTTTTCTGCTACATCCCTTTTCTCTGTCCAATCCTTCAATTCATAGGCAAACACATGATATTCTGGATAATGGATTGCTTCATAAATCGCATCTGGTATAACATAATATACTGCCCGAAAGCCTGATACAAGAATCATTCGTTCTTCTAATCCTACGTACTGAAGAGGATCATCCACATAATCCTGAATGGCATCCGTATTTGGAATTATTCCCGCATTTCCTGCCACAACATAATATTCATTATCGTTAAGTGTTAGCGCTTCGTGTGTACCAAGTGCATTGAAATTCGTATTCGACATGAAGCCAATCCTGCGGTCTTCGTCTGTTTTGAACGCAGATTGATATGCATCGAAATCTCCCTCTGTTTGCTCAAGGGTTGTCTCCATAAATTCAATATCTTGCTGTACTTTTTCTATAGGGTTATTTGGATGTGAAATATATTGAAAGCTATACGGATAGACAGCTTCCGTATTTTCTTCGACATTATAATACGAACTGTACAAAACACTCGTCGTCACAAATATGGCAAGTAGTAAAATACTGAGCAAATAAATGACATGAGCATGTGAATTACCTTTCGCTTGTAAATTCGATACAAATAACATATTGGTTTTTTTGTAATACGAGGCGCTTTTTTGCAACCTCCGAATCGTAAACAAGATGCCTTGGGTTAATATAATATAAATCGTCATTAACAGACTGGTAAACAAAATCATCAAATAAACAATTCCTAAGCTTTCAACGACATCTGGGCTAACTTTGAGAGGTAGTAATAAAGCTGCACTCACTAAGATGGATAAAAGGAGCCTCCATGGCGTTGGACGTATTAATTTTTTCCTGTGTGACATCTGCTTTTAACAGTTGTACAGCTTCTTCTTTCTTGATAAATCGTGTCGTTATTTTGGATACAATGAAAAATAAAACACTAAATAAAATGACCGTCATGGCAATAGCTTGTACAGGTACATACATGCCAAAGCTATCTGCTTCTAAGACATTTTTAACGACCATTAAAAACAGAGGAGAAACAATTAATCCAACAACAATTGCTGTTATAATTGCCGCAAAAGCAATCAGCATATTTTCCCGGAATACCATTTTCCGCACTTGCTTCGTTGAGGCTCCAGAAATGATAAAGACGCCAAGGCTTTTGGTTTTCTTCTTTAGGAAAGCCAGCATCGAATAAATAATAAAAATAAAAGAAAAAATATAGACAATCATACTACATAAAATCATGGCTATTCCAAGTGCGCTATTCGGATCGATGGCATCCATCATTGGATGAAATGCCGTAATCAAAAAAAAGAAAAAGACTAAAATAGAAAAGACGCTGCTCAGAAAATAGGAAATATACGTCCATTTATCCCGTAATATATTTTGAATGACAATATGATTAAAGCTCATGATATCCACCGCCCAAAAATGTCAGTGTATCTACAATTTCTTGATAGAATTGCTGCTTGTGGTCACCCTTCTGTATTTCATTGTAGAGCATCCCGTCTTGCATAAAAATCACTCGCTCAGCAAAACTGGCAACATACGGATCATGTGTGACCATTAATAAAGAGCTTTGAAACGTTTCATGAATGGATTGAAATAGTGTCATCACACTATTGGCTGCTTTAGAGTCCAGATTCCCAGTCGGCTCATCTGCTAATAATAGACTCGGCTGATGAATAACTGCTCGTGCAATGGCTACACGTTGCTTCTGTCCCCCTGAAATTTCAAAGGTTCTCTTCTTCATGATGTCTTCAATGCCTAAAAACGCAACGACTTCCGCTAAACGGGAGGTCATTTCCTTTGCCATCACTGCATCGAGTGTCAATGGTAATAAAATGTTTTCTTCTACGGTTAATGTATGAACCAAGTTAAAATCTTGAAAAACAAAACCCAATTCACTCCGTCGAAACTTTGCAAGATCTTCATCATTCAGTTCATATGGATTTTTTTGGTTAATTGTAATAGAACCATTTGTTGGGCGGTCTATGGTTGATATGCAATTTAAAAATGTTGTCTTCCCACTTCCCGATGGGCCCATTACAGAGACAAATTCATTACGTTTCAGTTGAAAATCAATGCCTTTTAATGCTTTATAGTTCACCTCTCCCACATACTCCTTATGAAGTTGTTGAACATTTAAAATTGTATCTGACATATATACCACTCCTGTTTTTTTCATGTTAACTTTAATATACTGAAGTCGTCCCTTCCTTAACATTTAATAACATGACGGCAAAGTGACAATATTGACACATTTAAAACGGCTGCTTCAATCGGCAGCCGTTTTCATACTTTTCGAAAGTTCAATGGTGAAAATGGTTTCTTGATCATGAGATGTTAACTCAAACGGATGATCTAGCGTCATCAAAATTCTTTTGACTAAGTATAAACCTATACCTGTTGCTTCACTTCTTTTCCTTCCTTTTGAACCTGTATAGAACAAATTGAATAAGCGATTGATCTCACTTTTTGGAATGGTTTCCCCTCTGTTATGAATCGATAACTGACCATCCGTGTAATAAATATGCACCGTAGAGTACTTCTCACCATATTTAATCGCATTACTAAGCAGTTGGTAGACAACTACTTTCATCCACTTTCGGTCTGAATAAAGAATAACGTCTTCCGCTATTGTCACCTTGGGAAATAGTTCTTCCTCAATAAAGTAATCTTTTAAATCATTAATAACCTCTTGCACCATTTTCTTTAGTGGCATCGGTTCAATTTTCAAATCAGATAATAATTGGGTAGAGCGGCTATAAGACAATAGCTGATTTAACGAAAAGTTTATTTTATCGCATTCGGCTTTTACTTTTTGCCATTCTCCCAACGATTTGACATCGTTTATTTGATTCGATTGAACAAGCAACTGCATGACAGAAATCGGCGTCTTCATCTGATGCACCGCATGTGAAATAAGGAGCTGCTGTTCCTGTAAAAAATCTTGATGTGTGTCCTGTTCTTTTAAGAGCAAGGAAGAAAATTGCTTCAATTGATTGGCATATGCCTTTTCAATTGGAGCATGAGGACGATAGACAAGAAAACCAGCATGGCCCACATTTTCTTTCTTTAAATGTGTATACATTTTTTTACGACGAAGATAACGAATAACAAGCAAAATCATTAATAAAGTGGTGGCTAAAAAACTAAAATAGACATAATGATTTTCAAAACCATCTAATTGTTCAATGATAAAAGGCAAGCAGATAAACGTTATCAGATACAAAAGAATAAAGCTGAGATGATCCTTTATAAATAACTTCATTTGTCTCTATCCGTTAATTGGTATCCGATTCCCCGAATCGTTTTTAGTTCTAAGGAGGATTGGACATTTTCTAATTTTTTTCGCAATCTTTTGATATTCACTGTAAGTGTATTTTCTTCTACAAATCCTTCTTCATCCCATATAGCAGAAAGCAGCTGCTGTCTTGTGACAACATTCGGGGAAGCCTCAAAAAACATATGACAAAGCTGGAGCTCTTTTACCGTCAATACTTCTTCCTGTCTCGGGGTAGATAAACGTACTGTGTCCAAATTTAAGATCGTATTACCCTTTTGTAATAGTCGTCGTTCTGCGTTTTTTGCATACTCTCCATAGGTTCGTCGAATTTGCCCATTGATTTTTGCTAATACGACATCCATTACGAAAGGCTTCGTGATAAAATCATCTGCACCATTTTCAATACCATATATCTGGTCGAGTTCGCTCATGCGAGCAGACAGAATCATAATGGGACATGTGGATATCTGCCTTATTTTTCTTGACCAGTAATAGCCATCAAAGTAAGGCAGATTTATATCCATAATAACTAAATGCGGTTCTGTTTCTTCAAAAACTGTACCCACGTAACTCACTCTTACAAAACCCCCAACCTCACTCAATCCCTTCCCCCACATGCACTCATGCCCTTTTTCACCCCTAAATACTAACCTTTTAATTTAACTCAGTTTTACAAAGAAAAGCATCATTTCTTGTCGAAATGAATCGAAAATTAATCGGGAAAGAATCGAAAAATGGAACTCGGTTTTACAGAGTAGATTGGAGAATTAAGAGTATAGATAGAAGAATCATAACGCTTTTTTCTTACTCTCTACCTCATATTTTTCCACGCACTAACGTTTTTTCTTTTACCATCAACCCTTGTCACGCTTAGTTTCTCAGTCTTTTCTTCAAACAAAAAAGAACCGAGAAGCTGTACAAATAGTACGTTCCCGATTCTTCTTGAAGTATTATCTAAAGCCGATATATAAATGGGTGTCGCTGCCCCTGCTTTGTAAAATTTACTTACATTTTGTAAAAAGAGTTACATTTTTGTAAGAGAGAGTTACAGGGGGACATAATAGAGTTAAGGGTACAGAAAAGTAAGGATTAAATAAACTCCTCAATCCATGAAGGATTAGGAACAATAAAATGTGAAATTGATTTTAACTTCCTACCTTTATAAAGCGAATATGTCTTTATTTTTACTGGATCATAATGATTAATAATTACAGTAATCAATGAGTCCCTATACTCATATGGTGTGTAACTTGATAAACGTTTCATTGCAATTAAATCTCTATTACTTGGATTGAGATTATTAGACAAATGAGTATGCCAATCACCTAAAAAGTATAATTTATGCTTAGATAATTCATTAAGTCTATTACAAAACCTTGTTACATATTCACCATCGATTTCGATTGAATCAAATGACATTTTTGTATTTCCCCCTGGGTCAGAGGCATGAGTAATAATTAATTGTTCATCTTGTTGATATCCAACAAGCGATCCACCTATCTCAGTGTTAAGTTCATGTTGACCAATAATCTTGTTTATATTAGATATACTGTTTTCTGTAAATAATACACTATTAATTTTCATAACACACTTCACAATCCTCTAATGCAGGGTTACTTAGATACTCCACACTATAGTTTCGATTTCCTCTACGATCCCTCTCACTCCATAGAATATAGTGTTTTTTATCTAAATCTACTTCTAACAAAGTGTCCATAACAGCTTGCGACACTAATCCACCTGCAATATTAACACTTGATATTCCTCCTATAAATGTTGGCTGATCGCATCCAGGTGCAAACTGCATTTCCCCTACTGGTGAACTTGGTGGTTCTTGATGTCCGTGATTTCGATTCCAACAGCCCCAACACCCTGATTGATTAGGTATATACTTGACAACCTCACAACTCCAAGCTCCATTTGAAACAGAGCTAACAATTAAGGGAATTTTATTTATAACACAAAATCTATTTAGAAAATGTGATACACTATGCTCCCCTGTAGTGTCTACGATTATATCAGAGTTTATCAAAACCTCATTAACCTTTTGATAGATTTTAGAATCTTTATTATTACCTACCGCTACTTCATATACATCTACGTTCGCCATCGGTGCTAACTCTCTAATACGGTTTCCAACCCCAATAACTTTAGGTAGCCCAAACCAATTTTGCTTTACTTGATGTCGTATTGCATTCGAGGGCTCATAGGTATCATAATCAAATAAATTAAATTTATTGATTCCTTCTTGTGCCAAAGAAGTTGAAACAATTGACCCCAGAGAACCTGATCCAACTATAGTTACTACCTTATCTCTTAATAAGGAGCCATAAGGAGTACGAATTTTATGATCATCTTCGCTTACCAAATAGCATTGTATCCATGTGGCGTTTCCTTGAAGAATTTTCAAAGCAATCCAGGCCATTCTTTTATTCCCTTTTTTACCCCATTCATCTTCAAAAACAAAGAATACAAATTGATTTTTACTTGGATTTATATGAACGTGATTCTCAATCAACCATGACTTAATATTGGCGGTAGTCAATGGTGGATGACTATTCACCTTGTAAATCTTAGATTTATATAAGGTGGAACCTTCGAACCAATCTTTGTAACCAGAATGAGCAATGTTATTCTCATTTTGTATGGCGATTGTTTTGAGCATACCCCTTTTTTGTCTGACAGAGTAATTTATTGCCACATCATTTACAATATCTAAGTCGGAAAGTGCCATATCTCCAAACGGCGGAGGGATTAATATACCACCATCAGCATAATTGTATTGATTTACAATTGGTTCTGGAACAATATCCTGATAAATTCCAGATTCTTCGTTAATTGTTAATGGTGAATAATTGACAATTAGTTCCTCAGCCTCTTGGAGAACTTCTCTTGCCGTAAAATCAGCTCTCCATCGTTCAGAGGAAAAGCCAAAGCAACATAAAGACTTAGTTAATTTCCTTTGATGGCTTACTAAAACCAATTTATCTTTAACATCACTAATTACCGTAGGGGGGAATGAAGGGTATCCGTTTGGATATATAATTCTCAACGGATACTCTTTTAAAACTGATGATTTTCCAATAAACTCGATAGTATTATTATGTTTATTTAGAAAGAAGCCTTTTGATTCGAGGAAACGTTTCTCCCTCTCAAAAACTTCTGGCATCTCTTCATACCATAATCGCTCTTCACCCATGTCTTCTATCTGGTTGCCTCCCCCAGTCGGACGTATTCCTTTTCACGATACTGGAACCTGTATAATAACTGTTGTTAGTTGTACCAGTGAAGTCATTGAATACCTTCTTCCAAGCTGATAATTGACTATCATTTTCATCATCCGCATCATCTAAGTAGCTTAAACAAGTTGATGCGGTAGTTTTCATAAATAGCTTTTTGTGATATTCAATTACATCAGCAACGTTATTATTTGAGTTGGCTGGATCTATTAAGTTGATATTCTCAATATTGTCTACTATATACTCTAATACCTCTTTAGTTCTATCCTTCGACCCCGTTGCAGTCGAATCTTCTAAAGCCTGTATAACCAATAATTCCATAGCAAATGATTTAAACTTAACATTCCATTTGTTTTTCCAGATTTTCATAAGTTTAATTACATTGCGACAACCACTCTCAGTAATGTGAGACTTATGCTTCTCTATGTTTGTTTTAATTCTGCTCTCGTCATCAGACTGATATAAAAATACGTCATTATTACTATCATCTTCCTCGTCTATGCGACGACCAGGAACTACATCAACATCGAAATCGGTTAATCCAATGGATACTTTCTGTTTTCTCACATTATAATTCTCGTCTAAAAAGTCGAATACTTCATTATACATTTCTTTTAGTGTATCAAAGGATTCCTTTTTAAAATGGATAGCAAGGTCTAAATCTTTACTTGAATTAATCGCAGTATGCTTTGCTATAGAACCCGAATATTTTACAGTTTTAACTTTATCGCCAAATTCCTCTCTTATTGCTGTTTCTACTTCATCTCTTTTTTTCTTAATCTCTTCTTTATCTTTTTCCTCAATTTTTTCTTCTTCAAGTAATGATTCAAGATAATCAGCAACAGTCATTTTCTTAACTCCTCTCATATGAAATTACATTTGCTAAGGACATCATATTGCTTGTCAGGCTTGTCGGCATATTCGCCAAAACAGAATATGGGTAAGAATTAATTAAATCAGCATCTTCTCCAACAACCCTATTTTGAAAAGTAGCATAAACAACTACTGGAATGTTTAGGTCTAATTCTTTCAGCTTCCCAATATATTTCCTTATTATTTCCTCTTGCTCGTTTCCGTTTAACTCATACCTATAAATAATAATATCTATTTCTTTATTATTTATTTTTTCCTCAAATGCTTCGAATTCATCTAAACCCATTATTTGTGCTTCTCCTACAATCTCACGAATCCTGGCTACTTCAAGGCTCTCCATTTCTTCTTTTTTACTTTCAGGAGTTAAAACTACAACCCTACTTTTTCGAATGGAATGTTGGTTTTCCATAAAACGTTCTAATTCATTGTATTTTTCTTCAAAATCTTCTATTGTAGGATCCATTAAACTTCTAATCTGTTTTTTTGTTTCAGCTTCAATTTCCTTAACAGAATCTTTTATTGTTGCGTTAGCTTTCTCTTTAATTTCATTTATAGATGACTTTATGGTTAAATTAGCATTCTCTTTTACTTCTGTTTTCGTTTGACCAAAAATCCAATAAAGGACTATTGTTCCACCTGTTACCAAAACGCCTAATGCCACAAAAAATAAGCTGACTAAGTTCATGAAACTTTCCCGATCATTATTTGCAAAATCCTTATAATTTGCATATTCCTGTTTAAGAAAATCAATCGTTTTATCAGAACTACCATTTCCTGTTGTCGAATCATTTTCCTGCAAATCGTCTATTTGACTACTTAATTCAGTAAGTCTTTCTTCAAATTGCTCTTGCTTTTCGTTCATTGAATTATCAATGTGCAATAAAAAGAAAAAATTGAAGGCCAATAGGGCTATGACCAATATTCCTAAAACCTTTTCAATGTTGCTTTTCAACATACCACCCCAACATTTAATTTAATATAAATATCGCCAATCAATACAAACTATTTCTTATTCGTGTTTACGAAAATTCTATCTTTTAATTAATTTTATGGTTGGCTCTGGCTCACTGTAGTTCAGTGTTCCCTTATCAAGATTACATAACATTTCTATATACTCTTGGGGTACAGACATTTCTTGAATTAATTGTTGTTCATTCTTCACATCATTTTTTAATAGCATTAAAATGCTTTTCTTTAGAACTACTGGCTCCTGCAATGGAAAAACATCGTCAAGTGGCTCTTTCTTTCTCATTTTCTTCATGGATATCTGCTTTTGTAATGAAGTATATTTTCCTTCATCAATAATGTTTAGGTCTAAACATCTATATATCATGGCCGCAATAGATACATTCCAATATTTCTTTAATTCAACAAAATGTAGTAAAGATGTAGATGTAACAGTTTTTGCAAAAGCGTCAGCTGGTAATGAAAATGCAGAGGAAAATTTATTTGCTTGATTTTCCATAATCTTAATTTCTTGTTTACTAAGGACATCTTGATTATCAATATCCTTGTGCATCATTATATGCCCCAACTCATGCCCACCATCAAACTGTCTCCTAAAAGCAGACTGTTTATCGTTACCAAGAAAAATAAAAGGTCTGCCTTTACGGTGTTGACAGAATGCATCTACTTTTTGACTATCGGTGTCTACAGAGAAAACCATTATACCGTTTTTTTCTAATAAATGAACTATATTAGTTATGGGCTTATCCCCAAGCCCCCAATGCTCTCGTACTTTGATAGCTAATTCTTCAATCGAATTATTATCCCATTCCGAATCAAACTCAGTTATGTCAGGCAGATTTAATTCTGGAAACTCGATGTAATCTGATAAATATTCATAGATGTATCCTGCTAATAGTGTTTTATTGTACTGCGTTTCCTTACTTTTCTTAGTGGCTGTAGCATTAGCTCTAAAGAACGTATTTCCAACAAATTGCTCTTTGTATTCTCGGTAGAAGAAATTTTTCGGGAACTTTAACGTATTAATAATCGACATCATTGTTTCTGTCTTAGGTGTATGATCCCCAAGCTCAAATTGTGAGACTGCTTGCTTAGTTACACCAATTCTCTCTGCGAATTCTTTTATTGTTAAACCTCTTATCAACCTTGCCTCTCTTAACCGTTTAGGATTAAACTTTGGCTCATTTTCAACTTTCATAACGTTACTCCTAACTAATTTAGTAATTCTAAGATGGATTATTCTTTAGCTTAATAACGATGTCTTCATCCTCTTTACGATCTTTAAGCGTGGTTTTAATATCTGATAAACTGTAATTATTTAATTTTACAAGGTCTCTGATGC
The DNA here is from genome assembly GCF_016908375.1 of Amphibacillus cookii. Classification (GTDB taxonomy): domain Bacteria; phylum Bacillota; class Bacilli; order Bacillales; family Amphibacillaceae; genus Amphibacillus_C; species Amphibacillus_C cookii. Next base: position 147,871 of record NZ_JAFBDS010000010.1, read on the forward strand.
TAATGTTTATGTATTCAGTTATATCTTCCTTGTAAATCCAATCTTCTTGGTCAGGTTTTAAAGCACCTTCAAAAGCAACATCGCTCTTACTATCGTAGCAAACTACAATTCCAAACGGCTGGTTTTCGATACCCAGTGGTAACGAATATTGGTGTGTTTCCTGATCAAGTAACCGCTCCTCTGGTACACCCTCTTGTAGTAGACGATCGAAATTAGATAAAGAAAATTCTTCACGATATCCACTTGGTTCAAAGATGTATTTCTTTTCTGGCAGTTTTAACACTAAAATAAAGATATTTCTTATGGCATCATGAATTACTATATATGGATGCCACCCCGCTTTTCTTGTATATACTTTCATTTGTGTATGAGGATTGTCTTCTATTATCTTTTCAACATAAGTATTAACATAGTCATAAAGCATAAAAGGTGTGTGTTTCTTAGTTGTTGTTTCTTCAAGTAATAATGAGATTTCCTGAAATTTCTCTTTTCCATTCTTTATGCCTTGTAAAATCAAACTTTTTTGTTCATCTGTAAGCATACATTCTTTAATTTTTTCATCCATTCAACCACGCCTCCACTATTTTTCAAGATAAGCTAAATCTATTATTTACTTTTCTTTTGATTTTGTCAAGTAAATCACCGCAATTATATGAAAAGTTAAAGTTTTATAGGATAATGCAACGAAAATAAACAAGTGATTTTTGAGAATCTATTATTTATCTATATCAGTAAAATTAGAATGGTATAATTCATTAAAAGGGGGATTTCTTTTGAGATATATGATGACTGACATATCAACACACATTGACTTAGGTTTTGGCATTACAGCATCAAATTTCAGACAAACCGCTTTGTTTCTCGATGAAAATTATGATGATAGCGTATATACGGGAGAGATGCCGATTTTATATCTATATAGGCATTCAGTTGAACTTTTTCTAAAATCACTAATCACTATATTCCATAGGAAATTGGAATTACCGTATAAAGAAGGCAAAGTAGCCTTCGATAACGATATACCATTTATAAAATTAGAGAAGAACTTTACTCATGTCTTGGATAACACGCTCTACCCTACGCAGACGAAATTCTTGTTCAGATTCCCATACCTGGTTAATAAATGCTTTGGTTTTCGACATCTTGTCTAAATGTTGCTCTAATAAGGCTCTTTCACCTATTGCATCACCTATGCCCTTAACGGTTATCCTCTTTGGTTTTTCATTCCAGTTTCTAAGTTCCCATGTTGCCATCTTAACCCTATCTAATATTTCCTGATCTCTTTTATCCCAATCTACCCGATTATTCTCGCTATTTCCTTTTCGTAATTTTGGTGAATTATTACCCAGCCATTCTTTATCATTTCTATATAAGTAGGCATACGTTGATGGTTTTTTGTTTCTCAATTCTGTTAAGTTGGGATTATCTTGTTGCAATTGCAACCATGTTTGGCGATTGCGTTCCAGGGAATCAATTTTATTCGCATTTGACACTTTCATAGATTCAGATTCATTCTTATCTGCCTTTGCATATTTAATCACACAATTTGAAACAATAAAAAGGGCTCCAAAATAACTTTTAACATGTTCTTAATTCAATGAGTACCAACCGAAATTCTAAATAATTTCAAAAATTTTAAAAATTAAAGTGTTTATATTTTTAAAGCGTGCTACATTCGTAATGTATCAAACTAAATACGAAAAGAAAGGAAGATTAAAATAATGAAATTCAAAGTCGAGACATTTCCAAACTATCGTACTGTTTTTATGCGACGTATTGGACAATATGGCCCTGCCAATATTGAAGTAATGGAGAATCTAAAAAAATGGGCTAAGGAGAGAAATCTTCTTGAATCTGCAATTCTATTTGCAATTCCACAAGATAATCCAGAAACAACACTTCCTGATAACTGTAGATTTGATGCTTGTATTGTAATTCCCAATGATCATCAAGTAGTGGATGATTCAGTTCTCGAAGGGCATATTACTGGTGGAAAATACCTTATATATGAAGTCAAACATACTGCAGAGGATATTCAAAAGGCATATTCTAATATTTTTCAATCTCTACAAAATAATGGATATAAAAAGGATACCAAACCAATTATGGAAAAATATATTGGTGATATGGTTAGCAATCCTTATTGCGAAATATGTGTTCCTGTTAAACCGTAATAGCCTTGAATTGTTTTATTGTATGATACATCATTAACAAAATAGAGCGAGAAGAACAAGTTGTTTATAAATGCTGATAACACCTTGTTCTTCCTATATTAATTTAATATGTGTTTAACGCTGTTTACTCTTTCCTATTTTGTATAGTGGATCTAAAATCTCTTGGGACATTTTATAAATTCTTTATATTTTTTCTTATAATCTTCTCGCGCCTCTTTAATAATCTTGCTTTGTACAGGAATAGTAATTGTATATATTGCTAACAGTAATGAAACTACACTAATACCATTGGAAAAATTCACCCATTTTTGCGTCTTAACCCATGAGGACAATGTCCCAAGCACATCTACATGCTCACCTTCAGAAAATTTGATAAAACATAGCATCCCATATATAACAAACAAAGCGTATAAAAGGCCATTTATCAAATTTATATTAAAAAAATTTTTTGTTTATCCAATTCCATATACTTAGACAGTCTTCTTCGGCTTATTTGTATAAAGCTATTTTCTTCGGGTTCTCTCTCGAACGGAAACATTTTCTTTAGTCTCCAATAATATAGTACGTTGATTAAATAATACACAAAAACACCAGTTACGTACATATAGGCAAATAAAACTACAACCAATCCATAACTATAAATTAATTGGTTACTTAACAGTGTAAGTAAAAAAATCAAAGCAAATGAGAGCACTAATAAATATAATAATGCTTTAAAAGCTATTGGATAATCCTTTTTCTTATTTTTTGATACTTGCACTAAAAGATAAATTGTGACTAAAAATAATAATGCAGAGATTAGTAAATGGAAAATAGGAATGTATATTAATAGTGTAAAAGAGAGCGTAAAAAGTTTTGTGTAAATGGTTATACTTTCCCATAAGGAGATGATCATTTACACAAAACTTTTTACGCTCTCCACAAGGATAAATAACGTGTTTTATAAAACATTCCTTCATTTCTTCTAAACCTTATCTTTCTTCGCTAATCTTTGAACTCGTTGGTTTTGTGACATTATTGATATCAAAGAAATAAAAAAAGAAGAAACATAAGGAAAATTATCTCTTCACTCTGCATCATCTTCTCTATCACTCACACTGCAAATTTTTCTCTCATTTGTTTCCTTGTTGCAACATCATTTTATTCTGATTCTTAATAATTAACAGGATGATTCAAGTTTTTTGTTGTTCATTCAACACAGTTGCCTTTCTTGCTCTATTCACTTTTTCTAACTTCTCTTGATCTTTTCGATACGCTTTTATGCTATGATTTTGATTGAATTGTTTGAGGTAGATATCGTGGTTTTTCTGCTTCTCTGCAAAAGCATTTTTAACAGTTGGGTTTTGTAGTTTGTTTTCTAACATTTTCCCGATCGGCACACATATCATCTCCTCTCTATTACTATTATACAGGTTTTTAATGAAAAGTCTTCATTGTACTTTTTATTTCTACTACAGTTTTTATCTGTAATTCACCCAAAAATAACTATAGCTAACCTTTAAATATCTTGGTTGTCATCTATGGTCGGAGATATTAAGATTTGTAATCCTCTATCTGATCCGTAATCCCACATCTTTACAAACGGATGCGTACCTTCAGGGAGATAAAAAGTTCGCTGTTCAAGATGTGAGATTACTTCTTGGCTATTTGATGTGCATCCATGAATAAAAGTTGCTGGATGGATTGTTACCGTTCTTCCTGTATCGTTGTAATAGACAAATTTCATATTCATCACCCTATCGTCATTGATATAATTGTATTTATTATACTAAATAACCGTTTAATCTATCTATATATTTCAATTTCCAGATACCTTCTCACCATTTTCCAGTTTTTCTCCTTCTATCTCTCATTCTTTTCTCTACTATGTACCCACGTAACTCACTCTTACAAAACCCCCAACCTCACTCAATCCCTTCCCCCACATGCACTCATGCCCTTTTTCATCCCTAAATACTAACCTTTTAATTTAACTCAGTTTTACAAAGAAAAGTATCATTTCTTGTCGAAATGAATCGAAAATTAATCGGAAAAGAATCGAAAAATGGAACTCGGTTTTCCAGAGTAGATGAGAGAATTAAGGTGATAGATAGAAGAATCATCATGCTTTTCTCTTACTCTCTACTTCATATTTTTTCACACGCTCACATTTTTTCTTTTATCTCCAACCCTTGTCACGCTTAGTTTCTCAGTCTTTTCTTCAAACAAAAAAGAACCGAGAAGCTGTACAAATAGTACGCTCCCGATTCTGATAAAAGTATGACATAAAAAGTCGATACATAAACTGCTTCGATAACCCGTCTTTGTAAAACTTACTTACATCTTGTAAAAAGAGTTGCATTTTTGTAAGAGAGAGTTACAGATACACAACAAATACATAATGAAACTTAACGGCCTACTCCACTGTAACACTTTTCGCCAAGTTACGTGGCTTATCAACATCACAATCACGATGTAAAGCTGCATAATAGGCAAGTAACTGCATCGGTACAACACTTACTAAAGGTGTTAGTAATGGATGAACATGTGGTAACACAATGTTATCACTGTCTTGTTCCAATCCTTTCATACTGACAAGGCATGTTTTGGCACCACGGGCTGCAACTTCTTGAACATTGCCTCGAATCGAATAGTTAACGTTCTCTTGAGTTGAAATAGCGATAACTGGTGTACCCTCTTCAATTAGGGCAATTGTGCCGTGTTTTAATTCACCGCCAGCAAAACCTTCTGCTTGAATATAAGAAATTTCTTTTAACTTAAGCGAAGCTTCTTGGACAACGAAATAATCAACGCTTCGGCCAATAAAGAAGGCATTTCTTGTGCCTGTGAAGTATTCTTTTGCTAACGTAGCAAATTGCTCTTTTTGATCTGTTAAGGATTCCATTACACTTGCAACAATACCAAGCTCTTGTAACGGATCAAAGTCTAATTTAATCCCTTTAGCAGTTGCTGTATCAACTGCTAAAATAGTTAGAACAGCGATCTGTGCTGTGTAAGCTTTAGTCGATGCAACGGCAATTTCTGGCCCTGCATACAAATGCAATGTATAATCCGCTTCACGTGAAAGGGTTGAGCCTGGAACATTCGTTACGGTTATCGATGGATGACCTAATGATTTGATTTTCACTAAAACAGCACGGCTATCGGCTGTTTCTCCACTTTGTGAAATAAAGATAAACAATGGTTTTTTAGACAGTAATGGCATATTGTAAGAAAACTCACTTGCAATATGCACCTCTACGGGTATATCTGCAAGGTTTTCAATAATTTGCTTACCAACTAAGCCAGCATTGTAGCTCGTTCCAGCGGCAATGATATAAATACGATCTGCATCCAGCATCGCCGCCCGTATATCACCATCTACTTTAATATTATCTTGTTCATCTTGATATTCTTGAATGATTTTGCGCATAACAAATGGCTGTTCATCAATTTCTTTTAACATGAAATGGGCATAGGTGCCTTTTTCAGTATCTGCTGCGTCAATCTCAGCTTTATATGGCGCACGAACTACTTGTGTGCCATCAAATTTCTGAATTTGCACTTCTTGACGTTTAACCAAAACAACTTCTTTATCCTCAATTTCAAGATAAGTGTCGGTTTCTTTTAATGTCGCCATTGCGTCACTTGCAACCAGATTGAATCCCTCACCAAGTCCCACTAATAAAGGACTTTTGCTTTTAGCGACATAGATTACGTCTTGATCTTTAGCATCTATTAAAGCAATCGCGTATGAGCCTTTTAGCAAGCTCATTGTTTTTCGGAAAGCAACCAATACGTCATTTGTTTGTTGATAAAACACTTCAATTAATTGTACAACAATTTCAGTATCTGTTTCACTGACAAGTGGAACCCCTGCTAAATATTGATCACGTAATTCGTAATAGTTCTCAATCACACCATTGTGAACCAACGTAAAACGTCCTGAAGTGCTTTGATGTGGGTGAGCATTTTCTTCACTCGGTTCACCATGAGTCGCCCAACGTGTATGACCAATACCCATAGTAGTTTCAATGCTGTTGTCTACTTTATCACGCAATGTCGCAATTCGGCCTTTTACTTTAAACAGATGAAGACCTTCTTCGTTTAAAGTTGCAATTCCTGCCGAATCGTATCCACGATATTCTAACTTTTCTAAGCCGTTTAACAAAACATCCTTCGTATCATTAGCTCCAATATAACCTACAATTCCACACATAATTCTGTTTCCTCCTAGTTGAGACCAGGGCAAACCAGAACGAACCTACTAAGAACAGAGGGGCGTTTGTTTGCCCCCTTTCTCGTTTTATTAGTAAACCTCTTACATGTCTTCTTTGTGCAAAGAGTCGCCTCTTCGTTTTCGAATAACATATAACGGTTGGAGGTTGTGCAACCGGGAGGTATCCGCCGATCAAATTCGATACTCCTCCTCCTCGTCAACTATTTCTCAAGCGCACGAGAAATAGTCCAGGCGCTTATATTCAAATAATCGCTCTGCCCACCTTTCCATTCTAAAATAAAGCCACATCTCCTCGACATGGACTTTTTCATTTTAACTGAAATACCACTATCTAGCAATAGTTTTTCAGTACTAAATTTTCTTGCAAATTATTATATGTTGATCGCTTCACATTTGTGTCAATATTTTAAAAGTAAACACTCCTATGAGTCAGCTATAACTGTGGCTGTCCTTGCCATAGGTTGACAGCCACTGGTGTTTTTAGGAAAACTAACTGATTGGTTAAACTAGATTTAACAACCTTTAAGTTTGCAGAAAGTGTATTCGTTCTTTGGTGAATCTGTTAGCTTTTTTCTTATCTTGAGTCCTTTATAATGTCGCCATTAAGTGACTCCGTATTATTCAACTGTTCGATCTAGACCTTCATTGGGCTGATCAGGTACTTCAATAACTTCAACAACCTCGCCATCTTCATCATATGTCGTTACAATTGCGTTTGAGAGGTCTTCTGTGTCGGAGTAGTAAAGAAAACTTTTAGTATTGCCAATTTCTCTTATTTCTGCTTCTCGTTTCTCTCCAGTATTCAATGTGACATCAACAGACGTCACATCTTCTTCGATGGAGTTATGCATCACTGTATAACGGCTTAATTCAACAAATTGAAGGTTTCCACCAATCTCCTCACTAGTCATGCTTACGGTTTCCCATCCAAATATAGTTTTGCTTAATTCAACCACACCTACTTGCCATGCCGATCCCCATGTGTAGATTGCCAAAGCAAAATCATCCTCTACTAGCTCAACCGTACTCACATCACCAAATATCAATTCTAATTTATTTATTTCTTCTTCAATCTGTTCAATATCATCTGATCGAAATAACGCAAACATACTAAGACCGCTTATTATGACGATTCCAGCTATTATCACTGTTATTTTAAATTGGCGTGACATCATTCTATATCCTTTCACTTTTAGCTTAAAATCCACTGGTTAATCCTCAAAGTTGGCTTCTTCCAGTAACTCGGTTACATTATCTGATCTGCTATTATCTCCAATAAACGCCATCACCTCTCGTGGATGGACCATCACTTCTTGTTCGCTGTATTCTTTAGAGGAGTAATAATCTCTATACGCTTCAATATCTTCTTCTAGCATACGCACAGCTTCTTCCCATTTATTTTCTTTTATCAATGCTTCTGGATATTCAATATAGGGCAACAACTCAGCAAGAACTTTCCACCTTTCTACGCGGTACTGCGTGTATGAAGTTGGATAATATCTCACTTTAACAGGATCATTCGTACTATAATAGTAGCTTCCTAACTTAAATGTCTCCGATACATTGGCGTAATATCGAATTTGTCTTATTCGATCATATTCTTTCTCTTGGACTTGATGATAATAGCTTTTAATTAGACTGCCTACAACGATAACTCCGATAGCGATACCTAACACTATGACTTTTTTCTTCATAGGTCACCTCTTTCTCTATAAAGCTGACATCCACGGTTCGTTAATATAATCAAATAATACATGCATTCACAATTTCTTATTATAAGACACGTCTAGGTGAATTTTATATATGACATAAGTTGGGTCTTTCCACCTTTATAACAAAACTAGATATTTAGTCCTGTTTGGAATTTAAAAAACTTAGCGCCTAATATGTAGGTGCTAAGCCTCTATCCTTATTCAACTGTTCGATCTAGACCTTCATTGGGCTGATCAGGTACTTCAATAACTTCAACAACCTCGCCATCTTTATCATATGTCGTTACAATTGCGTTTGAGAGGTCTTCTGTGTCGGAGTAGTAGAGCCAGTTTCTGAAACTTATTTCTCCTTTCTTCGTATCTCCTTCTTTGATTAATATTTGAGCGGAATCAATAACACCATTTTCCAACTCCACACTCACGTCTTGTACACTTGGATCAGCCCAAGTTTGAATAACAGAAAAGTGATTTAACTCTACAAACTGAACATCACCACTTAAAAATTCAGATGTTGCTCTAGAAATATCCCAACCAAATAACGTTTTATCTAATTCAGCTACGCCGATATGACCGATCCCAGACCATAAAAAGATAGCTAGAGCATGATCATTATCAACAAATTCAATCGGACCTACATCTGTAAGCGGAAGATTCATAGCATTTATTTCTTCCACAATCTTTTGTTGATCATCTCTTTTAAATAAAACGGCCAAAATTATACTGATCACTATGATTATACCAACTATCAACACCGCTATTTTTTTACGCAATATTTTCTCACCTTCTCTTTAATCATAATCAATACCCGCTTCATCTAAAGCCCTTAATAAATTGTCTGACCATCTGGAATTCCTCACAATAAAACTCCAAATAGCATCAGGGCGGATCAGGGATTCTTGTTCAATTTTAGACTTTGAATCATAGTAAGTTCGATAGTGTTCAATATTCCTTTCTAAGTTATCAGATACTTCAATCCAAGCATTTTCTTTGATTAACTCTTCCGGATACTCAATTATTGGCAATATTTCTGTTACCATTTTCCACCTATCTAGTTTCCATTGTGTTCGAGATGTCGGAAACATTTCAACTTGAATCGGATTATCTAACTCATAGTAATAAATCCCTAAAGTGAAGTTTTGTGCTAAATAAGCATAGTTACTTAACGTTCTATTAAGTTCTTTTTGTTTCTGTTGCTTCTCTTCAAAGTAATTATTTATAGGAATAATGGATATCATTACCATAACAGCAATTAAAATAATCGAAACTATTAGAATCCGCTTTTTACTCATATACATCACCTCGTCTTATTCGATTTCAGTTGCCACGTCTTCAACTGTTTTTCCGCTCTCTAAATCACCTTTTATAAGATACTCAAGTAATCCCTCATATTCTATAAAAGATACCTTCAATTAGCTGACATTTTCGTTATTCTTCCTCTGATTTGTCGTTAATGAATCAGGTCATTAGCGGCCGTTATTTAGGATAAATGCACTTGCATCTTCTCATTATAAGACACGGCTAGTTAAAAATTATATATGACATAAGTTGGGTCTTTTTACCTTTATCAAAAAACTGAATCTTTAGTCCTATTTGCGATTGAAAAAGCTTAGCACCTAATAGATAAGTGCTAAGCTAGTATCATTATTCAACTGTTCGATCTAGACCTTCGTTGGGCTGATCAGGCACTTCAATAACTTCAACAACCTCACCATCTTTATCATATGCTGTAACAGTTGCGCTTGAGAGATCTTCTGTGTCGGAGTAGTAAAGCCAGCGTCTAGCTAATCCTTTATTCTCCTCTTTAATATGCGCATCTCGCTTCTCTCCATTATTTAATGTGACATCAACAGAAGTCACATTTTTATCAACAGGCTTATGCATTACGCTATAACGACTTAATTCAACAAATTGAAGACCTCCCCCTGTCTCTTCACTAGTCATCCTTACAATTTCCCAACCAAATGACGTCTTTTGTAATTCTGCCACACCTACCTGAAGTATCCACGCCCATGAATAGAATGCCAAGGCATAATCATCTTCTACAAGCTCAACCGTACTTACTTTCCCATACGGCAACTGTAAAGTATTGATCTCTTCTTCAATTTGTTCAACATTATCTGATCGCAATAACGTAAGCATAATAAAACCAGTTAATATTAGTGCGATTCCTATCATTATCGCTGTTATTTTAAATTTCCGTGACATGATTCTGTATCCCCTCGCTTTCAGCTTAAAATCGCTGTTTAATCCTCAAAATTCACTTCTTCTAGCAGCTCGGTTAAATTATCTGATCTTCTATTACGCCTAATAAATACCGTCACTTCCTGTGGTTGAACCATTATTTCTTGTTCGCTCTCTTCTTTAGAGTAGTAGTAAGTGCTATATGCTTCAATATTTTCTTCAAGCATATGCACAGCTTCTACCCACTCATTTTCTTTTATCAATGCTTCCGGATATTCGATATAAGGTAGCAATTCAGCGAGGATTTTCCATCTTTCTACATGAGCTTGTGTGAATCGACTAGGAAAATACGCAACTTCAATCGGGTCATTTGTACTATAGTAGTAACTTCCTAACACAAATGCTTCCGCGATATCAGCGTGAGATAGAATTTGTCTTATACGCTCATCCTCTTTTTTCTGGACTTGATGATAATAAATTGTAATTAGGCTGCCTACTACGATAATTCCGATAACGATACTTAACACTTTTACTCTTTTTTTCATAGGTCACCTCTCTTTCTTATTTTCTGCAACAATTTGCTCTAATGTCATATCGCCATTCAACTTGTCATCGATTATATATGTCAGTAATGCATTCTCATTATTATCTGTATAATTATCCCTTAAATATGAATAAACATCTGCTATATCGTTCCAATCTCGTTTATCAATCGCCTCTTTCGGATAAGGAATATTAGGATTTAACCGATGAACCTCTTCCCATCTTTTTAATAGGTCATAAGTATCGTCTGTAGATATAAATTGATAGTGACTATCAGGGGATGAGTGCTTATCAACAGTTAACAGCTCTAACTCAAGCTCCGACGTAATGCTCTGTAAATTACTAGTCGTTATCTGATTTTCCAGCTCTTTTTTCCCTCCAAGGTAATCACCGAGTGTGAATAACGCGTCAACGCTATAGCCGACTGCCTCATGAGATTGGCTAGCTGATTCAGTTAAAATTGTTTTAGCTAATTCCTTTGTCCAGAAGTCTTTAGTATAGCTACTATATTGTTCACGCAGCTCTGCATTTTCTTCCCTATTAAGTTGATTAGCTACATTTGGCGAATTATATATTTTAACTAAAAAATGCTCTGGTAACACATAAAAATATAATGATACATCATCAATATCATCGAGATTTAGTTCCGCTGTGTTGATAGTTGCTAAGATTTGATAGTTATCAGGGCTAGTTGTTCGCCTACTTGACAACTCTATAGTCAATCTTAACTGCTCTACATCAGTTTCTCCTGTAAACGTTATCGCTTCATCTCTATAGCCTTTAAACCCTAATAAAATAGCTAAATAGCCCTGCAATAGTTTATGCTCTTGATCAGGGGTATCATCATTGGTGAAAATATAAGCTTGCACAGTCGCAATATGGCGATCAAATGCTTCTTCAGATTGCAGGAGTTCACTAAGATAAACTTCTACTTCATTAAATCTGCCTTCTCCAATCAACGTTGAGATCTCTTCTAATTGTTCTACCGTCTCGTCCGTTAAGATCTCTGCTTGGATAAAATGATATAGCATTTCTCTTTCAGCAGGGGTTAACACTTGATCAGTCATCATTTTCTGCATCAGGTTGTCAAATAGTTTCTGATCTTTAAACATCGCTTGATAGAGATTGTTAACATTCAATTTTTCAAGATTTGCTCCACCTGATCCGAGTTCATCTAAAAACGTATCAATCGTCGAACCTAAGACAGACAGGTCTTGAGTTACTTTGTTAAATCCTGTAGATGCATTTTGGTCTGCACTAACAATGCCGTTCCAAAAATTTGCAACAGCCTGTTTTTCTTCAATCGCTTCTGTAATCTCATTGTCATTTATTTTGAAAACTTCATTAGAAATTTTCGAAAATAGTGTTTGATTTTCATTCCACTCTTCTACCACATTTGTATATTCATCAATACGCCGGTTTAATTCATCGCGATCGGCACTATAATTGCCCATGTAAGATGCTCCTTCTTCATTATAATGTTCGTATCGTTTGTCTGGCTACCGTAATTTCATATTTCAAACGTTGAATGTTGGCTTGATTCGTTGAAAGCAACTGATTTAAGTGTAGTTGTTTGGCTTGCCTTTCTTCAATACGCTCTTCTATTTGGTTGGCTTTTCGATCCATGTCATTTACAGCAGCTTTCATCCGGATGATGGCTCTTTCTTGTGTATTGCGTACTTCCATAATACTTTCTTGAATTCTGTTCAATACTTTACTTTCAAGTAGACCAGCTTCAACCAGTTGAATTCGCCCCATCGGGGAGCCTTCTCCTTCTGTTAACGCTTCTAACTCGATCAATTTACTATCCATCTCTTTTCTACGCTCAAGAATGTCTTCAAGTTGTTTTTCTAATTCATATATGGATTGACCATAATCGTCGATTTGATTGCGATATGTTACATTTTGGGTCAATAGCCACGACACAGTGGCGTCATTGCGCAAAATTTCTTGGTTTAAGCGCATGATGCGTGCTTGGTTACTCAACAGCTTCTTCCTCCTTATCTTATTTACTGCTCATTTAATCACTGATTATGATAGTATTCGACTGTTGTTTTAAATTGTCGACTAAGCTCTTCATCTTTCTCTTCAAATTGGTCAATCGCGTAGTATAACGTCTCTAATACTTCGACCATTAATCGCTGGTTTTTACCTATGGTTTGTAATAACTTTTCCTGCATCGTTTGATGCGCTTTTGATGCTTCACCTTTCCAGTCACTAAGTGCCTCCCCAGCCCCTTTGATTTCTGTGATTACTTGCATCATCTCATCATTTGCGATTGATTGTGGTTTTTTTAGTAAGCTTTCGACAAGATTAGGGTCAACTTTTATTTGTAATGACATTGTATCTTCCTCTTTTTTTTATTGGTCAACTTCTTCTAGTTCTGTTTTAAAAGTAGTTAAAATCTGGCTTATGTCCTCAAAGCTTTCGCTATAACTAATTTCCAAATAGTTTTTTAACAACGTAGCGAAGGAAGAGAACTGCTCAGCAGCTTTACCTGTAAATACATCTTCTTCAATTAAGAGCTCAAGTGGTCTATAAAATTCATCTAACATCGTGTTCATTTCATTTTGAAGCTTCTTATAATGCGTTGCGAGAGTTTCCAATTGCTCATCACTAGTTTTGATTTTTCCGGGTCCTTCTAATGGGTACTTTATGCCTTTATTACTCATTTGATCCCATTCTCTCTTAGTACTGACAAGACTAACTCATTGTCTGTATCGTTATTAATATAATTTTTCAGCACAAAACCGCGTAACAATATCCCCTCTTCTTCAACACCTGCAAACATTTCCTCTTCAATTGCACGAAGCTCAGCTGATTGATTTTGGAAAATTTGAACTACAGCTAACCAATCGCCTTGATCAATCTCATCTTCAGGGTATGCAATCGTTGGGTAGGCAGTAGCAACAGCCTCCCATCGTTCTAGCATCGCAAGCGTCTGGTCTGTCGCAATCAGTTCTACATCGACAGGTGACTGTTCTCTATGATAAACACTGTCCATATGAAGTAGCATCTCGGCACTACGATAGGGGAATAACTCCCTCGTTGTTTGCATGTCAAGCTGTTCTTGTGCTTCCATTTCTTTTATGGTATTTTGTCGCTCAATCATTAAATAGACCCGAATCGAAGTTAAAATAATAAAGAAAACAATTGTTATTTTTAAGTACCGTTTCGTTTCATCTTTCATAAAACTATAATCCTCCCATAATAATTTATATATAAATACCATCTACCATTATACGGTCTTAATGGTTAATATTTGTATACAACAAAAGTAGTGAGTTTACTTGTAAAAAACGATAACAAGGTGAGAAGACCTAGGTTTAACGAATTAAACAGCCTTTATAATTGAAATAGTAAGGAGAATCTCGTTTCTATTTAGCAAAAAACAACATGTAATATACTTTTAATAGAAAACAACTTGAATGACTTTAGTAGCTTATGCACATATTCAAACGCTGCTTGTAACAAAAGAGTACACTTTTAGATGAATATGGATATTTAAATTTGAGATATTTTGTACCATACGAAGTCTATAATAATCAATTACTAAAACCTGATTACTATGATCATTATTTAATTCACTACTGCGACTTTCGTAAAATAAGTTCATATGTAATTCTTGTTTTTCATGCATTCGCTTGATTGATTCGTGCGAAATTTTTGTTTTTCGCGCGATCGCTTGATCCATTCGTGCGAAATTTTTGTTTTTCGTGCGATCGCTTGATCCATTCGTGCGAAATTCTTACTTTTCGTGCGTTCGCTTAATTGATTCGTGCGAAATTCTTACTTTTCGTGCGATCGCTTGATCCATTCGTGCGAAATTCTTACTTTTCGTGCGTTCACTTAATTGATTCGTGCGAAATTCTCGTGATCAATGGATTAATCAAAATTGTGAAGTGAGAAGAATGTAACAAGATCGTTATCGTTGGGAGCTAAAGAATTTCATGGTTTGTGAAGGGATTCTTTTACACGCGTTTCCTTAAACAAGCCAAAAGAAGCTAGGATGCAAGTAAAATGTACCCTATAGAGTAGACACTTTAAAAAAAGTCTACCTATAGGGTACTTTTGTGTATAATTAGAGAAAAAACAGTAAATGGGGAAAGAA
>NZ_JAFBDS010000011.1 GCF_016908375.1 Amphibacillus cookii
CTATCTATCACCCTTTGCTCGTTTAAAGCACTAGCTTGCTTCTTACTTCTTTTCTTAACATACTGGTTGTTTTGTTCAGTTTTCAAAGATCAATTGAGTTGTTGTCTTATTTTTGCGACAAGATATAATATATCACGTTTGCAAAATGGCGTCAACACTTTTTGAAAAAGAATTTTAAAAAGCGAATGATTATTTTATAGCACATTTCTTCTGACAACAAAAAATAATATAGCATACCCTTCCCATTGATGCAATACTTTTTTAAAAATACCATATTAAAAAATTATAGTTTATAATTGGGGATATACTTTATCACTTCTTGATCATCTGCTATTTTTCGTAACAGTTGAAACAGCACCCGATATCTAGCAGTCATTGCTTGCTTAACAACCTGATCAACCCGACTATCTTCCATATCAAACAATAGTTCTTCCATCTCTCTTTTTACTAAATACTCCATTTCTTTTAATTCCTTATCTGTGACCATTAATCCCAACATGTAACCAACCCCATTTCATTCATTAAAATCATTCATTTTAAATTGCTAAGACGCTTGTCTAAATTTGCATGATATACATATTTAATAGATGGACATGCATATAATGAAGTACATTCTTTTCTAAAGGAGCTGCGCTATGACTTTTTTCTATACCATTAAATTAAAGCATGTCAAAAGATATTTCGTCATTATAGTCTTCACTATCCTAACGATAACTATTCTTGCTATAAACGGAGGCAATCATTTATCCGTATTCTCTTCACAAGATGGGCCCGTTGGATTAGCAAGAGGGAATGAAAATAATGAGGATATCAGCTTGACCTTCAATGTTACATGGGGAGATCAAATGATAGAACCTATTTTAGACCAACTTAACGAACATGATGTTCAGGCGACTTTTTTTTTACTCGGCGAGTGGGCAGAACACCATCCCCACTTGATCGAGCTTATTGATGAAGCCGGACATGAAATAGGCATGCTAGGCTACCGGTATAAAAGCTATCTTGACCTAGACAACGACGCCATTGTTAAAGACTTACACCGAGCACAGGATGTATTTAACAAATTAGGCTACACTGACTTAAATCTATTGCGTACACCTAGCGGTCATTTAGATGAAGACGTTCTTACAATAGCGGTCAAACAAGGTTATGACGTTATTCAATGGCGGGTTAATTCAAACGATTGGAAGGCACCAGGAGTAGATAACATTGTGGATGAGGTTATATCCGAGACCAAAAACGGGGATATCATTCTTATGCACGCATCAGATTCTGCTATTCAAACAGCAGAATCCCTAGCATTAATTCTCCCTACCTTAAAAGAAAAAGGTTTTAAATTCATCTCCGTATCAGAACTTATTTCTCAAGCTGACATTGAAACAGACCCAGTTGAATAGGTATGACACATAATTCTCCTTCTTTCTTCTCATATTAAAGGTATGATGATTTTATTCCAGAAGGAGTAGAGTGGCAATGTCTTATCAAAAAATAACGCTTTTCGTATTAATAGTAGTCAGCTCTTTAATGGGCTGTAGCCCAAACAACAACTCAAGTAATCAAGAGGCTAACTACGAAACAACAAAGAAAATGGTGACAGATATTCTAAAATCTGATGAAGGCAAGGAATCGATTGTAGAAGTGATTGCCGATGAATCAACCCAACAGATTTACGTGATCCATGATCAAATTGTTCAGTCAGCCATTGAGGAAGCATTAACCTCTGAAGAAGGACAAGAATTTTGGTCGAACATGTTTAGCGATCAAGAATTTGTAAAGGAGTTCTCTGATGCTATGATTAGTCAACAGGAAGATGTATTTAAGCGACTAATGAGCGATGCTTCTTTTCAAGAAAAAATGCTTGAGCTTTTAGCAAACCCTGAAATTGACGAACAAATGCTAGGCCTAATGAAAAGCCAGCAATTTAAAAGTCATTTAGAAGAAAGCATACAAGAAACTTTAGAATCCCCCTTGTTCCAAGCAAAGGTTTCTGAAATTGTAGTTGATCACGCTAAAAAAATAATGGAAGCTAAAGATGAACAAGCAAGCGAAGACCAGGAATCTGAAGATGACCCTTCTAGCAATAATAGTTAAATATCTAATTCTGATCTGGCATCATGCCGTAGCAGACAAAAGAAAACGACCTATCCCCTCATTTTAACGGAGGATGGGTCGTTGCTATACTTTGTTACTTTCTTCATTAACATTATTCTTTATCGATCACATACTGCGCAATTTCATGATATATTTGTCCAATCGGATCATCGTTAGTGTAAATTGAGCCTCTTGCACTTGGATGATTACTTGGTTGACCTAATGGAATTTGACCAATTAGCGGTGCTTGCAACTCTTCTGCTAGCTTCTGACCGCCTCCTTGTCCAAATACGTATTCTTTCTCTTTCGTTACTTTACTTTCAAAATAAGCCATATTCTCTATAACGCCAACAATTTCATGTTGGGTATTTATCGCCATTTTACCAGCGCGAGAGGCTACAAATGCCGCGGTCGGATGAGGGGTCGTAACGATAATCTCTTTTGACGCTGGAATGGTATTGTGAACAGCTAAAGCCATGTCACCCGTGCCAGGTGGTAAATCAAGCAATAAATAGTCTAGCTTCCCCCATTCAACTTCATCAAAAAAACTACGTAACATCTTTCCTAAACGAGGCCCTCTCCAGATGACCGGCTCATTGTCCTCAACAAAGAAACCCATTGACATAAGTTGTACACCATGTGCTTCAACCGGAATAATGCGATTCCCTTTTAAAGTTGGCCGATCAGTAATCCCCATCATATCCGGTACACTAAAACCGTAAATATCAGCATCAATAATCCCAACTTTTTTTCCTAAACGGGCAAGTGCAACAGCAACATTAACCGTAACCGTTGATTTGCCCACTCCGCCTTTACCACTAGCAATCGCAAGGAATTGGGTACCCAATTTACCGTTTAACAACGTAGGTTTTTCATCCTTCTTATGAAACTGCTTAATTCGGTCATCAGGTAATTGCTCAAACCGTAAGCCCACGGTCTCCGCACCTGCTCGCTTAAGCTTGGCGACCAACTCTTGTTGCAGTTGCATTTGCTCAGCGGTGTTCATTTCAGCAATTGCGATCTTAATACTAACGTGTCCTTTATCTTCGTTTATTTTGACTTCACGAATCCCCCCCGTTTCAGCAAGGGTTTTATTTATAAATGGATCTTTTACTGGCTTCAATAAAGCGATCGCTTGTTCTTTTGTTAACACAACTATACCAACCTTTCATTACTAACGTCTGTAGGGGTAGTATATCACAATCATTTTTAATCAAAAAATTTACTGTTCACTTGAGGCAAAGTAATTTAAGATACCGTGATATATACTTGCTGCCATTTGATCTTGATATGCCGGTGTTTTTAATAATTCACGCTCTTCAGGATTCGATAAAAAACCAATTTCTACTAGCGCTGATGGCCGGTGAGCATATTTTAATATATAAATACTATTCACAGCTAAAGCATCTCGGTTTGTATTACCTAAGCTAGTAATGATTTCACTCTGAATAGATTCAGCTAACACCTTCGAATCCGAACGATTGGGGTGATAAAAGGTTTGAGCACCCCGCCATTGGCCTGAAGGTAATGCATTCAAATGAATACTAATAAATAAATCAGGATCTTTCTCTTCAACAAAAGCGATCCGATTTCTTAAATCTTCAACTTTCCGCCGCGATAGCCCCTTTGTATCCCCAGCAGCCAAGTCTTTATCCGTTTCTCTCGTTAAATATACAACCGCACCGGCCTGTTGGAGATAATCTCTTAAATTTCGGCTGACCATTAATGCAATGTCTTTCTCTAGCGTATCGTCATCTCCAACCGCACCACCGTCAACACCACCGTGTCCAGGATCAAGGACAATGACTTTATTCGTTAAAGGTAAGTTTAGAAATTCTGTTGAATTAATACTAGTTTCAATAGGATATTGCATAAGTAAAATTAATACAATCGCTCCTAGTAACCATATCACTACCTTTACACTTTTCGACATCGCTTGTCCCTCCGTTCATACTTACTTAACTATATGGGCACAAATCAATAATTAGAACGAAAGAAAAACCTATCCTATTTATCATCCATCAAAAGGTCTCCAGAAAATGAGGCCCTTTATTGATGCATAATAAGATAGAATAGGTTTATTTATACCAGTCAGCAATATGACTGTATTGGACTAAATTTTCGTGCGAACCGCCTGGATCATGTGGAGATAAGTAAATGGCCTCCATGCCAAGCATAAGTGCAGGGGCTATTTCATTAATAAAATTATCGCCAATTGAGACCATTTGCTGATAAGGTAATTGATAAAACGATTGAAGTTGCTCAAAATAATAGCGCGTCTTCTCCGGCTTCCTTGCCGAAGAGATGATGTGATCAAAAACGCCAACTAAATTTAATTCTTTTAATAAGCGTGTCACATCTTCACGATCACTATTGGTCATTAACACAATTTTATCAGTTGTCTTTAATGATAATAGAAATGAACGAAGCCCCTCAATTTCTCGCAATTGAAATTGATCGGTTACCATATAGGCTTTAGTCGCATGGTAACTTGGCTGTGTATCCTTCACACCATAATGTTTAGCACAAGCAAAGGGGAGCCACCATCCATCACCGATCGCCACAAGTGAAGTGAAATCAAAGCTCAAGGCATCCTTGCCATAAATCGCTGCAACGTTCTGCACTGGCGTTCCATCCCACTTATGAGCAGCGGTTGCCTGTAATGTTAGTGGGTCTACGGTCACTGATAGATCACGTTCAACATCATAGGCTTTCCCTATTGCAATCACATGATTTCCTTGCTTGGTTTGCTGATAATCAGCCCAATAATTGTCTTGATCTTGGGCAGGAACGCATTCCATCAATCGTTTAGCATAATAATCGAAGTGATCCGTTTCCTCATATAGTGTTCCATCAAGATCAAAAATATATAACTTTTCCATCGATACATCCTTTCCTAGTGATTTAAGTAGCCGTAACCATTTTTGTTGTTGATAAAACGAACCTTCAATCAGTAGGCGAAGGGCTACAGGACATAGGTCATGCAGACGTTGCCACAGGACGTGGCGGTCTTAGTCTGTCATCCTTCTTAAAGATGTAGCGGTTTTAGTCTAAGATCTTACCCACCACTGATTGATCGTTTAGTGAATCAGTACATTAGCGGCCGTTAGCTCCACCTAAATAGGTGATCTCTGCTCTATTTTGAGGTAGGCATCTCTGTGATAAAGTTATACACAAAAGGCGATAGCAGTTCTAGCATCTAAAAACGGCTGTTAACCATCCCCGCATCGATTCACTCTGCATCTGCACACTTACATCTCTCCTACTTTACGTCAATATATTGATTTAAAAGCTTCTGATGGAGCGTTTGTGAAGCAACAAGGATGGATGAGTGATCGAAATAATACACCGGCGCTCCGGCAAGTGTTGTACAGGTTAATCCTTGTTCCTGTAACATGACATAGGCAGCCCCAAAATCCCAGGCACCCAAGCCATTATAAAGCGCACCATCGATACGTCCCGTTGCTACATATGCAAGCTCTAGAGCAGCAGATCCAATACAACGAAAGCCACGACTATCACCAACAAGTTGCTGTAACTTTTTTTCATTAAGGTCATCGTTTGGAGCCAACCAAAGATGATTAACACAAAATAGCGATTCTTCAATTGATTTTTTCTCAACAACAGGAGCAGCGGGCTTTTGATCAATATATAATCCTCGCCCCGCTAGCACATGGAACATTTCGTCTTTCACTGGGTCATATATAACACCTACTGTCGGCTTACCTTCAATATATATCGCAACTGATACGGAGAAGTTCGCTTTAGTATGAACAAAATTCGTTGTGCCATCAATGGGATCTACAACCCAAACGACTTCATGTTCCGGCTGATAATCTCCACTTTTCTCAACGCCTTCTTCTCCTAATAAATAATGGGTAGGATAATATGTCTTAATCTTACTTGCAAAAAAGCGTTCAATTTCCTTATCCTTTTCTGTCACGAGATCAGCAGCTGATGTCTTGTATTCAATATCTATTTCTTGTGTAATTGCCTCTCTTAAAATAACACCCGCTTCATAGGCCCATTCTTTTGCGTGTTGATACATCATTTCTTCTGTTTGCATAGCATATCACCTTTCTCGTTCTCATGCATTTAATTATTATTTAAAACAAATAGAGATGAGGATCAATTATAAGACCCTCATCGATCATAACATTTTCTAAATCAGACTAATTTTTTACGAATCTTACCACTAATAAAGTCAATTAAGCTGACAAATAGTACAACAACAATTAAGATCATACCTACATCTTCCCAGTTTCTTTGGTAAGTTGCTAAAATAAGTGGCGCGCCAATCCCACCTGCACCAACAATCCCAAGTACAGTCGATGCACGAACATCAATCTCAAACCGATAAATCGAGTAAGAAGAGAATTCAGGTAATACTTGGGGAAGGACACCATACCATATCGCCTGCAATCGATTACCACCACTCGCACGAATCGCATCAACGGTGCTAAGATCAATCGATTCAATCACCTCGGCATATAGTTTTCCTAACATACCGATCGAATTAATACTAATTGCTAACACACCTGCATACGGCCCAATACCTACTGCAGCAACGAAAATGATCGCGAAAATTAATTCTGGAATGGCACGAATCGCATTTAACAGTGCCTTACCCAGGTAAGAAAATTTCTTCGATATATTACGCGCTGCCAAAAAAGCAACAGGAATAGCCAAGATCGTCGCAACAACTACACCTGCAAAAGCGATCGCGATCGTTTCTAACATATATCCAATGTACTCTGGAAACTGAACGATGTAATCCACTTGTGTAATGGGAACTATAAATATTCTTCTTAGCGTATCTAACGGCGAGGCTTGCGAACCGGAAATACGAAATGATGTATTTAAGATAGCAATGATATAAAGGGCACTGAGGATAAGCAGTGTAATATAAAATTTGATTTTCCCTCGTCTTGTCTGGGCTTTTCTTAATGTTATTTTTGCTTGTTCGCTCATTATTCTAGGTGCCCCCTCAAGCGATTACTTACTGTATCAATTATTGTAATCGTTAAAAATGTCATAAATACTATCGTTGCTACGTTATTATAATTAAACATCCTTAATTGTTGTTGCATAATAATCCCAATTCCACCTGCACCAACAAACCCTAAAATAACCGATGCCTTGACGTTAATTTCTAATACATATAACGTATATGACGCAAATTGCGGCAAAATTTGCGGCATGATCCCATAAGTAATAACTTGAAGCGTATTTCCTCCTGAAGCTCGAATTGCCTCAATCGGTCCAGGGTCTACCGCTTCAATCGTTTCACTGACAAGTTTTGCAAGAATACCTAAAGAAAACACTGTCAGCGCAAGAATACCTGATACAGCACCAATGCCAACTAAAGCAACAAACAAAACGGCTAAAATAACTTCAGGGATGGTTCGCAAAATATTTAACAGATTACGGACTACCTGATACAGCCATTTATTACGGTTAATATTACTAGAAGCAATAAAGCTAAGCGGCAGTGCAAAGATTGCTGCAAAGGTGGTACTAAAAAGTGCCATGTTCCATGTTTCCAATAGACTTTGGGCCACTCTGTTCAAATATCCCCAGTTAGGCGGAAATAAATCCTCAATCATAAAACGATAAATAATCGGTAAACCTTCTTTCACTCGATTTGGAAAGGCGTTGGTTTGAAAAACAGATAACATATATAAACTAAACACAACGATAATTGTGAAGGCAAGCATCCATTTAAAACGTGGTTGTGTTAATCGATAGCGTTCCGTTGTTTTTTTACCGTTCGTATTTTTATTGGCCATTATTCTTCATCGCCTCCAAGAAGATCATCGTCTTTAATTGGGCGACCATAAATCTCCTCAAATGTAGCTTCAGAAACTTCACTAATTGGACCATCAAAAACGACCTGGCCATCACGCAACCCGATAATACGATCAGCATATTCCATTGCCATATCAATAAAGTGCAAATTAACAAGCGTCGTTAAATTGTCTTCTTTACTAATACGCCTTAAATCTTTCATCACTCTATGTGAAGTAGGGGGATCTAAACTTGCCACTGGCTCATCCGCTAAAATCACTTTCGGTTGCTGAGTCAAAACCCGTGCAATACTCACCCGTTGCTGTTGTCCACCACTTAATTGGTCAGCTCGAACGTAAGCCTTCTCCTCAATACCGACACGCTTCAAATTATTCATAGCTAATTGCAAGTCATCTTGTGAGAACAGCCCGAGCATACTCCTTAACGTGCCGGTATGCCCCAGCCTACCTGCCATAACATTTCGTAAAACGGACATCCGCTTAACAAGATTATAGCTTTGGAAGACCATCCCTACATTTGTTCGTAATTGACGTAACTTTCTTTCTCTAAAAGCTAATACATTCTCACCGTCCAACAGCAATTCACCATCAGTTGGTGTTACCATGCGATTAATACTTCTAATTAACGAGGACTTGCCAGCCCCAGACATTCCGACCACAACGACAAATTCACCGTCATTGATCGTTAAATTAATATCCTTTAAGCCTTGATGCCCATTCGGATAAACTAACGACATATCCTTTATCTCGATCAAACTTGCTCACCTTCCCAACTGTGGATTAGCATTAAAGACAAATGCCAACATATTTCTATCTATTATAACTTAAATAATTGGCTCTTTACATTAGAAAAATTGACTTTCTCTGTCTCTTCAACAGATAGACAATCCATTTTTTCTGCATTAACGATTCATAAGATTTCTTAACCTCATGTACTTGACCGACATGAGAAAGACAGAAAAGAAGCGCCTGTTATCATTAAAAGTGCATTATGATAACAGACACTCTTGTATCATTTTATTGACTCAAACAGCATTAGTTAGCCAAATCATCTTCAAATTCAGCAAACACTTCACGAACGATATCATAGTCAGAAGACTGTGCTTCAGCTACACCATCCCACGTATATATTTCATGCATGATTTCTAACATTTCTTCGTTATCATTTAAACTTAAAAACGCTTCGGTAATTTGCTGCTTTATCTCATCTGGTAATTCACTTCTTACCGAAATCGTATCATTTGGAATTGGATCTGTATAACCGATGACACGAAGGTCGTCATATACATCTGGAAACTCATCTGCAAGTGTGTCACGTGCATCATCAAATGTCGTTGCAAAATCTGCCTGTCCATCAATTAATTGCATCATGGCATTGTCATGGCCACCTACACTAAAGCGTTGGAAATGGTCATCTAAATCTTCGATACCCATGTCAAGCAATTGCTTCGCGGGGAATAAGAAACCTGATGTTGATAAATCATCTGGATAAGCCCAAACCAAACCTTCTGTTTCGATTAAATCATCGATTGATTCTATTGGAGAGTCGGCTGGAACGGTATATTGTGCAACATACGAATCCTCATCGTTACGAATCGATTTCAAAATAACTTCAACACCAGCACGGTCTTCAGCTTGAACAAAACCAAATGGATTTAAAAAGCCAATATCAACCTGTTGTGTACGCATCGCTTCAATAAGCCCACTAAAATCGACCATTACTTCTGCTTGAATAGGAATCCCTAATGCTTCTGATAGAAATTCTTCTAACGGTTCAGCAGTTGTAGCAATGTTACCTGCATCTTGAGAAGGGATAAATCCCATTACTAATTTATCTATTTCTTCTGCATCTTCACCATTTTCAGAGCCATTATCTGTCTGATCACCCGGTGTAGTATTTTCACCAATCTCTTCACCACATGCGACTAAGGCTAGCAAACCAAAAAAGACTAGCACAACAAATCCTAAACGCTTTAACAAAATAATTCCCCCTCCAAATAATCATATGTGTTTAACCTACACATCCATTATTATTTAGAGGGACTAACAAGTCAATGCAATTTACAAAACTTTTACGTTAAAAACTAATTTTCACGGTTAGATTTTTTGACAATGTTAACCTTTTGACTTAATTATCATCAATAATTTACTTTTTATGCTAATTATTAAACTTGAATTCCCTAAAAACACGAACTTTAAACACAAATATCCGGATAAGTTGTTCGTGTTTAAATGATAATTAACTCAACTTTCCCATCTAAATTTTCAGGTTCAGCCAAGATAGCATAAGGGTAACCCTCATATTAAATATAAGCGTTGCGTTTGAATATAGATTTTCAATTGATTATAAAACTTTCATTCTAGACGCGCAGGGGAGATATGTTCCGCTTTCACTCTCCCAAGCACAAGGGAGACATCTTGGTAAACGCAGTGTCTCCCTAGCCGTGGGCGTGAGCTGAGCTACTCCCACAGGCGTCTACACATAGCTCACCTGCTAAATCGCAACATCTATCTTAATAATGGTTGTCTTTCAAGATCTCATCAAACACCATTTCAATCCGTGGTTTGCGACTCAAGTTAGCTGAAGCCATCCTCGCGAAAAGCGAATCCCTTGCTTTTCGGAACGACATAACGTGCTAAACGTATGCGGCACATCCATGCAGAAGTAAAGGCAACAAGCCTATTGAACACGATCAAGGTTGAATGACTATTTTCAGTGGGCGAAAGTTGAGTAACTAATTATAAATGTTCTTACATAACTTTTACATCTATCTCCGCTTGATGGGAGATACGATAGCTATGGCTTTTCCACACAAACAGGGAGTGATTGCTATCGCTCCCTGTTTTAACTTAGTATAGTTTTATATGAACCGCTTTTTCTAGCCAATGTGGGTAAGCATCTAATTTAAGTTTAACAAGCGGTTCATCTGTCTGTACATGCCATACAAAACTGTTTTGCCCATTATTTTGTCTAGAGGAATAGCCAGAAACACGTAGCGCATCCCCTTCTGATGTGGTCATTTCGTATGCTAAAAATTGATCAAAACCTATTTCCGCTCGGTCGTAAGTAATGGATAGTTCTTTGCCATTGTAATCCACTTTGTTGTATTTTCCATATGGATCGTGCAGTATTTGCTCCCTTTCTAAATCAATAAGTAAGTAGTCAGCATCCTTAGGAACGGCTTGGATCTTACTAAAGAATAGCGTTAACGATTCAGGCGACTCGAAATAATTACTTTGTAAATACACCTTCATGCCGCCATCCTCAAGATTATCAAACCCGACCATTCCATTTTCAATCTTTGTCCAGCTACCACCGCTTTCATCCATTAAAGCGAGATCATCAAAACCCAGTATTCGCATCGTGTTGTTTGGATCAACCGAGAGCTCAACCTCTACCTTTAGCGGGAAGAGGGTAACCCCATGAATGTAGAGCGTCTGTCCTTCAATAACAACCGTTTCATTAACCTTAAAATGCTTCTCGTCACCCATAACCTCAACCTTGATTGGCATGGATGCCTGCGCTGTCAACTCTTTTTCATTCACAACCCCCATAAATGTAATATCTAATTCCAGGTCATCTGCTTCTATCGGCTCTAGCGTAGATAATGTAATGGTATTAAATTCATCATTGCCTCGGTCTTCTTCACCACCAAAACTAATAAAGACCGAATAACCTTCAACCGTTTCTCCATTTACTTTAAAGCCTTTAATGTCAAATGAAGGATTTTCCATTCCTTCTTCACCCTCTAAGGTATATAAAAACACAATATCATGCGAATCTCTGATCGCGCCTTCAATGGTAAAGGTGAACGGACCCGCTTCAATTTTTTGCCCAATAGGCTGATAGTAATTATTCTCTACTGCTGCCATCTTGCCTCGATCAAATTGAAAGAATTCAACCAATCGCTCCATGCCCGGGACATTACCTAGTTGATTAGCAAACGTGGGGGAGACATTAATTAATAAGGTTAAGGCTAGCCAGAAGGAAACGAAGGCAACCAAGCCTATTTGCCGGCCTCTTCTTCTAACTAGAGAGACCTTTGCTCTTTTCACACCTCTATCCATTGCGCTCTCCACCTCTAGTACCGGAATATCACCTTGATCGTATCGCTTTGACCATTCATTAAGCTGCTTAGACATATTCCCACCCTCCTTCTTCATCACCAAGCTGTTGCTTTAATTGTGCTAATGAGCGATACAGCTTTGTTTTTATGGTCCCTTCTGGTTGGTTTAGCTGTTCCGCCAACTCTTTGAATGTATAGCCGTGAAAATACTTTAAATAGATTAATTCCTGTTCTTTCTTTCCCAAGGTGCGAATTGCCTGCTCTAAATAAAAGTAGTGATCCTGATCCTCATGATTACCTTCCAAATCAGTTAACATGGATGAAAATCGATTATTTCTTTTTATAACATCCTGACAATAATTAATCATAATACGAATCAGCCATGTTTTCGCATAGTTTAGCTCTCTTAGTTGCTTTCTCTTCCGATAAGCACGAAATGTTACCTCCTGTATGGCTTCAATGGCCTCATTTTCATCTTTCAAAAAAGCAAGTGCCGTTCGATATAAATCGACTTGATAAGTCTTCATGATCTCAATAAATGCCTCATCATTCTTACGGAAATCTGTTAATCTTACAACATCCTCTGCCACTCAAACATCACCTCCACTTTCTCCATATATTAGACTATCAAACGCTGTTTTAGTTTTAATTATTTTTTTAAATTTTTTTATTGAGTGGATTTCATTTTGGCTTTCAAGGCGTCTCGCTATTGTTTCCTCCACTTATTATAGTTGCTCTTTTCTTCAATTTAATCTTCGTACAAAAAACGATAAATACCTATATCATTCGTATTCTCTCAAATAGATACGAACAATTTCGATACTTATCGTTATTTGTAAGTATTCAATTATATTCAATGTGATTGAGCACCCCTATCACTGTCAGTGTGTCTCACCCACCGTCTCATCGCTTTTCTTCTGCTTGGCACTTGAACATTTTATTGGCGTGGAATCCCGCGTCTCTGTTAAATTTGATGCTTGCCTAACACAAAAAATCACCCTTCAACTTGCGTATCGCATTTGAAGAGTGACACTAAGCATCTTTACTTATATGGCTTGCCTTTTTTATAAACCTGCTTCTCTTTCATAAGTACCTCAATATTGTCGAGGGGGTTTTCTTCTAGCACCAAAAAATCGGCATAGCGCCCGATAGTGATGCTTCCAAAGTCCTTCTCAATCCCCATCATCTCAGCTCCATAGATGGTAGCTGCTTTTATTGCTTCATGTGTTGACATGCCACAGTCAACAAGTAGCTTAAGCTCAAATGGGGTATGTTTGAATAAATTAAAGGGCGTTCCAGCATCTGTTCCGAGTACAATTTTAACACCAGCCTTTATAGCTTTTGCTAGACTTCGACGATGGTCATCGAGCATAGCTTGCGTTTTTTCCACCATATAGCTTGGAATATGATGCCGCTCGCCCTCTTCAACAATAAAATAAGGCGCTGCTAAAGTCGGGCATAAATAAGTATCGTTTGCTAAAAACAAATCAATTGATTCATCGTCAAGGTAAACACCATGTTCAATTGAATGGACACCCGCTTGAATAGCAAGCTTAACACCTTCTAGGCCTTGAGCGTGAGCAGCTGTATGTATTCCTTTATGCTTTGCCTCATTTACGGCTGCTTGCATCTCTTCCGAAGAAAGCTGAATATCATGTGGTGTTTCACCATTGGTCATGACGCCGCCAGTGGCCATTAGCTTAATGCACCCAACACCTTTTTTCATTAGCAGACGGGTGTGCTTGATCACCTCAGCTACTCCATCGCTTTCTAGCCCCAGTTGATAGCCATGACCACCTGTCATGACTATTGGCGTTCCAGATACAATACCATCGGGCGCGATAAACACTCCTTGATCTATCATGCGCTTCATTTCAATATCAATATCATGTGGAGCTCCAACATCTCGAAAAAAAGTCACACCTGCTCTTAGCAATTCATCAAGATTATCAAGTGCCATTTTTGTTAAATAAGGAATACTCGCCTGCTTTTCAAGCCATAACGGGTCCTTTGGATTTAAGGTTATATGGGTATGGCAATTAATCAGTCCTGGTATCACATAGCCATTATTCATATTGACCTTTTCTGGCACATTAGGTAAGCCTTCACCCTCACCTTGCTCAACAATCCGTCCATCGACTACGACAAACCAAGCTTGAGCTTTAAATGTTTCAAACGCATCATCCAATTTGCGCATATTGTAGTAAAGTGTGGCTTCTGACATCTTATTCGCACCTTTCTCTTCTATTCTGTTTGCGTGTAAATTAATGCATCCTTTCCCGTCGCTCCTGTACTGACACGTACCACATCCTGAATGGATGAAATGAATATTTTCCCATCACCAATGTGACCGGTATAAAGGGCACGTCGAATCGCTTTCAGCATGTCCTCAGTTGAAATTGCACTAACAATTGTTTCAAGTTTTATTTTAGGGAGAAAGTGTGATTCTACCTCGACACCTCTGTAGAAGGAGGTGTGTCCCTTCTGTACACCAAACCCTGTGATATTCGCCACATTTAGACCTGATACGCCAATGGCATTGAGTTCTTGGGTCAGACGTTCCAGACGATCTGGGTTGGTTAAAATTTCAAAGCGCCTTATCGTTGGCAACTTAGCAAGCGTGGCTGAATTATCTAGATCAGCCACATCTAGCTCCATCTTATCCGGTCGAAGAGATGTCTGATCTGTTAGGTTAAGCGCCTCTTTTTTTGGTACCTTACCAACACTCATTGACGATAAGCTACCATATCGGTTGGGTAGTCGATATATACTGCTATCCAAGCCAAAAGACTCGGCTTCTTCAGAAACACGCAACCCCAAAGTAATGTCGGTAACCTTGAGTACGAGTACCGTCACACCCCCTACTATAGCGATTAACATTAAATTGGCTAATAATTGATTAAAAAATTGCGCATAAGCATTATTTAAGCCTCCCTCAGGAAACAAAACAGTCATGCACAAGGCTAAAAAACCACCTACTCCATGAACAGTAACAAACCCAATCGGGTCATCAACCTTAAGCTTTTTATCAACCCAACTAATGACATAGACAACAACAATGCCTCCAATGAAACCACTGATAACAGCTCCTATTGTTGATAGTCCAGCACCTGCAATAGAAGCGAATACAATGCCAATCAATAGTCCGTTATAAAGAAGGGTCATGTCCAAACGTTTGAAATAAATATAACAAAATACATACGTGCTAATAAAACTTACAGATGGGATGAGGAAGAAGTTATAACCCAAACGATAAAATTGATCGAGATGAGACTCAGGATTTACTGAGAGCGCCATCAACGTCAAGGCCCCCCAACCTAACCATGCGAACAAAATACCTATAGGCGCTAAAAATAATGATTGGCTGGGCAGTGCCTGCACACGATTATGATTATATTTTCCAAGTCTCGGACCAACAATCCATGCACTTATATACGCAACTGCCCCCATCGTTAGATGGATAAGACCTAGTCCACTACTATCAAAGAAGCCAAATTGAGTTAACCAGCCAGTTTCATCCGTCCAGCGCTGTAATAACGGAAACAATAGCCCTCCCACTAATATACTTAAGATTACATAAGCTAAAGGTCTTGCTCGTTCATCCAACGTGGAAGAGGCAATGATCGTCGCGATAACAGCCAAACTGATACTTTCTATAAATAAAGTAGTTCCACTTACCATCGGACTAGCATCACCACCCGCCATTAAGCTAAAGCCTACTATCACAAAAGCAATGATTGTCACAACCGTTGCTAAAAGCTTATGAAAAGCTGAGCTCCCACTATTTTTATCCGTTGTATACGCAATGGTGAGAAAAATGAATGCTAACAGAATGCTAAATAGCCCAACTATCGACAATACAACCAAACTAATCACTCCTCTTCAAAATGCTTTACACCGCTATACAATTATCGCTTGCTTTAAACGTTCTGCCTTTTGTTTATAGCCCTCAACCTCATCTTTATGGCAGTAGACAAAGTGTTTGTCTGTGATCTCAAACAAGCCTATATGGGGATCATCTTGATCATACGTGAATTTCGATTCATCATAGGCCATGCGCTGACGGTTACGTTCAGACTCAGGGTCAGGCTCCGGAATAGCAGACAGCAATGATTCAGTGTAAGGATGCAGTGGAACATGATAAATGTCATCAGAGGTTGCAAGCTCAAGTATCTTGCCTCGGTTCATAACAGCAATACGATCACTAATATACTTCACCATCGAAAGGTCATGGGCAATAAACAGGTAAGTCAGATTACCTTCTTGTTTAAGCTGGCGCATGAGATTAACAATTTGCGCCTGGATCGACACATCCAGTGCCGATATCGCTTCATCAGCAACAATAAATTTGGGCTTTAAAGCTAGCGCTCTAGCAATTCCTATGCGTTGACATTGCCCACCGGAAAACTCTTTTGGATAGCGGTTCGCAAAGCTTTTACTCAATCCCACCTGCTCTAAAAGATTATAGACCATCTCATCGCGTTCTTTCCGACTAGAGACAAGCTTATGAACCTCTAATGGCCCACCAATAATGTCCTTCACTGTCATTTTAGGGTTTAACGATGCATAAGGGTCTTGAAAAATCATTTGAATGTTTTTTCTAAATGCCAGCAAGTCCTGTCGGCTTCTTTTATTTTGAATCGATTCGCCTAGAAAGATAACCTGACCATCTGTCATGTCTTCTAGTTTCATGAGTAGCTTTCCTGTTGTCGATTTACCACTGCCTGATTCGCCTACTAAACCAAATGTCTCGCCTTCATAGATATCAAAGCTAATATTGTCTACAGCGCGAACCTCATTGTCTTTCTCTGGATTATAGGTTTTTTTTAGGTTTTTAATTTGCATAATTGGATTCTTATTCATCGATTTACTCTCCTTTTGTAGCTAAGATGGTAGCAAACCGTTCATTTCTACGTTTAATTTCATCTGGCACCTCTATTTCAGGCGCATTGGGGTGCAGTAGCCACGTCGCAGCATAGTGCGTATCACTGACCTTGAACATTTGTGGTTCTTCTTGAAAATCAATTTCTAAAGCATACATATTTCGCGAGGCAAACGGATCTCCTGTTGGAACATTTAATAAATTTGGAGGTGACCCAGGAATAGTGTATAAATCCTCTCTTTCCATTTTCATGGTAGGCATTGAAGCCAGCAATCCCCAGGTATAGGGATGCTTTGGGTTATAAAAAATTTCATCAACTGTACCAATCTCTACAATTCTACCTGCGTACATGACCGCTACCCGATCAGCAATATTAGCAACGACACCTAAATCGTGGGTAATAAAAATCGTCGACGTATCAAACTCCGCTTGGAGCTCCTTTAACAGGTCAATAATTTGGGCTTGAATGGTAACATCTAAAGCAGTGGTTGGTTCATCGGCAATGAGGATCTTAGGATGACACGCTAATGCAATCGCAATCATAACCCGCTGTCTCATCCCTCCAGAAAACTGATGGGGATATTGCTGAAAGCGCTGTTCTGCGCCAATAATCCCTACTTTTTTCATAAGTGAGATTGCTTCTGTCTTCGCCGCTTGCTTACTCATAGCTTGATGCTCAATTAGTGGTTCAGCAATCTGCCTACCTACCGTTAAGGTTGGGTTTAGCGAGGTCATTGGATCTTGAAAGATCATCGCAATGTCCTTGCCTCTTATTTTTTTCATATCCTTACTCGACGTTTTAAGTAAATCCTGATCATGATACCAAATCTCACCCTTAGAAATGGTGGTATTACGTTTTGGCAGGAGCTGAGTAATGGCTTTGGTAGAAACACTTTTCCCGGAGCCAGATTCACCCACCAATGCAAGGGTCTCGCCTTCCTCCAGATCAAATGTAACCCCCCGAACAGCATTTACCTCGCCTTCAAAAGTGTTAAAAGAGATCGTTAAGTCCTTCACTGAAAGAATACTTTTCCTCTCCATGCCCAGATACCCCCCTTACATATTAAGACAACCCTATTGTCATACATAAACTAAGTGCTTTCGGAGCCTTTTTAAGACTCCGAAGTCAAGCACTTATCTTAAACCATTAATCTGTTAATTTTTTGTCCACTCGTGCATATCATGAAGACTACCACCCCAAAACTCTTTTATCCCACCATTAAGGTTTTTACTTTGCACCTTATATTGAAAATCGCCATATAATCCAACAGAGAAAGCCTGATCTCGCCAGTATTCCTGTAGCTCTGAATATATCTCTTGGCGCTCCTCCATATCTGTTGACGTACGTCCTTGCTCAAGCAACGCTTCTATTTTGTCATCATTTACTCGTGCTAAATTGGTCGTACCTGATTGAGACCAAAGATAAGTCTGGTCAGGATCTGATGTTAACGGAATACCAATAAGCCCGATTTGATAGTTACCTTCTCTAACATTTGCCAAAGCTGTAACGAAATCAAACGTTACTTGAGTCACATTGAAGCCTGCCTCTTCTAGGTTTTGCTGAATTAAGCTAGCAGATTGCTCACGTGCTCTATTACCAGTTGGAACAGTTAATTCAATTTCTTGGCTTGAATCGAATCCTGACTCCTCTAACAACTCGCGTGCTCGGTCAACATCATGTGGGATTGCCTCTACATCAGGATCAAAATAAACACTTGCTGATGTATACGTACTGTTCAGTATCTCAGCGTTCCCTCTAAATAATTGTTCGACGATCGCCTCTCGATCAATGGCATACATCATCGCCAAGCGAACATCTGCGTCAAATTCTTCATTGTTAATAAACATAAATTGCGTTGCAAATCCTGGGTAACTTTCAAAGTCTAAGTTATCATCGTTTGCTAATGTATCTACCTCTGTAACCGGCACAACCCCAATACCACCACCGGCTGCCATATCAACCCCGCCGGATTGAAGCTCGGTGACCAAATTCGTACCGTTTACGACTCTTAAGTAGACATTCTTTAATTGTGCTTCTCCCTTATAGTAAGTCGGATTAGCTTCTAATTGAACATATGAATCCGTTTCATATTCGACAAATTGATAAATGCTACCTGAGACACTAGGTGTCGTCGCAAATTCAGAATTTGCTAGTTCAGCCGGTTCATACTGCTCTGCGATATGCTTAGGTGCGATATAAACGTTAAAACCGATCATCTCTTTTATATAATTAGGATCAACCGGTGTTTTTGTCGTTAAAATAAGCGTCTGTTCATCAATAACCTCGACACCTGCCACACCATCAGCACCATCTTCCCACTTCCCAGTGCTTTGCAAACCTTCTAAACTGGAAATATTAACACCCCAGGTCGTCTCAACATCAGGGTTAGCAATCAGCTCTAATGTGTAAGCAACATCGTCTGCTGTAATCGGCTCGCCATCTGACCATTCAGCACCTGAGCGTAAAGTAACGGTAAAGTTTTGATTATCTTCCGTTTCAAATGACTCTGCTAAGTTTCCTTCAAAGGTTAACGATTCCGGTTGTTCTAGCAAAGTTGGATAGAGCATGCGTAGAATCCACTGTGCCACTGTATCAGGCGCATTAAGTGGGTTAAAACCACCCGGTGCATTTGTTAAACCAACATACAAGGTGTCATCCTCATCACCATCTGGAGCGAATTCTTCTCCCTCACCATCATTGTCACCCGTTGCTTCGGTATCATCGCTTCCTCCACCACAAGCCACTAGAAAAAATACCATTCCGAAAAGAATCATGATCAATAATGCTAGTTTTTTAAAACTTACCATAGAAAGTCCCACCCTTTTTTTATTTTACTTCGCCATCAATGGCACGTCTTAACCCATCACCTAAAAAGTTGACAGAAAGAACAGATATTAAAACCATTAGCCCCGCTGGTAACCACCTCCAATACTGATTCGCTAAAACCGTTAACGATTGGGCATTGGACATCATGTTACCCCAGCTTGCCGTTGGCGGCTGCACCCCTACACCAAGGAAGCTTAACGATGCCTCGGTAATAATCGACGTCGCAATACCAAATGTCATATTAACTAAGATCAACGTAAGCACATTGGGGAAAATATGCTTAAAAGCAATCTGAAAGGTGTGATAGCCTGATGAGATAGCTGCTTGGACATAATCAGCTTTTTTAACCTTCATCACTTCGCCTCTTACGAGTCGACATAGCATAGGCCAACCCAAGATCCCAATGACAAAGGTAACCGTCCAAATACTTGGGCCTATTAAACTAACAATCACAAGGATGACCATAAAATATGGGAATGCCATAAACACTTCAGTTAATCGCATAATGGCACTATCCCAGAAGCCTCCTAGAAAACCACTAAGTAATCCTAAAGTTGTGCCGATCACCGCATAAATGGCTACTGATAAGACACCAACTGTTAGTGATACGCGTGCACCATAAATTAAACGACTAAGTACATCCCTTCCCACCTCATCTGTTCCCAAAAGAAATTCACTTGATGGTGCATCCTCAAAAAAACCAACCGTTTGATTCGGATTATAAGGAGCAAGGACGGGTGCAAATATAGCAATAAGCGTTAACAGGACAAACACGATGAGGCTTACAGTGGCAATTTTGTCCTTTAAAAAACGTTTGATAATCGTCTTTGTATAACTATCATCATTTTGACTGATTCCCTGTATTTGACTTAGTTGCTCCATTTCGATAATTTTTTTCTGCGAAACTGGATTAAACTTTAACTGCTCCTCCATTCACACACCTCCTAATAACGAATTCTTGGGTCAACTGCTGCATAAAGTAAATCTGCGATTAAGTTAAAGAAGAGTACGGACACAGCAGCAATTAGATTAATTGCCATTAGCACCGGGTAGTCACGGGCATTGATAGCGGAAATCATCCATTGACCAATCCCCGGCCATTGAAATATTTGTTCAGTTACAATGGCTCCACCGAGCATTTTTGGAATGTCAGTGCTAATAACAGTAATAATCGGCACCCAAGCATTACGAACACCATGCCCCCAAAGAATGAGCTTTTCTTTTAAGCCTTTCGCCGTAGCCGTTCGCATATAATTCTCTGAAAAAATATCGATCATGCTTGCCCTGACATAACGGATCATATTGGAACAATAAAAGGCTGCGAGTACTATTGTCGGCAAAACTAAGTGTTGAATTCTGTCCAGCCAGCCGCCATTACCACCTAACGTTTCCATTCCTCCTGTCGGTAAAATACCTAGTTGTAGCCCAAAGATATAGATTAAGGCTAAGCCGAAGAAAAAGTTTGGAATTGAAATGCCTAAAAAAGAAACACCTGTGATCATATTATCGACAAAGCCATTTTGCTTTCTCGCACTGATAATCCCGAGTGGTATCGCAATTAAATACGAGACTACCAATGTTGAGAACATCAAGGTAACCGTCGCCCAAATCTTAGACGGTAATACATCAACGACAGGCATACGCGACGCAAATGAAAAGCCTAAATTGCCTTGAATAAGATTTAGTAACCATTTAAAGTATTGAACAGGAAAAGGCTGATCGAGACCTAAACTTGCTCTCATCTGCGCAATTTGTTGCTCAGTAGCATTTTCGGAAATGTATAAATCCGTTGGATCACCTGGTGCTAAATTAACAATAATAAAACAGAATACTGTTACCATGAGTAGCACGGGAATGGTAATCAGAATACGCTTAACGATATACTTCCCCATTGAAAACCCTCCATTTCTTTATTCCTCTGACTTGTTCCTCTACAACAAATACTGTGCAACAAGAGCTAAAAATGCTTGTCCTGACTGATGTAGGCTCTGCTCGTCTATTTTAAATTTAGGGTGGTGGTGCGGATAATTGGCTTGTATATCATTGTTCTCGCCTCCAACATAGAAGAATGCGCCTGGCTTTTCTTCTAAAAAATATGAGAAATCCTCACCACCCATCATAGTAGGTAACTTAATCACATTTTCTTCACCAAATTGACCGGTCATCGTTTTTAAAAGTAACTCCACCTCTGCAGGCGTATTCTTGACAGACGGATAGCCATCAATATAGCTGACCGTTGCTGTTCCACCCTGAATCTCAGCTATGTGCGGCGCTAACCGGATTAAGCTGGCTTTCATAAATGCCCGCACCTGCGCATCTAAGGTTCGAATCGTACCTCGAATCATTGCCGTATCAGCAATAATGTTATATGCTGTTCCACCTGCTTCAACCCCAGAAAAAGTTAATACCACTGGATCTACTGGATCTACTTTTCGACTGACTAGCGTTTGTAAGTCGGTCATAATTTGACTCGCAATCATAATCGAGTCAACGGTTTGATGCGGTCGAGCGGCATGCCCGCCCTTTCCTTGAATCTTGATTTCAAAAGAGTCTGCAGCTGCCGTTGCATATGATTGTGCATAGCCGATTTTTCCTTTTGGAAGGTTTGAAGCGACATGAATACCGAATACGTAATCAACCCCTTCAAGCGCCCCAGCTTCCACCATGCTTTGTGCCCCACCAGGCAATACTTCCTCAGCGTGCTGGTGAATGAGCACGACATTTCCTTTGAGCGATTTACGATGATGGTGCAACACCTTTGCAACACTTAATAAAGCGGCGGTATGCACATCATGTCCACAGGCATGCATAACTCCGACATTTTTCGACACAAAGGCGACATCAGTCTCCTCAGTAATGGCCAACGCATCAAAGTCAGCGCGTAATGCAAGGGTTGGACCAGGTTGCCCACCCGTTATAGTGGCGACCATGCCATAGCCATTTCCGACGTTCGTGGAAATATCAGTGATGCCATACCCTTGTAAGGTTTTCAAGATGAAGGCTGCTGTCTCTTTTTCTTGAAAGGATAATTCGGGGTGGGCGTGTAAATAACGACGATTTTCTGTTGTTTCGGCTTGGTTAGCTTCTAAGTCAATTAACCATTGGGTTAGGCTCATACGGGTTCACCTACTTTTTTTGTTAAATAGTGATTAATTAATAAAGCAAATGCCTTTGCACCTGTAAGCATGCTACGCTCGTCCAAGGTGAATTTACCGTGATGGTGTGGAAAAAGATCCCTTTGCTCTACAGAACCACCTGAAACAAAAAAGAATGAGCCTGGCTTTTTCTTTAAGTAATAGGCAAAATCCTCGCCTCCCATAATAACCGGCATATCACCAACCATGTCTTCCCCAAATTTCTCTTTAAAGAGCTGTTCGACTAGCGTTGTCTCGTCTGGATAGTTATACACTGATGGGTAGCCACGCTCATACTTTACTTTTCCTGTAGCTTGATGTGCCTTACAAACATTCTCAGTCATATCTGTAATCCCTTGCTCAATCATATCTTGCACCTCTGGATCTAAAGTTCTAACCGTCCCACTAATGATGGCTTGATCTGAAATCACATTGTGTGCACCTTCCCCAGCTTTGAACGTTGCAATGGTAAGAACAGCAGGATCAATTGGATCTTTTCTCCTTGATACAAGCGTTTGAAGTTGCTGAATAAGATACGCACCAATTACTGCTGGATCAATACTTGTGTGCGGTGATGCCCCATGACCACCTTTACCTTGGATCTCGATGGTAAAGGCATCAGTTGCTGCCATCGCATAACCTTTATGAATATATATTTTACCGTTGTACGGATCATCCCCTTGAACGTGCCAGCCGTATACTGCGTCAAGATCATCAAGCAACCCCGATTCGACAATGCCTTTTGCCCCACCGGGGGGGACTTCCTCTGCGTGTTGAAAGATAAAAACCAGTTTTCCCACTAGTTCTTCACGAAGTGGTAGCACAGCACGTGCTATGCTCAGCAAACCAGCCGTATGTGCATCATGTCCACAAGCATGCATGACGCCTGCTTGTGTGGATTGAAAAGAAAGTTCTGTCTCCTCTTGTACAGCTAATCCATCAAAGTCTGCCCTAAAGCCGATGACTGGGCCCGGCTTTCCGGAATCTAGAGTAGCGAGAATGCCACCACCACCAATCTCTTCTGCTATCGCAGTATAGCCATAGCTTACTAGCTTGTCCTTTATAAACCGCTTTGTATTGATTTCCTGAAAAGATAGTTCAGGATGTTGGTGAAGATAACGACGATTTGTAACGGTTTCCTCAAATTGTACTTCTAACGCTTCTGCTATTTTTTCATAAAGCATCTGCTCTCCTCACTTCCCTTTTGCGCCCTCGAGTAAATTTGGTTGTATCGCACGCTCAACTGACGGCTTAAATGTATTTGATGGTGCAAATTAAAAAAGCTAATGATAAGTATTATAGAAAACAATTCTTCAAAACGTCAACAACTTTTCTGAAAATTTAAAATTTTTAAAAAATATTACTTATTGATTAATATGCATTAAAATGCGTTGTATGCACCCTTTAAAACGTTTGCAAAAAAACTTTATAAAAATTGTTTACGGTTCGAATATCTGACAAAGAAGTTGACTGGACCAGTGAATAAAAATAATATGAAGAACAGAATCACCTTTCTTCAACACGATAGGAGGACATGGAATTTGGACAAATCAACCATCGTAGCGTTATTAGAAGCAAAAAAACAAAAGTTCATTGAGGCCTCAGACCATATATGGGAGACACCAGAACTACGCTTTGCGACCGATAAATCCGTTGAACAGCATTATAACGTTTTAGCCTCTGAGGGTTTTCACATTGAAAAAGGCGTTGCCAATATGAAAAACGCCTACGTTGCAAGCTACGGTTCTGGAAAACCAGTAATCGGCATTCTCGGTGAGTATGATGCCTTATCCAATCTTAGTCAGGTCGCCGACTTTGCAGAAGAAAAAGCTGTAGAGGTTGGCGGAAACGGACATGCCTGTGGTCATAACTTACTTGGAATGGGGGCTGTAGCCGGAGCTGTCGGTGTAAAGGAATACCTTGAAGCAACTGGACAATCCGGTACGATTAAGCTTTATGGTTGCCCTGCGGAAGAAGGGGGTTGCGGGAAATCTTATATGGCAAGAGCAGGTTTATTTGATGATTTGGACACGGCCTTAAGCTGGCATCCGCTGGACAAAACGGCTGCATGGGGTTCTAGTAGCCTAGCTGTCTATCATGTTGACTATCAATTTAAGGGCACCGCAGCGCATGCCGCCGGAG
This sequence comes from Amphibacillus cookii, assembly GCF_016908375.1. Lineage (GTDB taxonomy): Bacteria > Bacillota > Bacilli > Bacillales > Amphibacillaceae > Amphibacillus_C > Amphibacillus_C cookii. Next base: position 24,951 of record NZ_JAFBDS010000011.1, read on the forward strand.
CGCCTGAACACGGTCGTAGTGCATTAGACGCCGCAGAGCTCATGAATATTGGCGTCCAATATTTACGTGAACACATCATTGATGAAGCAAGAATCCATTATGCATACAAGGACACTGGCGGAGGCTCTCCTAACGTGGTCCAAGCAAGTAGCGCATTGTTTTACTACATTCGCGCACCGAAAATTGAGCAGGCAAAGGAGATCTTTGATCGTGTTAACCGTATTGCAGAAGGTGCTGCCTTAATGACCGATACAACTTATAGCATTCATATTGATTCCGCTTGCTATAACTATATCCCTAATAAAACGGTTACGACCAATTTACAAGAGAATTTAAGTTTATTAACACCATTATCATTCACAGATGAAGAGTATGCCTATGAACAGCAATATTTCGATACCGTACCTGCTCAGGTAAAAGAGGGACTTGCTGAAGGACTTCGGACAGCTTTTCCAGATCTTGATAACGATCAAATCGCTAACTTAGCTAATGAACCTATCAGTTCTCCCTTATATCCATTAACTTTTTCAGGAAAAGCAATTGGCTCTACTGATGTCGGCGATGTGAGTTGGATTGTACCAACCGGGCAAGTATTTGTTGCCTGCGAGCCACACGGAACGCCTCCTCATAGCTGGCAATGGGTAGCTAACGGAAAATCTTCAGTGGCCCATAAAGGTTTTATGACTGCTGGAAAAGCAATGGCTCTCAGTGCAATTGACTTAATCAACAGCCCAGAGCTTATTGAACAAGCAAAGCAAGAGCATGAGGACTATTTACAAGGCAGAAGCTATGTTTGTGCCATTCCAGATGATGTTGTACCAGAAGAATAGCTGTTACATACAAAAGAAGAAACGCTCTTTTTATGGAGAGCGTCTCTTCTTATTACTTATTTATTCAGAATAGATCTCAATGTCAGTCTTTAAACCTAAATTGTTAGCATTTTTATAAGTCATTTTATTGCACGCGATTTTTTAAACCTCTTTGGCCTTATGTATTACTTCCTATTTATATGGATTTACTTTTTTTACAGCAAGCTTATTATTTGGATTGTTCTATTATAATAAGAAAATCCCGCCCTGTTACAAAAAGCATAGCTCCTCGAAAATTATTCTTTTCGAAGAGCTTCTTTTTATAACTTAACCTTCATTGAATAAGTTGTTGATACATTTCTCCAGCCCGTAACGGATTATAGGCATAAATTAATAGAAAATCCAAGACAAACGGAGAAAAATCCAGTCCATTCATCTGTTTTGAAAAGCTCATCGCTGCAATCTCACTAGTTGCTCTAATCTGGCTACGATGCTTGTAGAAAAGAAAACGCCATAGTGTTACCTGCTTCGCTTGCGTGTAAATGTCTTTCTCATTGCTTTCAATATGATGAAAAAGCTCGTGCGCTAAAATAATATCAGGTAAATGTGTTGTTGAAAATAGTGAGTAGGCATTAAGCAGTTGCCTTACCTTCGCAATAGGTTCAGTCATTAGCGTTATCGTCCTCGGTGGTGTGTATATTGCATAGGCAATTCGGTTAGTCATTTGTCCAGAAGCATCGGATTCTACCTTTAAGTGATAACGATCTGCTAGCTCGGTAACTGTATGATCACCATGCGTTTTCTTTACATGCTCAGCCCAATTATAGCCACAGATGATTGCCTCATTAATAATGTGCTGCTTCTCCACCTTTGTGAGCTTACTTTTCCACACAACATCCTGTTCAAAAGCGTAGAGCCCCCACTTCAGATCGGACATCGACCTTAAATCCTCAAGCATTTGGCTAAAAGACTGTTTAGGTTTGTTTAATATTTGCGGCAATGATCATCACCTCTTGGGATTGATCTAACGTAGCTACTTCTAATTCTGTTAAAAGCTTGAGTTGATCAAAGTCTGTGGCTGAAAAATCCGTTACCTTAGCGCCAAGACACAGATAGAAGTCAGGTCGAGCGATGAGCTCGGTTTGATAAACCGCCATCTCCTCCCATAACCTCTCCAAGTCTATCAAATAGTTTTCTACACATGTAAGGGTACACATGGCATGACCACGTTGAACCTTAATAAAGCCTTTTTTATCAATAATTCGGATCGCCCCAGGTTTATTCTCTTTAACAATTTCTCCATACACGTAAAAGAACTTAGTTGAAGCAAGGAGCTTTGTTTCTTGCTCAACAAGCCTCATATCTTCTGCAGCAATTTCTCTCGCTTGCTCTGCGTCAATCTCTTTTGTTAAATCAGTCGCTTTGACTTCAGTTGAACCCGTTGCAATAGCCGTTACCTTTGACGTTTGCGGGTCAATCTCTACATGGACCTCAACTGATTCTGGCGTGGCTCCAGATTCAATGGCTTTATTAATGGCTTCGTTCTTAATAAAACGGATATCGTCGGTACTTGGAGATGGCATGATTCGTTCGACAACGTCCCTAACCATAGCTAATGCAACGCCAATCGAGGAAACAACCTCTGCATGCTCTGGAATCGAATACTTCACACCCATTTTTTCACTAAAATAGACAATGAGAGAAGCAGCTCCCCCGCCTACACCAACGAGAGAAATCTGATCTTTTTCAAGCTTATACTTATCAGCTAATTGTAAAATGATCGGTGCAATCTTTGCATAAGCCTTCGCCATAATCTGCTTAGCAATATCTTCAACGGTGGTATCACAATAATCTGCTAAAACTTGCAGAGCGCGTCTTGCAGATTCAACATTGCCATAGGAAAAGTGCTCTGGCTTTACTAATCCAAGTACATTGGCCGCACATGAGTTGGTAATGGTAACTTCCTCGCCATCCTCGAGCACAACCTTAACATAATCAGCCGGATCACCCTCCTTTGGGGAAAAGAAGACAAGCTGTGGTTGCTTAATTTTGTTCGTTTCTGTAAATACAGCATAATCGAGTCCGGCAATATGAGCAGAGCGTGGACCGACGTCAACGATTCCTGATTCATCTGCTCGAACCATTGATCCCCCCGCTACACCTAACACCCTAACATCAAGAGAAGATATATAAGTAGAGTGCCCACCCACTATTGAATAATCGATTGCTGGACGTCCATTTTTAATCACACCGATATTTGTTGTCGTCCCACCTACTTCAAAATAAATACCATTTGATGCCCTCAAATACATCAGCGATCCCATTACAGACGCTGCTGGACCAGACAGCATGGTGAGCACAGGACGTTTTTTCATTTCATTAATCTCCATTACACCACCGTCACCGCGCATGATCATCAATGGCACATGAACGCCCGCGTCTCGCACAGATGACTCTGTTGACGTAGCTGTATCTAACATTTTAGGTAAAATAGAGGCATTAATAACGGCTGTCCGGGTTCGTCTTGTCAGACCATAAAGCTTTGTCATATCAGAAGCCATTGTCGTTGGCATCCCTTGATTTACTGCAGCTCGATAGACTAGTTGCTCTGGTTTTCCATCATCAACCCCAAAAGCCATCGAAGATACTAAAACCTTTGCCTGCTCGCCCTTAAGGCGTTCAATCGTTTCTTCCACTTTGTTAACCGATAAGCTTTTTAAAGGAAGAAAAGCATTAGCAACATGAATATGCTTGTGATTTCCTAAATCAATATTTGAAATGCGCAGCTGACGTTTAGCTAGAAAGCCCTCAACCCCTCCCTTAGACATGCCAATAACCCCAACCTTAGCTACATCTCCTTCAATCAGGGCGTTGGTCGCTTGGGTTGTGGAATGTGCCACAAAGACTACATCCTCAGGATCAATTTGATTCTCTATTAAGCAATTCTGAAAGGATTGCACGACGCCAGCAGCCACTCCTCTGCGATCATCATGGGTCGTTTTCACCGATGATTTCCCAATAATTTCGTGAGTAGCGTTATCAATCGCTACAGCCTTTGTATGCGTTCCACCTACATCTATCCCCATTCTTACTAGTCGTTTCATGAATATGTCCCCTTACTTGTTTAGGCACACGCCCTAATTTTCTGGAAATCCTCGCTATCTGGTATGGCTAAAGCTAATTTGTTAAGCTGCCTGATATATATAGAAAGTAAACCACGGCACACATGATAATACCGATAATCCAACCCGTTGGAATCGACCGTTTCATAAAATCACGTGAAGACACTTTTGCATAGCTTAGCCCCCAGGCCACCCAAGATTGTGTGATGTCTAAATGCTGGGGTCCAACTGTTGTGATTGCGAATAACGGATAAAGAAATTGAACGGGCAAGGCTGGGTTTGCTGCTAATATGACGGCTAAAATAGCGGAGCCACTCCCAACTAAATTCATTGGTCCACGGAAGAATCCAAGTGGTGTAAGCACTGCAAAAACAACCGCTAGCGCAAGGATGCTAGTAGGTATGACATTCCCAATTATTGCAGTAAAATAAGGCGCTGCATAAACGGCTGCATTATTAAACATGGACAAGGTTAAAAGGAAGCCAACCATAGGCGCAACATCGACGGCACCATCGGTGAAAAGCTTGGCAAATTTTCGACAAATCTCTTTATAGCCACCTTTCAGCTTGCCAGTTGTCGCCATCGCGTAAACACCTGCCACAATAAACCCTAATATAATGGGGATGTCGAATACGACAACACCAACAACAGGAAGAACAACCGAAACCCAAGAAATAGCGGGGGCATTTTCTGTAGTAACAGTCTCATGCATATTAACTGCCCATGCATACGCTTTCTTTTTATTCATTGATAAATTAGCAATAACCAACACGACAACTAAACTGACAATCATTCCTGTCATACCAACAAGAAAATAATCATTGTATGTGTAATTTTCTGCTGCAGGGTTAAATCCTGCATAAATCGTTTGATATTGAATGAAATTAACAATGTTAGCAAAGATCCCTGCCATAATCGATCCCATAAAGCTAAAGAGTGCAATGGGTCCAGGTATCCCTAAAGAAAGTAAGATTGGTATGACAATGACCGCGATTGAAATGACAGGCCCGATCCCAGTCATGGACATAAAGATAATGGCAGTAATAACACAAAGAAGCCCCATTGTAATACGCGGTTTGTCGCCACCTAGCTCGACTACCTTTCGAATTAATGTTGCCGCAATACCCGTCTCTACTAATATCCTGCCAAAGAAAGCCCCGAAAAACACATTAACCAAAATAGCACGCGCATAATCACCCGGCCCATTTGCAAAAACAGAGGTTAGCACATCAATTAGAGATTGCCCTTCCATTGTAGCAGTCGGGACTAGCCAATGGCCAATTAAAGCAAGCACTACCCAAATCGTTGCCATAATGGCAAATCCAACCATTAGGTTAAAGCCTTTAACACAGTACCAAACCATTAAAAAGAAAGAGGCAATAAATAAAATACCAATAATAATTTCAACCAATTCAAACCCTCCATTTTTAAAAAGCTTTGATCGAATACCAGCTAAATTTTGTGCTTGATTTCACATATATAACGAAAATGAATTGCTTTCATTGATAGTTAGCTCTTCTTAGATCACCACCTAACAAAATTGTTAAATTTTTCATAAACTGATATATCAGTTTGCAGTTTAAGTATAGCGCTTACATTTAAAAAATCAAGGTTTTTTTTGTAAATTATCTTTTCATTTTTTACATATAGCGGGCATTTTTTTATAAATGCTGCATAAGTACACTTGTTAAGTATTGGAAAGTACAGACTTAATTGCGTCAAGAAGTTGCGACAGTAGAGTTATGAGGATTAAAAAACCTTAATCTAAATAAAGCATAGACTAAGGCTAAAGGATCTTATAGATTTCCATCTGAAAAGTAGGAAGGATAGTGTTCCAACAGACTTTGTTCTTCTTCGGTCATCTCATGCAAATGAAGCGATAATAAAAAAGAGCTTTCTTCTAAATTTTGCTCAATGATCGCGTTTAAAATCGCACGATGCTGCTCTATGATATGTTCCCACTCCTTCGATTTTAGATTAAGGCGAAGCCAGCGAAAACGATCTAAATGCACATTGTTAGCATCAAGCCATTCCCAAATTTCTTCTTTACCAGCAATCTCAAAAAAAGATTTATGAAAAACGTTATCCAACTCAAAAAATTTATACTTATCTTGTTCAAGCATAGCCTTCTCTTGCTCTAACAGGATTAGCTCTAGGCTATTCTGTACCTCATTTGATAAGCCTGCGCAGCATTCCATCGCTATTAAACGCTCTAAATTTTCACGGACAAAACGTGCATTAGCAGCCGATTTTAGATTTATTTTTGAAATATATGTTCCACTTTGCGGAACGGCATAGATCAATCCATCTTTTCGAAGCTGAATAAGCGCTTCACGAATGGGGGTGCGGCCAATTTGCATTTGCTGCTCTAATTGCTTCCAGGACACTTTAGTCCCGGGTTTCAAGACATCGTAAAGAATCTGTTGCCTGATCTCTCTATAAGCTTGTTCAAATAGGCTTATTTCTTCCATAGTAGCAGCCTTCCCTCTCTTTTTGAACGTTAATTTACAGTTACATGCATTGTCATAAGCTATTATAACAAATCATCATCTAGAAAAAGAAGTCTATTTTTCAATAGCCTGAATGCGCTTAAATTAATGCATCCATTCTTTTATATTAAAAGGACGCAAGCGATGGCTCTTTTGCGTCCTTTTACATCTTATACAATTTCCGCTGCATTTTGAAAAACAATATTTCGGGATAACACAACTGGCTTAGTGGTATGTTTACGCACTAGCTCTTTCATTGCTTTTGTATAGCCAATGCAGTCTAACACAATGGCTTGAACATTTGTGTGCTCTAACTGCAAGACCGCTTTAACCAATGCTTGCTCCGAGAAATCATAAGGGGAACAAGTGGCGCATACTGCTTGAAACCCTGCCTGTGACCATTTTTGTTTAATGGATTCTTCTTGCTCCTTTAGCGGAATAATGACCCCCATATCTCCTTGAGTTTTAAATAAACCCTGAGCAACGTGATTCAGAAGATGGTCAGGATAAATGATTGGTGCTTGTGATGAAAATGGTTTAAAAGCACCTGTACATGCTAAAATAATGAGGTCAATGCCATCTTTATTTAGCTGGCTAATGATCGCCTGAACGATCGGGATAATTTTTTCTTTTGCCATGACAGCTGGCATGCCATCACGCTTTTTAGAAACTAAGGTTGTCTCATTTAAACCAGGCTTTAAACTTGCTAAGCGATCATTACTTACATCATCTAGCACCCCTCGTTGAATAAACGCCACCTCATCTGAGAAAAAGCGCTCAACCTCAGGAAATAGATCCTTTCTTGGTGCTTGACCAATGGTGATGATACCTACCTTTTTCATCTCCATTCACCCTCCTTTAATCTAGATAAGATTCTAAGAAACTGTTAGCGTAAACGTTAAAAGAAGCAGGTATAAAACCCGCTTCCCTCAACTTTTTATTCATCGATTGATATATTAACGCCATTTGGACTAACGACATGGATTGAACCATCTGCTGACAAGTGAAAACCTTTAACCTTTGGATTAATACCCATAGCAATATCTAGATTGTCAAATTCAATGGTCGCATAATCATCCATAATCTCAGATACGGCTTCTTGGTAGAGCGCAGCACGTTCTTCTTGGTCTACCGTTTCGGTAAGCGCTCGATCAAGTAATTCGTCTACTGTATCATTTTCATAACCTTTACCATTTCCGTTCGAACCATGTTGGTTAGAGTGGAAACGCGGGTTAAGGAAGAAGTACGGATCCGGGTACCATGACCAACCGCCAATATTCATCGGTGCATTATTACTAGAGACCGTATCGGTCAGCGTTCCCCATTCTGAAACTTGAATATTGACATCAATATTTAAGTTCTCTTTCATCTGGTTTTGAAAAATCGTTGCATAATTTGTTCGTGTTTCTAAGACATAAAGATCAATTTCAAATCCACCCGCATATTCGGTTTCGTCTAAAATTGACCGTGCCTCTTCTGGATCATAGTCAGCTTTTAGCGTTTCAAAATCATCATCATAGCCCCATGAACCTTGTGGCAATGGACCATTAGCTACCGCTGCTCCTCCCCATTGATGAACACCTTGAACAATTTCTTCTATATCTGTCGCTTTAAAGATCGCTTCTCTTACTAAAGGATCTGCTGTTGGTCCTTCTTGATAATTCATATCTAAATAAGTAATCGATAGACCTGGTGTCGATAGTAATTCTAAATCGGCATCTTGATCAATGACCTCTCTATTTTGCCCTCTAATATCAGTGGCTACATCAATATCTCCTGATCGCAACGCATTCGTCATCATTGCTTGATCTGTAATAAATGTATAAGTAACCCCATCAAGGTTTGGTTCTTCTCCCCAATAATTATCATGTTTGACTAAATCGACTTGTTGATCAGTTTGCCAGTTCTCTAATATAAAAGGTCCCGTTCCAACTAAATGGGCACCAAACTGATCGCCCCAACCTTCAACTTCTTCTTCAGGAACAATAATATTACCTTGGTCAGTAAGCATCGCAAGTAACGCAGAATTCGGCTCCTCTAAATGAATAACGACTTCAAATTCCCCCGTCACTTCAACGCTTTCCACACCAGACAAACGATTTTGTGCAGACGTTTCTGCAGAACGTTCCAAGCTATATTTGACATCTTCTGCAGTCATTAAGCGACCATCTTGATATTCACCCGGTTGGAAGTAAACATCTTCTCTTATTGTAAATGTATACGACATCATGTCATCAGCCGCTTCCCACTCCGTAGCCAAGCCGGGAACAAAGCTTTGTAAATCTTGATCATAGACGATAAGCGTATCTGCTATCGCGCGCATGATTTGCGACTCGTATACCCCTGTATAAAGCGTAGGATCAAGTGTCGCTGCATTGGAGGATAGTCCAATATTCAAAACCCCACCACTCGTTACTTCTTCTTCATCTGATGTACCGCCGTCGCCAGTCTCTTCCGTATCATTTGATCCGCATGCTATTAGCACGAGCATAAACGATACAAGTACAAAAGTTAAAAATAAAAACCGATAAGCTTTTCTTTCCATTCCATGATGCCTCCTTTTTGTCGTTTGGTTCATATAGTGATACAAAAGTTCATATAATGAATACATATTACCTTACCATACGATCATTCACTTGTAAATATTAATTTTTAGAAAATTTAAAATAGTTGTAAAAGTGATTATTTTTTTCTCGACATGCTATTTACATTGATAAGATTCGATGGTAACATCTTTAATAATTCATATAATAAAACAATAGTTCATATAATGAATCAAAAGGGGGGTGCTCATTTGAAGAAATTTCTAATAAAACGTATTTTTCAGCTCATTCCGACTTTATTTATCGTTGCTGTGATTGTCTTCTTTATTACACGGATGCTACCGGGTGATCCTGCGGCGGTAATGCTCGGCCCACAAGCGAGCGCCGAAGATGTTGCTGCCTATTCAGAACGATTAGGTTTAAATGATCCTTTACACCAGCAATTTTTTGACTATTTAGTCAATTTAACGCGTTTTGACTTTGGCAATTCACTTAATTATAACCAACCCGTTGCGGATTTAATTATGGAACGTTTTCCAAACACTATTATTCTAGCTGTTAGCGCCTTAATCCTTGCCATACTCATCGGTGTTCCTGCTGGCATCCTTGCCGCTAAAAAACAAAACACCTTCATTGATTATATCGTCACTACCCTTTCACTCGTTGGCGTTTCAATGCCGATTTTTTGGTTAGGCGTCATGTTAGTTCTATTATTTAGTGTCAACCTTGGTTGGCTGCCTTCTACAGGCATGGGATCTATTAATGAGGGTCTATGGCCATTTCTTAGACATCTTATTTTACCTAGCCTTGCGTTAGCTACGATACCAATGGCTGAATTTGCAAGGGTCATTCGCTCGAGTATGCTAGAAACTCTATCAAATGATTACATTAAAGCTGCTCGATCAAAAGGTTTAAAGGAAACCATCGTGATCTATAAACATGCATTGAAAAATGCATTGACCCCACTATTGACCGTTATGGGCTTGCAATTTTCTAAACTACTCGGTGGAGCTGTTCTTACTGAAACGATTTTTAGTTGGCCAGGGATGGGATTATTAATCGTTAATGCGATTGATCGTAGAGATTTCGTTGTCGTTCAGGGGTCTGTCATCTTTGTCGCGATTATTTACGTCGTGATTAATTTAATTGTCGATATTCTCTACAAAGTCGTCAATCCAAAGATCAATTTAGATGATCCGCATGGAGGTGGTAATTAAATATGGAAACGATTAATGAAATTGAGCAAAGCAAAGAACTACAATATATACAAGCAAAACGCGAACAATCCTTTTTGCGAAAACTGTTGCGAAACCGATTTGCTGCTTTAGGCTTAGTGATTATCTTCATATTAATCATTACCGCCATTTTTGCACCTTGGATTGCAACACACAGCCCTAATGCCATGGATGTATCAAAGAGCCTACTAAGTCCTGGTCAACAAGGGCACTTACTTGGCACAGATAGTTATGGTCGTGATACATTTAGCCGCATCGTTTATGGTTCAAGGATTTCATTAATTGTAGGTGTGTCTGCCGTCTTATTTGGTGCCATATTTGGCTCATTACTCGGGCTAATATCAGGATATGTTGGCGGTCGGACAGATTCAATTATTATGCGAATGGTCGATGGGATGATGGCTTTCCCTTTTATCCTACTTGCCATCGTGCTAATGACTGTCTTAGGCCAAGGATTAGTCAATGTGGTGATTGCCATCGGCGTATCCAACATTCCGGGTTTTGCTCGGGTATTTAGAGGCCAAGTGTTAAGTGTAAAGGAAGCAGAGTATATAGAAGTAACTCGATCATTAGGAGCAAAACACGGACGCATCTTATTTAAACATATTGTTCCCAACAGTATAGCGCCATTAATTGTTTATGCAACAATGAGCATCGCTGGAGCGATTATCTCGGAAGCCTCTTTAAGTTTCTTAGGACTAGGGATCGAACCCCCTACTGCCTCATGGGGAAGCATGCTTCAAGAAGGAAAAGACTTTCTTGTGCTTAGCCCGCAACTGGCAACCATTTCTGGTTTAGCCATTTTATTTACTGTACTTGGTATTAACTTATTTGGGGATGGTTTAAGGGACGCCTTAGATCCAAAAATGAAAGTCTAACTCAAAAAGGAGGTGAACGTATGTCAGAGCCATTATTAAAGATTGATAATCTACACGTTGAATTTAAGACCGGATCGATTATTACACGCGCTGTTAATGGCGTAACATTTGAACTTAATAAACAAGAAAACATCGGCATTGTAGGTGAATCTGGTTCAGGCAAAAGTGTAACTGCAACTTCAATTCTTCAGTTAATACCTAGCCCACCAGCCAAAATAGCAAACGGAGCTATCTATTTTAAAGGGAAAAATCTGCTTGAACTTTCTACTAAAGAGATACGTAAAATTCGCGGCAATGAAATATCAATGATTTTCCAAGATCCTTCAACGAGTTTAAACCCGGTTTTCACAGTTGGCAATCAACTGATTGAGACGATTCGCGCGCATAAAAAAGTCTCGAAAAAACATGCCAAACAAAAAGCAATTTCACTACTTGATCTCGTTGGTATTCCCGCTCCAGACAAACGCATTGATATGTATCCCCACGAATTTTCAGGGGGCATGCGACAAAGGGTGATGATTGCCATCGCACTCGCTTGTGATCCGAAAGTATTAATCGCTGACGAGCCAACGACTGCCTTAGATGTAACGGTACAAGCCCAGATTCTTAATTTAATGAAAGAACTTCAAGAAAAATTAGCGATGTCCATTATTATGATTACCCATGATCTCGGTGTCGTTTGGGAAACGTGTGACAAGTTGTTGGTTATGTATGCGGGGCGAGTGGTCGAATCTGCATCTGTCAAAGATCTATACCAGCAGCCTTTACACCCATACACATGGGGACTACTCGATTCTCAAATCTCTGAAGAGCAGAATAGTTCAGAGCCTTTAGCTTCAATTCCTGGTAGCCCACCTGACTTAAGTTATGAAATAAAAGGGTGTCCATTTGTTGAACGTTGTCCTTATGCGCAGGAGATTTGTTATCAAAAAACGCCTCAACTTAATGAGACGACACCAGGACATGCGGTCGCCTGCCACTTTCAAACCAGTGAACATCAACTAGAGAGAAAGGAGCGTGGATACAGTGATGGAGACACTACTTGAAGTTAATGAATTGAAGAAACATTTCCCTGTTTCTAATCCGATCCCTTTTAAAAAATCAACGCAAAGTGTAAAAGCGGTTGATGGGGTTAATTTCAACGTTTATCAAGGCGAGACTTTAGGTATCGTTGGGGAATCTGGCTGCGGCAAATCAACGATGGCTCGGCTCGTTAACCAATTAATTAAACCAACAGACGGCTCGGTTATTTTCAAAAAGCAAAATTTAGTCGACATGTCGGCTGAGAAGCTAAGACAAACGCGACAACAGATTCAAATGGTCTTCCAAGATCCTTATGCTTCTCTCGATCCACGCTTAAAAGTTGGTGAACTTATCGCAGAGCCACTTGTTATTCATCAAATAGGAGACCGAGCAAGTCAAAAACAGCGCGTTGAAGACCTACTAGAAATCGTTGGGTTAAATAAGCGATATGCTGATCGCTACCCTCATGAATTTTCAGGGGGACAGCGACAGCGCATCAATATCGCTAGAGCACTAACATTAAACCCAGAACTCGTTATATGTGATGAACCTGTTTCAGCCTTAGATGTCTCTGTTCAAGCGCAAGTCATCAATTTGTTAAACACACTGCAACAGGATTTCAAATTAACATATATTTTTATTTCACATGATTTAAATGTCGTCCGCTATATGTGTGATCGCATTGCCGTGATGTACTTGGGCCGTATTGTGGAGATCGGTACATTTGAAGAGATTTACTCGAATCCCCAGCACCCTTATACAAAGGCACTATTTTCGGCCATACCAAAAGAAAGTCCGTTTGAAGAAAAAGAACGGATTATTTTAAAAGGAACGGTTCCTAGTCCGTTAAATCCACCGTCAGGATGCCATTTTCATGAACGTTGCCCGGTGGCGATCGATATTTGCAAAACAAAAGAACCTAGAATGATTACAAAAGAAAATACACATCAAACATCTTGCCATTTAGCAGATTAGAAGTTGGAGGAATTCATATGTCATTAAAACATGTTATGGAAGTATACGATTTGATGGACGACATCAATGTTACTGGAGATAAGATTAAAGCTTATTTAACGACAATTAATCAACAAGGGACCATTAACGTGCAAACCATCTCAGGTGATAAAGGGAAAACAGATTTTATTAAAGTACGCATTCCAGGAAAAAATGGAAAGTCTAAACAAGGCACTGCACCTACGTTAGGCATTATTGGACGACTAGGTGGAATAGGTGCTCGTCCTGAGATGAACGGATTCGTTTCCGATGGAGATGGCGCATTGGCAAGCATGTCGGCCGCCGCTAAGTTATTAGATATGGTTAATAAAGGGGATCAATTAGAGGGAGATATAATTTTAACGACTCACATTTGTCCAGATGCACCTACTCAACCACATGATCCTGTTCCTTTTATGGATTCACCTGTCGATATTATGACGATGAATCAATATGAGGTAGATGGTGCAATGGATGCGATTCTATCGATTGATACAACAAAAGGCAATCAAATTATTAATCACCGTGGTTTTGCCATTACACCTACAGTGAAAGAAGGTTATATCTTAAAAATTAGTGAGGATTTACTTCATGTTTATAGCCAATCGGTTGGAAAACTACCCGTGACGATGCCGATTACCACTCAAGATATTACGCCATACGGTAATGATGTTTATCACATCAACAGTATACTTCAACCGTCTGTTGCAACAGATAAACCGGTTGTCGGCGTCGCAGTAACAACAGAAACTGCCGTAGCCGGTTGCGGTACGGGGGCCAGTCGTGTCACAGATGTGGAAGAAGTCGTTCGTTATTGTATTGAAGTAGCAAAACTTTACGGGCAGTCAAAATGCGCCTTTTATAATGAAAAAGAATTCAATCATTTAGAATCACTTTATGGCAAAATGACACACTTGCAAACGTTAGCCAATTAAGGAGGACTTAAATGACAACAAAACAAGCACTAAAAGATCAACTTATCCAAGAAATTGAAGATAATAAAGCTGACTTAATCGATCTATGTAGTCAGTTGATTAAAATCCCAAGCGAAAATCCACCTGGTGATTCAACCGAAATTACCAACTTTATTGACGACTATTTGAAAGAAGCAGGTACGCATAATTTATGGTATGAATCCGCTGAAAAAATGTATAACTTAGTTTCTACCATTGGATCAGACCCTAATGGAAAACACTTAATTTTCTGTGGGCATTCTGATGTCGTTCCAACTGGCGATCACAGTAAATGGGACTTCCCACCCACTTCTGGTGAGGTCGTTGATGGCTGGTTATTGGGGCGAGGCGCTAGTGATATGAAAGCTGGATTAGGTGGATTAATCTTTACCTTTGCTATGTTAAAAAAACTTAATATTGAACTTCCTGGACAACTAACGCTTGCCGTTGTCCCTGATGAAGAAACCGGTGGCGAATACGGCGTCCCTTGGCTGTTAGATAATCAGTTAATCGTAGGTGATGGTTGTCTGATAGCAGAGCCTTCATCGCGCTATAACCCAACCATCGGTCAAAAAGGATCCTATTGGTTTAAACTAAAAGTATTCGGTGAGCCTGGACATGGTAGCTTATCACCACTAGCTGGCCACAATGCCATTACAGATATGATCGATGCCATTAATGAAATCCGAAAATTATGGGAGTTAGACATTGAAATCCCTGAAAGGGTAAGACCTCTAATTGAAAAGTCTAAACGTTATATGCGTGAAGTAGAAACAGATAGAGAAGCTTTTCAACCCGTAATGGATCATGTGACTGTTAATATTGGTAAGATACAAGGCGGAACAAAATCGAATATGATACCGGAAAGTTGCGAAGTCGAGGTTGATTGTCGCCTACCTTTTGGCATCACTCAAGATGACGTCACCACATTTCTACATGAGAAACTCGACGCTTTAGGGATTAATTATGAAATCAGTCGGTTTGGCTTCCGCAGTAACGCAAATTCCACACGCGCCGACGATCCAGTATGTAAATCGATTATTAATAATATCCACTATGTAACAGGACATGAATCATACGGGGTAATGCAATGGGCTAGCAGCGATGCTCGTCATTTCCGTGAACATAACATACCGGTCTTACAATATGGACCTGCATACTTGCCTAGTATTCATGGTTACAATGAGAAAGTTCAAGTTGAAGATATCGTCCGCTGTTGTAAAGTATATATCGCCGCAGTCGTTGACTATCTATTTGACTAGCAGTTGATCATTTGTTGATTTTTCCAGGTGCATATATTAGCATTAATGAATATATGCACCAATTATGCTGCTACAAGGGGGAATGCTTACATGTTAAAAACATTGAGCCTATCACTAGACATTCTAAAAATGTTTACCAAAGAGAAACCCACATGGGGAGGAAGAGAATTAGCTGCCAAGCTCAATCAAAATCACACTAAAATTTATAGAATATTAGAAACGCTGGAGAAACATAAATTTTTACTGAAAAATAAGGAAACAAAAAAATATTCACTCGGCTTTGCAGTGTGGGAACTCGGGCATACCTTAACAGAGAACTTTCATATTAATGAGCTCCTTCATCCGATTCTAGAAAGAATCAGCACACAGACAAATGAATCCGTATTCTTAACCATTCATGACGGTGAAGAGGGTTTAACACTTGATGCTGTAGAATCACAAACAACGATACGCTTCTCTGTCTCAACAGGGAGCCGTACGCCTTTATATGCAGGGGCTTCTTACCGCTCCATCCTAGCGTATCTGTCAGATGAATTTATTGAACACTATTTAACTAGAAATCTCGTTAAATATACTGAAAAAACACTTATTGATCCTAAAGAGATACAAAATGATTTGCAGTTAATTAGAAAAAGAGGTTATGCGATCAGTGAAGGTGAATATACAGAAGATGTTGTCGCCGTTGCAATTCCACTCTTCTACAAAGAATCCATCTTGGGATCACTTACGATATCTGGCCCTCGCTTTCGGATTACCGATCACGAGATAGACGAATTTGTTCAAACGCTATTTGAAGCGAAACAAGAAATCCAATCTGTATTCGAAAGATACGGCACCCACTTTGGCCTATCAGCTATTTAAGGAGGATGATTAATTTGCATTTAGTGGATCGTGCAAAATCAGTACTTATACAAAATTTATCATTAAAACCAACTGAATCGCTTCTCATCGTTACAGATGATGAAAAGGTCGACATAGCTGAACTTTTTTATCAAGCCGGCTCACTTATTTCCAATAATATCGCTTTAATGAGAATGCCGACTCGAAACAAATCTGGCGAAGAGCCTACCGACTTAGTGCACTTACTTATGAAACAAGCGCACGCTGTGCTCTGTATAACCGAACACTCGTTAACCCATACTCAAGCACGCAAAGACGCTTCAGCACTCGGAGCACGGGTAGCAACCATGCCAGGTATAACATTAGATATGTTAGAGCATGGCGCGATAGCCGCTGATTATCATGAAGTGCAAACGCTAACGAAGCATTATTGTCAGTTACTCGAAAATGGATCAACTGTTACGATAAAAAAAGATGATACCGAACTGACTTTTTCTATTAAGGACAGACCAAGTATAAGTAGTACCGGTGTTTTTACCGAAAAGGGCCAGTCCGGCAACATCCCTTCTGGCGAAAGTTATATCGCTCCGATTGAAAACTCTGCTAATGGACAAATCTTAATTGACGGTTCGATTAGCAATATCGGTGTATTAAGTGAACCGGTGTTACTGACGATCGAATCTGGCCGGCTTGTTGATGCATCAGGCAACCAAGGGCAAGACCTATTGTCACTACTCGGAGACGGTGACGGTCGTACCATTGCTGAATTTGGCATTGGTACAAACAAAAAGGCGCGTTTAACTGGTAATGTGCTCGAAGACGAAAAAGTTTATGGCACCGTACATATCGCTTTCGGTAGTAACAAATCTTTTGGTGGAATAACTGAAGCCGGTGTTCACATTGATTGTGTCATTAAAGATCCACACGTATGGATTGATTGTCAAAAAATTTAATACTTAATAAGAGTAATGAGACAAAGAGTAGAGCTAATATTAAATATAAGCGTTGACTTTGAATATAGATTTTCGATTGATTATAAACCTTTCGTTTTAGACGCGCAGGTGAGCTACTCCCACAGGCGTCTACACATATCTCATCTGCTAAATAGTGCTTTATTTCGTGCGGCTGGACTTGACTCGAAAGCTAGTTGAGTTTGCACGAAAAGTGAGAAATTCGCACGAAAGCAGTTGAGATCGCATGAAAAGTAAGAAATTCGCACGAAAGCTGGTTACGTTCGCATGAAAAGTGAGAAGTTCGCATGAAAATTAGTTGCGTTCGCACGAAAAGTAAGAAATTCGCATGAAAATTAGTTGCGTTCGTACGCAAAATGGAGAAATCGCATTCAGTATGGACCCCCAGTCTAAGTGGAGATAAGTAAGGGGTGAGACTTCTGCGGGAATAGGATGAGCTGAAGATCCACTTGAGGCGTGATCTTTGCGACTCAAGTTAGCTGAAGCCATCCCCGCGAAAAGCGAACCCATTGCTTTTCGGAACGAAATAACGCTCTTAACGTGTGCGGCACATCCATGCAAAAGTAATCAACATGCATATTGAATACCGCGTCTATTGAACACAATCAAGGTTGAATAACCATTTTCAGTGTGCGGAAGTTGGGTAACTTAATATAATAATTTTATTTGGAGAGAGATTTTAATTTCCTTTCAACTAAAAATATCGAAATTTAAAATCCTGATAAACTTAGAGCGTTATTCAAAAGAGACAGCTATTCAATACTAAATGGCTTTAGACTTTTTAATAATATAATGATGATAGAAAGAACCATTCAGTAATTACATAGTACTTCGCTGAAGTTTCTTGTGCTATTCTCCCATTTTTTTGATACTTCATTGAGGATGACGTCCGATAGCCTGAATCGGACACCCAGTCGTAATACTTTTCAGAAAGCTTTTCTCTGGTAAATAAACGTCGTAATCCCCCAAGATATCGCATAGAGTATTATGACAATAACTGCCGCTCCCGTATACAAAGTGGGTACGGAGAATCTAGCAATAAAATCAGTAATTGCAGTTAGACGCTCAACTAAAAAAATCACAACCTGCGGCCCTATTCCTGCCAAAACGAGAAAACTGATGAGAACGACTGTAAAAATATGGCCTGATTTCAAAATATAAAATAATGGAAAGGTAAACGCTGCAAATAGTAAGAATAAGCTATTTCCCACCGCAATATCCTTCATCGTAAACGGTTCACCGAAAGCAAGTAATGCTAGACTTGTCAGCCCAATAGCTAAGACCATATAAACAATAGCACCAAGGTAGCGTGCTGCGATGATTTCCTTGCGTGTATAGGGTAAAGAATTTAACAAAATATTTGTTTCTGCTTTTTCATCATAGGCAAATGCATTAAACGGGATGAAAATACTAGCAACAAGGAAAGTCAATGCCGAATGCGATCCCATTATGATAAAGAATACGATAAAAGGAATATAGGTTAACAGATACTTCTTCTGTAATATAACATCACGTCTGATTAAATTAACCATGGTGTATACCCCCTTTTAAGTAATACATAATATCTTCTAGCGAGGCGCGTTCAATAACAACATTGTCACCGAAAATTTGTTTCACATCATTACTATTATCCGTTAATGCTTCAAAACCTGTTGATGCGCGACGAATATGCACAAATGCTTTTTCTGTGTCTCTATCCAGGAGATCCAGTTTCCCTTTAACGAGTGCATAATTTTCAGCCACGTCATGAACCGATTGGTTAAATATTAAGTCGCCTTTGTGGATAAATGCAAGATAATCTGCGATCCGATCTAGATCACTTGTAATATGGGTAGAGAAAAAAATCGTGCGATTACCATCTACCATCAATTCTTGCAGTAGGTCCAACAACTCTCGTCTGAAAATTGGATCTAAACCCGCTGTTGGTTCGTCCAGAATAATCAACTCCGCATGGTGTGACAACGCTATCGCCAATGACGCCTTCATTTGCATCCCTTTTGAGAAAGTTTTCATCGCTTTATTAAGTGGCAAATCGAATTGCTCTATATATTTATGAAATAATTTATCATCCCAGCGCTCATAAGCTGGTGCAACAATACGTTTTATATCTTTTAAATTCAATCCTTCAAAAAAAACATTGCCATCGTAAACAAACCCGATCCGTTCCTTAATCACCTTCTCATGCGTAGTATAATCCAACCCGAAAACCTTAACTTCGCCAGCATCTGGCTGTAACAAATTTAACATCATTTTTATCGTTGTCGACTTACCTGCCCCGTTTTCTCCCATGAATCCTGTTACAAAGCCTTGTTTTATTTGCAAATCCATATCTTCAACAGCAAATCCCTTGAATTTCTTCGTTACATTTTTTAATTCAACTACATTCCCCACCCGGTTCACTCCTCATATAAAATCTTCATTAATTGCTGTAGCTCATCTAGTGACAGACCAATTTCTTTGCTATTGGTGATGACCGCATTCAGTTGCTCCTCGATGACATTCAGCTTTTTCTCTCGGATAACTTCCAAATTTTGTTCTGCAACAAACGAGCCTTTTCCAACAATCGAATAAATAAAACCCGACTTCTCCAACTCCTCATAGGCCCGCTTCGTCGTAATAACACTTATTTGTAAATCCTTAGCAAGTTTACGCATGGAGGGGATTGCTGCCCCCTCCTGTAATTCACCTGTTAAAATAGCTGATTTAACTTGATTAGCAATTTGTTCATAGATTGGCTCCTTTGAACTGTTGGATATAATTATTTGCATGTGAATCCCTCATCTTTTATTTTTTGAAAAAACACTTGAACTCATGTCTTGGATAGCTTGAAATAGTATAACAATAATGTGAATGGTCATAAACATGTTAAAGAATGGGTAGGCGTATGGCGTCATCCATTCCGTGAAAAATTTCGAGTCCAAAATCCATCTACCTATCCTAGCAAATAACCGACCACTATCGTTTATCTTAGGTTCCCACATCGTCCCGTCTATTCCAAAAAAGATCATCTGAACAAGTAAGAATATACCAATAATGATCAACCAGCGTTTTACAGGGCTCATGCGAGAAGATTTTTCTTGGTCTGACACAAAAAACTCAACTCCTTTTAGACTCGTTAAATAATATTTATATAATGTATATATACTATATTCACATTATATACACAATAGAATCCACCTTGCAACTATTTTTATTTAGGAACTGCTACTGCTCCATGATCAAATATACGAAAAAATAGGACTTCCAACTTAAATGGAAGTCCTATTTTCACTTAATAAACGCTTCAGCTAAATTCGATAAATTACATGGTCATATTGGTCATATAGCCAAGTTACTTATATGCTTTCTCTTCTTTATTCAACCGAAAATCATTCATCTAATTCTCTTTTTTTTAGTAGTCTTTGAAATTCCTTCTCTAACGATTCTGATGGTTCAATACTTAAACAGCTAAGTACTTCTGATATTTTAGGATTAAATAATCATTTTGGTGCGGATTTTCTTTTTCTTGTCATTGACTTTATTTATAAGCTTGATAGCTTAGCTTGTTGATCTTGACGATTCTTCATTTCCCACTGTTGCAGATAATCGTAATTTCCTTTATGTTCTGTAACTAATCACTTTAGTCATCGAAACTAAAATCTAACTTTGGACCTACCGGCACAATGCCTGTCGGATTGATCGATTTATGGCTCCGATAATAGTGCTCCTTAATATGGTCAATGTTCACCGTTTCAGAGACGCCAGGATAATGGTACAACGCTTTTGTATAACGCCAAAGATTGGGATAGTCAATAAGACGTTTAATATTACACTTAAAGTGACCATAATAAACCGGATCAAAACGAATTAAAGTCGGAAATAAGCGCCAATCGGCTTCAGTTACTTGCTCCCCTACTAAATAGCGACGAGTAGCCAGCCGCTCTTCTAATCGATCCAGTGCGTCAAATAATTTGGTTACCTCTTCTTGATAAACGGCTTGTTCAGTGGCAAAACCTGCCTTATAAACCCCATTATTAATCGCATGACAAACATCATCATTAATGGCATCAATTTCTTGTTGTAAGCTTTCCGGAAAGAAATCCACAGCTTCCGCACCTAAATGATCAAATGCAGTATTTAACATCCGGATAATATCAGCCGATTCATTATTGACAATCTTATTTTGCTTAAGGTCATATAAAACCGGAACGGAAACACGCCCACTGTAAGTCGAATCCGCTTTCTGATAAATTTGATATAAATAATCCGCGTCCATAACCGGATCAGCAATCACGCCTTGACCTGGTTCAAATGTCCACCCTTTCTTGTCGCGGTACGGATGAACAACAGAGACAGAAATCATCTGCTTTAATCCTTTTAAACTTCGCATAATAAGCGTGCGATTTGCCCACGGACAAGCATAAGAAACATACAAGTGATAACGGTTAGGCTCAGCTTTAAAGCCAGCTTCCCCTGTTGGCCCGGCACTGCCATCGGCTGTAATCCAGTTACGGAACTGTGATTCTTTCCGAATAAAACGACCGTCCTGATTGCTTGTCACATCCTTTTCGTCATCATACCATTGCCCATCTACTAATAATCCCATTGTTTCACCCTTCCTATACAAATAAATACGTTCATCTAATAAGTAAATTCACCAAAAAAAGACATTTTAAACCTAAACAGAAATAAGTTCACCATTACCATGTGTACGACCCGATCTTCCCTACTTAAAACTAGCCGTCTTTCATTTTCAAACCATCCCATGATTTGTTTTGTTTTTAAAAAAGATGAAATGAAAACCGGCGTTTTTTACACCTATGACTTAGCACGCTTGTTACTATAATAATACGCTTTTGTCGTTTTATAATGAAATCACCGCACCGTAAAAACCTATATTTCATTTGCCATCCAATCCATCCTATGGTATTCTAAAATATGAATTAATGACCGAATTATTCGTTTGGTCAATTTGAGACCCGGGAGGTGTATTGAGTGGCAACCATTGACCGAAAAAAACAAATTGTTGATGCTGCAACAAACTCTTTTTCTTTATTTGGCTATAAAGCCACAACCATTGACCAAATTGCTAAGATAGCGAATGTTGGCAAAGGAACTATTTATACGTTTTATAAAAATAAAGAAGAGCTCTTTCATGAAATTATTTCTTCCTTAATTAGGGAAATGAAAGATGTGGTTGAAACTATCCTAGAAGAAGACTTACCGTTTTATGAAAAAGCGGATCGTGCACTTTTTAAATTGTTAGAGTTTCGAACGGACCATCAGTTGATGATTAAACTTATTCAAGAGGAGAAAGAATTAGGAACACCAGCTGTTAAGGAAGTCATTCAAAATATTGAGAACATGATTATTGACTATTTAAAGAATATCATTCAAAAGAGTATCGAAAAAGGAGAGATTAAACCGTGTAACCCTGAGTTAACAGCCTTTGTCATGTTAAAGCTATACATTGCGCTTATTTTTGATTGGGATCAGC
Organism: Amphibacillus cookii; assembly: GCF_016908375.1. Taxonomy (GTDB): domain Bacteria; phylum Bacillota; class Bacilli; order Bacillales; family Amphibacillaceae; genus Amphibacillus_C; species Amphibacillus_C cookii. The sequence goes on from NZ_JAFBDS010000011.1 coordinate 47,545, forward strand.
TTCGTAAGCCTTTAGAAAAAGATGAAATTTCAGACCTTTTTAAACTTTATCTACTCAATGGATTATCCAATCGATAATCCATCATTTTTAACTGTTTTTGACCGAATGAGGATATCGGTCAATCATTATCAAAAAAATGACCAGTTGGTTAAAAGCGTCATTAATTCAAGGAAGGGGTTTATAAATGAAAAAATCAAACTTTTTGTTAGAATGGCAGCAGATTTTAACAAATAAAAAAGTATTCATTCCAATTATTGCGGTCACCTTCATTCCTCTGCTCTATTCCGGGATGTTCCTTTGGTCTTTCTGGGACCCTTATGATCACATGGAAGATTTGCCGGTTGCCATCATTAATCAAGATAAAGGCGCTAACTATGCTGAGGTAGAAATGAATTTAGGAGAAGATCTCGTTGATAAGTTAAAAGACAATGATGAATTTCAATTTGAATTTGTCACACAAGAAGAAGGTTATCAAGGCCTAGAAAATCGAAAATATTATATGGTCATTGAAATCCCTACAGACTTTTCTGAAAATGCCACAACATTAATGGATGAAAAGCCCAAGAAACTCGTATTAAAATATATTCCGAATGAAAGCTATAACTTCTTGTCTTCACAAATTGGAGAAACGGCTGTAAAAGAAATAAAAGCAGGTATCTCAAAAGAATTATCATCGACTTACGCAGAGACTATGTTCAGCACCGTTTTTCAATTAGGCGATGGTCTCGTCAAAGCAAGTGACGGTAGCGCGGAAATAAATAGTGGGGCTGAAAAGCTAGCAGAAGGTTCAATCGAACTAAAAGAAAACTTAGAAGTTCTCGTAGCCGGTTCAATTGAATTTGAAGATGGCGTAACAAAAGTGCGTTCAGGCTCAAATGCATTTGCCGGTGGTTCTCAAGAACTTGCTGATGGAATAAATCAATTGTCCAATGGTAGCGACCAACTTTATGCTGGATCTATCGATGTGCAAAATGGGGCTGAAGCATTAAGCGATGGTACGTCACAAGTCAGCGAAGGGCTAGCGGAAATCACTGGGAAAGTCCCTGACTTAATTGCTGGAACTGAGCAAGTTTATGATGGCTTAGAGACTTTTCAAACACAACTCCCGACTCAATTGGCAGAGACGATTGGTGATAAAGTGGAAGCAAGTGAATCTGAAATGAATCAAGGTTTAGCACAATTGAACCAAGGCATTAATAGTAGTCTCCAGGACGAATTGGCTGTTGAACTTTCTTCAGGCCTTTCCACGAATGTAGCTGATGTTGTAGCAACACAGATCATCGATATACAGACACAGCAAACGGAACAACTAGCCATTTCGCTTATTGAAAACGGCATACCTGAACAAACGGTAACCCGTATCATTTCACAGCTTAACGAACAAGCGCCAACTAAAGAACAAGTCGAGCAAACGATCCAAGCACAGCTTGAGACACCCATAACAACAGGTATTAATCAAGGGATCGACCAAGTAACTGCGGGAATTGACCAAGGATTTGAACACTATCAAGATGAAGTCAATGATAAACTGTCTGCTTCTATTTCTGATATCGATGAGCAAATTCAAACAGCTGTAGATCCCGTCTTTGATCAACTGACATCAGGACTTCAAGATATTAATGTTGGCCAATCCCATTTAAAAGATGGTCTCGAGCAATTGGCTGAAGGGACAAACGCCCTCGAAGAAGGGGCTTCCCAATTAAATAGCGGACAATTCATGTACGTAAATAATATGGAATTATTCAACCAAAAGCTTCATGAAGCACAAACCGGATCAACACAATTAGCAATTGGTGCAGTTCAGCTAAATGGAGGAATCGATCAATTAGCTGATGGCTCAGCTAGATTAACCGACGGCTCTCAAAAACTAGCAAACGGTTCAACCAAGCTTTCAGATGGCACAGGAGATCTTGCCGATGGAACAACCGAATTACATGATAAACTAGAAGAAGCTGCGGATGAAGTGAACACATTAAAAGCTGATGAAGATACGTATGATATGATGGGAAGTCCTGTTGAAATCAGCAAACAAGAAGTAAACCCTGTTCCGAATTATGGGACCGGATTTGCACCCTATTTCATTTCTCTAGGCTTATTCGTAGGTGCACTATTAATGACCATTGTCTTTAACTTAAAAGAACCAGCAATCGAACCACGGACTGGCTTTAGTTGGTTTATCGGCAAATTTGGTGTTATTGCAATTGCAGGTGCTATTCAAGCTTTATTAGTTGACGCGGTATTGTTAACGGGCTTAGGGGTAGAAGTTCAAAGTGTCCCATTATTTGTGCTTGTCTCTATAATCACAAGTTTGGTGTTTATGACACTTATCCAATTGCTTGTCACCACACTCGGAAACATTGGACGCTTTATTGCGATTATTATTCTTGTCTTACAACTAACAACAAGTGCTGGAACCTTCCCATTAGAGTTAATTCCAAAGGCGATCCAGCCGATTAATTATCTGTTACCTATGACATATACCGTTCAGTCGTTTAAGGCGGTAATTTCAAGCGGTGATTATACTTTTCTATTAAAAACAATGACGATTCTAATTGGTTTCACGATCATGCATATGGCACTAACCATCACCTATTTTACTTTTAAAAAGAATAGTAGTCCTGCTCTTAAAGAAGCTTAATCAGATGTAGTATAAGGACTAATGATTGAAAGCAAAACAATGATACAAAAGAACGTGTTGATGCGTTAAACGCACCAACACGTTCTTTTTACACGGCAATAGAATTTAAGCGAGCCCAAAGAGATAACAGCACAATTAGCGTCCGTTATCTTCCAGCTAAATAGATAACCTCTATTTAGCTGGGCGTTTTACGGACGCATATCTAATAAGTTGTCACTATTTGATCGCTATGTAGATTTCAATTTCACCGTTAGGGTAATATTTTTCAAAGTCAAATGAGTACACTCTCTCTATTGTACCGTTCTCTTCTTGGTGCCATATTTTGCTCCACGCATTAGAGATACCGTGTTCTTCTGTCGTATTTACCTTGAAAATTTCATAGTTCTCCTTTTCTGGTATCTCAATTATAGATGGTCCATTATTATCTTCAATACCAATGCTTAATGAATAATCTCCTTTGTAGTCACTTTCATAATTGTGATACACACCGTATGTAACGCCTTCATGTTTACTTAGATGATGAGAAGCCTCTTTCCACATTTCTGTGATTTTTTGCATGATACGTTCATCATTAAAGTTATTTGTTCTTATGCTACTAATGATTGCTAATTTCAACACCCTCACCCTTTCACATATTTATACCTTTATTAGTTTCATAAATCTATAGGCTTTTCCCTCTTCTTAACCATTCGACTTTTTCGTTTAAGACCGCCTCTATTTACTATTTTTAATTATAGTGATAATTATTTATGAGCGTAACGCTTTGAGAGTTTCTCCTTATGAGAATTAAACACTTCTTCTAAAGAAATATTATATTTATTAGCGATTACAATGACGTTGCCCAATACATCTCCTAATTCCTCAACTAAAGCTTTCCTATTGTTTAAAAACGATTCTGTTACTTCGTCTGGCCTATCTCTACCAATCTCAAGTGCTCTTATAGCGCGTGCCACTTCTCCCGTTTCTTCTGCTAAAAAGCCAATACGAATAAAAATATCTAGTTCAGACCATCCTCTATTTTGGTAGTAATCATTGACCCATTGTTGAAATTCAGCTACATCCATTTTTTCACGCTCCTTAACGCCTATTACTATAAGTTTAACAAATGATCAAGACTTTTGTATAATATAAATATTGTATTTAACTAAGGGGGAATAATAAAGTGAAGCGTATAGCTGTATTTTGTGGTTCAAGTAATGGCGCATCTAACGTTTATATAGATGGTGCGAAAAAACTCGGTAAAGCATTGGCTAAACATAATATAGCACTTGTTTATGGAGGAGCAAGTGTCGGTATGATGGGGGCGGTTGCAGATGCTGTTTTAGACGAAGGTGGACAAGTTATCGGCGTTATGCCTCGTTTTTTAGAACAGAGGGAAATAGCACATAAACGATTGTCAGAGCTGATCGTTGCTAATTCGATGCATGAAAGAAAGGCTAAAATGGCGGAGCTAGCTGATGGTTTTATTGCTTTACCCGGAGGACCTGGAACATTAGAAGAATTCTTTGAGATTTTTACATGGGCTCAATTAGGACTTCATCAAAAGCCATGTGGTCTTCTAAACATCAATGACTACTTTAACCCACTTATTGAATTGTTCAAACATATGACAAAGGAACAATTTTTAGATGAAAAGTACCGTTCTATGGCAATCGTTGACGACGAACCCAGTCAGTTACTTGAAAAATTCAATTCTTTTGAAGCCCCAACTTTAAAAACTTATAGTAAAGAAAAGCAGCTTTGAACGTCAACAACAGCAGGGGTGGAAATTTAGCCCCACCTCTATTTTGAGATGGAGGCTTTACCAGCGGTTATCTGTGATAAAGTAGGCGAGTTCGACATGCAGGCATAAGACCTTCTGGCATTGACGGCAACTTTTTCACTTTCTGCTTTAAATTAAGGTTCTAAGTCAAATGTTGGGGTGAGCTAACGCTCGCTCCTTATTCTTTATGCAATTCGCATCTTCACATCTTTATATTGATGATGTAATAAAACTTTTAATCGAAACCGATCAAATCGGCCAAATCCAAAAGCATTACGCTTAATAAACTTTGGTCGAATTAATCATTCCCTTCGTAAGCTGGAATCGTAGGCTAATATTTCTTGTACAGTAGATGCCTCTAATCGTTGACCAAATAACCGATCATAATTGTAGTGCCTGCGGCTAGGGAGACACTGCGTTTACCAAGATGTCTCCCTTGTGCTTGGGAGAGTGAAAGCGATTATATTTCCTCTGCGGTTCAAGCATCATTCTGTCATCCTTTAACGATGTTGAAATGAAGAACGATCACTTGAAACCTAGCATTGAAAAATGACGTTAGTGCGTTTTTTTACTCACCAACGTCATTTATTGTACAAACCAAATAAGGCGCTTGCGTGCTTTTTTTATGTCATTGTGTGATGACAACGAGACGCCTGCGGGAACAGCGCGAGCCGAAAATCCACTTTAGAAGCGCTTTTAGCTTCACACAGTGGAATATTAGACTAAACCCGTCACCTCGTGTGACAACGTCTAATTGACCTACATCCTGTAGGCCCAAGGCCGTGCCCGCGGCAAGCGAGTGGACGATCACACATCACTTTATTTTAAAAGCAACGTGTTGAATTGTATCTTTACCCCAACATATATTTTAGAGCCTAAATTAAAAAGCAGTGTAAGATCCACTTGCCGTGGATCTTACACTGCTCATCTTCGTCTTTTTAACAAAGAATCACTTGTTTTCGTTATCTACATGACTAGTCTCCTCTATCGTCTCAATTTCCTCTTTTATCGACTCTGTTACAACATCAACTAGCGCATCATCGTGAACTGCTGAAGCAATAACTTCGGTGATCACATGGTCAGTTGTCACTTGCTCTAATGCTTCATCTACCGATGTTTCTATTTCATACTCTTGTTTCAGCCCTAAGTTCAATGAATAAATCATTAAGATAAGGATAATCGTAAAAGGAAGCCCCGTAATTATTGAAGCGGTTTGGAGCGCTACAAGTCCGCCACCGATAAGCAGTGTAGCAGCAACAACGCCTTCCATGACAGCCCAGAATACACGCTGTGGAACTGGTGAATCTAGTTTCCCTCCTGAAGTTAGGTGATCAACAACTAAAGATCCGGAATCGGAAGACGTAACGAAGAACACGGTAACTAATATAATGCCAATCAGTGAAAGTATACTTGCTATTGGTAAATTTTCTACCATCGCAAAAAGTGCTAAAGCCTCATTCTGTTCAACGAATGTAGAAATAGCCCCAATACCATTGCTTTCTTGAAAAATAGCTGTACCGCCGAATACGGACATCCAGAGAAAGGAGATTAGGGTAGGGATGAAAATAACACCCATGATAAATTCTCTTACTGTTCTTCCTTTAGAAATTCTGGCGATAAACATACCAACAAATGGCGACCATGATATCCACCATGCCCAATAAAAGACCGTCCAACCACTTTGCCAATTGGTCGCTCTAAAGGTTTCGGTCCATAAGCTCATTTCGATAAAGTTTGATAAGTAGTAACCAATGTTTTGCGTAAACCCACTTAGAATATACACCGTAGGTCCTGCTATCAGCACAAATAACAGGAAGACCCCTGCTAAGATCATATTGATTTCACTAAGTCGTTTAACCCCACCATCTAGTCCTAAAACAACTGAAACCGTTGCAAAACCCGTGATGACTATAATTAAGAGAACTTGAACAGTAATACTGATATCAATGCCAAATAAGTGGTTTAATCCAGCATTCACTTGGGAAACACCGAGTCCAAGTGATGTAGCTAGTCCCATTAAGGTCGCTAAAACAGAAAGAATATCAATAATATTCCCCCATAATCCGTAAATCTTATTTCCGATAATTGGATAAAATAGTGATCTTATCGTCAAAGGCAACCCTTTATTATAAGAAAAGAATGCGAGGCCTAAACCAACGATGGCATAAATAGCCCAAGGATGGATGCCCCAATGGAAAAAGGTACTCGCCATAGCCGCTTGTGCAGCAGAAGATGTGTTGGCTTCAACACCAGAAAACATCGGCGATGGTGCTCCGTAATGTGTGATCGGTTCCGCAACACTCCAAAATAATAGTCCAATCCCCATACCCGCGCTAAGTAGCATCGCATACCAAGCAAATTTAGAGAATTCTGGCTTTGCTTTTTTTCCACCTAAAACGATCTTTCCATATCGACCAAAGGCAAAATAAAGCGAGGCTATAATAAAGATGTTAGCAGCAAAGATCATGAACCAACCTGTATTTTTAGTAATACTGCCCAAAATATTATCGAATAAATTCTCTGCTGTATTAGGAAACAGTAGCGTTAAAGAGATGAAAACAATCAAAATAATTGATGAGCAAATCGTGACGTACGGATGGATGTCAAAACCGAATTTTTTCCAATTGTTTTCTCCTACTTCTTCTTTTCCTTCCTCATCAAAAAGTGACACCGTCGGTCTAATTTGTAATCCTTTAAACGGTTTTCTGTTTTTGATTGCCCTTTTTCTTGCTTCAGCTTCAGCTTTTTTTAGCTTTTTAGCCAAAGATTGTTGTGATGCACGCTCTTTCTTTTGTTGTTTATTCATATAACCATACCTTTTGTCAAATTTTTATACCCTTTAAATTATACAAGTAGGAAAGCATGAACACAATGATAGATCAAAAAATGTGACTTTATCCGACAAATAACTAAGCATTTCGAACGCGTTTCTTTAACCTGAAACCCGTTTATTTATTATTGTGAAAATCAGCTAAAAGCGCTCGGACTTCATCCGTCGATTTCGTGTTCATTAATTTAACACGCAAATCACTAGCACCAGGAAACCCTTTAACGTAAATTTTAAAGAAGCGATGCAAGCCGGCAATTGGGCGAGGAACCCGTTCCGCATACTGATCTTGCAAATCAAGTTGTAACTGCAACAACCCCAACAATTCATCAGCAGTATGCTCCCTAGGCTGTTTTTCAAACGCATAAGGATTCTTAAAAATACCGCGACCTATCATAATTCCATCGACACCATATTGTTCGGCAAGCTGTAACCCTGTTTGACGATCAGGAATATCGCCATTTATCGTAATCCGTGTTTCAGGTGCAACGCGGTCCCGAATGGCGGTGATTTGCGGAATCACTTCCCAATGAGCAGGCACTTTACTCATCTCTTCTCGTGTTCTCAGGTGAACCGATAAATTCGCAATATCCTGCTTAAGCAAATGGGGAAGCCAAGCTTCTAGCTCCTCAAGCTTTGCATAACCAAGCCGTGTTTTGACACTGACCGGTAAGCCTCCTGTTTTCGCCGCTTCGATCAATTCTGCTGCCACTTCCGGACGCAAAATAAGGCCACTTCCCTTACCGTTATTGGCGACATTAGGCACAGGACACCCCATATTAATATCGATGCCCTTAAAGCCCATCTCTGCCATACCAAGGCTCATCTCTCGAAAGAATTCCGGCTTATCCCCCCAAATATGGGCGACGATCGGCTGTTCATCTTCCGTAAACACTAACCGTCCACGCACACTTTCCTTACCATCTGGATGACAATAACTATCCGAATTCGTAAATTCAGTAAAAAAAACATCGGGTGCTCCCGCTTCTTTGACGACATGACGAAAGACGACATCCGTCACATCTTCCATTGGTGCTAATATAAAAAAAGGCTTCGGTAACGTTGCCCAAAAATTATTTATCATTATAATAACCCTCATTTCATCAGCTAATCATTCTGGCACAATTAAAAACCATCGTTATTATACTAGGAATGCTAAGAAGAAGCAAAGGCAAGGATAGCGAGAGGCGAAGCTAGACTAAGATAAGCGGTGTATTTAATTTGAAGGTAAATCAAAAGCCTAACCCCTCTCTCTAATTTTATCGAGGAATTAGGCTTTTGATATGCAACAATCGCACCCGATTGCGGAAGACAAGAAAATATCTCTTCACACAACTACAAATATAACAAAGACCTTTTATTCATTATTGTAAAAGTCAATAACAGACATGGCTAACGATACGACTTTATCTGGAAGATCTTTCGGTGAAACGACCTTTATTTTATTTGCGAATCCCAATATATACTCTATAGCCTCTTGCTTATCATTAAATCTTAAAGTTGCTGATATCCAATTATATTCATTTGGTTTATCTGTTTTTATAACTTGGACAAACTTACCTGTAAATTTAATTCTTTTCATTATTTCCGGATGTATTTCTACTTGTACATCATATTTAGGTAAATTTTGTACAAACGCTACTTTTGATCGTTCCCAGTATGCCACCAAATTGAAATTAAGCGGTCTTCTAAAAGTTTCACTTTTGATCTTTGCATTATGTATGCGTGATACTCTATAATTACGTAACTCCCCATCCCTTAGTGCAACAAGGTACCATTTATCACCTTTTGCCACCAATCCTAATGGTTCGACTAACCTTTCTTTTTGCTCCCCGTCGGCCTGTTCATAGTAGATTTTCATCTTTTTACTATCATAAACTGCTTGTTGCACGGTATTAAGAGCAGACACATTTTCTTTGGATTGTCTCCAAGTACCCGAATCTATATAAATTCTTTCCCATATTGTTTGTGCTTCGTCTCGATAAGTATCTGGGATATTTGCAAGTAACTTTTGCCTCGTATCTAGTGGCAGGTTATTTAATCCTAAATCTTTGAGTATTTCTTCAGGTGGTAAAAGAAATAAAGTTTTCATGTCATCTACAGTTAATCCACTTAATTTACTCCGAAAATTATCTAATAGACGCCAACCTCCCTCTTTACCCCTTTCAGAAACAATGGGGATCCCTGCGTTGGTTAATGCATCCATATCTCTGAGAATGGTTCGATCTGACACCTCTAAATCATTGGATAATTCCTTTGCTGTCATTTTACCTTTACTTTGTAAAAGTATCATTATATTCATTAATCTATCTGCTCTCATCATACCCACAACCTTTATGTAAAAAAATTTGCGAATTAAATTTAATTAATATGACAAAAGGTGTCATGTTTACATTGTATACTTATAATAGCGGTAAGGAAAGGAGCATTTTTTATGAATCAAAAACGAAATTTGGTATTGTTTATTTCTTCGAGTTTGGACGGATATATTGCTACTAAAGATGAATCCCTTGAATGGCTATTTAAGGTTGAAGGCGAAGGAGATAATGGTTTTTCTGAGTTTTATGAAACAGTTGATACAGTTTTAATGGGAAAAAGAACCTACGATTGGGTATTGAAACAAGAAATAGAGGAGTTCCCGTATAAGAATAAGGAATGCTATGTATTTACGAGAGCTCCTTATAAGGAAGCCGAGTATGTGAAGTTTGTTAATGATGACATAAATAATTTCGTTAACAAGCTAAAAAACAAAGACGGTAAAAACATTTGGGTGGTCGGTGGAGGTGAACTGTTAAATTCTTTTATTCAGGAGGATTTAGTTGATGAATTCTTTATAACCATTGCACCAACTATACTAGGTAGCGGCATCCCTTTATTTAAAGAAGGAAATCAAGAATTAGACCTTTCTCTGAAAGGAACGAAAAGATTTAATCAATTTATTGAATTGCATTATGAAGTTAAAAAGTAAATGATATAACTAAGCGCGATTAAACAGCCCTTATAAAAAGAGCTGTTTTTCTTTTTATACTGCCTCCACAATATGGCCCGATTCTGTATTCTGGAACAATGCTTCTTCGACAACTGCGCCCGTTAGCATAGGATTAAAGCGAATACAACTCTATTATTTTGTCTGTGGGTAATTTACTCGGATCACTCATATCAACAAAATAAGGCAACTGCCATTTTTGAGTTTTCATCGCTTGCTTACTAGGCGGTTTATCCCAGCTAGGATAAACTCTTATTGCCATTTTCCCCTTTTTTGAATTGAACCTAAGAATATCCTGTTTGAAAAGAATTTCTTTTGGAAAAATAAATTGTCCAAACTCACTATCATCTTTAAAAGTAGTTATAACTAATAAATCAGGTGCTTCCTCATATGTAAAGGGTTGGTTTTTATTATTTTCATCTTTTTCCCAAAATGCAACAAACTGTCCTGCTTTGGTGGGAGTTATATTTGCAACCCTGAAACGAACTGTTCTCGAAGATAATCGAAATATACCAGCACCATACTTAGCATTTTGCTTTTCTTCTTGAGCCGACTTTACAGTTAAGTCATTTGGCTCGTAAATCATTTTATTTACATAATTTAATGCTGTATAAAAATCATTCATTATTCCACCCTCAAATTCCCAACAATCTGTCCCGATTCTTGAACAGTGATCACTATATATGAATATGGATCCCCATATCTTTCACAATAATTATAATAGCAATGCTTATTAATATACATCATTTTTTCATTCAGGCATATCAAATTTAATCAATTTTAAAATCAATTTAGTGAATTCAATAGGAGCTGTTCCATTTGCAGTAACCAATTTTTAATCTTTTACTGCTTGTTTTTCTAGGAAACTGCCATTAGGATTATAATTTTCATAGTCATTCCAACTGTATACCGAGTTACCAGTATGATTATGATCATTTAGAAAACCGTTCTCTTCCAACTAGTCTACTGCACCAAATATAGTACCTATGGGAATATTGTTTTGAAATGTCGTTTTGATTAACGGTACTTTCTAAAGAAATAGTATGAACAGACCCATTCTCTCTTTGATTTAATGTCGATGATAAGTAAGCACCTTACCAATCTGCATACTCGTCTAATATAAGAAATAAGGCCTTTTTCATAATGACACTATCCCTCTCCTTACTACAGATCTCGTTAATTATACTCAAGTGTACTTTAACACATGCCTATAGCAAGAGCTCACACGATTATCGAATACCCTAATAATTCTCAGAAACACAAAACCGCTAAAACCGTTTGCTATGTACTTTTTGAAATTGATCTTTTAATGGTTTGTTTTCGTCCTCTAATGCCTTTATACACTTTTTAATGTTTTATTAATACTTCGGCTTTTAATAGGTTTACGAGTGTTCGATGTCTTCATTCACTGTTTCGTTGAGTAGATTCAATTTCTCTTTTACTTTTGGATAAGTAGCGATGGTGGCTTCATTCTCAATCACATCAATCAGTTTTTGACTATAAAATACAAAATATATTTTTTCTAACATATTTTTCAATTACGTCGATATTACAAATATAGGAATTGGAAATTCATTAGGAAGTTTATTAAGTTGAAAAAAGTAATTACGGCAATTTTATTTGTAGTAGTAACATTTTTCGGAGCATCGGGTACCATTTTAGCATCTAATAAGGAAGAACCTAACGTGTTGTAAAAGACTTACCTAAAGGAACAAGCTTTACATTCCCTTCAAAAAGAATATCCTAATGCCCTATTTATTGATGGAGAAGAAGAAACATTAGACTCTATCACACTTTTCCAAGGGGCTGCTCCACCTTTAACTTTTTTAAGTGTCTATGCTGCTATTTCTACTAAATTATCCACAGTATGAATATTTTGCAGATAACCAATTAACAGCTAATGAAGATCATGGTGGAGAAGAAATGTTAATTGTTACAATGGAAATTGGTTACAGTAAAAATTCGACAAGATTTGCGCGTATGAACGAAGATAGATTATCAATGTATATGCAGGAAGATATTGATTTAACTGGCAATAACATTGTTGATGGCGCGTTTAGATGGTGGGATGCTAGCGGGCATGATGAAGGAAAATTCACTTACCAAGCTACCTCTATCAACGCTCCTTGGAATACCATGAGTGCATGGATGAATTTTAGATAAAAAATCGTAAAGGAGCATAAACTATGAATATTAATCGCACAGCTTCAACTTCCACACATGTTTCTTCTAATCGATCAGCAGTAAGAGGCTTAGATGCGGAAAAACAATTTACCAAAGAAATTAATGAAAAGAAAACTGACCCGTCAACAGCCGAAAATAGCCCAAATATATGGGCGGAGCTTGCACAAAAATACGATGTAACTCATGCTACCTTTGATGACTTAACAGAAATGAGTACATTATTGTATAAGTCAGGAGAAATTTCTCTTAAGGAACACGCCATCTTAACTTTTGATTTTGATAGGGGTGTCGAATCCATACAGATGAAAACGGTTGGTGTGCCGATTAATTTTAAGATGCACACAACTAGGGCTGATTCAGCTGGAAATAGAAACTGGATAGAAGAGTTTCAAGGCAGATCTGATAGAGCCTTTAATCACGGCAACCTAATTGGGCATCATGCGTATCAAGGTGTGATCAGTATTTTACAAAGGTTACAAGCATAAATCATTATAAAAAGTCGCGAATTCAGTTTGAGGGAAAGTGAATCCGCGACTTTTCTAAATCTATATAGTATTCTACTCGTCTATCCTATTAATTAGCAAGTAAATACAATTAAAGTAGCAGAGTCGTAACAAGGAAGCTAGACTGAGATAAGAAATTTGGGTGACATGCTTTTACATGTTGCTTATCATGAAGCAGTTCATACTGGTCAATTATTAGATTATTTAAGAACAGCAGATATTCCAAGAGGGCATATTTGGGATTAATACTTTCAATAGATGCCAACACAATAGTGATGCATATTGTATTCGGAGTTTTAAAATTTACAGGATAATACCAAGCGCCTTTCCAACCCACCATGCAATTGTAAGAGTTTTATAATTCACACTAGTTTTTTTACCGGCGGCTTTATAAGCAATATAAGTTTTCACCAATTGCTGTCTATTCCCTTTAACTAGGGAGTTTAAGCTAATTCAAGCTGACCGGGGTTAGCCTTCATAATTGTGACCAAATCTGATAGAGGTTCATCTGCCTGATCCTGTTCAAATATGATCTCTGTAGTTTCCTCTGGCGTTGGAAAAATTACTTCAAATACATCATTTACAGTAATAAGACCTTCGGTTAGCAAATCCATTAATTCTTAAAAAAGTCTCCATTTTAATCCTCCAATGTATTTTTAGATAATTATACTACTTTAACATTGTAAATATATATTTTTATATGCAAAATTTTAGTAAAAATGTGGTGAGATAAACAAATGTAACTATTTGATGTAGGTTAATAAACGACTTTAAAAATGATGGAATTACATAACTATACTTTACCATACAAAAATAACCCGGATATTAGAATTCACTCTTACATCCGGGGCTCAGTACCATTAGGGAAAGAACTATATTTTATTCATCAATGTTACAGTTTGGATTGATATAAATGACCATTTTCATTAACGAATCCTAGTCTATATGCTTTTTCAATATAACTCATCGTTTTTGACTCCATGCCATAATTATTATGTTTTCTTAATTGCGTTTTACTATGTTCTTTTACCCATTGGTCTACATCTCTTGCCAATGATTTATTAACAACTTCCTCTTCTTCAAGGACTTCTTGGAAATCCTTAAAGCTAACCTTATTATTGATATAATCTCTATTGCCTTCCCTTTGCCCTTTTACATGAGCAACAACTGTTAGTCTAGAATATGCTTGGAAAGAACTTAGTTGGTCCGAGCTGAAATTTCTAATCATGAATATCAATTCCTTTCAAATTATTACTAATATCTATATTTGATTTCATAGGCACAGTTTTTGTGTTTGTATAATTTGTAAACCAATCATCCATTTTTTAGGTAATTTAATTGTAACAAATATGGTAAGTAAGTCAATAGTTAGACTTATGTTGTTAAAAAATATAAATTAATAGTATTTTACTTGTAGGCTATTGATTAAATGCGGACTCTACTTGCGTTTGGACTGTGCATTACCTGAAAGTTCATATAAAATGGAAATTAAGATATAATACTACTAATGTTAGTATGTTTAGGTTTGCTCATTTAAAACACGCTTTTAGCTTTATGTTTTTTGGTATGTTTTTATTCTACCAAATAAATAACTGTGCAAGTAAGAAAGCGTACGCATTTCTTACTTGCACAGTTAATATTACACTCCCAAAGAACTAGTTATTAAATTCAATCTTAACAATATCTGGTTCTCTTTTTTGTCTAGTTAAGATAACATTAGCTTCATAATCATTTTCCCATTCTACAGATATATTATCAGGTAGTTTAGTTTTCATAATAGATTTATTATCATAATTGATTCTAAGCGTGGGATCAGGAAAATCTTCTATCCTAACAATTTCAATTGTTTTTATATTGTTTGGAGAATGACTAACCAATAACTGAGTTTCTTCTGAATATGAAAAATATAACCAAACCGGGACCGAAACAACCATAAGTACGAGAATGACTATCACCCAAAAACAGCCAATCCCTGTTAAGAATTTAACCTTTTGCTCGTTTAGGTTATAATCGTCTTCTCCAACCATTTGATCTTCCCCTCCTCCATTAAGTTCGTTTATCATAATATGGATATATGAAACTTGCTTGGATACTCCCGTTGAGAACGTTTGATATCCATCTTTTACTCTCCGAAGCCAACCTATGAACATTTTATTTGTAAAGTTTCACTGCTTCCTCCATAAAATATAAATATTTATCAATAAAACCATTTGGCTTGATAATTTTAACTTTATTACCGAATCCGGCTAAAAACTGGTAGGCAAATTGATTCTCAGGCAATTCAATTGTCGCAAGGTAACTTCTGGCAGTCACTTCTGTAACTGCTTTTTTTCCGTACCTCTCGATGAATTGATCTCTTACAGCAATATCTAACAATAGCTGTACACTAACCAAATTTTGTTGATCAATGGTTTGTTTTTCTCCTTTAAATTCCTTATCAGACCTTGGGACAAAAAAACCGTCTTTTTGGATATTTAATATCCTCATCAATTTAAACGTACGATAGTCTTCCCGTTCTAAGCTATAACCAAAAATATACCAATGCAACTCTCTTAAATGTAACTTATAGGGTTCTACAACCCTGTATGTTTTGTTTCCGTTTTGATCCACGTACTCAAACTTTAATACCCAATTATTTTCAATTGCTTGATTGATAAGTAAAATGTCTTCTTTGATTTGACTTCTTCCCGGCCAATCATAAAATGTTAAATCAAGTTTTGGAGAAATATCTACGCTTGTCATTCCTTTAATTTTTTGAATAGTCGTTTGAATTTCCTGATTCATAATCAGTTGCTCAAAACCACCTAAAGCTACTAGTATATTTTCAATATCCTTGTGATTTAATAATCGTTTATCGAATTTATACTCTTCCATTAGCGCATATCCCCCTGCAGCACCATATTTCGCAAAAATAGGGATGTTTGCATAACTTAATGTTTCCATATCACGCTGAATCGTCCGTTTAGTTACATTAAAAAGCCGACTAAATTCTGATGCCGACACAACTTCCTTTTGTAACAAGATCATCACTATCGAGATAAGTCGCTCAATTTTTTTCATATTACCCTCCCATATACGACATACATATGTCTCTTATGTTCTATTATAATTCAAGTATGAAAAGGAGGAAATAAATTATGAAAGCAATAGCTTATCTACAATTTGATGGAAAGGCAGAAAAAGCGTTAAACTTTTATGAAAAGGCATTACAGGCAACAAGCGTAAAAAAGGTGAGATTTGGTGCTTTTGGTCAAGATCCAAATGCTCCTTTAACGAAAGAAGAACAAAACATGATTATGGAATCTCGTATTGAGTTTTCAGAAAATATTTTAATGCTCTCTGATGTACTGCCTTCTATACAAGCTGTGACAGGGGAAGTCAAACAGGGTAATAACGTCTTAATCAGTATTATTGATGCTGATCCAGAGATGAATAAACAAAGTTTTGAAAAGCTTTCAGAAGGTGGTACTGTGATCATGCCGTTATCTTCTACGCCATGGTCAGCAAGTTTTGGAATGTTAGTTGATAAATTTGGTGTAACGTGGAAATTTAATAGTGAGGCGAGTAAGTTTTTAGATGGTTTCGTAAATTAAATATATATTTTTAGAATTGGGATCTCACCAACATTTTGACAGAACATCCACACCAAAGACAGTATTTTCATAACAGCTCCAGAAGTTTTTATATGTATGGGGGCTTTCAGGGCTTATCTTATTTCTATTATCGCATGAGCCTTTCAGGGATGTAAATGGAAAAAAAGCATCCTTATCTGGGCTACTAAACACAACGGTACAGCGTGTAGGTTTTTATCAGGGACAGTATTCTGTTGCTCTAAAGCATGCAAGGCTTAATCTACTAAAACAATGCATGAATGACTGAAATATGCAGCTGTTGTTGTTCAACAAACGAGCGATTGTGCAATAAAGAAAACCACTTGTAACATTAAAAGTACAGATTCAATTCTGTGCTTTTTTGCTTAATATTAATACTGTCAATTCGTTATAATGCAGTCTTTTAATCCTGGTATATTCATAGTAAAATTCATATACACGCAACCCCATTCTCTACTTGTTTCTCAACAATTCAAGTATATAAGAATGCATCGGTTGCGTGTGTTTTATTTTTCAGAATTTTACCTAAACCGCAACAAATATTATAGAGCCAGAAAAGTAACCATTGTAAGTAGCATAAGCAGCAGCAAAACCAATATAACCCTTTCCTACAGATGCAATATGGAATTGAGTGTCTACTTGAACATCTCGGGCATGTTTAGCAGCGACTGTTTACCAAAATAAGACTCTGTTGCGATTTTGTCATTATGTATAATAACTAGAGCCCCACCACTTGAATCCAAATTTTCAGCACTTTCTTTTACATGAGCATGTACATCTTCAAACAAGTTTGTGTCGTCATTTTTTAATAGCAAATTTTCCACTCTCCTTTGAAAATTAAAAAATACCCAAGGATAAACTTATTACAGAAATAAATTTATCCCTCAGACTTACCGTATATCGATAAAGTTTATCATTATATTTATATAGATTAATTTAACTAAGAAACAGTAGCACTCTATAAGTTTTGAAACGTAATTACTTTATGACGAACCCTGATAACTTACCGTCACAAATGTCCCCTTGCCAACCTCACTCTCTAGCTTGACCTTTGCACCGTGTGCTTCGATAATGTCACGTGCTATAGCCATGCCTAACCCAGTGCCTTTACTATTTTTAGTGTTGGTCCCACGGTAATACCGATCGAACACTTGGTCAAGATCTCCCTGGATGCCTTTGCCATTGTCTTCAATCGTGAGGTCCTGCTCTCGGATGGTGACAATGACAGACACAGTGTCATCATTGTGAATGAGCGCATTGTATATGAAATTTAGAAGGGCCCGCTTCATCAGATGTCGGTCGATAGAAAGGATAAGGTCTGGCGCTTCACTAAAAAAGGATATGTCATCATCTCTAAATTGAGGGTCATTGAGTAAATCGATGAGCACCTCTTTCACAAACGTTTCCATGCGTGTTTCCTGTAAATGAAGCGGCATTTCTTGATTTCTTAAGCGCATTGTTAAGTTAAAATCATCAAGCAAATCCTTCATATAAATTGATTGTCTTTCAATGACGCTCGCATAGTCAAGACGTTCCTCGTGTGATACGGAATCGTCCCTTAATAATTCTGCATAGCCCCGAATCGAAGCGAGCGGTGTTTTTATATCATGAGAGACATTACTAATCCACTCATCGCGCATCTTTTCTAATTTCTGCCGTTCTTCTTCATGTTTTTTCAGTGTATTTGATACCTCATTTAAGTTAGAAAAGACCGGCTTATAGATGCCCACACTTGTTGGAGGGTGCGCTTGAAAATTCCGCTGCTTCAGTTGGGAAATACGTTCAATCATAGCATTAACAGGCTTCGTCAGCACTGAGCTGAACACGATACCAATCAGAATGGTAATGATTAAATTAACGATAACAATCGCTAACAGTGCGTTCAATGCATAGGTGAAAATAGACAACACATCCCATGTGAAAACGAAGCGACGTTCATCCGAATCGTAAATACCAACGATATAGCTAAAGTCTTTATATTCCCCAACAAAATAAGTATTAAATTCATCATCCATATACTTATACTTATGGACAATCTCCATCGGACTATAATTGGAGGAAGCAGTGTCAGGAGCTAAATAAGAGGAGACAACATGACCATCACTATCAAGTATTTGCAGCCATGCCCCGTAGCTTTCTAACGCTTGTCTTCCATCCTCTGATATCACAGGTTCACCATTTTCCAGAGCCATATAGCTGCTAAAATCGCGTGTAAATGATTCTGCAGAATCACTTCCGACATCATCTATATCGTTCGTGTGGTAATAGATAATGGTCCCGATAAGAATGAGTGTATTTACAATGAGGACAATCATCACGATCGTAAGAATGGAGATGAGATAACGTCCTGTAAGCTTCCATTTCATATATGTCACCTATTTCCCGTGGAATCTGTAGCCTAGACCTTTCACTGTTCTCAAAAATTCAGGATTGGATGGCGATTGCTCAATTTTTTCACGTAATCGTCTAATATGCACCATGAGTGTGTTATCCGCTCCGTAAAATTCTTCGCCCCACACTTGTTGAAACAGCGTTTCTTTACTGAGAATACGATTTGGATTTCTGAGAAAACATGCCATTAAGCCAACCTCTTTTGCTGTCAGCTCTAATGATATTCCATCCTTCATCACCTCTGTTTCTTCGGCATTTATTGAGAAACTACCCACATTAATTGCGCTTTTAGGCTGGGACGAAGGTTCTGACGCTATCGTATAAAGACCAGCCCGTCTTAGCTGAGCTTTCACACGATAAGCAACCTCCTTAGGGCTAAAGGGTTTAGTAATATAATCATCGCCGCCAATAGCCAGCCCTAATATTCTGTCAACTTCATCGGTTTTGGCAGAAAGAAAGAGGATAGGGATGCGAGACACCTCCCTGATTTTTTTGCATAAATCATAACCTTCTCCATCAGGCAGCATGACATCCAAGATCGCCAATTTAGGCGAGAAATCCTGGAATTTCTGCCATCCCTCCTGCACACTGCCCGCCGTTTCGATCATCGTAAAGCCCTCTTTATTTAGACTCGTCTTCATTAACTGACATAAGTCGTTTTCATCATCAACAATTAATATCCGAGGCTGTTCCATGTGAATCATCCTTTCAAGCAAAGCACGTCGTTTTCTCTATAGTAACATCTTATTGCTATAAGTGTAGCGAATGTAAGGATTTTGTAAGGTTAAGGTGGTTTTAGTTTAAGGATCATTGGCTATAGTAGAGATAGATAAAGTGAAACTTCAATCAGTGGGGGTTTTTAGGTTTCTCCCAATGGTTGTTAGTTGAACCATTCGGGGTGCTAGCGTCCGTTACGCCCACTTTAACAACTTTAATTTTCTTGTTGTTTTGAAGTGGGAGTCTTACGGACGATTGCTCCGGGATAAAAGAAAGAGGTGCTTACAGATGGAGTCATTATTAGTCGTTAACAATGTTGATAAAATTTATGGAAAAGGAGTGAACACATTAAAAGCGCTCGATAATATTTCCTTTACCATTGATCATGGAGAATTTGTCGGTGTGATGGGGCCATCCGGATCGGGCAAGTCGACTCTTTTAAATGTGCTGGCAACGATCGATGCGCCGTCAAGCGGTGAGATTTATATTGAGAATGATAATATTGCCCAAATAAAGGATGAACAACTCGCTGATTTTAGACGGAGCAATTTAGGGTTTATTTTTCAAGATTACAATCTCCTTGATTCACTAACGGCGAGAGAAAATATCGTGTTACCTCTGGCGATTGCAAAAAAATCAGTCAGCGACATGACCGAAAAAGTAGATGAGATTGCCACCACCTTTGGCATACAGTCGTTATTAGAAAAGTATCCGTACCAGCTTTCTGGGGGTCAGAAGCAACGTACAGCTGCCAGTCGCGCGCTCATTGCCGATCCTAAAATGGTGTTCGCGGATGAGCCAACAGGAGCGCTTGATTCAAAATCAGCCACTGATCTGCTAGAAAAGCTAAGCAAATTAAATGAATTACATGAAACAACCATTATGATGGTCACTCACGATGCTTATGCTGCTAGCTTTTGCCGTCGCATATTGTTTATTCAGGATGGTCAGCTATCTAAGGAACTCATAAGGGGTGTTCATACACGCAAACAATTTTTTCAATTGATTCTTGATGAACTAGCGGCCATAGGCGGTGATGCTGATGACGTTATTTGATATTGCTTTAAAAAATATTCGTCGTAATCTTAAAAGCTATGGTCTCTATATTGCCTCAACGATCTTTTCGATCATCATTTACTTTACGTTTGTCACCTTAAGATATAGTGACAATATTAGAGAATTGGAGGGGAGCTCCCGTCAAGTGAGCGGTATTATGAGTGGTTCTGCTTTTGTATTAATGATTTTCGTCGCCATATTTATTGCGTATTCGAATGTGTTTTTTATGAAGAAGCGTAAAAAAGAAGTTGCCTTATACTCCCTCTTAGGTGTGCGTAAACGTTCAATCGGCAGGATGCTCTTCTTTGAAAATATGGTCATTGGGCTATTCTCCCTGCTCGTGGGAATTGGCTTAGGATTTCTGATATCACAGCTGCTTTTGGCGCTATTAATGAATCTCATGGGTCTCAATATGACGTTAGATTTTGCCTTTTCATTAAGTGCTGTCATGAATACCGCTATCGTTTTCCTAATTATTTTTCTCGTCACCTCATTGCAAGGGTACCGAGTCATTTATCGTTTTAAATTAATTGATCTTTTTCACGCCGAAAAAAAAGCGGAGATGCTCCCAAAGGCTCGTGTCGTGTCGACGATTCTTGGGCTACTTGCCCTTGGAGGCGGGTATTGGCTCGCACTTGAAGATATCACTACGTCGCAGGCCTGGCGCATTCTAGGTTTAGCAATACCGCTTGTGATAATTGGCTTAACGATTTTAGGATCATACTTGATTTTTCGTAGTGTGTTGGTTTCATTCCTCCATTTCTTTAAAAAACGAAAATCGTTGGCGTGGAAGGGCCTTAACCTTATGACTGTTTCTCAGCTGCTTTATCGCATACGTGCCAATGCACGTACGTTAACGATCATTGCGACATTAAGCGCCACAACAATCACGGCTGGCGGTGCCGTGTTTGGGATATATTACAACGCTGACAGAGACGTGCAAGCATACACTCCGTTTACATTTATGTGGAAGGGAGAAGCGCAAGAGATAGATTCTTCGGACGTCACTTTTGAAGCCTCCATTCAAACGAAAGAGACAAGAGTGACTCAGGATGACATTGAAATGGCTTATACGCTGTTAGACTATACAACGTTTACAACACTGGCGGAGCAGCTTGGATGGGAGACGATTGAGGAGCCGGCGGAGGATGAGCTTTTACTCGTTAATGCTATATATGATGAGCGCTGGTCTCCTCGAGTAGATGATGTGGCGTTGAATGGAAACAGTTTTAGCGTTTCTGAGCATGTCACGGAGGCGATCTTGAACGTGAGTTTAGTCGGTCCAAATGTGTTAGTTCTCGCTGATCAGCAATATGACAGTATTGACGCTGAAGAAGAGGTGTATCAAGTGGTTGACATGGAGAATTACAGAGACCACTTGGAGTTGTCGCAAGCATTGTCGGCTGAAACAGAGAATTTCACTAGTGCTACGGAAGACTATCATTATGCGATTGAAACCTCTGGGGCACTGTTGTTTGTTGGAAGCTTCTTAGGACTCGTGTTCTTAGTTGCAACGGGAAGTGTCATTTATTTCAAGATAATGATAGAGGCAGAAGAGGATAAAGGCACATACAGCATACTTCATAATATAGGCATTCCTAAGAAAGAAATGAAACGCAGTATTCACTATCAAGTAGGGCTCATCTTTATGGCGCCGCTGCTATTAGGGCTTTTGCATGGTGCGATCGCGCTATTCGCTTTTTCAAATATGCTGCAATTGAATTTATGGATACCTGTATTGCTGTGGATGATGGCTTATACGTGTATCTACATTATTTATTATTTTGTAACCGTGAGAAGTTTTAAACACACAGTACTTCACAAATTATAAGGAGCTGAGACAATTGAAAAAAGTCACTGGCATTATCATATCTGTGTTTATATTGTTTATTAGTGGCGTGATCATACTTGCCACCGTTGATTTTAATCGTTTAGGCAAGGATCATCTGTATGTGCAAGTAGATGAACCTATGCAAATAGATGAAACAACGTTAGATTCAGGCCAGATTGTCCAAACATTTTGGTATGAATCACCAGCGTATGATGACGAGGGAGAAACAACGAACGTCGAATTTTCTGCGACAAGGGAGTTAAGAGAGGATGCTTATTTAATGCTTTATGTCAGAAACGAAAATGAAGTTACTTCTTACGATGAAGTCGATTGGGGGGACATCCCTTCAGCGGCACAAGAAAAATTAGCTAGTAATTAAGTGAAATGAGTACATCACTACCTCAGGATATATAGAAAATGGGAAACAAATGGGATCACAAGTTTCCCATTTATACTACCTGTCATATGCTTC
This sequence comes from Amphibacillus cookii, assembly GCF_016908375.1. Lineage (GTDB taxonomy): Bacteria > Bacillota > Bacilli > Bacillales > Amphibacillaceae > Amphibacillus_C > Amphibacillus_C cookii. The sequence continues at coordinate 70,523 of NZ_JAFBDS010000011.1, forward strand.
TGTAGACCTGAGATTTCCTACTCAAGGAATCTCCAACAATGACTGTGTATAATCCAATAGATTCTTTCCACCCTGAATGAATCTTTAACTGATATTTGTTTAATACAGTCGAAGATAAAGTTGAGACACGAGCGGAGCAAATGGATGTTTGGACATGTTCAGTATTGATTACTTTTAAGATATTGACAGTATATCTTTTATCTGACTTGCAGAGGTAATAAGGTGGTGTTAGTGAATATTAGCTCACCTCGATCATTTATTATACAACCAAAAAAACCTCTTCCTTGTATAAAACAAGGAAGAGGTTTTGAATCGTCATATAAAGATATATTAACGTTTTGAGAACTGAGGAGCTCTACGCGCGCCTTTAAGACCGTATTTCTTACGTTCTTTCATACGAGCGTCTCTTGTTAAGAATCCAGCGCGTTTTAATACTGCGCGGTATTCTGGGTCTGCTTCTAATAAAGCACGTGCTACACCATGACGAATTGCACCAGCTTGTCCGGTGAATCCTCCACCATGTACGTTAACTAATACATCATAGCTACCTTCAGTTTCTGTTGTAGCTAATGGTTGTTTAATGATAGTACGTAGAGTTTCGTATGGGAAGAAATCTTCCGCATCACGATTATTTACAGTGATACGTCCAGTTCCCGGAACTAAACGTACACGAGCTGTTGAACTTTTACGGCGTCCGGTACCGTAGTATTGTACTTGTGCCACTATTCGTTACCTCCTTTTAATTATCCGCGAAGTTCGTAAACTTCTGGTTTTTGTGCTTGATGTTGATGTTCTGATCCACGGTAAACATGTAATTTTTTAGCCGTTTTACGACCAAGGCTACCTTTTGGAAGCATGCCTTTAATCGTTAATTCTAGCATCTTTTCAGGATGTTTCTCACGCATTTCACCAGCCGTACGTCCTTTTAGACCACCTGGATGATTCGAATGACGATAATACATCTTATCATTCAATTTGTTACCTGTTAGTTCAATTTTTTCCGCATTGATAATAATGACATAATCACCTGTATCTACATGTGGTGTGTATGTTGGTTTATGCTTGCCACGAAGAATCGTTGCCACTTCACTTGCTAGACGTCCAAGTGTCTGGCCTTCAGCATCAACTACAAGCCATTTACGTTCAATGTTCGCATCATTTGCCATGAAAGTTGTGCGCATGTTCATTACCCTCCTGTATACCTTTTATCTTCTAATTTAAATAAAAATAATCTTTTTTATTAGTTTTGCTCTTATATTCTACACAATTAACTTTCCGGGGCTAATCGTGGTATAGAAATAAAATGCCATAGATCATCATATAACAATTAAAGCCTAATGTCAACAGCTGTTCACCCGGTTCCGTTGTTTTTTTATTAATTTTTTTCTTTATACTGTACCTCTTGCAAATATAAGCCTTGTGCAGGAGCAGTTTTACCCGCATAGGAGCGGTCAAGACTTTCAATAACATTGCGAAAAGCATCAATCGTCCTTTCACCTAAACCAACTTCAATCAAGGTACCGACGATAATCCGAACCATGTTATACAAAAAGCCATTACCAGAGAAAGTAAAAGTAACAAGGTTGGCTTCTTTGACGCAACACGCTTGATAAATTTCACGAACCATACTGCCTTTTACATTATGATTAGCCGCACAAAATGCAGTAAAGTCATGTTCACCAAGCAAATACGAACACGCTTTATTGATCGCTTCAATGTCCAAATGCCTTTTAATATGATAACTATAATTTCGCGTAAATGGATCTAGATCTTCTGCGTTCAGAACAACGTAACGATATGTTTTTTGACAGACATCATACCGCGCATGGAAATCATCAGTTACTGTCATAACATTTTTAATTACAATATCATTAGGCAATACAGCATTTAAAGCCTTTTTCCAATTCGCAGGGGGTATAGCTAAGTGGCTATCAAAGTGAAAGGTCTGTCCAATGGCATGAACACCAGCATCGGTTCGACCAGAAGCAACAATTTTGACAGATTTCCCTTTATGGATCTGCCTCAGCGCTGCTTCAATAGTTGATTGGATTGTTGTCTGATTAGGTTGAACTTGATAACCCGCATAGGCAGTGCCATCATAACTTACTGTCGCCAACATTCGCATACCTTCTACTCCTTATTGTCTTAGTAAAAATAAACCGATCAATACACAAGAAAAGGATAAAAAAGCTATCCAATCTAATTTGGCAATGGTCAATTCGCGAAGCTTAGTCCGTCCTTCACCGCCTTGATAACCTCTTGCCTCCATAGCCATTGCTAATTCCTCAGCCCGCTTAAAAGCACTAACAAACAGCGGCACTAACAAAGGAACGACAGCATGAATCCGATCTTTAATAGGTCCTGTTTTAAAATCAACCCCGCGTGATGCTTGTGCTTTAGAAATCTTCTCCGTTTCCTGCATCAGGGTTGGAATAAAACGAAGTGAGATCGACATCATCAAAGCTAGTTCATGGACAGGGAATTTAATCTTTTTTAGCGGATGGAGCAATGACTCAATTGCATCCGTTATTTCAATTGGTGTCGTTGTTAATGTCATTAATGACGTCACAAGAATTAATAGAAAAAAACGCAATGATATCGCAAAACCTTGTATAATAGCTCCTGAGTAAATAGGGAGACCGATAATTTCAAAAAGCACGGGGCCTTCCCTTGTAACAAACAAGTGTAAAATAAACGTAAATATAATTAAAAACCAGACAGGTGTTAGTCCTCTTGCAATAAACTTTAACTTTATTTTTGTCGCCAACGCGCTTGCTACTGCAAATAACGCTAACCAACCATAACTTAAAGCATTATTTGCAAAAAAAATAAAAATGACAAACAGAAAGATAATAATAATCTTCGTCCGAGGGTCAAGCCGATGAACCAAAGAATCTGTTGGCACATATTGTCCAATGATTAAAGAATTAGCCATCAGCTCTCACCTCCTCTTTCAATAGCTGATTGATCTCTTGTGCTAACCCCTCAATAGACTGCCCTTTATAACGTAAAGTTAGACCAAAACGCTGTTCAAATGATTGGATGAATTGAATGATTTCTGGCATGTCCAATTGGACACGTTGCAAAGCCTCTTTTTGAACAAAAACCTCTGCTGGTGTACCCTCCATATATTTTTGGCCATGGTCTAATATAATAACATAGTCAGCATATTTCAAAGCATCTTCCATACTGTGTGTAACCAAAATTGTCGTTAACTGCTTACGTGTATGGAGCTCTTTAAACATATCCATAATCTCTTGTTGACCTTTAGGATCTAAACCAGCTGTTGGCTCATCTAAAACGAGCACACGTGGTTCCATAGCTAATACACCGGCAATGGCTACGCGCCGCATTTGCCCACCGCTCAAATCAAACGGGGATCGTGACAATAATTCTGGTGAAAGATTAACTGCTTCAAGCACTTGTGGGATACGTTGCTTAATCTCTTCATCACTCACACCAAAGTTTTTCGGTCCAAATCCGATATCTTTCTCAATCGTTTCTTCAAAAAGCTGGTGTTCAGGATACTGGAAAACGACACCAACTTGGCGGCGTAAATCTTTAATGTTAGCTGTCTTTTCATTAGCCTTCAATGTAAAATCACCAATATTAATTTCACCTTTAGTTGGGCGAATAAGACCGTTTAGATGTTGGATAAGTGTTGACTTGCCTGACCCTGTGTGACCGACTATTGCGACAAACGTCCCCGATTTTATTGAAAAATCAATCTCTTTTAATGCTTGATGCTCAAACGGGCTATTAGGCTGATAAATATAACTTACTTGTTTAAATGAAATGTCCATAATTCGTCTAATAGCTCCTTTTGATTGATGGGTTGCTTAGTTAATGTTAGCGATTGTTTGTTAAGTTCATTGGCTAATTTAGCAATAAAGGGGATATCTAGGCCAATTTCACGCAAACCTTCTTCTTCCATGAATAACGCTCTTGGACTTGTTTCTGTCCATATTTCCCCATTGTTCATCACAATCACGCGATCAGCATGAATAATTTCATTTAAATCATGGGTAATCGTTATCAGATTTAATTGGTGATTTTGTTTAACATCATAGACAGTTGTTAATATTTCTGTTCGCCCCTTTGGATCAAGCATTGCTGTTGCTTCATCTAATATAATCAAATGAGGTTGAACAGCAAGTACACCGGCTATGGCCACACGCTGCTTCTGCCCTCCAGATAGTCTGTGCGGTTCATGCATAATGTAATCTGACATGCGAACTGCGGCTAAGCTGGCATTAATACGTTTAATCATTTCTGATCTTTCTACACCACGATTCTCCAACCCAAATGCCACATCATCTTTAACGGTTGTCCCCACAAACTGGTTATCTGGATTTTGAAAAACCATCCCTACTTGTTTGCGCACATCCCAAACCGTATCAGCAGTAACCTTGATGCCATTTACAAAAATCTCGCCTTGATCAGGAAATATTAAGCCGTTAATAAGCTTGGCAATAGTTGATTTGCCTGAACCATTGTGCCCGATAATGGCAACCCACTCATCTGATTTAATCGAGAAACTTACATTATTCAATACCCATGGCTGCTCATCATTATATCGAAATGAAACATTGCGAAATTCAACTTGATCACTATTCATTGGTATTCCCCCATATTGCGACAGATTATTTCCCAGGAAATGAACAGATAAGGAAATAGCACCTGTTGGCTAAATAATATCTCTAACTGCATATTTTATCATAATTCTTTCAAAAACGTTTGAGAAATAGTTAAGTATTTATGAAAATTATCTATAAGCGACAACAATAGTCCGCTAAAAATGAATCATCATATCTCTTTGTTAATATGTTATATCGTTGCTTCCGTATTCCAAACATACAGTCGGCTATTCAAAGCCTAGGCTGCATACTTCTCTGCCTTTTATCCGGCTCTTTAAACATATGATAAAACGAACCTTCAATCAGGGAACGTTTTCTTTCTTCACCAACTGATTGCAGGTTCATTGAGTGAATCAGAACCTGAGCGCCCGTTATTGCCCATCACAATAGATTGACCACTGTTCTCTATTTTGAGGTCGGTGTTTTAGGGACGGTTAGCTGTGATAAGTGTGCTCGGTCTAAATTTATAATCAACATTCCACTCTAGGTGAATATCTTAATCATGAAAAATAAAACTGGAGATGATCATTTATGTTTTATCATGTTGATGCGTTGCAATACCATGCAAAACCAACCCGGCCAGACCCTGTCTATGCAAAAAAACTACAAGAAATCCTTGGTGGACAATTTGGGGAAATATCTGTTGCGTTACAATATTTATTTCAAGGCTGGAATACAAGAGGGGAAGAAAAATATCGTGATTTGTTGATGGCCACCGGTACCGAAGAGTTAGCTCATGTTGAAATGCTTGCTACCATGATTGCACGTTTACTGGACAATGCCCCTATTGGCGATCAAGAGTTAGCCTCACAAAACCCTGTAGTTGGAGCTATATTAGGAGGAATGAATCCTCAACATGCGATTGTTAGTGGATTAGGTGCCATGCCTGCCGATAGTGTTGGAAACCCATGGACAGCCAGTTATATAAATGCTAGCGGGAATTTACTAGCTGATTTTCGCCTGAATTTAACCTATGAATCTCAAGGACGCTTACAAGCTGTTCGTTTATACGAAATGACAACAGATCCAGGGGTAAAAGATATGCTCTCATTCCTTATTGCCCGCGACACGATGCATCAAAATCAGTGGTATGCAGCAATATGTGAACTAGAAGAAAAAGAAAATATTGTCGTCCCGAGTAGTTTCCCGCGTTCACTTGAAAAAGGTGAAGTGGCCTATGATTACTATGATTTGTCAGGTGGAACAGCTAGTCAAAAAGGACGTTGGGCTTCGGGGAAAAGCATGGACGGCCTTGGTGAATTTAAGTACTTTCATCAGCCCCAACCATTTGGAAAAATTCCAAACTTAAGACCAGCCCCCTCATATACACACAATACATTACCGATGTTGCCCCCAAATACCATGTAATCAAGCTCACCAGCCGATACACTTCTATCGGCTATTTTTCATCACAGATAACCGTACGTAAAACCCCCATCACAAATAGAGAACAGCCGCAATCTATTGAGGTGGGTAATAACGGACGCTAGCGAGATTTTTGGTTCTTTCCTGACTAGAGTGTACAAGTTAGGAAAGAACCATTTTTATATGACATGGTATAAAGAAAAATTTTCAAAAACCCTCAAAACTCATAAGTATTGAGAGGCTGATACTGTTGTAATAGTTATCAAGGATAATGAGCGCTCATATCTTACTCGTATAAATGCGTTTAAATAAGGGGTATTTAATGGTTTTTTGAGTATGCCCAATAGCACCCAAGTATATTGAAATATTTCGAAATAAAAATTATTTGGTCTTAGCGTTTGTATATATATTTTTCTGAATTGTCCACAACACAGGACACAACTGTGTGTTTGCGCTTACAAAATTATATTATAGTATAAGAGAAGGAGGTTAATGAAATGCAGCTAAGTAAAAGAGAAGGTATCATTATTGATTTGTTGCTAAAAAATGGGTTATCTCTTACTGCAAACCAATTAGCTGATTTTGCTAACGTATCAACTAAAACTATTTATCGAACTGTAAAAAAGATAAATGAAGCATCAGAATCTGGTAAGGTCATAAAATCTGAACCAGGTAAAGGATTGATTTTAGACTATGACCGTTTCCTGAAAGAAAATGCCAAATCGGGGGGAGATGGCCGTATAACAGAGCCGGTTGAAAGACGGCACAATATCATGTTAAGCCTGCTTTTCAAGTCGCCTAACAAAGTGGAAATTAATCATTTATTTGAGCCCTATTATGTGAGTGACACCGCAATCAGTGGTGATCTGCAAAAAATGGGCGATTATTTAGCTGCTTATCACATTCAACTAAAGCGTAGTCGCAAAAAGTTATATATAGAAGGAACAGAAAGGAGTATTCGTAAAGCAGTTCTATCAATCATAGCCAAAAATAATCTCATCGATGACGTTTTTACTGCTAGCGCTCAATTAGTTAATTCCTATGATATTGATTTTATCACGGTGATTCTAGATTTCATCGATAAAAAAATGCAGACCACGATTGCCTATCCCTATAATGTCAATATTTTTTCTCATATATATATATTGGTTCAAAGAGTTCGACAGGGAAAGATTCTTCAAGGGAATAATGATGAGTTGGATCATGAAGAAAAAAAGCTGATCAATAGCAATAATGCGTTTTATGAGGTTTCCAAACAGGTGATAAAAAAAATCAGCGTCTATCTTAATGTTGATCTGCCAAATAGTGAAGTATTTTATCTGTTTCAATACTTGATATCTTCGAGAATCGATAATCAAACATATAATGGAACTAAAAATAGGGAGCAAGCAAAAAAAATTGCAGAAGCATTTCTAAAAGAGATATCTAGCACATTAAAAATAACGTTAATTAAACAAGCAAACATTATGAATCTACTAAGACATATCGAGCCTCTGCTTTATCGTCTCGAAAATGAAATCGTTATTAAAAACGGCATTCTAAAGGATATACTTCTTGAATATCCTGAAATGTTTCAAACAGTTCGGGATGCTGCCAGACATATAGAACAAGCAAACAAGCTTGCGTGCATTTCAGATGATGAAATCGGTTTTTTAACACTTTACTTTGTCAAGTATAAGGAAATTTCACAAAAGCAAAAGCGTATTTTAATCATGTGCAGTTCGGGTATCGGTACCTCAGAATTGCTGAAGGTAAAAGTCCAACGAGCGTTTTCAAATGTTAAAATCGTCGATGTGTTATCTTCGAGATTGTTTCAAAAAAATATCGATAAATACAAAAACATTGACCTGATTCTTACCACGATCCATCTAAACAAAAGTATCCCGATTCCTTCTGTTTTGGTGAACTCAGTTTTTACTAAGCAAGATGAGGAACGAGTAAAACAGCTTCTAGGAGGTATTTAATCATGAACGAGTTAACTGATCAATTTAGCATTGCTGACGTGATCACTAAGGATTTGATCAACTTAGACTTAAAAGCCCAAAATAAAGAAGATGCCATTATCGAGCTATCTCAGATGCTGCTTGATAATGGCATAATCAATAGTGTTGACGCTTTTTCTAAAGATGTCTTTGGGCGTGAAAAAGAAGGAATGACCGGATTAGGACAGGGAACTGCCATCCCTCATGGAAAATCAGATAGCGTGATTAAAACATCGTTAGCTATTGGTCGAACAAACCGCCCTATCAAGTGGGAATCACTTGATGAAAAACCAGTGAATATCATCATTTTGTTTGCAGTAAGAAATACGGATGCAAACACGGTGCATATTAAATTATTGCAGAGAGTTGCAATGCTTTTGGCAGATGAAGATTTTATCCATCACCTTCATACTGTGGAATCAAAAGATAAAATGCTAGAACTCTTATCCAAGGAACCCGCAGAGTAAAGAAAGGAGGAATTTACATGAAAATAATTGGCGTTGCAGCTTGCACATCTGGTATTGCCCACACGTATATTGCCAAGGAAAAAATAGTGAAAGCAGCTCAAGCGTTAGGGCACACCGCTACCATTGAAACCCAAGGCACTATCGGTACAGAGGATGAGTTGACACCAGAGGAAATTAAAGCTGCTGATGTTGTAATCATTGCTGCAGATATCAAAATTGGCGGTAGAGAACGCTTCAAAGGTAAGAAGATAGTGGAAGTACCAACTAGTATGGTAATCAAGGCACCAAAGGGACTTATTAAAAAAATCGAAGAAGAATTGAAAAAGTGAATAATTCAAAATTAGGAGGGTGAAATAAATGTGGAAAAAGTTACAGCTAAAAAAACATGCACTGACTGCGATTTCTTATATGCTCCCAGTTGTTGTAACGGCCGGTCTTTTGATAGCGATTGGTAATTTAACAGGGGGACAAGTAATCGAAAATTACAAAATGTCTTATTCTCTCCCCGACGCATTAGTTTCACTTGGTGTTTTAGGCATGGGATTATTAGCGCCAGTGATTTCTGCAGCTATTGCTTATTCGATTGCTGATCGTCCTGGGATTGGTCCTGGTTTGTTCATGGGATTGGTTGCCAATAGTATTGGTGCTGGTTTTCTTGGAGGTATGCTTGGAGGTTATCTAATTGGTTTCTTCATCAAATGGTTGGTTAAGCATTTAAAGGTTCCAAAATGGGCACAAGGTTTAATGCCGATGATGATTGTACCTTTGTTATCGACCTTGATCATTGGTTTGTTAATGTTTTTTGTTATCGGCGTGCCGATTGTATGGGCAACTGAAGCAATGACCAGTTTCCTTGCTGGTCTTCAGAGTTCAGGCAAATTTCTATTTGGCGTGATTATGGGAGGGATGGCGGCATTTGACTTTGGGGGACCAGTTAACAAAGTAGCTTCACTATTTGCTGATGGATTGCTCCTTGAAGGTGTACAAGAACCAGAAGCCGTTAAAGTGTTAGCTTCAATGATCCCTCCGTTTGGTGTGACAATCTCTTGGGTATTGTCGAAGGCCTTCAACAAACAAAAATTCACAACTGGAGAAGAAGATAATATAAAAATCGCTTTTCCAATGGGCCTATGTATGATTACGGAGGGAGTAATACCAATTGCAGCGGTCGATCCAATCCGGGTGATTGTGTCCTGTGTAGTCGGCGCAGCAATTGGTGGTGGATTGAGTATGTCATGGGGTGTTGGTTCACCAGTTCCATCTGGAGGAGTATTTATTATTCCTGCAATGACGGATCCTGTGAAATTCACCATTGCTTTGCTAATTGGTTCGCTAATCACTGGTGTGTTGTTGTTCGTTCTTAAGAAAAAGCCTGCTACTGACATAGCTATAAAGGATGACTTAGAGGAAGAAGTTGATTTCTCTGATATTACTATCAATTGAGGAGGTTTTAGAATGTATGTTTCTATGAAAGGAATGCTTCAGCGAGCTAATGAAGGTAAGTATGGAGTCATGGCTATCAACTGTTTCAGCCTTGAAACAGCAAAAGCTGTGATTGAGGCTGCTGAAGAGTCTAGATCTCCAATCATTATTGATTTGCTTCAGGAGCATTTGAAACAGCATTTAGATTATCGCTATTTAACGCAACCCATCATCCGTATGGCTAATAACGCAAGCGTTGAAGTAGCAATCAATTTAGATCATGGTCAAGATGTTGCATATGTGAAGCAGTGTCTAAACGAAGGATTTTCGAGTGTGATGATGGACGCCTCCATGTATCCGTTGGAAGAAAATATTCGAATCACAAAAGAGATGGTTCAGTTTGCGCAAGTATATGATGCCAGTGTTGAGGCTGAGGTAGGGAACATGGGAGGAGTAGTTGGCGGTAATTGGACCGACGAGGATATGTTCACCGATCCTGACGATGCGATTAGATTTATTAAAGAAACTGGCGTGGATTGCTTAGCTATTTCTTATGGATCTACCCATGGAGATTATCCAAAAGGGTTTATTCCAGCACTTAGATTTGATATCGTGGAAAAAATTAAAAAAAACACTAACCTTCCGCTAGTGTTACATGGTGGATCAGGTACTGGTGAAGAAAATATCAAAAAGTCTATCGAATTGGGAATCAATAAGATTAATGTCGGCTCTGACTTTATGCGAGGTCAAGTAGACGATATCTATCAACAATTAAAAGAGAACCCACAGATTGGTTATCCTGACTTGATACATCATACGGTTGCAGCCGGTAAAGAAGTTGTTAAGCGGTATATCCAAATTGCGGGCTCTCAAAATAAGTCACTTTAATAATACTATAAATTAGATGAAGAAGGTAATGAAATGTTAATCAATATGAACCAAATGCTAGAGTTAGCGAAAAAAAATAAATTTGCTGTAGGCGCGTTTAATGTAGCGGACAGTAATTTCCTAAGAGTGGTTATCGAGGCTGCTGAGGAAAATGATGCCCCAGCAATTATTGCTGTTCATCCTACAGAGCTTGAGTTTACTAAAGATGAATTTTTCCAATATACTGTTTCTCGTTTGAAAAATAGCAGTGTTCCTTTTGTTCTCCATATGGATCATGGGGACAGCTTGGCAAGCATAATGCGGGCGATCCACAATGGATTCAGTTCCGTAATGATTGATGGCTCATTACTGCCATTCGAAGAAAACATTCAAATGACTAAAGAAGTTGTTCAAGTTTGTCATAAAATTGGCGTTTCTGTTGAGGGCGAGCTGGGGACTATCGGCAATACGGGAACTTCCATTGAAGGTGGTGTTTCAACGGTAATCTATACCAAACCTGAAGATGCAGAAAAATTTATTGAAGAAACAGGCATTGATACCTTAGCTGTTGCTATAGGAACAGCACATGGCATTTATCCAAAAGATGTAAAACCCGAATTGAAAATGGATGTATTAGAGGCGATTAAAGAAACAGTGGATATTCCTTTGGTTCTTCATGGAGGCTCGGCAAATCCAGATGAAGAAATTGCAAGAGCGGTGGAAATCGGCATCCAAAAGGTGAATATTTCCTCTGATTACAAATATGCATTCTACAAAAAATGCCGTGAAATTTTATCAACTACTGAATTGTGGGATCCGAATGCGATTTATCCTGAATGTATCCTCGAGGCTAAAAAAGTCGTAAAACAAAAAATGATATTGTTTAATTCTATTAACAAAGCTGAGCTATATCGAACTCTAAATGTTAAGCCTTGGAGAAATGAACTGAACTAAATCAGCTATTGAAAATTGCCAAGGGCTCTCTCTTGGCAATTTTTCACAAAAAGGGGTGAAGAAAAATGCTTGGAGGTATTGAAGCTGGCGGAACAAAATTCATTGGTGCTGTCTGCGATAACGAATTAAGCATTATTGATAGGGTTGAAATTCCTACAACTACACCGAACGAAACATTCAAACACTTATTCGATTTTTTTGATAAGTATCAGTTAAATAGTTTGGGTATAGGTTCGTTTGGTCCAATCGGAATCAATAAAAATAAGGCGGACTATGGTTATCTATTATCGACTCCCAAAAAAGGGTGGGCGAACTTTGATTTTCTTGGAGAAATCAAAAAGCGTTATTCAGTTCCTTATGTATGGACTACGGATGTGAACGCTGCAGCTTATGCTGAGATAAAAAGGGGAGCTGCGAAAGGAAAAAAGAGTTGTATTTATTTGACTGTTGGAACTGGAATCGGTGGTGGGGCTGTTTTCAAGGATCAATTGCTTCAAGGATTTAATCATCCCGAAATGGGACATATTTTTGTGAAGAGGCATGAATCGGATGATTATTGGGGGTGTTGTCCTTATCACAAAGATTGTTTAGAGGGGCTAGCCTCTGGTTCATCCTTAATAGGCAGAACTGGTAAGCTGGGAGAAATGATTGATAAGCATGATCCGATTTGGGATAAACAGGCATACTATCTGGCGCAAGCGTTAGTGAATTATGCGATGGTATTATCTCCCGAGATAATTGTTTTAGGCGGTGGGGTCATGAAACAAAATCATATGATTGGAAGAATTCGTAAGGAGTTTGACCGATTGTTGAATGGGTATGTTACTCTTCCATCAACAGAGGAATATATTGTTCCTTGGAGTTTGTCAGGAGAAAGTGGTATTGTAGGGGCATTACTATTAGCACAAAATGAATTTGAACAGACAAAATAAAGAAAAATTTCATTCAAGAGTGCAAATCAAGTATCTGCGCTTTTTTTGTGAACTAAATTTAACTGTAAACGCAATACAAAAATAAATTGTTCGTTCGGTGCACTTTTCTTTCGTCATGAGCCGTTGAACCGTCGTGGCTGACACAGCCGTATCCTTTGCGATATCTTTTAAAGACTGCGCTTCTGCCGCCTTGATTAAAACACGTGCTTTCGTATATTTCGAAAGATAACAATGTTTTTCAACAAGAGATGTAGCCACAGTAAACGTATTCCCACACGCCTTACACTTAAAGCGTTGCTTTCTCAAATTCAGATAGCTTTTCTTCACTCCACCAATCGGAAGTGTCATACGTGAGCATTGTGTGCCATTTTTATATATCGTGTAATCTTCATTCTTAAACCGCCGCAACATGTGCAAACTTCTTGAATATGACAAGTGCCTTCCCTCCTGGATTGGTTTTCGTTGACTTTAATTCCACAGGGAAACGCATTTGTTTTCTATCTATAGAAGTAGAAAAAACGCTAGTGAATTTCGATCCTCATTTCACATCATCATGAAATGAGGATTTTCCTTTACCAACGTCAAATATTATACAACCGAAAATTTATGCTTTACTAGTGTACAAAAAAGGGCTTGGATTCAAGCTCATATTGAGACTCTATCCTGCCCTTGCTTCTATCTATTATTCAGTTAGACTAACTCAATAATCGCCATGTTAGCTCCATCACCACGACGTGGTCCAAGCTTTAATACACGTGTATAACCACCTTGACGGTCTTCATAACGCGTTGCGATATCATCAAATAACTTCTGTATTACATCTTCTGTTTCGCTTGCATCCTTCTTGTATAGGAATGATGCTGCTTGACGGCGAGCATGTAAGTCACCACGTTTACCAAGTGTAATCATTTTTTCAACTACAGAACGTAAATCTTTTGCTTTTGCTTCTGTTGTTTCTAAACGCTCATGAATGATCAAATCACTTGCAAGGTTTCTTAGTAATGCCATCCGTGCATCTGTTGTTCTACCTAGTTTTCTAGCCATTGATTATCCCTCCTTTTTTAGGAATCTATAAAGGTTTTTTATGACTAATCTTCTTTACGTAAACCTAAGCCTAAGTCATCCAACTTATGTTTCACTTCTTCAAGTGATTTACGTCCTAAGTTTCGTACTTTCATCATGTCATCTTCAGACTTATTTGCAAGTTCTTGTACGGTATTGATACCCGCACGCTTTAAGCAATTGTAAGTCCGGCCAGTTAAATCTAGTTCTTCAATGGTCATTTCCAATACTTTTTCTTTCTGATCTTCTTCTTTTTCAATCATGATTTCAGCATTTTGAGCTTCATCTGTCAATCCAACGAAGATATTTAAGTGTTCGGTGAAAATTTTCGCACCTAAAGATACAGCTTCTTCTGGGCGAATACTTCCATCAGTCCACACATCTAAAGTCAGCTTATCAAAGTTTGTCATTTGACCGACACGTGTATTTTCCACTTGGAAAGTGGCACGTGATACGGGCGTGAAAATCGAATCAACCGGAATAACTCCGATCGGTTGATCATCATGGTTATTAGCGTCAGCAGGACGATAGCCACGACCACGTTCAGCAGTAATTTTCAAGCGTAGGTTAGCATTGCTTCCCAATGTCGCAATATGAAGGTCCGGATTAAGGATTTCCACATCACTATCGTAAGTAATATCCGCAGCAGTAACAACACCTTCTCCTTGCACGTCAATTTCTAACGTCTTCTCTTCATCAGAGTAGATTTTCAAGGCTAGCTTTTTAAGGTTTAGGACAATTGTTGTTACATCTTCAACAACACCCTCAATTGTTGAAAACTCATGAAGGGCGCCATCAATTTGGACAGATGTTACTGCAGCACCAGGAAGTGAGGATAATAGAATACGACGTAAGGAGTTTCCTAGTGTAGTCCCATATCCACGTTCTAGTGGTTCTACGACGAACTTTCCAAAAGTAGCATCATCATTGATTTCTACAATTTCTATCTTCGGCTTTTCAATTTCGATCATTTATAAAACCCTCCTTTGAACGTCGAAACCCCGGTTAGACCATTGTCTAACCGAAATTCCTCAGGTAGGCAGTTCCCGCTCCTGCACTATCTTCTATTCGTATATTTTTTGTCTGTCAGTTTCGATGCTGGTTGAGAATGGTTAAATGAGATCTTATTCAAATCTATCTTCAAACGTTCTGCTTTAAGCAATCATAATCCATTATAGACAGGCTGACAAATTCTATACGGATAAAATTAGACACGGCGACGTTTTGGTGGGCGACAGCCATTGTGAGGAACTGGTGTTACGTCTACAATAGCAGTGACTTCCAAACCAGCTGCTTGAAGTGAGCGGATTGCTGCCTCACGTCCAGCACCAGGGCCTTTTACGGTTACTTCTAAAGTTTTCATGCCATTCTCTTGAGCAACTTTAGCTGCTGCTTCTGCTGCCATTTGAGCTGCAAATGGAGTAGACTTCTTTGAACCTTTAAAGCCTAATGATCCTGCACTGCTCCAGCTAATTGCATTACCTTGAACATCAGTAATCGTAACGATTGTATTGTTAAATGTTGAACGGATATGTGCAATACCCGTGTCAATATTCTTTTTGACACGTTTTTTACGTGTATTCGTTTTACGAGCCATTCGTATCATAAACCTCCTTTAATGCTTATTTCTTTTTGTTTGCGATCGTTTTACTTGGGCCTTTACGCGTACGTGCGTTGTTTTTCGTCTTTTGTCCACGAACCGGTAATCCGCGACGGTGACGTAAGCCTCTGTATGAACCAATCTCAATTAAACGTTTAATATTAAGAGAAACCTCTCGGCGAAGATCCCCTTCAGTATTGTATTGATCTACCGCTGTACGAATACGACCTAATTCATCTTCAGTCAAATCACGGACGCGTGTATCTTCAGAAACCCCAGCTTCTTTAAGAATCGCTTGAGCAGTTGATTTACCAATACCATAGACATATGTTAATGAAATGACTACACGTTTCTCACGTGGAACATCAATACCTGCAATACGTGCCATTATTGCTTTGCACCTCCTTATTGATTAACCTTGTTTTTGTTTATGCTTCGGATTTTCGCAAATTACCATAACTTTTCCGTTGCGACGAATAACTTTACATTTTTCGCAAATGGGTTTTACAGATGGTCTTACCTTCATCATCCATACCTCCTCTATTATCGGAGCTTATCATTATTTATAACGGTACGTAATACGCCCTCTTGTTAAATCGTACGGAGAAAGTTCAACCGTCACTTTATCTCCTGGTAGAATTCGAATAAAGTGCATACGAATTTTCCCAGAAACATGTGCTAAAACGGTGTGTCCATTCTCTAATTCAACTTTAAACATTGCATTCGGTAAAGTGTCAGTAACCGTACCTTCTACTTCAATTGCATCGTCTTTCGCCATCGAGTTGATCTCCCTTCTTCAAATCAGTCACTACTTCATTGACAAATTTTGATATAGCAAAACGCAGCTTACCATTTGTAACGCGACCTGTTTCTAGAAGGCTTTTTTGAACCTCAGGAGAAATATAACGCATCGGAATAATGTGATTAAAGTTCTTCTTCTTCGGTCGATCATACTTCCGTTTCTCTCCGTCTGCAAGCAGAACAAAACGATCATCGACAATATTGATGACAATGGCATATTGACCTGCTTCTCGCCCTTGCAAGATTTGAACGACTTGACCTATCTCAGGACGCGACTCCGTATCATTCAAACATGATCACCTTCACTTAAGTTTTTGTTATACAACTACATAACCAACTTATTATCCATTGTAAAACATGTTTTTCTACAAGCTTATATTTTACCACGTTTAGTGACAACCGTCCAATTATTCGCAACCATTACAAGTGTTAACACATCCTAAACAAGCTAAACCCTAGCAGTTAGACAGGATGTTTCACTCAACGATGCGTTCTATTGAAAAGGGTGGCACCTGGTTTTGCTCTGTGAGACTTAAATTTGTGATTTAGTCTCGCTACATTACCACCACAGGTAGTAATCGCTAAATTTATGGTGCAAATGCTGCCAATCAGATCCAAAATCAAACCATTCGATTGCGGATCTTACTTCGTAGCAAAGGTTGCACGATATTATATTATGATAAAGTTTGAAGCTTTTTATCAATCGCTTCAAACACAACATCGATGTCTTGATCACCATCTACAGTGACAAGATAGCCCTTATCTTGATAAAAGTCAAGTAACGGTTGAGTTTGCTCAATATTTACTTCTAGACGCTTTGAAACTGTATCCGCACGATCATCTTCTCTTTGAATTAATGTTGCTCCATCATGATCACATTTCCCTTCAACTTTAGGTGGGTTGAAGATAACATGATAAGTAGCTCCGCATTCCGGACAAATACGACGACCTGTTAAACGATCGACTAACTTCTCCTGTGGAACATCAACGTGTATAACGTATTGAAGTGGCGCATTCAATTCAGATAACAAGTTTTCTAAAGCTTCTGCTTGAGCAATGGTTCTTGGAAAGCCATCTAACAAGAATCCTCTCTCACAATCGGCTTTGCTTAATCGCTCTCTCACAATTCCAATGGTTACTTCATCAGGAACAAGCGCTCCTTGATCCATAAATGATTTTGCTTTCTTACCTAGATCTGTTCCTTCTTTAATTGCGGAACGAAACATATCTCCAGTTGAAATATGAGGAATCTGATATTTTTCTACGATCTTCTCAGCTTGTGTGCCTTTACCTGCTCCAGGAAGGCCCATTAAGATTAAGTTCACTGCTATTCCCCTCGCTCTCAATTTATTAAGTCAATGCTTCTAAAGTTGACTTATTTAATAAATCCTTTATAGTGGCGTTTAACAAGTTGACTTTCAAGTTGTTTCATGGTTTGAAGTGCTACACCAACAACAATCAGTATACTTGTTCCACCAATCTGAACGGATTGAGGTAGGTTTGCGATACGACCTAAAATAATAGGTAATACAGCTACTGCTGCTAAGAAAAGCGCCCCTACAAAGGTTAAGCGATATAAAACGCGAGTCAAATACGTTTCAGTTTTCTTACCAGGTCGAATACCAGGAACATAACCGCCTTGTTTCTTCAAGTTTTCTGCCATTTGCTCAGGGTTTGACTGGACAAAGGTATAAAAATATGAAAAAGCAATGATTAGCGCAACATAGATAACCATCCCAGCTGGCTGTGTATAATCGAAGATCGTTTCAATTGTATTCGCAACACTACCGTCAAAAAAGCTAGCAATCGTTCTTGGTGCCATAATGAAAGCAACAGAGAAAATAACTGGGATAACACCAGCTGTGTTAACTTTCAAAGGTAGGTGTGTCGACTGACCACCAACTGTTGAACGATTAGCTAAACGCTTAGCATATTGAATCGGTATTTTTCGCGTCGCCTGTTGGATAAAGATGACACCAACAGTTACAGCTAATACGACCAACACAATTAATGACACAATAACCGTGTTGATGAATAGTTCATCACCTACATTACCACCAAAATATTGTTCATATACTTGATTAATTGTATTTGGAATAGCAGCCACAATACCTGCAAAGATAATAACTGAAATCCCATTCCCCACACCATGTGCAGTAATTTGTTCACCAAGCCACATTAGAAATGCAGTTCCAGCAGTTAATACAAGCGCAATAACGATAAATTTATCAATCGTTGGGTTGGCGATGAGGCCGCCCCCAGCCATTGCGTTAAAACCGACTGACATGGCAGTGGCTTGAATAAAAGCTAGAACAATCGTTGCATATCTCGTGACCTGGGCCAACTTACGACGTCCCACTTCACCTTGTTTTTTCCACTCGGCAAATTTAGGGACGATATCCATCTGTAATAACTGCATAATGATTGAGGCCGTGATATAGGGCATAATCCCCATTGCAAGAATGGAGAAATTTTGTAATGCCCCTCCTCCAAATGTGTTCAGAAATCCAAACACATTTTGTTGATCATTCATAAAGCCAATTGCTGTTCGATCTGTGAACGGCACAGGAATAAACGTACCGATTCTAAAAACAATTAGCATGAGTAATGTAAAAACAATTTTGTTTCGGATATCTTTTACACGAAAGAAATTGGAGATTGTTTGGAACATTAGATCACCTCAGTTTGACCGCCCGCTGCCTCAATTGCTTCTTTTGCAGAAGCAGAGAACTTGTGAGCTTTTACAATAAGTTTCTTTTCAATCGTACCATTTCCAAGAACTTTAATGCCGGCTTTTAGCTTGCTTACAAGACCTGTTTCAAGTAAAAGCTCAGGTGTTACTTCTGTGCCTTCTTCAAATTTATTTAATGCTGCAAGATTAATAACAGCAAACTCTTTACGATGAATATTTGTAAAACCGCGCTTCGGTAAACGTTGGAACAAAGGCATTTGACCACCTTCAAAACCTGGACGTACACCGCCACCTGAGCGAGCATTTTGACCTTTGTGACCACGGCCAGATGTTTTTCCGTTTCCAGAGGACATTCCACGACCGACACGGTTTCGCTGTTTACGAGCTTGTGATGGTTTTAATTCATGAAGTTTCATGCGAGCACCTCCTCTATGCACTAATGTGATTATAATTCTTTAACCGTTACTAAGTGTGATACTTTACTAATAATACCTCTTACCGCAGGTGTATCTTCACGGACAACGGATTGATTTAATTTGTTTAAGCCTAATGCTTTAACCGTTCGTTTTTGCGTTTCAGCTCTGCCAATGACACTGCGGGTGAGGGTAATTTCTAACTGATTAGCCATTCGATTTCCCTCCTTATCCTAACAGTTCTTCTACTGTTTTACCGCGTAATTTTGCTACTTCTTCAGCAGGCTTCAATTCAGAAAGCCCCTGAACCGTTGCACGTACCATGTTGATTGGTGTGTTAGAACCTAATGATTTAGAGTTAATGTCACCAATACCCGCTAATTCAAGGACAGCACGAACAGGTCCACCAGCGATAACACCAGTACCTTCTACTGCTGGTTTAATTAAAATACTACCTGCGCCAAATTGGCCAGTTACTTGGTGTGGAACGGTTGTGCCTACAAGTGGTACTTTAATTAAATTTTTCTTAGCGTCATCAATAGCTTTCTTAATCGCATCTGGAACCTCTTGGGCTTTCCCAGTACCGAAACCAACGTGACCATTTTTATCTCCAACAACCACTAATGCCGCAAAGCGGAAACGACGTCCACCTTTAACTACCTTAGCAACACGGTTAATCGTTACTACGCGTTCTTCTAAATCTAATTTATTTGGATCGATTTGAGTTTGCAATATATGTCCCTCCTTTTACAATTAAAATTCAAGACCTGCCTCACGGGCAGCCTCTGCTAATGCTTTAACACGTCCGTGATAGAGATAGCCTCCACGGTCGAACACCACGTTCTTGTGGCCTTTATCTAATGCGCGTTTTGCGATCAATTCTCCGACTAACTTAGCAGCGTCAACGTTTCCTGTTGCTTCAGCTTTAAATTCATTGTCAACAGTTGATGCGCTTGCTAACGTCACACGATTGACATCATCAATCAGTTGCGCGTAAATATGTTTATTTGAACGGTATACGTTTAAGCGTGGACGTTCCGCCGTTCCAAATAGGTTTTTACGGACACGTAAATGTCTTTTCTTACGTACCGCATTTTTATCTGGCTTTGTGATCATCTAGGTCACTCCTTTCTGTTCCCTAACTAACGTAACTAATTAGTCAAAAGGTTAACTGACTTTACTTAGCCGTTTTACCTTCTTTACGACGAACATATTCGCCTTCGTAACGGATACCTTTACCTTTGTAAGGCTCTGGCTTACGGATCGCTCGGATGTTAGCGGCAATTGCTCCTACCAATTCCTTGCCGATACCTTTAACCACTACTTTTGTATTTGCTGGAACATCGAACTCAATACCTTCTGGTTGCTCGACTTCAACTGGATGTGAGTATCCTGCACTAACCACAAGTTTATTTCCTTGCTTTTGCGCACGATAACCAACACCTTGGATTTCTAATGCTTTCTCATAACCTTTGTGTACACCTTCAACCATATTTGCGATCAGGCTTCGTGTTGTACCGTGTAAGGCTTTATGCTTTTTGCTCTCAGACGGTCTTGCAACAGTTAGTTCATTACCATCGATGTTAATAATCATATCTTCATGAAGTTGACGCGATAATTGTCCTTTAGGACCTTTAACTGTCACTAAGTTGTTTTCATTTTTAACTTCAACACCTTCAGGGATTTCAAGAACCTTAAAACCTATACGTGACATCTACATGGCACCTCCTATCTTAATGAAAATGATTACCAAACGTAAGCGAGAACTTCGCCACCAATAGCTTGTTGACGTGCTTCTTTGTCTGATAAAATACCTTTTGAAGTTGATACGATTGCAATACCTAAACCATTAAGTACTCGTGGTAACTCATCAGCTTTGGCATAAACACGCAATCCTGGTTTACTAATACGTTTAAGTCCAGTAATAACACGTGCTTCATTCGCACCATATTTTAAGAAAATACGCAATACACCTTGTTTATTATCTTCAACGTATTCATAATCGCGCACAAAACCCTCACGCTTAAGAATATCTGCAATCTCTTTTTTGACTGTTGATGCAGGAAGCTCTAGCTTCTCATGGCGGACCATGTTTGCATTACGAATACGTGTTAACATATCTGCAATTGGATCTGTCATAACCATTCAATATTACCTCCTTCCCATAATCGGGGTTTACCAGCTTGCTTTTTTGACACCAGGAATTTGACCTTTATAGGCAAGTTCACGGAAACAAATACGGCAAAGTTTAAATTTACGTATTACAGAGTGTGGACGTCCACAACGTTCGCAACGAGTGTACTCTTGCACTTTATGTTTAGGCGTCCGTTTTTGCTTTGCAATCATTGATTTCTTAGCCACTATTTTCCCTCCTTGTACTAGCAGTTAAGCTTATTTTTGGAAAGGCATGCCAAGTTGAGTTAGTAATTCACGTGCTTCTTCATCAGTGTTAGCCGTTGTAACAATGACAATATCCATCCCGCGAACTTTACTTACTTGATCATAATCTACTTCTGGGAAAATCAATTGTTCTTTTACACCTAATGTATAGTTTCCACGACCGTCAAAAGCTTTATTCGAGATACCACGGAAGTCACGAACACGTGGAAGTGATACATCAATTAGCTTTTGAAGAAACTCATACATGCGTTCACCGCGAAGGGTTACTTTTGCACCGATCGGCATACCCTCACGCAAACGGAATCCTGCAATTGATTTCTTAGCTTTTGTTATTAGTGGTTGTTGACCAGATATTAATTTCAATTCTTCTACTGCACTATCTAGCGCTTTAGAATTTTGAACAGCATCGCCAATACCCATATTAATAACGATTTTTTCTACTTTTGGTACTTGCATTATTGAATCATAATTAAATTTTTCTACGAGTGATGACGCAATGTCATTTTGGTATTTATTCTTTAGTTCGTTCATCTGAGTAGCCCTCCTTTCGTCGCTAATTACTTATCTAACGCTTCACCTGATTTTTTAGCGATACGAACTTTCTTTCCGTCACGTTCTTCATGTCCAACTCTTGTTGGCTCGCCGGATTTTGGATCAATCGGTAATACATTAGAAACATGGATTGGCGCTTCTTGTTCAAGAATACCGCCTTGTGGATTATCTTGCGAAGGTTTTTGATGTTTCTTCACCATGTTGATTCCTTCTACAAGTACACGATCTTTCTTTGGGTATGCGGCAAGAATGACTCCTTGCTTCCCTTTATCTTTACCAGACAAAACTTGTACTTTATCACCTTTTTTTACATGCATGCTAGACGCACCTCCTTACAAGGCTTTTCATTTAAACGGTTTTGTTTTAAGTGTTTCGGTGGCTTAAAACTTAAAGTACCTCTGGTGCTAATGAAACAATCTTCATAAATTTAGCATCACGCAGTTCACGTGCTACTGGACCAAAGATACGAGTTCCTCTAGGGCTCTTATCATCACGGATAATAACCGCTGCGTTTTCATCAAAGCGAATGTAAGAACCATCTTTTCGACGAGCACCTGTTTTAGTGCGTACGATAACAGCTTTTACAACCTCACCTTTTTTAACAACGCCCCCAGGTGTTGCTTGTTTCACCGTACACACAATCACATCACCAATATTAGCAGTTTTACGACCACTTCCGCCTAATACTTTAATCGTTAGGACTTCACGAGCTCCTGAGTTATCTGCTACTTTCAAACGACTCTCTTGCTGAATCATACTGTTGTTACCTCCCTTCGGAATTCATCCGAGCGAACTTTGCAAATTGTTTTAGATAATTACCGCTTCTTCCACTATTTCAACAAGACGGAACCGTTTTGTTGCTGATAATGGACGAGTTTCCATGATTGAAACAATATCACCTATTTTAGCTTGATTGTTTTCATCATGTGCTTTAAATTTCTTTGAATACTTAACACGTTTACCATATAATGAATGGAATTTGTACGTTTCAACTAATACCGTGATCGTTTTATCCATTTTGTCGGATACAACACGACCTGTATAAAGCTTACGATTATTACGCTCAGTCATTTGAGGCTAACCTCCTCTCGAGTTTACTAGTTATTTACGCTAAGCTCTCTTTCACGAACAACAGTTTTCATACGTGCAATCGATTTACGAACTTCACGAAGACGTGCAGTGTTCTCCAATTGCCCTGTAGCTAACTGAAAACGCAAATTGAAAAGCTCTTCTTTCAATGACTTAACTTTTTGTTCAATTTCGGCAGTGGTTAGTTCTCTGATTTCATTAGCCTTCATTGATTTCACCACCAATTTCTTCACGTTTTACAAACTTAGTTTTAATCGGAAGTTTGTGAGATGCTAGACGCAATGCTTCTCTTGCAACCTCTTCAGATACTCCAGCGATTTCAAATAGGATTTTTCCTGGTTTAACAACAGCTACCCAACCTTCAGGAGCACCTTTACCAGAACCCATACGTACTTCTAAAGGTTTCTTAGTATATGGTTTGTCTGGGAAGATTTTAATCCAAACTTTCCCACCACGTTTCATGTAACGAGTCATAGCAATACGAGCAGACTCGATTTGACGACTTGTTATCCAAGCAGCTTCAACAGCTTGCAATCCGTATTCACCGAATGCAACCTCTGTTCCGCCTTTCGCTTTACCTTTCAAATTAGCACGGTGTTGCTTACGATGTTTTACACGTTTAGGCATTAACATAATGCGTGCCCCCTTCCTTACTTATTGTTTTTAGTTGGAAGGACTTCCCCACGATAGATCCACACTTTAACACCTAATTTACCGTAAGTAGTATCTGCCTCTGCAGTACCATAATCGATATCAGCGCGAAGTGTGTGTAGTGGTACCGTTCCTTCACTGTAACTTTCCGCACGTGCCATATCCGCGCCACCTAGACGTCCAGATACTTGCGTACGAATACCTTTTGCTCCTGCACGCATAGCACGTTGAATCACTTGCTTTTGCGCACGACGGAATGAAATACGTCCTTCTAATTGACGTGCAATGTTTTCTGCGACTAATTTAGCATCAATATCAGGCTTTTTAACTTCAACAATATTAATGTGAACTTTTTTGCCTGTTAATTGATTTAATGATTTACGAAGTGCTTCAACCTCAGAACCACCTTTACCAATAACCATACCTGGTTTAGCCGTTGAAATTGAGATATTAACACGATTTGCAGCACGTTCGATTTCCACTTTAGAAACAGCAGCATCTTTCAAACGTTTTTCAATGTAATCACGAATTTTAATATCTTCATGTAATAAGTCTGCATAATCTTTGCCAGCGTACCATTTTGAATCCCAATCACGAATGACGCCGACCCGAAGTCCTATCGGATTAACTTTTTGACCCACAGATTATCCCTCCTTCTTTTCTGATACAACCACGGTGATGTGGCTTGTTCTTTTATTGATTTGGCTAGCACGACCTTGTGCACGAGGGCGGAAACGTTTAAGTGTTACCCCTTCGTTTACGTATGCTTCTGATACATACAAGTTGTCGACGTCCATTTCATAATTGTGCTCTGCATTTGCGATCGCAGAGTTTAATACTTTTTCAACAACTGGGCTTGCGCCACGTTGTGTGTGTTTTAAAATAGCAATTGCTTCTCCAACATTTTTGCCTCGAATTAAATCAATGACCAAACGAACTTTACGAGGAGCAATTCTAACAGTTTTTGCAACAGCTTTAGCTTGCATCAAGAGTGCCTCCTCTCCTATTAGCGTTTTGTTTTCTTGTCATCGCCCGCATGCCCTTTGAAAGTGCGTGTCGGTGCGAATTCACCTAATTTATGTCCAACCATATCTTCTGTTACATAAACCGGTACATGTTTACGACCATCGTAAACAGCGATTGTGTGTCCTACAAAGTTAGGAAATATAGTAGAACGGCGTGACCAAGATTTAACAACTTGTTTCTTGTCACTTTCATTTAAGTTTTCAATCTTTTTCATCAAATGGTCATCTACGAAAGGTCCCTTTTTTAAGCTACGACCCATACATAAACCTCCCTTCGTGATTGTCGGACGGGTGTTAATGCCCGCCGTTCAACCCCGTTATTTTTTACGTTTGCGTACAATAAATTTATCTGATTGCTTGTTGCGTTTACGTGTGATTTTACCAAGTGTTGGTTTGCCCCATGGAGACATTGGTGATTTACGTCCGATAGGTGCACGTCCTTCACCACCACCGTGTGGGTGATCGTTAGGGTTCATAACAGAACCACGTACAGTTGGGCGAATACCCTTCCAACGTGAGCGTCCAGCTTTACCGACACGAATCAATTCATTTTCTAAGTTACCCACTTGACCAACAGTCGCTCGGCATGTGCCTAATACGAGACGAACTTCACCTGAAGCCAGACGTACAAGTACATACTTGTCTTCACGACCTAGAATTTGAGCTTGAGAACCTGCAGAACGCGCGAGCTGTCCTCCACGGCCTGGCTTCAACTCGATATTGTGGATCACAGTACCTACTGGAATGCTCATAAGTGGTAATGCATTACCTACTTTAATGTCTGCATCTGCTCCAGAGAAAATTTCTTGACCTACTTGGATACCTTTTGGTGCTAAAATGTAACGTTTTTCACCATCTGCATAGTTAATTAATGCAATGTTAGCTGTACGGTTAGGATCATACTCAATTGTAGCAACGCGTCCTGGTATACCATCTTTATCGCGTTTAAAGTCGATCACACGGTATTGGCGTTTATGTCCACCACCTTGATGACGAACCGTTAACTTACCTTGGTTGTTACGTCCACCACGTTTTGATAGTGGTTGTAGAAGTGATTTCTCAGGTTTGTCAGTGGTAATTTCAGCGAAATCTGAAACTGACATATTACGTCTACCATTAGAAGTTGGTTTATACTTCTTAATCGCCATCTTGTTTCCCTCCTTTTCTAGTTACGTTTATTCTACACTTTCAAAGAAATCGAGTTCTTTGCTGTCTTCGGATAATTGAACAATAGCTTTTTTACGATTTGGACGGTATCCACCATGACGACCCATACGCTTGAACTTTCCTTTAATATTTGAAGTGTTGACTTTAACCACTTTCACATCAAATATTTGCTCTACTGCATTTTTGATCTCAGTTTTATTCGCATTTGTGTTTACTTCAAACGTATATTTTTTATCAACCATTTGGTCGGCAGAGTGTTCCGTAATAATCGGGCGCTTAATAATATCACGTGGATCTTTCATTATGCAAGCACCTCCCCTGCTTTTTCCGCTGCATCTTTAGTAATGATGAGCTTGTCATGTGCAAGTAAATCAAGCACGTTAATTTGGCTTACAGGTAAAACTTTAGTATTTGGTAAGTTGTTTGCACTTTTTGCAATCACTTCATCTTGTTCAGCTGTAACGATTAATGCTTTTTCATTTACGTTTAGAGCCGCTAAAAGATTTACAACTTCTTTTGTTTTCGGTTTTTCAATTGCTAAACCTTCTAATACAACAAGGCTCTCTTCTTTCACTTTAGAAGAAAGTGCTGATTGAAGTGCTAATCGACGAACTTTCTTTGGTAGTTTGTAGCTATAGCTGCGAGGCGTTGGACCGAATACAACACCGCCGCCAACCCATTGTGGCGAGCGAATTGAACCTTGACGGGCACGACCTGTACCTTTTTGACGCCATGGTTTACGACCTCCGCCGCTCACTGCTGAACGATTCTTAACAGCATGTGTTCCTTGACGACGTGATGCTTGTTGCATAACGACTGCGTCATGTAATACATGCTCATTTGGTTCAATACCGAACACTGTATCGTTTAATTCTACATCCCCTACTTGCGATCCGCTTTGGTTATATAGTGCTACTTTAGGCATGACATATCCTCCCTTCAACTTTAAATTAGTTAGCCTTTAATGCACTCGTGATTTTTACGAATGATTTTTTAGATCCTGGTACATTTCCTTTGATCAACAAAAGATTACGTTCAGTGTCAACTTTCACAACCTCTAGATTTTGAATGGTTGTTACTACACTACCCATTTGTCCTGGCAATTTCTTACCTTTCATAACGCGAGCTGGTTGTGCAGCTGCACCCATTGAACCCGGCGCTCTATGGAAGTGTGAACCATGCCCCATTGGACCACGCTGTTGGTTATGACGTTTAATCGCACCTTGAAATCCTTTACCTTTAGATGTACCTGTTACATCAATGCTATCTCCAGCTTGGAAAACCTCTACGTTTAATTCTTGACCTACTTCATAGTCATCAAGATTTACGTTACGGAATTCACGAATGAAGCGCTTAGGATTAGTGCTCGCTTTTGCAGCATGTCCTTTTTCCGGCTTGTTCGCATTTGCTTCTTTTTGATCAGCAAAACCTACTTGAATCGCTTCATAGCCGTCATTTTCTAATGTTCTTTTTTGTAGAACAACATTTGGCTCAGCTTGAACAACTGTTACTGGGATCAACTCACCTTCCTCAGTAAAAATCTGTGTCATGCCGACTTTACGACCTAAGATTCCTTTCGTCATCCGTTACACCTCCTAAAAAAATTCAATTATAGTTTAATTTCAATATCTACACCAGATGGTAAGTCAAGACGCATTAGCGCATCTACCGTCTGTGGTGTAGGACTTACGATATCAATTAGACGCTTGTGTGTACGCATTTCAAATTGCTCACGAGAGTCTTTGTATTTGTGTACCGCACGTAGAACAGTGTAGACTGATTTTTCAGTTGGTAACGGGATCGGTCCCGACACCCCTGCTCCTGAACGCTTTGCAGTGCTCACAATCTTTTCAGCTGACTGATCCAAAATACGGTGATCATACGCTTTTAAACGGATTCTAATTTTTTCTTTTGCCATTATATTCCCTCCTTTTCGCCCATTTTATAATAGACATTCTCCGCGGAAATTCCTTAGACTACCCACCCATGGCAAAGGGGCCGGGTGTGCCAACAACCTTCCACATCATCGCCTTTATGACCAACATTACATATTATATTAAAAACATCACCGGAATGCAAGGTTTATTCAAAAAAAGTTGATTTTTTTCTTGCCAATTTCTTCAGGTCTTTAGCGTAGTATTTAACCAACGTTCAAATCATTTCTCTTTCCTTATTAATATGGAAGGTATTCGTTCTGAGCAGATCTTCATGTTTGGTCCTCGCTCCACATTATATAGGTACTGAATCCTCGCGACTTGTTACTCTACAGCCGAGGCAGTAGCACCATTATCTCCCATTTGTGATTCCTATAAACCAAAAGACGTATAATTTCCACCTGCTATTTAATGAAGTAAAACACGCTCAGAGGATAGCGATCTATTCTCTATTTTTTTAATTTCGATGGTTCACCTCTCATCAAAAATGAAGAAGATGAAGTCACCCTGCCGAAAAAATACGCGTCCTTTTTTCGAAACGACGATAAAGGACTTGTATTCTCCTTCCAACACATAGCATGTTACCCCATATCTCCTATCGAATAGTACCGAGATTACCTGGTTGCTTAACTAAGTCTTTGTTTAGCTAGCTGGATGAATCAGGCCACCCTAATCGCACTGGCTATATTATAAAACGAACCTTCAATCAGTGAGCGTTTTAGTCTTCGTCCACTGATTGAAGGTTCGTCATCCAGCTAAATAGATTGACTGCTGTTCTCTATTTTGGGAGGGGGTTTACGGACGGTTAGCTGTAATAAAGAAAGCACATCACTTGAATTATTAAGGATTTCGTTATATGATTTTGATTCATATTTTCTATAATAGCATGATAGGATTACTATATAAGGGGGGAAATAAAGAAAATGGATAATTGGTTTATTGTTTTAAATGTTTTAGTCTTTATTGGATTACTAAGCATATTACTTTATATGCAAAAAAAGCATTTCTCCTATGCAAAACGCGTCTTCACTGGTATGGGAATCGGCATTGTGTTAGGCGTTATCTTGCAAGCTATTTACGGGGAAGGATCAGATATCCTTAGTGGTACACTTGATTGGTATAGCATTGTTGGTAGTGGTTATATTCGCTTACTAATGCTGATTGTTATCCCACTCGTTATGTTCTCTATTATTCGAGCGATTATCAACTTAAAGGAAACGAAACAGCTTGGTAAAATTGCCGCTTGGGTTATTGGTGTGTTAATCACCACAACCCTTATCGCTGCTGTTGTGGGGATTGGATCTGCGCTAATATTTGATTTAAGTGCTGAACAAATTGAGGCTGGCCAAGCTGAAGCTGAGCGGGGTGCTTCTTTAGAAGAACGATTTGAATCAATGGTCGATCAAACCACACCCCAACGTCTTATCGAATTTATCCCAAGTAATATCTTTTTAGATATGACAGGCGAACGACCAACATCTGTAATTGCGGTCGTTATCTTTTCAATTCTTGTCGGGGTAGCAACACTCGGTGTGAACAGGAAGCAACCAGAGCAAGCAGAAGCCTTTACCAAGCTGATTAATGCCGTTTTCGCAATTGTAATGAGAATTGTGACATTAATTCTGCGACTGACGCCGTTTGGGGTGCTAGCGCTTATGACCAACATGGTCGCATCAACAAACTTTGCCGGTATTTTGCAACTTGGTAAATTTGTAATCGCATCTTATGTTGCACTGATTGTTATGTTTTTCATCCACTTGTTAATTGTTAGTGGATTCAAGTTAAATCCGATGACGTTTGTTAAGAAAATTATCCCTGTACTAGGCTTTGCCTTCACTTCTCGATCAAGTGCAGGAACGATTCCACTTAACGTCTCTGCGCAGAAGAACGCTTTAGGCGTTGATGATGGAGCCGCTAATATGTCAGCATCATTTGGTGCGACGATGGGACAAAACGGTTGTGCCGGCATCTATCCAGCGATGCTAGCCATTATGATTGCACCAACAATGGATATTAATCCTTTGTCACCAGAATTTCTTATCCAGCTTGTTTTAATTACAGCGATTAGTTCATTTGGTGTTGCCGGTGTCGGGGGCGGGGCAACCTTTGCAGCCATTATCGTCTTATCATCAATGGGCTTACCTGTTGCCTTAGCTGGTTTACTGATCACAATTGAACCTTTAATTGATATGGGCCGTACGGCAATTAATGTTAATGGCAGTATCGTGGCTGGAACGGTTACCTCTAAGGTGCTTGGGAATTTAGATGAACGTACATTTAATGATAAGAAAGCTGTTGTAGAAAGTGCAGGTATTTAACTTATTGGAAACACGCTCTCGACATTTTAATGCCGAGAGCGTGTTTTTGTGAATAGAATTCGGGTTTACAAATAGATTAGAAATAGATAGTAATTGTAAACTAATCACCTACCTCCACTTCATCATTAATCACAAATTCTGTATAATAAATGTCTTCATCAATTTCAAAGGCAAAATAAATTTTTTCACCCTCAGATTCCAAATACTCTCTTTCCTCATCTTTAAGATTTTCAGGGTATTGGACTAGTATTGAGACAGTATGTTCCCAATCAAAATTTTTCTCGAAAACCCTCTCATCTGATTCAAAAAAATTACGGCTTAGATAATACTGCTCTAGCTCTTCAGGTAAATAGCCAATATACCTAAAATTAATATCACGATTAGTTATATTTTCGATTATAAATGTAAATTCTAATCTCCTCTCAAATTCATTTTCATTCCAACATAATAACTATCTTCCTCCAACTCAAGCGTCACCATATCGAATAACGGGTTTTCCTTCCCTTCAAGTTGCTCAATTTCTTCAATTACTTGATCGGAAGTTAAATTTTCAAATTCAACTGTGTTTGTGTTTGAACAAGCAAGAAGACTCAATAAAACTATTCCTAATAACAAATATAATTTTGTATGCATAATAACGCTCCTATTAATCAGTAGTCTTCCCAGCACTTCCCTGTCCCACTTCACCAACGACCTTGAACAATTTCCGCCAATCTCTTTTTATTTATAGTTAGGAGCTTTGGAGATTTTGTTAGGACTATTACATTGCGCTGATACAGTGGAGTAATTCTTTTTTTATTACCATAGATACGAATAGTTATATATTAACAAATAGAAAGGTTAAGTTAACAGTTAAAATGTAAAATTTTTCTTTGTACAATCATTTCCTTTTTTTATCTATTAAATCGAATGTTTTTATACCGATAATAAATATATGAAATAAATTAAGGGGGCCTTTATATTGAAGCGATTCAATGTATTATCTAAACGATCAATCGGTGGTCAATTTGGCATGATTTATGGCATTGTCATCTTGCTATTTATTAGTTCGGTGTTTATCACCTATTTACTATTAAGCCAAACCCATCAAGCAGTTGATGAGACCGAAGAAAAAAATGCGGTTGTCATTGAAGTCAATGAACTGATGTCACTCTATCAGGAAAAATACCTATTTATTCCAGAATATATTATTGATGAAAGTGAGCAACGTTTACTTGATTACCTTGAAGTTAGTAGACAATTTGTCACAAAGGCTAAACAAGTTAGTGCGCTATTATCTGATGGAGAGCAAATGACCATCTTTGATCAGATCATCGAAAACAACCATCAACTCGATGAATATTTCTTTAGTGAGATCGTACCGAATGTTCAACAAATTAACACGGACACCTTTACAGCTTTGCAAGCAGACGCCAATCAACTTAAGGAAGACACCATGCAAGACGGGACTATACTTATTGAAGAAGCAATTAGTGAGAATCAATTATCGATTCAATCCGCTCAGCAAAACATTACCTCTACCATCACTATGTTGATTCTTTCTTTAGTGATATCTGTCACGTTATCATTAATTCTCATGCTGTTGTTGAGTAAAAAAATCAAGCGCAAACTCGGCGAGGTGGTTACAACCTCTAACGCGATTGCAAATGGTGATTTAAGTGGTGAAGATTTAGTATTTAATGAAGAAAATGAAATTGGTTCACTCGCTCTATCGATTAATAATATGAAACATAATTTAAAGGATATTTTATCGCAGATTACTAACTTGACTAAAAACGTTAATACGCAAGTTGATCAATTTGTCAGCATTGCCAACGATGTAGAGTCTGGTAGCGAGCAGGTCGCTGTAACCATTGAAGAGTTAGCCACTGGTGCAACTGACCAAGCAGACGAGGCCAGTGCAATCTCCGAAAAAACGAAAGACTTTCATCATCGGGTTAAAGAGGCCCAGCAAAACAGTGATCAACTTGTTACTTTTTCAGATGATGTATTGACCGTCTCAAACGATGGAGATGTTCAGATGCAACACTCTATAAAGCAAATGGTCACTATTACGGATACGGTTGCGTCATCAGTTAAGCGCGTCAATCAACTCGAGAAAGATACCGTGTCTATTAATGAATTTGTCAATGTCATAACCGGCATTGCAGAGCAAACCAACTTACTTGCTCTAAATGCATCAATTGAAGCCGCTCGAGCAGGTGAGTCTGGAAAAGGCTTTGCCGTTGTTGCGGAGGAGGTTAGAAAGTTGGCTGAAGAAGTCCACGACTCTTCTGGAAAAATCAGTGGCATCGTCAAAGATATTCAAGAAAGCATGCGCTTAATGGTAGAGGATTTAGAGAAAGGCTTCGATCAAGTCAATACAGGAAAGCAACAAATTGATACATCAAGTCAATATTTTACTGACATTAAAGATAAAGTTCATTTAATCTCAGATCGTATAAATCAAATATCTAAAACCATCAGTTACTTTGGACAAGCAAGCGATGAAATTAACAGTTCTGTTGAAAATATTGCTGCAATTTCGGAAGAATCAGCAGCAGGTTCTGAAGAAATATCAGCTTCTGCTAATGAACAAAAAACAGCCGTCCAAAGAGTGGCGACTGATGTTAATCAACTTAGAGGCTCAATTGAGGCAATGAATAAGCTGATTGATCAATTTACACTTTAATTTAAAAGGAGGTTCATATATGTTTAACAAAAAACACTTTCTTTCATTTATAAGTCTATTTTTATTATTTGCTTTAGTAGGTTGTTTTAATCAATCAAATAATAATGACTCAGAGGATACTTCCGTAACCAAATTACGTAGCGAACAAGATATTCCTTATATAGGCTTTGCGATGGATACATTACAAGATGAACGCTGGTATCGTGATAAGGACTACTTTGAACAAAAAGTCCAATCATTAGGGGGAAATGTTAAGACGCTCGCGGCTAACGGGATCCATGACGTGCAAGTCGAGCAAGTCGAATTATTAATTGAAGAAGGTATTGATATACTCGTTATTATACCAGCAGACTCCGAAGCATCTGCTGAAATTGTTGAATTAGCACATCAAGCAGATGTTCCAGTGATTTCTTATGACAAACTGGTACTTAACGCTGACCTTGATTATTATATATCATTTGATAACGTTAAGGTTGGTGAGCTCCAAGCAAGTGCCATCTTAGAAGAGGTTGATGAAGGTGATTTCGCCTATGTAGGAGGGGCTGATAACGATAATAATGCCCACCTTTTTAAAGAAGGCGCGATGAATGTTCTTCAGCCGTATATAGACTCAGGGGATATTAACCTCGTCTATGACCAGTTTACACCAGGTTGGTCTCCAGATGAAGCTGAGGCTATGTTTGGTTCATTTTTAGAGAATAACCAACAAGTTGATGCGGTAGTCGCTGCTAACGACGGCACTGCTGGCGGTGTGATACAAGCCCTAAACGCACAAAATTTAACCGTCCCTATTAGTGGTCAAGATGCTGAATTAGATGCCATTAGACGCATACAAGATGGTACACAAACTATGACCGTCTATAAGTCACTAGAACAGATAGCAGAAACAGCTGCTGAGACAGCGATGCGATTGGCTAACGGTGAAACGATCGAAACTGATTCAACAATGAATAATAATAACATTGATGTACCATCGATTTTACTTGACCCAATCACTATTACTTCTAATAACATTGATGAAACTGTCATAGCAGATGGTCATATCGATGCTGATGATTTATAAATATTAATATCATGCTCTAATCTAAACACACGTAACTCCTATTTTATTTGATTGGTTTATCCGCATTAAAAATAGGCGTTTACGTGTTTATTTATACCTTCATTTAATTGTGAATCCCTTGGCTGTTTAGAAGACTTAAAACGAAACTTTAATCAGTTAAGTGAATCAGGACATTGCATCCGTTATCACCCACCTTAATAGATTCGCTGTTCTCTATTTTGAAGTGGGTGTTTACGGACGGTTATCTATGATAAAACGCATAAAATAGATCGTTTCCTTCACCAACTTGAACTATTATAGAACCAAAAAATCCGATCCCCATAAGGGAATCGGATTTCGTGTTTAATTACGCTTCAATTTTAGCTACAACGCCAGCGCCTACAGTACGGCCACCTTCACGGATTGAGAATTTAGTTCCATCTTCAATCGCGATTGGTGAAATCAATTCTACAGTCATCTCAACGTTGTCACCAGGCATAACCATTTCTACGCCTTCAGGAAGTTTGATAATACCAGTTACGTCAGTTGTACGGAAGTAGAACTGAGGACGGTAGTTATCGAAGAATGGAGTATGACGTCCACCTTCTTCTTTAGATAGTACATAAACTTCTGCTTTGAATTTAGTATGTGGTGTGATTGTACCTGGCTTAGCAAGTACTTGCCCACGGTTAATATCTTCACGAGATACACCACGTAGTAATGCGCCAATGTTATCACCAGCTTCTGCATAATCAAGAAGCTTACGGAACATTTCCACACCAGTTACAGTTGTTTTGCTTGGCTCATCTGCAAGACCGATGATATCAACTTCATCACCGACTTTAACAACACCACGCTCAACACGACCTGTAGCAACAGTACCACGACCAGTAATTGAGAATACGTCCTCTACTGGCATCATGAATGGTTTTTCAGTGTCACGGTCTGGACGAGGAATATACTCATCAACCGCATCCATTAATTCATAAATAGCATTTACATATTGCTCTTCGCCTTCAAGTGCTTTAAGAGCAGAACCTTTGATTACTGGTACATCATCACCAGGGAAGTCGTACTCAGAAAGAAGGTCACGAACTTCCATTTCTACTAATTCAAGAAGTTCTTCGTCATCTACCATGTCGCATTTGTTTAAGAATACAACGATAGCAGGTACACCTACTTGACGAGAAAGTAAGATATGCTCACGTGTTTGTGGCATTGGACCATCAGCTGCAGATACAACTAAGATCGCGCCATCCATTTGTGCTGCACCAGTGATCATGTTTTTAACATAGTCAGCGTGTCCTGGGCAGTCTACGTGTGCATAGTGACGTGCTTCAGTTTCATACTCAACGTGTGCAGTTGAGATCGTAATCCCACGCTCACGCTCTTCTGGCGCACCATCGATTTGATCGTAAGCCATTGCTGTACCAACACCAGATTTATTGTGAAGTACAGTTGAAATTGCTGCAGTTAAAGTTGTTTTACCATGGTCAACGTGTCCAATCGTACCAATATTAACGTGGTCTTTTGAACGGTCGAATTTTTCTTTACCCATTATATAGTTCCTCCTTTAAATAAATAAAAGTTAATTTTATATGACATGCATGCTCGCTTAAAAGAAGTCAACCTTATCTTCTAAGCTTACAATACAAGTTATACTTTAATTTTAAAAAAAAATCAATTATTCACCAGCATTTTTCTTAATAATTTCATCTGCAATACTTTTCGGTACTTCTTCATAATGATCGAAGAACATGGTATACGTACCACGACCTTGAGTATTAGAACGTAATGCTGTTGCATAACCAAACATTTCAGAAAGTGGTACAAACGCATTTACAACTTGAGCGTTACCGCGAGCTTCCATACCTTCAACACGGCCACGACGAGACGTAATATCTCCCATGATATCACCTAGGTACTCTTCAGGGATAACCACTTCCACCTTCTCTATTGGCTCTAGTAATACAGGGCTACACTTGTTTTTCGCATTTTTAAGCGCCATTGAAGCAGCTACTCTAAATGCTGTTTCATTCGAGTCAACGTCATGATAGCTACCATCATAAAGTGTTGCCTTAACATCGATTAATGGGTAGCCTGCGACAACTCCATTTTCCAATGATTCTTTAATACCAGCTTCAACAGAAGGGATATATTCACGTGGAACGACCCCACCAACAATTTTGTTAACAAACTCAAAGCCAGCACCTTCTTCGTTTGGCTCAAACTTAACCCAAACGTGACCATATTGCCCACGACCACCTGATTGACGGACAAATTTACCTTCAACCTCAGCTGAACCGCGGAATGTTTCACGATAAGATACTTGAGGATTACCCACATTTGCTTCTACTTTGAACTCACGTTTCATACGGTCAACAATGATATCAAGGTGAAGCTCACCCATACCCGAAATGATCGTTTGACCTGTTTCAACATTTGTTTCAGTTTTGAATGTTGGATCCTCTTCAGCTAGTTTACCTAAGGCTACGGACATTTTATCTTGGTCAGCTTTCGATTTCGGTTCAATAGCAACTGAAATAACGGGATCTGGAAACTCCATTGATTCAAGAATCACAAGATTCTTCTCCTCACATAGTGTATCCCCTGTTCCTGTATCTTTCAATCCTACCGCACCAGCGATATCACCTGCATATACTTCAGAAATCTCTTCACGTGAGTTCGCGTGCATTTGCAGGATACGTCCAACACGTTCACGTTTACCTTTCGTGGAGTTCTGTACGTATGAACCAGATTTCAATGTTCCAGAGTACACACGGAAGAATGTTAACTTCCCAACAAATGGATCTGTTGCCACTTTAAATGCTAACGCAGAGAATGGTTCTTTGTCATCAGCTTTACGAACAACTTCCTCTTCTGTTTCAGGTACATGACCTTCAATTGGAGGAATATCTAACGGTGATGGTAAGTAATCTACAACACCATCAATCAATAGTTGAACACCTTTGTTTTTAAATGCTGATCCACAAAAGACCGGATAGAACTCAACACTTAATGTTGCTGTACGTACCGCTGTACGTAATTCTTCATTTGAAATTTCTTCACCTTCTAAGTAACGCATCATTAGATCTTCATCTAATTCTGCAACAGCCTCTACAAGGCGTGTACGCAGTTCTTCTGCCTTAGCTTTTAAGTCTTCTGGGATTTCTCTGGACTCTGTTCGTGTACCGAGGTCATCTTCATAATAAAATGCTTCCATCGAAACTAAATCAACGATACCTTCAAAGTCATCTTCAGCACCAATTGGGAATTGAACAGGATGAGCATTAGCTCCTAAGCGATCGGATAATGTACCCACTGAATACATGAAGTCTGCGCCTGTTTTGTCCATTTTATTTACAAAAACAATTCGAGGTACACCATATGTTGTAGCCTGACGCCAAACGGTTTCTGTTTGTGGTTCAACACCAGATTGCGCGTCTAATACAGTAACAGCACCATCTAGCACACGTAGCGAACGCTCTACTTCTACTGTGAAATCCACGTGCCCTGGTGTATCAATGATGTTAATACGATGCCCTTTCCATTGAGCAGTTGTAGCAGCTGAAGTGATGGTAATCCCACGTTCTTGTTCCTGCTCCATCCAGTCCATTTGTGATGCACCTTCATGTGTTTCACCAATTTTATGGATTTTACCTGTATAGAAAAGGATACGCTCAGTAGCTGTTGTTTTCCCAGCATCAATGTGAGCCATGATACCAATATTACGTGTTTTCTCCAAGGAGAACTCTCTAGGCATATGTCTTTCTCCTTCCTTTTTCTTTTCAATTTTACGTTATCTTTAAGTAGATCGCAAAACAGCAAACGCATGGTTATCTAATGACTGACAAGGCTTCACTAACCACGAGCAAATAAGAGAGCATCGATTGACTAACGTCCTCACACTTCTTTATTATCTTCACGTATTAGCTAGCCTATATGTCATTAAATGCACCCTACCAACGATAGTGAGCGAAAGCTTTGTTTGCTTCTGCCATTTTGTGCATGTCTTCACGTCTTTTTACAGCTGCACCTGTGTTATTCGATGCATCTAAAATCTCATTTGCTAGACGTTCTTCCATCGTTTTCTCTCCGCGCAAACGCGAGTAGTTTACAATGTAACGAAGTCCTAACGCTTGGCGACGCTCAGGGCGTACTTCAACTGGCACTTGGTAGTTTGATCCACCAACACGGCGAGCGCGTACTTCTAGGACAGGCATAACGTTTTTCATCGCTTGTTCAAATACATCGATAGCTGGTTGTCCACTACGTTCTTGAACAAGTTCAAACGCACGATAAAGTATTTTTTGTGCCTTTCCTCTTTTTCCATCAACCATAATTTGATTAATCAAACGCGTAACAAGCTTTGAATTATATAACGGATCTGGTAAGACATCACGTTTAGTTACAGGACCTTTACGTGGCATAGTCTAACCTCCTTTCTTCTAAATCAATCATAACTTCTTATTTTTTAGGGCGTTTTGTTCCATATTTCGAACGACCTTGCATACGACCATCAACACCTGCAGTGTCTAATGCACCACGAACAATGTGATAACGAACACCAGGTAAGTCTTTTACACGTCCTCCACGGATAAGCACAACACTGTGCTCTTGAAGGTTGTGACCAATACCAGGAATATAAGCTGTTACTTCAATTCCATTTGTCAAACGAACACGTGCATATTTACGTAATGCTGAGTTCGGTTTCTTTGGAGTCAATGTTCCAACACGTGTACATACACCACGCTTTTGTGGAGATGATTGGTCAGTCAATGATTTTTTGAAGCTATTATACCCTTTATTTAAAGCTGGCGAGTCAGATTTTTTACTTTTACTCACACGACCTTTACGAACAAGTTGATTAATAGTTGGCATCGTTTTTTCCTCCTCTCATCACTTTCTTGTAATCCCACACATCCAGGTGGTTCATTTATAAGCAAAAAACAAAGTTTTCATGAATCAAATGCTATCAATTCACCAAAACTCTATTGCTTTATCGCTACGGCTGCTGCTCCAACTTCAATTCCACATGCTTTTCCTAATTCCCTCTTAGAATCCACGATTTGATAAGGAATATCCATTTTATCCGCGAGTTGTGAAACTTTCGATATCATGTCTGGATCAATGTCCTCCGCGATAACAACTTCTTTCACTTCTCCACTCTTCATGGCTTTAATCGCTTGTTTCGTTCCGATAATCAAACGATCCCTTGCTTGAATTACTTTATCATAAGACATTCTCATATCCTCCAAAGCATTAAGGTAACAGAAGCACCTTGAATATAGTACCACCTTAAGCTAGTTGATGTCAACTTAAAATCAGCAGAATACTTATTTTTTCACTTAAGGGGTACTATATCGTGCTTATTGTTTTTTAGTGCGATTTAATAGTTAATCATTAAACGGTTTGTTCATCTTCAGGCTCTTCTGCAATGATGTTCTCAACAGGCATTTCCGTCTGCGCTTCAATTTTACGATAGCGTTGCATACCTGTACCTGCAGGAACAAGTTTACCAATAATAACATTTTCCTTCAGACCGAGCAATTCATCACGCTTGCCTTTAATTGCTGCATCTGTTAGCACACGTGTTGTTTCTTGGAAGGACGCGGCTGATAGGAATGAGTCAGTTTCCAGCGATGCTTTGGTAATACCTAATAGAACAGGACGGCCAACTGCTGGTTCTTTATTATCTAACAGTGCCTTCTTATTAGCTTCTCTAAACTGGTGAATCTCAAGGAGTGATCCTGGTAGCACTTCAGTATCACCGGAATCAGCAATACGTACTTTTCGAAGCATTTGTCTGACCATAACCTCAACGTGCTTATCACCGATTTCTACCCCTTGCATACGGTATACTTTCTGCACTTCTTTTAAGAGATAAGATTGGACACCGTCGACACCTTGAAACTTAAGAAGTTCTTTCGGATCAATAGAACCTTCTGTTAACGGCTCGCCCGCAATAACCGTATCACCTACAGCTACCTTAACACGAGATCCATATGGCGCTGTATAGGTTCGTGTCTCTATCGCACCTTGCACGACAATTTCTTGTTTCTCTTTTACTTCACTTATATCTTGAACCGTACCATTGATCTCACTAATAACCGCTTGGCCTTTAGGATTTCTCGCTTCAAAAATCTCTTGGATACGCGGTAAACCTTGGGTAATATCACTTCCAGCAACCCCACCAGTGTGGAATGTACGCATGGTTAGCTGTGTACCCGGTTCACCAATTGACTGCGCGGCAATAATACCAACTGCTTCGCCCACTTCAACCTCTTCACCTGTAGCAAGGTTTCGACCGTAACACTTTTTACAAGCACCGTGCTTAGTATTACATGTAAATACCGTTCGGATCGTTACTTCTTCTATACCAGCCTCAACAATCTGCTTTGCCAAATCCTCGTTAATAAAGGCATCCTTCTCAACAATCACTTCATTTGTTTCTGGATGACGTAAGGTTTGGAAAGCTGTCCGACCGATTAAGCGGTCTGTTAATGGTTCAATAACTTCTGTACCTTCCGTAATCGCTTGAACCGTTAAACCTTTATCTGTATGACAGTCATCTTCCCGAATAATCACATCTTGTGCCACGTCTACTAGTCTTCTTGTTAAATAACCAGAGTCAGCAGTCTTAAGTGCTGTATCAGCAAGACCTTTACGGGCACCGTGAGTCGAAATAAAGTACTCAAGCACCGTTAAGCCTTCTCTAAAACTGGACTTAATTGGTAATTCAATAATTCGACCCGCAGGGTTAGCCATTAAACCACGCATACCGGCAAGCTGAGTAAAGTTAGATGCGTTACCACGCGCTCCTGAATCACTCATCATAAAGATAGGGTTACGGTGACTTAGTGATTTCATTAATTTCTCTTGAATCACATCTTTGGCTTGCGACCAAATTGAAATGACGCGTTCATAACGTTCTTCCTCTGTTATCAATCCTCGACGGAATTGTTTTAGGACTTTATCTACTTTGGATTGTGCTTCTTCAAGGATTTGTTCTTTCTCGGCTAATACGACAATATCTGCCACACCAACCGTGATCCCGGCTTTTGTCGAATATTTAAATCCTAAGTCCTTCATGCGGTCAAGCATCTTAGACGTTTCGCTGATTTTAAATTTCTTAAACACTTCTGCAATGATATCGCCTAGAATACCTTTCTTAAACGGTGGAATAATATCACGCTTTACCAGTTCCTCTTTGACATTACTTCCTTTAGGTACGAAATATTTATCAGGTGTTTTAATTTCTAGATTCGTTTGCGTCGGTTCATTCATATACGGGAATGACGGCGGTAAAATATCGTTAAAGATTAGTTTACCAACAGTGGTAAGCAACAGTTGTTCTTGCTGTTCACTTGTAAAGTTGTCTTTTCCTAATGATGAAACTTGAACCGCCACACGTGTATGCAGGTGTGCATAGCCATTCTGATAAGCGACCAAGGCTTCGTTTAAGTCTTTCAATACCATGCCTTCACCAATAGCATTTTCACGTTCCATGGTTAGATAATAGTTACCTAATACCATATCCTGTGAAGGTGTAACGACAGGCTTACCATCTTTTGGATTCAAGATATTTTGAGCTGCCAACATTAATATTCTAGCTTCTGCCTGAGCTTCTGCAGATAATGGTACGTGTACCGCCATTTGGTCCCCGTCAAAA
This sequence comes from Amphibacillus cookii, assembly GCF_016908375.1. Lineage (GTDB taxonomy): Bacteria > Bacillota > Bacilli > Bacillales > Amphibacillaceae > Amphibacillus_C > Amphibacillus_C cookii. Next base: position 112,238 of record NZ_JAFBDS010000011.1, read on the forward strand.
TCAGCATTGTAAGCTGTACAAACCAGTGGGTGAAGGCGAATAGCTCGGCCTTCGACCAAGGTCGGCTCGAAAGCTTGAATACCTAAACGGTGCAAAGTAGGGGCACGGTTTAGTAAAACTGGATGTTCTCTAATAACATCTTCAAGTACTTCCCAAACTTCAGTGTGCAGTCGCTCTATTTTCCTTTTAGCTGACTTAATATTATGAGCTAAACCGCGCTCTACAAGCTCTTTCATGATAAAAGGCTTGAATAGTTCTACTGCCATTTCCTTTGGCAATCCGCATTGATACATCTTTAGGTTTGGACCAACAACAATAACAGAACGACCTGAGTAGTCAACACGTTTACCTAATAAGTTTTGGCGGAAACGTCCCTGTTTACCTTTAAGCATATGTGATAACGATTTAAGCGGTCGATTACCTGGACCTGTAACAGGACGGCCTCGGCGACCATTATCAATTAATGCATCGACAGCTTCTTGGAGCATCCGTTTCTCGTTTTGAACAATAATACTTGGGGCACCTAAATCGAGAAGACGCTTCAAGCGGTTATTACGATTAATCACGCGACGATAGAGATCGTTTAAATCAGATGTAGCAAAACGCCCACCATCTAATTGAACCATTGGTCTTAATTCTGGTGGAATAATCGGTAAAACCTCCATGATCATCCACGATGGGGCATTACCTGAATGTCTAAAGGCTTCAATCACCTCAAGGCGCTTAATGGCACGCGTACGTCTTTGACCTTGCGCAGACTTTAGCTCTTCGCGTAATGCTTCCACTTCTTTTTCAAGATCAATGTCTTGTAGGATCTTCTTAATAGCTTCAGCTCCCATTTGCGCTTGGAAACCTTGACCGTATTTATCGCGATAGGCACGGTACTCTTTTTCTGATAACAGTTGCTTTTTCTCCAAAGCGGTTTCTCCAGCATCAGTAACAATGTAGGCTGCGAAATAAATCACTTCTTCTAATGCCCGTGGAGACATGTCTAACACGAGTCCCATACGGCTTGGAATACCTTTGAAATACCAAATGTGCGATACAGGTGCCGCTAATTCAATATGCCCCATACGTTCACGGCGGACTTTTGATTTTGTGACCTCAACACCACAGCGATCACAAACCACACCTTTATAGCGAACACGTTTATATTTACCACAATGACATTCCCAATCCTTTTGCGGACCAAAAATTCTTTCGCAAAATAAACCGTCTTTTTCGGGCTTTAATGTCCGATAATTAATTGTTTCTGGTTTTTTTACTTCCCCATATGACCATGACCGAATTTTGTCTGGTGATGCCAAACCAATTTTCATAAATTCGAAATTATTTACATCTAGCAAGGGGTCTACCTCCCTTTTAGTATGTGTTATACCATAGTTGATTAATATGTATTAATCAACTATGGTCTTAAATGCTTAAAAGTCTATTCACTACTTCTCTTCAAACTCAAGATTAAATTGTTCTGTCGACGGTTGATCGTCTTCTTCAATATCACGAAGTTCAATCTCTTCTTCATCAGAAGATAACATCTTTACGTCCATTCCTAAACTTTGCAACTCTTTAATCAAAACTTTAAATGATTCTGGAATGCCTGGCTCCGGTACATTCTCGCCTTTGACAATCGCTTCATATGTTTTTACACGACCAACAACATCATCAGACTTCACTGTCAGAATTTCTTGTAGTGTATAAGCAGCGCCATAAGCCTCGAGCGCCCACACTTCCATCTCACCAAAACGTTGCCCACCAAATTGTGCTTTACCACCAAGTGGCTGCTGTGTAACAAGTGAGTAAGGGCCTGTCGAACGAGCATGTAGCTTATCATCAACCATGTGGGCCAATTTAATCATATACATAACCCCAACGGATACACGATTATCAAATGGTTCACCGGAACGTCCATCATAGAGAATGGTTTTAGCATCTCTTGCCATACCAGCTTCTTCGATCGTTTCCCATACGTCCTCTTCATTTGCACCATCAAATACCGGTGAAGCGACATGGATACCTAATTCTCGAGCAGCCATACCTAAGTGCAACTCCAACACTTGCCCAATGTTCATACGTGAAGGTACACCTAATGGGTTAAGCATAATATCAATTGGTGTTCCATCAGGTAGGAATGGCATATCTTCTTCTGGTAAAATCTTCGAGATAACACCTTTATTACCATGACGACCAGCCATTTTATCCCCTTCATGGATTTTACGCTTTTGTACAATATAGACACGTACGAGTTGATTTACACCCGGTGGTAATTCATCACCATCTTCACGGTTGAAAATCTTCACATCTAAGACTATACCGCCAGCTCCGTGTGGTACACGTAGCGATGTATCTCTAACTTCACGCGCTTTCTCACCAAAAATAGCATGTAATAAGCGTTCTTCTGCTGATAACTCGGTAACCCCTTTAGGCGTCACTTTACCAACTAATAAATCGCCATCTTCAACTTCAGCACCAACGCGAATAATTCCTCGCTCATCCAAGTCACGAAGTGCATCCTCGCCGACATTTGGAATATCACGTGTGATTTCTTCTGGACCCAACTTCGTATCACGTGCTTCAGATTCGTATTCTTCAATATGAATCGACGTATAGACATCATCTTTTACTAAGCGTTCACTCATAATAATGGCATCTTCATAGTTATAACCATCCCAAGTCATGAAACCTACTAATACATTTTGTCCTAAGGCCAATTCACCATCTTCCATCGATGGACCATCGGCTAAAATCTCACCTTTAGTGACACGATCACCTACACGAACAATCGGGCGTTGGTTATAGCAAGTCCCTTGGTTAGAGCGGATGAATTTCTGCAGTTTATAACGATCTACATCGCCTTTCACTTCTTTACCATCAACGGTTGAAATCCGACGAACACGTACTTCTTTCGCTTCAACGGCTTCAACGACACCTTGATGACGGCAAATAACCGCTGCACCCGAGTCTTTACCAGACACATATTCCATTCCTGTTCCCACAATAGGTGAACGAGGTTGCATCAACGGAACAGCTTGACGTTGCATGTTCGCTCCCATTAAGGCACGGTTAGAGTCATCATTCTCCAAGAATGGGATACACGCTGTAGCGGCTGATACGACCTGTTTAGGTGAAACGTCCATGTAATCAATACGTTCTCTGCTCACACTTTTGTTTTCACCACGAAAACGAGCAATAACTTCTTCATCGATAAATGAACCATCTTCCGCTAAGCGAGCATTGGCTTGGGCTACAACATAATTATCTTCCTCATCTGCTGTTAGATAATCATAATGCTCTGTTACTTTACCTGTCTCAGGATCAACACGACGATACGGTGTTTCAATAAAACCAAATTTGTTTACTTTCGCATATGAAGACAGCGAGTTGATCAAACCAATGTTCGGCCCCTCCGGCGTTTCAATTGGACACATCCGGCCATAGTGAGAATAGTGAACGTCACGCACTTCAAAACCTGCACGCTCACGCGTCAGACCACCAGGTCCCAATGCAGATAAACGACGCTTATGTGTTAATTCCGCTAAAGGATTTGTTTGATCCATAAATTGCGATAACTGCGAGCTACCGAAAAACTCTTTAATCGATGCAATAACTGGTCGGATATTGATCAGTTGTTGCGGTGTAATGGCTGATGTATCTTGAATCGACATCCGCTCACGAACCACACGTTCCATTCTTGATAAACCAATACGAAATTGATTTTGCAATAATTCACCGACTGAACGTAAACGACGATTACCCAAGTGATCAATGTCATCTGTATCGCCAACTCGATGCAAAATGTTAAAAAAGTAGCTGATTGAAGCTAAAATATCAGCTGGTGTAATGTTTTTAATCGAGGAATCAACTACACCGTTGCCAATCACGGTTAGCGTTCTTTCCCCTTCAGGATCAGTTGGATCGATAATCTTGATTGCTTGCAGACGAATCTGATCTTCTAAAACCCCTTCATTCGGCTCAAGATAGTATTCACCCAAACGTTCCTCAGCCTCATCCAGGTAAGGTAAGATTTTATCAAGCAGACGTCGATCTAACTTCGCACCCTTTTCAGCAAGCACTTCTCCTGTTTCATGATCAACTAGCGTTTCAGCTAAAACTTGATTAAATAAGCGATTTTTTATATGCAATTTTTTATTGATTTTATAACGACCTACATGCGCTAAATCATAACGTTTAGGGTCAAAGAAGCGAGAAACCATTAAGCTTTTCGCATTTTCAACTGTAGGCGGCTCTCCTGGTCGGAGACGCTCATAGATTTCAAGCAATGCTTTTTCACTATTTTCTGTATTATCTTTTTCTAACGTGTTAAGTAAATATTGATTGTCACCAATCAGATCAATGATTTCTTGGTCTGTACCAAAGCCTAAGGCACGTAACAATACTGTAATTGGTAGTTTTCGAGTTCGGTCAATTCGAACGTGCACAACATCTTTTGCATCTGTTTCGAATTCTAACCATGCCCCTCGATTAGGGATGACTGTTGCGGTGTAACCGCGTTTACCATTCTTGTCGATCTTCTCACTGAAATAAACACTTGGTGAACGGACAAGTTGTGAAACAATAACACGCTCCGCACCGTTAATAATAAATGTACCTGTGTCTGTCATGAGTGGAAAATCTCCCATAAACACTTCTTGCTCTTTCACTTCACCAGTTTCGTTGTTTAATAAACGGACTTTCACACGAAGTGGCGCATTATACGTCACATCTCTCTCCTTCGATTCATCAACAGAATACTTCGGTTCACCTAAGCTATAATCAACAAACTCAAGTGATAAGTTCCCTTGGAAATCTTCAATCGGAGAAATATCCTTAAACATTTCTCGTAAGCCTTCCTCAAGGAACCAGTCATATGAAGCTGTTTGAATCTCAATCAGATTAGGTAATTCAAGTACCTCACTGATTCGTGCGTAGCTTCTGCGCTGGCGGTGTCGCCCATACTGAACTAGTTGACCTGTCAACTGCTTCACCCCTCAAATCAAGAATAAAAAATATAAAAACTTGACTGATGCTATCTGAAATATCTATAACAAAAGTCATTGTTTTAATCACTTTAAAATATTATAATTCACTACACCACTGTCTTCAGCCTACTTATATAGGCTACAAGCTTTGTCTAGCATAATCACAGAAAAAACTTCTATCATGACATGACAAAAGTTTGTATGACAGGCATACTACAACAACCATCCTTCTTTTCTCACCTAATAATTCATGATCTACTATTGACTTATGAAGTGGAATCGGTATAATTTAATCAGAATAATGTGCTCGATAGCACCGAAAAAACATTCTCGTTATTCCAACAAATCCTACTGGTAACAATGGTTTAACTCTTTAGTGAACAAGCAAATTTAAACTGCATAATTAAACAAAGGATCACCCCTTGACTATGTTCATCAACGTTTTTCAATCCTCTTTCTAATCTACGTTCTAACCATCTTGTCCATTCACCAACAAAATATACGTCTTTTTTGCCTTTTTTTGTGCAATTAAACAGATTTTCTTTCACCCTAAATAAAACAATTTATTTACACACTATTATTGTCAAATAATACCGGGAAAGTTTTTTTGTTTATTGTTTGTTCAGCCCTTACCACACAAGCGGTTAACCCGCTTTTGATATGACTGGAAATGTTTAATCTAAAAAAAGACTTGACACGAAAACGTTCTATTGGCATTTTTCTATGTTACCACAACCCCTTAAGCGAGTCAATTCTTTCGCTAAGAATTATTTCTTAGCTCGTATGATAAAATAACCTTTACTTTTCTTAACCGTTTCAACTTTAGCGAACAAATCATTTAATTTTTGAATAGCTGATGGCGCTCCTTGTTTTTTCTGTATAACCACCCATAGCTCCCCGCCTGTCATTAAACGCTGATAACTATCACTAAATATTTGGTGTACCACTTTTTTACCAGCACGAATGGGCGGATTTGTTATAACTGCGGCAAACAATTGATCTGGAAGATCTGTAAAGCGATCAGAAAGGTAACAGGAAATATTGTCAACCTGATTGTGTTTGGCATTTGTTTTGGCAAGAGCGATTGCACGTTCGTTAATATCAGCTAAAAGAACATGACGGTTTGGAAAAGTTTTAGCCAGTGACAGACCAATCGCGCCATAACCACAACCCAAATCAACAAAATCACCTTCTATGTCAGGGGGGATAAATGCTTCAATTAATGTTCGTGAACCAAAATCGACTTCATTCTTCGAAAAAACACCAACATCACTTGTAAATTTCAGGGTGTGACCGCGCAAATCAAACGTCCACGTCATCGGATTACTTTTTGCTTGGGGATTTTGCGTAAAATATTGTTCAGACATTAATTCGGCACCTACTTTTAAGAAGTTTATGGTCAGCTAAAGAAATCAACACGTTTAAATCGAACAACGATTGATTCCAATGTATTTCACTATAAATACACTCTCAAAAAAAAGGTTGAAAATAAGGTGTTGAGTCCGTCTTTTTCAGCGGACTTTCGGAGCGATTTCTAGAAACAAAGTACAAATGAGAGCCCGCCTTTCTAAGACGAGCTCTCTTTTAATCAATAATCACTATTACTTCAATTCTACACTTGCGCCAGCTTCTTCAAGCTTGCCTTTCATTTCTTCAGCTTCTTCTTTAGCCACGCCTTCTTTAATAGCACCAGGAGCGTTATCTACAAGATCTTTTGCGTCTTTAAGACCAAGACCTGTGATTTCACGAACCGCTTTAACAACTTTGATCTTAGAAGCGCCCGCATCAGTCAATACAACATCAAATTCTGTCTTTTCAGCTGCAGCATCTCCGCCTGCAGCTCCACCTGCTACTGCTACAGGAGCAGCTGCAGTTACACCAAATTCTTCCTCAATTGCTTTAACTAAATCGTTTAATTCAAGAACAGACATTTCTTTAATCGCTTCAATAATTTGCTCTTTAGACATTCTTATTTCCTCCTAATAAATTGTATAATTTTATCGTATAACGAACATTTCATTTACACTAAGATATACTTATGCACCTTGTTCTTCTCTTTGTTCAGCAACAGCTTTCGCTGCATATGCAAAGTTACGGACTGGCGCTTGAAGTACGCTAAGCAGCATTGAAAGTAGGCCTTCGTAGTTTGGCAAGTCTGCAAGTTCCTTGATTTGCTCAAGTGTTGCAATATTACCTTGGATAACGCCGCCTTTTATTTCTAATGCCTCATGTTCTTTTGCAAAGTTGTTTAAAATCTTTGCGGGAGCTATAACATCATCATTACTGAATGCAATAGCCGTTGGTCCTACTAACACTTCGTTTAGCTCAGAAAGCTCAGCTTGATCTGCAGCGCGGCGAGACATTGTATTTTTGTATACTTTGAATTCTACACCTGCTTCTCTTAGTTGCTGACGAAGTTCTGTCACTTCCGCTACATCTAAACCACGGTAATCCACTAAAACCGTTGATTCACTTTCACGAAGTTTAGTTGCAATTTCAGAGACCACTTGTTTTTTGTTCTCAATCACTTTTGACATGGTTCCACCTCCTACAAAACTAGCTATCATACCGAAAGATTTAGGTTGTTATTGTTAAACAATAACACCCTCACATCTTGGCGTAGACATGAGGGTGATTGCGTGAAACGTTTAGGGCATGCGAAACGGGTTCGCTTACCTTTATTATTCCAACACCTCGGCAGGCTATTAAGCTTCAATCAGCCCCTGCTGTCTACGGTATAACGTATTATATTTGACCTTCACCATTATAGCGAAGCACCATTTTGAAGTCAAGCTTTTATTTAGTAAAAAGGGTAGGATTAATCTTAACACCAGGTCCCATTGTAGATGTCACCGATACATTACGGATATAGATCCCTTTTGAAGATTGTGGCTTAGCTTTAACTAACGTGCTTGACAAAGCTTCAAAGTTCTCTACAAGTTGATTAATGTCAAACGAAGCTTTACCAATCGGAACATGTACATTAGATTGACGGTCAACACGGTATTCTACTTTACCCGCTTTAATTTCTTGAACCGCTTTAGCTACATCAAATGTCACTGTACCCGTTTTCGGATTTGGCATTAAACCTTTCGGTCCTAGCACACGCCCTAATTTACCCACCTCGGCCATCATATCAGGTGTTGCAACGATCACATCAAATTCAAACCAACCTTGATTGATTTTATTAATAAGATCTTGTTCACCTACATAATCTGCACCAGCTTCTTCTGCTTCTTTGGCTTTATCACCTTTAGCAAAAACTAAAACAGTTTGTGTTTTACCTGTACCATGTGGCAATACCATTGCGCCACGGATCTGTTGATCAGCTTTCTTAGGATCAACACCCAATCGGAAAGCAGCTTCTACAGTTTCATCAAATTTTGCTGTCGCATTTTCTTTCACTAATTTCAGCGCTTCTTCAACATCGTAATGTTTTGTACGATCAACTAACTTTAGCGCTTCTTGTTGTTTCTTTGTTTTTTTAGCCATTATTATTTCCTCCTTGAATGTGGTTTTAACGGTTATACCTCCCACTTAAAAAAGCGGACCTCGCTTATATCCGTTTAACGGATATAAGCGAGCAACTAGTTGAACTATGCCTCCTAGTCCATCTGCCTACAAAAAGGTTGCGAAATGGGCTAGCCAGCCATCACCGCAACCTTCTCCTCCAAACAACGATCGATCGAGAATTAGTCTTCGATGACAATTCCCATACTACGTGCAGTACCTTCGACCATACGCATAGCCGCTTCTACATCAGCAGCGTTTAAATCAGGCATTTTTGTTTCTGCGATCTCTTTTACTTGGTCACGCTTCAACGTCGCAACTTTATTGCGATTTGGTTCACCTGATGCCGTTTCGATACCCGCTGCTTTTTTAAGCAATACAGCAGCCGGTGGAGTCTTTGTGATGAATGTAAATGAACGGTCTTCAAAAACCGTAATTTCTACCGGAATAATCAAACCAGCTTGCTCTTGCGTACGGGCATTAAATTCTTTACAGAAGCCCATAATGTTAACACCTGCTTGACCTAATGCTGGTCCAACTGGCGGTGCTGGATTAGCTTTCCCTGCTGGGATTTGAAGTTTTACTACTTTAATTACTTTTTTAGCCACGAGACACACCTCCTTAAGTCCGTGATGTGGTAATAGGGTTATCTCACCCTCCCACTCAATTCATATGCAAAATAATCTTATACTCGAGGCATAAAGAACATTAAAATTTTAGCATGTTCAATATAATAATGCAAGGGATCTCTTTTAATAATTCCATATAAAGCGATTATGATAATTTTCTGATCTGTGAAAAATCCAATTCAACCGGCGTTTCACGGCCAAACATATTAACATGCACTTTAACTTTTTGGCGGTCTAAGTCAATTTGTTCGATAGCACCAGTAAAATTAGCAAATGGCCCTTCTGTTACAGTGACCGTTTCTCCGGTTTCAAAATCAACCTCCACCACTGCCTCTTTCATACCCATTCGTTTTAAGATCATTTCTGCTTCTTCAGGCAATAACGGCGTTGGTTTAGATCCAGAACCTGCTGAACCAACAAAGCCTGTTACGCCTGGTGTATTTCGTACCACATACCACGAATCATCCGTCATAACCATTTCCGCCAGTACATAACCTGGAAATACTTTCTTCTTCGTGACCTTTCGTTTACCATCTTTCATTTCTGTTTCTTCATCTTCTGGTACGAGGATTCTAAAGATTTTATCCTCCATCCCCATTGATTCTAAACGCTTTTCAAGGTTAGTCTTAACTTTATTTTCATACCCTGAATAAGTATGAACAACATACCACTGCTTTTCCATAAATAAACCCTCCTCATAATATGTGATTTTTTCCAATTTAAAAAACCCGCAATAACGGGTTTTTAATTTCATAGCTATGTCTGTTTCCATTATAGCATAGAATTTATCATTCTATTCAAATAAAAGATTCAAAATTTGAGTAAGACCTAAATCTACAACAGTAAAAAACAAGGCGATAAAAGCTACTGTTGCAACAACAGTTACGGTATAGCGAAATAGTTCGTGTCTACTCGGCCAAGAAACCTTTTTCATTTCACGGGAGACATTTTTCAGAAATGTAACACCTTTCATAGATCGTTCCTCCAAACTGTCTTAAAATAATATATAAATAAAATAATACCCATTTATTTCGTTTCACGATGACGTGTATGCTTGTTACATCGTTTACAAAATTTATTAAGCTCTAAGCGTTCAGTGCTTGCTGTATTTTTATTAGATTGGTAATTTCGACTTAAACATTCCGTACAAGCAAGTATAACTTTTTTCTTCACCGTTATCATCCTAACCATGCATTCATCTTACATACGATAGCATGCTTAACCGCTACTGTCAACGTTACCCTTTTATACTCATTCATCACAGCTTAATACCAGAAATATTTAAGTAGCGTTCTAACTTCTTCTTAACCCTTTGTAACGCATTATCGATCGATTTTATATGCCGATTCAATTCAACCGAAATCTCCTGATACGTTCGACCGTCTAAATAAAGAATCAATACATCACGTTCAAGTCCACTTAACATCTTTACCAACTTACCTTCTACTTGACCGTGACTTTCTTGATTAACGAGTAGTTCTTGAGGATCGTCCATCGCTTCAGCATTCACTAACACATCTAATAATGTTCGCTCGGATTCTTCATCAAAGATAGGCTTGTCCAATGACACATAAGAATTTAATGGAATGTGCTTTTGTCTCGTTGCTGTTTTAATGGCCGTTATAATCTGCCGGGTCACACAAAGCTCCGCAAAAGACCGAAACGAAGAGCGCCGATCCCCTTTGTAATCCCGTATAGCTTTATATAAACCTATCATCCCCTCTTGCACAATATCCTCATGATCGGCACCAATCAGAAAATAAGTACTCGCTTTAGCTCTTACAAATCCTCGGTATTTTTGAATCAAAAAATCTAGCGCATGGCTATTTCCTTGATGAACAAGCGAAGAAAGCTCACTATCATCAAGCTTTTCAAAGTCAATTATAAAATTATCTCTGCCTTGATGTTGTCTGTGCAAGCCGAACTCCTCCTGAATTATATAATAGAAATATTATACAGTAAGCGTTTTACAATAGTCAACTACAGCTTTTATTTACGACCTCTTCTCATTTTCTCGAATTCAGCCAGAATATCTTGGCTAATCGGGAGCGTTCGTGTCTGTTTTTGTGCCGAAAAAGCACGCAATTCTTCTTCTATTTCACTTTGAATATGATTAACTTCTATAGCTAATTCTCTTGCTGACTTTCGATAGGCACCTTGTTGGAAAATCGTTTGTTGTTCTGCAAAATCAGATGTCGCTACATAGACTTTTGTTTTTATATTCTTCAATTCTTTAACTAAGCGTTCAATGCATTGATCTGCCGTTTCTTTTTCTTTCGTATAAACGACTTCAACGTTATATTCTTGATATTTAGATTCACTACCCTTAACTTCATAAGCATCAAATACAATGATGACGCGATAGCCTCGATATGCTTGATATTCAGCCATCTTTTCAATCAACAGCTGTCTCGCCTGTGATAAGTCTGTGTCTCGCAAAGCTTTTAGCTCGTCCCAGTCACCAATGATATTATAGCCATCTACTAATAAGATGTTCATGTGCTTACTCTCCTACAGCATGGCGTTTACGATATACTTCATACATGAGTAAACTAGCAGCAACGGATGCATTAAGCGAGGATACTTGCCCCTTCATTGCTAACCTAATCGTCCAATCGCATTTTTCACGAACAAGACGACTGATCCCTTTACCTTCATTGCCAATTACTAACGCTAACGGGAGATGGCCTTCTAATTCTCGATAGTCTTGGCTTCCTTCCGCTTCTGTTCCGACCACCCAAACACGGCGCTCTTTTAGATGCTCAATCGTCTGTACCATATTCGTCACTCTAGCAACAGGCACATACTCGATTGCCCCTGCAGAAGTCTTCGCCACTGTACTTGTTAAACCAACAGATCGCCTTTTAGGAATAATAACGCCATGAGCACCTACCGCATCTGCCGTTCTTAGAATTGAACCCAAATTGTGAGGGTCTTCGATTTCGTCAAGCAAAATAAAGAAGGGCTCTTCTTCTTTTTCTTCAGCACGAAGAAATAAGTCATCTATGGCAGCATAATCATAGGCTGCCACAGCTGCCACTATGCCTTGGTGTTGCCCAGAGACCATTTGATCAATCTTTTTCTTTGGCACTTTCTTAACGATAATACCTTTCTCTTTAGCCAGCTGTTGAATACGTTGCGTTGCTTTATAACTTAAATGATCGGCTAAAAACAATTTATTGATTGATCGTCCTGACCTAAGCGCTTCTGTTACTGGGTTTTTTCCAATGATCCACTCCTCGGTCATCTTAAACCTCTCCTTTCTCTATTAAATCAATTGCTGTATTCATTAACTCATATAAACGTGCCGATTGATCTGAAAAATAATGAAAACCTAATAAAGCTTCAAAAGCGGTACTGTATCGATAGGTCATCACATCAGTATTCTTTGGCACCGTACCTGATTTGGCATTCCGCCCCCGTCTTACGACGCCTTCTTCTTGCTCATCTAAATATGCGGTCTCTAACCAAAAACGCAAAACCCTTGCTTGTGCTTTAGCCGAAACAAACTGGACGGCTTGACGATGTAATGCGTTAACTTTAGCTTGACCGGACTTAATCAAATGCTCCCGCACATGGACTTCATATAAAGCATCTCCCATATAGGCTAGAGCTAAACTCTTCATTTGCTTTACTTCGTTAACATTCATTCCTTATCCCCTTTTCCAGCGTGTACCTTGGGCTGTGTCTTCAAGGATAATATTTTGTTCTTTTAATTGATCTCTTATTTGATCAGCGCGAGCAAAATCTTTCACCTTGCGTGCTTCTTCACGTTCTCTCAGGAGCTGGTCAATTTCATCGTCTAATAGAGCTGAAGATGTTTGTTCAAAATTGATACCTAATATAGATGACAATTCATCAAATAGCGATGTAAAAGCTTCTATCGTTTGGCGATTCGTTTGTTGCTCGGTCAGATATAAGTTTGCTTCTTTAACAAGATCAAAAACAACAGCTAATGCATTGGCCGTGTTAAAGTCATCATTCATCTCCGCTATAAAGGTTGCTTTTAATTGATCTAATTTCACTTGATAATCAGGGGTATCATCAACTAAATTCATGCTCGTTTCTTTGCGATGTTTTAAATTGCTATATACATTTAAGATCCGATCGAACCCGTTTTTCGCCTGTTCTAATAAGGTTTCACTAAAATTGATTGGATTACGGTAATGCACACTTAAAATGAAAAATCGAATCAATTCAGGGGGATACTTTTTAATCAGTTCATGTGCTAATATGAAATTCCCTGTTGACTTCGACATCTTTTCGTGATCAATGGTAATGTAACCATTGTGAATCCAATAATTTGCAAATGTCTGATCATTACAAGCTTCAGACTGTGCAATTTCATTCTCATGATGTGGAAATGCTAAATCTTGGCCACCAGCGTGTATATCAATGGTATCTCCTAAATGTCTTTTTGCCATTGCCGAGCATTCAATATGCCAGCCTGGTCGCCCGTTCCCCCAAGGCGAGGACCAGTGAATCTCACCAGCTTTCGCCTTCTTCCATAATGCAAAGTCAAGCGGGTCAGCCTTTTTCTCCCCAACTTGTATTCTAGCACCTGATCTTAAATCATCAATTGACTGGTGAGATAGTTTTCCATAGTCATCAAATGATCTTGTTTTAAAATAAACATCACCTTCTGCCTCATAAGCGTAACCTTTATCAATTAATGTTTTAATAAAGTCAATAATGTCATCCATTGATTCCGTTACACGCGGATGCAGTGTTGCTTCCTTAACACCTAACGCAGCCACATCCTCTTTATAGGCTGTTATAAAGCGTTCAGCAATCGCCGGTACATCTTCTCCCATTTGCTTTGCGGCATCAATTAATTTATCATCAACATCAGTGAAATTAAGAATATACGCTACTTCATACCCTTGATATTCCAAATAACGACGAACCGTGTCAAATACAACTGCTGGCCGAGCATTACCAATGTGGATATAATTATAAACTGTCGGTCCACATACATACATCTTCACCTTACCTGGTTCAATCGGGTTAAAGATTTCTTTCTTTCGCGTTAATGTGTTATATAGTTTAATCGTCATGCTTCTTCTCCCCTTTTAAATGTGCTATTTCCCGTTTTAGCTTCGTTAATTCACCTTGAAGTTCAACAATACAATCATCTATTGGATCCGGTAACTTATTATGGTCAAGGTCTTTTTGTACCCGTTCGCCATTTTGGACAACGACATGGCCAGGTATACCTACAACGGTGGAGTAATCTGGAACATCATCCAATACGACTGAACCTGCACCAACCTTTGAAGCAGTGCCTATTGTAATAGAACCTAATACTTTTGCTCCGGAAGCAATCAATGCATAGTCTTTAATCGTTGGGTGTCGTTTTCCTTTCTCTTTCCCTGTTCCCCCTAAGGTTACGCCTTGAAAAATAGTGACGTTATCTCCTATTTCACAAGTCTCTCCAATGACAACCCCCATCCCGTGATCAATAAAAAACCGTTGACCAATCTGTGCACCAGGATGAATTTCAATCCCTGTAAAAAAACGACTGATTTGTGATATAGCACGAGCAATAAAAAAGAATTTTTTTCGATAGAAGAAATGTGCAACACGATGCGACCATATAGCGTGCAATCCAGAGTAAGTTAGAATAACTTCAACATAGGACCGAGCGGCGGGATCTTGATCAAAAACCACTTCAACATCCGCTTTTATTTGCTTCCAAAAACCCACTTTCAGACCACCTCCATTACCTAATACTCAATAACTCCTTCTCATACCATTAGAAAACCTAATAAGGACGCCACAATAAATAAAGACGTCTCTGTGCTGTTGATACACAGAGACGCCTTTATTTGCGCGGTCCCACTCTGTTTAGGTAATATTACTACTACCTCGACTTTAGATCTCATAACGGGAGAAACCGCTTTTGTCTACTTAATCCTTTTCGACAAAAGACTCCGAGGGGCATTGAATTAAAATGACTTAAAATCACTTTCAGCCTATGGTGATTCTCTCTTGATAAGCTTTTTTAATCCCTATCCTCATCAACGTTTTTTATTTATAAAGTATGTGACATGGCTAAGATATGTGTTAATTAATCATTAAGAACATGTTCTAATCGCGTAACCACCACTTCTTTTCCTAAGAGGTGAATCGCATGAGGTAATTCAGGGCCGTGAACTTGGCCTGTTGTTGCCACACGTATTGGCATAAATAACTGTTTACCTTTTTGTTTTGTCTCTTTTTGAGTCGCTTTAATAGCCGCCCTAATCTCTTCAGGACTCCAATCCTCGAGTTGCTCTAACTTTGCTTTATATGATTGTAGAACCTCAGGCACTTGTTCGCCTAATAAAACTGCTTTTGCATCTTCATTATAATCGATCTCTGTTTGAAAGAAAAGTTCAGTGAGTTCAACAATCTCTGCACCATAGCTTAGTTGATCCTTGAAAAGTAAAATAACTTGGCTTGCCCAGTCTCTTGTATCTTCCTTCATATCAGCCGGTAGTTTTCCTGCCTCAATAAGATGTGGCAGAGCAAGCTCAACTACACCCTTGTCATCTAGCATCTTGATATACTGATTATTCATCCATTTTAGCTTTTGCTGATCAAAAATTGCAGGTGATGTTGATAAACGTTCTGGATCAAACATGTTAATGAATTGCTCTTGAGAGAAAATTTCCTCTTCTCCAACTGGTGACCACCCTAACAAGGCAATAAAATTAAACATCGCTTCTGGTATATAACCAAGTCGCTTATATTGTTCAATAAATTGCAAGATATGTTGGTCTCGTTTACTTAATTTTTTCCGCTCTTCATTTAAAATAAGTGTCATATGACCATATTGAGGAGCTTCCCAACCAAAAGCATTAAAAATCATCATTTGTTTTGGTGTATTAGAGATATGTTCTTCTCCACGTAATACGTGAGAAATCTTCATCAGGTGATCATCAATAGCTACCGCAAAATTATACGTTGGTATCCCGTTTTTCTTTACCATTACCCAGTCGCCAAAATCACTAGATTCAAATGTGATTGTACCTCTTACTATATCTTCAAATGTATAGCTGATATTTTCTGGTACGCGGAAACGAATGCTCGCTTGACGACCTTCAGCCTCAAATTGTGCTATTTGCTCTTTCGTCAAATCACGGTGCGCTCCCGAGTACTTAGGCACTTCTCCATTAGCACGTTGTTGCTCCCGCTCCTTCTCTAACTCTTCTTCTGTCATATAACATTTATAAGCTAAACCACGATCAAGCAAATCATCGATATAAGTTTGATACACAGAAAGGCGCTCTGTTTGTCGATACGGGCCATATTCACCACCAATATCTGCACCTTCATCCCAGACTAGCCCTAACCACTTCAAATATTGGAGTTGGCTTTCTTCACCGCCCTCTACATTACGCTTATCGTCTGTATCTTCAGTACGTATAATAAATTTACCACCCAAATGTTTAGCATATAGATAGTTAAATAAGGCAGTTCTTGCATTGCCAATATGTAAATGGCCTGTTGGACTTGGCGCATAACGCACACGAACTTGATTTGTCATTTCTCGTTGTTCCCCTTTCAATCATTACCTTCGTCTATTCTTATATTAGCATTTTTCGCCAAGTTTTGCTCGACAAATTATTTATTTACTTCATTCACTTGATTTTTCAATTAATACAACGGCTTGTGCAGCCATGCCCTCTTCTCTACCGACAAAACCTAGCTTCTCTGTCGTTGTTGCCTTAACATTAACTTGGTCAATAGCCACCCCTAATATACCTCCAATATTTTCACGAATTGAATCGATATAAGGAGACAGCTTAGGTAACTGCGCCATAACTGTGCAATCTAAATTAACAAGTTGATAGCCTTTAGCTTGTACCAAGCGCCAGACATGCTTTAATAATTTTGTTGAGTCAGCATCTTTATAGGTTGGATCGGTATCAGGAAAGTGTTTTCCGATATCGCCTTCTCCAATCGCTCCTAGTAATGCATCTGCAATGGTGTGTAGTAAAACATCTGCATCTGAATGTCCTAAAAGACCTTTATTGAATGGGATGACTATTCCTCCGATTATACACGGACGATCCTCTGTAAATTGATGTACATCAAATCCTTGTCCAATTCGCATCATACGATCACTCTTTTCTATTCTTTATTCGTTTGATTTAAGATAAATTGTGCGTGTTCTAGATCTTCTGGTGTTGTAATTTTTATATTATGGTAATGGCCCTGAACAAATTGAACACGCCCGCCCATCCGCTCAACTAAGGAAGCATCGTCAGTACCATAGTAGCCAGAAGCTTTTGCGGCTTGATGGGCATTTAAAATAAGTTCATAATCAAATCCTTGTGGGGTCTGAGCAGCATATAACAAAGAGCGATCGAGTGTTTCGACATGATCTCCTTGCTTTCGTTTAATTGTATCTTTGACTGGCACCACTAATAAGCCCGCCCCATCATTCGTAACCACTTCATTTAAACGATCTAAATCAGACTGGCTGACAAAAGGGCGCGCGCCATCATGAATAAAAACTAATTTATTAGGATCTTGAATAGCTTTTAAACCGTTATATACTGAATCTTGTCGCTCTTCCCCACCATACACAAGATGAATCGGCTTCGACCACGTTTCTTCAGCTAGCAACCTCTCAACTTGCATCTGCTCTTCAACACGAATGAGTAAGTAAATGGATACACAATGAGGGTCTTGCTCAAAAATAGTAAGTGTATGACTTAACAGTGCCTTTTCATTAAGCATAATAAATTGTTTATTCCTACCGGCTTGCATTCTTTTCCCTATACCTGCTGCCAATATTATGACATTATATTCTCTCATCTTCTACACCACTTTTATTTATGATCAACTGCTTAATTATGTAAATAAAGATTATAAAAAAATTGCGTTCACTCGTCATTTAGTAAATGGATTAACTTTTCCTATTCTTAGTTAGCACTTAAAATTAAACTTCATCGATGTGAAAACAAATAAAAGTGATAACCATTGTTATCACTTTTATCTTCTTTATCTGTTATACCTTTTTTATTGAGCTTTTTCAAGTGCTTTCGGTTTTGCAAAAATCATTCGTCCTGCTGAAGTCTGCAAAACACTTGTTATAATGACCTCGATTGTTTCGCCAATATAGTTGCGTCCTTCTTCAACAACAATCATCGTACCATCATCTAAATAAGCTACACCTTGGTTTTGCTCTTTACCGTCTTTTATCACTTGGACCATCAATTGCTCACCTGGTAAAACAACCGGTTTAACAGCATTAGCAAGGTCATTAATATTTAAAACTTGAACATTTTGAAATTCACAAACTTTATTTAAGTTAAAATCATTTGTCACTACAATACCATCTAATACTTTCGCCAATTTAACAAGCTTACTATCAACCTCTTGGATCTCCTCAAAATCTCCATCATACATTTCCACATCAATCGGTATGTCCTTTTGTAATCGATTGAGTACATCTAACCCTCGACGTCCTCGATTCCTTTTTAAGGCATCCGATGAATCCGCAATATGCTGTAACTCTTCGAGTACAAATTGAGGAATAATTAAGGTGCCTTCTAGAAAATACGTTTGACATATGTCTGCGATTCGACCATCAATAATGACACTCGTATCAAGCAATTTAGGTTTAGGGAATGGTTTATTAGCTGACCCGTCTTCAGAAGCAGATTTACTATCTTTATTGTCTTTATCCCTTTTGGCTATCGTCATAATACTAAGAAATTCATCTCGACGTTTAAATCCCACTTGAAATCCTAAATACCCCAGTAAACCCATTGTAA
This sequence comes from Amphibacillus cookii, assembly GCF_016908375.1. Classification (GTDB taxonomy): domain Bacteria; phylum Bacillota; class Bacilli; order Bacillales; family Amphibacillaceae; genus Amphibacillus_C; species Amphibacillus_C cookii. Next base: position 131,123 of record NZ_JAFBDS010000011.1, read on the forward strand.
AAAGAGGCAGCACTTGTGATAAAATCATAATTTGAAGATCTTGAATCGGTTGGTTAATGATATAGGCGATAACTAAACCTAAAACTAGACCTAATCCCCCAAAAAATAAATTAGCTAATGGCGCACCTAACAACGCTTCCTCTAAGTATTGAATAAAATGAACAATGTGGTCAACTAACCAAAAAGATAATAAATATAAAATAATAGCACCAAGTACTAAACCTATATAAGGAGCTACATAAGGGTGGTCAAGCCACGTATTCCTCGTAAAACCCATTACTTGAACAAGGATTGGAAAATATAAAAAACCAGTCGTACCTCCTGCTACAATAATAAAAAATTGCACTATTCTTTTTAGCACCACAGTCACCTCCTATCAAATAGTCTCCCCAATATTATGTTTCTTTAATCGCTTTTCTTATAAACTTTCTATTGATTAAATGTTATTTTTAAAGCATTTTGAATCGCATCAACGCCTATCACTTCAATTCCTTTCGGCGCTTGCCAGCCATCGAGATTTCGAGATGGAATAATCGCTCGTTTAAATCCGAGTTTCGCAGCCTCTTGTACACGTTGTTCAATACGTGATACCCGTCTAATTTCTCCTGTTAAGCCCACTTCACCAATTAAAACATCGTGTGGACTACAAGCCTGATCTTTGAAACTTGAAGCGATACTAACTGCTACAGCTAAGTCAATAGCAGGCTCATCTAACTTAACACCACCCGCTACTTTAACATATGCGTCTTGGTTTTGCATTAATAAACCTACTCTTTTTTCTAACACCGCCATTAATAACGGAACACGATTGTGATCAATGCCTGTTGCCATTCGACGTGCTTGACCAAAGCTAGTAGGCGAAATTAATGATTGAATTTCAACTAGAACGGGTCTTGTTCCTTCCATTGAAGCAACAACTGTAGATCCTGCCACCCCTTGAGTGCGTTCTTCTAAAAAGATTTCTGAAGGATTGAGCACTTCCTGTAATCCTCTCTCTTTCATTTCGAAGATACCCATTTCATTCGTACTACCAAAACGATTTTTTACCCCTCTTAAAATCCGAAATGTATGGTGTCGTTCTCCTTCAAAATAAAGCACAGCATCCACCATATGCTCTAGCATCCGAGGGCCTGCAATCGCGCCTTCCTTCGTTACATGACCGACAATAAAGATGGGTACATGTTTTGTTTTAGCAATGCGCATAAGCTCACTGGTACACTCGCGAACTTGTGCCACACTTCCCGGGGCACTAGTGACTTCATCCTTAAAAATCGTTTGAATGGAATCGATAACGATGAAAGCGGGAGCAAGTTGATCGATTTGATTCGATATCAATTGTAAATTTGTTTCAGATAGTACATACAGCTGTTCAGAGGTCACACCTAGTCGATCTGCTCGTAACTTGGTTTGACGTGTAGACTCTTCACCAGAAATATACAGCACCGATATATCCTTCTGCGCCAGTTGATTAGAGATTTGAAGGAGTAACGTTGATTTACCGATACCTGGATCACCACCAATTAACACAAGTGAACCAGGTACGATACCGCCACCCATGACACGATTAAACTCGGGCATTGCTGTCAACATTCTCGATTCTTCTTTTGTTTGAACAGAAGTGATCTTCTCAGGGGACTGACTGCTGCCTTGTCCAATACCTGTATGTTTGGGATTAGATTTAACAACAACTTCTTCAACCAGTGTATTCCATTGATTACAGCTGGGGCATTTTCCCATCCATTTAGGTGTCTCGTAACCACATTCTTGACACACAAAACGTGTTTTTGCTTTAGCCAATATCATGTTCCTCTCTTTCATTATACCTTATATTAACTTTTACAAGGTTACATATCAATTAATACTTTGTGTAAAAACCATGTAATTTCATTCTAACAGTTTTATCTTCAAAGCTTTAGTGTTTATTAAAAATCAAATTATACTGTCTTCTAAATGCCACTTTAAACCTATACTCTTTTATACTCTTTTTGACATAAGCACCTGCTCAATGGTCTATAAAGACAAGAAGCTGAGAGGTTAACGACCTCTCAGCTTTTCTAACAGTATACACTAATCTAGGATAATGAACTTTCCTTTACTGTTTAAACCAATTCGAACTTTTTCACCTTTTTTGATATCTTCACGAAGCAAGGCTTCTGATAATAAGTCTTCAATGTTTTTCTGAATTGAACGGCGTAACGGTCTTGCACCATATTCAGGATCAAAACCTTCTTCTGCAATCTTTTCAATCGCTTTGTCGGATAAGGTGAAATCAAGCCCTTGCGCAGATAAGCGTTTTTGCAAATGATCGAGCATCAATGTCACAATGTCTTTCATATGCTTTTTCTCTAGCGAATGGAAGACAATCGTCTCATCAATACGATTGAGGAATTCTGGTCTAAATGCTTTTTTCAATTCTTCTGTGACTTTCAATTTCATATCCTTATAATCAGCTTGTTCATCTTCTAAACTAAAACCAACATATTTATTTTGCTTTAACTCACTTGCACCGACATTCGATGTCATGATTAAAACCGTATTTCTAAAGTCAACTAGTCTCCCTTTAGAATCTGTTAAACGACCATCTTCTAGCACTTGAAGCAAAATGTTAAACACTTCCGGGTGCGCCTTCTCTATTTCATCTAACAAGACAACCGAATACGGTTTTCGGCGTACTTTTTCTGTTAATTGCCCACCTTCTTCATGACCGACATAACCTGGAGGGGAACCAACTAAACGTGATGTCGTATGTTTCTCCATGTATTCTGACATATCTACACGTATCATCGCATCTTCATCACCAAACATTGATTCAGCTAACGCTCGAGCAAGTTCTGTTTTCCCTACACCCGTCGGACCTAAAAAGATAAATGAACCGATAGGGCGTTTCGGATCCTTCAGACCAGCTCGTGCACGACGTATCGCTTTAGCCACGGCATCAACTGCTTCCTCTTGTCCGATCACACGATTGTGCAATACATTTTCTAGATTAAGCAAGCGTGTGCTTTCATCTTTTGTTAATGAAGAAACAGGCACTCCTGTCCAAGTCGAGACAACGGTTGCTATATCTTCTACAATAACTTCCGAATCTTCTTGACCTTGCTTTTCTTTCCACTGCTCTTTTGTTGATTCTAATTCTTTTCTTAATTTCTGCTCCTTATCTCTTAGTGAAGCTGCTTTTTCAAATTCTTGACTTTGAACAGCCGCATCCTTCTCTTTTTTTACTTCACCTAAATTTTGTTCTAATTCTTTTAAGTTAGGCGGCGCAGTATACGAACGCAAACGAACTTTTGAAGCTGCTTCATCAATCAAATCAATTGCCTTATCAGGTAAAAATCGATCAGTAATGTAGCGACTCGATAAATTAACTGCTGCTTCAATGGCCTCATCCGTAATGGTTACTCGGTGATGTGCCTCGTACCGATCACGTAAACCTTGTAAAATTTGTATAGATTCTTCCAGTGTCGGCTCATCAACTTGAATAGGCTGAAAACGACGTTCAAGAGCTGCGTCTTTTTCAATATATTTACGATATTCATCCAGTGTGGTTGCTCCGATACACTGCAACTCTCCACGTGCCAATGACGGTTTTAATATATTGGACGCATCAATAGCCCCTTCGGCACCACCTGCACCAATTAACGTATGCAATTCGTCAATGAAGAGTATGATATTCCCTGCTTGGCGAATCTCTTCCATTACTTTTTTTAAGCGATCTTCAAATTCACCTCGATATTTCGTACCTGCGACAACAGTTCCCATATCAAGCGTCATCACACGCTTATCTCTAAGTGTTTCTGGCACTTCATTATTTACAATTTGTTGGGCCAAACCTTCAGCAACAGCCGTTTTTCCTACACCCGGTTCACCAATAAGAACTGGGTTATTCTTTGTGCGACGACTTAATACTTGTATAACCCGCTCAATTTCTTTCTCACGACCAATTACAGGATCAATATTGCCTTCTTTAGCGATAACCGTTAAATCTCTTGCTAGAGAATCTAACGTTGGTGTACTAGCCGGGTTACTCTGCGTATGTCGACCTTGGCCTTTTCTAACCGTCTCATTACTTCCTAACAATTGAAGTACTTGTTGACGAGCGCGATTTAGACTAACATCTAAATTATTAAGTACACGAGCAGCTACACCTTCTCCTTCTCGGATTAAACCTAAGAGAATATGTTCTGTACCTACATACGTATGACCTAATTTTCGAGCTTCATCCATTGAAAGTTCGATCACTTTTTTCGCACGTGGCGTATAATGTATCGTTTGCGAGCCTTTCTTACCCACACCGATTAAGGCTTCAACTTCTTCTTGAATTTTATTGGTTTCTAAACCTAATGAAGTTAATGCTTTAGCAGCAATGCCCTCACCTTCGCTGATAAGACCAAGTAGAATGTGCTCTGTCCCAATATTATTATGACCTAATCGAATCGCTTCTTCTTGTGAAAGAGCTAATACTTTTTGCGCTCTTTCTGTAAACCTTCCAAACATCATCATGGGTTCCTCCTTTACGATTCCTCTAATCCTAAACGTTCTCGTATAATCGTTGCGCGTTTAATATCTCGCTGCTTTGGCGTTAAAGTCTCTTGGGCATACTGTTGTAAAAAGGCCGGTTGAGTTAATACCATTAATTCATTTAAAATCGATCTTGACAGATGATTAAAATAGCCAACATCAATACCTAATCTCAAGTCCGATAGACACTTTGCTGCTTCTTTCGACTCAATAATACGGCTATATTTTAAAATACCATAAGAACGAAACACACGATCTTCTAACCGTAATTCGGATTGCTCAACAAGCATCTCTCGTGCAAAACGTTCTTGTTCAATCAATTTTTCAACAACACTTTGTAGGTCTTCTATAATATCTTGCTCAGATCTTCCTAGAGTGATTTGGTTTGAAATTTGATATATATTACCTACTGCTTCACTTCCTTCACCATACATCCCCCTTACCACTAAGCCTAACTGGTTAATGGCGGGCACCATTTTACCAATCTTACTGGTTAGCGTTAATGCTGGTAAATGCATCATGACAGATGCTCGCAAACCTGTACCTACATTTGTTGGACAACTTGTTAAATAGCCTCTTTTTTCATCAAAAGCATAATCAATCTTTTCTTCTAGCCAATCATCCATATGAAAGGCCTCTTCAAGTCCACGATCCAACTGTAAGCCGGGAAAATAAAGTTGCAGGCGAATATGATCTTCTTCATTGATCATTAAAGAAACTTGCTCATTTTTTGAAACCAGTACACCACTTTCCTTTTCCTTCTCCATAAGGTATGGACTAATCAAATGTTTTTCAACAAGCGCTCGCTTCTCAATCGGCTGTAAAGTGGACATTTCAAAGTATTCAAGACCTTCGTATTGATTAAAAGATTGTTGGTTAAAATGTGTTTTAATCCAATTGGAAACAATTTTTAACTTTTCTTCTTCTGCCACAATAGGAAAAGGTACATCGGTGAAGTTCCGTGCCAGTCGAATACGGGTGCTTAAAACAATATCATGGTCTGGACCTTCTTCTTGCATCCACGGGCTAATTGCACTGTCTATAAATGATTGCAAAGACATATACGCTCACTCCTCCTCGTTGCTGTCAGAAGATGACTCGCCGCTTTCTAAAGCTTTTATACGATCTCTTAACTTAGCCGCCTCTTCAAAATTCTCTTCGTCTATTAAAGTTTTTAATCGGTTTCGATAATCTTGAATTAGACGCTTTTGTTGAAGATGAACATGTTGTCTTTTCGGTATTTTCCCCGTGTGCTCAGTATTACCACTGTGGACCTTTCTAAAAATCGGGTTAAGGTGATCTTCAAAAGTTTTATAGCAATGGGCACAGCCAAATTTACCAACTTTAGCAAATTGATGATAGGTCATTTTACAATGTGGACACGTTAATTCATTTTGGTTTGATTTATTAATACCAGGTTGATTAGATAAGTTAGAATTGAAATTAAACAAGCCACTTAAAAGATCATGAATGGTATAGGCATCATCTTTGGGTTCGATGTATCCTTTTTCCATCGCACATTTCTGACATACATGTAATTCTGTCTTTTGACCGTTTATATAGTTTGTTAAGTGTAACGTTGCAGGGTTTTCATGACAGATTTCACATTCCATATCTACCCCTCCTCACGAATAATTATCATTCGTATTTTAAAGTTGTTAACATGGCAACTAAGATGCGTGCTCTCAACTCATCTCTAACCGGTATTTTTATTGCTATAACATCTCTATTTAAAGCGCTAATCATTAATTTTGCCTCTCTGGTTGTAATTAGCTCATCATCTAAAAGACGTTCAATAACTGCAATGGCAACCTGTTGGCTGGTGCGAGGCTGTATCAATTCAATAAGTTCGTCAATCAGAGCTGTTTTATCATTATTAATCATCCGCTGTATTCTAATATAACCACCGCCACCTCGTTTACTCTCAACAAGGTAACCTCTTTCGGGTGTGAAACGGGTATTAATAACATAGTTAATTTGAGAAGGGACACAGGAAAATTGATCGGCTATCTCACTGCGTTTGATTTCAATACTATTATGTTGATTTTTTTCAATAATTTGTTTTAAATAGGCTTCAATAATATCTGAAATATTACGCATTTTCCTCCCCCTTATTGACTTTGACTATATTTGACTATAATTATATTCTATACTGTGATTCCCAGATATGCAAATAATATATTACTTTATATTTCTTTTACTTGTTTAACTTGATCTAATTGGAGTAACTCATAATATAAATCGTTAATATTCGTATTCTTACCTATTTGAATATCGGTTAATATCTTTGTATCTTGCTCATTTCCATTATCTACATTAATGTTCTTCACTATAACATTAAAATGATTATAAATGGAGAATATTGCATCTAGTTCATGGAAATTATGCATTAAGATTTCCAGTTTTACTCTTAGTTCTCTTTTAGAGATATAACGTTCAAAATTATTGAGAAAAACGAGACTAAGTAAAATGATGGTCGTTGTCAATATAGCCATACTATACATGCCAATGCCTACAACTAAACCTAATCCGGCAACAGCCCAGATTGATGCAGCTGTTGTAAGGCCTCTAACCGTCATGCCGTTTACGATAATGGTGCCGGCCCCTAAGAAACCAATCCCACTGATGACATAGGAAGGAATTCTAGCCGGATCAAATCGTACGATATCTGAATATGTTTCAAGGTAATCTTGAAATCCATATAGCGACATTAACATCATTAAACAAGAACTCACACCTACAAGAATATGTGTTCTAAAACCCGCAGAATGTCGATTCATTTCACGTTCAAATCCAATTAATCCTGACAAAATCAAAGCTAACAATAACCTTATACTCATTGTAATGAAATACTGATCGAATAATTCATACATCGCATAAATTTCGTTAAACAACGAAAACTCCTCTCCTAATAATTTTAAAAAATAAATAGATCACCATATAAGGAGATCTATTTACTTTAGGACGTTATTCTTTTAACCAAGAAATGGCCATCGTTCCATAACCCGTATGAACACCTGCGACCGGAACAAGCGGCTCCACTTTAATCTTCAGATTCTGATATAATTCTTTTAAATCACGTTGCCATTGCTGTGCTTGTTCCAAGGCTCCTGCATGCATAACACCTAATTCTTTTAGGTCCCCATTTTTATATGCATCTTCAATCTTCTGGAACAAATGACGAATGGCCTTCTTTTTACTTCTTATTTTATCGTCTACAATAACTTTACCGTTTTCAAATTTTAAAATTAAATTAATATTTAATAAATTTGCAAATACTGTTTGTGTTGTACTCACTCGACCACTTCTTTTTAACTGCTCAAGACTTTGAGGTAATAAATACATTTCAGTTTGATCAGGGTATTGTTTTAACTTAGCAACAATATCTTCAAAGCTTTTCCCGTCACTTTCCATCTCAAGTCCCTTTTCAATCATTTTTCCAAGAGCATAAGAACCTATTTTTGAATCGATAACTTCAACTTTAAACCCCTGCATTTCAGAAGCACTAATCGAACTTTGGTACGTTCCTGTTAATTGACTAGAGGCATGAATAGCTATTCCAATATCGTAATTTTCTTTTAGCTCCTCATATAGTTGAACAAACTCTCCATAGGGCGGCTGGCTTGTTTTCGCTCCTTCTCCATGCTTTTTTAATAAAGTGTAAACTTCATCTTTAGTGATATCAATATCTTCTCGATATGAGATATTATTGATATTCACAATCATGGGAAGTACATGTATTTTATGCTTATCAATATATTCCTGTGATAACCCACATGTACTGTCTGTAATCCAAGCAATTTTTTTCATTTTACAAGCTCCTTTAGTTTATGCCTTGTTACTTGATACTAATAACTAACTATAATACTAACTATAACATACTATCAAAAAATATTACAGATTTATTGTTTTCATATTATTCCCTCATTCAACTCATATAAAACTATAGTTCTTTCTAATTGATAAAAAACTAAAAAAAGAAGCTATCTCATGTTTAGAGATAACTTCTTTTCTAAATTGCTTAGCAACGTCCTACTCTTGCAGGGGAAATCCCCAACTACCATCGGCGCTGAAGAGCTTAACGGCTGTGTTCGGCATGGGAACAGGTGTGACCTCTTCGCTATTGTCACTAGGCCTACGCATCGTAGGTCGTTCAATGTTGCGACACATGTCGTGTGGTTAATTGAACTTCCTTATTTAGGGTTAACCTGTAATCTTATATGATAAAGGTTTATACCTCATGCGTTAGGATATACCCTGAAAACTAGATAAGATATTTGACAAGACCATCAAACGGTCGCATACGCCTTTTGTTTTTAATCTAGCTCAACCGTCCAACAACTGGGTGTCTTCGGCAATCGCCCTACGATAAGTCATCATCGATGCGCTTCGCTTATCGTGATTCCTTTATCTCAGGTGATGGCCTCCAGCCACGGCGTTGTTTAACGTCCGGTTTCGCCTTTTGTTTTAGTTAAGTCCTCGATCGATTAGTATTCGTCAGCTGCACATGTTGCCATGCTTCCACCTCGAACCTATCTACCTCATCGTCTCTGAGGGATC
>NZ_JAFBDS010000012.1 GCF_016908375.1 Amphibacillus cookii
CATCAAATCAGACATTGTTACGACATCACCAAGGACTTTCGCGATAAAAGAATCAATGATATCGACAGAGGTTAGATCAATGACGACACCTGTCGCTCCACTTTTATGAATTTTATTTAATAAATCCTCTTGAAATTGAATAGCGGTTTGATCATCTAAATCAATTTGTATGGAAATAAGTAAATAATTATGGAGCTTTAAAATTGGGATACGCATATCATCACTCCTTTTCTAATGATTCAATGATTTCTTGCACTTCCTTACTTTGATCTTTCTCTTTAATGATTGATCTTCCCGTTAATGCTAACGCTGTTTCAAAACCCTTTCTTAACGAAGACTTAGTAGGGAATTTACCAAGATCAATCCCTAAGTTGACAATCGTTTGAGCAATTTCAGGACGAATACCAACTAATATACAAGTCGAACCAATGAGTCGGACAGCTTCTGCAGCTTGAATAATATGGTGGGCAACCATTGTATCAACGACAGGTACGCCGGTAATATCAATTAATACGACTTCGGAATTATGTTTAATCACGCCCTCTAATAAATTCTCCATAATTAATTTAGCTCGCTCGGTGTCAATCGTTCCAATTAATGGCATAATTGTTATATTGCGCATCACCGGAATAAGCGGTGCAGATAATTCTTGTAGCGCCACACGCTGAAGGGAGACTGTATGTTCCCAGCTCCCTGAATATTCATTGACTAACTTATTTATAATGGGATCAACCCAACTATCAACTCTATCCAAGATGATCGAGAAAAAATCCGTATCAATCTTCTCGCTTTGCGCAAGTATAAAATCGATGACAACACGACGAAAAGTTTGTAAACCATCCGTCAAATAAGATAACGGCCAGCCTAAATTAACAAGCCTTTCAGAAAAATCTTCTAAATCTTTCGTTAACCCTTGCTCATCTAAACTATTAAAAATAACATTGACAAATTCCCTATTCGTACTTTGAAACAATTCCTCTGAGATCGTTGACGTATAATCATTCTTTCGTTTCTCAGAAACAATCTCTAACCAGTTCTTAATAATCACATCACTATTTTCCATAATTATTTTATTAACACGTTTCGGCAAAATAATGACCACCTTTTTCATTTTTTTTCGATATGAATGTCTTTAATTAAATACAAATTTCGTTATGTATACCTCTTAATTTATCATTTTAAACAACAAATTACTACTCTGATCCCCTCGAGATCATCTAAATCATCTAACCTATATGCAAATACAACAAAAGCACTTGTCTAAGCAATTGACAAGCGCTTCTTATAATTAATGTTACATTTTCAAATATTTGCTAAGCCTAGGCTAATCTCTAAGGCTTTGTCAATTTTGTCCATCATTTGAACATCTAGTTGGGTGATTTTATCTGTCAACCGTTGCTTATCAATCGTTCGAATCTGTTCCAGTAAAATAACTGAATCTCTCTCAAACCCATATTTTTCTGCCTTTATTTCAACATGCGTTGGTAATTTCGCCTTTTGAATTTGGGCAGTAATAGCAGCAACGATAACAGTTGGACTAAAGCGGTTGCCAATATTATTTTGAATAACCAATACCGGCCGAACCCCTCCTTGTTCTGAGCCAACAACTGGAGAAAGATCAGCGAAATAAACTTCGCCTCTTTTAACGATCAAAGCATCACACCCCGCTCACTAAGCGCTCTAGGGTAATTTCTGCCTCCTCTTCAGCTAAAAAAGATTCTGAAGCGATATTTAAATTAATCTTGGCCATTTCCATATAACCTCTTTGCATGGATTCACGGATATGTTGCTCTTTTCTCTCTTGCACGTAAGATTCTGTTGCTTGAATAATGATATCATTTAAGTTACTTTCTTCTTCTTTCATGAGACCATCCACCTCATTTAATAGGTTTTCTGGTAAACGCACAACAATTTCTTGCATGTTAGCTGACAAACCTTACACCTCCACCACAATTACAGCCCATTATTTTCGTCCCTTTTATCATATCATTGTCAAACCCACTTGCAAAGGCATATTTACTAGTTTTCTGAATTATTTTAAGAATAGTTAAATATTGTTAAATAAAGCAAACTTACTTTTTCCTACGCTAGAAATTTTATTTAATTTTTAGTTATAATATCGAGGTAATCTTGACGTGAACAAGCAACTCACCTCATAATTGATTGTTCCCAAGTGCTCGGCCACTTCTTCCAGACTTATTTGTTCGTTTCCTTGTTTACCAATAAACGTGACTTCCGTACCAATAGGATATGCACGATCTAGTTTAACCATACATTGGTCCATACAAACACGCCCGACCAAAGGCATTCTTTTACCATCCACCAACACGTCTAATCCTTGCCATTTACGTTGAATCCCATCAGCATAACCGATCGGTAAAGTTCCAATCCATTCTTTCCCCTTTGTGCGATAAGTAACACCATAACTGACACCCTCTCCAGGATCAAGTTGCTTAACATGTGTTAACTGCGTCTGTAATGTTAGAGCTGGATAGAGCACGAACGGAGGGGTTTTTTTCATGTACATCGAAGGGTAAAGACCGTACATACCAATACCAAAACGCACGGCATCAAACATGTCAGCACTATGACGCATCCCAGCTGCACTATTACCGGTATGTATAACGAGCTCCTCAGGATAATGTAGCTTTAGCAATGCTAACTGCTTTTCGAAACGCTGGTTTTGTAATTGATAGTAATCCAACTCTTGCTCATCAGCTGTAGCAAAATGCGTAAACACGCCTGTAACATGAATCGCTTGACGATCAATTTTTTCAATAAACGTGACGAGTTCCTTAGCGGTACGAATGCCCAATCGCCCCATACCAGTGTCTAATTTGATGTGGACCGATAAAGGTTTCTGTAAGTTTTGATCATAATAAGCTTCCAACCAACTCGTTTGAAAGATTGTTAATGTAATATCATAAGCGACAGCGACTGAAGCATGGGTAGGTGAGACCCATCCCATTACAAGAATAGGCACATTGATGCCTGCTTTTCTTAATTTTACCGCTTCTTCTAAAAGAGCAACGGCTAAACACGTTGCCCCTGCCTCTATAGCTGCTTGAGCAACTTGAACATCTCCATGTCCATAACCGTTAGCTTTGACTACAGCAATGATCTCTGTACGATTAGCTAATTGTTGTCTTAATTGCTTGATATTATTTTTTATAGCCGATAAATCAATCGAAAGCCATGATTGACGATAAACGGATGGCTCCATCATCTCTTCCCCCAACATCATCTTATTGTAAATCGTGTTATTCATTCATTATCGTCTGTTCAATCCAACGTGTCAACAGAAGGCAAACTACTTCGTTCACGACTTCTAACCTTCGTTTTTAAGTATGCCGCGATCAATGTTAGACAGCGTGCACCCATTGTTACATAATTTATCACAGATAACCGTCCGTAAATTGTCCATCTTAAGGAAAACCATTTATGTGGTTGCTAACGGCGGCTAATGTTCGTTTTATTTTAGCGATTGTTGATCGCAAATGGCAGTTTGTAATCCTAGACAAAAATAAAAGCAGATCCATAATGGTCTCTGCTTTCAGTTTAATCATCACTTTTCCATTTGCGTGTCCATTGATTGAGCGACTTCGATCATTTCACTTTGGGTTAATTGCTCACTCGCAAGATAAAAATCAACACCTTGTTCTGACCACATCAAAGATTGATCAGTCACTGCACCAATAGTATTTCCAATATGAACTGGCGCACCTGATGACACTTCTGGTTCACGAACTGCTACCATCGCCGTTGTGGTTACTTCTTGAACAATCGTAAAGTCTTTCTCGCCTTGATAAGATAAAACCACTCGACGACCTTCTTCTAAATCAAATTCTGCCGTATCGACAAGCTCACTTCCATGTAAAATGTTTGGATAACGAATAGAAAAGTCTGCTTTTTCAATTTGACCTTCCAGAGCACTTACAGGAAGACTGAATAAGCTACTCGTCAAATTTGCATCTACTTCAAAGAAGTCCGCTTCAAATTCCACCCCTAATTCAAACGGTTCAAATGTAACTTCTACAACAACATTGTGGTCACCATCATAAATTTTCACTAAATAAGGTGTTAATGTTTTTTGATCAAAATATATTTCTTGTGTAGGCAATGCTTGATTGTGTTGATAGTTCGTTTGTGTTTTAAATACATAATATTGATCTGTTACCGTGAATTCTGCTTGATTATCATTAAGGACATCTGATACAAGCGAATGATACAAATACGGTTGACTCGTATTCGATGGCCAATCACTTTGGAATCTGAAACTCTTATCTAAAGCTGGTGTTAAAACAAAAACACCATCATCATTTTTTAAGATAATTTGACTACCTTCTTCATCTTCTTGATTATGCATGAGGACGCGATAATAATCGCCCGCTTGATAAGCCAAATCAATTTCATAGTGTTGGGTTGTCTCGCCTGTTAACATCTCCATCGTTGCCTTTGTTTGATAGCTTGTTAACTCATTAATCGTTTTCTCCATATCTGCTGTTACTTTCTCTTGTGAAGCTTCACCACAACCCGATATAATGAAGATTGATAGAAGGATAAGTCCCATCCTGATCACTCTGTTCATCATTTCAGCTCCTTTAACTCTAGTCAGAGAAAAAGGGAATGAATGAACCGCTTTTTAAGCTAAACATGTACGAAATGCTTGAGGAAGATAATCAATAATATCCGTCGCCAACAAATCCATGGTAGAATGGCGCTCATTAATAGCTATGTCTGCGGCAAGCCCGTGTATATAACAAGCATTGGCTAAGCCATTTAAAAGAGATTGCTTTTGCATCAATTGTGCTAAAATAATACCGGCAAGACAATCTCCACTACCTCCTTTAGCTAAACCCGGATTACCTGAAGTATTAATGATTTGACACCCAAAAGGATCAGTTATAATGGTATATGGTCCTTTAAGTACTAAATACACTTGATATCTTTTTGAAAATTTTTCAGCGATTTGAAAGGGATCTGCTTTAACATCCTCTATGGTTTGATTAAGTAACATAGCCATCTCACCTGGATGAGGCGTCAAAATGGTTGGTGAAGATCGTTTTTTTAAATCATCTAGTAAATCTTTTACAAAGTATAACCCATCTGCATCAATAATTAGCGGTTTATTGGTTTTTACCATAGCTTGTATAAGCTGTGACGTCTGTTCAGAACGCCCCATTCCCATCCCAATAACCAATGCATCAAATCTATCTGCTAAACCTTGAACGTCAGTTTCAGATACGTCGTTTTCTACAGGACATTGTTCAAAGGTAGCCTCCGTTAAGTCATTGGCTATAATAGGCAAAGCTTCTTTAGAGGTCGCAACAGTAACTAATCCTGAACCCCCACGAAGGGCTGCCTTTGCGGTTAAGCGAACCGAACCAGGCATCTCTTTAGAACCCCCAATAACCAAGCCTTTCCCATAACTGCCTTTGTGTCCATGCTTTGCTCGTTTTGGTAACGTTTTGTTCACCTTATCCAACGTCCAAACTTGTTTGGAGCTAGCCGTGATTAGTGCTTTAGGTATGCCGATCTCCACCACTTTCCAGGCGCCATAATAGCCTGCATACTTCTCGATAAACGCGCTCGGTTTAGGTGCTTCAATGCAAATCGTCACATCTGCTTGTACAGCAAATGGATCAAAAGCATCGGATTGAGCAGGCACACCACTAGGTAAATCAATAGCAACAACCTTGGCTTCTCCTTGATTGATTTGATTAATTAGCTTTCGATATGGATCTGTTAGCGGGCCTTTGAAGCCAATGCCTAACATTGCATCAACTACAAGATCCGCCTCATCAATAATCGCTTGGTAAGCTTGTTGATCATCTACAATATGGATCGGACAATCAAAACAAAGCAATCGATCTTTATGCTTAGCAGCATCACCTTTTATTCGATCATTAGCTACAGTTTGGACAACATCAACATGATAACCACAATTAAGTAGTGTTCGCGCGACTACGAAGCCATCTCCACCATTATTTCCACTACCCACTAATACAACGATCTTCATCTCTAGAAATAGCTGGTCAAACAATTGATTAACAATAGCTCGTCCAGCATTTTCCATTAAAAGCTCTCCAGGTATTCGATAATCCTCCACAGCTTTTCGATCAATTTCGTACATTTCCTCTGCGGTTACACTATTCATTTTGGTCCCTCCTACCCGCACTACACTATATGAGTTTGTCCGTTTAATTATGCCGACCGACTTCGTTTATCACAGATAACCGTCCGTAAAACGCCCACGGATTGAAGGGGCGTTTTATGTTTCTAAAATAACCTGAGCAACTGCATAGGCTTGACTGTGTGAAATCGATATATGACTCTTGAAATGATGCGGTTGTTTAAAAAGAATTTTGGGTTGACCATTAACTTCAGGTAAAATACTAAGATCGTGAAAACGCACTTTACCAATCCCTGTGCCATATGCTTTTACAAAAGCTTCTTTACCTGCAAAACGTCCTGCCAAAAACTCACATTGCTGCGATCGTGTAAGCTTTTGCTTGTATATGAGTTGCTCATCTAATGTCAATATTTTCTCAACAATTCGCGGATTACGCTCTATCAATGCGCGCATCCGTTCAAGCTCAATTATATCAATACCTGTACCGACTATCATCATATCACCTTTTTTCATTCCATCCTTTTCTACAGTATAATATAGACGGATTGATAATGATATGATTTGTCAAAACAGACCGCTTTAAAGTATGATTCTAATTAAAGATATGAATAAGGAGATTAGATATGTTCTTTCGTAACGAGTCATTTAAAGATTTTATTCGCTTTTATCCAGTCGTCTCATTTATAGTTGGACTGCAAATGATGATTTGGCTATTGATGTTCTTTCATACGACACTTGGAAATACCATTTATGTATGGGGAGTTGGTTCGAATATTTTAGTTGGGTTAGGTCAATATTGGCGTCTCGTTACACCGATATTTTTACATGACCCTTTTGGTTTTACGCATGTACTGTTTAATTCTTTTTCTTTAGTCATTTTTGGTCCTGTACTTGAACAAATGCTTGGTAAATTTAAGTTTATTTCGGTTTATTTGTTTACTGGGATCATGGGAAATGTCTTCACTTACCTTGTCAATACAGACAGCCATATCCAGCACCTTGGTGCGTCTGGTGCCGTATATGGGTTACTCGGACTTTTCATTTATATGAGTTTTTTCCGTCAAGATTTAATTGACCCTGCCAGTAAGCAAATTATTATCATTTTTAGTTTGATTGGTTTAGTTATGACTTTTCTTAGGCCAGGGATTAATGAAGCCGCCCATTTGTTTGGCTTTATCGGTGGATTTGCACTTGGCCCGATCGTCTTAAATCGTGTGCGAACGTTCTCACCTTGGCACAATCGCAGACGTGTTATTAAAGATAGTAGTATGCAGTTTGACCCTAACCGCTGGAAAAAAAGACGGTTTCGAGTTAACCCTAATGTTAGTGCTTTGATTTGGTGGATTATCGTGATCTTAGCCGTGTTAGGTGTGTTAAGTGGATTAATATTATAGCCGCTATCGTGTCTAATTTTGAAAGTGATCACAAGTAAAAAACAAAAGAATCAATGTTTTTGTCAGTTTCGCATGCAAAAAGACCATTTCTTCAAAGTTAACGCTGTTAACTTCTGTTGAAATGGTCTTTTTATATTTTATCACTATTAATTATCGCTTATGAGTTTGAACCACGCTTATTTTGGAATTTACGATTACGTCCTTGTGGTTTACCTTTTCTTGAGAATTGACGCTTTTGATCGCCTTTTCCACGATAATTCTTACGGTTATCGTTTTTATTTTTTGAACGCTTGACACTAACGGGTTGAACCGAAGAGAGTGTTACCGGTGTATGACGACGTTCCTTAGTCATCAATTTAAGCGCCGCTGCTATGATCGTTACGGAATCATGTTCTTCTAATAATTCACTAGCGGTCTCACGGTACTCCTCCAACTGCGCTTTTTCAATCGTACGCGTTAGCTTTTCTACTGTTATTTGTTGTTGTCCACGACGTGCTTCATCATAACTTGGTGCTTGCATACGTTTCATTTTACTCTTTGTTACCTTCTCAATAAGGTGTAAATGTGACATTTCTCTAGGTGTAATAAATGAAATGGCAACACCTGTCCGGCCAGCACGACCCGTCCGACCAATTCGATGCACATAGCTTTCTGGATCTTGAGGAATATCAAAGTTATAAACATGTGACACACCTGAAATATCCAAACCACGTGCAGCAACATCTGTTGCTACTAAGATTTCGATTCTGCTACTTTTAAATTTATTTAATACACTCATCCGTTTACCTTGAGTTAAATCACCATGGATACCTTCTGCCCGAAAGCCACGTGCTTGCAAGCCTTCTGTTAGTTCATCAACACGCTTTTTCGTTCTACCAAAGATGATAGCTAACTCAGGGACATGAATATCTAATAAATTGGTTAGTGAATCAAACTTTTGCTTTTCATGTACCTCGATAAAGTTTTGATCAATGTTTGAAACCGTCATTTCTTTTGCTTTTACTTTAACTTCTTCTGGCGTACGCATTAAAGTTGCTGCAATATTACGGATTTCTTTTGGCATGGTTGCTGAGAACAACAATGTTTGGCGCTCTTCCGGAATAGCTTTTAAAATATCGCGAATATCATCAATAAAACCCATATTTAACATTTCATCTGCCTCATCCAAAACAGCCGTATGGACTTGACTGATGTTAATCGTTTTACGACGGATATGATCAAGTAAACGTCCTGGTGTCGCAACAACGATATGAGGACCTTCTTTCAATGCGCGAATTTGGCGATCCATATGTTGTCCACCGTAGACAGGTAACGTACGGACACCCTTAAATTTGGCAAGACGATGAAGCTCCTCTGATACTTGAATCGCCAATTCACGTGTCGGTGCAACAACTAAACCTTGTATTTTGCGTTGGTTTTTATCAATTTTCTCGATCATTGGAATTCCAAATGCAGCCGTCTTCCCTGTACCTGTTTGCGCTTGACCAATAACGTCTTTTCCGTTTAACCCCAACGGAATGGTTTGTTCTTGAATCGGGGTTGCTTCTTCAAATCCCATTTTCTGTAATGCTTTCATGATTGGTTCTGAAATACCTAGTGATTGAAATGTTGTCAATTTCTATTCAAACTCCTTTTTCTGTTAAATCTCATCGTGCACGCGCCGACACGTTAATTATTTGACCTATACTTTAGTAGATAAAGTTCAACATTTTGACTTGATGTAAAACTTCATTTTCTTAACTTATAATCAATAAAAGAATTGGCTATTTTGCAACATAGGCGTTTTTTTCCGTCCGTTTCATTATCAAACGTCCTAACTATTGATAGCTCAATTCAAACACCTATTGTTTAACGATATTGCCTATTGCATTCTTTATTCACCAAAGTTCATATGGAAAATTAGTCAACTCTAAAGCAATTAACTAATTAAAACCGCCCCGAACTCTAGCTACTATTAACGTGAAAAAAGCCTTCCTCCACACATATGGAAGAGGCTTACTTACGAGCATTCAATGGATTATTATATCTTAACACACTATTGCAATTTATTCTAGCGCTGTGTTTAATCCTCCTTAACGGGAGTTAAAATACCTTTACAAAATTAAAATGCATTCATCCATTAATCAGGATCATTACTATAAAAATCAGCTCTATGGGTTTTAAAATTAACTGTCGATAGCAACGTAACGCTGTTTAATTCATTGTCATCTCTTCCTATTTAATTTATTGGCGCATCTTTGTTATTATCTTGCCTTCTTACTTGCAAAAATATACTTAAATCATTACTATTAAAGACAGATATTTAATTCATAATGAATCGATACGATGTAAATCATTTTAGAAATTCTACATATTTAAAAAGAATAGGTGACAAAATGACTATACAAATCATAACAGACAGTGGCGCCGATCTATCAAAATCAATGCAGGAAAAATGGCAAATTAAAGTAACCCCTTTATTTGTTCATTTTGGTGATCAACAATACCGATCAGAGCAACTATCTACTGCTGCTTTTTTAGAAAAACTCGAAGAAAGCAAGCGCTTCCCAAGCTCATCAGCACCTGGACCTCATGAATATTACCAGGCCTTTAAAGAAATACCAGCAGATCAATCAATTATCCATTTTAGTATATCAGCCGGTGTAAGTAGTGCTTATCATCATGCCGAAATGGGTAAAAATATGCTGTTAGAAGAAGAGCCTGACCGAGAAATTGCTATTATTAATACCAAATCAGCATCCACGGGCATGATTCTATTAATAAATGAAGCGATAAAAAAGATAAACGAGGGCCTATCTTTTACTAATATTATTACCCATATCGAACAACGAATTAAACATTTGCATACTATATTTGTTTTGAAAACTTTAGATAACTTAATCCGTGGTGGACGTTTAGATAAAGTTAAAGGTGCTGTTGCTAAAACTTTGAATGTTAAGCTGATTTTACATGCAAGTTCTGAAGGAAAGATAGAAGTACTAGAAAAAGTGCGTGGCCATAAAAAAGCAACCAGACGATTTATTGAAACCATCGGCGCACATATTTCAGATACATCACGCAACAATTTGGTGTTAACACATTGCCATGCTCAAGAACGATTAGATGAATTTATAACAACAATAGAACAAGACTATTCATTTGAGAACATACTTACTGCAGAAACAGGTCCGGTTATATCTGCCCATGCGGGTCAAGGTGCTATCGTTATGTCTTTTTTTAGTGATCAACCACGCAAATGATAAAACAAACCTGCAATCAGTGAACGGTAGGCTACAGGACGTAGATCTTGCAGACGTGGGCCTACAGGATGTAGGTTATGCAGACGTTGCCACAGGACGTGGCGATCTTAGTCTGTAATCCTTCTTAAAGACGTGGCGGTTTTAGTCTACGATCTTACCCTCCCACTGGTTGCAGGTTCGTTGAGTGAATCAGGACATGAGCGTCCGTTATCACCCGCCTATATAGATTGATTTAAAAGGCGGATCTGTTATTTTCCACCTCACAAACTTCACGCATTAAATAGCTAAAGACAGCATTAATAACAATATCCTTATCATCACCTAAACAGATTAAATGTTTTGAATCCGCATAATAAATCACGTCAATGTCAACGGGAATTTCCTTATTTAAATAATGTGTTGTTTTATAAGGAACAACGCCGTCTTGTATCCCCTGTAAAACAAGAACAGGGCAGTTTATCTCTTGAAGTGAATCCCGCGTCGCACGCATACATTTTAAAAACTCAACATAAGCTCGAGGTGGAATCGCACCTCTTTTATGCTTAAATTGTTGATAAGTAAAATTATCTTCAATTTCTCCCGTAACACGATCTTTTATCACTTGACTCGCTTCCACTGTCATTTTAATTAAACTTAGATATTTCCTAGATGGCGATAACATGACCAAACGATCGACTTGATACTTTGCAGCTAGATAACCAGCAATCATCCCACCCATCGAAAAACCAATCACAAAGATTTTAGTTGCCTTTTTAGCCAGTTCTTGATAGGCTTGTTCAGCTGCATCTAACCAATCACTATAAGTAACAGTGTTTAATTGCAGATTCATACCATGACCTGGTAGCGTTGGCACACTTAACAACCAATCCGTTTGTTCACTTAAATAATTAGTTAATGGCTCGATCTCGTGAGGGCCACCAGTAAATCCATGTATACATAAACATCCAATAATAGCGCTCACCCTTTCTTAGCTCTTCGTATGATTTTCGTTTGCCCATCTTATATACAATGAACCTTCAATCAGTGGGCGAAGGGCTACAAGACGTAGGTCATGCAGACGTGGCTCTACGAGCTTACCCACCCACTGATTGCTAGTTAAGTGCATCAGGACATTAGCGTCCGTTATTAACCACCTCAATTGATTTGCTCTACTCTCTATTTTAAGAGGGGGGGTTTACGGACGGTTATCTGTGCTAAAACATGAATGTATAACAATAGTCTTGCCATTTGATGACAAGACTATGTCTTTATTTTACCCCTTTAAAAAATGAACCAATACCTTTAACAATCGGTGTGAATTGTTGATAAGTATTAGCTACTTGGCCAGCTGTGTTCAATACTTTATCAAAATCTAATTGTCCTTCATTATTTTGAAAATATCCCATAACCCCCTTATTCGGTTGTGGTTGTGGCTGTTCCATCGCCGCACCTTGATGTGGAATCGGCCAATTACCATGTGCATGATAAGGTGTATTTAAGAACGGTGGAAATGATTGCTGATTGCCTGATATTTGGGGCGGAAACCCCTTCGGTTGAACAGGTTGTGGATAGTTATAGTATGGCACACGATAACTTGGCGGATACTCTGAACGTCTTGATCGCATTAGAAAACACCCCTATTCAATAATCTGAGCTAAAATAGTATATGCGATTTGCGATTTAATCGTTCATGTTCTATTTGCATTGATAAATTAATTGTTCAATTTTTCTCTTTTGAAAACCTAGTACCTTTTTATCGTTAATGATGATAGCAGGTGTCGCATATATGTTTAGTCGTTGAAGTTCCTTTAAATAAGCTTTATTCTCACTTATATTTTTCTTTTCAAAATTAACCGCCATTTCTTCTAACAAACGAATAACTTTGTCTGATTCTTTACATTGGTTACTGACATAAACGACAATATGTTCTACTGACATAACAATTGCACCCCTCTCTACCTATGATGACTGACCATGCTGCAAAATCGCACTTTAAAAGCGACAACCATTCTCCTAGGTTGAAATACCCATTAAAACTATTACTCATATACCCCTCACATTGACGGCTAAACATGATTTCGGATTAATATTTCATACTACCAGCATTTATGGGGCAAGATGCTTTCATTTAATCGATTCTACTTTCATTGACTTATTATACAAGTGCCCCTTATTTATTAAGGAACGACATTAATCCTTAAAGTGCAGGTCAGTTAGACGATGTCACACGACGTGACGGGTTTAGTTTAATCTTCTACTAAGTAAAGCAAAGATCGCTTGTTTAGTTCGCGCTGGGACGGCGGTTGCTCGCCTCACTGAAAAGATTTGTTTCCACAGGAACCACGCATATTTCAGATGCTAAATGACGTGTCCTAGAAAGATAAACAACCGAACTATAATGATTAAGCACCCATTATAGTTCGGTTATTATATTGACTCAACTTTCGCACACTGAAAATAGTCATTCAACCTTCTCATACGTTTAGAACGTTATTTCGTTCCGAAAAGCAATGGATTCGCTTTTCGCGGGAATGGTTTCAGCTAACTTTAGCAGCTAAGAGCGCTTCTAAAGTGGATCTTCAGCTCATCCTATTCTCGCAGAAGTCTCACTCATTGCTTATCTCCACTAAGACTGGGGATACTTCATGCGATCGCGGATTCATGTGATTTCCTAAGTAAGCCCAACCGCACGAAATTACTGATTTCAACGTCTACCTGTTATTTTAGTGATTCAGCGTAAGTTCCTAGTTTTTTCAGCAAATGAATAGCTTCTTTTTTTTCATCTTCAGTTAAACCATCCGTGATCTGCTCAATTTGTTTCCAATGATCAGGAAAAATCTCATTCAATAATTGTTTACCTTGATCTGTTATCGATGCATAAGTAATTCTTCGATCATTAGAACATTGGACACGCTTAATGTATTGTTTCTTTTCTAATTTATCAACAACGTATGTAATACTACCACTTGCTAATAAAATCTTATCCCCAATCTTTTGCAAAGGCTGAGCTCCAGAATGGAACAATAACTCTAATACGCCAAAATCAGTCGTATTTAAGCCCTTTTTACGAATATCAGCGGCTACTTGGTCAGCAACTGACCGATACGCTTTTGACAATACAACAAATAATTTTAATGATGGGTCTTGCTTTCGTTCCTCATAATGTTCTCTTTCTTGATCCATATAAACTCCGCTCCTACTTCACGATATAATTATAGTAAGTATAACGTATTACTCCATAAATGATAATTAATATGCTAATGATGGGAAACTGTGTCGAATAAGCAATGCCAAAAAATAATAACACAAGTCGTAAAAATGAGGAAAGAGAGAATTGAACTAAAGGTTGAACATACCGCTTAACCCGATAGGTCAATAACTCCAAACAGAAATAATAACCCGATAGACTATAGGCAACTATTCTAGTCGTTAAGGTTAACCACGACATTTCCAAATAAACAGCCAAACCTGTGATTAACAGCATGAAAGGTATCAAACCTAGCATTAGCCAACGTAAATAAGCTTGTTTCCAGGCATCCATTTGCCAGGGTAGGCAATTTAACATATTTTCACTGAAAATAACTTGAAAAAAACTCGCACCTATTTGACTGTACAAATAAAGAAAAATAGCTACCATCCAGCCGTATAGGTTAAATGATTGTATTCCTAACATAATCACAATAAATAGAATAGAAAATAACGCTTGAAACACATGCTCCTTCTCTCTACTAAACATGAAAAAGATTAATCGATGGTAGATTTGTAATCGTTTTTTATGATTAAAAGGTTTTCGCCATTTGCTACTGCGAATAACCTGGTCATAAAGCCCCTTTCGCTTAGGGGATTCAATTTTAACTTTTGAGGCAAAATTCACCAGTGGATTACTCCATAACAAGCGATCATTTGTATCGATGATCGTTGACCAGTTCGTTTGTTTAAAAATATGATGATAACCTTTTATATTAATGAAAATTAATATAAACATCGTTATACACAGCATAATCAAGGACAGATCAATCCAGAAAAATAATAAATTCAATCCGAAAACAATAATAGTCATGGTTTGACTGATCAAAAATTTTAGCAACCAGTGCATTTGAAACATCAGCCATTGTGGAATAATCATCAAACATTCTATAGTAAATAGACCAATAGTTAAGGTAAGAATGATCCCGTTAGAAAGTGTTGATACGATATAGAGCACGAGCGTTATGATCAACCAAACGAGTACTAATTTCTTCACCTTATTAAACACTTGAAACCACCATAATTTTTTTCGATCATAGGGGAGTGTGGATAACAACCATTCAGCACTCGTAAACATAATACCCGGTCTTGTGAAACTTAGTGATAGTGGTCGTAAAATACCAAACAACAGGAAACCCGCGTATCCCGACTCTATTAGTGTTTCTATATATTCAAATACATAATCATATGGTGCTAACATATCTCTAACAGCAAGCATGAGTAAAAAACCAAAGATAATCACATAAATCATATACGTGCGATCAAACAGTGTTAAAAATACCATTTGATTTAAATAGCGCTTTTTCTTAGCTTGGTTCTTTTTAATGTAGCGATATATGGAATAAGTTGAAGGTTTGGTCATGATTCTTCAAACCTCCGCTTTAAATAAGAAAAGTCTTCCATCTTCCCTTGATCAATGATCTCACCTTGCTGAAGCATAATATAGTGATCTGTTAAATCGGTTAAACGATCTAATTGATGTGTCGTTAACAATACCATTGCGTCTTCTTCTTGTACTTTGCGTTTAAGTTCTTTCATTAAAAAATCTGATGCATATATATCCAATCCCATAAATGGTTCATCTACCAGAATCAGCTTCACTTTAGGTAATAGCGCACAAATGGTTTGCACCTTTTGTCTCATTCCTTTTGATAAGGATTCAGGGTAATCATCTCGTTTATCACTAATCTCTAATGCTTGGGTGTAATAGTCAATTAAACGCTCTGCATCCTCCGTATCAATCTGATAGCTCTCTGCATAAAGCTGAAAATGTTGTTGAACTGTCAATTCTGATAGCAAAAAAGGTTCTTCCGGTATATAAGAAAGGTTGGATTTAAATGCTAAGCCATCATCAACCTGATTGACACCTGCTAATTGAATAGACCCTTGATCGATTGGCACCAGTCCTAGGATCGCCTTCATAATCGTTGATTTCCCTGCACCATTGTGGCCAATTAGTGCCGTGATGCCTCCAGACTCCAAAGAAAAGCGAACCTGATTAAGAATCGTGTTTTTCCTAATTGAAACTGTGACATGATCAAATTCAAAAGTAGCCATCGTTTCACTCCTCACCTTTTAATAATTTCTCATAATAATGTAGCTCATTCAGGTCTCGCGGGTCTTGTCTAGCTTCAACAAATTGATAACCATGACGCTGAAATAAGCGTTGAGCAAAGTGATTATGTGCAAATGTATCTGTGTTTAAATGCCTTCCTAATGATTTTGCTAAATTTTCAGCGAATTGAAAAAATTGATCAGCTACACCTTTGCCCCGATAACTGGGCGAAACAGCTAATCGCTTTATAGTCAAAGCTGGTTGTTGGCTTGACCAATTAATTAACGGATATTCTTGATGACCCCTTTTGCTTATCGTACAAACACCATGTATAACACCTTCTTCTTCAAAAACATAAAGCTCATCACGACTTAGATCCCTTTGATAATCTTCAGCAGTAGGATACGCTTCATCCCACTGCTGACTACCTTGCGCATGCATGACTTCCACAACTAATTTAACGATTGACATGATATTTTCAATATCTTTTGGGTTCGCTTTTCTTATCAAACTATCACATCCATTCAAACCATTATTTTATTACTTCTTTATATTCCAGCCGCCCAAGTAAATAGGCGATCGCAAGCCCTAACGAGAAAGCACCTACACTCAAGATCAGCTCAAAACGCGTTATCGGCCAGCCAGGGAAAATTACCACAATAGAACCGATGACTAAACCAATAACCGTTGCATAGGTGGCGTGTGTATAATGCGTTAAGAAGTATTTGATAATCTTACTCATCGTTAAGATACCAAGTCCAATCCCTAATGCTACAGCGATTAAAATATCAATATGAAGTTCATTAACTGCATGGATCACGGTGCCATAGGTTCCAATGATTAACAAGATCAATGAACCACTAATACCAGGGAGAATCATGGCTGTACTCGCCAAGAATCCTGATGAAAACATATAAAAATAAGTGGTGATATCCACCTCAGTCATTACAAACGCTTCATCTCCGTGTAAAAAATTTAGAGAAGCGGCGAGGATAGTTGCCACAAGTAAAAGCAAATAATGAGCTAGCTTAAAATTAACTTTTGCTTCCGATTTTCTAAACAAATAAGGAAGAATCCCTAAAATCAAACCAAGAAAAACAAATTGGGTTGGTTTGGGATAATGGTCAAATAACCATTCAATTGCACGTGCCAATAATAAAATTGCACCAACAACACCGATCCCAAGTGGGATTAAAAATCCTAAATGCTTTCTCCAATCTTTAGTGAACAGTCCATTAATTGATACAATCAATTGATCATAAATGCCCAATACCAGTGCAATTGTTCCCCCACTAACACCAGGAACAACATCACTTGCCCCCATCATCATACCGCGATATATATTTCTCCACTCCATTTATTGTTCTCCTTTTGACTATAATTAAATTTAAACCTGCTATGTATTATATCAAAACATGATTCAAGCGCCTACACTTTATACTTTAAATCATGTGGGATTCATAACCCTACTTCCTTATTGCTAAAGAAATGCGTATAATATTAAAGTGAAACTTCTTCATAAAACGAACCTTCAAATAGTCGGCGTTCTCGTTCTTCGCCCACTAATGATTATTGAGAGAATCAGGACATTCGTCCGTTATCACCCACCTCAATTGATTTGCTCTACTCTCTATATTTGAGGTAGGTGGTTTACGGACGGTTTCTTACACTTAGAACACACGTATGTTTACTGTCTGTACACATAATCAAGCAATTACCCTTAAAGAGGAGGAGTATTAATGATTCACAATCAATTAATGCGTGCCATTTCATACGCAGCCGCCAAACATGATGGCCAACGGCGTAAAGTTGATCATACACCTTATATCGCCCATCCCTATCGTGTTGCCATGCTTTTAAAAGAGCATGAATGCGAGGTAAACATTGTTATCGCAGGACTTCTACACGATATTGTTGAAGACACAGGAGCCACATTTACAGAGATCGAAAATCTTTTTGGTGAAGAAATAACTGAACTTGTTCGCTATGTGACAGAAGAAGATAAACAATTAGAGTGGGAAGAACGAAAGCAAAACAGCATCAATAAAATTGAACAAGCACCCTTCCATGTAAAATTAATAATTTGTGCAGATAAAATTGATAATCTTCAATCCATGCTAGATAATGAAATGCTTTACGGTCAATCAATGTGGCAAGCTTTTGATCGTGGCAAAGCCTATCAACAATGGTATTATCAAAGTATGTACAACAGCGTTATATCAAACCTATCGTCAGAAACACACCACCCATTGATCATTATGTTTAAGCAATTATTGGATCAGTTTTTAGAAAGCCTTCAACAAAAGAGCTAAACCATCTTCACTAACAAATGCACATGATTAAAACCATAGTAACCAAAAAGCGACAATAGAGATATCCTTTGTTAATCGGATGTCTCGTTTACTGTAAATCAAAAGATACCTCCCCATGCCCTTATTAAAATAACCTTATCCGTGATTTCTGCAACAAAGGGGATTGAATGTTTTTATTTACCCCCTATCTCCACCCTTCCCTCATAACAAAAGATCATAAACGAACCTTCAATCAGTGGGAGGTGTCCTTCGTCCATTGATGGTTAGCTGAGTGAATCAGGACATGAGCGTCCGTTACGGCCGATTAATAAATTTTCCTTTACTTTCTATTTTGTCTGATCGGCGATTTACGAACGATTATTATGTGGTAAAAAACGAATGATAGCTAATTTAGACAGCTATCATTTTTTACATACGAAATTTATTTATTTTTTCATCTAATTTCCACACGACAAATGGACATGTTTACCAATTAAATACAGAGTATCTTTTAGAATTTGCGACCATAATCGATTATTCATTGGTATTTTTCAGCTGTGTATATTAGAGGCGAAAATTTGAAAACAAATCATTTATATTCGTTTTTTTTCTGATTTGTAAGCAACAAATTTTCCCCGTATCATTATATACGTACATCTCGTAACCTTAAAAATTTAAGGTTTTAAAAACGGAATTGGTGGTAAAGAAGAAAAAGAACTACCAAATAGAGAAGACAAAATATTTGTTTTCCAATTAAATTAGGAGGGTTTTTTCTTGAAAACTTTAGTAAAAACTTTACTATTTGCTGCATTTGTTCTGGTTTTAGCGGCATGTGGAAATGGTAATGGAGATAATGGTGAAACAACAGAAGGTGGCGAAGGCCGATTAGAAGAACTTCAAGAAGCAGGTACTGTCACAATCGGTTTCTCTAATGAAGCTCCTTACGCCTATGAAGAAGACGGCGAATTAAAAGGTGCAGCTGTTGACATTGCAACTGCTGTCTTTAACGAATTAGGTATTGACAATGTAGAAGGTCAATTAGCTGAATGGGGACAATTAATTCCTGGTGTGCAAGCTGGACAATTTGATGCCATTACAGCTGGTATGGCTATTACACCTGATCGTGCTGAAAATGCATTATTCGGTGAGCCTGAAATGGTGTATGGTGAAGGTCTTGTAGTTGAAGCTGGCAATCCTCAGAACATCTACAGTTTTGAAGATATCGCTAATAACCCAGACATTACCGTCATTGTCATGGAAGGTTCTACTGCTTATGATTTCCTGCTTGAATCAGGAGTAAGTGAAGATCAAATTGATACCGCGTCTGACATACCGGCAACATTTGCGGCTGTTCAAGCTGGTCGTGCCGATGCTACAACAGGTACTGAAATGACGATGCGGATGGCATTTGAGTCTGCTGATACGGAAGACTTAGAGATTGTCGAAGACTTTCAACAACCCGAAGATATTGAAGGTGTACCTAGCTATGGTGCGGCAGCATTCAGCTTAGAAAATGAAGAGCTTCGCGATGCTTATAATGAAGCATTAGCAGATTTAAAAGCAGATGGAACGGTTCAAGAATTACTAGAGGCTAATGGGTTCCATCCAGAAACAAACTTCCCACCTGAGGAAGTAACTGCAGAAAGTGTTATCAGTGGAGAAGATTACTAGAAAATTTAATTCGTGAACAATTTTATAAAAACTTAATGAAGACTCCATAGGGTCCGGTTCCCACAAACCTAGGGGACTGGACCATCTTTTTCTGTCTTCATAACACTAATAAAGATAAAAGGAGTGAACAAATTTGAATCCTATAACAGATATTGCACCGCAACTATTCCGCGGTTTTGGTACAACAGTGACAATTTTAATTGCCTCAGCTATTTTTTCTTATATAATGGCATTTATCGCTGGCCTCTGTCGTCTTTCAAAAAATACTTTTCTTCGTAAGTTTACTGGTTTATACATTGAAATATTTCGCGGAACTTCTCTAATCGTGCAACTGTTCTGGCTATATTATGCAATTCCAATTTTATTCGATATCGACCTTCCGTCTAACTGGATCATTGGCGTTATTGCAATCGGATTAAATTATGGTGCTTACTTATCTGAGGTTGTGAGAGGCTCAATTTTATCAATAGCTCCCGGGCAATCAGAGGCGGCAACAGCATTAAATATGTCAAGCTTCCAACGCATGCGTTTTGTTATTTTTCCACAAGCTATTCGGATGATGATGCCTGAATTTGGGAATTATACCATTCAAATGCTCAAAGGGACGGCACTCGTATCACTAATTGGATTGCGTGATGTTTTTTATTATGGAGATATTATGCGCAGTACAAACTTAGCTCATGCCCCCCTCATTTATGTAGTTGTGCTTATCTTTTATTTCATTCTTGCATTACCTTTAATTTTCCTTACTAGAAAAGCTGAAAGTATCGCTAAGAAAGGGGTGGCAAATTAATGAACGGAAATTATTGGAGTTGGGAGCGTTTTTCAGAAGCCTTTCCTTACGTATTAGAAGGTTTAACAACAACGGTAGGTGTTACAATTTCAACCTTTATTTTTGCGATGATATTTGGCTTTGTTTGGCTATTTTTACGACGCATACCTTTGCGTCCAGTAAATTGGACGGTCACTTGGATTATGGAATTTATTCGCTCTACACCACCTATCATTCAATTGTTTTTTTTGTATAATGCTTGGCCAGTTGTTCCATACGTTGGCGTTACACTTAGTCCATTTGCTTGTGCTGTTATCGGTCTTGGCGTCCATTTTAGTACTTACATTGGTGAGATTTATCGTTCCGGAATTGAGAGTGTCGGAAAAGGACAATGGGAGGCTTCAACCGCTTTAAACTTATCACTGTCAGATAAGTGGCGTCACATTATATTGCCTCAAGCAATTCCACCAACCATTCCAATGCTCGGTAATTATTTTATTATTTTGTTTAAAGAGGTTCCGATTACTGCGACAATCAGTGTTCAAGGTATTTTATATATGGCAAACACCTTTGGTTCACAAAACTGGGCTTACATCGAAGCCCTTACGATCGTTGGGTTAATCCTATTGGTATTAAGCTATCCCTCAGCTGTATTGATCCGAAAGCTAGAGGTGAAGATGAACACACGCTTTGATAAAAATGCAGAAATTAAAGAAATTAATAAAGGAGTGACGTCATAATGGCAGAACCGATTGTACGTTATCAGGATGTTCATAAATCATTTGGTGATGTTGAAGTTTTAAAAGGGATTGATTTAGATATATTTCCAGCAGAGAAAGTGGCCATTATTGGACCTAGTGGCTCAGGTAAAACAACGATCATCCGTATGTTAATGACGTTAGAAGAGCCAACGTCTGGTGACATTATCGTTGATGGTACAAACCTTTGGAAGATGGAGAAAAACGGTAGAATGACAGAAGCTAACGAAAAACATTTGCGTTCAGTACGAGGAGATATCGGGATGGTGTTTCAGCATTTCAATCTGTTTCCACATATGACCATTCTAGAAAACTGTATGACTGCTCCCATCCGTGTCAAGGGTGAGGATAAACAAGAGGTTGAACAACGCTCAATTGAAATGCTTGAACGCGTTGGGTTAGGTGACAAGATTCATAATTACCCGAGTCAGTTATCGGGTGGTCAAAAGCAACGTGTAGCTATGGCACGTGCACTTGTAATGCGCCCAAAAATCATGTTATTTGATGAAGTCACGTCAGCGCTCGATCCAGAACTTGTCGGCGAAGTGCTTGAAGTCATTCGTGACATTGCTAAAAATGATGATATGGCAATGGTCCTTGTTACACACGAAATGGATTTCGCATTAGATATCGCAGACAAAGTATTGTTTCTAGACGAAGGTGTCATCGCCGAACAAGGATCTGCATCAGACGTGATTGAACACTCTCAAAACGAACGCTTACAAGAATTTTTAAGTCGCTTTAGAGGCTAAGCAGACTAGGCTAAATTTAGCAATAGCAAGTACAGTACTTTCGTTTATCTGTTATGCACAGTTAAGTATATTTTTTGTACATCTAAAAAAAGACAGGCACTATTTTTGAATAGTGCCCCTCTCTCTCCATTTGATATATCCAGAAATGATCTGATAAAAACAGATAATATAAGTTGCTAGAAAAATTATTGATAAAGTAAATACCCACTCTCTTTCTTGAATGAGAAAGATTGAAAGAGGGATTAGAATTAATACTGTCATAAATGCATTAAACAAATCTATGTGTTCCCTTTTTTTGAAGATAACAGAAATTAAACTTCTAACCAATATTAAAGATATGAAAATAGTAAAAAAAATATTATCCAAAAAAACACTCCTTAACATTATTTTCTAGTTTATTATACTCCAATTGTAAAAGCAATTAAATCAGAACGTATGCTCTGATTCTAGAGGTGGTCACAATGGAATCTGATGTAATTAATGTATTGGGTAATTCGGCTACCTTTATGGAAGGTGGCTTATTTTTTTGTGTTGATTAAAGTAATTACTGCTACAATCAAACAAAGCTTCAATCATTGGTCTGTTTAGAACTTCGACCACTGATTGTTAATTGAATGATCAGGACATGAGTGACCATCTAAATTGATTGACCTCTTGCGGTGCGGTTGACGGACGGTTATCCGTGATAAAACAACCCGATTCACACAAACTCACTCAGGTTTCCCTCATGTTGTGAATTTAGATATCTTCAATTATTCCGTAATTTTACGCATCTTTTTTCTTTTAAACTCGTCTTGATAGATGAGACTAAAAATGGAGGATGTACAATATGATAACTATTAAACACTTATCCCATCATTTTGTAATGGGAAAGAAAGGGGAAACAAAACTCCCTGTATTACATGACCTTTCTTTTTCCGTCAACAAGGGGGAGGTCGTTTCAATTATTGGACGAAGCGGGTCCGGTAAATCGACGTTACTTAACTTAATTAGTGGCTTTATTCATCCAACTTCAGGAGAAATTACTATTAACGGCACTGATGTTACTGGTTTTTCAGAAGCGGAATTTGCCGATTTCCGTTTAAATCAAATTGGCTTTATCTTTCAAAATTTTCAATTGATTCCAAGTATGACCGCCTATCAAAATATTGAATTACCACTCATTTTGAAAGGGATCAATGAAAATGAACGAAAAAAAATAACTGAACAAACATTGGAGCGTGTCGGGTTAAGTCAATACCCAAACCACTACCCTGGTGAGTTGTCAGGCGGACAACAGCAGCGTGTAAGTATTGCCCGTGCACTTGTATTGAACCCTCCGATCATTCTAGCAGACGAACCAACTGGGAGCTTGGATAGCGAAACAGAAGCCAGTTTACTAGAATTTATTCGACAACTTAACCAAGATCTCAATATCACCTTTCTTATTATTACACATGATCAAGAAGTTGCTCGTATTGGTTCAAGGACGCTTGAGATTCAAGATGGTCATTTAATCAAAGGGGGCAATAGTCGATGAATTTCAAAGATAAATGGCGCTTCGTTCAACAAAATTTAAAGAAAAATAGAGTGCGGATTTTTATGACTGTATTAGCTACTGCTATGGGGACAACATTTCTGATTGTTCTTGCATCAGTAGGGTTTGGTCTTCACGACACTTTATTGAAAGATATTATGGAGCAAGATAATTTAAATGAAGTATCGATATATGGTTATGAAAATGAAAAGGGTGAGCATCAATATATTACCGATCAACACATTGAGCATTTTGAATCACTAAACAATGTTAAAACCGTCAGACGTATGAATTACCTTGGGCAGGCACCCAATTACCAGGTTGATAACTTTGAAGCAACAGCAGAAACAAGAAGTGTTTACTTTCCAGCAGAACAACAAGCTGGTATGGCTTTAGCGGAAGGGACCTTTCCCACTCAAGCTAACCAAGTTGTCGTTGGTTATCATTTTGCTGACGAGCTAATTCCTCAAGACGTTGATTATGATGATCTTTATACTGATGATGAAGTAAGAAAAGAAGAAACCCTCTTTTCAGAAAATATTATAGGTAAAACCCTAACATTTGATATAGAGAAGTTTGATGAAAATGACGATGTAGAAACAACAACATTTGAAGTTGAAGTGGTCGGCATTGTTGAAGAGCCTGTTCAACGGGGGTGGGACGATTCAAATGTATACATCACTGACATGCTTTTAAATGAGATTGCAGCTTTTACAGGAACTCATACCGGAAGTCCGTATCCTGTTGATGATATTGAGGATACACCGACAGAGAAAAGTTATGATAATGTTTACCTTCATACACATACATTAGAGCAAGTTCAAGATTTAACGACCCAATTAACTGATGAAGGCTATTATACCTATTCAGTCGCTACCGAAATGAAACAATTGAATATGCTATTCACCATCGCAAAAGCGGGGCTTATTTTCATTGGGACTATCGCTATTCTTATTGCATCAATTGGCATTTACAATACCATGACGATGGCGGTCACAGAACGTGCTCCAGATATCGGTATTATGAAAGCCATTGGAGCTAACCCAAGAACAATTAAGCAAATCTTTCTATTAGAAAGTAGTTATATCGGACTTTTAGGTGCTTTAATTGGCACTGCTGTTGCTTATTTAATCAGTTTTGCCGTTAACTTAGGATTACCTCTTATTCTAGAGGCTGTCTTTGAAGAGGAATTGCCCGAAGGCTTTCAGTTCTCAAGTATCCCTCTACGTTTATTGTTTGTTGCTGTAGCTATTTGTTTAATTGTTACCATCATTTCTGGTTCTCGACCAGCCAAAAAAGCAACACAAATCGATGTATTACAAGCAATGAAACGTGAAATTTAACTTATTTGTTTCGATAATTGTTGGTAGATTATTAAGACGATATTTGTAGAAAATAAAACGATGACTAAAACCGAAAATAATTCACCATTTATCGGAGCAGGATAGCTGCTCCGATCTTTCGGTTATATGATAAATAGATTTGGTGAATAGAAACGTAACGAAACTATCTTTAATGATACTTAAACTCATAGTCGATCTATTTTAAAGTAAATAAATGAACCTTCAGTCAGTAGATGTTTTCGTTTTCCTACCATTTGTTAGTTAATCAGGCCGTTAGCTTCTGTTTAGATAGGCGTTCTCCACTCTCTATGCTGAGATAAATCGTCTACGGACGGCTATCTGTGATAACTTTTCTGTCCCATCTCCATTAAATCTGTTTGCTATTCCAACCCGAAAAAACTTCTTTTGTTTATCCGAGCTATTATACCTACACCTAGTACTTGCCCTATGCTTTTATACCTATAAAGAGAGGCTTTTATTATTGGCTTTAAAACAAAAGCCACCCTTCTTATTTCCTGTTTTTTAGTTTCTTGCATTTTATTGTAAAGAAATGCTTAACAATGATTGGACTTACCGTTAAACTAATTAAAGAAACGAAAACGAATAGATATAGGCGAACGAGGGTGAAAATCATGATCAAAAAATATTTTTTAACCATAAGTTTATCTTTGATATTGGTATTAGGAGGGTGTATGGCGATGAATGAAAATAACAGTAGTAATGAAGAAACGGGCGATTACACCACAGGTGATGCCTTTGATGATCGATATGTCAGTGTCAATGACTACACCGGTGAAGGCTATGACCTTGTCAATGGCGAGAAGATGGATGTGATTGCTAATGAGAAATTTGCAGAAATCGAAGAAGCGATGAAGGCCTTTTTTCTTGAAGAATATAAAATAGATGTGATTGTCCATAACGTCGTTGGTAACGTGGACGGGGCAACCGTGTTTGTCGAATCGGTCGGAGAGCCTCACTTCCACACCTATGCGATGATCGGGATTGATAGGCAAGATGAGGAAATCATACCGGATAGTATTTGGACACAGTCGAGTCAAGTCGAGCAAAGTTTATTTGGCGGTTTACTAGCGATGATCATGGATGAGGAGTTCGCGGTACTGGATGATTTTGTTGAAGAGCTTGCCGATAAACATCCCATAGTAGGCTGGCGTCAAGAAGCGATCAACAATGTCGGGTCAACAGGCTATACGACGCCCTATTACTTTATCCAACCGATGACTTTACGAGATGAAATGGAAGAAATCAATGACCTATACTTTAAAAATCCTAACATTAGTGCTGACGAGCTTAAAAGTGTGTTTGATAAAGACGCATACAACGCCAACTATTTAAGGATTTCAATACAAGTTTATATGGACGAAGCAGACAGTCAACCAATTGAAGCCCTTTTTGATGAAATCGTCCAAGAATTTAAAGCATTAGAGGGTTTACCAAGGGGAAACTATTCGATTTCTTTACATGATAATTATGTGAATAAATTATCTGCTAGTGGAAATCAAGATAATTCATTGAACACAAGAGATCTTATCAAGGAATAGAGGAGTAAAACCAGCGGCGGTAAAAATGAATTCAGAAATAGATCAAACACAAACAACAGATGCCGAACTAATCGAATTAGCAGGCTTACACGTGTATTTAGAACCTAAATTTGAGTCGATTATAGAGATTGATGATAAGACTTTTGAAGTTGTGAACGACAATTTCAACAAAGTAAAAAGCGGCATGGATGCGATGACCGTCCAAAATGTCGCATCCGGTGAGTATCATGTGGTGTATATGGGAACCAATGCTCATGGTGAATATGGCATGGCTGATATTAAAACAGATATTCACTTACTAACTGAGGCCACCCCACAACAACTAAAAGATGCAACATTACGAAGATATGGAAAAAGATTTTGGTGAGATTACATCAGTCAGTGGTAATTCACTTGGCGGAGCGTTAGCCAATTACGTCGGCGTTGAATATAACCATGTCCGTTCAGTCACATTAAATCCAGCCATGCTACCAGCGAGCGCTCTGGATGTGGAAAAACAATATGACAACATTACAAATTATATTAGTGAATACGATCTGTTAAACCTTAGTCAAGACGCTATTGGCATGGGGAATCAAGTTCCTGGTCTCAAATATACCATTTATAACGGGGTTCCTTCCATAGCAGGTATTGGTTTTAATCATACCGGATATAGACGAGAGGATAGTATGCATACCCCTTATGTCACCATTGGCAGGAAGGGGGAACCCGGTTATGGCAAGATCTATGTTGATGCCCATCACCATATCGTATCAAGTATTTGGACTGGCCAGCCTTTATATGGCGGACGATCAGAGCGGATTGATTTAAATGTAGAAACGCTTCAAATGCTTAGTGAGTCGATTGAAACATCTGTATTAGAACGATTAGGTTTGGCACAAACGTATATCGGACACACTGTTGAGATCATTAATCACGAAAGTGAGGCTTACGAGAGCCGTCTGAATACAGTTCGCGAGGCATTTCAAGAAGCGTTCGAAGACATCATAGATGATGGACTATTAAGAGGCATTCGATTTGCAAATAGTGTATTTAAGCTGATGATTCAAAAACTACATGCTCTTTTAGATACAATCGAAAGAACCAGTCAGGTATTAAATGGTTTACTTAACTCCCCTCCCGCAGCACTTATCGAATTTATTATAAATAAACCGATTGATGCAGAAAGTTTGGTTTCAGAAATCAGAGGCAGCCTTGAAGAATTAGAAGAAACATTAGATGAATTTGCCCTTGCTGTGGAAGATACAGTCTATAATACAATTGAAGACATCTTTAAAGCTGGACAAGAAAAATTTCATGACGTCGTTGTTGGAGAATTGGAAGCTCATTTTGAACACGTGGAGAGCAACTATCAGCGTATGAATGCACAGGTAGAAGAATTTGGTACACAAGTAGGGCAAGTCGCCAACGCCTTTAAGACAATAGACCAGCGTGTGGCACATGCAATTACTGATCAATTAGCTATAGGTGACATTGATCCCATGACATCAACAACTGACTTTACAATGGAGGACTCCCCCTACTTACTCGAATTCATGAAGTTTAAAGAGCAATACTTAGATCTAACACTAGATGCTTTTAAAGGAACAAGCTCTGCCATTTTGTTCCCGATCGCCATGACTTTAATAAATAAAGTGACGCTTATAGAGATTGCAGGTAAAGCATTAGTTGGTTTAGTTAAGGGGGGCAATTACCTTTCTTTATATGGTAATCCCATCACCCTCGTACTTAGTCTGTTTACAGACTATGATGATCGAGTTAAGGAACAAGTAAATGCATTCCTTCATCCTGTTGAAGAAATGAACGAAACGGTCGAAGGCATTCGGACAGGCCTACAAAAATTTATGGAAAACTATCCTACTGTCATTGATAATTTACGACCCTACATAGATTCTGCACTATTTAACAACACCGGCTATTATAATATACATATTTATAACACGGCAGCAACGTCTATCTTAAAAGACATGCAGTTATTGTTTGACGATATTGTTTTCCAATTATCTGACCATGAAGCAGAAGCGATTACCTCCTTATATGACGTCTCGTCAAATGTTAAACAGAATATGAGTATTATTGAAGAGCAGACTGCGCGAGCCGCAACGTGGTAAAAATCTTCATGGCTAACCGCCCATAAAACGCTCACCTCAAAATAGAGCGTAAAACAAATTTATTTAGCCGTAAGCTAACGGGCGCTCATGTCTTGATTTACATAACGACCACACAAGGGACGGAGGCTAACGAACGCCCACCAACTAATTAAAGTTTTGTTTTATGAGTAAAGTAAAAGACTGATCCATTATAACCCCTTCCTGGCAAAGGGTTTTACTGAATCAGTCTTTTCTTTATTTACTTATTTCTTTTTGGCTGCTTTTTCTCGTTCATTCTTGTTTAAGATCTTTTTACGTAAACGAATCGATTCTGGTGTGACTTCACAATATTCATCGTCGTTTAAATACTCAATCGCTTCTTCTAATGACATTTGACGTGTTTTACGAATCGTTGACGTTTGATCTTTCGTTGCTGAACGTACATTCGTTAAATGTTTTTCTTTCGTAATATTAACGGTTAAATCATTATCACGATTATGTTCACCTACAATCATTCCTGCATAAACCTCTGTACCCGGCTCAACAAAAATGATTCCTCGATCCTCAAGATTCATAATACCATAGGTCGATGCTTTACCATTTTCCAAGGCAACAAGTACACCTTGACGGCGTCCGCCAACTTGACCTTCAACAACAGGTTCATAGCTATCAAAGGTGTGGTTAATAATCCCATAACCACGCGTCTGTGTCATAAATTCGGTAGAATAGCCAATTAACCCACGAGAAGGGACCTTAAATTCCAAACGAACTTGCCCGTTACCTTGGTTAATCATATCCAGCATTTCGCCTTTACGTGAACCTAGTGACTCCATTACCGATCCCGTATGATCTTCTGGCACATCAACTTGAACACGTTCCATCGGCTCACATTTCACACCATCAATCTCTTTAATAATAACTTGGGGTTTAGACAATTGTAATTCGTAACCTTCACGGCGCATATTTTCAACTAAAATAGACAGGTGCAGTTCTCCACGCCCTGAAACAACCCAAGCATCTGGTGAATCGGTTGGATCAACACGTAAACTGACATCTGTTTCAAGCTGCATCATTAAACGCTCTTCGATTCTTCGCGACGTAATATATTTACCTTCTTTACCTGCAAACGGACTGTTATTGACAACAAACGTCATCTGTAAAGTAGGTTCATCAATATGCAAAATAGGAAGCGCTTCTAAATGGTCAACCGGACAGACTGTTTCACCAACATTGATATCTTCAAGACCCGCTAAAGCAATAATATCTCCAGCATTCGCCTCTTCAATTTCAATTCGTTTTAATCCTAAGAAACCAAACATTTTACTAACACGAAAGTTCTTCGTTTGACCGTCTTTCTTAATTAAAGTCACTTGCTGTCCAACTTTAATGCTACCTCGAGAGACACGACCAATCCCTATCCGACCTAAATAGTCGTTATAATCAAGTAAAGTAATTTGAAATTGCAAAGGGTCCGCTTGGTTATTAGCTGGAGCGGGAATATGACTCATTATGGTTTGGAATACAGCTTCCATTGACTCAACTTGTTGATCTGGTTCTTCACCTGATGTGCCATTCAACGCCGAAGCATAAACAACGGGAAACTCTAGCTGTGCGTCATCAGCACCCAACTCAATAAATAAATCTAATACTTCATCCACAACATGTTCAGGTCGAGCATTTGGTCGATCAATCTTATTTAATACAACCACCGGTGTCAATTTTTGTTCAAGCGCTTTTTTTAACACAAAGCGCGTTTGTGGCATACATCCTTCGTATGCATCAACAACCAGCAATACACCATCAACCATTCGAAGAATACGCTCAACCTCTCCGCCGAAATCAGCATGGCCTGGTGTATCAAGAATATTAATACGTGTATCATTATAATTAATCGCAGTATTTTTTGCTAAAATCGTAATCCCACGTTCTCTTTCAATATCATTTGAGTCCATTGCGCGATCATCGACTTGTTCGTTATCACGAAATGTCCCTGAATAACGAAGCAACTGATCGACTAAGGTTGTTTTCCCATGATCAACGTGGGCAATAATAGCAATGTTACGAATATCTTCTCTTAATTGCATCCTTCTACATCTCCTCTTTTATAGCAAACGTCCAAATAACACTGTAACTGGGCAATTATATCATAGTTAATCAATCAAAGTATATATTTTTCGATAAAAAACTGCATGATTAATCCTCATTTGACTAAATCACACACATTTAGTATTTAAAATTAGCTTTGATGGCATTTTTAACATAGCCTGTCTTGCTTTACCTCTACTTAAGCCAGTACAGCAGTATTGAAAAAACGATATTTTTATTATTCACAAAATAAAGCATTACATTCTGTGCAAAAGCGAATAGAGCGCGTGGTGAACTCCCAATCGCCTCATCATATATAGACAAGCTAAGAAAGTTAAACCTCATCTAATCAAATGAAGTTTTTATTATAACACAAAAAACGAAGCACTAACTGATCTAGGTCAGTGCTCCTCCTGTTATTTTCTTTTATAGAGATAGAGCGTCAATGGGCCGAAAATAATAACCATTCTGCAAAAAATGAGCAACCTAACCCCTATAATAAGTATTATCAGTTGTGGCATTGGTCATGATCATTCATCACTCTACTTTAACCGGAAATCGCACTACATAATTATCTCTTTTTGTATTGACCTTCAATTACTCTTTTCCAGCAAACAGGCTTGATCGTAAATATTGTTTGGTTTTTGCTAGAAATTAATCAAGTAGAAGCCCATCATGGTTCACCCCATTTCCATTATCAACATGCTCTAAGGTTGATTTGTTGGTAACAACGACTTACAATATATTCAAAGAATAAATTAAGGAGAACACTATGATTATATCCTCAGATAAAGATATTCATGGACTAAAGGAAGCTGGAAAAATCATTTCTGATATTCGTGACCATATGATTTCTTATACTAAGCCCGGTATCACAACAAAAGAATTAGACCATCTCGCAGAGCGTTTATTTAAAAAATACGGTGCGGCATCCGCCCCAATCCTGACATATAACTTTCCCGGTTATACCTGTATTTCTGTCAATGAAGAAGTTGCCCATGGCATTCCTGGTGACCGCGTTATTCAAGAAGGCGACCTCGTTAACATTGATGTATCTGGAGCATACAAAGGCTACTTTGTTGATACTGGCCGTTCAATCGTGGTTGGTAAAGGTGAACAAAAATTGATTGATCTGCTAAAAGCGATGGATCAAGTCTTTGACGCTGGTCTCGCACAATTTAAAGCTGGAGCCAAAATGAATCGTGTTGGTCATGCAGTTCATGACACCGCTCGTAAATTAGGCTACAAAGTTATTAAAAACCTGACTGGCCACGGCGTAGGCTCGTCGTTACGTGACGCACCAGAACATATTTACAACTTCTACCTTCCATGGGACAATGCTTTAATGGAAAACGGTTTAGTCGTAGCCTTTGAACCCTTTGTCTCCATCATTGATGAAGAAATTATTGAGCTAGATGATGAATGGACGTTCGTTGGTAAACGAGGTGGTTATGTTGCACAAAAAGAAGAGACCATTATTATTACGAAAGAGGAACCGATTATTGTAACGTAAAATGACGTTGGTGAGAATTTTTGCCGGCAATTTTATAGATGAATTTCACAGATATTCAAGTCGGATTATGCTGCTTGAATGTTTGATTGGTTAGGTGCATTTTGGGCTGCTTTCGATTCAATAGATCTTAACTGAATTTGAATGTCTATCTACACGTAAATTCATACGGGTTCGGTCAGGAAGTGATGAGACTCCGGCAGGAATAGTACGAGCTGAAGATCCACTCATGTGCGCGTTTGGTGCGCACATGAGTTAGCTGAAGCCGTGCCTGCGGAAAGCGAATCACTGGATGACCGAACCCATTTCTATTTTTAGAGAAATAGAAAAGACGTTAGCGAAAGTCTATCCCCATTTCACAAACATATAAAATGGGGAATTCCCTTCACCAACGTCAAATAGTATACAACCTTTTTTTATTGTCCAACTAAGTGAACTATTCATTCTAGTCTTTACAACCCTAGTTATATCTTCTTCATGAGAAAAAAGATATTAACTTCCTAAGGGATATCCTTATATTGATATTCTCTTTCTCTTTTCTTTTGAATCCGATCCATCTTATTATAAGTTTTCAAAGGGGTTTTAATCATTTCCACTACCTAAAAAACAAAACATAAAGAATATTTATTATTCCAACAGTAATTGTAATTCCTCCAATAATCATGACGGTTAGAAACACTCTTCTCTGTTCCTTTTTCATATTGATTCTCTCCATTCTTCTATAATGTTATTACATTAATTAAAAGCATGCCTATAAAGTAGGCTACAGCCACAATCGTACTGCTTTTCTTATTAAATATTTCTTCAGTTTTATATAGCATAAAAAAATGAAAATAACTTTGATCAAAAGG
This sequence comes from Amphibacillus cookii, assembly GCF_016908375.1. Classification (GTDB taxonomy): domain Bacteria; phylum Bacillota; class Bacilli; order Bacillales; family Amphibacillaceae; genus Amphibacillus_C; species Amphibacillus_C cookii. Next base: position 33,246 of record NZ_JAFBDS010000012.1, read on the forward strand.
GCTATTGGACAGAAGATGTTTAAACGCATTCATCTATATATGTTTAGGTTTTCTATATTAAAAATATATGTGCTCTACGAATGAATACGTTATATTTTAGAAGTTATATTACACTTTCTGTATTATATTTTAAGACTACCATCTATTTCAATAATTTTCAATGATAAAGATATTATAACCCATATATATTCCTTTTTTTACATTTTCATTTCTAACAGTTCTGTGAATAGCTGTCTGTTCGGTTATGCAATGTCTTGCACTTATCTACTAGCATCACCCCGCACCGGGTAAGGACGTCATCTTTTCCATCATTTATCTGCTTATAAAACCTTCGGCAAATTGGGCCTTGTTTTGTTTTGTTTTGTAAATCCATTCAGTTGCACCTAGCCCTGTATAAAACGAACCTTCAATCAATGGTCGCTTTCGTTCTTCTCCCACAGCTTTGTCGTTGAGTCAATCAGGCCATTAGCGTCCGTTAGCTCCCGCGAATAGATGCGCTCTGTTCTCTATTTTGAGGGGGAATGTTTAACAGACGGTTATCTGTGATAAACATTCTACCCTTGTTAGTAGATTTTTTGCGTCAACAGGTAGAACACATTTATAATAGCTAAAAAGGAGCCCTAAACATGCACTTAACTTTTCAGTTACGCACTTATACAGTTACATATAAAAACGACAGCTTTTCCTTGCTAAAAAAGGAATTTGAACTGCTACACTTTCTTTACCAGCACGATGGTCAAGTATTTACGCGGCAAGCTTTGCTTGATCAAGTTTGGACAGATGATTATCCAACTGATCGAACAGTTGACGATCATATTTATCGTATTCGCAAAAAAATTAAGAAGTGGCAGCATCACATAACCATAGATACTGTAAAAGGCTATGGTTATGTCCTTAACATTAAAGATACAGTGACCTTACCCAATACGCTACATAGCGATGAGGAGTTTAAGTACTTAACAACACAGCTTATGCGTAAGTTTCACCTTTACGGTCATGGCGAAGCACTAGAGACGCTTTTAGCAACAGACAGCTTTGGTATTGAAAAAAATGGTCAAATAATGATTCTCCCCTACATCTTGAAGGGTGATTTCCTTGGGTTGGTGCGCTCTAAAACCATCCCTTTTGATGTAAAACTCCTTTATTTACTGCATATGCATTTATGGTTAGCTAACAACCCTGTAAGCTCCTTCCGTTTTCTGAATAGAGCGCTCAATGATCGGCGATTTGCTAAAATTAATAAAGCAGAGGCAGAAACACTTGCCTATGTGACCTTTGCCATTATGGCAAAGAAATTCACCCAAGCAGAGCATCATATTAAAACACTAAAGATCGAACCTGATCATGGTTTTTACCCCTTTTCAAAGGTGAATGCACTCGTACTTATGATTTGCTTAAACCGTTCTGACTCCGCTCAGAAAATAATTGAAGACCTTGATTACTTTTTCAACAAGCGTGCGTATCAACGTGAGCTAGGTATCTTTTTTGTCGTGAAAGGGCTTTTTTTCATTCAAAGAAAACAAATGGGAGAGGGAAAAGACTATATTCGAGAAGGAATGCTAATACTGAAACAGTCACGCTTTGTCTCACATTTAATTATGACGGTGGATTTGGCGATTTTTTTACTAACACATTACATCGATGATCAAAGTCTACGTGATGAATTTAATAAACAGTGGGTAACATTATTAAGCACCTATCACCTTAACGAGGTTCATCAGTTAGTAACACATCAATTGGAAAAAAACTTATAATCGATCATTTGATCATGCTCTGACATAGGTTCGTTATCATAGCTTTAACTTCAAAAAGAAAGGAGTGAAAGCTATGAAAGATTCTATTTGGCAACATAGACTCTTTGTCCGGCTCTTTGCATCCTATGGCATATCCATGTTAGGAAGATGGTTTGACTACACAGCAATGATGGTCTTATTCGGTTACGTTTGGCAGGCTGAACCGCTTCTTATTGCAATGATTCCAGTTGCCTATGCCCTTCCCCATGCATTGTTAAGCCAATTTGCTGGTATACTTGCTGATCGATTTAATAAAATAAAGCTTATGTGCATCGCTGATCTACTTACTGCGGTCTTAACGCTCGTCTTAATACTAGCTCCAAATGTCTGGATAGCCTTAATCATTCTCGTGTCTAGGGCAACATTAACGGTCATTCACTTCCCTGCACAACAGGCTGCTGTTAAACATTTTGTTCCAAAGCAATGGGTTGGAAGAGCAGTCACCTTAAACGGAGCCGTTAACGAGCTCAGTAAAATAATTGGACCTATTCTTGGGGGCGTCTTTGCTGCCTCCTTTTCTCCACAATTTAGTATGTTCATTAATGCCATTGCCTATGGCGTATCTTCACTTATTGTTGTAACAATGATCAAGCATGAACCTAAAAGTGGATATAACAAAGCCCAATACTATTCATTTTGGTATGCTTGGAAAAGTAGCTGGGGAATACTACAACACAATCAGCGCTTAAAAATCAGTATGCTACTTGCATTATTGGGTATGAGCGCTATTCAAATGAGCGATGCCCAGATTACTGTCCTATTAAGAATGACCTTACCAGAAAGAGCAGATTTAATCGGTTGGATTATGGCCGCTTCTGGTGCTGGCGCATTGATCTCGATGCTAATTATTGATCGTTTAAATAAAATAGACCGGTATCGGGAATTTTTTTGGATATCGTTCTTTCTAATGGGAATGGGGTTTGGTGGACTTCGCTTTTCCACTGGCGTCATTTTCTTTCTTACTCTAGCATTTATAACGGGCTTAGGCGTAGGCATCTTTACCGTAACGATTGCCTATATGCTACAACGTGAAAGTACTGAACAGAACATTGGACGGCTCTCAGGCTTATTCAACTCACTATCTAATTTTGTCGTCCTGCTTGCCCCTATTGCTGGAGGCTTAATGGTGAGATGGACTAATATCTTTACTATTTTCATGATTGTAGCTGGCTTGTTGCTCTTGCTTAGCATCACAAGCGCATTAGTCTGTTATTTGGTACCAACTTTTCAAGAGGAAAAACAGGCAATTGAGTAAGAGGGAGTGATTAACTCCCTCTCACACTACCGTGCATAAAAGCGATCATTTCCTTATCATATAAAACGAACCTTCAATCAGTGGGGCTTTCATTCTTTTCCCACAGCTTGATCGTTGAGTGAATCAGGCCATTAGCGTCCGTTAGCTCCCGCGAATAGACGCGCTCTGTTCTCTATTTTGAGAGGGGTTTTACGGACGATTATCTGTAATGAACTTTAAATGGCGTCATATTAAATAAAATAGCTATCATAAGTACTATTCATGATTGGCCACAGATGACGACCATGCCGGGCACACAAAATAAGCAAGAAGATCTATAGATCTCCTTGCTTTATTGCTAACTATAGCATAATAATAAAACGTGCACCACCCATTGGTGAATGTTCAACGGTAATGATACCATTGGAGCGTTGAACAATTGCTCTTGAAATCGCAAGTCCTAAACCGGTTTCTCCGCCCTTCCCTTTAATAAAACGTTCAAATAGGTGCGGCATTAACGCGTCTTCAATCCCAGCCCCATCATCATCAATAGTAATTGAAATGCGTCCAGACTGTTGAGTTACTTCAATATAGACTTGTGACTTCGCGTGCCTGATCGCATTGGTTACAATATTCATCATCGCTTGTAGCATTTTTTCTTTGTCAACATGAATGGTCATATCATCGATCACTTTATGATACAGTGCAATTTGTTGATCTGTTGCTAAGGGTAAAGCCCTATCGACGGTGGCTTGAATCAATTCACTTATATAAAGCGGGCTCTCTTGATAAACATTCTCATCACTATCAAGCTTTGCTAATAAGATCATCTCATTAATTATTTTTTTCAAACGAGCGATTTCTGCAACCATCACTTCAAGGCCACGTTCAGATTCTTCACCTTGAAAAACCCCATCTTTAATGCCTTCAGCATATCCTTGTATGGTCATTAATGGTGTTTTCAATTCATGACTTGCATTTTGGAAAAATTGTTGTTGTGATTTCATATAGCGTTGTAGTTCCGTAGCCATATCAATCACACTTTCTTCTACTTCTTTAATTTCACCCGTTGCTTTAATTCTTTCAATATCATCAAAATGGCGCTTCTCTATTTTCTTCAATTGATATCTCAATTGCGTGAGTGGTGTAACCAGTCGATGTGTCAGATAATGCGTAAGCAAAATGATGATCAGAATACCAACAAGAAAAACAATCATTAGCCGATTAAAGAACGTTTGCTGAATTTCTTGTATGTCATCCAGGGGAGTAATTAAAACAAGATCCCGTTCTAACAAGTCCGGGTACATCGGTAAAATGGAAACAACATAGTTGGTATGACCATCGATCCATAAAGGTTGTTCCCTTCTTGTCAGATCATAATGTTCAACCCACTGTTCTATCACACCGATGTCAAGCGAAGTAGAGTAGAGCATCACTTGATCCATTGAACGATCATAGACAAATAAATGAAGTTCTTCATCACTCAGCCAATTGGAAAAATTACGTGGTGATACTTCACTAAAAAGAAATTGCGTTAATATCTCCCCTTTTTCCTGCAACTGATCTTGTTCATTTTGAATTAATACATTTAATAACAACGAATGAATCGTTACGGCAACAATAGACATGGTAATAACCAGTAATGTAGTAAAAGCTAGCGTTAGTTGTGTTTGCAGTCTCATTGCTCATCCTCGTTTTCACAACTCAATCGGTAACCATAACCCCAAACGGTTTCAATGGGTAAACCATCAATTTTTTTGCGCAAACGTTTGACAAGGTCATCAACCGCACGGTCACTGCCAAAATAGTCATCACCCCAAATGAGTGATAACAATTCTTCACGAGAAAAAGCACGATTTTGATTTTGAATAAGGTTGGATAAGAGTTCATATTCTTTAGCTGTCACTTCTATCTCCTTACCATACCAAAACACACGTCTATCTGTTGCTCGAACAACAAGCTCTCCAGTTCTATATTCTGTTGATTCTAGGTTATCTGATTTTTCTTGCACTGCTGATGTTCTCTTAAATAAACGTTTGACACGAGCAACGAGTTCTCGAGGACTAAACGGTTTGGTTAAATAGTCATCACTACCCAATTCGAGACCTAATATTTTATCAACTTCTTCATCTTTAGCTGAAATAATCACAATTGGCACTTCACTTTGTTGGCGAATTTTCTTACATAGTTCATAGCCGTCCATACCCGGTAGCATAATATCGAGAATCCACATGTCCGGTTGCTGCTCGCGAGTCATTTCCCAAGCATCCTCTGCATTATCTACCATTGATACCTTGTAGCCATCTTTTTTCAAGTAAGCCGAAACAATGTCTCTTATGTTCGGGTCATCTTCGACAATAAATATATGATAGGGCATCTTTCCAGCCTCCTTTATCTAGCTTTATTTTCCCACACTTATACCCAATCTGACCAGTTAAATATCTTCCATACTTTTTTCACAATTATACCGAATTATTGCCAAATGTGCTCGCTATACTATATAGTGTAGCAGAAATTTAGACAATATTTTATCAAAAGGAAGGAGTGGAAAGCATGAGTGAATTCCATGATCAACATCAACTAAATGATGAAAAGCAGTCAATATCTAACGATCAACCATCACAGGTGATCGATAATCAAATCCATTCAAATACAGAAGTTAATCAAGAGGATAAGAAAACAAAGCCGAACGCTTGGATGATTTGGCTTAGCGGGATTACAGGTGGGCTAACCGTTGCGATCATCGGTTTTCTCTTATTATTTACTGGGCTCATTCCCTTAAATATAACTGAGCAAAGCGAAGACCTTGTTAGTCAAGAAGCCACTTCGCAAAATGTCATTCAAACGTCGACAGGAGATGATGGGGTTTCATCAGAAGTATTAAGTAATGTAGCGGGGGCAGTCGTTGGCATTGCCAATGTTCAATCGCTTGATTTATGGTCAGATAATGCGGAGTCAGGTTCAGGCTCAGGTGTTGTCTATAAAATCGAAGATGATCGTGCCTATATCGTGACCAATCATCATGTTATCGATGGAGCCAATGAAATAGAAGTTATTCTATCAGACGATGAACGTGTGCCCGCAGAGTTACATGGTTCAGATGAGCTAACAGACTTAGCGGTTCTATCCATTGATGCCGAGCATGTAGACACTGTCGCGACTTTTGGCACCTCTTCAGATTTAGTCGTTGGTGAAACAGCCATTGCTATTGGAAATCCATTAGGGACTGATTTCGCCGGAACGGTGACAAAAGGAATTATCAGTGGCTTAGACCGTTCACTTGATGTTGACTTGAATAATGACGGTACCGCTGATTGGACCGTTGATGTTATTCAAACGGATGCAGCGATTAACCCCGGAAACAGTGGCGGCGCATTAGTCAATGGTGCTGGTGAAGTGATCGGCATTAACTCAATGAAAATCGCACTAAGTACTGTAGAAGGGATTGGATTCGCCATTCCAATAGATGAAGCTCAACCCGTCATTGAACAACTTGAAACAAATGGTTCGATAACGCGCCCATTTATGGGTATTAGTGCCATTGACTTTTCAAGTGTGCCACAACAGCATATTCAACAAACATTGAATTTAGATCCGAGTGAAATTGAAAGTGGGATTGTCATTGCCGAAGTTCATCCCGGATCTGCAGCTGACCAAGCCGGACTCGATGTTTATGATGTTGTCACTGCCATAGACGGTGAAGCTATTGACGATATGATGGACTTAAGACAGTATTTGTACTCGGAAACAGAAGTTGGCGATACGATAACGATTACTTACTATCGTAACGGCGTAGCGGAAGAAACAACGGTTACTTTACAAGGCGAATAAACAAAACCACCATCAGTGGGAGGGTTCATCTTTTCCCACCGATGGTTAGTTGAGTGTATCAGGACATTAGCATCCGTTATTACGCCTCTAAATAGTTTTACCTCTGGCCTCTATTTTGAGTTAGGTGTTTTACGAATGGTTATCTGTGATAAACGATTCATTCATAAAAGATCCCCCCATTGTCTTTTATGAATTTAATATAAATCCGCTCATCGTATCATGATGAGCGGACTTAACTTTTAATCAATAAATGATCTCTTCTTTACTTCACATGTCAATTAAGATTTTTCGACTTTTCAAATAACATATCAACATGCATAATACCATCTTCTAAATAATGATCAGAAATCTGTTTAAATCCAAACGATTGATAAAAGTTCAGCAAATAAACTTGTGCATGAATTTTAATTTGATGCTCTTTCCAATCTTCAGTAATGATCTTTATTGCTTGATCGACTAGCTTACGACCATACCCTTGTGCTCGATAAGCTGGATCAACCATAATTCGACCAATTGAAGCAGTGCTGTAAAGAACGCCTCTAGGAATTAAACGCGCATAAGCCACCACTTTGTCATCTTCTTTTACAAATAGATGAACACATGCTTGATCAATCCCATCTACTTCTGGATAAGCACAATTTTGCTCAACAACAAAAACAGCCACTCGCCTTTGCAAAATATGATAAAGTTCACCCAAATCTAATTGCTCAAATGTTTTAACCATCCAATGCATTTAAGCTCGCCTCCAATAACATATCAACATGCCAGATATCATAGTCAAGATAAGGTTTTGATATAACGCGAAAACCAAAGGAACGGTATAGCTTTTCCAAATAGGCTTCAGCTTGAATTTTAATCACCGGCTCTCCCATGTTAACTAATAAATGCCGCAAACCTTTTTCTAACATCGTTTTTCCATAACCGCTGCCTCTTTCTGTCGCTTTTACGATCACACGACCAAAAGAAGCCTCTGGATAAAAATGCCCACTCGGAATTAATCGCATATAAGCGACAATTTGACTATCCTTCTTTAAAAATAAATGATCGGACATTTGATCATAATTATCAAAATCTTGGTAGTGACAGTTTTGTTCAACGATAAAAGTATCTGAACGTAATTTCGCTATTTCATACCACTCATTATTGCTTAATTCATTAAAGCCTTTAAGCACCCAGTTTAACTTTAACAACGAATCACCCCTTGTTTTCTCTATATAGTAAACAAGCACAATAAAATGTATGCTTGTCCTCTTATTTGCGATTAAATGAACTAACAATCAGTGGGGTTTTCGTTCTTCTCCTACTGATTGTTAGTTGAATAAATCAGGACATTAGCTCCCTAAATAGATGACTCTATCTGCTCTATTTTAAGGCGGACCGTTTTACGGACGGTTAACTGTGATAAAATGATCATAACAAATTTGAAAGGATTGTGGTATGGAAATGACTAGAATTGGCTTGATTGGAACAGGTGTAATGGGAAAGGGTATCGGTTTAAATCTTATCCGCGCAGGTCATGAACTCCATCTTTATACACGTACAAAGGAGAAAGCTAAAACGTTAATAGAGCAAGGTGCCACTTGGCATGATCGGATCGCAACCGTTGCGGAAAATTGTCAAGTGATCCTAACCATTGTTGGCTATCCAAGTGATGTAGAAGACATTTATTTCGGTTCGACAGGCATTATTGCAAATGCAAAACCAGGCAGCCTTCTAATTGATATGACCACTTCAAAACCTGCACTTGCAGAAAAGATTGCTGAAGAAGCGCAACATAAGCAATTAACCACTTTGGATGCACCCGTATCAGGCGGGGACATCGGCGCACAAAACGGAACGCTTTCTATTATGGTCGGCGGAGATCAAACTGGTTTTGAACATGCGCGACCTCTATTTGAAATCATCGGGGAGAATATTATCCATCAAGGACCAGCTGGAGCTGGACAGCATACGAAGATGTGTAATCAAATAACCATCGCTTCTAATATGATTGGCGTTTCAGAAGCAATGGCTTATGCGAGAAAAGCGGGACTAAATCCAGATCAAGTATTAAAGAGCATTACCTCAGGTGCAGCGGGAAGTTGGTCGCTCTCTCATTTAGCACCAAGAATGATTAATGAAGATTTCAGCCCCGGATTTTATGTCAAACACTTTATTAAGGATATGTGTATCGCCCTTGAAACTGCTGAAGAAATGGGGCTTTCTACTCCTGGACTACAACTCGCCTATCAACTTTATCAACAATTGGCAGAAGCGGGCGAGCAAGACAGTGGAACACAAGCCTTAATCAAACTTTTCAACTAAGGTTCGTCCATGTTTGTCATTTGTTGATCAATCGCTATATAAAAAGCCTATCACGAATGCAGATGGTCCAAAGGCATTCAGTCCTGATAGGCTTTTTAAATTATGTCAAACATTATTGTTTTCGAAGATTGTTTTGATACTGAGCAACCACCCATGCCAGATCATCATTACCATATACCTGCAAAACCTCGATTAACAGGGACGTATCAATCTGATCTGATTGCTCCAAGGTTACCGTATGATCCATACTTTCAGCCAACTTGTCTAATCCCTTTTGATGCGGATATGCTTGTTGATAAACGACATACGGATCTAGTTGATGGTTAATGCACCATTGCGCAAATAGGAGAATCATCTGATCTTCTCCTGCTTGATATTGCTCGATAATATATTGCTCACGTTCTTTCTCATTCATAATAAATCACCTCATCTGTCAAAAATATAATGCCTACTACAAGAAATTGCAAATCTCATGAGCTAAAACCTTCAATTTAATCAACTAAAAGGTTGAAAAAGTAACTTGAATTACTTATAATTAGAGATTGCAAGAGACTCATGATTACCCCTACATCCGTATCTTGCAAATACGATAAATAGGTGGTTAGAAAAATGGAAAAATATCAAGTATTATTGTACTACAACTATGTCAACATTGATGACCCGGAGAGCTACGCTGAAGAGCATAAAACATTTTGTGACTCCTTAGGACTTAAAGGACGCATCCTTGTCGCTAAAGAAGGGATCAACGGAACGGTCTCAGGAACGATTAATGCCACACAGGCCTATATGGATGCGATGCATGCTGATTCTCGCTTTAGTGATATGCCCTTTAAAATTGACGAAGCAGATGGGCACGCTTTTAAAAAGATGAAAGTTAAGCCTCGATCGGAACTTGTCACACTTCGGTTAGGTGAAGAAGATATTAATCCTCGTGAAGTGACTGGAAATTATCTAGAACCTAAAGCCTTTTACCAAGCGATGAAAGATGATAATACGATTGTGATCGATGCACGTAATGACTACGAATATGACCTGGGACATTTTCGTGGTGCGATTCGCCCAGAAATTCGTACATTTCGTGAATTGCCACAGTGGATTAAAGAACACAAAGAAAAATTTAAAGACAAACAAATCTTAACTTATTGTACTGGCGGGATTCGCTGCGAGAAATTCTCTGGCTGGTTGCTTGAACAAGGCTTTGAAAATGTCAACCAACTTCATGGCGGCATTGCGACTTACGCGAAAGATCCAGAAACCAAAGGTCAGCTTTGGGATGGGAAAATGTATGTTTTCGATGAACGTATTAGTGTCCCGATTAATCAAGTTGAACACGTCATTGTTGGTAAAGACTATTTTGATGGTACACCATGTGAACGTTATATCAATTGTGGTAATCCTGAATGCAACAAGCAAATTATTTGTTCAGAAGAAAACGAGCATAAATATTTAGGGGGTTGTACTCATGAATGTCGTACACATCCACGTAATCGATATATTGATCAAAATCAATTATCGAACGATGAAATTGAAGCTCGTTTAAATGCAATCACTAAAGAAGAACAAGCCATCTAAAAGTTAAAATCAAATGAAAAGCAAATGCTCCATTTTATTTGAATGGAGCATTTGTTCTATTATACTAGTGTAACGAGTAGAGGAAGGATGCCCCCCATATAACAGTCGTTACATCGCATCCAACAGTAGCTCTGCATTTTCATAGGCACGGACTCAGCATTATAGAAAGTAGTCCGTTAGACATTGTCACACGAATTAACGAGTTTATTCTAACATTTCCCCTGTGTCCATCTTCACCTTGGAAATCTTTAATTCATATTAGACCTACAGGATCAGCAAGGTATTATCAAACATTCATCAATTGTCGCTCTTTATTTTAAAGAAGTCTGCGCGTTTTGCTTACGCTTTGTTCAAGTTGTTCGATTCTCACTACTCCTGTTTAATTATAACACGGTCTATGTCCAATTCCTTCTAACAATTCCCATTATAGATGTAGCATATTTGCAACGACCACGTACTATCTTTTGACATTGTTAATAAGGCTTGCTATCTTTGGATTAAGGAGGGGAGTTCCATGACCATTTATGATTTTACGATCTCAACCATGAACGGAGATGAACAATCACTATCTGACTATCGTGGAAACGTATTATTAATTGTCAATACGGCTACGAAGTGTGGTTTGAAAAATCAATTTAACGGTTTACAGCAACTTTATGATGATTTCAAAGATCAAGGATTTATGGTGTTAGGTTTTCCATGCAACCAATTTTTAAATCAAGAACCTGGAAATAATCAACAAATCGAACAAACTTGTCAACTCAACTTCGGTGTTAATTTCCCAATATTCAGTAAGATCAATGTAAATGGAAAGAACGCTCATCCTCTTTATCAATACTTAACCACACAAACATCGGGGGTGTTAGGTGGCGCAATCAAATGGAATTTCACTAAATTTCTCATTGATCGTAATGGTGACGTTGTTAAACGATTTGCTCCTACCACAGAACCGGCAGAGATGGTTGAAGATATACAAGCTTTGTTTTAAAGCTCTCATGACTAAAGACATAAGATTCTTGGGAAGAGAGTCTACTTGATTGATCATGGTATAAACTACAAACAGCGGTTTCTTTGTATCTTTTAAAATTTCAGGAGGAATTTTTATCAACAATTTATTAAAACAGTTGCATGTACCTTTAAGATTTGAACAAGCTGATAATGCTTTTTGGCAAGATCCTTATATTTCTAAACAATTATTAGAAGCTCATTTAAGTTCTAATACTGAAGGCGCTAGTAGGAATTTTGCGTTTATTGATAAATCCATTGATTTCATTCAACAAATTGCTCCCCCAAAAGCTTATCAAAAGGTATTAGATTTAGGTTGTGGTCCGGGCCTTTATAGTGAGCGATTAGCCCAAAATGGTTATAAGGTAACAGGAATTGATTTCTCTGAAAACTCGATTCGTTATGCTAAAGAACAAGCAAAAAAACTAGCTTTTGATATTGAATATCGCTATGAGAATTATTTGCAATTAAATATTTCAAACATCTATGACTTAGCCCTATTAATATATTGTGATTATGGTGCTCTTGCGCCTGAAGATCGAAGTAAATTACTTTTAAACATTTGGAACAGTTTAAAGAATGGTGGACAGTTGTTATTAGATGTTTTCTCTCAGAAAAAATTTGATCAGTTCAAGGAGGAACAATATTGGAGTTTTAATGAAAATGGTGGTTTTTGGTCAAAGCATCCTTATGTAGCGATCGGTAGAAATCTTAAATATTCTGATCGATTAACATTAGAGCAAACAACAGTGGTTACCGATGATAAAATAGAAACCTACAACATTTGGCATCAATTTTTCACAAAGGAATTATTGATCGAAGAGGTAACTGCTGTAGGGTTTACTATAAAAGAAATTTACGATGATGTTTCTGGAAAAAACTATACCGAAGGCAATCAAACGATTGCTTTATTGATAGAAAAAAACGAATAAATTGAACCATTAATTAGGAGGCTAGCCATTAATGGACTAGCCGTCCTTTCACATCATCACAGCATGCAGTTCAGTAAATATAGCTTTACTTTTCTACATGTCACCATCTAGGGAATTCTAGTTCAATTTAGTCATTCATTTACTGTTCATGTTTAGTCCTTCGCCCTTAATCCCTCTCGAAAGTGGTCTTTACTACGACGGTATGCGTACCAATATCAGCGTTTTGCTTCCATTTCTCTTTCATTTCTTCTAGCCATCAATAATCAACCCCATGCTTATTTTGCATAGAAGTATCGATCTTACCTCGTCTAAAGTAAAATCTAGTTAAATGTTCTCTTGTTTTAAACCATCTATGATATTTTCCTTCTTAATTTTACCACTAGAATATAACATGGCAGCACTGACAATAATAAAGATCATTACGATTACAAACAGAATGCCCATCCATGGTAGCATAAAGCTGTATTCAAAGGTTTCTTGCATGGACCAGTAAATCAAGAACATCACACCAACACTGATTGGTAATCCATAAAGAAGAGCCTTTATTCCATAAAAAATACTTTCATAATTAATCATTTTGTTAAAGCCTTTTGGTGTCATACCAACGGACCTTAGCATCGCAAATTCACGTTTACGCAATGAAATACTCGTCGAAATCGTATTAAAAATATTCGCAACCGATATTAACGAAATCAAGGTGATGAAACCATAGATGAAGACGGATAACAATAAAATCAACTGTTGGTCTGCTTGTCTTCTTTGGTAAACATTGTAAACATGCACAGATGAATCTTTCACATCATCTATTGCCTCTTGCGTTGCCATTGGATCTGAACTGTTCATGTATAGGTAGTGATTACCATCCGTTTTTACGTCTTCCGTGATTAAATCATCAATCATTTTATCAGAAATAATCGCAATTAAATTACCTTGATACGGCAAATTTACGCCCATTGGAACGTGATCCGTTAATGCACCAATTTCTATTTCACCTAAAAACTGCTCTTCCTCTCTTTCATGATTATCGGGATATAGACTAAGCCGTTCTCCTGGATCAGTATAAATAGATTTTTCTTCAATGATCTTGCCTGACTCATTATAATGTATGCTCTTATCAATCACAATTGCTGTAGCATTCCCCTGAGCATTGGGATCAAAGTTAATCTCTTTTGCATAGGCTTGAAAACTCTCATCATCCAACGCGACTAAATTTAAACTGTAATTATATTTCCCATCTTGCAACGCATCTTGATCGCTCTCAACAGATTCTTTCAAACTCTGCGCAATGTCTGACTGATCAATCGATGTTGAAAAGTAATATTCTTCAATCGTACTAGATTCCGTCACATGACTCAGATTAGCAAACACGTCTACTTCTGATTCCAATATTTCATCACTACTGAATATTTGAATATCATAATTAAAATTAGCTTGCGTTAACTCCAATCCTTTCTCTAAACTAGAGGTGAAAAAGGTAACGGTTAAAAACAAAACAATGCTGATTACTAAGGAGAAAACAGTGGCTTGATATCTCCGTTTATTTCTTTTTAAGTTTTTTAAACCTATTTCCGCTTCAAGTCCAAATATCTTTCGAACCAGTTTCGACGTTTTTACTGTTTTCTTAGACAGCTTGACATCTTGTGTTTGCCTGATGGCATCGATCGCAGAAATCTTAGCTGCTTTTCGCGCTGGGAGATAGGTGGAAATAAATATGGTAACGATTGAAACACTACAAGCGACTAAAATGGAAACTGGTGTTACCACCACTTCAAGCCTCTGGGTCGTATTTAATACGTCTCCAATAAAGGTGTTAATAAAATGGAAAGTAATCGCCATCCCAACAAGACCAGCCGCAACTCCAGCAGGAATACTCATTGCGCCAATAACTGCCCCTTCAAAAAAGACCGAGTTTCGCTTCTGTTTTTTCGTCGCCCCTACACTCGAAAGCATTCCTAAATGTCGCGAACGTTCCGAAACACTAATAGCAAACGCAGTATATATGAGCGAAACAGCACCAACAATAATCACAGCCATAATAATGCCCACTAACGAGTACATAGTTGCTTGTAAACCATCATTACCAGTCACACCATAATATCGGAGTAATTCACTGTTATATCTGATATTTTCGTGTTCAATATTATGTTGGTCAGCAAAATTTTTGGCATGTTGATAAAGCGAACGATTGATCTTATTAAGTACAACCGAAGCATTAACCGTATCTGTTGGCGTCAATAGTTCCTCATCAAGATAGCTAATGACTGTATAACCGGGTGACCAGTATGGTTCCCATTCTGGTCGAGCAATCGTACCCACAATCTCGTATGTTTCTGTCTTTGTATTATCCAACTGCTCACTTACCTCATTATCTTCATTCCGTTTAAGTGAATCATCCTGTAACAATTCACGATCCTCTAGATCATAAGATCGTTTACCCACATCGATGGTTAATTGATCACCAATTTGATAAGTTACGTTAGCATTATCTGCAATAGCATCCGAGATAACAACCTCTTTTTCAGTTCTAGGTAGACGACCACTCGTTAATGCAATTGGAAATCGCTCCATGCCTTCTGTACTATATTCCTTAATAAACAGATAAGGCTTTTCGGGATTTTCTGAGTTCTCTAGCACCGCATAGCCACGATCATTGGAAATGATTAGATCTTTTGTTACATCATCCTTTTCAATTAGACTTAATTGTGCGGGATTGATATTGTGGTATTCAACATGCCATTCTCCATCCTTTGCGATGGTTTCCCTTTTCATCAAATCCAAAAATGAAACACCAATGGTCGCCACTGCCGTCAGCATCGCCACAGAAATAATTACACCGATAATGGTAACGAGCGTTCTTCGTTTATTCTCCTTTAAATGCCTGATCGTCAGTTTATTAATGATATTCACGACCGAATCACCTCATCTTTAGCGATCCTTCCATCTTCTATTGAAATCACCCGATCAGCTTGAGCAGCTATGCGCTCATCATGACTAATCACAATCAGCGTTTGATTGTATGTTTTATTAAATAGCTTTAATAACTCCATAATTTCACTGCTGTTCTTACTATCTAAGTTACCTGTCGGCTCATCAGCTAGCATCAGTGCGGGATTACTAATTAATGCTCTTCCAATCGACACCCGCTGTTGTTGTCCGCCAGAGAGTTGATTCGGCAAATGGGCTAAGCGATTCTCTAACCCCAAACGCGTGACAATTGAATCCAATTGTTTTCTTTCAACTTTATGTTGATCTAATAACATGGGTAGCGTAATATTTTCTTCAACAGATAAAATAGGGATAAGATTGTAAAATTGATAAATTAGCCCAATCTGACGTCGTCTGAAAATCGCTAATTTCGTCTCATTCAACTGATAAATATCAGTATGATCAACAAGAACACTACCACTTGTTGGTCGATCAACACCACCTAACAAGTGTAATAAGGTTGATTTTCCAGATCCAGACGGACCAATGATTACGATAAATTCACCTTTCTCAACTGAAAATGAAACATCATCCAGTGCTTTAACTGCCATTTCCCCTTTACCATAAACTTTAGATAGATTTTTTATTTCTAAAATACTCATTAAGTTACCTCCATAAATTGTTATTACCGCTATTATATCTATCTAAAGTGACGATAAGGTGACTGAACAAGTGACATTTTAGTCACTTTATAAAAAAAAAGAGTTCTCAAATGCAGTAGCAGACAAAAACGCTTGGATCATGTCCAAGCGTTTTTGTCTGCTCTTTGTCTGAAATCCCTGCCTGCATGTCATCATTTCTCCCGATCATTCCATTTGGGTTATGTATTCCGAGCTTCTCATAATATAGATATCATCATGTTCTTTTAATATGCGCTATACTAATTCCTTACCAATGCCTCTATTTTTTACGCTGACAATACTTCAAGGAACGGCAGATAAAACGCCAACGCTGATTGCTATTATAAATCCAACGACTTGATTCGTTTGATTATCTCATGCAATGGCCACTTTGCTGCTGTTTTTCAACAGTTTTAAATGTGTTTGTGGATTTGGATGATTAGGAAAATGATCGATCAAAAGTAAAGTAACAAAGCATGACCTCCATATATTTCTTGGGATATCACAATAGATATTCGACTTAACATCCCAAAATCCTTTGTGTCGAATGCATATCCCTATATGACTTGCTTATAAAATTTAATTTGAAATTGCGCGCCTTGCCCTGGTTGACTGATCACTTCGATCGCCCCACCTTGACTTTTAATAATACTGTACGCCATGGCTAAACCAATACCCACACTGTCCTCATTTGCATTTTTTCCTTTATAAAACCGTTTGAAAATATAAGGGATATCTTCTTTTGGAATACCATGACCATCATCTTCAATCGTTATCTCCGTGGATAATGCGTTTTCCGAAAAGTTGATTTTGATCGTCCCCTTATTCTTACTGTGTTCAACACCATTTTTTAAGATGTTTAGGATTGCTTCCGCTGTCCAATTCAAGTCCCCGAAAAAAGATACCGTCTCATCATCGCCTACCACGAGCGTTAGTTGTTTTATATCAATTGGAATCAAAACTGGGCCGACAGCTTTTCGAATTAAATCAAGTACCTTTACCTGCTCTTTTTTAAAGAGCACCGTACCAGCATCTATTTTTGAAAGTTTTAATAATGAGGACACTAACCACTCCATTCTTTCTAATTGCACACTAATGTTACGGGTGAATTCAATCCGTTTTTCTTCATTCAACTTTGAATCTCTCAACAAATCAGCCATTACCATCATTGATGTCAGTGGTGTTTTCAGTTGGTGTGAAATATCGGAAATAGCATGGGTTAGCTTGATTTTATCCTCGCGCAAAAGTACTCCCTGCTCAGAAAGCATCGTCGTCACTTTATAAATTTCATTCTTTAAAATACTAAGTTCGCCCTCTACATTATCACGCATATCAAGACTATGATCGCCATTCGTTATTCGCCGCAAATAATCGGATAGTCTTTCAATTTCTCGATACCGCCAGCTGGTAAATAACAGACTGCAACTCATTAACAAAAGAGCAGTTATTAAAACAAAGACTGTTGCTTCAAAAGATAAAAAGACTCGAGCTAGTCCTGTGGCAACCAAACTAACTAGACTAAAAATGATTAGGTAGTGTCTGATTTCTCGATTGCGTAACATATTAATCACCAACCTTATAGCCCATGCCACGAACCGTTCTAATCAATGTTGGACTTTGTGGATTCTCTTCTAACTTCTCTCGTAATCTTTTAACGTGTACCGTCAACGTATTATCATTAACAAAGTCCCCTGTCACATCCCAAATCCGCTCCAGTAGTTGGCTTCTCGTTAACACTTGTCCAATATGATTAGCAAAAATCAGTAATAATCGATATTCTAGCGCGGTCACGAAGACTTCCTCATCATTTTTATAAACTTTGCCGGCCAACGTGTTAATCCGAATATGATCAATCACAATGACTGTATTCATTTCACTCTGCGTGTTCGTTTGTGCATGGTAACGACGCAACACCGACTTAATCCGCGAAAGCAACTCCCGAACCCGAAACGGCTTCGTAATATAATCATCCGCTCCCATATCCAGACCCATCACTACATTCACTTCATCATCAAATGCCGTCAAAAAGATCACCGGCTTCTCACTTCGCTTCTTCACCAACGCACACAAATCATAACCACTACCATCTGGCAACGACAAATCAAATAAACAGAGATCGATCTCGGCCAACTGTTGTTCAATTACTTTTTTTGCTGACGCCACATCATGACAAAGCACTGTCTGGTATTCCTCCTGTTGCAACGAATACTCCAAACCCGAAGCAATCGTTCTATCATCCTCCACTAATAAGATCTTCACCCTATCACCCCTGATTAATTCCTTAATTGTCATTTTCTTTAATCCTATCATATGGATAGTGAGAGGATTCGCCAAAGATGAATGGCATTTTCAGCATGGTTTTGAGTCTTACCAATCAACACCATAGAACATTATCTTTATTAATTTCATGGAAAGAAAGTTAACGAATTCACCCCACCTTAAAAAATGTCCGTCTTAAGCTATCATCTCGAATAACTTCGAGTTGGATTAGCTACGATACTTTATTGCCAATCCCTTCAAGAAGTTCCTTGCGTATCGATCACCACATTCTTTATAATTTCGATGCCCTTCTTTTCGTAGAACTGCACTCAATTCACTGTTGGATAGATCAACGCCTGCTTCTGCTAAAAGAGCGAGAATCTCTTCACTTGTTAGTGAAAGTGCGATTTTGACTTTCTTCAGCATGACATTATTGACATTTCTCTCATTCAAATCATGTTTTTGAGGTTCTTTCTGTCTTGAATCCTGTTTTCCTCTTTTAAATGCAATAAAACCATTTAAAAATGCATTCAACATATTGTTGTCGCAATGCTCGAGATATTCACTTTCCGAAAATTGATCCGAATCCTTATGGTCACTTTGTTGTTTCGTCAACATTTTTTGTATGTCTTCTTTTCTTATTTCATAATCACCCAATCCAAAAATCTCAACCATTTCCATATCCTTTAGATCTACCGCATACCTTAGTCTCATTAATATATCGTTATTATTCATTGTTGTCCTCCAATATTACTGCACTTAATTATTAGTATAATGCTTTCACCTTGGTCGTGCATTAATTTTCCAAAATAGCTTTTTCTGTTATCCCATCACTTCAAATAATCCAAGCTACGCTTTGCATTTAGATAGGGCATCAAGGTGTATTCGGTAACATCTCTTCTTATTACATTATTTAACGTCAAGTTCATCGCATAGAAGCCGATTCATCTACTGCGAATATGTTCAGCGATTTAATAAAGACGGGTCTGGGACAAAAGAGTAACTAGATAAGAAAAATCCGAACATTAATGTCTCAATGTATATAGCGCTTCGGCAAAACACTTCGCTTTTACTCTCCCAAGCACAAGGGAGACATCTTGGTAAACGCAGTGTCTCCCTAGCCGTGCTGTTCCCACAGGATAAGGAAAGCCTCGTCGGTCATACATCGCACGAAGAAAATCGTTCTTTATTTTCGAGGAGTCTACGTGTTTTACCTACGCTTAGTTGAGAATGGTCGGATATTCAATTTCATTATTTAGTTATGTCACAGACTCGTCTTTATTTTAATCTTTATTTATATGACAGCTTCAATTTAATGTTTTAATTAAATTGGCCATTTCAATGGCTGAAACTGCTGCTTCTGCCCCTTTATTGCCTGCTTTCGTTCCCGCTCGTTCAATCGCTTGTTCAATCGTTTCTGTTGTTAACACACCGAAAATAACGGGTAAGCCAGAAGACATAGCCACTTGTGAAACCCCTTTTGCAGCTTCATTACACACATAATCAAAATGCGGTGTAGACCCTCTAATCACTGTTCCTAATGTGATCACCGCATCATATTGACCTGATTCAGCCATTTTTTTAGCGATTAGCGGTATTTCAAAAGCTCCAGGTACCCAAGCTACGCTAATATTTTGTTCTTGAACCCCATGACGTCGAAGCGTATCTTCCGCCCCACTTAATAATTTACTTGTAATAAATTCATTAAAACGTCCAACTACAATACCAACCTTTAAATCTGTACCGACTAAATTTCCTTCAATAAATTGTTTCATTATAAATTTCCCCCTAATCTTTAAATAAATGACCTAGTTTTGATTTTTTTGTAAACAAATAGTGTTTATTATCTTGATTGGCTTCAATTTGTATCGCTCGACGTTCAACGACTTCAATACCATAATCAGTCATACTACTCATTTTGCGTGGATTATTCGTTAATAAAATAATCTTTTCCGCACCGAGATTTCTAATGATTTGGGCACTGACTGCATAATCTCGCAAATCATCGGCAAAACCCAGTTGGTGGTTGGCTTCAACGGTATCATAGCCTTCCTCTTGAAGTTTATAAGCCTTTAATTTATTTATTAAGCCAATCCCTCTGCCTTCTTGGCGCATATAAACAAGAATCCCTTTTTCTGCGTCTTCAATCTCTAGTAAAGCTTTCTCCAATTGAGGACCGCAGTCACAACGATGTGAACCGAATACATCACCGGTCAAACATTCAGAGTGAATCCTTACGAGCGGAACATCACCTTTAGTGATCTCACCCTTTATTAATGCTAAATGTTCTTTTCCAGTGGCTGTTTCCGTAAAAGCAGCCAATTTAAATTGACCATATTCAGTAGGCAGTTTTACTTCAACCTCTTTATCAACCAATTGATCGTAACGTTTACGATATTGTATTAAATCTTGAATCGTAATAATTGGCATCTTCTCTTGTTGCGCCAATCGCTGTAGCGACGGTAACCTTGCCATCGTCCCATCTTCCTCCATAATTTCGCAAATCACACCTGCTGGATAAGAACCGACTAATCTCGCTAAATCGACTGCTGCTTCAGTATGACCTTGACGTGCAAGTACACCGAGCTCTTCTGCAATTAACGGAAAAACATGACCTGGTCGTTTGAAATCTGTGCCGGTTGATTTCGTATTAATTAATGCTTGAATCGTCTCAGAACGCTCATAAGCACTTATTCCAGTATGTGTACTCATATGATCCACACTAACCGTAAACGCGGTGCCGTGTGCGTCAGTATTACTTGCAACCATCTGTGCTAAGCCCAACCGATCGGCTGTTTGTTTAGTGATTGGGGTGCAAATCAACCCTTTTCCTTTTGTTGCCATATAATTAATCGCTTCAGGGGTTGCATGCTCTGCCAACATGACAAAGTCACCTTCATTTTCACGATCTTCATCATCTACTACAATGACGATCTCACCATTTTTCAACGCGGTCAGCGCCTCTTCAATTGTATGCATTTATCATCCCTCCTTAACTAAAAAAACCATAGCGCTGTAATTTTTCTTCTGTTAAATGAACGGGGTTCTTCGGTTCCTCACGTTTGCTCAATAACCGATCAATATATTTTGCCAACATATCAAATTCTAAATTAACATCATCACCCTGTTGCTTTTCACCTAAAATGGTTGCAGCTTGCGTTTCTGGAATTAACGAAATAATAAAACCGTTCTCGGTTAAATCAAATACAGTTAACGACGTTCCATCAACTGTGATAGAACCTTTTTCAACTAAGTAACGCATATCAACCGGACCAACAGTAATTAACATATATTTTGCGTTTGCCTCATACCAGATCCGTTCAATGATACCCACACGGTCAACATGCCCTGAAACAAAATGGCCACCAAAACGGCCATTAGCTGCCATTGCACGTTCCAAGTTGACAATTGAGCGAATGGTTAATCGACTCAACGCAGTATCACGAAAGGTTTCAGGCATGACATCAACGGTGAAACCATTTTTATCAAATTTAATGACCGTTAAGCATACCCCATTAACTGAAATGCTATCGCCAACCCTTACATCTGTTAGCACTTTATTTGCATGAATCGTCAGCTCCATACTTGCTCCCTGTTTAGTGATTGCTTGAATCGTTCCTTTTTCTTCAACAATTCCTGTAAACATCGTCTATTATGCCTCCTTTTTTAATCGGGCAATCATTTTAATATCTTGCCCAATTTGCGTAACCGATTCAAATTCTAACGCAATGGCATCAGCCATTTGTTCAGGTGAGTAACCACCGACAACATTAACTGCGTCTTGACCACCAAGTAATTTAGGCGCGATATACCAATGACACACTTGAAATGCTTTCGCTTTAATAAAACTTGCATGAACGGCGCTTCCACCTTCGACGTATAATGATTGAATACCGAGTGAGCCTAACACCTGTAATAATCGGCCAATTTCAATTGTCGGTTGTGCGATGTCAATCACTTTAACGTGCGGATATTTAGCTTGGAATCCTTCTACATCTGCATCGTGACCACAGACTATCCAAGTTGGTGCTTGTTCATTAAGAATATGTCGGTCTGCTGGAATTGATAAATCTGTTGATAAAATAATTCGAATGGGGTTTTTTCCGTTCTGGGGCTGACGAACGGTCAAGTGTGGGTTGTCGGCTTTTATCGTTTGACTCCCGACAAGAATCGCATCATGTTTAGCACGTTCATTATGCACATCTTCCCGTGCTTGCTTTGATGTAATCCATTGGCTATCGCCTGTTTTTGTTGCAATCTTACCATCTAGTGTCATCGCCGCTTTTAAGGTGACAAATGGTCGTTTGTTTTTTATATAATAAAAAAATCGTTCATTAATTTGATGCGCGCGTTGTTCATCGATTCCAACTTCAACTTCAATACCTGCATCTTTAAGCATGGCAATACCTTGACCAGCTACTTTAGGATTAGGATCGACAGTGGCAATATACACGCGTTTGACCTTTTTCTCAATTAATAACTTCGCACATGGTGGTGTTTGACCATAATGCGCACATGGTTCAAGTGTAACATACACATCAGCGCCTTCTGCATGGTCACCGGCTTGATGTAGTGCCAACACTTCAGCATGGCCTTCACCCGCTTTCAAGTGACTGCCCATTCCAACGATACGACCGTCTTTAACCACAACAGCTCCAACCGAAGGATTAGGACTTGTCTGTCCAATCGTACTTTCTGCTAAACGAAGCGCTAACGTCATATAATCATGTTTGTTCAATCGATAATCTCCTTTCTAAAAAAATTAAAAAGCCCCAGATGTGGACACCTGGGGCATGGTTCATGTTCATATGTTTACTAAATAAACGTACACAAATAAGCATACATTTTTTAATTCTTTTTCCCATCCAGACTTTAACTGTCGGTTTTGGAATTTCACCAAATCCACCTTCACGATATTTGCTTCGATCCAGGTCACGGACTTAAGGTAAAGCGGCTACCTCTTACCGTCGGTCGGGAATTACACCCTGCCCCAAAAGAATTATCCTATTCAATTGAGAGTATTTTAACACATTATCAGCCAAAATGCACATAAAATAAAATGAAACTTCAATCAGGAGACGGTCACCGACCTGAAAGTGACCCGATTGAATATCTAATTCGAGCTTTTCCTTAATCCTAATATACTGCGGCTTCATTTCGATCATCCTTTTTAGCTTTAACTTTTAATAGCATACCATCAAACGACTATTGCAGATGTTTAATGTATCGATCAAACCAAACATTTTTAAAATCTAACCAGCCTAATGTATTTATTTTAACATTTTTGAAATAGTTTGGGTAAATAGCGTATTGCTTTAAACGATAGAGATACATACCATACGATTCACGGCTAACTTCTCCTTCAATCGCATCCAGAAAAGCCAAAGCTTGGTGCGGTTTTTGTATTTTTAATAGACAGGCCTCGACCTGATCCTTAACTGACACTGGCAGATGATGAGCGAGAAGGCTTTGATGACCTAAAAAAGCTTTAAAATACGTCATCAATGGATGTTCATGAGCGGTTTGTTCACCTAATAACAGATCAAATTGAGTCAGATCCTGTTGAAAAAACGCTTGATAGTCAAAGACCTTTAACTGAACATCAATCCCCTCCTTGCTAAGCTGCTGACAAATCCATTCACCGTCCTGTTCATTGCCTGCGCCTTGATAACATGCGAGTGTTAATGGGTTCGTCTGACCATAACTCACTTCAATTGGCTTAGTGAATGACTCTGCTGCTAATTTTCCGAGTTGATCAGCCTCTAATTCCTTTCGCATCCGCGTTGCCGTGGCATAGCGATTGCCCCCTAATTGCTCAATCAACTCAGCTGGCTGCAGCACGGATCTTATTTTATGCCGTAGCCGTTTATCCTGAGCTAATTGGCCACGATGTCCGTTAAAGGTTAACAATTTACTCCCCTGATCAACGTGGGTGTATGCGTGAAATGCTGCTTCATCATATTGATAGGGATAGTGATAAAAGTTTATGTTTGCTAGCTGTGTTTCTATATCGATATCGGCGTTATCGTATAAAACCGGGAAAAAATAAAGCGTGATTTGATCGAGAAACGGGCGCGCATGGTAATAAGACTGATGGACCACCAGACTCAATTTCTCTCCTGAATTCTCACTTAGCTGATAGGGACCTGCACCAACAAGTTGCCCCTCATGACTTGTAGTGAAGATGGCACCAGCCAAGGTAGTCAGACATTCAAGTAAAAACGGCATCGGCTTATTAAAGCTTAGCTGGACAGTTAACTCATTAATTGATTTTGCTTCTTTTAACTCCTTCATAACCCAGTGATAGGGTGAAGTCACCTGTTGTTGATGAAGCTGGAAGCATTGGCATACTTCACGCGCGGTTACCTGTTCTTTATGATGAAAATAAAGTCCTTTTCTCAAGTAAAGCGTCCACTTTGTATACGATTGAGATGCTGTCCACGCATGAGCTAACCCGGCAATGACTGCTTCTGTTTCGTGATCAAACTGAACAAGGGTATCGTATAAATAGGACATAAAATGATTCTCGGTTCGCCGATCCACCTGCGCCGGATGAAGAATGGGAAGCGGGCGATAAGAAGGAAAGCGCAAATGATCTGCTCCCTCATGCTCAACGTCATTTAAAATAAAATCTAAAATCGTTTCTGTTGTAATCGTCATTTGATCATAAGCCGGGGACTGTTGTAAAAATGCAAGGGCGTGTTCGATTGTTTTTTCAGTAGCTAACCTTCTCGCTTCGGCTTTAACAACTTGATCAAGCGTACGCGTGAAGGTTATTCTCGATCGATTACCCCTTCCAACTCCTGGGTGCCAAATCAACCAACCATTTTCCTGCAATTTTTTTATGATATTTTTAACATGTCTTTCTGTACAGTGCAACTGTCTTGAAAGTTCTGGAATCGTAATCGTGAATGTATCCAGATCAGCGTCTCCCTTCAGCTTCCATATTAAGGAAAAGTATTCAATCATTTTCTCTACACCATCCTTTAATAAAACGAACCTTTAAGCAGTGGGCATTTTCGTTCTTCTCCCACTAATTGATCGTTGAGTGAATCCGGACATTAGCGGCCGTTAGTGCCCACCTTACTAGATTTACCTCTACTCTCTAGTTTGAGGTAGACGGCTATCTGTGATAAAAGGGGAAATTCTCATATTTATATCGTACTCTTTTTTTCTCCTTTTAAAAAGGTTATTTTGATGACAAGGAGGTTTTATAATGAAGCTTATCATAGCAACATGGAACAAGCAGAAACAAGAGGAACTAACTAAAGGATTAACAAAGCTGGCGATTCCAATTAAAGGCTTATCGCCTTCGATACCAGATGTTGAAGAAACAGGACAAACCTTTTTAGCCAACGCTCAGCTTAAGGTAAACACGATCTACAAGCATTTTCCCCGCTCAATCATTATGGGAGAGGATTCTGGTCTTACTGTCACTTGTTTAAATGGCTTCCCAGGTGTAAAGACGGCCCGATTTCTGTCAGGAACCGACGCTGACCGGGCAAGTTTCCTGTTAAATAAAGTCAATGATCAACCTTTAAACGCGCGACAATGTGCTTTTCACAGTGTGATTTATCTGCGTTTCCCTGATCATACAGACGCAATTGCCTCTGGTCAGATGAATGGTTGGATTAACAGCCCTGAGCAACAACAAATCCAAGACTACCAAAGTGTTTTCCAGCTTGCTAATGGGCAGTATTTGGACCAAATAAACAATGAAGCTTATGCAGCATTTTCTCATCGACAGCAGGCGTTAAGACAAGCATATCTCCTGATAAAGGAGTGGTTAGAGAGCAGAGGTGATCATTTTGAATGAGCCTAAACAAAGGGTACTCGCTTTAGCACGTTTAACCGGAGTTGCCATTATGGGAGATGCGATGCTGTTAATTATTTTGCCCATTTATTGGCTCGACTTTGGTCTAACATCTATCTGGCAAGTCGGCGTACTTCTCTCAATCAACCGGTTTGTTCGTCTGCCCATTAACCCGTTAGTCGGTTGGTTTTATAATAAATACCCCTTACGCTTGGGTGTGACGATTGCATTAATTTTAGCTACGATCTCTACCTTTTCGTATGGAATTATACAGCACTTTTATTTCCTACTAATTATGCGCGTGCTTTGGGGTATTGCCTGGTCTTTACTACGACTCGGAGGCTACCTTTCCATTATCGAGCTGTCCACTGATCAGGATCGTGGCCAGCTTATCGGGTTATATAATGGGACATGGGGAATGGGTAGCCTAATTGGGATGTTGGCGGGTGGCTTTCTCATTACATTTGTTGATATCTTCTGGATTTGTACCGTCTTCGCCTTACTGGGCGGCTGTTCACTTTGGTTTGTGAATAAGTATGTTCCTGTGCATAGTAGTGGCCCAACAACCACTAAAAAAAAGCGCTCGCTTAAGACAACAAAGGAGGCACTGCTTGTCTTAACAACAAGTACAGTAATGGGCTTACTTATTTTCGGGTTATTCTCAAGCACATTAAGCTTGCTGATTGATCTAAATTATACTGGTGAGCTAACCATTTTGTCTGTATCATTATCAGCTGCGGCTATTGCTAGTTGTATTCAAGCGCTTAGATGGGCATGGGACCCTTTTTTTGCACCAGTGGTCGGTCGGATTTTGGACAAAGCCAAAAATAAAGAACGGATTCTAGTTATCAGTATTGTTGGTTTAGCAATACTTTTCTTTATATTAACGTTGTCGTTTTCTACCTTGTGGTTAATTCTTTTTTCACTTATTTTCCAGTTCATCTCAACAACATTTGTGACTTCAACGGATACGCTCGCCAGTAGCTTTGCTGCACGCCAAAAATCCGTTTCGATTATGACATTACACACGGTCTTGGTTGACCTAGGTGCTGCTTTCGGCCCTTTGCTTGCCTTTAATCTACTTGAGATAACCTCACTGTCAACGATTTATGTGTTGGCAAGTGGTGTGTTAGTATCTTTAGCGCTAGCTTGGCTGATCGTTTTTTCACAAAAAAAAACTTAACTAAAACGAATACTAATCAAAGCGATGATGTTATCAATCGGAAACAGATACGTAGGTGTTTAGATTAATTGGCATTGTAACTTTATCTCGCTTCTTAAAGACTAATTTTAGCAGTTCCTTACCTGACGTGTTTTACGGACTGTTATCTGTGTTAATATCTGTGTTATAATCACATTACGATAGAAAGCTTATAGGGTGGTAGTCATTCCTTCCCCGAGGGGAGGTGATGCCTATTATGACCATCTATGAAAGTTTAGTCATTATGATTAGTTTTGCTACACTGATTGTGATGATAACGAAACATGATGATCATAAGTAAAAACCACCCTATCTAAGCAAATTTGCTTGAAATAGGGTGGTTCTCCCAATTAATGAGATTACCACTCTTGGGCAATCTGTCGTAAGCCGTTAAGGTGTTAGCCGCACCTTAGCGGTTACTTTTATTTTTATGATGATCTCCTTACATTATACCAAATTAACCGATGAAGTAAAGCAACGGTCATTTTCAAATGTTAGCTTTCTGTTTCCTACCAATTAAAAAATGATCCCGGGGGGCATTTTTTAATTATTCTTCACCAAGAATACGCACTTCTCGCTCAAGTTCCACATCAAAGTTCTCTTTAACTTTAGCTTGAACCATTTCAATAACCGCAATATAATCTTTAGCGGTTGCATTAGCTTTATTAACAATAAAACCAGCATGCTTAGTCGATACTTCTGCACCGCCAATCCCTTTCCCTTGCAAATCACTATCTTGAATTAATTTCCCAGCAAAGTAGCCTGGTGGACGTTTAAATACACTGCCACACGAAGGGTATTCTAGCGGTTGTTTAGATTCACGCCGTTCAGTTAAGTCATCCATGACTTCCTTAATAGCCGCTTGCTCTTTACGTTGCAGCTGAAATCTTGCCTCAATCACAATATAACCATGGTCAGGGATATTGCTCGTCCGGTAGTCAAGTTCAAGTTCATCTAATGATAGCGTTAATTTTTCACCTGTCCTGTCAACAACAACCGCTTCTTTTAAGCAATCTTTAATTTCACCGCCATAAGCCCCTGCATTCATATACAACGCGCCACCAACTGTTCCCGGAATGCCGCATGCAAATTCCAAGCCAGAGAGCGATTGATCAAGTGCATAATATGACGTATCAATAATACGCGCACCACTTTGAGCGATCACCACCTCACCATTATGTTGTATGTGATTTAAGTGCTTTAATGACATGACAATTCCTCTAATTCCACCATCTCGAACAATCAAGTTCGATCCATTTCCTAATAAGGTGAACGGCATTTGTTCTTGATTGGCTAGCTTCACAATCGCCTGAACATGCTCAACAGAGGTTGGCATGACAAAATAATCAGCCTTACCTCCTAATTTTGTATACGTATAATTACGAATCAGCTCATCAATAAGTAGATTATTCTCACCAACAATATCGATTAATGCTTGTTTAACTGAATGACCGCTCGTCATTTCCATCATCCTTTAAATGATTGTTACAAATTCAGATTTGCACAATCTCAATTATAGCAGTAGTCAATCCTAACGCCAATAGCAATTCAGCACTGTTTTTGTCAGACTACTCTTGCACCAAGTGCAGATTCAAAATGGCCGAGTGCCCAGTCATGCCCCTGCTGATTAAAGCTAGCTACCGCCTTTTTATGAACAACAATATCAAAACCTTTATTATAAGCATCTATTGCCGTATGGAGCACACAAATATCGGTACATACTCCGATAATATGTATCTCCTCTATGCTGCGTTCACGTAGCTTTACTTCAAGATCTGTTCCCACAAAAGCACTATATCTCGTTTTATCAACATAATACACATTGGCTTTTTCTTTTATCGATTGGTAATAAGATTCAAGTTGACCATATAATTGACGGCCAACCGTGCCTGCAATATTGTGAGCTGGAAATAGTTGAGTTTCAGGATGATAAATATCGTTTTCCTCGTGACGGTCAATGGTAAAGGCTACAAAGTCACCAGCCTCAACAAACTGCTTAGTTATCGCTAGAACGTGGTGCTCAATCTCTTGTCCTGGCTTTCCACATGTCAACTTTCCATCTTCAGCTACAAAATCATACGTATAATCGACATGAATTAACGCACGTTTCACCTTTATCACCTCATTAAAGTCGTTAACTTATTTTAACTTGAAAAATAAACCGATGCAATAAATCGAGCCTTCAATCAGTGGACAGAGGGCTACAGGACGTGGCGGTCTTAGTCTGTAATCCTTCTTAAAGATGTGGCTACGATCTTACCCACCCACTGATTGCAGGTTCGTTGAGTGAATCAGGACATTAGCGTCCGTTATCACCTACCCAAATGAATTTGTTCTTCTCTCTATTTTGAGGGAGCTTTTACGGACGGTTTGCTGTAATAAAAAGTCCAATTACTAAAATAGTTTCTTTTCTATTACATTAAAACAAGCAAACCTTAGTCGTATTGACCAGAGGTTTGCCTGACTCATTAAAAACACTTATTCAGCCATTAAAGCAATCATTAATGCTTTCTGTGCATGTAAGCGATTCTCCGCTTCTTGAAAAATAACCGAATGATCCCCATCAATAATTTCAGCTGTGACCTCTTCGCCACGATGCGCGGGCAGACAATGCATAAATAGATAATCTGCTTTGGCGTGCTTTAATAACGATCCATTGACTTGATAATCAGCAAATAATGTTTCTCGCTTTTTCTGTTCACTTTCTTGTCCCATACTTGCCCAAACATCGGTGTAGACAATATCTGCGTCCTTAATCGCTTCAACCGGATCTGTTGTCACTGTAATCGTTACATCATTCTCATTTGCGATCACTTGCGCGCGTTCAACCATTTCCTTTTTCGGCAAATAGCCATCCGGCGCTGCAGTACTGAAATCCATTCCCATTTTCACAGCTCCAGCCATTAACGAATGCGCCATGTTATTGCCATCACCAATGTAGGCCATTTTTAAACCAGCTAATTTCCCTTTCACTTCTTCAATCGTTTGTAGATCTGCCAACACTTGACAGGGATGATAATCGTCTGTTAAGCCATTAATGACTGGGATCGATGCATGTTCAGCCAGCTCTTCAACATCTGATTGGTGAAACGTCCGAATCATTATACCGTCCAAATAGCCTGAAAGTATTTTAGCTGTATCTGAGATCGGTTCACCTCTTCCTAATTGCAAGTCATTGGTACTCAAAAATAAGCCGATGCCACCAAGTTGATAAATACCTGACTCAAATGATACCCGTGTACGTGTTGAAGATTTTTCAAATATCATCCCTAACACTTTACCTTTTAATGGTTGATAAATCTGACCAGCCTTTTGTTTCGCTTTAACATCTTTGGCCAATTGTAACAGGTAAGCAATTTGCTCAGATGTAAAATCAAACAACGTCAAGCAATCACTACCTCTTAATTGATTTGCTACATTAACAAACATCTTTACACCTCTACTTTCGCCTTATTAAGATCATGCGCACCTTTACGATACGCTTTCAACGTACTTGGCTCAATGGCTTCATGTTGCCAAGCATTGAGATAAGCGATTAATGTCTCCGCACGACTTAACACAACTGCTCCAACTGTAAGTCCTTGTGCACGGATATTCTGTGATTGTTGATCACAAATGACATTAAATTGCTCGTTTTCAATCGCTACTAGCACTTCTTGTTCTGTTAAAACGTGTTCGACCTGATAGCCAGCATCTAATAGAAGCTTAGCTGTATCTTCTGTTGCCGCTACCTTACCCGTTGTTTCTTGTAGTGCTTTTATAAGTGCAGTTGACACACTCGTTATTGATAAGAAAAGCCCCTTC
The DNA here is from genome assembly GCF_016908375.1 of Amphibacillus cookii. Classification (GTDB taxonomy): domain Bacteria; phylum Bacillota; class Bacilli; order Bacillales; family Amphibacillaceae; genus Amphibacillus_C; species Amphibacillus_C cookii. Next base: position 64,599 of record NZ_JAFBDS010000012.1, read on the forward strand.
TCTTCCGTAATCGGTAAAAAGTGTTCCTCTTTCCATCCAAAAGCTTTAGCTAGAGCGGCTTCAACCGTCTTTCCAATCCCGATCGCTTCACCGGTCGACTTCATTTCCGGCGCTAATATCGGATCAACACCCGGAAGCTTTGTTGAAGAGAAGATTGGCATTTTGACAGCATAGAAAGGTACTTCTTTATGCAACCCAAGCATCCAACCTTGATCACGTAAATTTTTTCCCATTTGGACTTTTGTGGCAAGATCAATCATTTCCACACCGGTTATTTTGCTTGCAATCGGCACGGTGCGCGATGCCCGCGGATTAACTTCTAACACATAGATCGTTTGTCGATCCTCACTCATTACAAATTGAATATTAATAATGCCCTTTATATTAAGGTATTGTGATATTTTTTTCGTATAATCTTCGATTGTTGCTTTTTGTTCGGACGTTAAACTTGGTGCTGGAAAAATGGCTACACTGTCACCAGAATGAACACCTGCACGTTCAACATGTTCAAAAATGCCAGGAATTATAATATCTTCACCATCGCAGACTGCATCAATCTCTACTTCGTTACCTATAATAAATTGATCAATCAGTAGCGGAAAAAGTCGCGATGAAGGAGTTTGCTCGATTAATGTACCCAAATAGTCAGCAAGTTCCCGCTCATTTTTTAGCACAACCATACCTTGCCCACCAATCACATACGAAGGACGCATCAGAACAGGGTAACCAATTTCCGCTGCAACAGCTTTAGCATCAGCAACTGACATAACCGTAGCGCCAGGAATATGAGGAATGTTTAATGCGTTTAGAAGTTGATAGAATTGTTCACGATCTTCTGTTTTTTCAATTATAGAAAGATCCGTTCCAATCATATTAACCCCATGTTTGCTTAGACCCTCTGCTAGATTAATTGCCGTTTGTCCACCGTATTGAATGAGGACCCCATCTGCTTGTTCCTTGTTTACAACATGAAGGACATCTTCTACCGTTAAAGGCTCAAAGTAGAGGTGATCAGCCGTACTATAATCTGTACTTACCGTCTCGGGGTTATTATTTATAACAATGGCAGCCACCCCTTGATCTTTTAGCGAAAATGCGGCGTGAACCGAGCAATAATCAAACTCAACACCTTGCCCAATTCGAATCGGTCCAGACCCCAGAACGACAACACGCTGGTTTTTATCTAGTGATTCAACTTCATCATATTCTTGCCACGAACTATAGAAATAAGGGGTATCTGCCGAAAATTCAGCTGCGCACGTATCAACCATCTTATAACTAGCAGATAACTCAAGTTGATTATTCTTATCTAGAACACTATTCTCCTCAATAGCGAAGAGTGAAGCTATTCTAGAATTCGGTATACTATACTGTTTGGCTTGCTTTAGTTCACTAGCTGCAATATGTTCCCAGCCTTTTTCAGACAAGGCTATTTCAAAATCAATCATGCATTTAAGTTCTTCAAGAAAATACTTGGTAATACCGGTAAATCCCTTTAATTGACTTACACTATAGCCACGACGCAGCAATTCGGCTAATAAAAATAGACGTTGGTCAGTCGGGTTAACAATTCCTGCTTCTAATTGTTGATTTGTTAATTTTTCGATACCTGGCCATACTAAACTATCTAATCCCAACTCTAGTGATCGAATCGCTTTGTTTAATGCAGCTGGAAAATTACGCGCTAATGCCATCACTTCCCCGGTCGCTTTCATTTGTGTACCTAGCGATCGGTCCGCTTGATAAAACTTGTCAAAAGGCCAGCGCGGAATTTTCAAAGCGATATAATCGATGGCTGGTTCGAAACTTGCATATGTATCCCCCGTGATTGGATTTAACACTTCATCCAAATGATAACCAAGTGCAAGTTTTGCAGCAATTCGCGCAATCGGATACCCGGTTGCTTTAGAAGCAAGTGCACTTGATCGACTGACCCTTGGGTTCACTTCAATAATAATATAATCATCACTAGTTGGATCAAGAGCAAATTGAATATTACATCCGCCAATCACACCAAGTTCTCGAATCACTTTAACGGAGGATGAGCGTAACATTTGATGTTGCTGATCAGTTAATGTTTGCGTAGGGGCAACCACTATACTATCCCCTGTATGAACACCAACAGGGTCAAAGTTCTCCATATTACAAATAATCACGCACGTATCATTACCATCCCGCATCACTTCATACTCGATTTCTTTCCAACCTTTCACGCTTTGTTCGATTAATACTTGGTGAATCGGACTTTGATGCAAACCATTTTTAACAATTCTCATCAGTTCCGATTGATTATTCGCGATTCCACCACCTGCTCCACCCAACGTATATGCAGGTCTGACAATAAGAGGATAGCCGATTTGAGTGGCAAATTCACAAGCTTCTGTTACACTTTCTACTGATTGGCTCTCTGCAATCGGTTCATTAATTTCTTTCATCATTGACTTGAAAATTTCCCGATCTTCACCTTTTTGGATGGTTTCCAACGGGGTCCCTAGTAAAGTGACTTGGTGTTGAGCTAACACCCCTGCATCTGTAAGTGCCATAGCCAAATTCAAACCGGTTTGCCCGCCCAAAGTTGGTAAGAGGCCATCCGGTTTTTCCTTTGCTATAATCTTACTGACAGAGTTAAGGGTGAGCGGTTCTAAATAAATCTGGTCCGCAATATTTTCATCAGTCATAATGGTTGCCGGATTATTATTAACAAGTATGACTTCAATACCTTCTTCTTTTAGTGCAAGACAAGCTTGCGTCCCTGCATAATCGAATTCTGCCGCTTGACCAATTACAATCGGTCCGGAGCCGATGACTAACACTTTGTTTATCTCTGTTAACTTAGGCATGTTGTTTCGCTCCCTTTAAACATAATGACTCAACAAAATCTGCAAATATATAGTGCGTATCAACAGGCCCAGGATGTGCTTCAGGGTGAAACTGAACGGTTTGAATTGCCTTTGTTTTATGTCTTAACCCTTCAACAGATTGATCATTGACATTTAGATGTGAGATACACCATTGTGACTGATCAATGGTTGTTTCTTTAACCACATAACCGTGGTTTTGCGAGGTGATCATCACTTTTCCAGTAGCCAAATCCTTTACAGGGTGATTGCTACCACGATGACCATATGGTAAACGCGATGTTTTTCCACCAAAAGCTAAAGCAATTAATTGATGACCTAAGCAAATACCAAGAGTTGGATATGTTTCAGCCACAGCTTTAACTGTTGGCAAAAACGCAGTAAGACTCGCTGGGTCACCAGGACCGTTAGAAAAGATAACCGCATCTGGATCTAGACTTTGAATCGTCAAATAGCTAGTATCATATGGAACCACTGTCACCTCACAACCTACGTTCAGCAACGCGTCTACAATCGACTGCTTATGGCCGTAGTCGAACACGACAACATGTTTTTCCAGTGGATTTGCTTGCGGTGAATAATAGACGCTTTCTTTTACTGATACACGCTTTACCACCTCTGGATCAATCGATATTTGCACGGGCTGATCATTAGGATCAGAAGTTATCTTTCCATAAACTTCGCCATGCTCTCGAATAATTTTTGTTAAGGCTCGTGTATCGACATCATAAAGCGTTGGTACTCCAACACGATTAACAAAATCTACTAGAGAGTAATGCGATTGATAATGTTCAGGGTCAAAGCATGGTGTTGAAATAATTAATCCAGACAATGCGGTATGAACACTTTCATTTGTTTGGTCATTACAACCATAGTTGCCGATCAATGGATAAGTAAGCGAGACGATTTGACCTGCATATGAAGGGTCAGTAATAACCTCTTGATAACCCGTCATCGCTGTATTAAAAACAAGCTCACCTTCTTGGCAAAACGGCTTACTCAACCATTTTCCAGACAATACATCCCCTGTATTAAGAACCAAATAGCCTTTAAGTTGATCCATAACTGTTCCCCCCAACAACGAATAAATATACCTTTAGTTTTATAAATATACAAAAACCTGTATAAGAAAAACTTGATTTATCATTAATCAAGTTTTCTCATTTCTATTTAAAGCAAAACGCACTAAGTTACTATTAATTTCTTCAGTAAAGTTATTTTTCCTTGGAGCCATGTTTCATGGTCTTCAAAAAATTGACGGGCTTGTTTAATTTGATCTTCGACACGATTTTTAGCTGTACCACCTGTTACATCTCGTGCATTAACAACGGCTTTTGCTGATAAGACATCATAAATATCTTCATCAATCGCTTTAGAAAAACGTTTGAATTCAGCTAATGATAAATCAAGTAAGTATTTACTTTGTTCAATACTGTATAGAACTGTCTGGCCAACAATCGCATGCGCTTCACGGAATGGGATGTCTTTGCCTACTAAATAATCAGCTAAGTCGGTCGCATTCGAATAATCTTTGACAACCGCTTGATACATGACATCTTTGTGAACATTCATTGTTTCAATCATCGGAGCAAATAAGGCAAGTGCTCCTTTTAGTGTCTCAACCGTATCAAACATGCCTTCTTTATCCTCTTGCATATCTTTGTTATAAGCAAGTGGCAAGCCTTTCAGCGTGGTTAACATCCCCATTAAATGACCGAATACACGTCCCGTCTTACCACGAACCAACTCTGGCACATCGGGATTTTTTTTCTGTGGCATCATACTACTTCCTGTGCAAAAGGCATCATCTAACTCAATAAAGTTAAACTCAGCACTTGACCATTGCACAAGCTCTTCTGACAATCTTGATAAGTGCATAATGACTAATGACGCATCTGCCAAAAATTCAATAACAAAATCACGATCACTGACCGCATCTAAACTATTTTCAGACACCGCATCAAAGCCAAGTTGGTCAGCAACAAACGACCGATCAATCGGAAAAGACGTTCCTGCGAGCGCTCCTGCTCCAAGTGGTGAGCGATTGACGCGTTTCCAACTATCCGTCAATCGTTCAAGATCACGTTGAAACATAAAGACATAGGCCATCATATGATGAGCAAAAAGTACAGGTTGTGCACGTTGCAAGTGGGTGTATCCAGGTAAAACGGTATCTAAATTAGCTTCAGCTTGCTTTACCAATGCTTGTTGCAGTTCAAGCAATAGCGTCGCTATCGTGACAAGTGCATCACGTAAATAGAGACGCATATCAAGTGCGACTTGGTCATTACGACTGCGCCCGGTGTGTAGTTTTCCACCGACACTTCCAATTTGATCAATCAATAATTTCTCAACATTCATATGAATATCTTCATTTGCCTCTGTTAATTCAGCTTCACCACACTCAATTTGTGTGGCGACCTTTTTTAAACCATCAGTGATTAACTCTGCTTCTTGATTCGTTATAATTGCACATTTTGCAAGCATGCTCACATGGGCGAGACTACCTTGAATATCAAACGTTGCTAACTTTTGATCAAATCTGATCGATGCTGTATATTCATCTACGAGTTGATTAGTTGGTTTAGTAAATCGTCCGCCCCATAATTTCATTGTTTGACCGCTTCCTTTACGTCAATCGTTGTTTTGGTAATGGATGCTTTTTTATTTTGTTGAGCACCTGTTACCGTTTCATGCACTTGTGTCGGCAATCCCCATAATTTAATAAAACCTAGTGCCGCTTCATGATCAAACGCATCTCCCTCAGAATATGTCGCTAGATCCATATCATAAAGCGAATGCGCTGATTCACGACCAACGACAAATGCCGTACCTTTATATAATTTCACTTTTACATTACCAGATACATATTGCTGTGTTTGCTTAATAAAGGCTTGCAAAGCATCGGTAAGTGGTGAATACCACAAACCATCGTACACCGTTTGAGCTAATTTCTGTTCAATGATCGGCTTGAATTGCGCTACTTCTCTCGGTAGGGTTAAAGCTTCCAACTCTTGATGGGCAGCAATTAGAGTCACAGCAGCTGGTGCTTCATAGATCTCTCTTGATTTAATACCAACTAAACGATTCTCAACATGATCAATTCTACCGACACCATGCTTTCCTGCCATTTTGTTTAAGTGTAAAACTAATTGATCTAAGGCCATTTCCTCACCATTTATTGCAGTAGGCTTTCCTGCTTTAAAGCTAATTTGAATCGTTTCTGGTTGATCAGGTGCATCAACCGGATCAGTTGTTAAATCGAAGGCATCTTTTGGCGCTTCAGCCCATGGGTTTTCTAAAATACCACATTCATTACTTCTTCCCCATAAATTTTGGTCAATACTATATGGACTTTCTTTTCCAACCGGTACTGGAATCCCGTGTTTATCTGCATAAGCTAATTCTTCATCACGCGTCATCTTCCATTCTCTTACTGGTGCAACAATCTTCATACTAGGGTTTAACGCGGTAAAAGCAACATCAAAACGGACTTGATCATTCCCTTTCCCTGTACAGCCGTGTGCAACAGCTACCGCTCCCTCTTTCTCAGCAATGTCGATAAGAACTTTTGCAATCAATGGTCTTGATAATGCCGAAATTAAAGGATACTTTCCTTCATATAATAAATTAGCTTGTAGTGCTGGTAAAACATATTCCTCTGCAAATAGCGCCTTAGCATCAACCGAATAGGATTTAATCGCCCCAACATCAATCGCCTTTTTCTTTACAAATTCTAAATCTTTTCCTTCTCCTACATCTAATCCTACTGCGATCACATCATAGTTATATTGATCTTGTAACCATTTGATTGCAACAGAAGTATCTAATCCACCTGAATAGGCCAATACAATTTTATCTTTTGTCATATTTAATCTCCCCTTAATTGGTGTTATTTATAATTTGGTTTCGATCAGCTTTCTTTTGTATTATTATGCATTAAAAAGAATAATAATTCAACCCTTATTTACATTAAATTAACGAAATAAACATTAAAATATTGTTATTAAACCTTTACATTAGCACTAAATCCCTTTCTAACCTCGATATTCAACCATTTTTATATTTATACATCTGTAACAAAATTTCATCAAAATCGTCTGATTGAATACTAAAACGATTGGGGGGGCAAATATTGAGAACAAAACTTTTTCTTATGTTAACAACATTTTTTTTCATCACTGGATGTAGCCAAGAACAGCATGACAATACAATGATTAGCGAACGTTCAGAAGTAGCATTAGAGTCATACGACTTTAATAGCGATCAAGAGGTAACTGAAGATACAGTATATGAGTTGACCGGGGACACAGAAGAAAACCGCAAGATTATTTACAACGCTTTCCTTAAGCTGGAAGTGGTACAATACTTAGATACGATGAATTTAATAGAAGATAAACTCAGTCAATACGATGGTTACATTGTGTCTAATCAAACCAGTCGAATAGACGAACATCTATATGATGGCGAATTAATCGTACGTATTCCAGAAGCATTTTTATACGATTTTATTAATACACTTCAAACAGAGGACATAACCATTCATCATCAGAACATAGGTGGTGAAGATGTAACAGAAGCATATGTTGATTTAGAAACGCGCCTAACGTCAAAAGAAAAAGTAGAGGAAAGGCTCATTTCACTTATGGAGGAAGCTGATTCAACAGAAGATTTATTAAATATATCTAATGAGTTGGCGGAGGTTCAACTAGAAATTGAACAATTAAAGGGGCAAATACATTACTATGAAAATCGAGCTGAACTCGCCACTGTTCACCTATCGATTTTCGAGCAACGAACAGATCCAGTGCATGACCAAGATTTAAATATTTGGGAAAGAATAAACGATCAATGGCTGACGAGCTACAACATTTTGGTAGTCGGCGCGGTCAACTTTTTCATCTTTATTATTGGCAACTTACCTATCCTGTTGGTATTATCAGTGGTCACTTGGTTTATCTACCGATATTATGTAAAAAACAAAGAATAGTGATACAAGAAACTCAGAAGCCCACTTGCTTTTGCTACAATGCAATCAACTGGAAAGCTGGGGCTGAGACAAAAAAACGCGCGTTGAACCTTAGAGATAGCGAAGTTTTTGTCCAGCCCTTATCAACCTTATTCAAATACAGCGCTTTTCAGCTGTTGTTTACGGTGATGACGTTCGAAGGCTAATTCAATTAAACGGTCAATTAAACTTGGATAATCAATACCTGTAATTCCCCATAGTTTTGGATACATACTTATTTTTGTAAACCCAGGGATCGTATTCACTTCATTCACAATCAGTTGATTGTCTTCTGTCATAAAGAAATCAACCCGAGCCATCCCTTCACAATCCAACGCTTTAAACACACGCAAAGCTTCCGCTCTAACTTTATCCGTTTGTTGATCGGTTAATTGAGCCGGAGCTGATAAGATTGCACCCGTTTCATTAATGTACTTTGCTTCATAAGAATAAAAACCATCCTGTGGTAAAATTTCCCCCGGCAATGAAGCGATCGGTTCCTGATTACCTAAAACAGCACATTCTATTTCACGACCGACAATTGCTTCTTCAATTATGATTTTATCATCATATAAGAAGGCTTCATTAATACCTAAATCAAATTCAGCTTTGGTATTAGCTTTACTCACACCAACAGAAGAGCCTTGATTAACAGGCTTAATAAAAACAGGTAACCCTAGTTTATCCTTTATCGCATTAAAATCAATCTCACTCTGTTGATGTTTTTTGTAAACCAGACCCTTTGCAACCGAAAGGCCCGCATCACTAAGGATCCGTTTAGCAAAATCTTTATCCATACTTACAGCAGAGCCAAGAAGGTCAACACCAACAAATGGTAAATTCAGTATTCTTAGTAACCCTTGTAAACTACCGTCTTCTCCAAGTGTCCCGTGAACAACTGGAAAGATAACGTCCAACTGTGCGAGAGGTTTGTTTGTCGCTACATTTATCACTTGAGTTGCAGACTCACCTGGGATAACCGCTACGTGTTGATTACTATGATTTAACGCAATAGCTTCAGGGTCTGTAGCATTTAATAAGTATGAATCTTGTTCGTTGAGATGCCATTTTCCTTTTTTATCAACACCGAGCAAAACCACATTATATTTATCATGATCTATTGCCTCAACAATATTTTTTGCTGATTGCAATGACACTTCATGCTCAGCTGATTTACCACCAAATACAATTCCCACTGTAATTTTCTTCATTATATTTCTCCTATCTCATGAACTTTTTACTATTGCTTCATTTCTTAATGGCTAGGTTGATCTTTAGGCTTTTTTACTAACGCCATCATACCTGCTATAACAAATAACAAGCTACCAAACATCGCAAACCCCATTTGAAGGAAGCTTGTTAATCCACCGACCACTAGTAATAAAATACCAGCAGGCTTGGGACGGCGATTTTCTTTTAGCATTTTAATTGCCAATAGACCTGTCACAATTGCTATTACAGCTATAGCAATCATCAATATGCTATTCATTCGAAGCGCCTCAGTAAACTCCGTTAAACTTAGCATTTCTGTATCTTCCACATCTTCAATGAAACCACTGTGCACATCTGTCATAACCGCTTCATCACTTAATGACCTTAATACATTAATACCAGCAATCCCGAAAAAGATAAAGATAATACTGCCTATTACAATTAAAGCCATTTCAACTTTCCTGTTTATCATAGATATCTTAGCTCCTCTCACTTTCTTACCTCATTATGTATTTTAACACATGTGAACGTTCCTTCACTATGCAAAGCTTTAAGGGATATGAGACCCACTCCAACAAATAGCGCAAACAGAATTTTATTCAAAAGGAGTAAGCGTTTAATTTTTAAATTTTTAAAAAATGACCAAAAAAGACTTGAATTTTCTGAAAAATAGGTTTATGATAATTTACATAACTTAAGATGTTAACTATCCTTACATGAAAGGAGCGGTAAAATGAAAAAAATTGAATCAATCATTCGTCCCGAAAAGTTCGAAGTCTTACGTGATGCTTTAGCAGAAGTTGGTGTTGGCGGCATTACTGTAACGGAGGTCGCCGGTACAGGTAAACAAAAGGGTCAAACTGGCGTTTTTAGAGGAACATCCTACGAGATAAAGGTTGTTCCGAAGATTAAGATTGAAATCGTTGTTCCTGAGACGAAATCTAATGAAGTCATTGACTTAATTATTAAGACATGTAGCACCGAACAAATTGGTGACGGGAAGATTTTTGTATATCCTGTCGAAGATGCGATTCGAATCCGTACAGGCGAGCGCGGACGAGAAGCCGTACTTTAATAAAAGAAGGAGTGGAATACATTATGTTAAAGAAGATTGGACTTTTATCATTTATTGGTTTATTACTAGCTTCACCTGTTTACGCTGAAACCGGTGAAGCAGCTTCACAAGCAACAGCAGATATGCTGTGGGTTATGCTTGCCGCTTTTCTCGTATTCTTTATGCATGCAGGCTTTGCAATGGTAGAATCGGGTTTTACGCGCGCTAAAAACTCACTAAATATAATTATGAAGAACTTTTTAACGATTAGTATTGGACCGATTCTATTTTATTTAATCGGATACGGGGTCATGTTCGGTTCATCTGCCGGATCATTTATCGGTTCAGATAGCTTTTTACTAAATGGCGTTGAAGATATTGGCTTCTTCGTTTTCCAAGCTATGTTTGTTGCAACTTGTGCAACGATCATTTCTGGGGCAGTTGCCGAACGCATGAAATTAGGTATGTATGTATTAATTGTTATTGCTATGACAGGGGTTATTTATCCAGTAGTCGGACATTGGATTTGGTCAGATGATGGTTGGTTAGTCAATATGGGCTTTAGTGATTTTGCTGGTTCAACTGTTGTCCACCTTACCGGCGCAGTCGGCGCACTAACTGTTGTATTATTCTTAGGACCTAGACTCGGTAAATACGCAGGTAAGAAAATTAATGTTATACCTGGACACAATATCCCTATGGGAGCACTAGGCGTTTTCATTCTTTGGTTAGGCTGGTTTGGTTTTAATGGTGGTAGTACATTAGAAGCTGACCCTTCATTGGTACCTATGGTTATCGCGACCACCTTAATGTCTAGCGCTGGCGGACTTATTTCAACAGCACTTTACTCACAACTACGTTTCAAAAAAATTGATGCCTCTATGGCATTAAACGGGGTGTTGGCCGGGTTAGTCGGTATAACAGCTGGTACAGCAGAGGTTTCTATTGTCGGTTCAATTATTATTGGTTTAATTTCTGGTATCATTTTGGTGGAAGGCGTTACGTTCATTGACACAAAATTGAAAATTGATGATCCTGTTGGTGCAACAAGTGTTCACGGCTTATGTGGGATTTGGGGTACATTAGCAGTCGGGCTATTCTCGCTAGATACTGGATTGTTTTATGGATTCGGAGTTGGTCAATTAGCAGTTCAAGCTATCGGTGTCATTGCTGTTATCGCATGGACAATGGCAACGGTTGGTGGATTTACCTTTATTCTAACACGATTCTCTTCTATTCGCGTATCTGAAGAAGAAGAAATCACAGGTCTTGATATTTCAGAGCACGGTTCTAGCGCTTATGAATTTAAAGATACCCTTTCCGGAAAAGAAACGATGGATAGAAAAGGGGAATTCGGATTGGCTGATCGTTTAAATAATTTAAACGAAAGCAAAGCAACTTCTTAATAAATATTGGTTTCTCCTTTTAGCATATAAAACAGCTAAGGCTTCCGTCGATGACGGAAGCCTTAGCTGTTTTATAGCCATTCACTTAAGCAACATACCCATCAATTAAACTAATTTTCGGCCAATTGATCGGCAATCGCTTTGACATAAGGTGGTAAATCAGGTGGTCTTCGACTCGAAATAATATGACCATCTGTCACTACTGGTTGATCAAACCAAGTCGCGCCAGCATTGGTCATATCATCTTTTATTCCAGGCGTACTTGTTACTTTAACCCCGTCTAAAATATTTGCAGAAATAAGCACCCATCCAGCATGACAGATCTGACCAATCACTTTCTTTTTTTGATCGAAGTAACGAACATATTCAATGACTTCTTGATAACGTCTTAATTTATCAGGTGCCCAACCACCAGGAACTAGTAATGCATCATATTGATCCGGATTTACCGCCGAGAAACTTAAATCCGATTGCGCTGGAACACCGTATTTCCCAGTGTACGTTTTTTCCGCTTCCTTACCTACTAATACCACAGTTGCCCCTTCTTCCTTTAATCGAAGAACAGGGTACCACAACTCTAAATCTTCAAAATCATCTTCGACAAGTGCGAGAACCTTTTTATTTTCCAGTCGCATATCACCCCTCCTTTTCAATCTACATTACAAATATATTAACCCTTATCGAAACCCTTTAAACATTAAACACATGATAAAACAAAACTTCAATTACGACTTTAGCATCCATTAGCTCCTACCTCAATGGAGTGACCACTGCTCTAAGGGTTACCCGGACGTTACTATGATAAAAATGAGCGCGCAGCTTCTTGAGGATTTCTAGCCGTACTAATAGCTGAAATAATTGAGACGCCATCTGCTCCAGCTTCTTTTATTTCATTTTTATGTTCAGCTTGAATACCACCAATCGCTACTATAGGCAAAGTACCAACTGCCGCTCTAATCTGAGAAATACCTTTTAAACCAATGGGTTCTTTTGCATCAGCTTTTGTCGTTGTTCGATAAATTGGTCCGACACCAATATAATCAGCTCCCTCTTGTTTAGCTTGGATAGCTTGTTCGACAGACATCGCCGACACACCAACAACCATCCCTTTTGGTGCAATCGCCTTAATTTCTTGAATCGATTGATCTTCTTGGCCGACATGGACACCATCTGAATCAATAGCTAGCGCTAAACCAACATCATCATTAACAATAAAAGGGACTTGGTATTGCGCACACAGCCTTTGCATTTCTTTAGCTAAATGAAACTTGTCCAACCCAATTTTAGCACCTGTACCTTTCTCACGAAATTGAAGACAAGTAATCCCACCTTGCAACGCTTGCTCAACGACATACAACGGATCCCTCCCAGCTGTATTCATACTTCCTAAAATGAAATAAACATCTAACCACGCTTTGTTAAACACCATATCATTCTCCTTTCAAGTGTTCAACAGACAGCCGATCTTGAACATGTTCTGCCGTTGTATAAGACAATGCATCCAGAAAAGCCACCTGAAATTGACCAGGATGTTTAGCCTGCTCATTTGCTAACTCAGACGCAACTGTATAATAGCCTACCGCTGCAGTTGCAGCAGCAAGAATTTCATTATTTACCGCTAAAAATGCAGCGGTCACCGCACTTAATAAACAGCCGGTTCCCGTGACTTGAGTTAAAATAGGCACACCATTCTTTACAAGCACACTCCCCTCTGTATTGGCAACAACGTCCGCTTTACCTGTAACCATTACAGGAATATTAAGCTTCTTAACCGCTTGTCTTGCAATGGAAAGGTGATCCAAATCACCGCGCACATCCACACCCCGCACATCAGCCTTTACTCCTGCAAGTTGGCTGATTTCTCCCGCGTTTCCTCTAATTAGACTTAACTTTACTTCCGACAAAATCCGCTCTGAAGCTTGATTTCGCAAAGTGGTTGCACCGACACCCACCGGATCGAAAACAACTGGAATACCTTTTTGATTAGCAGATTTTCCGGCAATAACCATAGCTTCAACTAATTCAGTTGTCAAGGTCCCGATATTTAAAACAAGTGCATCAGCATTATTTGCCATTTCCGCAACTTCCTTATGATCATGTGCCATGACAGGAGCAGCGCCAAGCGCATATAGCCCATTTGCAGTAAAGTTCATCACCACCTGATTGGTTATATTATGCACTAAAGGTTGTTGTGATTTAACCGCTTCAATAATCGCCTTTGTATTTGTCATAATCACGCTTCTCCTTCCTGATTTGGTAACCCTTTTAGTCTATAAGCCCAATGATTAGTCGGACCGTTTCCTTTACCAATACCTAACGGAAACCGAATCGCATCCGTTATAAATTGCTTCGCAAATGAAACCGCTCGGTAAGGCTCTTGACCTTTGGCTAATTCTGCAGTAATAGCAGCGGCAAATGTACACCCCGTACCATGGGTATGTTTGGTTGGATATCGATCCTCAACAAGGTGTTCTATCTTCTCACCATTGTAAAATACATCAACAGCTTTCTCCTCTAAGTGCCCACCTTTTATAACAACAGATGATGCCCCTAGATCATTTACAATATAACGGGCCGCTCTTTCCATTTCATTTAAACCTTCAATTTTTTGTCCAATTAATATTTCTGCTTCTGGTAAATTAGGCGTTACAATTGAAGCTAGCGGTAATAACAAGTCACGAATAACGGCTTGCGATGCCGTTTCCATCAAAGCATCTCCACTAGTCGCAACCATAACAGGATCCATGACATAAGGGATTGAGGGGTACTTCTTTAAATATGTCGCGATTAACTCCATCATATCAATTGTAGAAATCATACCTGTTTTTATTGCATCCGGTTCAATATCATTAAAAACACACGCCAATTGTTGTTCAATAAATGCGATCGGCATATTTTCAACAGCTTGTACGCCCAATGTATTTTGAGCAACAGCTGACGTTAATACACTCATCCCAAAAACTTGTCGTTCTTGAAAAGTTTTTAAGTCCGCTTGTATACCTGCCCCTCCGGTTGGATCAGTTCCCGCAATAGTTAAAGCTGTCTTTACTAACACCATTTCTTCTCCTCCTTTAATGAGGTAACTTTTATATACCTAAACCCTTTCTTTACCTCCACCTCTATTTTAGAACAATAAAAACCGCCCCAACGAATTGGAGCGGTTATCTTTTTTATATAAAGAAAGATAGTCTGTGACAACGCCCCACTTCCCTCCGTTGGTATTAGCCAAATCAGGTTCAAAGGGACCAAAGAAAAATCTTTATCTCAGCGCTTAACACGCGCCCCTAGTGGATAATTATATGATTATATTTACACTAAAACACTTATCTCTTAATCTGTCAAACTATTCACTAATGATTAATGACTCCCATCGCATTTAACGGCCAAATTCGAAACACAACTTCTCCGATTATGGCATCTTCAGAAATCACTCCAAAATTTCGACTATCCCGGCTAATCGGACGATTATCGCCAAGAACAAAGTAGGAGCCTTCTGGAATCACATGATAGCCATGCTCCTCCTCCAGGTCATAGTTATAAGTGAATAACTGATTGTCATGCAATTGCATCTTTAGCTCATCTAAGTAATCCTCTTCATAAGGTACATCATTGATGTAGAGCACATCATTTTCAATTTTAATTTGATCTCCCGGCAAACCGATCACTCGCTTAACATAGTTATCATCAGCGTCGGGCGCATAAAATGCTATTTCATCAAAGCGATCAATTGAACTGATTTTACTAATAATTATCCGATCGCCATCATGCAGGTTAGGCAACATGGAGTCACCCTTTACAATTGAAGGCGTCATAACAAATTCCCTAACGACAAACACAATAATTAAAGCAATAATTATTGCTTTTAACCAAGAAATGATTTCCTTTACCATTTAAGTCATCCTCATTTTCTATCGATATTAATCTTATTATACGATTAAATCCCAGTAAAAGCTACCAATTAAGTAAACGCCGCTCCACTAAAACATTTAGCATATCGCGTTTGGTTTAAAATTTCTGCTCTATTTCCTTTTAATCTACTTAATTAAATCACACGGTATTAAAATCAGTGGGGCAAAAGTAAATAAGTCAATATAACAACCGAACCATAATTGGCTAAACGCCTATTACGGCTCGGTTGTTTGTTTTTCTCGGACACGTCATTTACCATCTGAAATATTCATGATTCCTGTGGAAACAAACCTTTTCGATGGAGCGAGTAACCGCAGTCCCAGTGCGAGTTGAAGATCCACTCAGAAAGCGAGTATATTTCAATTGAGATGATTTTCCTCTTAATTTATGAGAAAAGATCGTTCATGTTTTTAGGGGAAATCGTTGGTTTGTCTCAACCTTCCACTAGCATTGATTATTCTTAAGCTCTTCAACGAACTTATTAGCAAATTGTTGACATCTTTCAATATCGTCTTGATCCGGAGTTAAGTCAACTTTCAGTAGGGGATCAATCACCGTTGATCCTACCGCATGAAATTGATCAGCCATTATCTCTAATGCAGCACCATAAGCAGGATAATAGGAATCACACGAGCCAAAAAGTCCGACTAATTTGCCTGATAAATCTTCTTGCCCTAAGTCTTGATGAAAATCTTCAACTTCATAAGGAAGTTCTCCATCTCCCCATGTATAAGTACCGAACAGAATTGCATCATAATTAACTAAATCAAAAGCTGCAATGTCATCAATATCAATCTGAAATGACTCAATCGTAAAACCTAAAGACTTTATTTGCTCACCAATGGCCTCTGCCATTTCCTCAGTATTACCTGACATGCTTGCATAAACCAAAACAATTTTCACACTTATTCACTCCCTCTTGACCATATTAATTGATAATGATTATCAATGTCAAGAGTTGGTTTTTACTGCGACTTCGAATTGTTTGCTCTATTATAACAAGCAACAAGCACCTCTTCCATCATTTGATCAAATTGATACTGATCAAATACTTCTAGCGCAGATGCTGTAACTCCTCCAGGACTAGCGACATCATCCATAAGGTCTTTAGGACATTTTAAATCCGATGTTAACATCTCTGCCGCCCCTCTTATCATTTGAGCTACAAGTTGCTTAGCCACAACTTCAGAGACTCCGGTGTCTTCAGCTTTTCCGATTAGCACATCTGCCATCCGATAAACAAAAGCTGGCGCACTTCCCGTTATCGGCGTTAAGGCATGTACTTGTTGCTCAGTTAACTTTTTAAACTTGCCAATACTAAACAATATTTTTTCAACAAAGTATTCTTGTTCATCTGTTACATGCGCGCCTGGCGCAAATAATGTCATTGACTCCCCTTTCGATGCTGCAGTATTCGGCATTACCCATGCAACAGCAGCCTTGTCAGGAAGGCGTTCTTCCATATAAGAGATATCAATCCCGGCAGCTACCGTTATAATCAATTGATCCGTCATCACTTGCGCCAAATTAGCCAACACTTCCTCGTGGGCTTCTGGAGGCATAGCCAAGATGACAATATCTTGATCGGAAACATGTTCCTGCCACTGGGTGGTTGCGTCTACAGCAAACCTTCTTTCCACTTCACTCAAGCGCTCAGGATTACCATTATTAGCAACGAGTACATTAACAAAATCTGCCTTCTTCAACCCTTTTATAATCGCCTGCGCCATTCTACCTGCACCAACAATTAATATTTTTTCATTTGACACCTTTCTTCACCCTCCTCAAGTACTTTAAATTTACCACTTTTCAAATAATCGATTACTATTTTATAGATGCTTCAAACACTTGCATGTCACTTATCATTATGTAGTTGATTGAAGCACAAGTTACTCTCCATTTATACTATACAGCTACGCATGAAGCTTGACAACGTTATCGGAAAAATAATTCTATTTTGATCATCCCCTGAGCAAATTAAAAATCGATGAAGCCTAGACTCCATCGATTTCTATCAGCTTTACACCGCATGTACCTCCAGTTTAACATCAATATTGCCCCTTGTTGCTTTAGAGTACGGACAGAAGTCATGTGCCTGTTTAGCCAAATCCTCTGCTTCTTTCTGTGAAATACCTTTAATTTCCACGTGCAGGACAACAGCTATTTTAAAGCCATTATCTGCACTATCCTTTAACAAACTGACATCAGACGATAGGGTTGATTCGATATTTTTTTTGGCTTTTGAGGCCATTAAATTTAATGCACCATCAAAGCAAGCGGCATATCCAGCAGCAAATAGTTGTTCAGGATTCGACCCCGCCTCACTACTTTCACTCGCAGGATCAACTAAATTCAAGTCAATCACGCCATCATCAGACTTAACATGACCTTCACGACCACCTTGAGCTACAGCATGTGAGGTAAATAATACATCACTCATTCTTTTATCACTCCTTAAATATATTAGCCTTTATATTAACTATTCCTTTTTCATCAATTATTAAACATCGATTTTTTAAAATTCCCTTGTATTTGTCTTTAGCGAATGAACTAGTTTTTCTTATATTTCGCACTTATAAACTCGCTACCTCTTTATCAGATCACTTCAGATTTGGCTTGACTACCGACAGCGGAGAGTTAAAAAGTAAGGTTGCAATACGTTGAAAATTCTCTAACTATAGAAATGGGTTCAGTCATCCAGTGATTCGCTTTCCGCAGGCACGGCTTCAGCTAACTCATGTGCGCACCAAACGCGCACATGAGTGGAT
>NZ_JAFBDS010000013.1 GCF_016908375.1 Amphibacillus cookii
ACGATGCGTAGGCCTAGTGACAATAGCGAAGAGGTCACACCTGTTCCCATGCCGAACACAGCCGTTAAGCTCTTCAGCGCCGATGGTAGTTGGGGTTCCCCCTGCAAGAGTAGGACGTCGCTAAGCATAAACGTAAAAAACTCAAGATTATTAGTCTTGAGTTTTTTATTTTGGTTATATCCTGAGGGCTGCAGGGTTATCCTTAGTTAATTGGGTCTCACGTTAGGCTTTTTGAGTAGGCTCGATCGTTCATCCGAGTAAATCGAGTGTATTTCCATCTTCCTTGAAATTGATAAAAAACTGCATCTCCAACTATTAGATTTATATCTAATTGAGATGCAGCTCATAAACTGGTGATTTTCATCTAGAGAGACATTTAATCGTCCGTAAAATACCTACCTCAAAAATAGAAAACAGAGGTCAATCTATTGAGATAGGTGATAACTGACGCTAATGTCTTGATTCACTCAACGAGCCATCAGTGGGTGGATAAGATCGTAGACTAAAACCGCACGTCCTGTGGCAACGTCTGCATGACCTACATCCCGTAGTCCCACGTCTACATGACCTATGTCTCACTGATGGAAGTTTTGTTTTATTTGATTAACTATTCTTGATAAGAACTTAAATAGAATTGATTAGTTAACTTTTATGTGATATTTGATCTACTATACTTGCCTTTTGAACAGTTACTCCAAATAATAACACGACAGCAGCAATTAGAGGAAGAAATGCAAAAGGTGTATAATCATAATGGAAGATCCCAAAATACGGCATGAGTTCTCCAACTTTATTTGCTATAGGACGAATAAATAGACTTAATGGTAAAATAATAATCATTAACATACCATATTTCATACCAAACCGAAACAGTATGGCACCGATTAGTATAAATAATATAAACAGCGTAAAATGAAGCAACCACTCAAAAATCAAGATATCAAAGGGGCTTACATCTGTAAGTTCACCCATATTTAATCCGGTAAATGTAAAATTTTCAATTTTGAAAATATCTATAATCCAATTAATGAAGTGTAAGAATATAAAATTTAGAGAGATCATCATTGTCGTTAATAAAACTGAAAAAATGACTGTAGATGCAATAAAAAATTTTCTTGATACCCCAAATTTTACAATGTAAGGAAAAACATCTTTAAAGAAAATCAACCCGAAAATTGCCATAAAAATAGTACTAGGCAACGCATTAACTCCCATAAATTCAACAGAACCATCAGTCATAATCGCTAATCCTATAAATAGCGCAATAAAACCCAGATAAATTAACCAAAAATGGATAATCGTTTTAAAAGAAAATTTATAAAAATAATAGAGACAATTTTTAATTTGATTATTCAATGTTTTGCAACCTCCTCTTTTGTCAAGTAAACAAATAAATCTTGTAAACTGGCTTTTGAATAATGAAGATTCGTCTGATCTTCTTTAGGCTCATCGTAAACAACCGCAGTCATCTTACCTAAAATTTCAGATTTATGAATCACGTTTTTTTCTTTTATAAATAATTCAACCTCTTGTTTTGGACCCGAAACAATATCATGCTTATTAGCTAGATCTTCAACGGTTTCATGAAGGAGTAGCTCTCCTTCGTGTAAGATGGCAACCTCTTCAAATAATTGACTCACTTCATCAATTAAATGCGTTGATAAAATGATTAACCTCGGGTCGTCTTGATAGGATGCTAATAGAAGATCGTAAAAAGTTGATCGAAATGATGCATCAAGGCCAATATAGGGTTCATCAAATACAGTGATTGGGCAATGGCTAGCAAGGCCAACAATAATTCCAACTGCTGACAGCATCCCCTTGGATAAGGCATTGATTTTACTTTTTCTTTTTAAGTTGAAAATGTCTAATAAATGATCAGCTTCTTCCTGATTCCAGTTCGGGTAAAAAGCAGAGGAAAGCTTTAATACGTCATCAATTTTAAATTTTTCATAAAAATTATAGTTTTCCTGAATTAAACAAATGTTCTTAGTTGTCGGGTAGTGATTAAATGGGACTTGGTCATCTACCGTTAGTTCACCTTTAGTTTGCTGAAAATGACCTGCTAATAGTCGCATAAAAGTTGTTTTACCGGCTCCATTTTTTCCGAGTAAACCAATAATCTTTGCCCCCTCAAACGTAACGGTAAGGTTCTTCAGTGCTTGCTCTTTCTTATATTTTTTGTTCAAATGCTTTGCTTCAATCTTCATCAGTAAAGCCCTCCTCAATCCAGTTGTATAATTGCGCTTTGTTTAAATGAATGCGTCTCGCTTCACTTATTAAAGGCTTCATATAGTGATCATAAAAACTATCTTGCCTTTTTTCTAAGATAATTTGCTTTGCTTGGTCTGTGACAAACATACCTACACCTCGCTTTTTAAAAAGGATGCCCTGATCCACCAATAAATTAATGCCTTTAGCTGCAGTTGCAGGATTGATTTGATAAAAATTGGCAAATTCATTGGTAGATGGGACTTGATCATGAGCATTTCGCTGTCCTTCGACAATACTTGTTTCAATTACCTCAGCTATCTGGAGAAAGATAGGTTGATCATCTTTTAATTGATTTGTCAAAACTTCACCACCTAACTGGTTAATTACTCATGTAACTAACCTACACTATATTTAATTATTATGCAAGTATATTTTTAATGAAAATCGCTTTTAGTAAATGTATTAGCTTATTATAAGTAGCATTTTATCAACTAACAATCAGTAGGAGAAGAACGACAACACCCACTGATTGAAGGTTCATTTCATCTTTTCTTAATATATAAAAAATAGATACTGCATTCATGCAGTATCTATAAACTCGTCCATGCGGCGTTTTGCCCAGCTAATCTGCCAGTAACAAGAGCGGCGGTAATATTGTAACCACCTGTATAACCATGGATATCTAAAATTTCTCCACAAAAGAATAGTCTTTCCATTAATTTAGAAGCTAATGTAGTTGGAAACACTTCTTTTATTGAGACGCCTCCACCTGTTACAAAGGCTTTATCGATGGGCAAACTACCATGAATTAAAAGTTCAAAACTTTTTAGATCATCAGCAAATTTACGCAGTTTTTCCCGGGAAATATTAGCAGCATTTAAATCTTGATCAAACTGATTCTGGCTGAATAGAAAAAGTAAGTAGCGTTCTGGAACAAGTCCTTTCAAAACATTTTTAATTGCTTTCTTTGGCGCTTGATCGATCAGTTCGATAAGCTGCTGATAAAGTTGCTCAGGATTTTGATCAGGTAAGGCGTCAATGGATAAACTGACTTGTTTTTGCCCAGCACGTAACAACTTAACGACATATTGTGAGCAGCGTAAGACAGCAGGCCCTGACACACCAAAGTGAGTAAATAACATGTCCATTCGATGGGTAACAAGCGGTTTATGATGTTGATCTTTAACAGTTAGCGCAACATCTCTTAATGCTAGTCCTTGTAAAGTTCTATCGCTGATAAAAGTTTGTTTAGACAACAAGGGCACTTCAGTTGGATACAAATCAGTGATCGTATGTCCGGCTTTTTCTGCCCAAGGATAGCCATCCCCATTTGAACCGGTGTGTGGAACGGCTTTGCCACCGACAGCAATCACGATACTTTTCGTCGTCAAAGTTTGATTATTTGGCAATAAGATGGTATGTTCGTCTCTGCCATAATTAATGTCTTGAACAGCTGTGTTTAGCTTAACCTCAACATTTAATTCGGACAATTTATTAAGTAGGGCATGGACAACATCTTTAGCTGAATTACTGACTGGGAACATGCGCCCATGATCTTCTTCTTTTAATTTAACCCCTAATTCTTCAAAGAAAGTAATAATGTCTTCATTATCAAAAACAGAAAAAGCACTGTATAAAAATCGACCATTTCCAGGGATGTGTTTAATGATTTCATCTTTCGGTAGCCTACTTGTTACATTGCAACGGCCACCTCCAGAAATTTCGAGCTTTTTACCTAGTTTTTTTCCTTTTTCTATTAAAATTGTTCTGGCACCTTGCTCGGCAGCAGCAATTGCAGCCATTAAACCAGAAGGGCCACCCCCAATTATTGCTACGTCATAAGTCACAATCTCATCCTTTCACTTGTTTTTCTTCTTGTTAAAGTATACTATAATGAAGTGATTTTTGCTTCATCTTCATACCTATTGATAAAATATGATAGAATGAATAGAGCAAAAGTTAGAGCGCTTTTGAGATAAAAGATCGCACATCTACAAAATGGGTGCATTTTCTCGTTTTAAATCATGTATTTGCTATAAATCGACTGAATTTGAGCGTTCTAAAGATTAATAAGGAATTAAGGTGAAGATATGTCGAAAAATTCGATTGTACGCGGAACCGTCTTATTGACGTCTGCTACATTTATCTCTAAATTTTTAGGAATGATCTATACCATCCCTTTTGAAAGTTTAGTAGGTGCTACTGGAGGGACTTTGTATGGCTTAGCTTACGGCCCCTATACTATTTTTATTAGTTTATCCACCATTGGCATTCCACTTGCGGTATCCAAATTTGTTGCTAAATATAATTCAATGGGGGACTATCAAACAAGTTATCGTATGTATCGTTTAGCATTACGAATTATGTTTATAACTGGTTTGGTGACCTTCGCGATTTTATTTGGGGGTGCCAATGCGTTGGCAAGCATCTATATTCCGGATAATTCGGAAGGCATAGCTGTTGAAGATGTTGCTATGGTGATTAGGATGATTAGTTTTGCTTTAATTATTATTCCACCAATGAGTATTACACGGGGATTCTTTCAAGGCTATCAATCGATGGGGCCAACTGCCGTTTCACAAGTGATTGAGCAATTTGTTCGAATAGGATTTTTGTTGGTTGCTGTATATGCCGTTATAGACATCTTTGGTGGGACGATTACAACGGCTGTAGGTTTTGCTACCTTTTCAGCTTTTATCGGTGCAATTGCCTCTGCAATCGTGTTGTTTTGGTATTGGAAAAAGCGTAAGCGTCACATCAATCTCTACATTCAACAACAAACAGTCGATCGAACGAATATTTCATCGCGCACTCTATTTAAGGAGTTATTTAGTTATGCTGGACCATTTGTATTTATTGGATTGGCGATTCCTTTGTATCAACAAATTGATGCAATTACCTTTTCAAGGACACTGATTAACATGGGGGAGGCCCAGGCAGTTATTGATCATGCCTTTTCAAATATTAATTTGTATGGTCATAAGTTAATTATGATTCCAATTACATTGGCTACGGGTACATCGTTAGCAACGTTGCCAACACTAACCAAATCCTTTGTTGATCGCAATAAGCCCTTACTTTTTCAACAAATTAATCAGTCTTTACAGCTTATTGTGCTATTTATTTTACCGGCAGTTGTTGGAATGTCTATTCTTTCACATGAAATTTGGGGTGCTTTCTATGGTGTCAATGATTTTATTGATTTAAATGGTTATTTGTTAGGATGGTATGCACCTGTCGCTTTATTTTTTGCTTTGTTTACCGTGACCTCTTCAATTTTACAGGCAATAAGTCAGCAACGCTTTGCCATTTACAGTTTATTTATTGGTCTTGTGCTAAAAAGCATTCTTAATATTCCATTTCTGCAATGGTTTGGTCCACAAGGTGCTGTAATAGCGACATGGATAGCTGCTTTTATTACGGTGGCGGCAAATTTATGGAAAATAAAACAAGCCATTTCATTTTCATTGCGTCAGTTTCTAAAGCGCTCCATGCTAATGGGAATTTTCACTATCTTTATGGCACTTGCAGTAGCGTTTGTTAGATATTTATTGCGCTTTGTAGTGACATATCAAGATGGACGCTTAGCTAATGTTATTATTCTAGCGATTACGGTTACAATCGGAGCATTCGTTTATTTATGGTTTAGTTACCACTCAACCTTATTAGAGCGTGTTGCGGGTGGACGTGTGCGTATACTGGACCGAATTATGAAAAGATAGGATGATCAAAATGCGTTTAGATAAATTATTAGCTAATACAGGCTTTGGTAGCCGGAAAGAAGTTAAAAAATTATTAAAGTTAGGTCAAATCACGGTTAATGATGAGCTTGTAAAAGAACCACAAAAGAAAATTAATTTACAGGAAGATAGGGTTTGTGTTAATCATGAACAAGTACACTATGAAGAATTTGTCTACTTTATCCTTAATAAGCCCGCTGGTGTCGTAAGTGCAACGGAAGACTCAAGGGATCGAACTGTCATTGATTTGTTAGCTGATGAAGATAGACTCACTGATCCTTTTCCTGTTGGGCGTTTGGACAAAGATACGGAAGGGTTACTTTTAATAACGAATGATGGTAAATTAGCGCATCGTTTATTGTCACCTAAAAAAAATGTAGGAAAAACATATTATGCAAAAATTGAGGGTAATGTTACTGTAGAAGATCAAGCTGTTTTTCAAAAAGGTGTGATACTTGACGACGGCTATCAAACAAAGGAAGCCCAATTAACGATTTTACAAAGTGGTCCAATATCGGAGATTGAACTGACGATTTTCGAGGGGAAATATCACCAAGTGAAGCGAATGTTTGAAGCTGTTCATAAACGTGTGATTTACTTGAAGCGAATAGCCATGGGAGAGTGGTTGCTAGATCCGAAATTGAAATTAGGAGAATATCGCCGTCTAACCGAGGCTGAAATTGCATATTTGAAAGCGTTAAATTAAAAACAGACAAAAAAATAAGCTGACTAAGAACTAACGTCAGCATGGTACTAAGTTTGGCGACGTTACGAGATCTTCACTTTCTTTTTCGTAATGTCCCATTTCCCTCTAGTAGGGCTCCTCACCAGGCCGTTATATGTTAATACGTTTAAATCCCGTTGAACCGTTCGATCAGTTATATCGAACTCTTCAGCAATTTCTGTCGTTGTAACTGGACCGTTTTCTCTAATGAATAAATAGACAGCCTTTACGCGAGTAAGCATCCGGGTTGTTGATTGACTCAAAAAACCACTCCTTAATGAAAGCATTAGTTTTGTGGTGTTGCTGAATCTCTTAAAGACATTTTACACCTTTTGATTATAAAATGCTAGTTTTCAATATGAAGTTTTACATTTTCTTAAATAAAGCCGATATAGAGAATAACTGAAAGAAGATGATCAAATGGAAGAACAAATATCCAAACATTATTTTCTAGCTTTAGAGCTAAG
This sequence comes from Amphibacillus cookii, assembly GCF_016908375.1. GTDB lineage: Bacteria > Bacillota > Bacilli > Bacillales > Amphibacillaceae > Amphibacillus_C > Amphibacillus_C cookii. Next base: position 7,146 of record NZ_JAFBDS010000013.1, read on the forward strand.
TGCTGAATTGAAAAAATGGCTTAAACAAAAACAAAGTATGTTACAATCAATCATTGGAGAAAAGACATATAAAACGTGGACTGATCAAGCTGATTTTCACATTACATTAGCTTTTTTTGGTGAACTAACTGATGTTGAAAAAACAACACTGGTTCATAAAATTAGCCAGATCTCTCAATTAAAGTCGTTTGTTATTAAAATTGGAGACATCGGCTATTTCGGTCATGGTAATCAGCCACGCGTGTTATGGATGCGTGCAGCCAAAAATCAAGATATCACGCGATTGTTAAAACAAATTCACCAGCAAATGGAGTCGTTAAATCTTCCGATCGATCAGCGTGTCTTTTGTCCTCATATCACGCTAGCTAAAAAGGCAACTCATAAATGGTTAACTGATGATGGTTGGAGTGAACTTGCTGCTAACTTTGTAGATAGCTTTCAAGAAAGAATCTCTACTATGGTATTATATAGAGTACAAATGCAACATATACCGAGATACCAATGTGTTGAGCGTTTTAAATTAGAATGAGGTGTGAATAATGGGACAATTAATTAAACTGGAAAATTATATATCGCGGTATCAGCGTGATATTCTCCATTATCCAAGACAGTTTATTAGGCTAAAACAAGATAATTGGAAAAGATTACTTGACCTATGGCATAACCAACCGAACATAAACCGTATTGAAGCGCCATTGGAGGAAAAAAATCAGACAGCTATATTTGATAAAATTATGGGGATGTTTAACAAAAGGGAAGTTATAGAAGAACAACCTATTGATTCCTTGCCCCCGCAAAATGAGGAGCAGCTGAAACAATATTTTTTAGATTCTTTATATCATTTTCAATTGAATTGGTCCTCAACGACTTTACATGAGATGTCGTTTTTAGATCGAAGTTATCAAGAAGATTTAACTTTAAAATATTTTTTGCAACGGTTTCCTGATAGTTTTTTGTTTATGTATCAACCTGTATTTAAATTGAAAAATGCAACTGTTGATGCTGATATTATTATGATTACACCTTTTGAAGTTAACATTATAAAGCTCGTTGAATATCCTTCTAGCCGTACGGTGATCGCAGGTGATGATCGGACGTGGTTTATTGAAGAAAATCATGTACGTTCAAAAATGTTAAGTCCAATGTTATCTGTTAAACGGTCAGATAAAATTGTAAAAAGTATTCTTAACCATCAGGGATTAGATATACCTATTCATAAAATTATTTTATCACGAACAAATATTATAGACTTTGATCTTGAACCGTTTCAAACAACTTATGTAGATAAGGAAGCACATGAAGAATGGTTACAAAAGCAACGTGCTTATACCTCACCATTAAAGCATCAGCAACTAAAAGTTGCGGACGCTTTACTCGCTTATTCTGATACAGTAGCTGTCAATCGTCCTGAATGGGAACAAGTAGAAGACGATGAATTTTAACACAGATAACTGTCTGTAAACCGCCCACTTCAACATACAGAGCATCCTGATTCACTCAACTAACAATCAGTGGGTGGGTAAGATCGTAGACTAAATCCGCCACGTCCTTAAGAGGGATTACAGACTAAGTTCGCTACGTCCTGTAGCCTTCCGCCCACTAATTGAAGTTTCGTTTTATTCGAAATAAAATTTATACTTGATCTTTGTACCGTTTATGCGTTAATCTTTAATTAAGATAAAAAATTATAGTGGTGAATTTTCGCTATTTTTACTATTTTATTGGTCTGTAGTTATCTATTTTTGTCAGTGAATAGCTTATTAGCAAGAATAAAATGGAACGGAAAGGGGGATGCTTTGTGCAACATATGCTAGGAGATGAATGGACGATTGAATCAGCTGGTGGTTCTACTGGCGAAGCTTATTACGCTCAATCAGAACATAAACGGTTATTTTTAAAACGGAATTCTTCGCCATTCTTAGCTGTGCTATCTGCACAAGGCATTGTACCTAAGTTAGTCTGGACTAAAAGGTTAGAAAACGGTGATGTTATTACGGCGCAAGAGTGGTTGGATGGTAAGGAATTAAATCCCGAAGTTATTCAACACCCTAAAGTTGCTGAACTATTGGGACGTATCCACCATTCAGCAGAGTTGCTAGATATGTTAACCCGGATGGGGAAAAACCCGCTTAACCCTGTTATGCTGTTTCAAGATTTAAAGCAGATGATTCAATATAAATATAAACATATATATCCAACAGTTATTCACCAAAGTTTGCAGTTTATGGAGAAACATTTAGTTTCTGTCACTGGCATTAAGCCCGTTGTTTGTCATTGTGATCTTAATCATAACAATTGGTTAATAACAGATGAAGGAAAGTTGTACTTAATTGATTGGGATAATGCCGAAATAGGTGATCCTGCCATTGATTTAGGCATGCTATTCAATCATTATATTCCTGAAGCTGAGTGGGAGAATTGGTTAGCGAATTATGGTTTGACAAGTACAGATTCACTTTATTTAAGGATGCATTGGTACATGTTATACGAACTGATGATTGACTTGTATCATTTAAATCCAATGAAGCCAGTAGAAGAGAAGTTAAAAAAATTGAAAAACACACTTCAACGTGCTAACCAATTTTGTCATATGAAATGAACATGAAGGAGTAATGAATGTGCGCGCAAGACATAAGCCATGGGCAGATGATTATTTAAAAGAACAAACGTCTTATGTTGAATTAAACCCTACGTTGCATAAGGGTAAATGGCAGTCAAGGTTTAATGGAAATCAACCGATTCATTTAGAAATTGGTGCTGGAAAGGGTCAGTTTATTACGGGGATGGCAAAACAATCCCCTAACGTTAACTTTATTGCTATTGAAGTCGTGAAAAGTATTATAGTCAGTGCTGTTCAAAAAGTCGTTGAACAAGAATCTGACAATATTAAATTGATTAACTTTGATGCAAAAGATTTACGTGATATTTTTTCTGAAGATGAAGTAGACTGTATTTATTTAAATTTTTCTGATCCATGGCCAAAGAATAAACATGAGAAGAGACGTTTAACGTATGCTGCATTTTTAGAACAGTATCAACATGTTTTAAAACCTGGTGGCGAATTGGTTTTAAAGACCGATAATAAAGGGTTGTTTGAATATAGTTTGGTTAGTTTTTCTAAATTTGGTTTAATTTTAAAAGAAGTAACGTTAGACCTTCATGCACTTAATGAGCCGACAAATATCATGACAGAATATGAAGAGAAATTTGCAGCAAAGGGGCAACCGATTTATCGTTGCCGAGTAAAATTTCCTAATGAATAAAGAAAAGAGGATTCGTTTGCGAATCCTCTTTTCTTTATTCATTAATGATTGGGTTATAGAACATTACTGGTTTGTTCAGTAGAAATAATAGAGCCTGTGTTTGCATCAACGTAAAATTCATATTGGATGTTATGATCATTAATGGTTCGCGTGATGCCCCCGCGATATACTTTATATGTTAAACCGTGTAAGTCCATATCTTCGGTTTTCATGTATATCCAAGAACCGCTAACTGCCCCTTGTTTTTTGAACTGTTCTTTAGCGTGTTTTAACGCTTGTTCAGGTCGAATCGGCATTTGCTCTAGTTGTGATTTAATGGTATAACCCAACGCAACACCTATCCCTAGAACAGCTAATGTCTTCTTCAAACGCATTTATCTCACCCCAATTTTTTATATTATGGCTAGTATACCTTATTTTATATAAATTAGAAAATAGTATCAACCTATTCTCAGTTCTCTTCTATAGAATAATGAGGTTATAGGTGATCTGATAGGCTTTATTTTTTCTATTGATTCACTAACACACATAGTGAATTTTTCAAATGTTCTTTTGTGGTAATCATACGTCGTCGAATATTGATCTGAATCATTTTATTCTGCTGTTCTATATAGATGTGCTAGATTCATAAGCTATAAAGGAAAGTACGATGAAATAGGTGGGATTTTAATGTTGAATAAATTAAGAGGGGCCGTTATAGACTTTACAGGCCTATTTTTGTTTGGATTAGCGATGTGTTTATTTTCATATAAAGAGACAATCCAGCTCATGTTTCAATTACCCGCATCAATTTACAAAATGAATACTATTTTCTTTAGCATTTTAATCGAGGCATTCCCCTTTGTTTTGCTAGGTGTCATTATTTCAGGCTTGATTCAAATATTTATTACAGAAGATCATATTAAACGATGGATTCCTAAGAATAAATATTTGGCGATAACGATGGGGTGCTTACTAGGTGCAGTATTTCCAGGTTGTGAATGTGGAATTGTTCCTATTATTCGCCGCTTATTAAATAAGGGTGTCCCAATTTATGCTGCGACAGGATTTATGTTGACTGGACCACTCATTAACCCTTTAGTTATAATCTCTACTTACATTGCGTTTGGTAATGACTTAAAGATCGCGTTCTTACGGATGGGCCTGGGTTTTATAATTGCCCTGATTATAGCAATAGTAATGAGTTTATCTATTAAAATGAAGCCATTAAGATCTTCAACTCATAAGAAAATCAAACGTGACCATCATGACTTTAAAGCTTCATTATTAACTAAGATAAGTGGTGCAATGATTCATGCAACAGATGAGTTTTTTTATATGGTTAAATATTTAATTTTAGGCATTTTATTTGCCGCCTTTGTACAAACTTATATTTCTTATGAAACCCTATTTTCTCTTGGTGAAGGTGAAGCTGTCGCCACGGGTCTAATGATGGTATTGGCTTATTTGTTATCTGTATGTTCAGAAGCGGATGCATTTATTGCCGCTTCATTTAGCAATCTATTTCCTATCTCAGCCTTATTAGGCTTTTTAATTTATGGACCGATGATTGATTTGAAAAATACGCTAATGTTACTAAGTGTATTTAAGACCAAATTTGTTGCTGTCTTTTTTGTTGTGGTAACCGTTATTGTTTTTAGTGTCGTTTTACTGTTTCAAGGTTTTTATCACAGATAACCGTCCGTAAACCGCCCGCCTCAACATACAGAGCAGTGGTCAAGCTAATTATCCGATCGGTAGCGGACGTTAATGTCCTGATTCACTCAACTATCAATTAGAGGGAGGTTATCATATGAGATTTTCTTTTATACATGCTTTTCGGGCAATGATTTTGTTGCTATTTGTTTTGCTAGTGGGAGACTTATATTATAGTGGTGAACTATTTATGTTGATTAATCCAGATTATCAAAACCTAAATGGATTAGCGGTTTTTATACTTATTATACTCTTCCTTGTGCAGTTACAAAGGGTTTGGTTTCAAAGCGAAGTTTGCGGTCATGCTTGTGAACATGATCATGCGCATGATCAAGGGACCTTTAATATCAAGACGTGCCTGGCTTACTTGATCATTGTTTTTCCGATTTTTACGGGCTTTATTTTACCTTTCACTACCTTGGATGCATCAACTGCTGCAAATCGAGGGGTAATGTTATCATTAACAAGTCATGCTTTAAGTGCACAAAATGCAGAACCATTCTACTATCCAAATGCAACCATGGACGACAATCACCAATACGACACACCAGAAGATATAAATCTATACAGTAATATGGTAACAAAAGATGAATATGAAAATGCATTAGCTCAGTTAGTTGAACAAGATCCAATTATTATGACAGACCAAGACTATTCTATCTATTATGAAGCAATCAATAAAGACATGGAGAACTTTTCCGGTAAAAAGATAACACTGAATGGCTTTGTGTATAAAAACCCATCCCTTGATTACAATCAAGTAGTTATAGGAAGGTTCTTAATTACGCATTGTATAGCGGATGCAAGTTATATTGGATTTCTAGCTGAGCTTAACCAAGCACCTCAATGGTCAGAGGATGCATGGGTGGCAGTCACAGGAGTAATTAAAATAACAGAGTATGAAGGTGTGAAATTACCAATGATACAGGTGGAAGAGTGGGAGGTTATCAATGAACCAGATCAGCCTTATCTGTACCCTATGCATATTACCATTCGCTAATAACTTTGTTTGAAAAACTTTAAAAGATAAGACAAATTATGACTAACCATTTTAATAAATAGTCAAAAAGGACAGGCTAGTCTAATATAAAATGCAAACATCAGCTGATATACGGTCATTATACGCGTTTTTTAAACTACACATAGCATTCATGTATCAGTAACTGGAAATAAACGCATATCTTCGATACAATAATAATATTGGATTAATGAATGGAGGTTTTACATAATGAATCAAGAAACCAAATCAATGTTTAAGACATTGACAGAATTGCAGGGTGCACCAGGAAATGAACATTTAGTGCGCGAATTTATTCGTAACGAGCTAAAGAAGTACGCTGATGATGTGATTCAAGATCATCTAGGTGGTGTATTTGGTGTAAAAGATGGTGATGGACCTAGAGTGATGGTAGCAGGCCATATGGATGAAGTTGGATTTATGGTTACTCAAATCACTAAAAATGGGATGTTGCGATTTCAACCATTAGGTGGATGGTGGAACCAGGTGATGCTTGCACAACGTGTGCAAATTATGACTGATCATGGACCTGTTATTGGTGTGATCGGTTCAATACCACCGCATAATTTAACGGCAGAGCAACGCGCTAAACCGATGGAAATCAAAAATATGCTCATTGACATTGGTGCAGATGATCAAGAGGATGCAAAAGCCATCGGCATAAGACCAGGTCAAGCTATCGTACCGGTTACACCGTTCACGCCAATGGCAAATGAGAAAAAAATCTTAGCTAAAGCATGGGATAATCGTTATGGCTGCGGACTATCTATTGAATTGTTAAAGTTATTAAAAGATGAGACATTACCTAATAAACTTTACTCCGGAGCGACTGTTCAAGAGGAAGTTGGCCTTCGTGGCGCCCAAGTTGCTGCAAATATGATAAAACCAGACATTTTTTATGCGCTGGATGCTTCTCCAGCCAATGATATGTCAGGCGATGATAAAGAATTTGGACAATTGGGTAAAGGGGCACTGTTACGTATATATGATCGTTCCATGATTACACACAGAGGTATGCGTGAATTTATACTTGATACAGCGGAGTCCAATAAAATACCATATCAATACTTTATTTCACAAGGCGGTACGGATGCAGGGCGTGTTCATTTAGCACATGAAGGTGTACCATCAGCAGTGGTCGGTATTGCGTCGCGTTATATTCACACACATGCTTCAATTATTCATATTGATGATTATGCTGCTGCACGCGAGTTAATTGTAAAACTTGTCCAACAAACAGATGCTAACACTTTGGAAAAAATTCGATTAAATAGCTAATAAAATAGTTTAATTCAATTTTTCGATCACTTTAGCCAGAAGGAGTTGTACAGCATCGATGGAAGTTATAGTAGGTTCTGAAAACAAGGCTAAGTTAAATGCTGTAAAGGCGGTTTTTAGTACGGAAATAGTAAAGGGGGCTCTAGCTCCCTCTAAAGTATCAGATCAGCCTTTTAGTGACGAGGAAACATTAACAGGTGCGATTAATCGAGCAAAATATGTTCAAAGTGTATCAACAGAAGCGATAGGAATAGGGCTGGAAGGCGGTGTAATGAAGCTTGATAATCAACTGTATTTATGCAATTGGGGTGCATTAATTGATCCTGATCACCGTATTTTTACGGCTAGTGGGGCTCGGATCCCCTTACCTGATATAATAGCAAAATCATTATATGACGGTATAGAATTAGGTGTGATTATTGATGAATATGCTGATAAAGTGGGGGTAAGCCAGCAAAAGGGAGCTATCGGTATCTTAACTAATAATCAGCTATCAAGAGAGACTATGTTTATTCATATTGTCCAACAACTAAAAGGACAATGGTTATTTGCAACAAATAAATGAAAATAAAACCATAAATATATCATTTACATTGCAATTGATTAAATTATTGTAATATTGCGGATCTGCTCTTGTAATTGTTTGAATTCATAGTATTATATAATATGGATTTACTACGATGGTCATTGTCATTGATTGCGATAATGATTAATCTTTAAACAGCTAGGGGAGTTTTAGATGAAAAGCAAAATAATTAGACTATTTATATTTGGTTTAGTCGTTTTCATCCTTAGTGGTTGTGGTCCTTCGGAGGAAGAGACGCTAGCAACGATTGAAACAATGATCGACTCTACTTTTGATAATCAACGTTCTCAACCAAATCATGAATTTGCGTCTTTCGATATATATTTGCCAGACCAAATTTCAGTTATTGAGGAGACGGAAAGTAACTTGATTTTTACAGATCAAGATCAAACGTATATTTTGTTTTATAATACGCTAGAAGCACAAGATAGTAGATTTTTCTACCAATCAGCGAAAGCATCAGAAAATTATGCTTTGCTTGAAGCGTATGAAGATGATAATCGTTTCGGATATGTTAAAGTAGCTGAAGTTGAAGATAATTACGAATTACAGGTGGGTGTTGGTGGTGTTCGTTTAACGACACATACATCATTAGATGAAATGGATCAGGATTTAACCAAGATGGTTACTATGGTAAATTCTATTGATTTCCACCAATAATAAAAAACTGTCTATCCAGTTTTAAAAGTCTTAAAGCTTTTAGAGATGTGATAGGCAGTTTTTATTATAATTTTTTGTTTAGAGCAGATTTACTTTAGGAAACAGGTTCTTCATCATTAATTCTCAACTACTGTCTTGTCACATGTAAAAACATAAGGTAAGATAAATAGGAAACAAAAAAGGGGGAGTATGTGATGAGAGATTTTTTAAAAAGAAAAGATATTCAGTTATCACCACAAGTCTATCTAATTAAAGCGCTAAGTTACATGGCGCTTGGACTATTTTCATCTTTAATTATCGGACTTATTGTTAATACTTTAGGTGAACAAATCGCACAATCATTTGGTGACTCAATCATCAGTGAATCTTTATTAGAAATTGGTGCATTTGCAATGGATGGCAACGTTGTAGGTGGTGCGATCGGTGTTGCCATAGCCTACAGTTTAAAGGCGCCACCGCTTGTCTTGTTTTCATCTTTATTTGCAGGTGCATTTGGTTATAGTCTCGCCGGTCCGGTTGGTGCATATATCAGTACGTTATTTGCTACAGAGGCTGGTAAAATAATCTATAAAGAGACGAAAATAGATATAATATTAACACCTTTTCTAACCATTGTGGTAGGATATGTAGTAGGTAAATTTATTGGTCCTCCAATTGATACCTTTATGACGGGACTTGGAGAAGTGATTAATTGGTCAACAGCACAACAACCTTTTATTATGGGAATCATTGTTGCTTTACTAATGGGTTGGGCGTTGACAGCACCTATTTCAAGTGTGGCCATTGCGCTAATGTTGTCACTAGATGGTTTAGCGGCAGGGGCAGCCGTTATTGGCTGTTCAGCCCAAATGATAGGCTTCGCTGTGGGAAGTTATCGAGAAAATGGGATCGGTGGTTTATTAGCTCAAGGTGTTGGTACATCGATGCTACAAATTGCTAATATATTAAAAAAACCACTTATTATTATTCCGCCTTCAATAGCAGCTATTATCATGGCACCTGTGGGCACCGTATGGTTTAGTATGATTAATAACGCTTCTGGTGCAGGTATGGGTACTTCTGGATTAGTCGGCCAAATTATGACTTTCCAAACAATGGGTTTCACATTTAATATATTTGGTATGATTTTGATTGTGCATATTGTTGGTCCTGCTCTAATTAGCCTCATTATATCTGAATGGATGAGACATAAAGGTTGGATTCAATTTGGGGATATGAAAATCAATTATGATTAAACAATGGGGGTAAAATAATGGAGAATTTACAAACAGAAGAACAATTTAATGAACAAATCAAGCAAGGTAAAACAGTGTTTTTATTTTCGGCGAATTGGTGTCCTGACTGTCGAGTAATAGAGCCTTTCTTACCTGAATTAGAAGAACAATATCATGATCTGACATTTATTTATGTTGATCGTGATCAATTTATTGATTTATGTGTAGCGAATGATATCTTTGGAATTCCTAGTTTTTTAGCTTATCACAATGGACAAGAGGTTGCTCGATTTGTTAGCAAAGATAGAAAAACGCGAGACGAGATCGAAGCTTTTTTGAATAAAGTATCAGAGGCATAGCATAGTACACATCTGATGCTACTGAAAATAAAAGTACCATACGGTACTTTTATTTTCATGTCTCGTCTAAGTCATGATACAATAACAAACAGTACATACTAGTCCTCAAGGAGGAAGTAATAATGACTTTAACGAGCTTTAAATTAAAAAAAATGCTAGACGATAAATTTAGTGGGGAACAATGGAGGACGTCTTTTAATAGAGAAGAAGATCGCTATCGTGTCGAGTTAACGGATACTAAAAAAGGCGTTACAATTACTCTACCTAGTGTTATCGCTAAATATGAAAAACGTGGAAATATTGCCATAGAAGAGCTTGTTGATCATATTAAAGCTTCACTAAAAGTAATGAACAAACAACATAGCTTATTAAATAATGAAAAAAGTATTTATCCAGTTATTCGGAGTACGTCATTTCCAACTGAAACGAAATCAGGCTTGCCACTGATTTTTCATGAACACACAGCGGAAACAAGAATTTATTATGCATTGGACTTGGGCAATACATACCAACTCATTGATGAGCAAATGCTCAATGAAGCGAACTGGGAAATGGATCATTTGCGAGAAATGGCTTTATTTAACATGAAGTCATTATCGATTGAATTAAAAAAAGATCATGTTGCAGACAATGATTTTTATTTTGTTGCAGCTAACGATGGTTATGATGCAAGTAGAATATTGAATGAATCTTGGTTAGCGGAAATGGCTGAACATGCGCAAGGAACCTTAGCATTAGCTGTGCCCCACCAAGATACGCTAATCTTGGCTGATATTCAAAATGATATGGGTTATGACGTTTTAGCACAAATGGCTATGCAATTTTTTGCAGAAGGACGTGTTCCTATTACAGCTTTATCTTTTATTTATGAAGATAAAAAGCTAGAGCCGATATTTATTCTTGCGAAAAAGAAACCCGTTAATAAAAATAATAAAAAGGATGATTAATATGGAAATTTTTTTAAATAAAAAGGGGATTGGTGATGTGTTAGTTATACCCTTCAAACAAGGTGATCGTTATCAGGTAGCTTATCAGCGCTATGGTGATGTAACAGAAATATATAATCAGGAAACAAAACAAGTGCTAGGCTACAATCTTTTTAACGCCTCAACTTATATCGACTTAGAAGATGGACAGCACTCACTTAACCAATCACTACTTGATGAAATCAATAAAGCATTCGCAAATAACAATGTACCCAATCCATTAGACGTCGATCTGTCCTCTAAATTTGTCGTGGGTTTTGTAAAAGAAAAGCAAAAGCATGAAAATGCGGACAAATTAAATGTGTGTCAAGTTGATATCGGTGAAGAAGTTGTACAAATTGTTTGTGGTGCACCTAACGTCGAAGCTGGACAACATGTTGTTGTTGCAAAAGTGGGGGCAATTATGCCCAGTGGTATGGAAATTAAAGAAGCAAATCTAAGAGGTGTTGATTCATTTGGTATGATTTGTTCACAACAAGAGTTAGGATTACCAAATGCTCCAAAAGAAAAAGGGATATATGTATTAGAAGGAAACGAAGAACCAGGGACAGCTTTTCAGTTTTAAAACAGTAGAAGAATGCGTAGAAGAGTTTTCTCTTTTGCGCATTTTTAACACGCAATGAAAGCATAAAAGAACCTGCAATCAGTGGGCGGAGGCCTACAGGACGTAGGTCATACAGCCGTGGGCCTACAGGATGTAGGTCATGCAGACGTTGCCACAGGACGTGGCGGTTTTAGTCTAGGGTCTTACTCATCCACTGAGGAACACAAGCTAACGTCTTCGCGTCCTGCGAAAACGCTTGTGTGACCAACATCCTGTTGGCCCGAGCAAATTAGGACATTAGCGTTCGTTATCACGCACTTCAGCAGATTTTCCTCTGTTCTTTATTTTGAAGTGAATGTTTTTCGGATGGTTCCCTTTAATCAAATTGTAATAGCGGAATAGGAAGTAGCGGAGTGAAAATTGCAAGGTATCGAGTATTAAGAAACGCTAATAAGATCGTTAAAGAACAACTGAATGAATTTTTTCTAAAAATAGCGATACCCTATCATTTTATCAAACAATATAAGTCTTTAGATCTAATTCAAGTGTGTTTATCCTAACCATGAATGGCACACACATTGCTGGGAATCAAAGCATTGTATAATAAATATCTCAAGCTAAAACGACTTCTATTCTATACAAAGCTAAAAAGTAAGTAGTTAACAAATGAGAAAACTGATAAAATATAAATTAAATAGCTTAAATGGAAGAGTGAGCGATAAAATGTGGAGACGAATAAAGAATAAAATTAAACAATTATTTCATGAAGATCACCGATCAGTAAATAGTACATCACAATATACTACCGAACAAATAGATCATCGTTTAGATGCTAAGGTGTCTTATCAGTATCCAAAGACCGGTTCATACCGATTCCCTATGCCAATCGATCCGCCTGAAAGTCGTTATTATGATCAGAAACGTCATCAACGTTCATTACATACGATTAATAAATCAAGTGAAACTGAACAAAATCGTTTAAAACGGAAACCCTTTCGAGTATCTGATGTTCCTTCACCAGTTTATGGTTTTAACGACAGTAAAGCTATGAAGGCGACCGTTGAAAAACCTGCTTTTTTAAGGCGTGACCGGGATAAATCACCAATAACGGAGGAACAACACGATCAAATTGACCAAGAATTGATTAACGAGGGTTTACAAAATAACCATGAGACGGTTGTTTTCGAGGATACAACCATCGGTGAAGAGCAAGATACAGAATGTTTAACCGATCCTGAAAAAAGAGAAAACGTTGAGCATACAATTGATCTGCAATCAATAGAAGAACCGGCCGAGAAAGACAGACGTGATCAGAAGGTTAAACGTAACCATCCTTTTAACGTTAGAATGACACCAAGTGATAAGCGTCGACTTGATCAAAAAAGAAAAACAGTTGTCCCGTCTGAAGGTCAGCGTCCTTCATTACATTTACTTGATGATATTCCATTAACAAAAGGTATGGACCAAAGTTGGGTTAATAGTCAATCACAAAGATTGACAACGACATTAGCTCAGTTTAATGTTAATGCTGATGTGGTTAATGTGATGCAAGGACCTTCAGTAACACGTTTTGAAATACAACTAGAAACGGGGACAAAAGTAAGTAAAGTGAAGAATCTGAGTGATGATATAAAATTAAATATGGCTGCTGAAGATATTCGGATAGAAGCACCGATACCTGGCAAAAATGCAATTGGTATTGAGCTTCCAAATCCAACAGCTCAACCTGTTGGTTTACTAGATATTTTTAAATCAGAGACGTTTTATAATGCTCAATCTCCTCTGACCATTGGTCTAGGTCTTGATATCTCTGGACAGTCTATTGTATCAGATATAAGAAAAATGCCTCATGGTTTAATCGCTGGTGCAACAGGTTCTGGGAAAAGTGTTTGTATCAATGCAATCTTACTTTCTCTTTTATTTAAAGCATCACCGAAAGACGTGCGTTTAATGCTTGTCGATCCGAAAATGGTAGAACTTGCTCCATATAATGAAATCCCACATCTGGTCTCACCCGTCATAACTGATGTAAGAGCAGCAACACAGGCTTTAAAGTGGGCGGTTGAAGAGATGGAGCAGCGTTATCAGAAATTTGTGGATTCAGGAACCCGTGATATAGAACGCTATAATCAGAAGATTGAAAAACAAAGTACCTTAGAAGAGAAGCTCCCCTATCTCGTTATTGTTATTGATGAATTAGCTGATTTGATGATGGCTGCCCCTCAAGATGTTGAGGATGCCATCTGTCGAATTGCTCAAAAAGCACGTGCGTGTGGTATCCATCTTTTATTGGCGACACAGCGACCATCAGTTGATGTCATTACGGGTTTAATTAAAGCGAATATACCAACAAGAATTGCTTTTAGTGTTGCTTCACAAGTCGATTCGAGAACAATGATTGATACGAATGGAGCGGAACGATTACTTGGTAAAGGTGACATGCTTTTTGTCGAAAATGGTGCCAGAACCCCATTGCGGATTCAAGGTGCATTTGTTTCAGACGATGAAATTGAGCGTATTACGAGTCATGTGCGACAACAAGGTGAAGTCAATTATTTATTTGAGCAAGAACAATTGATCCAACGAAATGAACAATTGGAAACAGAGGACGAACTGTATCAAGAGGCGTTAACATTTGTTCTAGAGAATAATAGTATTAGTACCTCATTGTTACAACGTCGCTTTAAAATAGGTTATAATAGAGCTGCACGGCTGATTGATGCTCTGGAAGAACAGGGTGTTATCTCTGGGCAAAATGGTAGTAAACCGAGGACCCTATTGGTATCCAAGGAAGAATAGAGTCAACAAGTTGACATGTCGTAGGCATTTACAATAATAATCTTATATAAGCTAATGAGGAGTTTGAACCAATGGAAAAAGAAATTGCAATGAAGTTAAATGGAAAGATTGATCGTTTGACCAATAAAACATTTAAATTTGATGAGCGTATTAAGGAAGGTTGGTTTTCAGCTGTTTATTTTTTAAAGACAAAAGAGATTGCTGAGAAGAAACGACCAAATAATGAGGTCATTATGCAGTTTTTTCAAAAGGAAAATGCCGTTCTATGTGGTACAGATGAGGCTATTGCACTGATACATACTTTTGCTGATCAGCCTGAGCAATTAGACATTCATTCGTTAAAGGATGGAGATAAAATCAGTCCGTATGAAACAGTGCTTACGATAAAAGGCCCCTATCAGTCATTTGGTTACTTAGAGGGGATTATTGATGGCATATTAGCACGTCGCACTTCTGTTGCAACAAATGTATATAATGTAGTTAAAGCGGGAAGGACTTCTGGTAAACAAAAGCCCGTCATTTTTATGGGTGATAGAGATGACCATTATACTCAACAAGCAGGAGATGGTTATGCGGCTTTTATAGGAGGCTCTACAGCACAGGCGACCCATGCAATGAATGAGTGGTGGGGAAAAACTGGTATGGGCACCATGCCACATGCACTAATCCAATTATTTGAGGGTGATGTAGTAGAGGCAGCAAAGGCTTATCATGAAATATATCCGCAAGATGAGCTAATGGTATTAGTGGATTATAATAACGATGTCATAACAGATGCGCTGAAAGTGGCACGAGAATTTGGTGAGACCTTAAAAGGTGTCCGTTTAGATACGTCAAACAATATGGTTGACAAATACTTTCTTCGAAACCAACATGTTATGGGGGCGTTTGATCCTAGAGGGGTCAATCCAGAACTTATTTTTGCATTAAGACAGGCTTTAAATGATGAGGGTTTTGATCATGTAAAGATTATTGCAAGTGGTGGGTTTACGCAATCCAAAATCCGTATGTTTGAGAAACGCAACGTTCCTGTTGATTTATATGGTGTAGGGCGTAGCCTCCTTGATATCAAAATAGGCTTTACTGGAGACAGTGTTGTGCTGAATGGCAAACCTGAATCAAAATTTGGTCGCCAGTACCGGCCTAACCCTAGATTAGAAAAAGTATTTTTTCAGAATTAACCACATATCTACCTGTGAAAAACATTTTTTTATGATATAATATGAAATTGTGCGATTGAGGTACTTTTATTATGTAATGAATACTTATGTTATAGTAAAACGACAGATAGCTTAATCAATAAGTATCATCTGTGTTTTCTAATATTTTAAAAGAGTCGATCACTCTTTTGGAGGTACAAATTTATGACGATTTATCATTTTGTTGGCATTAAAGGAACAGGTATGAGTGGATTAGCTCAAATACTTCATGATGCTGGTGAAACGGTTCAAGGCTCTGATGTTGAAAAGACATTTTTTACAGAAGAGGCATTAAAACAGAAAAACATACCTATCTATCCATTTTCTAAATCTAATATTAAACCGGGTCTAACGGTTATTGCTGGTAATGCTTTTAAAGATGATCATGAAGAAATTGTCGAAGCAAAAACACTGGGGCTGCCGATTTATCGCTACCACGAATTTTTAGGTGAGTGGCTTAGTCAATATACGAGCATTGCTGTTACAGGAGCCCATGGGAAAACATCAACGACAGGTTTACTCGCTCACGTTCTTGATCAAACGTATTCTATATCGTATTTAATTGGAGATGGAACAGGGTTAGGTCATGCAAATAGTGAATATTTTGTCTTCGAAGCTTGTGAATATCGCCGCCATTTTTTAGCTTATAAACCTGACTATGCCATTATGACAAACATTGATTTTGATCATCCTGATTACTTTACAAGTGTTGATGACGTGTTCAAGGCTTTTCAAGAAATGGCTGATCAAGTCAAAAAAGGAATTGTAGCTTGTGGGGATGATGAATATTTACAAAAAATCCAAGCTAAAGTTCCCGTTCTATATTATGGCTTTGAAGAAAGTAATGATTTTCAAGCAAAACATATTTCTGAGGTAGCTTCGGGTACAAAATTTGATGTGTTTGTTCGCAATAATTATTATGAGACATTTACCATACCCACATATGGTAAACATAGTGTGTTAAATGCATTAGCGGTTATTACATTGTGTCACTACGAAGGGATGCAAGCAGAGGATATTAAGCACCTGGCTACATTTGGTGGTGTTAAAAGGAGATTCTCAGAGAAAAAGAAAAATAACCAAATTATCATTGATGATTATGCCCACCATCCTAAAGAGATTGAGGCAACGATTGATGCTATTCGTAAGAAATATCCCAATCGACAAATTACGGCAATTTTTCAACCTCACACCTACACGCGAACTAAAATGTTCTTGCAAGAGTTTGCTAATGCCTTAAAGTTAGCTGATTTTGTTTATTTGTGTGATATTTTTGGCTCAGCACGTGAACTTGCTGGAAAATTATCGATTGAAGATCTACAAGCTTTAGTTCCGAACAGTAAATTACTTACATTAGATATGACTAATGAACTTAAGGGTAATAAAGACGGTGTCCTTGTTTTTATGGGGGCGGGAGATATACAGAAATATCAAATCGCTTATGAAGAAATTGGATAAAACGAAACGTCAATCATTGGTTGGTTTTGTCCTGCCCTGCCCCTGATTGTTAGTAGAGTGAATCAAGCTATTATGATTTCTGCTCTCTATTTTGTGGCGGATGTACGTACGGTTATCTGTGATAAAATCAGATCGATAAGCAGGAGAATAGTCGTTCAATAGCGAATTCTATTGAAGCGGCTATTTTTATACGTTAAAGTGTGAAGGATAAGAAAAGCTAGCAGATTCACTAAATAATGAGGAATGCGAGCTTTTTTATTATAAGTGAAAAGTTTTTCTGCTTCATTCACTTGCTGAGTACAAGTTTGTCATGAATAAATATTGCAAATTTGCTAAGTTTATAAAAAGAGTATGTTTAAATGTACCTGTAAAGGGTAAATACCACTAAGCTGGCTTTATTGGTTTACTACATAGAAAAGGAGTGTGACCACAGTATGGTAAACCTTCTGTATTTCGCAGCAATAATATTTGCTATTGCCTTTGCTGCTTTGGTTGTTTACATTATTAAGGTTCTAAAAGAAACAGAGCGGACCATGGCCAATGTGGCTAATACATTAGAAGGATTAGAAACACAAATGGAAGGTATAACGACAGAAACTACACTATTATTAAATCGTACAAATGCACTAGCAGAAGACATCAATGAGAAGTCAAAGCGGCTAAATGTTGTTGTTGATAGCATTAGTGGTTTAGGTGATACCGTTTCTGGTTTTAATCAATCGATTAAACAAGTGTCTGATTCTATTTCAAAAGTAGCAGTAGAAAATAAAGAAGAGACGGCACAAGCTGTTAAATGGGGAACAGTGGTTATGGAGTTGTTTAAAAGAAGAAAGAACAATAATGAGTAATCATTATAGAATATTTTAGGGAGGAATTAAATTATGTCAAAACAAAAAGATCATTCAAGCGAAAATATTAACGCTAAAGACTTTTTAATTGGATCATTAGTCGGCACAGCAATTGGTGCTTCATTAGCCCTGTTGTTTGCTCCGAAGGCGGGGAAAGAATTAAGACAAGATATTAATAAAGGCGCACACGAGTTAAAAGATAAGGCCAGTGAATGGAAAGATGTTGCTTATGAGAAAACAGATGAATTTAAAGATTACGCTAAAGAGCAAAAGGCTCATCTTCAAAAAGCAGTAACGGAAAAATCTCAAGAATTTCAAGATAAATTTCAGGAAACAAAGCGATCGTTACAGGAAAAAATTAACCGTGCTTATGATGAAGTAGAAGAAACGAAAGCGGATGTGTTCGAAAAGGCAGATGAACTTAAAGAAACAGCAAAAGAAAAAGCAGAAGTAACAGAAGATGCGGCAAAGGACGTAAAGAAGACAGTTGAAAAAGCAGCTAAAGATATAAAGAAAACTGAAAAGAAAGCTGCCACAGATGTAGCTGAAGCAGTTGAAGATGCAGCTGAAGATATCAAAGATGAATAAAACAAATGCCGAGTGTTGTAAAAGACACTCGGCATTGTTTTGTTTGGGTTGTAGTTTTAAAATTTAATATTTGATTTCAATAACATCATTTTCAGATAGAGGGTCAAGGAAAGTCGCAGGTTGACTATTTTTTAGAATAGAAACATTACCTTTTATTTCAGTTATATCAATTGATACAAATCTAAATAGGTCTTGAAAAATAAAAGCCTGATCATCAGCTTGTTTAAGTGTTAATTTCGATTCAGGTACAACTAAGTCTGATAAACTAAGTTGTTGTTCTCCGAGATAAACAGAAACAATATTTTTTTCTAATTCAACCTTTTGATCGTTAAAGATAACATTTAGTTTTTTGGTTGTTTTAATATCTAAAAGATTCAGCAGATCAGAAACAGCAGCTTTTTTAGCCGGTATGAATGTAATTGCATCGTTAGCTTTTAAGACTTGGTTTAGCACAGCCTTTTTGTTATTAATATTTAACTGAGCAGAAAAACTTGATAGCTCAATTTTTTGATTATCTAAATATACATGGTCACTTGATAGTTCAGCAAGTAGCGACTGTTTTCCCACGCTTTGTAGCCACGCTGCTAACGTTTTTGTTTCTTCTATAGTGACATCGTCATGATCTTTGAGTATATAATCTGGACTTGACTCATAGCCATTCACTTTCAATGTGGGTTTAATGATATACTCCTCACTATTGAAAGTAATAGAAAAACAATGATATGTATCGACCATCTCTTCAATAGTGACGTGTGGCTCGACCCCGTCCTCTCCTTTTTCAACATATAACTGATCGCCATGTTTTATAGGGTGGTCCACGTTTATTAGCTCATTATTTAATAGCACACGGGGAGGTTGACCGTGACTGCCGGGTAGCGTAATGTTCTGTTTGTTAAAGGTTACCATATAAGCCATACCAGGCTTTCCATACATTTTTTCGATGTAAACGCCGGCAGCAAGTAAACAATCACCAACAGTTAATTGCTTCATATCAAATAAACGAACTGCACGATCATTAACAGTCACACTGATATAATGAACGGGATTTTGCTTGGCGGCAATTGCGATCCCAATTGGTGTGATAAAAGCAGGCCCCTCTGGTATGTCTACGAGAGCTTCTAAATGAGGTATAGCTTCTGTACCTCGGGTTGCTACACGGTTAATGGGCAGACTTAATTTTTTGGCTAATACATGTGTTAAACTTGGGGTAAGACTACCGCCACCTACTAACATAACTGCTTTAGGAGATCTATTGTTTAGTGTAATCATTTCCTCTGCAATTTGTTGAGCTAATTGCTCTATTGCAGGCGCAATCGCTTTTGTTACATCTTCTAATGAGACGGTTTGTTCAAATCCGAGAATATCAGTGATGATAGCTTCTCCGAATTCAGTAATGTGGCGTTTAACGCGTTCTGCTTCATTGAAATCAAGGAGGTAATGATCACTTATTGCTTCAGTAATTTCATCACCAGCTTTTGCGACCATGCCATATGCTGTAATGGTCCCTTCATCAGTAAGTGCAATATCACTCGTCCCGGCACCAATGTCAACTAAAGCAACATTTAAACGACGCATGGACTCAGGAATAAGCACATTTATCGCGGCGATTGGTTCTAGTGTTAAAGCTTCCATTTCTAAGTTAGCACGTTGAAGGGCAGCGAGCAAAGACTCCACAACCACTTTAGGTAAAAAGGTAGCAATAATCTCTACTTCAGCACGTTGCCCTTGTTGATCAATAAGGGATCCAATAACGTCATGATCAAGTTTATATTGCAGAACAGAGTATCCAACACAATAATAGTGGGTTTGGCTATTTGTATCTTTTTCTTCATGCGCCAGATGATGTTGTGCCTGCTGAACAGCACTTAATTCGAGAAAGCGTACATCTTCTTTATTAATAAGAGGATGCTGACCAATCTCTTTAGTAATCGTTGTTCTCTTCGTTTTTAAAGCGCGTCCTGCAGCGGCGACACAAACCTTATCTAAGGTTAAGTTATGTCTTTCTTCTAATTCTTTTTTGACATCGTTGATGACTTGAGAAACGAGCACAACATCATGGATCTGTCCATCGAGCATAGATCTCTCTTTATGTTCGGCAATCACATAATCTACTAATTTATATGACTGATCATTGACTTCTAACAGCAAACCTATAACTGACCTTGTACCAATGTCTAGTGCAAAAATTGTATTATCCATTCTTTGTATCCTTTCTATTCGCGTGCTATATAAACTAAAGTGTAACAAAAAAATTTCAATTCTATAAACCATTTTAATTTATTAAAGGAAAAGCTATAAAAAAACATAACATTAGATCTCAAATCGCTTAAATTAAAAGAAAATACTAAATATTTTAACATTGTAGTGACAAGTGAGAAATAATTAGCTATAATAATCCCTAATTATTCATTATATCTTTTTATTATACTACAATTAATGGTTTAGGTTAATTGTCGTTGAGTTGTTTTTAAAAGTAAAGAAAAAAGTTGTATTTTTGGATAAGCTAACATTAACAGGGGGTAATCAGATTGAGTAATCAACAGTTGGATCAATTAAGAGAACAACTTGATCAAGTTAACTTAGAAATACTAAACTTGATTAACAAGCGTGCTGAATTGGTAAAAGAAACGGCACATGCCAAGGAAAATCATGGAGCAGATAAAAAATATGATCCAGTACGAGAACGCGACATGCTAGAGTTGATTAAAAAATATAACAATGGACCGTTCCAAGATGCTACCATTATTCATTTGTTCAAAGAAATTTTCAAAGCGGGTTTAGAATTACAAGAGAAGGACCACAGCAAGGAATTGTTAGTCTCAAGAAAGCGTAAAGCCGAAGATACGATCATTAATATTAATGGAGCCGCTTTTGGAGATGGGGACCCACACTTTATTTTTGGACCTTGTGCGGTAGAAAGCTACGAGCAAGTTGCTCAAGTCGCTGAACAAATAAAAGATAAAGGATTGAAAATTATTCGTGGTGGCGCCTTTAAGCCTAGAACTTCTCCATATGATTTTCAAGGACTTGGTTTTGATGGATTGCAAATTCTCAAGCAAGTGGCTGAAGAATATGGTTTAGCTGTTGTAAGTGAAATTGTAAACCCCGCAGATATAGAAAAAGCAGCAGAATATTTAGATGTTATTCAAATCGGTGCAAGAAACATGCAAAATTTCGAGTTGTTAAAAGCGGCTGGAGAAGTCAATAAGCCAATTGTACTGAAACGTGGGATGTCTGCAACGGTATCAGATTTCATTAATGCAGCAGAGTACATTAATTCTAGAGGAAATGGTCAAATCATTCTTTGTGAACGTGGTATTCGCACATATGAAACATCGACACGGAACACACTAGATATTACTGCCGTTCCCATTTTGAAACAAGAGACACACTTACCTGTTATGGTAGATGTAACGCATTCAACAGGGCGGAGAGATTTATTAATTCCTGCTGCAAAGGCGGCTCTAGCAATTGGGGCGGATGGTATTATGGCTGAGGTACATCCAGATCCGGCCGTTGCTTTATCAGATGCGCAACAACAAATGGATTTTGAACAATTTGATCAATTTATGAATCAAGTCGTTGTTCAGAAATAAGTAGAATAGCCCTAAAAATTGCCTATAAATGTAATTTTTAGGGCCTTTTGATTTTTTCATTTCAAAATAAGCTAGAAATCACAGACTTGTTTTGCGAAATTTGTTATACTATTGTATGTATTTTAAATCATAAAATGTCGATATAGTATGGGAAATAGTTTACTATGCTATACTGTACATAAAAGGAAAAACGATTATTTTATTTACTATTGGAGGTTGAAATGATGAATGTAACGATATATGACGTTGCACGTGAAGCAAATGTATCAATGGCTACTGTTTCAAGAGTGGTGAATGGAAATCCGAATGTAAAGCCTGCGACACGAAAGAAAGTATTACAAACCATTGAAAGGTTAGGTTATCGCCCTAACGCGGTAGCGCGGGGATTGGCCAGCAAAAAGACAACAACAGTTGGTGTGATTATTCCTGATATCTCAAGTATTTTCTTTTCAGAATTGGCACGCGGTATCGATGATATTGCTAATATGTATAAATATAATATTATATTGAGTAACTCGGATCAGAACATTGATAAAGAAGTGAAATTAATTAATACGATGCTTGAAAAACAAGTAGATGGAATTGTGTTTATGGGGGGGCGTATTACAGATGAACATATTCAACAATTCAAAACGTCGCCAGTACCGGTTGCTTTAGCAGCTACAGTAGATCCTACTCAAACGATTCCATCGGTTAATATTGACTACGAGGTTGCTGGTTATGAGGCGACTAAACTTTTAATTGATAACGGACATGCGCATCCTGCATTTGTAACAGGTGTAGAAGAAACAGCAGCTAACGAATTAAAGTATCGTGGTTACTTACGTGCATTAGAGGAAAGTGATCAAAGCTTGAACCAGTCCTATATTGTCCGTGGTGATTTTACTTATGGATCAGGTGTAGAAGCAGCTGATCAGTTGCTAGGCTTAGATAAGCGACCTTCTGCTATTTTCGTAGCTTCAGATGAAATGGCGTTAGGTGTGATTCATGCCATTCAAGATAAAGGCTTAAGTGTGCCTGATGATATTGAAGTGTTTGGCTTTGATAATACAAGATTAGCAACAATGGTTCGACCAACGCTTTCCACCATTGTACAGCCAATGTATGATATCGGTGCGGTTGCTATGCGTTTACTAACAAAGTATATGAACAAAGAAGAAGTGACAAATTCGAATGTCATTTTACCACACCAAATTATTGAAAGAAGCTCAACAAAATAAAATTATTGCCGATATACGAAATATCGAACTTGCAAATCCTTGGCATGATTACTTTCATCCAAAGATTTTATGTTAGTTAAGGAGAGAGCATATGAAAAAAACAGATATTTTAACACCAATCGGCATTACATTAGGTATTATTATGATTTCTTTTGGAATCATATCAAGTAGTGGAAATTTTGATGGCTTTTTAGCTTTTATTCAAATCTCTTCGATGGTTATTGTAATCGGGGGATTAACAGCAGCGCTACTTATTAACTTTAATCTTGATCAAGTCAAGATTATGGGACGTGTAGTCAAGGAGTCATTTAACAAGAATGATCATAATTTAGAAGATCTGATTAGCTTGTTTGAAAGACTTTCAGAACGTGCTAGACGTGAAGGTCTGCTAGCGCTAGAAGGCGAATTAGAAGATGTAGATGATCCATTCATTAAAAAAGGTGTTTTATTAGCCATTGATGGTATCGAGCCTGAAGTTATTCAAGACATTATGAGCGCAGAAATAACAGCAATGGAAGATCGACATTCCAAAGGGCGTATGATTATTGAGAGAGCTGGTGATTACGCACCGGCATGGGGAATGATTGGTACATTAATTGGGCTTGTTCTAATGCTAAATGATCTTAATGATCCTACAACATTAGGTCCTCAAATGGCTGTAGCTTTATTAACAACATTTTATGGCTCGGTTTTGGCCAACTTAGTATTTATGCCAATGGCTGGTAAATTAGAAACCAAGACAGATGAAGAAGTATTTACGAAACAGATTATTGTTGAAGGTGTAATCGGTGTGCAATCCGGTCAAAATCCACGAATTCTTAAAGAGAAACTAAGTGCTTTTCTATCTGATGATATGCGTAAGCGCCGTTCTGTTGAAAACGAAGATGCAGTGGAGGGTATAGCAAATGAAGCGTCCTAATAAAAAGCCACCTAAGGGTAGCCCAAAATGGATGACCACCTTCTCAGATATGATGACACTTATATTAG
Organism: Amphibacillus cookii; assembly: GCF_016908375.1. GTDB lineage: Bacteria > Bacillota > Bacilli > Bacillales > Amphibacillaceae > Amphibacillus_C > Amphibacillus_C cookii. The sequence goes on from NZ_JAFBDS010000013.1 coordinate 31,444, forward strand.
TATTTTTTATTTTGCTTTTTTCAATGTCGCAAATTGATGCGGCTCGGTTTGAAGCTGTGGCAGAATCTTTCCGTAATCGAATGATTTTTGATGGTTTTCCTTCAACCGTGGAAATGGACAATCCGTCAGATAGTGCTGATTTGAATCAACAACAAGAAGAATTTGATAATTTTAAACAAAATTTATTTGAAGAAGACGGCTTAGATGAAGATGAATTAGAGTCTGATCAAGAGTCGTTGGAAGAATTGCTAGAAGAAATTGAGGATTTTTTAGAAGAAAATCAATTGCAAGAAGTTATTTCAGCTAATCGTACGGATCAAGGTGTTGTTCTTATTTTACAAGAACGTATTCTATTTGATACCGGTGAAGCTGTCATAAAATCAGAAGGTGAGCCATTTTTAGATAAGGTGGCACTATTACTCTCTAATATACCGAATAGTGTTCGGGTAGAAGGGCATACAGATAATCGTCCTATTTCTACACCGGCATTTCCGTCAAATTGGGAGTTATCTGGTGCGAGAGCAAGTAGTGTGATCCGTCATATTGTTGATGCTAATGATTTTAATGAGGACCGCTTCATTGCAGTTGGGTTTGGTGATACCCGTCCAGTAGCGCCAAATGATTCACCAGATAATTGGCAACGTAATCGAAGGGTTGAAATTGTCATCTTAGAATTGTCACAATCATTGAATTAAACCTATAGTAAACAGCACATTGTTTTAAAGTCTAAAACAATGTGCTGTTTTTGGGTGAATAAAAAATAACGCTAGGGATTTGCCCCAGCGCTATTCGGTAGTATTAATTTAAAGCAAGTTAGCTTGTCTAATTAATCATGGATAACGGTCCGTAAAACACCGCTAGTGTACTGATTCACTCAGCTAACAATTGGTGGGTGGGTAAGATCGTAGACTAAAACCGCCACATCTTTAAGAAGGATTACAGACTAAGATCGCCACGTCCTGTGGCAACGTCTGCATGACCTACATCCTGTAGGCCCACGTCTACATGACCTACGTCTTGTAGCCCTTCGCCCACTGATTGAAGGTTCGCTTTATTAACCATCGCCTTGTTCTCCGTCATCATCAGAACCATCGCTCTCATTGTCTTCATCGCTATCTTCACTATCATCAACATCTTGACTATCTTCATCTTCTTCAGTTTCTTCATCTTCATCACGATATGAGGGATGATCATTATTTCTATTACCACGGTTTCTGTTTCTATTACGGTCTTCATTATTGTCATCGTCGGTATCATCATCCTCATCATCGTCTTGATCAACCTCACCATCAACATAAGGTGATGAAGGTTCAGATTCACGACCAAAGTAATTGACTGCTACGACATGGTAAACCGCTGAGTTACTGCCGACATTTATATCTGTATCAATCGTCGAATCATAAAGAGAGAAATCATCCTCTGGATCATCTGCACGATAAATACGATAACCAACAACATACTGGCTAGATGGTGCACTCCAAGTCAAGTTATTACCTGACTTGGAGAGAGAAGTAGGAGCATTTGGATTATTTCCGTTATCTTCAATGTCAACTAATTCTGGAATTTCAACAGCATCCCATGCAGAATTATTATCTGGAATTAACTGACTAATATCATCGAGCTGATCATACCCCATCTCACTCAACCATTCTGGATTAAACATGACCCCATCATCTTGTGTGAACTCTTCAGGTGTATTACTTCCAGCAATAACAGCTTCACCATCCATGATCACATAGCTTCCATCAATTAAGCTGTCGTCCTCACTTGACGGTGTATAAGCTGCATTGAAAATGTCACTGCCAACTAATCCGAGCGATTGGCTTATCTCAGAAGGGGCATGACCTGAAACAAGACTAAATGAACGTGAAACAATATTATCAGGCTGAGAAAACCTTGATGATGGTGCCATTAAATCAGGATCAACCTCAGTGGCGGCATTTACTAATGCAGCCCATAACGATTGCGTTCTTCCACTGTACCCATCATCAAGTGGTTGATTATAGTTATATCCAATCCATGTCCCTAAAGTGACATTAGGATTAGTTGCGACAAACCAGTTATCAGCAGCATTATTAGATGTCCCTGTTTTACCAGCCCAGTCCACACTAGCATTTCTTAACTGACTTCGAGCTGTTCTACCCGTTCCTTGTGTTAATACATCACGCATCATATCGACCATCAAGTAATTTGTTTGGACACTGAAAACATCAACAGATTCACTTTCATGTTCAAAGATAATTTCTCCATCAACAGATTCAATCGTTTCAATCATATAACTTTCAAGATATTTTCCATCATTACCAAACGTTGCATAAGCATTTGTATTTTCATCAATGGTTGAACCATAAGTACCAATTGCAAAAGAAGGGTGTATCGCGCTCTTGTCATGAGAAAGGCCCATCTTTTCACCGAACTCAGTAAATGCTTCAGTTTCTTGTTGTAAGTCCTGAAAGACAGATGCAGCAGATACGTTGTAAGAATTAGCGAGGGCTGTTCGAGCGGTCACCAATCCATAATAACGCCCTACTGTAAAGTTATTAGGCCAACCTTTTCCATTACCATAATCTAAGTTGACATCGGCAATGATTGATCCTGGTTGGATAACACCTAGCTCCATGGCAGGTGCATAAACGAGTAAAGGTTTTGCTGTACTACCAACTGAACGCCTTACCCGAGTGGCATAGTTTTGATTATCTTGTTCAAAATCACGACCACCGACAAAAGCAATAATCGCACCTGTGCTATTATCAATTAGTATACTACCGGCTTGCTCTGGCGTCACGAGTGGAACATCTTCACCTGTTTCTGGATCTTGTGTCATAATAACAGCACCAGACTGCTCATTTCGTGCGGTCTTATCTTGGCCAAAGTTATTAAAATTTTCAGCAACGTCTTGAAAAGTGTCAAACATTTCTTTATTGATGGTGGTATGAATTTTATAACCACCTTGAGATAACTCTCTTGAAGCATAAATTTGATATTGTTCGCTTAATTCGTCATTAGCATCTAAATCTTCCATAGTATAGCCATCTTCTTCAGCTAGGTACTCAATAAAGATCTCTTCTGTTCGTCTGCGAACTTCTTCTGTTAAATACGGATATTCTTCAAAAGCAGATGGGGAACGATCAGAAAAACTGTCAACAACATCAAACGCCATTGCTTCTTCACGTTCCTCTTCAGTTATATAGCCAGCTTGCTCCATTCTTAATAAGACGGTCTGCATGCGATTAAGTCCGGCTTCAAGTCCATCTTCATCCTTTAATGTACCATTATTGTTAAAAGGACTATAAACGATGGGACTTTGAGGTAGTCCAGCTACAAAAGCAGCTTGCGCTAAGTTAACGTCATCAGCGTCAACACCAAAAATCCCTTGTGTTGCCGTTTGGACACCTGCAATGTTTCGACCATTAGCATTTCGCCCGAATGGGACAATGTTAAGATAAGCCTCAAGAATCTCATCCTTTTCCATGAAATTTTCAAGTCGTAATGCTAATATGATTTCTTTCGCTTTTCGGTCAAATGAAACTTCATTTGTTAACAACTGATTTTTAATAATTTGTTGGGTTAACGTACTACCTCCCGTTTGCGTGGCTGAACCTGAAACCTCTTGAAACATGGCACGCATAATCGCTTTAGGAACGATACCATCATGCGTTTCAAAGTACTCATCTTCAGTAGCGATAATACCATTAATAATATAATCAGAAACATTAGCTAAGCTCACTTCTTCCCGATGAATATCAGAGCTCACTTCTCCCATATAGACTTCATCAGCAAAATATATTTCTGACGTTTCTTCGTAATTGTGGATAGCACTAACCATCGATTCTTGTGAGCGAAGCGGTTCATCTTTGACTAATGAAGCAAAATATCCTGCTCCAATACCTCCAACAAAGAAGAAAGCGATGATACCGATTACGATAAAAAATAATATTATATTCCAAACCACATCATAGCTAATTCGGGCAAATTTTTGAATAATGCCTTTATCTATAAAAGATTTCGTTTTTTTCCAGATGTTGTTTAGTCGTTCTTGAAAAGTCATATCAATACCTCCTAAAATTCCATCTCATATTATAGCATATTTCAGCAATTGATAAGTATCTGAGACAAATTTTTTTAAAAAAGCTTGCGATTGTCATGAAATTATGATATTAATGTAACACAACAGAAAATAATTGAGTGATGAAAGATTGAAGTAATGTTAATATTCCCTGGTTTAAGAGAGCTGACGGGTGGTGTGAGTCAGAGCATAATATTAGCGTGAATTACGTTCTTGAGCTTCCTAATGTACAACTTATGATTTAGGCGGTGCAACATAATGCACCGATATCAATTCAAAGTGGCAATGATAGTTTGCAACGAGGGTGGTACCGCGAGAGTAGAACTCGTCCCTTTTGGGATGTTTTTTGCTCTTTTTTTGTTTGTTAGAAAGTGTTAATTGCAATAAAAAAAAGCGGGAAACTTCAAACGCAAAATTTAAAAGGGCTAGGATAGAAAAAGTTGACATGTTCGCTGAAAAATGAGTCCAGTCGATTTTTTTAATAGACGACATCGCCAAGCCCTGTCACAAGGTTGTATGAAAGAATTTTTTGATATTAAAGGAGATGATAAACATGGATATTATTCAAGATTTAGACATGCGAGGACTTATTCAGCAAATGACTGATGAAGAGGGTTTGAAAAAGCATTTACAAGACGATATCGTTACGCTATATTGTGGCTTTGACCCGACAGCAGATAGTTTGCATATTGGCCATTTAGTTCCAGCGCTTATGTTAAAAAGATTTCAACAAGCAGGGCATCGACCGATTGCATTAATTGGTGGGGGAACAGGAATGATTGGTGATCCAAGTGGACGTTCAAGTGAGCGCCAATTAAATGATACCAAAACGGTTGAATATTTTAGTGATAGGATTAAGCAACAATTGGCTAAAATTCTAGACTTTGAAAAAGAAGCAAATGGAGCTGTTGCACGAAACAATGCAGAGTGGCTCGGGTCATTAACCCTTATTGAATTTTTGCGTGATACAGGTAAACACTTCGGGGTGAACTATATGTTAGCTAAAGATTCCGTTCAATCTCGTTTAGAAAATGGGATAAGCTTTACCGAGTTCACTTATATGATCTTACAGTCATATGATTTCATGAATCTATTTCAAAAAGAAAATTGCTCATTACAAATTGGAGGCAGTGATCAGTGGGGGAATATTACAGCTGGTATGGAGTTGATCCGTCGAACAAGCGAAGATGAGGTTAAAGTGTTTGGTCTCACAGTCCCACTTATTACCAAAGCAGATGGAACGAAATTTGGTAAAACAGCTGGTGGAGCGGTCTGGTTAGATCCAGAAAAAACAACACCTTATCAATTCTATCAATTCTGGATCAATACAGATGATCGTGATGTAATAAAATTCTTAAAATACTTTACGTTTTTATCAATTGAAGAAATTAATCAATTGGCAGTACAGTTAGAAGAAGCACCAGAAAAACGGATTCCACATATTCGATTAGCAGAAGAGCTGACCAAATTAGTCCATAGTGAAGAGGCATTAGTTCAAGCACAACGGATATCCCAAGCACTGTTTAGTGGGGAAATTAAACAATTAAATGGCGACGAGATTAAACAAGGCTTTAAAGACGTTCCGACGGTGCAGTTGACGAAGGAGACGATGCTGCTAGTGGATCTGCTAGTTGAGGCGAATATTTCATCATCTAAACGGCAAGCACGTGAGGACATCCAAAATGGTGCGATATATATCAATGGTGAACGTCAACAAAACGTGAATTATCAAATTCAGGATGATGATCGCATCGATAATCAATATACGATCGTTAGACGCGGTAAAAAGAAATACTTCTTACTTGATTTTCAATAAATAAGTGATCATGTAACAAGAATAAGCAAGATAGTGTAAGAGTTGAACATAATAAGGTGCCCCTAAGATCTCGCTTTTGGGCACCTTATTACATAGAGTATTTTGTTATTTTTCTAGGAACATTATAATGCCCACTTACGATCTTTTGTAAAAGAGACCGTTAACCATTTTTGATAAGGATACTGATCTAAAAAGCGGTCAATATCTTCTCTAATTTGGTCTTGATCAGTTAAAGACGCTAATCGGTCTTCTTTTTTAATGACAAAATCAATTTCTACCCACAAAGTTTTACCTACTTTAGTAATTCTTACAATGGATTCATCAAATTCACGTTCATTAGCAAGTCCCTTGATAAATTGTTTAATTTGATCTGGCATTTTTCCCTTTGGGGGCATGTCTAAGATTTCACGTAATGCAGTCGACATTTCCTCAATGGGTACTTTAATAAAATAAATCGATACAGCTATGACCATAATTGGATCTATGAAAGGGACGATAAATTGAGTTGCTGAAAAGAAATTGAGTAAATATGAGATGACAAAACCTATTAACACAGCAACACTAACCAATGTATCCATATACCATTGATTAGCTTCAGCTTGTAAAAGTGCAGAACGTACTTTATTAGCCTCTTTTTTTAAATAATAGGTGATGCCAATACATAAAATGGTTGCTAGCGTCGAATAGATTAAAGCAATACCTACGGCTACTTCTCTGCCACCAGAGGCTAAAGTCATTAAAGCTGAAGCAAGGGAACCGATAACAAGTACGAGTATAACGAAGTATTTGATCAGCACCACTAATGGCTCAATTTTATCTTTTCCAAATGGATAATTGTTAATGTCATGCTTACTAATAAACCTCGCAGCGATTAAAGATAATATCGAAAGTCCCAAACTAACGAGTGAATATAGGCCATCAAACAAAATCATTTGAGCACCGACAAGTAAGCCGATTACGATCCCAGTCACAGAAAAAATAACAGCGCCATATACTGAAATTTTTAATAGCGCATGTTCACGACTGTTATTTTGTTGCATTATATCTGCTCCTATCTTAAAGGTCAAAGCTTATTGTATCATATTTGTTTAATGTTAAGCTAGCTGTTAATCATCTTGAACATTGCGTTCTTTCACTTCATTATAGCGACGATTTTGTCGATAACCATAGGCAATATTACGAATTAATTCTGTACTTTCAGTGCTTGCGCCTATCGATCCTGCTAATGTTGCAATTGAGGTTGCTAACCAGCTTAAACGTAAGAAACTGATAAGCGTTACATCTTTTTCTATCTCTGTCAATGATTCAAATAAGTCGGGTGGAACAAAAAAGATGATCGCAATTGAAAATATAGCTAAGAGGACAATGTAATAGGCTAACACTGCAACAGTCAAGGTTACTAGTGTTGTTGTATTATATAGTTTTTTCATTTTGGTTTTCCCTTTTTTAGTACGTTTCTCCCACAAATGATGTGAAACGATCATCCAAATAATCATACTAATAATTGCAACAAAGGTAATGGCGACGAGTCTTAACAAATTATAATGGATACTTAATTCCCATAATGTAGGGAAAATTAACACATAAGCACCCGTAGCAAACGCGACAGCAATAATGGGTTTAAAAGAAGCAATCACTGCCCAAGGTCTATTGGCATAAGTCATGCCTAAAATAGCTCGAACTTTCCCGTTGATTTTGGGCACAACAGAATAGCGGGTCACGTTGGTTTCTTCAGCGCCTTCCATTCGTTTAATAGGAGATAATCTCAATTTTTGCTTCATTTGATGTGTAGCGGTTTCTTTTATGTGTGAAGCATTTAGATTTTGATGATGCAATTCATAAACAATTTGTTTGATCATTTTGAATGTTCTATTTTTCATTGGTGGTGCACCAAAAGCTGGCAAAGAGAGGAGTGCGATATTAAGATCTTTATTTAAATCTGCTAAGATAATCTTTTTTTTATCAAAAAGAAGAAGGTCTGTCACGCATATCGTATAATCCCAATTTTGTTGGTTCGCTATTTTATGCGCTTCATTAAATATTTCCTTTGAATCTTCTACCGCACCTGTTAAAGGATCAACCATAATGTCTAATGTCCATTCATATTTACCATCGACATGATCTTGACAATATGTACTTAATGGCTTAATCAATTCTCTGCAAATCGTTTCAGGTAATTCTGGAGCGCAAATTAAACCTACATTTAATTCCAAGTTATCACTCCTTTATAAATCTCTATATACAATTACCCGATCGCAATAAAATTAATCTTTTTCTTAAAATAGATTATAGGTAAAAAGCAATCCAATAATATTTGCTGATTTAGAAGGGGGATATATAACAGGCATAGTTGGTTGAATTGTAAATTTAATTATAATGTTTGGGTTAATGTGTTGGGGAGAGGTTGCTGTTAATACCGCAACAGGTGTTGTATCTGGTGCTATTGCGGAAAATGGTGGAATTAGTGTGACTTACTATGTGTAAATAACGAACCCTTAACGCGGCAAGGTGTGGTAGTGCTGGTTTTTGGGGCTGTAGTGGCAAGAATAGGTGGGGTGTTATGATAAACGGGTCAATATGTAAAGGCATGGCAAGAAACCGCCTAAAAAGCAAAATGGCTGGACTTTATATGTTTTCAGAAATTAGAGTGAGGGATATGCTTGTTAAGCAAGGTAAATTAGCATTTAGTTTAACATTAGTTAGCACAGAGGTATGTGCAGTAGCTAATTCTGAATATACTACTTTTGAACAGGACAATTACTTGAAAAAAGAACATAAATGAGAAGGGAACGGCAGGATTTCGCTGTTCCCTTCTAAACATTGAATTTCCTTGTTAGAAAAGCTATTCAGATTATATGATGCAAATTATGCTCCAACTCACTTGACACGGAATCTCGGTGACAAGCTTTTATCATCAACGGTTCTCCGTGAAAAGTTGTATGGGATCAGAACTGATCCGGCATATCCAATATTGTTTTCACAATCGTAAGTGCTTGTTCCTGAAGTGATGAAACGCGTGCACGCTCATTCGGTGAATGCGGGTCAACGCCGATCACACCTACTCCACATAATGTCGGAATGCCTTTAGCGGTTAAATAAGCACTATCTGAGCAGCCCCCGACATACAACGGTTTAGGTTTATGAAAGCCCAAATCACTTCGTGTATCGTGGTAAAGCTGGAATAGGTCGGGCGTTTTTTCGGTTTCCTCCATTGCCAAAAAAGCGGCTTCTTTTGTCAACGTTGAAACTGTGTTGTCGATAAACGCTTGATCATTAATGGCTTGTAGTAACTGCTCTGCTTGATCTAAGTTGGCATTTGTTTTGAAACGAACGCCTACCTTGAAGGTACATGTATCTGGAATGATATTTGTTCCAGTACCGCCTTCAATCACACCGCAATTATAGGTTGTACCCTCAGGGTTAGTATGCTTTTCAATCGCTATCATTTTATGGGCTGCTTCTTGGATCGCACTTGCTCCACCAAGTGGATGATTGCCAGCGTGGGCAGAAATCCCTTTTATGTCGAATCGATAAAAAGCACCGCCTTTTCGCTTTGTAATGACATCACCACTTAATCGAGCGCTTTCACAAGTAAAAGCAGCGGCGGTAAAGGGCGTTTCTAGATCAAAAACCTTAGCACCTTGCCCCTGTGAAAGCTGATGGGCAACCTCTTCATCACCTGACAAAATGAGCTTAAGCTGTCGTTTGTCGTAACCCATTTGTTGTAAAGCTTGAATAACAAACAATGCAATGACAATACCACCCTTACAGTCATAAGCTCCTGGACCATGGAGGAAGCCATCTTGATAAGTAATTGGGTCAGCTCCGAATGAGCCAACCGGTTGCACCGTATCCATATGGGCGACAAGAGCGATATTAGGTAGATGTCTAGCAGGGGTATAGGCTATTAAACTGCTACCCGCTTGATTGAAAGGATAAGTCTTTGTCTCAAGATTCACTTTGCGACAATAATCTGTTAAGTAGCTTGCAACGGCATTGACACCTGCAACATCATTTGAGGGGCTTTCGATACGAATAATGTTTTCCCATAAATCAATCATTTCCTGCTGCTTTGCTTCTAAAAATGCTTCTGCTTGCGCTAATTTGGTCATTCAGCTCACATCATCCTTTTTAAAATTTTTTTAATCATAAGTGTTAAAGGGTTATTTAAGGAATTGTTTAGACCGTTTCAGTAACTGACGAATGATCCGATTCGCTTGCTGTAAAACATCTGCTTTGTCAATGGTAAGCATGCGACGATTTTCCATCACAATCTTGCCATTGATAATTGTTGTCTCGACATCCGCTCTCGTTGTACTGTAAACAATTCGTGAAATCGGATCAACCTCAGCCGATGGATACGTATGAAAGTTATTCAGATCGAGAATGGCTAAGTCTGCTTTTTTGCCAACCTCTAAGCTTCCAATCTCATGATCACGGCCAATTGCTTTTGCACCACCAATTGTCGCCATCTTCAAGACTGTTTTGGCTGGCATCGACGTTGGACCATGGATCGGCTTTTGAATCAGAGCGGCCAGACGCATGTCGTTAAACATATCTAAATTGTTGTTACAGGGCGCCCCATCTGCGCCAAGACTGAGACAGGTGCCGTGGTCGTGCATCTCAGGGATATCAGCAATACCCGAGGCTAGCTTTAGATTAGAAGCGGGACAGTGACTAACATGGACGCCTTTTTCGCGTATGATTTGTTTTTCAAGCTGATCAAGCCAAATGCAATGTGCTAAAATGAGACGCTTGTTAGCTAAGCCTAAATGATCCAAGTAGACGATATTGCGCATCCCCGTCTCACGCTGAACAATGTCAATTTCTCCCTTGTTTTCTGAAGCGTGAGTATGGACCATGACATTATAATGGTCAGATAGTTGTTTGACTTCTGTTAATAGCGCTTCTGTGCAGGATACGACAAATCGTGGTGAAAAAGCATATTGTAATCTACCGTGGTCATAGTTATGCCATTTTTCTAATAAATCAACACTTTGTTGAATCGAATCGCTTGTTTTTTCTTGCAAGGGGAGTGGAACTTGATCGCCTTTATCCATCATCACCTTACCAGAAAGCGCGCGGATACCACTCTCGGCCAGTGCTTGAAAGGCAAAATCAGTATGGTGAACAGTCTCCATGTCGACGATCGTGGTCGTACCGCTTTGGATCAGCTCACCTAAGCCGAGTAAAGCAGAATAATAGATCGACTCCTGATCATGAGCAGCCTCAAGAGGCCAGATTTTCTGCTGGAGCCAATCCATTAGCTCAAGATCATCAGCCTGACCACGAAAAATAGTTTGACAGAGGTGAATATGGGTTTGAACAAAGCCGGGGATAATGGTTTTTCCACTAGCATCTATATATTTATCATAATCAGTATTTTCCAAATCGGAGCCGAGTGCAACAATCCGGTCATCCTCAATCAAGAGATCCCCGTAAATAATGTCTTCTGCTGGATTCATCGTAATGATTTCGGCTTTTTTGATTAATATTCGCATTTTACTCCTCCTTTGTGCCCTTTTTTAAGATACAAAAAAAGCCACGGAAATATGCGGTTACACATATTTTCGTAGCTAGAAATTTGCGGTTTCTTAGTAGAGACCCTTAAACCAATCTTTAAGGCTATACGAAACTGTTAACATGTATGGTAAACTAGATAAATAAGTAAATCAATCTTCTTGTTTGGTTATCTAACAAAGTTATTTGAGAGGATGAAAGAATCGTGGCAAAGAAAATTTTACATAACGACTGGGCAAATGTTCTTGGACAGGAGTTCGAGCAGCCCTACTACAAGCAATTACGCCAATTTTTAAAGCAGGAGTACCAAACACATATTATTTATCCGCATATGAATAACATCTTTAATGCCTTACATTATACGTCTTTTGAACATGTTAAAGTGGTGATTCTTGGTCAAGATCCTTATCACGGACCAAATCAAGCGCATGGATTAAGTTTCTCTGTTAAGCCTGAGGTAGCTATTCCACCCTCGTTGCAAAATATGTATAAGGAGCTACAAACTGATTTAGGTTACGCAGTTCCTTCACACGGTTACTTAGTGAAGTGGGCGGAGCAGGGCGTCTTACTTTTAAACAATGTGCTGACCGTTAGACAAGGACAGGCCCATTCCCATAAGGGAAAAGGCTGGGAGCGATTTACCGATCGTGTCATTGAGGTGTTAAACGAAAAGCAAGAGCCAGTCGTTTATTTACTATGGGGCGCAGCGGCTCAGAAGAAGCTAGCGCTAATCGATACGAGCAAGCATTACATCGTTAAGTCGCCACACCCAAGCCCGCTCTCGGCACATCGTGGCTTCTTTGGCAGCCGTCCGTTTTCAAAAGCAAATGCATACCTAGAACAGGCTGGTCGTGATCTAATTGATTGGCAGATCACAGAGGAAGACAAGCATCGTTAACTTATGATGCTTGTTCTTTGCTTTATTACTTGTACGTAAAATAATGCATAAAAGACAAATGAAGGTGTCTTAGTGATTTTCGCTGACGCTGTCGGGATTGATTATTCCTCTATCCGTTAAATACCGAAGTTGGTAAGCATGCTTTGCGGTCTCACCTAATTTTTCAAGTAAGTTATGATTGGCATAAGCACCGACAACTGCGCCAAAGCCTGGGATCATTTGAAACAGTTTCGCTACATCCATATAGTCTCGATACTCTTGTTGGAATGTATACCAATCAACATCAGTAACAAGCTTCTTTTTTTCATTCCAATTGCAAACGAAGTCGTAAGTTTGACGTTTTTTGGTATCGCTTGAAAAGGCAAGTTGGAAAACATAAAGAATAAACATGCGTTCCTCGTACTCCTCAACATGATAGCCATAAATGGTCGCCACTTCGAACAAAAATCTAATCTTTATTGATAGTAACAATGGGAAGTCGGTCAATGCTAACAAAAACCCACCAACACCTGTGCCAGCCCCCTCGATGACAGCGGCTTTCTGAAACGATTTAAATTTTTCAAAAAACAATTGGTCCATCTCATACAGGTTATCGCCTATCGGCTGTTTTTTATTTGTCGTGACATATGATCCGACTAAGGTAGCTTTAACCATATGCTTAATACTGTCGGTAATGATATCATGCGCTTTTTGTGGGATTAAGGTATTTAATTTCGTCTGTGCTTGCTTGGTCATCTGACCGAATATGCTGGGCCGTTTGACCAATTGCTTGCGCCAGTGTTCAATTTCATTTAAGACAAGCTGTTCGTACTCCGTCATGTTGATCACCTCAATTCTTAAGTTGCGTTTAACTCCATTATAACAGATCGAGAAAATTGTTAAAAAACTTTACAATTGGCTTGCTGATGATTTTAAAGCGGTTCTGTAAAGTCAGGAATTATTTGTGTTTCTGAGGGATCGTTCAAAGGTGACATGATTACTTTTTTCACGGATTTAAATAAACAGACAAGTATAATCACTCAACTTTCGCCCACTGAAAATAGGCATTCAACCTTGATCGTGTTCAATAGACTCGATATTCAATATGCTTGTTGACTTTACTTCTGCATGGATGTGCCCGCATGCGACCTTCTCATACGTTTAGCACGTTAATTCGTTCCGAAAAGCGGAACATAGCTCACCTGCGCGTTTAAAAAGTTTTATAATCAATCGAAAATCTATATTCAAAAATATTAGGTCTACCCTTATGCTGTCTTGGCTGAACCTGAAAATTCAGATGAGAAAGTTAAGTAATTTTTAATTTTCAATTTGAAAATAATCTTCTCACAATTAAGTTGTAACATTTTACAGTAGTTACCGTCATATTTAATAAAGAAAGTGTGCTCTCTAATGTTCCATTGCTTACTAGATCATACACTCAAATTTAATAGGTTATTTAATAAAAAGTTAAACAGGAGGTATTTTAATGAAAAAAGTAACTTTTATTTATTCGCTGATCGTCACCATCTTATCCCCTAGCGTGATAATTGCTTCAGAAGTCGATTTAGATCAGCGTTTTGAATCCATTGAATATGACTTTACTATCGATGATCCAAATAAAGAAATATTGGAAGAGATACAATCCTATATTGACCAACATCTAGATGAAGCTTTTGAAACGATGTATCTTGATTGGACTGAAGATGACCAAAGTATTTATACATTTTTATTCTCTGAACCATTAACTGAAAAGGATTTGGCTGAATTATTTGAACGATCAGGAGATTTATCAGCTCAATTTGTAGAAGTAGATTATACGCAGAAGGATTTGGAGGAAAAACAACTGGAAATTGAAGCAGAAGGTTTTGAGTATAGTGACTTTACGATTAATTTTGTTGGAACAGATATACGAAATGGTATGGTAAATGTCGGGATTGTTCCCTACACAGAAGAGAATGCTGACAAACTCTATCAGCAATTTGGAGACGAACGCGTTAATGTAGAACAAGGTGATGCGGTTTCGATCTTACCGATGACAGTAGATCAGGAAGAAGACGAGACTGAAATCATGCCAATCTCAGCAGAAGAAACAGCAGATCAAGAATTAAATTGGTTTAAAAGCCTTTGGCAAACTGTAGTAAGCTGGTTGCCATGGTAGTTACTGTGTCTCATTAAAACGCTAATTTCCAAGTCAAAGACGCACTTTACCCTTAAAGATTGCTTCAATGATTATAGCTATATTGATTTTAAATTAGAATTAAAGGTATTGAGGCTTTCCGCTGACCTTAGGGTCTAGTCCTAAAGGATCAGACTTAAAAGCGAGGATTTCCACAAGTGCAAAACGTTATTATAGATAATCGTCCGTAAACCCCCTCAAGATAGAGCGTAGAGTAAATCGATTGAGGTGATAATGATTCACTCAACGAACCCGCAATCGGTTGGAGGGTAAGATCGTAGACTAAAACCGCCACGTCTTTAAGAAGGATGACAGACTAAGTCCGCCACGTCCTGTGGCAACGTCTGCATGACCTACGTCCTGTAGCCCTGCGCCAGCTGATTGCAGGTTTGTTTTATGAAATATGTTTTTTCAGACTTGTCTCTCCCTAGACTTCTTTGTTACGTATAAGTTGTCAGGCAGGTGGCTTTTATCTCTGTTAATGATAGTATAAAAGTGGTGGTTTGTATGTTGAAAATAGATGAACGCTTAGTCGTAGTCTCTGATAATAAAAGATTTGATCAGTGTTTTATTTGTAAATATTCTATAATTTTATGATGATAAAATCCTAGGATAAAACATAGAGTTTTATTAAAAACAACATTATGTTCAGTAGATTTGAAACTTTTTCCTTATTTTTATTGGATAGATAATTCGATAGAATAAAGTATATATTGTATATAAAGAGGTTTTTTTATGTCTGTACATGTAATAAATAATCAAATTCAATTTACACAACAATCCATTTATCAAGCAAATATAAATTTGCAAGATTTACTTGATCAACAGTCACGAATCGAAAATGCTTTACAGAAACTGAGGGTATTGCAGGACGAACTTAAACAGAATAACAGGTTAGTGGTGAAGCCTGAATTCACAAAAATGACTTGGCATGGGCATTTAGCCACTCGATTTGAGCATTACAGACAAACAAGTCTGTCAGATCAATATTGCCATTTATACCAACAGCAACTTGGTCAAGTCATTGTGCAGCTTAAAACGAAGTTGTTAAGCCTTGGTTTAAACATTAATGAGACTAGGGCTGCAATTAACCGTGATCGATTGCGGTTACATCGGTTAAGAACAGAGAAACGAAGGGAGCTAGCTAAAGTAAATGAAAGAAATTAAAGTTAACGAAAACGTCTTAAATAAAGAGCTAAATCAATTTAAACAAGTAGTTAATGATTTAAATCCTTCATTTGATGTTCAAAAAGATGGGGAGAACCAATTAGAATTGACCGATAAAATAAATCAATTGAACCAATCATTCAATCAAACCATAGAAACGCTGCAAGTATTGCTAAAACAAAACATAAGCATGACAGAAGAAGCGATTGCTTCATTGAAAACAACTGACCACGATTTGCAAACGCAGATCCAATTGACTAAACAGGAGTAGATCAATGAAAGTCATTGAAGTGAAAACATTAACAGCTAAACTTAATATGACAAATAAATCTTGCCAAACATGTTCTGAACAATTAGATGCTGTCAAAAGCGCATTAACAAATTTCCTATCACTTGAAGATGCACTAAAGGGTCAAACAGGAGAAGCTATTCGTACTTATTTTAATGATTTTCAATTCCCTTTATTAAAGTATCTTCAAAACTTACTAGAAGATTATCGTGGTGTGATTGATCAAATCGAGCAAGCGATAAGTGCTTATGAACCGCAGGATGACGGCTATCTAAAAGAAGGTTATATCACTCAAAATCTAAATAATGATCTCTCCCAGCTAGAGGATATCACGATTGCTTTAGTGGATGAAGTCAATCAAGAGATTAATCAAGTCCGGGATATTATTGGATTATCACAGGTAGATGATCATCCTTTCCTGCAAGAATTACAAACGGGCCATCAATATCTTAATGAAGTTGTTGAAGATCTTCATTTATTAGACAAGGAACAAACGAATAAAATAGATGAAGTCAATCAAGATTTAATCAGTATTGATACATATATTGAACAACTGAACAAAAATTTCTCTATTCAGTCCCTGCAGTTATATTCTAATCGTATAGTCGCACCGATGAATAATCTATATACTTGGTTACATCCCACTTATTATGAAGGGATGAACCAACTACATAGCCAGCTTGACCCTGAATTTGAACAAAATGTTGAAAAGAAAGATGTTGAAAGCCAAGACTTTATCATTGGTGGTGATACAGCTGAAATAACGGAGTCAGCTTCAGTTACTGGTGGTGCTGGATGGTATAATAATGATTGGGTTGGTTTAGATGGATTTTCAACTGGTGACGGACAAATCGGCGGGACAAGTGAAGCGAGTCTTTTGCATGCTAGCGGTGAACTTGATACAGATTGGGTAAATGCTCAAGTTAATCAGGACATTTTATATGGAAATGCGACAGCACAATTTGGTGGTGAATCATTGTTCGGTTTAAACTTACCACTACCACTTGTAAAGGCTGAAGCGAAAGGCTATCAATTGGGAGGAAGAGCTCAAGTTGATCGAAACATCCCGTACATTGGTCCAGTGTTAGGTGGAACGGGTGGTGAAGCCAAGGGTAGTGCGGGTAATGCACAAGCATATGCAGGTTTTGATGAGAAATCAGTAGGTGTTGCAGCGAAAGCGTCAGTTGTTGAAGGCGAGGTAAGTGGGATCTTTGGTATTCCATTTACAGATGTTGATGTGAAACTTACTCTAGGTGCTTCACTAGGTAGTGCCGGAGGAGAAGCGAAAATTGGAAAAGAGACAGTCTTAGATTTACGAGCGTTGGTAGGAGCGAAGATAGGATTAAGTTTTGAGTGAAAAATGCTTAAAGTAACCATTTAAATTTTACTGGGGATGTTGGTATGAAACGTATAATGGATTTAATATTTGGCCTTTATAAAATGGTTAGCCAAGAAATTCAACAACTAAAAGAACAGAAAAAGACAGCAGACGAGAAGTCAAAAATATTACGTGTAAATCGTCTTATCGGTTTTAATATTATCGTAATGATTATGCAAACAGTGCTCATTGCGTTCACTTTAACGTATATTTTCTTTGTTTTTTATCATTGGCTATCTCTTATAGGGGTCCTATTCACACTACTTTTTATGTATGTGTTACGGTACTTTTATCAAAAAGTTTATACGAAAATGAGGTATGAATATTTTGAAAAATATCAGAAATAACTCCCTAATTGCTAGTAGGATAATCAATTGGTTTGTTGATCCTTATAAACGGATAAAGCAAGAAATTACTTATTTAAATGAGAGGAAAAAAGCAACAACTAACAAAGGAAATGAATTAAAAATTTATCATTTGATGCTATTTCAATTAGCTTTGGGTCTAGCTTATTCCATTCTTATATATAACATCTTGCATGTTTTGATTTGGTCTTTATTTGAATGGTATGTTATATTCTTTGAAATTGTTATTATTGGCTTTATATTTATATTAAAAAAATTTCATCATTTTATGTCTTCGATATTTAGAGATTATTACCTTGATAAAGCTAATGAGCATTAAGAAAAAACGTTGTAAAGGATGATAGATAATGGATAAAGATATTCATTCATTAGAACTTGATATTGGTGAACAATTATTACCAATTGGTTCAGTTGTTTTAACAAGTATAGTGGAGCAGGCTTTAATGATTTATGGCAGAAAGCAACAACAAGAAAATAATGAAACAGTATGGGATTATGTCGCTTGTCCTTATCCACAAGGTCACATCTCTTCAAAAACAAATGTGTTCTTTAATCATGATCAAATTAAGCAATTAATTTATAAAGGGTTAGAGACGGAAGGGGAAAAATTTTTAAGCAGTAAGTTAGCTGAATTAGATCAATCATGAACGGTGTCTTCAGGTGAGGGGGGATATGATGAGAGAAAAAACTGGTATATTGATTACTATTAGTTTAATTATCGGTATTTCTATTGGCTTTGTGCTAAGTTCCATGTTTGATCTTGATTTTTTTGATAATACGCAAAAAGTAATCGATGATGAGCTTCTTCCGATTGGGTCGATCGTATCTACAGATATTGTCGAGCAAGACTTAATGATCTATGGTAGAAAACAGACACAGGATGGTCAAGATAGAGTATGGGATTATGTCGCAACACCTTATCCGCATGGTCATTTTTCAAGCGATACCAATATTTTCTTTGATCATGTGGCTATTAATGAATTAATCTATAAAGGGCTAGAGACGGAAGAAGAAATAGAGTTCAGACAACAATTAACAGAATAAATAATTATAGAGATAAATAGGTAGGTATATAAATGAATAAAAAATTAAAGATTATTTTAGGTATTATTTTAGGAATGATGGTAATTGGAGGCGCGATTACCGTGATCCTTTTTATTTTCCTTCCTGGTACAGTTGAAGATGTTTATGACGATAACGAAAGGATTGCTTCGCGTAGTGAAAGCAAGATATATCGTAACAAAAGAGAGACGGTGCTTAATGGGGACTATCAATTGAGTTTTGTTTTCTCGGGAATAGATACATTATGGACAGTTGAACCTGAAAATAATGAAACAGCACTCATCGTAACTTATAACAGTGAAATAACTGAGGGTAAATTTAAAGCGGTATTGGTTGATCCTGACGGTACTATTCAAGTTATTTTCGAAGGAACAGATCAGGGGACAAAGGAGATACCTTTAAAACAAGGAGAGTCTCGTTTTAGAATAGTAGGGGAAGAGGCTGAAGGCGAAATAAATCTCTCTATAATGAGTGAAGATTCAGTGGAGATTAATACCACTTCATAAGCATTTTCTTATTATTGGAGAGTCAGTCTACAATAATTCTGTATGCTTATTCCAAACAAACAAGCTAACATTACTTTTGTAAGTTAGATCAAGGTCTATTGCTCTGTTTAGTAATGAAACTAAACAGACCACAGAGTGCCCAAAAGTTCCTTCTTCCTTTTCAATCAGTTTACTGTACTGTCACTAGACGTATAAATTAAGGGGTTGCTGGAATCGGCAACCCCTCAACTCTATTTATTAAACAATTTATAACTATTGAATAGTGATAAGAATTGTTTAAAGTTAATATTGTTTAAGTCATCTATCTTTGCATGTTTTAATGCCTTATTAAACTGATTTTTAGTAAATAGTTTGTCGTATTCTTTATTGACCCACCTATTTGCAAAGTATTCATATTGTAACCTTTCTTTTGATGCTATTTTTGATGGGTGTCTTTTTAACATGATTAATGAGCTATCAACCCTTGGTTTTGGATGAAAATAGTCTTTAGGAATTGTATTCAATATAGAAATATCAACTTCCGGCATTAATAGTAGCGCTAATAAACGTTTTGTATTTAATAGCCTTTTAGCAAATCCGTACTCCACGATTAAATAACTAACCCTCGCTTCACTTTCAAAAACAATCTTCCGTATTATATTTGAACTTATATTATAAGGAATACTGCCGAATATTTTGTATGGCTTATTTTTAGGGAACTTAAATTGCAATATATCCTTGTTGATCACTTGAAAATTAACTTGATCTGCAAGCTTGAGTTGCGTTCTTTTGCACAATTGAGGGTCTATCTCAATAGCTGTTACATAGCTACATCTTTGAGCGAGTTCTAATGTGAAATGCCCTTTTCCTGAACCTATCTCGAAAACGTTGTCGTTCGCTTTTAAATCGATATTAGTCATTATTTTATTTATATGAAATTTAGAGGTAATAAAGTTTTGACTATTTCTTATATCTTTTTTGTTCATTATTACACTTCCTTTTTATGAAATCTAAAGGAATGTAATCATAAAAAAACCACAGACAGCAGCCTGTCTGTGGTGAAGAGTAAACGAGGTATAGCAAATAGACATTTTCTTTGTATTAGTGAAAAAAGACATACGAAAAAAAGACAGATGGATATCTGCCTTTCTTCACAAAAAAGTATATACTCCCCCGTCGAAGATTATTAAAAATGTGCAGACTACTCCCGTTTACTCTGGTTTATGAAAACAGAGCCTTTGAACATATTAAGTTACTTATTGTTCAAAGTTTGCTGGCGTAATCTTCCTGATGGTGTCATTTTTAATAATCCTCCTTTCCTGTATGTAAGATCCACTATACAATCACTGCTGATGATTGTCAATAACAAATACTGATAGCATAGTGTCTTTTCGGTCGCACGGTAACTGGGAAATGGAATGCAAAAAACCTCCATTAAATGTTGTTCTACAACATTTAATGGAGGAGATATTAACCTTTAGATAGCACAGATTAACGAGAGTAGAAGTGAACGAATTGTATAAGTCTTGATATAGCAACTGTTGAAGAGTTATTTTTCAGAACCAACCGAAAATTTATCCATGGTAGCAAACATATCAACTATTCCTCTTTCTACTTCTTTAAAAGTATGACCGTATATGTCTAAGATCATCATAGGTGTATTTCCTAATCGTTCAGCCACATATTTTTTGCCTACACCTTGATATCAAGGTGGACTTATCCAATTAAATTAAAGTTAAGTGATCAATAAGTTATTACAACTTATATGAGGGTGCTTTGGTTTTGAACAAGAATATGAATCAATTGGTGAATCTATTGCTGACATTATTCCTAATACTTGGTTTAAAGATCATATTTATGATGAGATGATGAGTTTTGCTAAAGATGAATATTCAAAGCTATAGAAATGACATCAAAAAGGTGCCATTTTTTAATATAACTACTATACAAATATAAATATTTATCATATAATAAGAACAAGCGTTCTTATTAAGTTTGAAAATGTAATTTATCTAGGTATTTTGTCATTTTTAATAAAATGAAAGCAGGAATATTTACCCTATTTGTCGAAATAACCAGTAAAGACATCTTAGGGGGTAGTGTTTGTGTCAAAAAAATTGGAGTCTATAAATAAGATATTTGATGAATCTGATAAAAAAAGTACATTGTTTTGGAGATACTTAGGAGTTTCAATTGATAAGATTAATGATTACTCAGACTTCCTACTTGGTAAGAAGTTTAAAGATATACTTAAAAATTCCTCAATCAAGTCCTTAATCGAGTTTGAGAGTATCTTAAGCCACGAAAAAAATGAGCTTAATAAAGAAGACAAAATAAACGAATTATGTAAGATATCAGAAGAAACAAAACGTGAGATAGTGATTCTTAAAGATTTTCTAAGCAGAAAGAAGAAAAGTGTTATTAGTTATTATAATTCTGTTGCAAGTGAGTTAGACACGAATTTCTTCCATTCACAAATCGTCCAGTTGAAACAATTACTGGATGATTCAATTCAACATTTAATAGCTTTGTATACTTTACATAACTGGCTAAATAAAGGAACTGGAATTGTCTTTTCCTCTGACAAAAGCATTAGTTTGAAGAAAGCATTAAGCATACCAGAAAAAAGTGCGAAACATTTTGAAGATGAACTACACAAAAAATCTAGTAGAGACAATAATTATCGCATTTTTGCATATACATCATATGATAATATTAACGTTCTAATTATTTTGTATAGACAAGTAAATGATGCTTCGGTACCGGATTTTGATGAACCATTTAGAAATAAAGAAGTAGCTCCTATTATGATTAGTATAAACTCTGAAGAAAATACTCTTGAAATAAGGTCAAAATTCAAAAATGAAGAACGTTGGATAAAAGAGTATATGGAAGAGAATCTTGCTAACTCTTTCACTAAAATAAAAACTGAGTTATTTAAAGATTATGATATTGATACTGTTTTAAGAGCTTTTTTGGAAGGTGAATCTCCAGAAAATGAAGATATCCAAGATTTTACGGTTAACAAGATCTCGTTTAGAAATAGTCCGTTAATTAATTCACCTAAACTTTCGTTTTCATTAGAAAACGGTGATGTATTTTCCTCAGTTAAAGATGCTCATAATAAAGATTGCTTAGACCTTGAAAGTATAAAAGATATTGAAAGTTTAACTTTTACATCACGAAATGTAAATAGAACAGTAAAATCTACTGTATTAGAGCAAGGGAATATTTTATTTTCGATGAATGATAACGGAATTAGTAGTGATATAAAAGAACAATTGGAATGCAAATTTTTTGACAAATTTGGAATACCATTAAATAAGTTAATCTCTAACACTAAGTTTAGAGCAGGTAAAGCAGACGTTACGGATTACTTAATGACTCTGTCAGTTAAAGAGGAATTAAATGACGAAGAGGAAAAGATTTTCAAAAAGTTAAATAATGATGGGATCATTGATGAATATACAGAAGAAAATATTTTTTGTAGAAACCCTGAGTGTGATTACATTAGTATAAATGAAGAAAAATCTACAGAGGAGTGTCCTGAATGTGGTTATAATAATTTGGGTAGTGAAACATTCCGATCATTAAAAATTTCCATAGAAAATATAAGCTTCTATGTAAAGGGTTTGGTGAATTTATTTTGTGATTCTACTGATTGGGAAGTTAGAAATGAATCAAAAAAGAAATTCTTTAGTAAAGAATATAAATTTATTAATTTGGTCAATGAAAAATCAGGAGAATCATTTCAAATTCTTATTCATCAAGGCGCTATTCAAAACAAATTTTTGGAAAAAATAAACCGTTCTTTAACACCTACAGCTATAATATTTGTTGGAGTGTTAGAAAAACATATATCCAAGTATAAAAATGATTGCATTTTTCCAGTTAACTTCGGTAAAATATACAATTTGAGTAAACCCGAAATGGTATTTGAGCAAATATATGAATCAATTGAACATAGATCAAAATCTTATTTATCGAGTGTTGCTAATAAGTCATACGAAATCATGGATAATTTGCCAGTTCCTGAGCAAATAGGTGATAGATATACATTTTCTGATTTTGAAGATGATGTGTTTAATGTTCTTAAAGATATTTTTCCGAATGCAGATAAGTGGGGAAGTAGTATGACAGGGAAAGAAGTTCCAGAAGGTATCTTTACAATTACATTTACAGTTGAAGAAGGTGCGGAAGACAGTAATAAAAAATATGTGTTTTCTTATGACTGTAAATTAAATAAAAACACTAAAGGATATAATCTGGCTAAAGGTGAACAAAGGAAGGCAATTGATTATGTTGAAATGTTGAATCAAATAAAACATATAACCAAATATAGTACAAAAAAGCAATTAAGTTCTCATATCTTTATTTGTAATAATTTTGATGAAAATAATTTCACAACAATGGCTGATCATTTCTATACTAAATTACCAGATAAATATGATGCAAGACCAATTTTTGTACCACTAGAAGTTTTGTTGCATTTACATTCTCAATATAGGAAAAATTATGTTAAACTAAATAATTCTAGAAATACATTTATGGAATTAATGTACGAAATTTTAACTACTGATGAATATGTGGTCAAAATAAAAGATGTGGATTTTGTTATAGATCAATCTTTAGACAATGCTTTGGCTGATTATCATGATTTGGATACTAAAAAGGTAAAAGAAAGTGTATTACAAAAAATCAAAAAGAGGGGATAAAAGTGGAGTATTTTATAAGATCCTCCGCAGTTGAAGATTTTGAAAAATTATTTGTTGATAGTATAGAGAATTCTATTAGAAAAATGGTGAATAACAGATTTTTATTGAAAGAAAATCATTATGAACTGAGTGTATCTTTTTATGAGAACTATATAGTATTAATTAAAATTAAAAACGATACAGTTATGGAATTAACTAGGGGTAGTTACGAACACTTTATTCCCGACAGATTTCTCTCAGAACTTTCTAAAATAGAAAATTTACCACCTAGACTTAAAAGATATAAGAATTTAGGATATAATCGGTTTAGGGATGAGATTAAGGATTCATTAAAAGATGGTAAAATTATTGTGAAAAATAACAAAGTAATATGGCTTGATTATAATTTCAGTTTAAAAGTAGACCAAAATATTGCATTAGAAGGTATACTGAATTAAAGAGTATTATTTAGCAGTATCAATATAGTTGCTTTTTTAATAAGTTCCCTCAAATCCGTCTAGAACCATGTATTAATTTTTAGGGTACCCTATGCAAATAGCGGTACCTTGTTTCCTTCACATAAATCTGCCCACGCCATAATTTATTAGCCCCAAATTAGCCCCAATCAGCCGCAAAATCATTCTTTTTTGTTCATTTATTTGCAATTAATCAGCGCAATAAAAAAAAGCCCCTAAACACTGATAAAACAATGTTTGTAGGACTTTTAATGTTACTTATAAGTGAGTCATTCTCATTAACGTGAGTACCACTCAACAATAAGGGCTTCGTTGATTTCTGCTGGTAACTCAGTACGTTCTGGATAACGTGAGTAAGTGCCTTCAAGCTTATCAGCATCGAAAGTTAAATACTCAGGTACGAATGTGTTAGCTTCAATCGCTTCAGCAATGATATCAAGTTTTTGTGATTTCTCACGTACACCAATTGATTGGCCAGGTTTCACACTGTATGATGGGATATCGACACGACCACCATCTACAGTAATATGACCATGGTTTACTAATTGGCGCGCTTGACGACGCGTACGAGCAAGTCCAAGGCGGTAAACAAGGTTATCCAAACGTGATTCTAAAAGAACCATGAAGTTTTCACCGTGTACACCTTTCATTTTGCCTGCACTTTCGAAAAGGTTGCTAAATTGACGTTCGTTTACCCCATACATGAAGCGAAGTTTTTGCTTCTCTTGTAACTGTAAACCATATTCTGAAAGCTTTCTGCGTTGATTTGGACCATGTTGTCCAGGGGCGTAAGGACGCTTATCTAATTCCTTACCTGTACCCGTTAATGAAATGCCGAGACGACGAGACTTTTTCCATACAGGACCTGTATAGCGAGCCATAGTGCAATCTCTCCTTTTATATTAGATTTTGCATAAAACAAGATATTGTGTTCCATAATCGCTTGCCATTTTGTTTTCATGTACCATCGCTCCAGCAGCAGAGAGTTACACGATACACCTTACATATGAATAGATAAGGAACAAAATGAACAACCGGCGGTTCACAGAGGCTACCTTTTTTACACAAAGTCTATTATATGTTTTTTAGTCATTTGAGTCAACCTTTACTTATCAAGCAGTCTAGATATGTGAAAAACAGGGTAAAAAGACCTTATTTCTACACTGGGCTGTTATGCGCTTGTTTTTGTGGTAAATAGCGATAAAACGCTGTTATTGAAAGGATTTGTCAAAAAAACAAGTCTTTACTTTATAAGTATAATTTACTATCTTTTTGGTAGGCATTTAGAAATATTTGCGTTATAATATGAGTTGAATGGCTTATTTTGATTATTTTTTAGATGGGTGGAACCTGTAAATGAAGTCATATACCTTAACCGAAAACCATGCCACTTTTCTTCATGAGCAAAAGAATCCTTATCAAAGTAGGGAATCAATACATATTATACTTAAACAGGTTGAATTATTGATTAAAGCAGATGCAGTAGCACTTTACCTATATAATACCTGGACAGATTGTTACATGTTATCAGGGACAACAAGTAGTAAAACCATTCAATTCGTGGAAAAGATGACTTCAGATAGTGTTAAGGCAGTCAATTCTCAACATCGTTTTGCTGTGGTGCCGGGGACTGAGGTGATGCATGTAGAAACAGAGCAGCAGGTTTGTATCATTGGTTTGGGCAATCACATTCATCTTAATGGTTATTTAGTTCTATTTGTTGAAGAAGATAACAATCACTTGGAAAACCAACAAGAGCAATTTATTCAAATTGCTGAGGAAATGAATACGTTACTAATTGAACTGACTAATACATATAATGCTCAAGCACAGGCTAATAAATACGAATTAATGTACAACGTGACGCAAAAATTCCATTCAACAATGAATCCCAAAGATGTTCTTAGTGAAATCATTGAAACGATTAGATCGATTTATCCACAGTTTAACTGTAACCTATTTTTGTCCAAAAATTATCAAGGTGATCAAGATTTACCTGTTAAAGAGTTAATTTATAATGAAGAATATGCTGATAAAGCAAGTGTTCAAGCTTTTTTAACAGGTGAAATTAAACTTGATCAAAAACCTAATCAAAATAAAATCAACTTATATGCACCGTTAAATGGAAAACAAGGTATTTATGGGGTTATGCAACTAACTGCTGTAGAAATCGACCATGTTCCGAATGAAGATATTGAATTCGTTCGATTATTAGCCAATACTGCCGGCAATGCATTAGAGAATGCACAATTGTACCAACAATCGAACCAGTTGATTCAAGACTTACAACTGATTAATACCTTTGTGCATGAGTTGAATAAATTAAATGGTCTATTGGATATTACAGCATTCATTAAAAAACAGTTTAAAGAATCCTTTAAAACAGATGAAATTGGTTTTCTTTTAGCCAATCCTTCAGTAGGGTATAAGATAGAATCTGCTTCAACTCAACTGTTTCATCGTGATGATAGTCGCGATTTTGTTGATGAATTATACAGCCTCGTTCAAAAAGAACAAGATGCTGTGTTTATTGGTGATTATGCAACAAGATATGGCGAACACCATTATTATAGCTCAGTCATTTTATTGCCAATGATTCAAACTGACAAGCTAATTGGTTTGATTGCCGTTTTACATCCAAAACCTTATTTCTTTTCTTTTGATCAGTTTAAGTTGATGAAATCATTAACTTATCATGCTACATTAGCTTTTGAAAACACATTATTACGTGAGCAATTAGAACTTTCTGTTATAACAGACTATTTGACAAAATTATATTCAAGAAAATATTTAGATGAGCGCTGTATGACACACCTAAGTCATGATCAACAAGGCGTATTTATCTTAATTGACCTTGATGATTTTAAGAAAGTTAATGACTTACATGGTCATGATGTTGGGGATCATATCTTAATACAAGTATCGGATATTATCCGTGACAGAATCGAAGATAACGGTTTTGCGGCGCGTTGGGGAGGCGAAGAGTTAGCAATATATTTGCCCCATAAGAGCGCTAGGGAAGGGAAAGCTTTTGTGACACAACTACTTGATTTAATTAAACGTTTAACGAAACCAACGATTACAGCCTCAATAGGTATGGCCTTTTGGAACAGCGAATGTAAAGTGGATTTTATTACATTATTTGATATGGCAGATCAAGCTTTATATCGAGCAAAACGAAGCGGGAAAAATCAGTTTCAAATTGAACCTTAATTCCTTTAATTGTGGCTGAGAGTGGACGGACGGTTATCTGTGATAAAAAAATACTTTAGCGATAGTACCAATCAATGAAAAAACATATTGTCAGGTATGATTCTGTTATTGAGAAGAATCATACCTGGCAAGTTTTTTCGCTTCTGTTTTTCGTAAATAAAAATAGATTTAATTTAGCATTACCTTTCATGTTTTGAAATCGTGTTGTCTTTTCATCACTAATTTTAGCAATAGATTGTGAAAATATTATTGAAGAGATTTTCTGAATTACAAATATTTTTGCAAGATGTCAACGAACTTCTCTAAATATTTTTGATCGATTTCATCAAAACGATCTAAGGTGGGACTATCGATATCTAAAACGCCGATAACTTGATCATTTTTAATAATAGGAACAACGATTTCAGATTGACTGGCTGCGTCACAAGCAATGTGTCCAGGGAATTGATGGACATTAGCAATACGTTGTGTTGATCTTTCACTGACAGCTGTACCACAAACCCCTTTACCGATTTGGATATGAACACAAGCAGGTAAACCTTGGAATGGCCCCAAAATTAATTCATCATCCTTCATTAAGTAAAAGCCCACCCAATTCACTTGATCTAAAAATTGGTTTAGTAATGCTGAGCTATTTGATAAATTGGCAATCTGATCTTGCTCATCTTCAATAAGTGCTTCCAACTGTTTTAGCAATAATTGATAATTTTTTTCTCTTGACTCATCATAAGATTTTTTCTCAAACATTGAAATCCCCTCCACCGTTAGACTTTCTTTTAATAGCAAATTATACCCATGAATGAATCAAGATGCAATTTTTAAATATTTTTAAAATCATGCCGATATAAAAAATGTCAAATAACGAATTAATTTGATTTTTTTTAGCAAAAAGACTAATGTTCATGGTATGATAATGATAATACATCCTAATCATAAATCAAGCGAAAGAACTTAAGTTCTCGTATAGAAATGTATAAAATGGTCGATAGATTCAAGGAGGATTAACATGGTCACCTATATTATAGGGTTTATTCTCGTTATTATAACATTAATTATTGTGGGTTTAATTTTAAGAAAAAGAGTGTATGATCGTGTCGATCAACTCGAAGCATGGAAAATGGATATTATGAATCGTAATGTCACAGCAGAGTTGCAACGTGTCAAGGCATTAAGGCTATCGGGAGAGACACAAGAGAAGTTCGAATCTTGGAAAGAGACATGGGATCGGATTTTAACGCGTGATTTACCGGACATTGAGGAATACCTCTTTGATGCTGAAGCCGCAGCTGATGGTTTTAAAATTCCAAATGCTAAGAAAAATTTAGCTGCCGTAGAGAAAACACTTAATGAAATTGAACAGACAATAAAAAATATGTATAGCGAATTAGACGATTTACTGGATTCAGAAAAGCAAAGCAGAAAAGAAGTAGAGAAGGTTATTCCACAAATTAAGTCTTTACGTCAGACGTTACTTGAAGGGCGCCATTTGTTTGGAGCAGCTGAACAACGTTTTGAAAAAGAAATCAATGAACAACAACAGCTGCTCGATCAATTTTATGTAGCGAGTGATGAAGGGAATTATTATGAAGCGCGCCAAATTATTCAAGCCATTCAAGAACAACTAGCTGATCTAGCCGTTCGAATTGAAGATTTTCCCGTTATTTATAAAAAGTGTAAGCAAGAACTACCTGATCAAATTAATCAACTTAAAAATGGTATTAAGGAAATGAAGCAAGAGGGATATCGTATCGAACATCATAATTTCCTTAAGGAATTAGCCAGTTTCGAACAAGAAATCGTCAAATATTTAAAGCGTTTAGAAGAAACAGATGATCAGTCTGTTTATGATTTTGTAACAAGTTTAGAGGAACGTATTCAAGAGATATATGGCTTATTGGAAAAAGAGGCAAATGCAAAACAGTATATAGATAAACACTTAGATAACTTCAAAACGCTTATTGCGGATGTGGTAGAAGTTTTTCAGGAAACGGATGATGAAGTAAAAGAATTACAGAAAACTTATTATATGGAAGGTAGCGATCTTGAATTATACGCTAACCTTGAAAAATGGATTCATCAATTAGAACGTCAACATGAGCAGATGATGACAGAAATGACAGAAGAAAAGCAAACCTTTGTTTCACTACGTGATCAACTAGAATCAAGCTATCAAGATTTACAAAAGCTAAAAGAATCTCATGAAGAATTTAAAGAGCAAGTTAAAACGATTCGAAAAGATGAAGTGGAAGCAAAAGAAAAAATTCAACTGTTACAACGTCAATTATACGATACCAATCGTCGCTTGCAAAAAAGTAATTTACCTGGCATTCCTTCATTCATCTGGAATCAATTAGATGAGGCAACAGAAAAATGCAGTTTAGTGATGGAACATTTAAATGAGCAACCTTTGGATATGGGGAAGGTAAATCATACATTAAATGAAGCCTCGACATCAGTAAATTTATTGTTAGAACAAACCGATTTAATTATTGAACAAGCTTACCTCGTTGAGCGCGTTATTCAATATGCCAATCGTTATCGTAGTCAGTATCCAGTATTGACTGCCAAATTATTAGAAGCTGAACAAATGTTTAGAGAGTATCGTTATCAAGAAGCATTAGAGATTGCTTCACAGGCATTAGAAGATATAGAACCAGGAGCACTAGCTCGCCTTGAAACGCGTATTAAAGTGCCAAGTTAATCGAGGGGGGATGGCAGATGAAATTTGTATCAATAATCAGTATGTCAATATTAACACTTAGTATTTGGGGACTATTTTTCACATTGTTTTTTGTTGATTTAGACCCTGTCTATCAAGTTCAGCCTAACGTAGACGAGCAACGTAAATTAGGTGCAGAAGTTTCGGGGGAGCTATCAAGGTTTGAACAAGTCGAGCAGGACGAAGCATCAAGTTTAGAGGCTGAACAAGACGAAGCTGAGCAACTTGAAACAGTATCAAACATAGCTACAGAAGAGGAGCCACCTTCTTCGCTCGTGGAAAGAGCTAGCAGTCCTTACAATGATATTCTTT
Organism: Amphibacillus cookii; assembly: GCF_016908375.1. Classification (GTDB taxonomy): domain Bacteria; phylum Bacillota; class Bacilli; order Bacillales; family Amphibacillaceae; genus Amphibacillus_C; species Amphibacillus_C cookii. The sequence goes on from NZ_JAFBDS010000013.1 coordinate 62,059, forward strand.
ATGAGTTTGAAAAAGATAGTCCTGTATCTGTTGATGAATTACTTGGTGCGCTCGATCTGAATTAAATCCCTAGCTTATGCTTGGGATTTTTACTTGTACGTTAGGATTTTTTCACAGATCATCGTCCATAAGCCGCCCACTGATTGAAGGTTTGTTTTGTGAATTTTCAACAAAGAAGTGAAAAGCAACAGTGCCAAGTAAAAGAAAAACTACCCTCTTCATCGATGGATGAGTGTTTTTGAGTGGAAAGTTATTTGTACTTTTGATTATCCTATAATAAAAGGTACTTTGATAATAGCTAAGAAGCAGAGGTTTTCGTTTTAAGCAACGGTTCATATAGGGACGGAAATATGTTAGAATAATGCAGTGCAATAGATAGACGAAGGGGTATTCTAATGATTTACTTTGATAATAGCGCGACGACAAAGCCATCACAAGAAGTGTTAGATAGCTTTCTGACTGTATCAGAAGCTTATTATGGAAATGCTTCCTCAGCCCATCAGTTCGGGTTAGATGCTGATAAATTATTAAGAAAATCACATCAACAAGCTGGTCAGATCATGAATGTCGCACCAACAGAAATCATTTTCACTTCGGGTGGGACAGAAGGTAATAATTTAGCAATTAAAGGGGTAGCTTTAGCGTATCAAAAACGTGGTAAACATATTATTACGACGACCATTGAGCATCCTTCTGTGCTTTCTGCATGCCGAGCGTTAGAAGAGTTGGGGTTTAGTGTAACTTATCTACCTGTTAATCAATCAGGCGTTGTTGAAATTGAGTCTGTTAAAGAAGCATTACAAGATGATACAATATTAGTCAGTATTATGCATGTTAATAATGAGTTAGGTTCGATTCAACCAATTAAAGAAATTGGAGAACTTCTGAAGAATCGACCAACCACTTATTTTCACGTTGATGATATTCAGGGCTTTGGCAAAGTTAGCTTGGATTTGAAAAGTTCAAACGTCGATTTGTGTTCAATATCCGGTCATAAAATACACGGTTTAAAAGGAACGGGATTGTTGTATGTTAAAGAGGGGATTCGACTTTTTCCGTTATTTCACGGTGGTGGTCAACAAACAGATAAGCGCTCAGGAACCGAGAATCTTGCTGGCATTGTTTCGCTAGTTAGAGCAATGCGCTTAATAACCGAACAAAAAATGCATCACCCTGATTATTTAGACCATTTGAATCAGCAATTACGCCAACAGCTTCAAGATATTCCTGAGGTTGTCATTAATACTCCTGATGGTCAGGCGCCACACATTTTAAATTTTTCTATTCCAGCATATAAACCGGAAGTTGTTTTACATGCTTTAGAAGAAAATCATATTTTTGTTTCAACAAAATCTGCCTGTTCATCGAAAAGAACCGATGAAAGTGCGGTGTTACGTGCGATACAACTTCCTCGCGAAAGAACAACTTCAGCTTTAAGGGTTAGTTTCTCGTTTCAAAATACAGACGGGGAAATTGAATTGTTTGTACGTGTTTTAAAAAGAATAATCAAAGAATTGAGCAAAGTAATGGGGTAATGACAATGTTGTATGATCATATATTAATTCGATATGGCGAATTATCGTTAAAAGGAAAAAATAGAAAAGTATTCATTAACCAACTGCACGAAAACGTTCGTCATCAACTCAAGGATTTTCCTAGTGTGAAAATAAAAAGCGGGCGTGATCGAATGAGCATCTTATTAAACGGTGCCGATCCTCAAGCTATTATTGATATTTGCCGTTTTATATTTGGGATTCAAAGTTTAAGTTTGGCTATTAAAACAGAGAATAATGAAGTCGCGATTAAAGAGGCAGCATTGTATGCATTAAAGGAAGTTGAGAATGTTCGAACGTTTAAGGTGACGACTAAGCGTGGTGATAAAGATTTTCCAATCGACTCACAAACATTTAATCATGTGATTGGTGCACATTTACTTAAGAATACGGAGAATATTACGGTTAACGTCCATCAGCCTGATGTTGAAATTCACATCGATATTAGGAAAGGTGCTACATTTATTACATCTGCTCGTTACCCAGGTGCTGGTGGATTACCGGTTGGAACATCAGGTAAGAGCTTATTATTACTCTCCGGTGGAATAGATAGTCCAGTCGCTGGCTATTTAGCAATGCGACGTGGTGTGAAAATTGAGGCGATCCATTTTCATTCCCCGCCGTACACAAGTGAAGCCTCAAAACAGAAAGTATTAGATCTAGCTGAAAAGCTTGCTGAATTTGGCCATGAGGTTAATGTTCATATTGTTCCGTTTACAGCAATGCAACAAAAGATTCATCGTGAAATTCCTCACGGTTATTCAATGACCGTTATGCGTCGAATGATGTTGAAGATAAGTGAGGTCGTAGCGAAACAAAGAAATATTTTATCTATTACGACTGGAGAAAGTTTGGGACAGGTTGCAAGTCAGACTATGGAAAGTATGCATGCCATAAATGCTGTTACCGCATTTCCAATTATCCGCCCACTAATAGCTATAGATAAAAATGCAATCATTCAAACGGCTAAAGAAATAGGTACATATCCCATTTCAATTCGTCCTTTTGAAGATTGTTGTACGGTGTTTGTCCCTAAGGCTCCTAAAACAAAACCAAAATTAGATAAAGTGACATGTTTTGAAAGTCAACTTGATTTATCTCATGAACTGGATGAACTTTTAGAAAATATTAAGGTTGTCACGGTTTTCGGGAACAAGAGTGATGATTTAATGCAAGATCTATTTTAAATGGTTTCTGTAATAGTTAGGTTTATCACAGATAACCGCGTCCGGAAACCATCCGCCTCAAAATAGTAGCTGTTCATGAGCCAAAGCTTTGAAGATTATCTATCAACGTACGCTCTCATTTTACTAAAAGAACAGTCTTACCGTGCTGTTCATTTAATATGTAACAACTACCAGTTTTTTTTCTGTATGAGAACCTCCAATCTGCACATTCTAGAAATGTATTAAGGAGGAGGTGAAAGCAGACATGGCAAATAACAATAGTAGCAATCAATTAGTTGTACCAGGTGTAAGCCAAGCGCTTGATCAAATGAAATATGAAATTGCTCAAGAATTTGGTGTTAACCTTGGTCCTGATACAACTTCACGTGCTAACGGATCTGTTGGTGGTGAAATTACAAAACGTTTAGTACAAATGGCTGAACAACAATTAAGTGGACAATCACACTAATCAAAATGATAAAAGAGGAGTAGTGCTAATAAGCGCTACTCTTTTCAATTGTCTATTTTTTTGGTATCTTTTAATTTAACAATGAAATGGTCCATATGATCGAAAGGGAGCAATGAGTGATGGGGACATTATGGTTTGGTGGCACCTTTTATACGATGTGTGAAGTCAATGATACAGTAGAAGCTGTATATACACATTCCGGTCGAATATTAAAGGTTGGAACATATCAACGGTTAAAGGCACAATTTAAGTCTGATATAGAAGAGGAAGTTGACTTAACAGGAAAATATATATTTCCTGGTTTTGTGGATAGTCATTTACATATTATTGGGCAGGGAGAAAAGTTAGCACACTTAGATTTATCAGCATGTATGAGCGCAGCAGAAGTCTTAGCGTGTGTACGCGAACGAGTGAAAAGCATGCCTTCAGGGCATTGGTTATTTGGAGAAGGGTGGAATGACAATCAATGGAATGAGCAACGTATCATTGATTGTAAAGAATTAGATGACATTTCAACTCATCACCCAATCGTATTAACGCGTGTATGTCGCCATGCATTGATAGCTAATACAAAGGCGATTGAATTAGCACAACTTACTGAAGGTGTGGAGGATCCTCAAGGCGGAAAAGTCATACGTGATGATAATAACAGAATGACAGGCTACTTTTTAGATACCGCTCAAGATTTAATCAAACAGGCTGTTCCAGATCGATCAACAGAAGAATTAAAACAATTGATTGATTTATCCATTGATTATTTGCTTCGTTTAGGTTTAGTTGGAGGACATAGTGAAGATTTAGCGTATTATGGTAAAGGTAGTTTCGATAAAGTGTCGCAAGCGTATAAACAAAGCATCGATGGAGATGCAAGGAAATTTAGAGCCCACCTTTTGGTTCATCATGATGTTATTGATGACTTTGCTAAACAATCTTTACGTTACAAGGAAGGTACTCCCTTCGTTGAATATGGTGCGATGAAAATATTTGCTGATGGAGCATTGGGTGGTCGAACGGCATGGTTAGAAGCTTCTTATCACGATGATCCGTCTAATACGGGATTAGCGATACATACTAATGAGGAATTAGAATCCCTAATTGCAAAGGCACGTTCATTACAACTCCCTGTTGCTGTTCATGCGATTGGAGATGGTGCGATTAACATTGTGGCGCAATTACTTGTAGCGTATCCTTTAGCACAAGGATATCGTGATCGTATTATTCATGCAATGATCGTTAATCAACCATTGATCAATAAACTGTCAAAACTCAATGTAGTTTTGGATATTCAACCTACCTTTGTTTCATCTGATTTTCCGTGGGTTATTCAACGCCTTGGAAGTGAGCGGGTAAAAACGGCTTATCCGTGGCGAACTTTTCTGGATCACGGGATTGCATGTGCTGCTGGTTCTGATGCACCAATTGAAGATGTTAACCCACTTTATGGTATTGAAGCATTTGTTGAGAGACGGTCAACGATTGATCAGCAAATCTATAATGCTGAACAACAGTTAACGGTATATCAAGCGATTTCTTTATATACAAAAGGGAGTGCTTATGTGATTGGGAAAGAACAAGAAACAGGTTTAATTAAAGAAGGCTATCTAGCAGATTTTACAATATTAGAGCAAGATCCGTTTCAAGTTGAAAAGCATATGATTCACAAAATCAATGTTGGCATGACCGTAGTCGATGGCACCATTGTTTATCACAGATAACTAGGTGGGTGATAACGGATGCTAATGTCTTGCTTCACTCAACTACCAATCAGTGGCGTTCAGCTCCCAAAAAGGATATTATCGTTATTCAAAAATCACTATAAAATTAAAATCGCAGTTGCTGTTAATGACAGGAAACTGCGATTTTTTCATGATTACAGCGTTCCATTATTGATAAACATACCGGATATTTGCTCAATGTAGTCTAATCCAGGTGGTTTGAAATAATGTAATTGCCGTTCAGATAACTTTACGTCTACCTCTCGAATTAATGATATGGGATAGGCTTCATTGTCAAGGCCGACAATTGGATAGTCATTCCCATCTTGAATAACCTCTAATCTAACGGTTCGCTTTTTAGACAAGATCGTTGGACTGTGCAATAGATTAAAGTTAACGTTGGTAAGTGGAGCGATTTTTGTCAATTGCATACAGGTTAAAGTCGGCTCTACTAGTGCACCGCCAACGGATTTATTGTAAGCAGTACTACCTGTTGGGGTAGAAATAATTAATCCGTCCCCCTGGTAATGTTCAAATAATTTTTGATCTATAAAAACATCAATAGCGATTGTTTTAATAATACTTGAGCGCATACTAAATTCATTTAAACAGTAATGTGTTTTGCCATTGTCTATGCTCACTTCTAACAAATCGAATGCCTCATACGTTTCTTCATTTAAGATATCAGACCAGAGGTTGCCTAAATCAGCATAATGAATCGTCGCATACTGGCCAAAATGAAGTTCTTGTGCTGCACCGATGTATAAGGCGGATTGTGAAAAACCTGTCTCTCTTACCGTATGAAGAAACTGTCCATCGTCACCTAAACTAATAATAATATCAGCTTGGTTTGCTTGGTCAACAAATTGAACAGGATACGTAGATGCTTGTTGTTTTATTTCATTTGCTTGGAATGTACCTTGCACCGTTTGGGGATAATGTATGTATACATGTTTGATCACTTTACTACCTCCTTCGTCTAGTTAAATAATTCTAATAATATTCTATAACCTTTAAAGACACAAATTAAACGATGTGTAGAGCGAAACGAGTCAACAGAGGAGTATACCTATGTTTATATTATTAATATCTCTCGCGTTATTAATTATTTTTTTATTTATCATCATTTATGCCCCATTTTATGTAGATATCTCAATCAATATCACGGATAAAGTCACCATCAAGAAAACATATAAATGCTTAGCTATTCCTTTATATTCAAAATCAGATGTTTACATGCCAGAACAATTGTTAGATAAATTGTTACAATTCTCTAAGCTGCCAAAAGATAAAAACATACTTCCACCATTATCACAAATGCAACAGATTAAGTGTCAAAGATTAAATTGGTTGACCACGATAGGTCTAGATCAAGCCGACCATACGGCAATGTCCGTGGGCCTCCTCATCAGTTGTAAAAGTCTTATCATTACAGGTGTTTCTGAATGGTTTGATTCAGTAAATCATGTAAATTATATGGTCAAACCTATTTATAATCATGCGATGTTTCATAGTCATTGTCAATGCATGTTTTCAATGAGACTAGGACATGCTATTAGTATGTATTTCAAAAGATCTAATTCTAATTAAAGGAGATTAGGTAACGATGCAAGAACATCCGATAGAAGGTTTAATGTCAACGGCCATGGAACAACTGAAAAAAATAGTTGATGTCAATACGGTGATAGGAGAGCCCATCCAAACAGCTGATGGAAGCACCATTATTACCGTATCTAAAGTAGGCTTTGGATTTGCTGCTGGAGGAAGTGAGTTTTCAGGGAAACAGAGCAAGAGTCAAGATCAGTCTGATGAAGAGCTTCTCCCGTTTGGGGGAGGAAGTGGTGGTGGTGTATCGATTACGCCAATTGCTTTTCTTGTCATGCACAAGCAAGGCAATGAACTTATTCATCTGCATGAACATACCCATCTATACGAAAAGCTGGTCGATGTTGCTCCTCAAGCTTTTGAAAAGATTAAAGACATGCTTGATCAGCGTAAAAAAGAGCATGACTAAAAAAGTAGCACAGCAAAACAAAGCTGTGCTACTTTTTTCTTTAATGGTGTCCAGCAAATTAAACGAGACGGTTTAGCCTCTGTATGTTATACTGCATATTGTAAAAGGGAGGAATGCTTATTATGAGTACCGTTGAAGCCTATTTTCAACAAATTGATAATTTGATTGAAGAGCATGTTAACGCAAATGATTTAACATATATGGATGGTTTGCTTGATCTCTTAAATATTTTTCTAATGGATGAAGAAGAAGAGCAAGACTTGCCAGAAGCCGATATGGTGTTTATTAAAAAAGTTCAAGCGATTGGTTTTGAACGATTAGAGAGAGAGCAGATTCGTAAAACGATTGAATTGACAACACTTAAAAGTATGAAAGGCGCTATGCAAATTCAGCATCTTATCACACCAGATACTATAGCTTCGTATATGAATTATCTTATTGAAAAGTTATATCCTCGTGCTGAAGAATTAACTATATTTGATCCTGTTGTAGGCTCTGCAAATTTATTGAACGCATTAATGAACCAAAACCCCAAACTAGTTAAAGCTTTTGGGAGCGAAATTGATCCAACTTTTATTCAACTGGCTTCTCTAAGTGCTAATTTGCAGGAAAATGAGGTCGAATTTTTCCATCAAGATACGATACAACCATTGTTATTAGATCCTGTTGATCTGGTTGTTGCAGATTTACCTGTAGGCTATTATCCTGATGATGATAGGGCGCGTGCATTTAAAGTCTTTATGCCAGATGAGCATACTTATGCCCATCATCTCCTTATTGAACAAAGCTTAAATTATACAAAAGCAGGTGGGTATTTAATTTTCGTGATTCCAAATACACTGTTCAATAGTGATCAGGCAACCCAATTACATCGATTTATTCAGGAATCCGCTCATGTGATTGCTTTGCTTCAATTACCGAATCATATTTTCCGAGCTGAGGAACAAGCCAAGAGTATTTTTATATTACAGAAGAAATCAGAGCAGACGCAATCGCCTAAAGAGGTTCTAATGGCGCAATTACCTTCATTTAAAGATGCAAAAGCGACTGAAAATATCGTGTTAAAGATGAACCAATGGTTTAACAAAGAAGGGTATTAATTGTTGAAAAAATTAGAAATATTAACTGGTATCGCTTCCATATAACTTTCAAGTTGCATTTTATGTCGATTGTTCGTTAAAATGTAAGTGGTATATAAATAGACTAAATAGGGAACCCGAAAGGATTGAAGGATTTTGAGTAAAGTTATATCTATTAATGCTGGTAGTTCATCACTGAAATTCCAATTGATTGAAATGCCAGAAGAAACTGTTTTAGCCAAAGGTTTAGTAGAGCGTATTGGTATTGAAAATTCTGTATTTAAATTAGAATACGGAGAACAAGAAGATGTAGTTACCACAGATATTCCAAATCATGAGAAGGCTGTTCAATTATTATTAGAAAAATTACAAGCCTCTGGTGTGATTAAATCATTGGAAGAAATTGATGGCGTGGGTCATCGTGTTGTTCATGGTGGTGAACGCTTTAGTGATTCAGTCCTTGTCACTGATGAAGTAATAACTGAAATTGACAAAGTATCAGAGTTGGCACCATTACATAATCCTGCTAACTTAACAGGCATAAAAGCTTTTAAAGAAATTTTGCCTAATGTACCCGCTGTGGCTGTTTTTGATACGGCTTTTCATCAATCGATGCCACCTGAATCATATTTATACAGTCTACCATATGAATATTATCAAGATTTTGGTATTCGTAAATATGGTTTCCATGGGACAAGTCATAAATATGTATCAGAGCGAGCTGCTGAAATGATGGATACCCCATTAGATAAATTACGTCTTATTACATGTCATATCGGTAATGGAGCAAGTGTTGCCGCCGTTAAAAATGGTGAATCCATTGATACAACGATGGGCTTTACGCCACTCGAAGGGGTTACGATGGGGACGCGTTCTGGTAGTCTGGATCCAGCCCTTGTACCTTATATTATGGATAAGACAGGTAAAGATGTTAATGAGGTGCTTCATGTGTTAAATAAAGAAAGTGGTATGTTAGCACTTTCTGGCTTCTCTAGTGATTTACGAGATATTGAAGAAAAAGCAGGCCAAGGTAATGAACGTGCTGAATTAGCATTAAAGATCTTTGCAGGACGTATTCATCAATATATTGGTTCATATGCTTCTAAGATGCACGGTGTTGATGCAATTATCTTTACAGCAGGGATTGGAGAAAATAGTAAAGCAGTTCGTGAACGTGTGTTAGAAGGTTTAGAATTTATGGGTGTATATTGGGACCCGGCACGAAATGACATCCGTGGTAAAGAAACATTTATTAATTATCCGCATTCCCCGGTTAAAGTATTAGTTGTTCCAACAAATGAAGAAGTTATGATTGCGCGAGATGTGGCGCGATTAGCACTATAAATAGAAAGAAAGGGTCACTCCATTTTTTATGGAGTGACCCTTTTTCTTGGTGCGCCCGGCATGGGCGACAACTTGGTGGTGAAAGTCCACTACAGGCTTGGCAGTAGGAACTGTTAGCGAAAGACAAGGATGTCCATCGTG
>NZ_JAFBDS010000014.1 GCF_016908375.1 Amphibacillus cookii
ACGATACTTAAATTATTGAACCGCCGTATACGGATCCGTACGTACGGTGGTGTGAGAGGTCGACTAGCCAATTAATGGCTAGTCATCTACTCGATCACGCGTTAGGAAAATCATAAAGAGTCGAAATTGCCGAAGTGGAGTTTTTCTAATATAAGCGGATCATTTAGCTTGTTAAATAGCTTTAAAAGGAATTAATAAAGACTTATTCATTCAATGAGCCTAGGTCGTTTTTCCTTCTTGGAGATTTCGTTCATTTAAACTCCCTACTTTAGTCATATTCAAAAATTAACCATAAAATCTGTATAATGGAAGGGTTGTTTAGAGGAGATTATTATTAAACGAACGAGGTGAACGAATTGGATAAAGAATTACGTAATGCGCTAACTATAGTTGCTGCATTGATACTCTTAATATTACTTCTTTATGGTAAATATGACGTTGATGAAGCAAAACAAATTGAGAACGAAGAACGTACAAGATTGTCGATGATAGCGTCTAGATACTCATTAGGAGTACATATCCAAAATTCAGATGGTGTATTAGATATCGATTTATATCCTACTGATGATACACAAATACTCATAGATAAACTAAGCCTTGTAGCAGAAGTCGTGCCCATTTTTGAAGCGCCTAGGCAACAAATTAATGAAAATGATTGGGTAGCTGTTAGTGATATTTTGGGGGATCAGCGTTTAGAATATAAAGCCTATTATAGAAGTTTAAATGAGGAATTACAGCAAAATTCCGTGCATCCAGAGTCAATAAAGTGGTTTATCTACTCAAGCTCTTTATATGTAAGAGAGGATTTAGAACAGCTATTTAATGAACAAGGAGTTGACTATGATTTTTAAATAAAAGAAAGTATTACTGTAGTAATAGTGTAGAAGATGGTGACAAACGTGCGAAATAAATTTAAAGCTAGATTTAAAGTAGGTGTAGCGCTCTTAGTTATTGGCACTTCATTTAGTTTTTTGTTTCGCCCTAATGATGACATACTAATTAAACAAGAAATTGATCAATTCCTTTATAGGGATACTAATATTTATCATAGTGAAACGAATGATAAGAATGAGGCAATAGCTTTTTATCAATGGTATCGAGCAGATCAATTAGCAGTAATAGAGTTGAACAAAAAACGATTTAATTGGGAAATTGTAAGAGGAGTAACCGAAGGATTTACAGGGGATATACAATTCATTCAATTAGATTACTATGCCGTAATCTTTCAAAGAATTCCTGCTCGTGTCGTGAATGTTGAAATATTAACCCAGAATGAAACGGTCCATAACGGAAGAATAGTAGTGGATGAGCATTATCAGCCTTTTTGGTTTTACTATTCTGACACAGAAGATCTTTCAAATGCAATCATAACGACATATGATGAAGATGGCGAGATTGTCGAAGTTATCGACGTACCTGATCAACCTAACGAAAATTTACAGCGGACCATAACCATTGAATGATGACGAGGAGCTTAGTAACTATATATAAGGTTACTAAGCTTTTTGCACTGAACAGGACAAAATTCTTGTTCGATTGTGAAAGAAGATATGTCAATTGCCCGCTTTTGTTTCAACTGCTTTGCTCTATGGCTACATGTTTAATGATCTCTTAGCTTTTGTTGTTTTGCTATTAACCCCCGGAGGATAAGTCATTTGGTCGATATGGATCGAGTATGTTATTATTTAGCTAATCATACTTGCGAAAAGGGGAGAAATGATGAATATTCTATTTGTCTGCACAGGAAATACGTGTCGAAGTCCAATGGCAGAAGCGATAATGAAGGCAAGAACAAATCATCATGTGAGGTCAGCAGGTATTTCAGCTGTTGACGGCATACCAACGAGTGAGGGGACGGTTAAGGCACTTAAATCAATAGATCTTGATTTTGAAGGGCAATCATCACAACGCATTAATGATCAACTGGTGGATTGGGCTGATTTAATTTTAACGATGACGCGTCAGCACAAACAAGTTGTTGCTACACAATATTCACGTGCTTTTGAAAAACTGTTTACATTGAAGGAATATGTGAGTGAAGACGCTGATGAGAAATGGCAAGACTTAAAGCAAGCCTATCTTAACTTGGAAGAAAAACGCATGCTTGTTCATGAAGAACATGGTCATCAACAAACAGAACAACAACTCAGAGCATTTTTAAGAGAAGAACAAGATGAAATCGAACGGATAGAGAAAGAATTACCAAACTATGATATTGCCGATCCACTCGGGATGGATCAACAAGCATATCAAAAGACATTAACCGAAATTAATGATGCGCTTGAGACGTTAATAAAAAAATTGTCAGAATAATAATAAAGCAACTGTTCTTTCTATCGAAAAATGAGTACAATATAAAAGACTATAATGACTGAGAGGTGTGTGTAAGGATGAAAGTCGTACTAGCATCAGATCATGGTGGGTTTGAATTAGCCAGTGAAATCGAAGCCTTTCTGAAAGAACGAGGTATTGAAGTCGACAATATCGGGTGTGGTTGTCCAGACTCTGTCGACTATTCAGATTATGGAATTCCAGCTGCGGAAAAGGTGGCTGAAGGCGAATATGATCGTGGTATTGTCATTTGCGGGACAGGTATTGGCATGTCGATAGCGGCAAATAAAGTTAGAGGGATTCGCTGTGCGCTTGTTCATGATGTGTATACCGCGCGTGTAACGCGTGAGCACAATGATTCCAATGTCTTGGCAATGGGTGCACGTGTAATTGGTGTCGATTTAGCGAAAGAGATCGTTAAGACTTGGATTGGTGGTCAATTTGAAGGTGGTAGACATGCGCGACGTATTGAAAAAGTGATGGACTATGAATCGAACGAAAACTGAGCCACTAAATTGTGAAGAGCTTGATCAGCAACTTAATCAACTGGTTAAAGAATGGCAAGCGAATGACGATCTTAAAGCAAAGCGTTCTCTAGTCATCGGTTGTTCAACGAGTGAAGTCATGGGTCATGTGATCGGAACATTGGGTAATGAGCAAGTAGCTGACCGTATTTTTAAGGCGATGAAGCAACTTCAAGAAAAAACAGGGGTAGCTCTATTATTCCAGTGCTGTGAACATTTAAATCGTGCCCTCGTTACTGACCGTAATTTTGCTGAAGCTAAAGGTTATGATCCGGTTCATGTGGTGCCAGCCTTAAAAGCAGGTGGGGCAATGGCTACTTATGCCTATCGCAATCTTGATGATCCTGTTTTAATTGAATTTGCGCAAGTCGAAGCAGGTATTGATATTGGCGATTCTATGATTGGGATGCATATTAAACATGTAGCTGTTCCTGTAAGGTTAGAACAAAATCGGATCGGTCAAGCGCGTGTGAACGCGGCTTATTCACGTCCTAAGTTAATTGGGGGAGAGCGTGCAGTCTATAGATAATACAGCTTAAGGAATATTCAATTTAGATAAGGGGATGAAGTAAGATGGAAAACGTAAAAGCTCACGACAAAGAACTATTTGAAGCAATTGAAAAGGAAAAGGCACGTCAACATGATAAAATTGAGTTGATTGCCTCAGAAAATTTTGTATCTGAAACAGTGATGGAAGCACAAGGGTCTGTGCTAACAAATAAATATGCAGAAGGTTATCCTGAAAAACGTTATTATGGTGGTTGTGAGTACGTCGATATCGCAGAAAACCTAGCACGTGATCGTGCCAAGAAATTGTTTGGTGCTGAGCATGTGAATGTCCAGCCACACTCAGGGGCACAAGCTAATATGGCTGTTTATCATGCTTTTTTACAACCGGGTGATACAGTGCTTGGCATGAATTTATCACATGGTGGTCATCTAACCCACGGAAGTCCTGTTAATTTTAGCGGAAAGCTTTATCAGTTTGAAGAATATGGTGTTGATAAAGAAACAGAAACGCTTGATTACGAAGCGGTACGTCAAAAAGCATTAACTGTTAAACCAAAGCTTATTGTCGCTGGAGCAAGTGCCTATCCGCGTTCAATTGATTTTAAGACATTTCGTCGTATTGCTGATGAAGTGGGAGCTTATTTAATGGTTGATATGGCGCATATTGCTGGCTTAGTCGCAAGTGGTGAACATCCAGATCCGATCCCTTATGCAGATTTTGTCACAACCACGACGCATAAAACATTGCGCGGCCCAAGGGGTGGTATGATCTTAACGAAGGCAGAATATGCGAAACAAATTGATAAGGCTGTTTTTCCTGGTATCCAAGGCGGTCCCCTTATGCATGTCATTGCAGCAAAAGCAGCTGCTTTTAAAGAAGCACTGGACCCTCGTTTTGCTGACTATGCGAAACAAATTATTTCAAATGCTAAAGCTTTTGCACAATCGCTTGAAAAAGAAGATGTACGTCTCATTTCAGGTGGAACGGATAATCACTTATTATTACTTGATGTACGCAGTCTTAACTTGACGGGTAAAGAAGCTGAAGAAGCGCTTGATGATGTTGGTATTACAACGAATAAAAACACGATTCCATTTGATCCGGAAAGTCCATTTGTTACAAGTGGGGTGCGTGTTGGAACGGCTGCCGTAACGACACGTGGCTTTAAAGAAACAGAGATGGAGGAAGTCGGAAAAATTATTGCTTTCACGTTAAAGCATCATGCCGATGAAACGAAAAGAAAAGAAGCACGTGCGCGCGTTAAAGCATTAACAGATCAATTCCCTTTATATCGATAAAAAAATAAATGAGTTAATATGATAATCGAACTATAATAGGCGTTTAACCAATTATAGTTCGTTTGTTTATTTTTATAGGACATGTCATTTGCTTTACCTAGTGAAAGTTAGACTAAACCCGTCACATCATGTGACAACATTTAACAGACCTTCATCCTATCCGTGTCCGTGGAAAGCGAGTATATTTCAGTTGCGATGATTCCCGGGACTTACTCATTCAGTATGAACCACTAGTCTAAGTGGAGATAAGCAAGGGGGTGAGACTTCTGCGGGAATAGGATGAGCTGAAGATCCACTTGAGGCGTGATCTTTGCGACTCAAGTTAGCTGAAGCCATCCCCGCGAAAAGCGAATCCCTTGCTTTTCGGAACGACATAACGTGCTAAACGTATGCGGCACATCCATGCAGAAGTAAAGGCAACAAGCCTATTGAACACGATCAAGGTTGAATGACTATTTTCAGTGTGCGAAAGTTTAGTAGTAATAAAAACATTTTTCTACAAAATTCCTACTAAGATGACTTGAAAGCGTTGTGAAATTTCAGTACACTTTTATAGATACATCATTTTAATGAGGAGTGGTCAAACGATGGGAAATGTATTTGTATTGGATCATCCATTAATTCAGCACAAGTTGACCCACATTCGTAAAACGGAAACGGGAACAAAAGAATTCCGAGAACTTGTTGATGAAGTCGCAGGTTTAATGGCTTATGAAATTACTCGCGATTTACCTGTCACTCAGGTGACAATTGAAACCCCAGTAGCAAAAATGGAGTCAAATGTTTTAAGCGGTAGAAAAATTGGCATCATCCCGATTTTGCGTGCAGGACTTGGTATGGTAGAAGGTGTCCTTCGTCATATCCCAACCGCCAAGGTCGGACATGTTGGTTTATATCGTGATCCAGAAACGTTAATGCCGGTTGAATACTATATTAAAATGCCTAATGATATAGCCGAAAGAGAATTAATTGTTGTTGATCCCATGCTTGCAACAGGAGGTTCGGCGAAAGATGCGATTGATTCACTAAAAAAACGAGGGGCCAAAAATATTAAATTAATGTGTTTAATTGCTGCTCCAGAAGGGGTCGATCTTATTAAAGAGGCACATCCTAATGTTGATATATATTTGGCCGCTATGGATGAGCGACTTAATGAGAAAGGTTACATTATCCCAGGTTTGGGCGATGCAGGCGATCGTTTGTTCGGAACAAAATAATGATTTCAAGCAGTTATTAACTTAGAAATCAATACTTTCACTATTGAAAGGAATTATAATGATGAAAAGTAAATTAAAGGTAATGCCAATTTTCGGAACCCGACCAGAAGCGATTAAAATGGCTCCCCTAGTTCTTGAGTTATTAAAAAGGTCTGATCAAATTGAAACTATTGTTACAGTAACGGCTCAACATAGAGAAATGTTAGATCAAGTCTTAGATCTATTTAACATTAATCCAGTCTATGATTTGGATATCATGAAGGCTAACCAAACCCTCTCCAACATTACAACTAGGGTGATTGATGGTCTTGATTGTGTTATTAAAACTTCTAAACCTGATATTATTTTAGTGCATGGAGACACAACTACAACATTTGCTGCTTCTCTATCAGCATACTATAATAAAATAATTGTCGGCCACGTTGAGGCTGGATTACGTACAGGGGATAAATATTCTCCATTCCCAGAAGAGATAAATCGTCAGTTAACGGGTGTACTTAGTGACCTACATTTTGCGCCAACAGACAGAGCTAAATTAAATCTACTTAATGAGAATAAACCGTTAGAACAAATTTATGTAACTGGTAATACAGCGATTGACGCATTAAAAACAACTGTGACTAAGGATTACCAACATAGTGTCTTATCAAAAATTGCTGATAAAAAACTGATCTTAATGACAGCTCATAGACGTGAAAATATTGGCGAAAATATGAGTCAGATGTTTCGAGCGATCAAACGATTAGTCGAAAAACATCAAGATATACATGTGGTATATCCTGTTCATCTTAATCCAAAAGTTCAAGAGATTGCTAATAAGATTTTAGGGGAGAATGATCGAATAGATTTAATTGCTCCATTAGATGTAATTGACTTTCATAATTTATCTTCTCGTTCACATTTGATTTTAACTGATTCTGGAGGTGTTCAAGAAGAAGCTCCATCTCTAGGTGTACCGGTGCTTGTTCTGCGTGATACAACTGAACGGCCAGAAGGTATTCAGGCAGGAACATTAAAGTTAGTAGGTACAAATGAAGATATGATTTTTCAAGCAGCAGATCAATTGTTATCAGATGATAATGCATATGAAGAAATGTCTAAAGCGTCCAATCCCTATGGTGATGGAAAGGCTAGCACTCGAATTGTTGATACAATACTTTATTATTTTAAAAAGACAGATATTAAACCAGAACTTTTTAAGTTTTAAGCATCAACCAGTGTATGTTATAACATACACTGGTTGATTTAATTTAAGTATTGGAAGGTACACGCTAGATTAAATGCATGATTTTAAGTTGCTATCACATACTACATTTAAAAAGGGGATCATCTATAGTGAAGTTAACCTCAATAATGAGTATGATCATTTTTCTCTCCTTAACAATAACACCACAAGTAAATGCAACCATTGACACGAGTCGAGTATTAATTGAACTTGATATAGCTACTGAAAAATTCGAGTTAGAACTAGCTCGAGATTTTCCAAATGTGACGATCATCGAACGATTCGATACTTTATTACAAGGTCTAGCTATTGAAGGTAAAGCAACACAACTTGAACGTATTATTCAACATAAATTGGTAAAGCAAGCTTATCCAATTGCTACATATACGGTAAATCCACAGCACACAGAGCTGATATCAGTTCCAACCACTTCAATAAAAGCAGCAGATCAAGATCAATATACCGGGAAGGGGATAAAAGTAGGCGTGATTGATACAGGTATTGATTATCACCATCCTGATTTAGCACCGAATTTTAAAGGAGGTTACGATCTCGTTGATTTTGATGATGATCCGATGGAAACAACAGCAAATCAAGGTATACCAACTCTTCATGGCACACATGTTGCTGGGATTATAGCAGCGAATGGCGCTTTTCAAGGCATTGCACCAGATGCTGAATTATATGGCTATCGTGGCTTAGGACCAGGCGGGGTGGGAACAACGATTCAAGTGATTGCTGCATTAGAAAAAGCTGTAAATGATGGTATGGACATTATTAATTTATCATTAGGTAATTCGGTGAATGGACCAGATTGGCCAACGAGTATTGCAGTTAATCGTGCTGTTGAAAAGGGGGTTTCTGTTGTGATCGCCAATGGCAATACGGGTCCAGACCTTTGGACGGTAGGTTCACCAGCGACCGCAACAGAAGCGATTTCTGTTGGTGCATCAACAGAGATTTACACAGAACCCGTTTTACAAGCGTTCCCTCATGATCGTTCGATCACCTTACAACCGCTCACGGGCAGTGCTGATTGGGATTTAACCCGTGATTATCCCGTTGTAGATGGGGGATTAGGAATCGACGCTATTGCTGATGCGACAGGAAAGATCGTATTATTTCAACGAGGTGAGATTACATTTACTGAAAAAATGATGGTGGCAGAACAGGCAAATGCAGAAGCGGTACTGATTTATAACGACAGTGATGAGGATATTCAAGCCGGTATAGATTATATATCTGACCAACCTGCTGCTGTTATTAATAAGGAAGATGGTGAATGGCTATTAAAACAAATCAATGATCAAGGAAAGATATGGTTAAGAACATCTTTTATTACACATGATAATGAGATTGCTTCATTTAGTTCAAGAGGACCTGTTACAACCAGTTGGCAAATCAAACCTGAGATTGTTGCACCTGGAGTGGATATTTTAAGTACGATACCTGAGGGTTATGCCAGTTTGCAAGGTACGAGTATGGCAGCACCTTATGTAACAGGTGTATTAGCCGTATTAAAGCAAGCCCATCCCAGTTGGACGCCTCAACAGTTGAAGGGCGCTTTGTTGACACAAGCAGAGCATTTAGCTGAACAAATTCCGACAGAGCAAGGCATGGGGCAAGTTAACCTTGAAGCTGCTATTGATACACCTATTATTATTGAGAATCCGATGGCAAATCTCGGTTTAATTCAAGACAGAAAAGAAGTTAAAACACATCATTTCACAATAGAAAATGTATCTGATCAAGCCACTTCGATTCGGTTTGAGCGCCCAAGTCTCAAGGCTGGGATAAGTTGGAGATTTCCTTCTACAATCATGATTGAACCGGGTCAATCGAAAGATTTACCGGTTTCGGTCACCTTACGTCCCGATCAACTAGAGCAAGGTATCCACCAAGATTATCTAAGCCTAACTATTGATAATCAACATTATCAATTACCTTATTTATTCATTAATCAAACCGCAACTTATCCTAAGGTCGCTGGATTTGAGATTGAGCCGATCTCTGCTAATCCCGATCATTATCAGTGCCGTTTGCAGTTAGCAGAAACAAGTGATCAAATCATAATTGATGTTTATGATCCCTTTACCTACACTCATATTGGGCGTGTCTATGAGCAAGAAGAAGCAGAAGCGGGCATGTTAGAAGTCCAATTGGATTTAAGCGAATATCAAAACCAAGTAGACTATCTATTCAATGTTACAGTAATCAAGGGTGACGACGTTTACTATTACCAACATAATTATTACTCATGAAACCTCAGTGAAATGTCCCCTTTGACTGGTCAGTCGTAAGGGGACATTTTGTAAACACAACGATGAACATGCATTCGTGCGAATAGATGGTGAGGTCATTTTCCGAAGCAAAAGTTTAAGCTACTCGCTATAAAAGGGGCTGCCTGCTTATAAATCGTCGTATAAATTTGATTCATCTAATAAAACAGATATTTATCACAGATAACCGTCCTTAAACCGCCTGGCTCAAGAAGAGAGTGAAGTTAATTAAGCGATCGCTAATGTCCTGATTTACTCAACTAACCATTAGCGGGTGAAGACTGAAAGCGCCCCCTGATGAAGTTTCGTTTTACTGAACGGTGATTCATTTTGTGTTCATCCCTTCTTGTCATTAAGGAAATGCTAATTATGACCCACTATAATTAATATGTAATCGCTTTTAATTGTGAAATTTTCATGTCTATACGCTTTTTTTGACAACGAGTGTTATAATGGGATTATTCGGTTTAAAGATCGCGTTGAAATACGTTGGAGGTAGTCAAATGGATCATTATCAACAAATGATAAGAGGCCAAAAAAAATGGCTTCAAGGTATGATATTGATCATGATTATCGGCACGGTTTTGACATTAGGTCAACGAACATGGCTTGGTTTGTTATTAGGAAGCTTAGCGAGCTATACAAATTTATGGTTACTGCAAAGACATATTAATCAAATTGCTGAAGTCGCCATGGGATATAGACGATTTGCAACAGCTGGGACAATTAGCCGTATTGGCTCAGCTTTACTTGTCGTGGCGTTGGCATGGCGATACGATGCTTATATTAATTTTTTTGCAGTGGTTATGGGGCTGATGCTCAAGTATGTTGTTATTCTGCTTGAGGCTTTTGTTCGTTTGAAAACCGGATCATTAAAATAGAGAAAAGGGGTGAGAATGATGGACCATGGTGCACCAATTATCGAGAATCTATTCGGGATACCTTGGTTAAGTATTGATTTGTCAAGTGCCATGATGATGGTGGTTTCTTGTTTGATTGTCTTTATTCTTGCTGTATTAGCAACACGCAATTTAAAGATGAAACCAACCGGTATCCAGAACTTTATGGAGTGGGTCGTTGATTTTGTTAAAAAGATCATTAACGACTCGATGGACTGGCGTACGGGTAAAGTTTTTTTACCATTAGCTTTGACGTTAATTACTTTTATTTTCATTAGTAATATTCTAGGTGTAATCGTTATTGGGGTTTATGATGGCGATATTTGGTGGAAGTCACCAACTGCTGATGCTGGTGTAACCTTAACCTTAGCTGGTTTTATGATTATTATGACTAACTTTTATGGTGTGAAGATGCGTGGCACAAAAAAGTATGCCAAAAGTTTTGTAAAACCTGTATTCTTCATTTTACCATTTAAGTTAATTGAAGAGTTTACCAATACCATGACGCTGGGATTTCGTTTGTACGGTAATATATTTGCTGGAGAAATACTACTCGGCTTAATTGCAGAGATGGCATTTGTTACCCTACCGATTGCCTTTATTGGTGCTCTTATTCCTATGATTTTGTGGCAAGGATTTAGTTTGTTTATCGGCGCTATCCAAGCTTTTATTTTTACCACGTTATCTATGGTTTATATGTCACACAAAGTAGAAAATCATTAATAACGCCTTGTAGGCAATATAGAGAGAGGTTTGGCAAATCACAGGACCTCAACAACTTGAACTGAATTTAGAGGAGGAAAAAACATGGAAGCTATAGCAGCCGCTATTGCCGTTAGTTTTGCAGCATTAGGCGCAAGTTTTGCTAACAGTATTATTGTAAGAAGTACAATTGAAGGGATTTCACGTCAGCCTGAATTGCGTGGACCACTCCAAACCGTTATGTTAATCGGTATCGCACTTGTAGAGGCAATTCCAATTCTTGCTGTCGTTGTTGCCTTTATGATCTTATAGTTGTGGAATAATTTATTGTTATGGAAGGAGTGGCTATAGTGCAACACGTCGTGATCGGCGCAGCCGTTGGTGGTTTGCATATTGGTAATATTATCGTAACACTTGTCAGTTTTACTGCGCTTATTTTTCTGCTGAAGCGTTTTGCTTGGGGGCCGTTAATTAATGTGATGGAAGAGCGCGAGCATTTTGTTGCTACGGAACTGGAAACAGCTCAAGAGAAGCGAGTCGAAGCAGATCAAGCGATTAAAGAAGCGGATCAGAAATTAGATCATGCACGAAAAGAAGCGAAACAAATTGTTATTGATGCAAAGAAGTCGGCAACCACTTTAGAAGAAAATATTTTGTCAGAAGCTCGGGAAACAGCGAAAAAGATGAGACAGGATGCTGAAGATGAAATGGCTGTCGAACGTCAAGAAGTATTACAAGAAATGCAATCAGAAGTAGCTGATATCGCATTTCAAATCGCTATGGATATTATCCAAAAAGAAATAAGTCCAGAGGATCAAAAACGATTAATTCAAGAGCGTTTGGATCACTTAGGAGAGGACAACTCATGAAAAACCGTCTAAAAGCTAGACGTTATGCCGAGGCCTTGTATCAAGTAGCTAAAGAGAAAGGGAATCACGATCGTATTGAAGCAGAACTGCAAGTGATTAGAGAGGTTTTTCACGATAAATCAGATTTGGTTGGTTTTCTTCAGAATCCACAGCAATGGCTGAATAGAGCGCGTATTATTAAATCGACTTTTACAACCTTTTCTGCCGAAGTGGTTAAGACCTTATTGATCATGGTTGAGCATCATGCAGAAAAAGATGTTGTTGCAATGGTCGATCATTATGTCCGACTATTAAACCAGGATCGTTGTATTGCTGTTGGAGAAATACGGACGGCTGAACCATTAGCTGAGTCAGAAAAAGCGGAAATATCAAATCGCTTCGCTCAAAAATTTGGTTACCAACAACTTAAATTAAATAATATTGTTGATTCACGTGTGATTGGTGGTTTTAAAATTATTGTTAATCAACAAGTATATGATGCGTCTGTTCAAGGTCGTATTCAAGAAATGAAACGGGATTTTGTTCCGTTATATAAAAGGTGATAGGGGTGAAATGGCATGGATATCAGAGCTGAAGACATTAGCGCCCTGATTAAAAAACAAATCCAATATTATCAAAATGACACAGAAATACAGGATATTGGGACTGTTATCGAAACAGGAGATGGTATCGCCCAAATCTATGGTTTGAACAATGCCATGTCTGGTGAGCTTGTTGAATTCTTAGATGGAACAATGGGTTTAGTGCAAAGCCTTGAAGAAGATCGTGTCGGGGTGGTTATTCTTGGTTCACACCTTTCGATTCGAGAAGGCGATGAAGTTCGACGAACAGGTCGAATTATGGAGGTGCCCGTTGGTGAAGCATTACTAGGCCGTGTGGTCAATCCTTTGGGCCAGCCAATTGATGGCAAGGGGCCGATTGATACGGATCAGACACGACCGGTTGAATCTCCAGCACCTGGTGTTATGGAACGGAAATCGATACATGAACCTGTTCAAACAGGGATCAAAGCGATCGATGCACTTGTACCGATTGGACGAGGTCAGCGCGAGCTCATTATTGGCGATCGGCAAACAGGGAAAACAACAGTGGCAGTCGATACCATACTTAATCAAAAAAATCAGAATATGTTTTGCATTTATGTGGCAATTGGACAAAAAGATTCCACGGTCCGGGCTACTGTAGAAACATTTCGCAAGTATGGAGCACTTGATTATACAATTGTCATTAATGCCGGTGCTTCAGCGCCAGCACCACTACAATATTTAGCACCGTATGCTGGTATTGCTATGGGTGAAGCATTTATGTATAACGGTCAACATGTTTTAGTGGTTTATGATGATCTGTCAAAACAGGCAGCTGCTTATCGTGAGTTATCGTTATTATTAAAGCGTCCCCCAGGAAGAGAAGCCTTTCCAGGTGATGTCTTTTATTTACACTCAAGATTATTGGAGCGAGCAGCGAAGTTAAGTGATGAGCTAGGTGGAGGATCCCTTACCGCTTTACCGTTTGTCGAAACACAAGCAGGTGATATTTCAGCTTATATTCCAACGAATGTTATTTCGATTACGGATGGACAAATATTTTTGCAGTCTGACTTATTCTTTTCTGGAGTGAGACCTGCGATTAATCCAGGGTTGTCGGTATCACGTGTTGGTGGGTCAGCGCAAACGAAAGCGATGAAGAAAGTAGCGGGGACACTAAGAATTGATTTAGCTTCATATCGTGAGCTTGAGTCATTTGCACAATTTGGATCAGATTTGGATCAGGCGACGATTGCAAAGTTAAACCGTGGTAAGCGTACGCTAGAAGTGTTGAAGCAAGGCTTGCATAAACCGATTGCCATGGAGAAGCAAGTTATGATTATTTATGCACTGATACACGGTTATTTAGATGACATTCCAGTTGAGGATATCAATCGTTTTGAATCAGATTTTTACACCTATTTAGATGGTGCTTATTCAACGTTATTAGAACAAATTCGGCAAAGTGGGCAATTAGCAGAACCAGAAGACATGGAAGACGCGATTGTTACTTTTGTGAAGCAGTTTGTTCGGTCAGTATAGTGTCGAAGGAGGATGAGTGATGATACCCTCGTTAAGAGAAATTCAAAAGCGAATCAATTCGACTGAAAAAACGAAACAAATAACGAATGCGATGCATATGGTGGCTGCATCTAAGCTAGGTAAATCAGAGACAACCAACCATGCTTTCGTTGCTTACGCTGAAAAAATTGAGGAAATGGTTCATCATATTGTTGAAAGTTATGGTGAGCATAATCACCCGATTATTATTCCACGCAAAGTGAAGAAAACAGCTTACTTTGTTGTGACGGCCGATCGCGGGTTAGCGGGTCCGTTTAACAACCAAGTGTTGCGTCGATTGGAAGAGATTATTGCAGAACGACATCATTCACCACGTGAATATACGATTATATCGATCGGAAGAATAGGTAGGGATTATTTTAAGAAGCGGAACATGCCTGTGCTAAGAACGGTAACAGACTTGCCAGATAACCCATATTTCAGTGATCTTGAGGACTTAACCTTTGATACGGTTCAGTTTTATTTAGATGGTGAATTTGATCAGCTTGAAATGATCTATAATCATTTTTTATCAGCAATGACGCAAGAAGTTCGTTCAAAAAGGATTTTGCCTTTAATTGGTGAAGATGATGTTGAAGATTTAAAGAAATCGCGACATAGTGAATTTATTTTTGAGCCAAATGAAGAAGAGATCTTAAAATCACTTTTACCACAATATGCAGAAAGTTTAATATATGGTGCTTTTCTCGAAAGTAAAGCAAGTGAAAATGCAGCAAGGATGAATGCGATGCGTAATGCAACAGATAATGCTGACAAAATGATTTCGGATTTGCGTATGCAGTATAATCGAGCACGTCAAGCTCAAATCACGCAAGAATTGTCAGAGATTATTAGTGGAGCGGACGCGCAAAATGATTAAACGTTTGTTGTTATAGGAGGAATAATCGATGAGTAAAGGATATGTCACACAAGTCATTGGCCCCGTCATCGATGTTAAATTTGATGAAGGTGAATTGCCGAATACAAACGATGCGTTGGTCGTAAGTGCACATCAAAATGAGCAAATCGTTGAGATTACGCTTGAAGTAGCACTTCACCTTGGTGACCATAAAGTTAGGACCATTGCGATGTCTGCAACAGAAGGGATTAGACGTGGGGATGAAGTTACAAATACGCATGCCCCCATTAAAGTGCCTGTAGGAAAAGAAACATTAGGTCGAATTTTTAATGTATTAGGCAAAGAAATAGATGGAGAGGCCCCATTATCAGAACAGACCAAAAAACTAGCGATTCATCGTCCTGCTCCGGATTTTCGTAAATTGTCAACTGAAACAGAAATATTAGAAACAGGTATTAAAGTTGTCGATTTACTAGCACCTTATATTAAAGGTGGTAAAATTGGATTGTTTGGAGGCGCGGGTGTTGGTAAGACCGTGCTAATCCAAGAATTGATTCACAACATTGCTCAAGAGCATGGGGGTATTTCTGTTTTTGCGGGTGTTGGTGAAAGAACGCGTGAAGGTAACGATTTGTATTTTGAAATGAAAGATTCAGGCGTTATTAAGAAAACAGCGATGGTTTTTGGCCAAATGAATGAGCCACCAGGTGCAAGGATGCGTGTGGCATTAACCGGTTTAACTATGGCTGAATATTTTCGAGACAAAGAGCGACAGGATGTTTTGCTGTTTATTGATAATATATTTCGATTTACCCAAGCAGGATCGGAAGTATCGGCATTGTTAGGTCGAATGCCATCAGCTGTTGGTTATCAACCAACCCTAGCTACAGAAATGGGACGTTTACAAGAGCGTATTACATCAACGAATCATGGTTCGGTTACATCAATTCAAGCCATTTATGTACCAGCTGACGATTATACGGATCCAGCACCAGCGACAACGTTTACCCACTTGGATGCAACAACAAGTTTAGATAGGAAATTAGCAGAGCAAGGTATTTATCCAGCCGTTGATCCATTAAATTCTTCATCACGTGCATTGGATGTGAATGTCGTTGGAGAAGAGCACTATAAGGTGGCCCATCAAGTACAGCAAACCTTGCAACGCTATCGCGAATTACAAGATATTATTGCAATATTAGGTATGGACGAATTGTCAGATCAAGACAAAATTATCGTTGCCCGTGCACGTCGGATTCAATTCTTTTTATCGCAAAACTTTCATGTTGCTGAACAGTTTACTGGGCAACCGGGATCTTATGTGCCAGTAAAAGAAACGGTTCGAGGCTTTCAAGAGATTTTAGCAGGGAAATACGATGATTTACCTGAAGATGCTTTTCGTCTTGTAGGTACGATAGATGAAGCTGTTGAAAAGGCGATGAAAATGGCTTGATTCAAAGGAGGGGCAGACGGTGAAGAAATTAACAGTTGAGGTGGTTACGCCAGATGGTCGCATTGTAAATGATCAGTTTGACATGGTCGTTGTTCACTCTGAAAAGGGAGAATTAGGGATACTGCCTGGTCATGCCCCCTTAATTGCTCCATTAATTATTAGTTCAGCGCGCCTAAAGACAGGAAATGAATCGATGAAAGTTGCAATAGGTGGGGGACTTGTTGAAGTTGATCAAGATCACGTCACATTACTGGCTCAATCAGCTGAAACACCAGCGAAAATTGATGTCCAGCGCGCGCGAAAGGCAAAAGAAAGAGCAGAGCGTCGAATTCAACAAAAACGTGATCATGTTGACTTTAGAAGGGCTGAACTTGCACTGAAACGAGCGATCAATCGACTAAATATGATAGATGAAGATATCTGAGATGAGAAAAACTTTAACGCGGTGATATACTGTGTTAAAGTTTTTCTATATCAGTGTGGCTTATCTTAAGTATTAGTAAAATATTAGCTGTTTTTTTTAATGTTTTCACAGGTAATTGTCCGTAAAACGCCACCTCAATATTGAGAGTGGAAGTTATATCTATTTAAGTGGACGCTAATGTTCAGATTTGCTTCAGTGGGCAAGTAAGATCGTAGACTAAAACCGCCACGTCCTTAAGAAGAATTACAGACTAAGATCGCCACGTCCTGTGGCAACGTCTGCATAACCTACATCCTGTAGGCCCACGTCTATATGACCTACGTCCTGTAGGCCTCCGCCTACTGACTGAAGGTTCGTTTCATCATAGTTCCCATGGTTCCTCTAGGTTGAGGCAAACGTCGGTTAGTCTTTTCCTGTGTTCAGGTGAAAGATGTTATTACGACATAAATCAGCTATATTTCCTGGGAAATAACAAATTATTTAGGAGGTTTAGAATGATTCAAGAACTTGGTGTACAAGCGCTAATCAATATTTTCTCTCATTTGATTTTTATCATTATCACGTGGCAAGTCATACAAGCGGTAAGGTTAGATGGTATTTTTAAGAAAGATAGAATTATAGAAGGACGAATACTGGTTATTTTGATAACGATTGTTATTGGCTCAACTGTGAGTCGGTTTTTCATTGATTTAATCAACTGGACACAGCAAGTTTTATATTTATTCTAAAGGTTAACATGTCGAGATATGACAAATGATTAGGCGTATAGCCACCTTTCACTTGGTCGATAATGATAGATAAAATTAAGTGAGGGTGTTTGTTGATGTCTAAAGTTATTATTCAAAGTCTTATCGCTGTTATAATATCCCATGTTTTATTTGTTGGAAGAGGGGAAACGACATTACATGAGTTGATCAACTTTGCTGATACCTATCAATATCAAATTGAAACAGGCGAGCTTCTGATCAAAGAGACATTTTCATTGGATGCATTTGAAAAGCTAAGAAGCCATATAGAGAGAAGTGGCTTTTTACATAGTGATCAATCTAAGGAGAAGTATGTCAGAATGCTTAGCCCCAATATAACAGAAGAATTAACTATTATTAAATCCGAAAAACAGCAGCAGCTTACGCTAAATTACCAGCTTTCTGGTGATGTGGTTGAACTATTTGAAAATGAAGATTTATATAATCAATTTAAATCATTAATTGGCACGATTTACACAAATAATATGCACAATTATGCTTGTGTTCAACTGACTGGAAATGGTATTATAGATGGTGGCTATTTTTTTGAAAAATTACAAAGTGATTTAATGATTAGTGAGGTCAGTAGACTAATAGAAGAAGATTTCATTGTTGTCTCTGGATTATCAGATCAGTTCAAGAGTAAAATTCCTACAGGAGATGCAGGGATGAATGTGCAAATAGCGAGTCGAATAGGAAGAGATGGTGAAACCACCTTTACAATTGGCACACCTATCCTAACGACTGAATACTAATAAAATATAGACTTTGATGTTAGAGGAGAATGAGCCTTGGAAAAAATAATAATAAAAGGTGGTCGCAAGTTATCTGGAGCTGTAAAAGTTGAAGGCGCTAAAAACGCCGTATTACCAGTGATTGCTGCTACAATTATGGCGAGTAGTGGTAAATCAAAGATTACTAATGTACCGACTTTAGCCGATGTATATACAATGCAAGATGTGTTAACCCATATAAACACAAATGTACAAATGATTAATAATACGTTAACTGTAGATGCTACACAGCCTTTGTTAACAGAGGCGCCATTAGAATATGTGACGAAGATGCGAGCTTCAGTCCTTGTACTAGGCCCGTTACTTGCAAGGTATGGTCATGCTAAAGTAGCAATGCCAGGTGGATGTGCAATTGGCTCAAGACCGATTGACTTACATTTAAAAGGCTTTGAGGCAATGGGAGCAGAAGTACATGTTGGAAATGGCTATGTAGAATTATATACTCATAAACCTTTGAAAGGTGCAAAGGTTTATTTGGATATGCCTAGCGTTGGAGCAACAGAAAATATTATGATGGCGGCTGCGTTAGCAAAGGGTAAGACAGTAATTGAAAATGCAGCCAAAGAACCAGAAATTGTCGATCTTGCTAATTTTTTGAATAAAATGGGTGCTAAAGTTATCGGTGCTGGAACTGAAAATATTAAGATTTATGGTGTTAATCAACTTCGTGGAGCAGAACATGCTATCATCCCTGATCGAATTGAAGCAGGTACGTTTATGACTGCGGCGGCAATCACAGCGGGTAATGTACTTATTGAAGGAGCAGAACTTGAACATTTACGTTCTTTAATTTCCAAAATGGAAGAAATGGGTGTAATTGTTCAAGAAGAACGCACTGGCATTCGTGTGATCGGGCCTGATAAGTTAAAAGCTGTTGATGTAAAAACTTTACCTCATCCTGGCTTTCCAACAGATATGCAATCGCAAATTATGGCTTTAATGCTACAAGCGCAGGGAACAAGTGTCATTACAGAAACCGTTTTTGAAAATCGTTTTATGCATGTGGAAGAATTCCGTCGTATGAATGCCCAAATAAAAATTGAAGGGCGCAGTGTCATTATAGAGGGACCGGCTAATTTACAAGGTGCTGAAGTGCAAGCGACTGATCTAAGAGCTGGAGCTGCTTTAGTGTTAGCGGGGCTTGTTTCTGAGGGCTATACACGTGTGACCGAACTCAAACATATTGATCGTGGTTACGTTAATTTAGCGGAAAAACTTCAATTACTTGGTGCAGATGTCGAACGTGTTAATATTGAAGAAGCTGATGTAGTCATCGAACAACTGGAAAAAATTTCATCATTATAATGAATTTTTAATGTTATTGCTAAAAACAATGGTTAATGAAAAAATGATAGCAACACGCTCCACGGTACTGAAAATACTGTCGAGCGTGTTTTTTGTTTGGGAAATGATAAAAGTAGTTTTTGTCGAAAATAATGTCTTAACTTTTATCACAGCTAACCGTTTGTAAACCGTTTACCTCAAAATAGATATATAGGTGGGCGATAATTCACTCAACTAACCGAACGTCCCTGCTGATTGGAGTTTTGTTTTATGTGTAAGTATAGAAGAATTATTCGCGAGTAGAGCAGAGTATTCGCTTTGCTTCTTGCGCGCTTCTGTAACACTTCAATCATCTTTAATTACTCAACTTTCTCATCTGAATTTTCAGGTCTAGCATAAGGGTAACCCTCATATTAAATATAAGCGTTGCCTTTGAATATAGATTTTCGATTAATTGTAAACCTCGTTTTAGACTCGTAGGTGAGCTATGTTCCGCTTTCCGTGGGCGCACCAAAAGTGAGAAAATCGAATTCATTATGAACCACCCGTCTAA
Source organism: Amphibacillus cookii (assembly GCF_016908375.1). Lineage (GTDB taxonomy): Bacteria > Bacillota > Bacilli > Bacillales > Amphibacillaceae > Amphibacillus_C > Amphibacillus_C cookii. Next base: position 20,053 of record NZ_JAFBDS010000014.1, read on the forward strand.
GTGGAGATAAGCAAGGGGTGAGACTTCTGCGGGAATAGGATGAGCTGAAGATCCACTTTAGAAGCGCTCTTAGCTTCTAAAGTTAGCTGAAGCCATCCCCGCGAAAAGCGAATCCCTTGCTTTTCGGAACGACATAACGTGCTAAACGTATGCGGCACATCCATGCAGAAGTAAAGTCAACAAACCTATTGAATACCGCGTCTATTGAACACAATCAAGGTTGAATGACTATTTTCAGTGCGAAAGTTGAGTAATTAAATAACGCTCGCAAACGATAAGGTCATCCGCATAGTCTAGTGATTAATAGCATATAGTTTATTACGGATATCCGTGAAACTTCCGCCACAAAATAAAGAGCAGAGATCATCTCTTTAGGCGGGAGCTAACGGCCGCTAATGTCCTGATTCACTCAGCTAACCATCAGTGGGCAAAGAACAAGGCTGCCTACTGATTGAAAGTTCGTTTTATTGTTAATAATTACTTTGGATCGGAGGGCTTTATTATTAAACCCATATCAAAAGAGCACCATATTTTTAAACCTATCCTTATATTACTAATGATCTTAATTATTGTTGCACTTGGCCTACCATCATCAATTGTTCTATTGAGTTCTAAAGAACCGATGCCAAATCCCCCCTTGGTAGACGATCAATCAATAGATCAAGATTTAAATGAAGAGAGTGTGATTACCGTAAATGTCGAGCGTTCTGAAACCGATCAAGTGGAATCGATCCCACTCGAACAATATGTGATTAGCGTAGTCGCTTCAGAAATGCCGGCTGACTTTGAACTTGAAGCCTTAAAAGCGCAAGCATTAGCGGCTAGGACATATATTGTTCAATATATGATGGCTACCGGTTCGTTGGAATCTGATAAGACGATTACAGATACAGTTCAACACCAAGTATACCGTAGTGAAGAAGAGCTTAAAGCATTATGGGGAGCGGATTTTAACTGGAAGTATGAGAAAATAAGTGAAGCGGTGACAGCCACGGCTGGAGAGATATTGACTTACAATGATTCCCCGATTACACCTGCTTTTTTTTCGACAAGTAATGGTCAAACAGAAAACGCCCAAGATTATTGGGAAAATGAACTTCCTTATCTTATTAGTGTAGATAGTGAGTGGGATAAGGATTCACCGCGATTTTTAGATCAGAAAAGTATACCTATTCATGAGGTGGAGCAATCTCTTGGCATATCTATTAATGAGACCGTTTCTTCACCACGTATGACATATACTGAAAGTGACCGTGTGCAGACTGTTGAATTGGGAGGGCAGATCTTTACAGGTAGAGAGATTAGAGAGAAGTTAGATTTAAGATCAACTGATTTTACTATTGAACAAAAGGATGATCACCTTGTTTTCACAACTAAAGGGTTTGGGCATGGTGTTGGAATGAGTCAATACGGAGCTAATGGTATGGCTAAGGAAGGAAAAGATTATAGCGATATTGTGCTCCACTATTACCAAGGTGTGGACATTTCAACAATAACAGAAGCAATTCCAACCCTAGTTGCAAAAAAATAAAAAATAAATGTATATAAATTCCTCTTTCTGATCAGAATGGTTGCTGAGGTGATGAAAATGAAAGAGGAAAAACGTGGATTATCATACCACTGGAAACGGATCATTAAGAAAAAAGGATTTTTCCCGGCACTTTATCTTGTTGTTGCTGCGCTCTTACTAACTGGTGTGCTTTGGTATCAAAATATGGATCGTATTTCAGAGCCGGATTTGAACCATGATCACAACTTGCAAGATGAATTGCGCGGTGAAAACCCGTATCAATTAGATGAGGCATCTGATCCGGTAACAAACCCTGTCGAAAATGTAAGTTTGCCTGTTTTGTCAGAAAGTGAGATTCAAATTGTTACAAAGTTTTATGATCATGAAGTAGAAGAAGAAGATCAAGAACAAGCTCTTGTGTTTTATAATAATAAGTATTATCAAAGCCAAGGGATTGATATTACGGCCACTACAAGTGATCCTTTGCCTGTAGTAGCAGCGCTAAGTGGAGAAGTTGTGGAAGTGAAGGAAGATCCACTGTTAGGTTTTGTTGTTCAAATTGAACATGATCATGATGTAACTACTTATTACTCTAGTTTAACAGATGTTGAAGTTGAGATTGGTGATAAGGTAGCGCAAGGAGATGTACTTGCCCACGCAGGAACAAGTTTGTTTGGTCAAGACAAAGGAACGCATATCCATTTTGAGTTGCGTAAAGATGGACAAGCGGTAAACCCAGAAACATTTTTAGAACAACCTGTAACTGATATCGTTATTAGTAACGCTGAAGATGTAACAGAAGACCAACCAGATCTCGAACAAGATGAACAAGAAGATGAGGCTGAAGAGGAAGATCTTGAGTCTGGAAGAACAACAACACATAGCTAACGATGTGTCAAACTCAGTGCATCAATTGTACTGAGTTTTTTTGTCGTTAGTCCAAGTCTATGAAATCCACTTATTAATAAGAAGAGTAAGTAGAATCGGTAAAAAACGAGCGAATGCGAGTTTTCTAATTACATTAGATCAATTGACTCAAGCAAACGCTTTTACACGAATAACTGATATTATTTTTATTCAAATGTGTAAGAATGAAACATTGTTTTAAATATTTACATAGCCTATGGTTTAAACGGTTGGTAAACTATATTTAATAGCTATTGTCGAAGAGTTGAAGTATTTGTCGAACGATTTTACCGTTGTTACTCTTGTAAATTTCTGAGAATATGTAACAATAATAGTGTAGAATTTAAGGGGAAGGAGGCAGCTAGTGTCGAATCAAGAAGAGTATCGTAAGCAACAATTGAATTTAAATGCTGAAGCCTATTTCTATTGGCTCGAGTCTCATGTAGACAAGCAAGACCATCTCCTTCTATTACGTGATTTTTTTATGACAACAAATGACGCCTATTCTCAATGTATAGGTTTAGAATTTCTTTATATGCACGGTTATTTTAATTTGATGGATGAGCTGATCGAGAAAAATAAACAAAGCAAAAATAAAGTTAACCGTGATTGGGCGTATTTGTACGAATTAATAATGGCTAAATTGAATAGACAAGTGCATTTGGAGTTTTTGTTAGAAAGTGCTCAACGATTAAATACCGAAGATCCATCTTTGTCTTGTATTAACCAATTATTTATCATTTCGATTCATTTTGATATGTTCGAATATGAAATACTTGGGAATAAACTAGATCGACTTTTAATACAAGTAAAAAACATTTCCCATCCTATTATTGCACCATTAATCAATCAACGGTTAGAATTGGTTTTGTTTCACCACTATTGGAAGCGCAATGAAATGATTTTAGCTCGAAAACATGGTTTTAACGCATTAGCGGGAACCAAAAACCGTTATGTGCTTGCCAATTTGCACATTAATTTAAGTTTATCGTATATATTTGATGAATTTGAGTCTGCCATCTTCCATCTTAATGAATCAAAGAAAAATGCAGAAAGCTTAAATTTAATGTGGATCATTAATATGATTGATAATCAAAATATTCCTTTTTTATGCGCTCACTTTAATCAAGCTTGTGATATAAAAACGCCTGTTAAAAGTGAACAAGCCCATCTAGCCATTGCTAGGGGGGACCTGAAACTTGCTCAACATTTACTATCGGAAGTAACTGAAGATACACCCTTTACTAAATACTATGTAGGGCGTGCTTATCAGGATCGTCGCATCTTACTTCAAGCCTATAATGAATTTATCGAGAAGCGAAGCGATCATTTTTTTGCACGCTTACCCTTGACAGCATTGAAAACTTTGTAGCTTCAGTTTTTCATAAAATATTTAAGGAGGTGACAAGAGATGAAACGTAAATTTATTTCAACCTTAATGGCATTTATAATGGTAGCTGTTTTCAGTGTGGTCCAACTAAGCACGACATCTTTTGCTAAAGCTGAAGTTAAACCATTAGACCCGGGACATGGAACGATTTTCAGCAATCCAGGTGATAGTGTTAATGATCCAGGACATGGAACGATTTTCAGCAATCCAGGTGAAAGTATTAATGACCCAGGGCATGGAACGATCTTTAGCGACCCAGGACATGGAACGATTTTTTAGTTTAATTATGATAAGTCGGCTTCTATTAAAGGAGTCGACTTTTTTATCGTTCTAAAACACGCATATTCAAACGTTGCCACTAATAAAATGATACAAACTACAGAAAGACGGTCTGAGGAATTGTATTTGAATCATACGTGCTTATTCGTGCTAATCTAACTTCCCACACCTTGGCCAAACAACAGGAGGAGGCAAATGATGTGCATGATTATATTAAAGAAAGAACCATTAGAATTGGTCAACATATCATTGATACAAAGAAAACAGTTAGAACAATTGCTAAAGAATTCGGTGTATCTAAAAGTACGGTCCACAAAGATCTAACAGAACGTTTACCAGAATTAAACCCTGAGCTTGCTACTCAAGTAAAAGAAATTTTAGAACACCATAAAGCGATTCGTCACCTTAGGGGTGGAGCAGCTACTAAACGAAAATACGAGCAAACGCCTAACTACTAATCACAGGGTGTGATCCTTCCTACTTCCTTTCCACTTTTCATCATAAATAATGAGTTATCAACGTCACATAAGCAATTGAATCATGGATAATTTCATTAATTCTGTGAAAAATTAATGAAATACATGATTTTGCACAATCTATTTACAAAATAGATTAACTTTACTAACCAATTTATGCTATTATATATTATTAGAGGTAATATCGTTTTTTCGGAAGTTATTTACATAGGGAGGATCGAATTCATGTTTTCAAGAGATATAGGAATTGACTTAGGTACGGCAAATGTATTAATTCACGTGAAAGGGAAGGGGGTTGTCTTGAATGAACCCTCTGTCGTTGCGATGGATCGCTCAAGTGGGCGTGTATTAGAAGTTGGAGAAGCGGCTCGTCGGATGGTAGGGCGTACGCCGGGAAACATTGAAGCGATTCGCCCATTAAAAGATGGGGTTATTGCAGACTTTGATGTCACTGAATCGATGTTAAAGTATTTTATCAATAAAATTAATGTGCGTGGTATGTTTTCGAAGCCGCGTATGTTGATTTGTTGCCCGACTAACATTACCAAAGTAGAGCAAAAGGCAATTAAAGAAGCAGCTGAAAAATCAGGCGGAAAAAAAGTTTACTTGGAAGAAGAACCTAAAGTGGCAGCCATTGGTGCAGGGATGGATATCTTCCAGCCTAGCGGTAATATGGTTGTTGATATCGGTGGTGGAACAACAGATGTCGCTGTCTTATCAATGGGTGATATTGTAACGGCTCAATCGATAAAGATGGCCGGGGATAAATTTGATGGTGAGATTTTAAATTATGTGAAGCGACAGTATAAACTTTTAATTGGTGAACGTACAGCAGAAGATATTAAGATTCATGTTGCTACTGTTTTCCCTGGTGCCCGTCAGGAATCTATTGATATACGTGGTCGTGATATGGTAACAGGATTGCCTCGTACGATAACGATAAAATCAGATGAAATTGAAGAGGCGTTACGTGAGTCAGTCGCCGTTATTATACAAGCTGCTAAAAATGTACTAGAAAAGACACCGCCTGAATTATCAGCGGATATCATTGATCGTGGCGTGATACTAACTGGTGGTGGTGCCTTATTACATGGTATTGATCAACTGTTATCTGAGGAATTAAAAGTACCTGTCTTTTTAGCGGAAGAGCCGATGCATTGTGTGGCGAAAGGAACAGGGATCATGCTGGAAAATATTGATAAAATAGAGAAGCGATCATTAATATAGAAGTATATTTGCTAAACCATTATCTTTTTTACTAATAAATTTTAAGAAAAACCACTTTAATTTGCGAAATTTGTGATAGAATAGACTTATTATTTGTCGTAAATTGAAAGGAAGTGGCCAATTGCTAAGAGGATACTATACTGCAGCAAGTGGTATGACAACGCAACAACGTCGCCAAGATACATTATCAAATAATATAGCTAATGCACAAACCCCTGGTTTTAAACAAGATGAAGCAGCTGTGCGTGCATTTCCTGAGTTATTAATTAAGCGAATGGGGCAAGAGAATCTACCGACGACACGTCAGTTTTCTGTTCCCCACGACCAGAATATTGGATCAATCAACACAGGTGTCTATGTTCAAGAGACGATTGCGGATCATCAACAAGGTGGTTTGCAGGAGACAGGGATGACAACGGATATGGCATTAGTTAATGGCATTATCCCTGATGAGATGGGAAGCATTTTCTTTACTGTGCAGAATGCTGCTGGTGAGGAACGCTATACGAGAAATGGGAATTTTACCATTGACGGTGAAGGTTTTTTGACCACTAATCAAGGGTATTACGTACTAGACCAAGCGGGTGAACCTATTTTTACTGACGGTCAATCGTTCTCGGTAACAAGTGAAGGTATTGTTGAAGTTGGTGATCAAGCTATTCCTTTAAATATAGCTTACACAGCGAATGTAAATGATCTTATTAAAGATGATGAAGATCTTTTTACACTAACAGATGAAGCGGGTGAAATGGTCGATGCACGAGGCCTTGCTGGCTTATCCTTTTCTGTTGAGCATCGTTTTCTAGAAACGTCTAATGTTGACCAGGTCCAAACGATGACGAACATGATGCAAGCATATCGTTTGTTCGAAACCAATCAACAAGTATTACGTGCGTATGATCAAAGTATGGATATCGCAGTTAATCAAATTGCGCGTTTGACTTAAGGAGTGATCAATAAATGAGTAGGATGAATGTTCAAGCTGCTGTGACAATGAATCAGCTGCAAAATAAAATTGATGTTATTGGTCATAATGTGGCTAATTCTAGTACAACAGGCTACAAGAACCGTTCCGCCAATTTTACCTCATTACTCTATCAGAATATTGATAATTTTAGTGATGTAGAGGCTAACGCGACCGGACGTGTAACGCCACACGGTATTCGCCTTGGGTCAGGTGCTAGATTAGGTCATACAAATATCGACTTGTCCGCAGGTGCGATTAATACGACTGAAAGAGGTTTAGACATTGCTTTACTTGAAGATAACCACATGCTGCAAGTAGAAGTAACTGAGAATGGTGTGACAGAAACACGCTATACACGTGATGGTGGCCTCTATTTACAACCGTTTGGAGATAACCAACTGATGCTTTCAACAAGTGAGGGGCACCCTGTTATCGGACAAACGGGTGGACCGATTATTTTTGATGATAATATAGAAGACATTTCGATTAACAATGCCGGACAAATTATTGCTCGCCGTGGTGGTCAAGAAGTCATTGAAGGTCAATTAGCTATTGTTGAAGCGATTAGACCCCAATTTCTCGAAGCAACAGGGGGTAACTTATTTCGTCTACCTGATATTACTGATGAGGCTTATGTGGCGGCGGATATTATTGGTGATGTTGCCGCTATCGATAATCAAATTCAAAGTGGAGCACTAGAATTATCAAATGTTGACCTTTCAACACAAATGACTGAGTTAATTCAATCTCAACGTGCTTATCAGTATAACGCACGTACAATTACAATGCATGACCAGATGCGAGGACTTGTTAATCAATTACGCTAAGGAGTTTCAATTTATGCAACAGACAGATCAAAATAAGGAAAGCAAAGCTAAGCAAGGAGATAAACAAACACGTCGCCAGAAGCGAAAAGAGGAAAAACGACAGTCGACAAAACAACCGTTACGTCGGATTTTCCCCATTTGGCTACGTATTATTGTTATCTTTTTACTTTCGTTTCTTGCCTTAATTGTAGGTATGATCGTCGGTTTTAGTGTCCTTGGAGATGGTGAACCGTTAGATGTATTGCAATTTGAATTTTGGCAACATATTCTTGATATTATTACTGGTGTTGAATAAGAAGCGGATAAGCAGATTAATGTTGTCGTTAATCTGTTTTTTTCTATGATGACGAAAAATGGCCATATATTAATGAAAGGTAGTGAATGAAATGCTTGATATTGAACAAATTAAAGCAACCATACCACACCGATATCCTTTTTTACTTGTAGATGAAATTACTGAAATTGAAGAAGGGAAGCGTGTGGTCGGCAAGAAGAATGTAACGATTAATGAACCGTTTTTTCAAGGACATTTCCCTGAATATCCTGTTATGCCAGGTGTATTAATTGTTGAAGCACTTGCTCAAACAGGAGCGGTTGCTATGCTTAGTAAAGAAGAGAACCAAGGGAAAATTGGTTTCCTTGCAGGTATTGATAAATGTCGATTTAAACGTCAAGTTAAACCGGGAGATACGCTAACCTTAGAAGTAGAAATCACTCGCCTCAAAGGACCGATAGGTAAAGGGAAAGCAACGGCATCTGTAGCAGGTGACCTCGCTTGTGAAGCAGAAATTATGTTCGCCATTCAATAAAAACTCTTATCAAGCGATAAGAGTTTTTTTGCGGTTGTATACTATTTGACGTTGGTGAAGGGAATTCTCCATTTCATGCGTTTGTGAAATGGGGGTAGACTTTCGTTAACGTCTTTTCTATTTCTCTAAAAATAGAAATGGGTTCGGTCATCCAGTGATTCGCTTTCCGCAGGCACGGCTTCAGCTAACTCATGTGCGCACAAAACGCGCACATGAGTGGATCTTCAGCTCGTGCTATTCCTGCAGGAGTCTCATCACTTCCTGACCGAACCCCTATGAATTTACGTGTAGATAGCTAAGTTAAGATCTATTGAATCGAAATCAGCCCAAAATGCACCTAACCAAACAAACATTCACTTATAAAATCGGCAAAAATTCTCACCAACGCCATTTGACAAAGAACCTTTTTTGCACGTTAAGGAGGTATAAAACGAACCTTCAATCGCCCTTTCTCATTGATTATTAGTTGAGTGGATCAGACCATTAGCATCCGTTATCGACCGCCTCAATAGATGATCAGAGTTGAACGATTTACGGACGGTTATCTGTGATAAAGCTTTAACGAAGAAACAGAAATCTTAAATTGCTAAGTATAAGGAAAGTTAATCCAGTCGCTAATGGATTAAAGAATCCAATTATTCTGATTTTGTCACCTACTACGTTAATTCCAGATAGAAAAAGTTAATATGCTCATTTCCTTTAACCACACGGAAACTAAATTTACCGATCATGACATAATAAAGTAATAAATCATGATTATAAATGTTAAACAAGGGCAAACTAACTACTGCAAAAATAAATGAAAAGAGGTGACATATATTGCTTAATAAACTTTTGATGTCGTTAATGATGATCGGGTTATTATTAGGTTGCGCCCAAGAAGACGAGCCGGCACCTGATGATCAACCGGTAGAAGACGAAATGCAAGATGATATGGATAATATGGAAGAAGAAATGGAAGATAATCTTGAAGATGAAGAGATGGATGAGGAAGAAACCGACCCTAATACAGATGAAACAGATGAACCATCTGATATGGGTGATGAAGAGATGTTAGACGATGAAGAAGAATAAGGATAGAGAACAAAAGAGATAATTGAACAAAAAAGTATTTTCAAGACATGAATAATTATTTATGGGTAGAAAATGTTATCAATATAACTTTTTTGAAGTCAACTGTCCTTCACAAATGAAGACTATAGGCTAAACCTAGTCAATGGAGCTTAGAAATATAGTCTATTTATATTCTATAGAGGATTTTCAGTTCTTTCTAAAGCAAACTACGCAAAAAATGTAATCGCTATATACCAAAAAAAATATTTTGAGTAGCGCTACTATCCTCATATGTTGTAGATCCTGTCACAAAAGTGATCGAATGGTAACTAGAATAAATTCAGTTACTATTGGATCACTTTACAGGTTTACTTTTTTCTATGTGAAATCTAATTTTGTTATCTAATAAGTAAATGATTATTATTAAGGATGGTTATATAAGTGAGTGGTATTTCTGTTAAAAAATCATTTTTATTTGCTTTTATCATATTACTTATTAAGACGATGGCGGTTATTCGTGACATTGTGATTGCGTATTATTTTGGAGACTCCTACCAAGCAGATGCCTTTTTAGCTGCATTCGTATTAGTTAACATGATCTATTTGATTTTTACAAATGGCATGAAAAATATTTTTATTCCAGGATATATGAAGGCCATAACTGATAAGAAAGAATCAGATTATACGACATCAATTTTATATGGGACCTTAATTATAAGTTCCATATTAGTAGGCATTTTATTGATTATATATCCATCTATAATTTCATATATTTACCCAGATCGATCAGATATTATGATATCAATTATTCGTCTACTCCTTTTTGCAATAATAGGTGTTGCAATTAATTCGGTTCTAGAGTCTTATTTTGAAGCTAAAAAATCTTTTATCATTTCAGCGCTTTCACAACTAATGGTTTTATCTATTATGATTTTATTTACATTTCTTTTTCAACATCAATTAAACATTTTTGTTTTACCTTATGGATATTTATTAGGTGTTATAATATCTCTTCTCTTTAAGTTAATTTATTCAAAATCTATTATCAAAAAAAAGTTATCACTTAAAACCGTCAAAAATTTTTATTTTAGTTACCCCCCAATAGCATTAACAGTAATGGTTGGACAAATTAATTTAGCAGTCGATCAGTATTTTGCTTTTAGCTTTGGTGAAGGTGTCGTCACTTATTTGAACTATGCTAAAAACCTTGTTCATCTTCCTCAATCATTAATTGCAGCTGTAGTAGCCACATTAATTTTCCCTTCCATTTCCGAAGCTTATGCAAATAAACACTATATTAACTTTATGAAAAATATTAAACAAGGACAGCTCATGATTTTAATATTGCTCATACCATCAATTGTTGGTATGGCACTGTTAATGCCAGAGGTTGTCGCCTTCCTATATCAAAGAGGCGCCTTTAAAATAGAAGCAACATATGCTACAGCTACTGTGGCATATTACTATTTAGGTTCTGTTTTTTTTTATAGTACAAACACCTTAATTGCAAATGGTCTTTATACGCTGAATAAAGGCTGGTATTTGATGTGCCTTGGTTTAATCTCAATATGCATAAATGTTTTTTTGAATTATATTTTAGTTAATCAAATAGGTTATATTGGGATTCCTCTTGCTTCTTCATTAGTTGGTGGTTTCTATGCGTATGCTTCTTATCGTATGTTTGTTAAAGACACTAAGCAGATTTATACGAAAGGCTTTAATATTGTGTTGTTAAAGATTGTTTTATCCACTCTAATCATGGCAGCGGTTATATTATCTATATATAATTTGCCTTTAATAATTAAAATAATAGTTGGTGTTTTTGTTTACTTTATTTCTATTTTTTTCATGAAAATAAAAAGAAGGTGAGAAAAGATGAGAAAATTTCAATTTGACTATAAAAGCTGTTTTCTTCTATTTACACTACTACAGCCGATCATTGACATTACCGTACTACAATTCAATATAATACCATCACTAATAAGAGGTCTATTTTTAATATTAACGGTTATTTATCTTTTAAAAAAGAAAAAAACACGAATTTATCTTATTTTGTTAAGCAGTTATGTATTTTTACATATTTTTATAATTACTTTATTAAAAATTCCCCATGATCTATCAAATGAAGTCTTATATATAGTAAAAACTATATACTTTCCAATTCTTTTACTGATGTTTTCAGATTTACCAAAAGGTAAAGATTTGATGAATATAGCACTTATAAACATGTTAATCATTCAATTTGTTATGTTAACTGCGGCAATTACAGATTCAACCAAGTCAACATATGACATGTTAGCTAAAAAAGGCCACACAGGTTGGTTTTTTTCAGGTAATGAATTAAGTGTTATTCTCTTGATTGGACTTTCATTTATTATATTATCAATAATGTTGTCAATGTCGCATCGACAACTCATTTTAAGGTCAGTTATGTTAGTCACTCATGTAACAGTCATGTTAACTGTTGGAACAAAGGTAAGCCTGTTCAGTATTTTTATCATTTTAATAATTGCAATAGCATGTGAAATTTTTATTGAAAAAAAAAGAAAAGGAGCCATTTTCTTTGTTCTTTTTTTAATAGGTATTTTATTTATCTATCCTTACACGCCGGTTTCCAATAATTCACAATGGATGGATAGTGAGAGTTACAGTAATCACACAAATCAAAATCAAGATTATACAACAGTTAATCAAATGTTAAGTGGAAGAAGTGATTTTCTTATTCAATCGACGAATCAGTTTCGGGAAGCCGGATTTTTATTTAAAGCATTCGGAATGGGATACGGCGGATTATATCAAGAATCACCAAAATTAGTGGAAATGGATGGTTTCGATTGGTTATTTGGCTTTGGTGTGTTCGGAGTGCTTATACTGACTTACCCCTTAATTATGACATTTATTGAATTGTTTGTTTATCTGCAAAGAAAAATAAATACCAAAAGTGTCATTCTTACTGCAACTGTTTTGCTTACTTTAGGAGCCGCACTTACTGCTGGACATGTTCTTTCTTCACCAGCAGTAAGTATATATTTAGTCATTACACTTGCGTTATTGAGAGAACATTTAATACCTGAAAATGAATTAAGAGTACTTGTCATTTCAACGATGTATCCAAGTCAAAAAAACCCGTCTTTTGGTATCTTTATTAAGAATCAGGTTGAGTTACTACGTAAGAATAATATAAAAGTTGATGTTATATCAATAAAATCTCTAAAAATGGGCAAAATTAAAGTAATACCAAAATACACAATTTGGTCGATTAAAAACTTCTTAGCTCTATTGTATAAAGGCAAGCATTATCATGTTATTCACGCACACTATATTTTTCCAAGTGGTTGGTATGGAAAGTGGTATAAAAAACTATTTAAAACAAAGTTTTTAGTTACGGTACATGGTGGAGATGTTGATAAAATGCCGAAAAAACATAGATGGATAAGAAATGAAAGTGAAAGTATTTTGGCAAATGCAGATCATGTCATAGCTGTTGGGGAGATGTTAAGAAAAAGTTTGAAAGAATCATTTAACGTAAATTGCAAAAAAATAACAGTCTTGAACATGGGAGTGAATCGGTATGTTTTTAAGCCAGGTCATAAAAATGCTGCCAGAAATGAGCTTGGTCTTAATCAAAATAAAAAAATCATCCTGTTTGTTGGTAATTTAATAAAAACAAAAGGCTTAGATGAATTAGTTTCAGCTTTAAATGGATTAACACTTGATATGGATTTTGAGTGTCATTTGATAGGAGCGAACAAAGAACCCCAATTTTTAGAAGAAACACTTAGTAAGGCACGATCATCAACTTATGTGCATAAGGCGATTAATCAAGAACAGATAGCTAGGTGGCTTGTCGCATCAGATGTATTTGTCCTCCCCTCTCATATTGAAGGCTTCGGCTTGGCTGCATTAGAAGCAATGGCTTGTCGAACGCCTGTAGTAGGAACAAGGGTTGGTGGTTTGGCTTATCTTTTAGCTGGTGGATCAGGTCTTGTCGTACCAGCTAAGGATACAAAAGCTTTAAAAATGGCTATTGAAAGGGTTCTAACAGATACTAATATTAGGCGTTATTTGGTGAAAATGGGAGATAGAAAAGCTGAAAAATTTGATCAAGAGAAATTAATTACCAAACTCATTCACTTATATCACAACAAGGAGCCATAAACATGAAGAAAAAAAAATTATTATTAATTGCTTCAATAGGAGGACATCTTACCCAATTATTACAATTAGAAACTTGGTTTAAAAATTACCAATACCATATTGTTACAGAAAGGTCTATTATTAGCAGAAAACTATCAAATCAATATCCAATATCCTTATTGCTACAAGGTGGACGTAATTATCCAGTAAGATATGTATTTAAATTATTTTTTAATACAGTTAAGTCACTTTTGATTTTCTTAATTAAACGTCCAGATATTATTATAACAACTGGGGCGCATACAGCGGTGCCAATGTGCTATTTGGCAAAATTATTCAGACGTAAAGTGATATTTATTGAAAGTTTTGCTAAGTCATCTAGTCCAACACTTTCTGGAAGACTTGTCTATCCTATTTCTGATTTGTTTATTGTGCAGTGGGAGTCTATGAAAGAAGTATATCCAAAAGCGGTATATGGGGGGTGTGTCTATTGATATTTGTTGTATTAGGCACACACGAACTAGCATTTACTAGGCTTCTAATAGAGGTGGAAGCTTTAATTGAAGAGAATATTATTAAAGATAAAGTCATTGTCCAAGCCGGACACACTAAGTTTAGATCTGACTTTATGGATATAATACCATTTGTTAGTTATAAACAAATGGATGAATGGTTTAATGATGCACATTATATCATTTCACATGCTGGAACGGGTTCAGTATTAACAGCGTTAAAAAAAGGAAAGACAGTCATTGCTGTGCCTCGATTGAAAAAATTCAAAGAACATAATGATGACCATCAGTTGCAATTAATTAATGTGTTAGGTAATGAAGGACATATAATCCCATGTCAAGATATTAATGACTTAAAAAGAGCTGTGCAAATGGCTCAGTCTTTTCAGCCCAAACCATTTAAATCGGGTAAGGAAAAGCTATGTATGATATTACAGAATTTTATTGAACAGTATTAGTTAAGCATAATCAAATAATATTCATCAAATTACACATAAATTCCATGCTTTATTGTTAATAATGTGTTATAGTATGAAATGAGCTAACTTTACATTAAATTTACTGAAACCATAAAAAGTCTTTACATTTTAAATAAATAGATAAACGAATGAATGCGCAAGGGTCTGAGGAGGAGAAAAATGGAATTACAACTTGGAATAGCTATATGCTTCATATTAGCTTTAACTATAACCCCTATTGTGAAAAAAATAGCTTTTATAATTGGAGCTGTTGATAGACCTAATAATAGAAAAATTCATGCTAAAATTATGCCTAGATTAGGTGGGTTGGCAATATTTTCAAGTTTTATGATAGGCTTCTTCATTTTCAATCCTGACAGTCCCTATGTTTGGTCGATTTTAATTGGTGCGATTTTAATCACCGCTATTGGCATCATAGATGATGTTTATGAGCTAGCTGCTCGATATAAATTTTTCGTTCAAACTATCTCTGCATTAGTTGTTGTATTGGGTGGTGTTGAAATTACCTACGTAAATTTACCTTTTGATTATGCAATTGATTTAGGGTATTTAAGTATTCCTATTACAGTCCTATGGATCGTTGGAATTACCAATGCAATTAATTTGATTGATGGTTTAGATGGACTAGCCGCTGGTGTATCAACGATTGCACTTATTACGATAGCTGGTTTAGCTTTATCGCTAAGCGATATGTTTGTTGCGTTTGTTAGTTTATTATTGATTGGAAGCACACTTGGATTTCTTGTGTTTAATTTTCACCCAGCAAAAATATTTATGGGTGATACAGGTGCGTTATTCTTAGGTTACATGATTGGTGTTCTTTCGGTATTAGGATTTAAGAATGCAACCTTATTTTCCTTAATTGTGCCAATTGCCATACTAGGGGTGCCGATTTTAGATACAATTTTTGCAATTATTAGGCGTGTGGTGCATAAAAAGCCATTATATGCACCAGATAAAATGCATTTGCACCATTGCTTATTTAATTTAGGTTTTAGTCATCGCCAAACAGTTATTCTCATTTATGCTATGAGTGCTTTGTTTAGTATAGCTGGTGTTATTTTTAATCAATCAACAATGTGGGGAACGACGATTACTTTTTTTTCTATGAGTGTATTAATTGAGCTTGTTGTAGAAATGACAGGACTTGTAAGTGAGAACTATCGACCTTTATTAAACCTATTAGGAAAAAGAAAGTAATTACACAAACATTCAAGTGCGCTCAGGCGGCTTGAATGTTTGTTTTTTATGCGTTTATTTTATTCAACATCTTTTAATTTAAAATGTAAAATAATACGATAACGATAGTTCCGAAAGCTTCTGTAGCCATGTACCACACGACTGAAAATCTTAATCTTATGATTGGTGCCCTCAATTCGCCCAGTTTTGTATGGATAGCGGAAGCTGTTCGCAATGTATGGTAAATGCTTTTGTTTAAACGTAGATAGGTTTTGTATACGTCGTTGATTGGTAAAGTGACCTGGGAGCGTTTTTTATAACAAAAGCCTCTTTCTTCATAGCACGTGCAAGCGCCTGGTGTATATGTGAGTGTGCCCTTTTGCATAACGACACGGCTAGTCTTTCTTTTCCCCTCGAGACGGATTCGTTTTAAACGTAATTGTATGATGAGTGCTTTCTTTCCTGGATAGGTTTTCGTCGACCTTAATTCTACAAGAATTGCCCTTGCCTTCTATATCTACACGTATATTCATAGGGATTCGGTCAAGAAGTGACAAGATATCTCCAGGAATAGCACGAGCTGAAGATCCACTCAGAAAGCTATCTTTGCTATACTTAGTGGAAGGGAAGATTAGACTAAACTCGTCACGTCGTGTAACAACGTCTAACCGACCTACATCCTGTGTAAGCCCGAAGCTGTGCCTGTGGAAAGCAAACTTTGCATGACCGAACCCATTTCTATAATTAGAGAACTATGAGTTTCCTGTTGTACAACCTCTAGACTATTGATTATAAATGAATTGAATAATTTTTTGACTTGAATCACCCGTTGAATATTCATTCCATTTTTCCGAAAATAATCGAACCTTTTCTAAATCAAAAGTATTTTCTTTAATTATTCTGATAATATCACTTGTATTGCTAGCGATAGGACCAGGTACATTTTGGCGATAGTCTTCCCAAAACCCTCTTTCTTTCTGATATGCCTTCAAATCATAACTATAAAAAATCATTGGTTTTTTTAATATAGAAAATTCAAACGGAATAGAAGAATAGTCCGTAATTAGAATATCTGTAATGGTTAACCATTCATTTACATTAACTGCATTTGAAGCATCAATGATAAATTCATTATTGATGAATTTGCAATGCTTCCGTACAGCTGGATGTAATTTCAGAATAAGTATATGACTATCTTTAAGTTCTTGAGATAAACGATTAATATCTAATTGAACACTGGCCTGAATTAAATCATCATTTCGAAATGTCGGGGCATAAAGTATAATTTTCTTATTTTTAGCAATGGGATATTGTTTCAATAACTTTACTTTAGTTTTAGTGATTTTCTCTTGATCAAAAAAGAAATCGGTACGTGGTATGCCAGTTCTAACTATACTATTGTTAGATAAATTAAAGCTTTCTTTGAAGATATTTGACATTTTTTCTGAACCTACTACTACATAATCAAAGCGATTATATACATTATAAAAACGCTTTTGGGCGCTCTTTGTTCTATTCTTAATCGAAGGATCTTTAAGTCCAAATTTTTTAATTGCTCCAGCAGCATGCCAAAGTTGAACACATTTAACGTTATGTTTGAAACGCATAACACTTAAGCACCCAAAGTAATTATCTAAAAAGATGACTTTTGACGTTGCTAAATGGTAAATCGCTCGAATAAAATGAACAATATTGTAATCCTCAAATGGTAATACAGTTTGCCGTTTTATATTTTGAAAAGAAATTCGACAGCTTGAGCTTGTTAAAACAATAATTTGATCATTAGTTAATTCTAGGCAGGCACGTCTTACATAATCAATATTATCACCGAACGAAGCTAAGAAAGTTGTTTTTTGTTTTTGTGGGAAAAGTTTAAAAATCATGAATAAAACATGACAAATAAACAAATAGCTAGAGATAATTAATTCTCTAGCCATTGTTCACAGTTTGCATATCTTTTTTGATTTTTGTGGTAGAAATACCAATCGTACGCGGTAAGTAAATAACTTCACAATAGTCTTTCAAAAAATCAAATTTACCGTGCCAATCATCTCCCATTACAAAAGTATCTATATGATGTTTTCTAACATCATCGATTTTCTGCTCCCATTGATGCTCAGGAATTACCTGATCGACATATCGAATAGCTTCTAATATCATTTTACGTGTTTCAAAATTGTGATATGCTTTCTTACCTTTTATGGCATTAAATTCATCTGAAGATATAGCAACAGTTAAATGATCACCTAATGCTTTTGCGCGGCGTAAAATATTGATATGACCGTGATGTAACAAGTCAAATGTACCGTATGTGATTACCTTTTTCATGTGTATCCTCCTATAATATAGATAGCTAATTGGCTTAAATATTATGGCATCTTTATTATCTGTTATTTATTTATTTTAATCCATTTATTCTTGATTTACAAGTATATATATATAGTTTTAATAAATATTGGTTATGACTCAGTTAATTATATATTTTGTTTTTTATGGGATAATAAAAACCGGATCTACGTCTAATGTTTGGGTAGGGGTACTTTCTCCGAAGCATCTACGTGTTTATATTGAGGGGGAAGTCATACGCGTAGACTTCATCAAGCATATCGTTTAAAGTCAAATGCATGTATTCAAACAATTACTTTTAGGAAAAGGACTCGTTTACGCAAAAAAACAGAAAGCGTATCTGATGAATGTAATATTAGATGGTAACTTAAATTTATCTAATAATTTTGCGGAGCGTACCATTCGCTCTTTCGATGTTGAATGGAAAGCTTGGTATTTTTTTACGATAGCTACATTAAAAGATTATAACGTAATTCTTATAGAATCAAAAGCTTTGGGAGACTGAAGAAGAAGGTCTTGTGGCAATAGAAATGTAGAAGGTGGTGGGAGCATAGCCCACCACCGCATTTGACAAAGAACCCAATTCATCTGAGAACCTTGTAACTAGGAAGCCGGGAATGATGGTGTTTACAAAAGCTGCCGTATGGCAAGGCTTTCAACACTAAATAGCGATAAACCATTTTAAAATTCTACTGTACTGACTAAGATCAAACTCGTAACCTATCATTCATTATTATGATAGAATGGGAGGCAAGTGTTAATACTTATTGATTAAAATCCGTAAAAGAAACTCAAATACTTTTATAATTCTTTTCCATCTTTGTGGTTGCTTAATTAGCCTATAAAGCCATTCTAAATTAAATTTAATCCAAACATTTGGTGCTCTCTTTACTTCCCCCGCAACTACATCAAAACTACCTCCTACTCCCATAAATGTTCCTTTATCAAATCGATTAATATATTGAGCAATCCACTGTTCTTGTTTAGGCATTCCTAATGCAACAAAAATGAAATCTGGATTTGACTGCTTTATTTTTTCACAGATAGTCTCATCATTTAATTCAAAAAAACCATGATGATGTCCGGCAACTATTAATTTAGGGTAACGTTGTTTGATTTTTGAAACAACCCTTTGATTCACCTCAGCATTAGCTCCTAAAAAATAGCAACTAAGTTCCATAGCTTCAGCATATTCCACAAGCGATAACATCAATTCGTAGCCAGGTATTCTTTCCGACAAGGATTGTTTTAAACGTTTTGATGCAAGTACTACTCCAATACCGTCAGCGACAATATAGTCAGCACTTAGTACAGCATCTTTATAACGCTTGTTCGCTTTTGTTAACATAACAATTTCAGGGTTTGCAGTTACAATAAACTGTTTTTTTCCACTATCAATATTTCGATATAAGTCCTCATTTAGCAGTTCTTCTTTAGTCTTATTAATAAAAGGTATATCCATTATTTCAACTTGCTCAGTCATTATCTCTACTCCCAACAGTTCGAGCTTATATAAAAAAGCAGAGGTCAACTTAGCCCAACATTCTTATCGCTTAACATCTCTTTTTTATATGCTTTTTTCTCTGTTTTTGTCATTTTCTTGTACTTTTTAAGAAATTCCTCATAATGTAAGACCACATCGTCAGTAGGTCCATATTCTTTTAATTTGCCATACTCCAACCACAAAATTTTATCACAAAACGTTTTAACCTGATTTAAAGAATGACTGACAAAAATCATGGTTTTCCCTTGAGATTTAAACTCTTCCATTTTCGTTAAACTTTTTTCTGCGAATGCTTTATCACCAACGGATAACGCTTCATCAATGATTAAGATATCTGGATCAATAGTTACAGAAATAGCAAAACCAAGCCTCGATTTCATCCCACTAGAATACGATTTTACCGGCTGATCAATAAATTCTTCTAATTCTGAAAAGTCAATGATTTCAGCTTCCATATATTTAATTTCTTTTTTTGAGAAACCAAGCATTAAACACTTCAATTCAATATTTTGCCTGCCAGTCAAATCACCTTTCAAACCTGAAGCCACAGCAATAAGTGAAGCTTGTCCAGTCAACTTAACTTCGCCCATGGTTTGTGGAACAATGCCAGCTATAATATTTGATAATGTTGACTTCCCAGATCCATTAATCCCTAAAAAGCCAATAACATCACCTTGATTAGCAACAAAGTCAATATCTTTTAGTGCCCAAAAGTCTTTACCATAACTTTTAGGTAAGATTAAGTCTTTAATTCGTTCTTTAGAATTACTATATAATTTATACTTCTTTGATACATTATAAATTTCAATTGATTTAGTCATGATATCCCTTCTTTATACAAAGTCAATAAAGTGTTTTCTGAATTTCAGATGAAGAAATGCTCCAAATGAAAATAGCATGGACGTGATGAACCAAAAATACAGTGTGTATGGCCAAAATTCAACAAGATGCCAGCCCAAGCCAAAAAAGCTATAACGATATCCTTCGATTAGGTAATACAAAGGGTTCAACTTTATTATAGTGTCAATAATATCATTCTCAATGGTGCCGATATTCCATAAGATTGGAGAGATGTATAGGCCCATTCTCAAGATTGACTGTAAGAACATTTGTACATCCCGAACAATCGTTGATAAAGTAGACATAACCAATGCTAATGAAAAAGTAAAAGCAAATAATCCAAATAAATAATAAACAAATTGAACATAGTATATATTGACATAGTAGCCTGCAACATTAAGAATTAAAATCGTTATTATAAACATACCAATATGCGTATAATAACGCCCCATCACAATATAATTCGGTATAATACTCATCGGAAAGTTCATTTTCGATAACATTTTTATCCGTGTGTATATTGCTTTGGACCCCTGTATAATTGATTGATAAAAAAAGAGCCAGATAATCATTCCAATTATCATCCAATAGATGAAAGGAACGTGTAAGTTTTCTGCTAACTCTATATCTTCTCTTTGACGAATACCATAGCCAAATACAAACCAATAGATTGCAATTTGAAAAACAGGATTAATTAATTCCCATGCCATCCCAAGGTAATTATCATTATTTTTACTCTTCAATTCATACACTGAAAGACGTCTAATTAAATAGAAGTATTTAAATTGTTCTGTTAATATAGTTAACGCAGATTTCATTTTTCTACCTACCTTAAATTTTGCTTCAAATACTTCTTGCATTATACTAGTTATTTTAGCAAAAGACAATCAACTCTTTTGTTTAAGTGTACAAAAATTTAACATTAAAAGAATTTACCTTCATTTAAATTTAGTGTATCTTTATATTATTACTTATATTAGTGCAAACTAAAACTTGTACGTCTTTAGTATCGACAGGAGTGTTAACTATCCATGAATGGCACAATAAAATTATCCCGAGTAACACATATTTATATCATCTTGTTACTTTTACTTAATATATTTAGCCTAAGCACAGTTGAATCATTAAGAAGTATCGGACGCCTATCTATTCAAACCTCGTTAATTAGTTTCGTTATTATTTTTGCAGTTTATTTAATGCGAGGTTATTATTCATCTAAGTTAATGTTTGTTTACATAACTGTATTTCTATTTATTAAAGTACAAATCATAAGCTTTATAGTAAATAACGATTCAGGTTATCTTTTATTGTTCAATGTTATAGCTACATTCATCTTTATTATTTTGTCTGTACAAGTTAAATGGGATCGTTATTTATTTATTGGTCTTGGTTACGTCATATCGTTGCTTATTATTTTACTATTTATTGATTGGAACACAGCGCAGTACACTACACATCGTTTCCAGAGTATATTTAGAAATCCTAATGCCTTGGCTATTTTTATTTTTTGTTCATTATATTATCAAATAATGGCTGCGTATGCTGTTAAAAAAATAGCATTGAAGATATATTTTTTGTTGATTTTATCAGTAAGCATCGTATTATTACTTTTTACAAATTCTCGATCAGTTTTAATTGCAATTGGAATTATTATAATTGTTACGATCGTACAAATGTATAAGCCTAGAATATTGAAATATCTATTTTTAGCTGCAATGTTTTTTAATGCCAGCTTTCTATTTATTTATGTGAAGCTATACAACACAGCCATTGGTGATTTCATTAACAATATATCCTTGGCGTTATTTGATAAAAATTTCTTTAGTGGGAGGGAAGACATTTGGTATAATGTCTGGCAGCATATTGAACAGTCTTTCTTAATAGGATTCGGTATTAGTGCAAATGCTCGTTCACTAAATGAATCCGGTTATACGACACACAACCAGTACCTTCAAACATTTTTAGAGACGGGGATCCTTGGTTTTATCGTTTTTGTCTTTTTTTTATTCGCCATATGGAGGTTATTGTTAAATAGTCAAAATAGTCTTGAAGGACGATTGTCCACAAGTTTCTTCATAGGAATCCTTATATATAGCAGTTTTGAATTAACTCTATTTCAAAATAATTTTCAAATTGGACTCCTTCAATGGGCGATCATTGCGACAGGAATTGATCTTAGAAATAAAAGAAATAATTAAAATAATTTATACATACACTTAACTTTAGAGAGGATGTTTGTGATGTATGCAAAATTAAATAAGGTAACTTATGATCAGCAGAGCATTAAATTACAAGGTCAATATAATATAAATGCTTTAGATCCAACAGGTATTAAATTAGTTAAGAGAAAAAGTGAAATAACTTCTACTTATTTAATTAACCATGCAAGTGATCAAACATGGACGGCCCTAATTGATATCAATGCATTTCACATTGATAATGGAAAGTGGGATCTGTATTTAATAGGCGATCAATTTGATCCGATACGTGTTAGCGTGGATAAAAATTTTGCCGACTCCCGATTTCCTATAATTATTAATAGCCAACTAGGAAAGCAATTCATCTGCTATTCAACAAAGTATCAAAACTGTTCAATTCAACTTACGCAATTACCTATTTGTTTGGAAAATTATACAACAGTTGTTAATGAAGAAAAGTCTATTGTTGTTAAAGGTACGCTATCTTCAGATTTAATAGATATACATAATATAAAAGGTATTGATTTACTTATTTATCCTAAAAAAGATCCTACACAATATTTCGTCATAACAGTCAACATCTCAACCAATCAGGATTCCTTATCTATTATGTTTAACTTATTGTATTCACAGTTAATAGATATGTCCCATTTAAGTAAAGGTAAGTGGAACATCGATATATTAATAAAAGAAAATAATCGAACATTTAAAGCTAAGTTGTTTGTGAAAGATGAGCAGATTAAACCTAATACTTCCTTATTGATTGAACAAGACACACTTAAAAAGGTATACCTTTACTCAACAATTAATGACTATCTATCACTAGGCGTAGAAAAAATAAAAATAAGCAATGATCTTAGTCTTTGTCAATTTAACAAATCGCATCTTAAAATCCAAGGCTATGCCTATTTAAAAGGTCTTCCGCAAGATAACAGCTACGAATGTAAACGTAAGTTGATAATCAGAGATAGAGCATCTGGAGCTATTTTATACGATGAACCTTTATCCCAAACAAACCATTTAACTTTTAATGATCAACATAAGCATTATCCAAAAGCAGAATTTGCTATTGATATTCCGCTAAAATCATTGTTACCTAAGTTAGGGCTGGGGCATCACATTATAGATATTTGGGTTGCTTTCGATTATCGTTCCTATCATTTTACACAAAAGATCGGTTTTACGGATCATGATTATAAGAAAGACTATTTTGAACAGTATCATAAAACTTTAATAAACAATCGAGTATCTATGACTTATATTGCAACAACACCATATGGAAATATAAAACTACTAAACTACACACATTCTATCGTTAATTATTTGATTCTTAAAAGTGAGAAGATATTATATCAATTTTCCAAAAGACAAATTTGGTTGATTGGTGAACGCCAAGATACTGCTCAAGATAATGGCTATCATTTTTTCAAGTATTGCAGAGAAAATCACCCTGAAATTGATGTTTATTATATAATTGATAAATCATCAAAAGATTATAAGAGAGTAGATCCATTAGGGAATGTCGTTAGCTATGGTAGTTCTAAACATTATCGACTTGCTTGTCAGGCAACAAATTTCATTGGCACACATGATTTAGAATATATACTACCAATACCTGGTTTTGAACTGACATCTTATCGGAAAGGGAATCGTATCTTTCTTCAACATGGCGTACTAGGAAGAAAAAATGTTGAATATCATAGAAATTATTATGTTCATCCATTCAATTTATTCTTTGTTAGCTCTAAAGAAGAAAAAAAATTAGTACAGCAAAAATACTTTTATCCTATAGATGATATAAAAATAACAGGACTATCACGTTTTGATGCTTTAAAGCACAATAATCAAAGCAAAAATTCTATTTTATTAATCCCTACTTGGCGTGAATGGATTACTACGGAAAAACAATTTCTTGAATCTACTTATTTTAAAAGATACTTAGATTTAGTAACAAACACTAAGTTGAATGATTTACTAGAAAGACATAATATAACAATCGATTTTTATCCGCATTATAGAATGCAACCATACATCAAGCATTTTGAATCTATTAATAATAAGTCGATTAATATTATTAAGATTGGTGACGTACATGTTCATGATTTAATTAAGCAAAACCAATTGATGATCACTGACTACTCTTCAGTTTCTTTTGATTTTAGCTACATGAGTAAACCCATTATTTTTTATCATTTTGATTTTGATCGTTTTTTTAAAAAGGGGATTTTAAGACCTGTCGAAGACACATTTCTTGGGGACATAGCGAACAATGAAGAGCAATTAATTGATTTTATAGAAGAGTACATTGAAAGAGATTTTAAAGAAAAAAGCAAAGTTACCGATAACAAAGAAATCATCTTAGAGCATATCGATGCAAAAAATAATGAACGTATCTATAATGAGATTATAGAACGATTGAACAAACAATAGGTGAGCGCATGAGTGCACTCGCCTATTTATTATGAAGTATAGTGTCGACAACTTGAGCTGTTGCACGGCCATTCTCTAGTGAACAAAATTCAGTAATAAATGCCTCATATTTTTCTGGTGGGCTGTACCGATTAAAATCAATTTGTTTTAATTCTTTTAACAATTGGTCATTGTCTTGTATTAATGGACCAGGTGCTATTTGTTCAAAATCAAGGTAAAAACCTCTTAATTCTTGACGATACGCCTCAAGGTCATAAACAAAAAATATTATCGGTCGCCGTAAATTAGCATAATCAAAAAATACTGATGAATAATCGGTAATCAATAGATCTGAAATGAGATATAAATCACTGATATCAGAGTAAGAAGAGAAATCATAAACAAATCCTTTATACTTATCAATATTTAAGTTCTCAGAAACAAGGTAATGCATACGAAGTAAAACAATAAATTCGTCTCCTAATTCCTTGTTAAGATTATCTAAATCTAATTCTAAATTGAAACTATACTTACCTCTACTAAAATACTGATTGTCGCGCCATGTAGGTGCATATAAAATAACTTTTTTATTCTGAGGTAACCCCAGCTTAGTTAATCGTTCTCCCGTATTGTCTTTAGAATTAATTAAACAATCATTTCTTGGATATCCCACTTCAATGATTTCTTGATCAAAGTGAAAAGCACGCCTGAAAATATCCGTGGAATAACGGTTAGGTGAAACAAGGTAATCCCATTTTGAAGCTTCTTTTGTAAAATTATGTTTATATTGTAATGTTGTTGTTCCAGGCATTTTCACATCCTCAATATCTACACCTAGTTTTTTCAGAGGTGTTCCATGCCAAGTTTGCACGTAAATCGTTGATTTCGGCTTTGGAATCCATAAAGGGAGTCTGCTATTTGTTATCCAATACTTTGCTCGCCCCATATAGAGTAGCCATTTAAATGAAAGACGATTAATTGATTTTACTTGAGCGTGCTGTTTCGCTATAGACTTATTAAAGCTCCAGTAGAGTTTATAATCAGGGAAATGCTTACTCATATATTCATAAATTGCGCGTGGATTATCACTAAACTGCTTACCTAAAAAACTTTCGAAGATAACCAACTTCTCATCTTTGGGAAGAAGGGAAATAATTGAGAAACTGATATAATACAATTTAGGTACTACATTTTTTCTGAAAAAATTAAAGATAAGCTTTTTCAATATTATATCTCTTCCTTTCAATTTCTAACATCTTATTACCTAATCCTTGAGGTGAAGATTTTACGGACGGTTATTTGTGATTTTCTCTAAAAAAATGTTGGCTGACTTATCATTCCATCATCTGCATGTTTCACCTTAATTTCCCAAAAACTTTATTGACTATTTCTTCTGATGCATTTCCATTATCCCATTTGCAAAAAGTATGATAAAACTTTTCATATCGTTGGCGATATGAATCTTGAACTTGGTCAATTTCGTTAATAGCTTTAATGACCTGTTGAGTATTGTATAAGAGAGGACCAGGCACCTCGGTTTTTATATCAATATAAAAACCTCTTAACTTATCTCGATATTTTTCTAAATCATATGTGTAAAAGAGAATTGGCCTTTTTAAGTGAGCATAATCAAAAAATACAGACGAATAATCAGTAATTAATATATCGGAAACAAGATAAATTTCTGCTATATCATCATAATTTGAAAAATCAAAAGCAAAACCACTATACGGACTTATATCTAGTTCATTCGCTATAAAATAATGCATCCTTAGTAATACAACGTAATCAGATGAAATCGATTGACGCAATGCTTCTAAATCCAATTCTAAATTGAATTCATATTTACCACGTGCAAAGAATTGATCATCTCTCCAAGTCGGAGCATACAGAATGACTTTTTTATTTGTAGGAATGTTCAATTTATCTTTTAAATTTTTTATATAAGTTGAATGGTTGTTTTTGTATAATAGATCATTTCTAGGATAGCCATACTCTAGCATTTTCTTATCATATTTAAATGCTCGTCTAAAAATATCAGATGAATATTGATTTGGAGAAATTAAGTAATCCCATCTTCGCGACTGAACAAAAAAATCTCTCTTGTAATTTGGATTAGCAGAATGTATATCTTTCATATCAAATACTAATTGTTTTAGTGGTGTACCATGCCAAGTTTGCAAGTAGATATTATCAGGGTGTTTATCAAACCTTTTAGGAATTCTAGAATTACTAACCCAATATTTAGCCTTTGCTAAGTAATAATAATACTTTAAACTAAATCGTTTTACCTGTTTGGCGTTGCCTGGTATAGCTTTTCCTACTTCATTAAATACCCAAACGTATTTGTAATCATAATTATGTTTAAGCATGTACTCATAAATGTACTTAGGGGAATCTGAATAGTTTTTTCCTAAAAAACTTTCAAATAACACTAATTTTTCATCAATGGCTTTTTTAATGAAAAATTGACGATATAAGTAAGTATAGAATTTTTGTTTGCTTTTTAATCCCCATTTTAATAATCTGAGTTGATTGTGTGTATTAATTATTTTTTTATACTTTTTTAATTTATTACTCTTTATTGCATTGATCTCTCGCTTTAAAATTAAAGATTTATTTGTTAATGCATGAGGTTCCAACTTTACAACACATTGTTGCAAAATATGAAATTGCTGATCTATTTTATCATGATCTCGAAAATAAAGGATAATAGCCCTTCGATAATAGTTTAAAAATTGATTATCTATATATGTTAATGCTTTCTGAGATAAATGTTTTTTATTCTTAACAGTTGTCAAAACAGATGCGAAACACTTTATTTTCTCACCCATATCTTCTTGCATTAATGATGGTGCATCAATAGGGTTATCCCTTCTTCTCTTATAGTAAATAGCAGTTTTACAATACGCCATTAACGGTGTACTAGAAATAATATCAGTGATCATCGTTAAATCAGAAAAGTACCTCTCACTTTCACTAAAACGTAGCTTTTGCTGTCTAATGACATCTACATTAATTAGCGTATTTAAAATAGATCTATTTTTAAATAATTTAACTCGTTTCCCTTTATAAACACTTATCTCTGAAGATTCAATTTCCTCATTTCGTGTAAGAAACTTAGTCACACTAATATTTTTACCTGAAATTACATTATACTCTTGACTATACCTAATAAGTTTTTCTAAAGCTTGGCGATCGAGAAAATCATCACTATCTAAAAAAAATACATAATCGCCTGTCATCTGTTGTAAACCAATATTTCTAGAAGCTGCCACGCCTAATGTTTGTCTATTTTGAAACATTTTAATACGTGGATCCCTTTTCATGAAATCATTGATTATTTCTACGCTTTTGTCATCAGAAGCATCGTCTATAATTATAATTTCTAGGTAAGGATATGTTTGATTTATAATTGAAGTTAGACAATCTTTTAAATAAAGCTCTGTATTATATACAGGGATAATTAATGAAATTTTCACCAAATTACTCACCCTTACATTTTTCTTTACATTATATCATAATTTTCTACAAGTGAGTTTTGATGATTATTGTTTTATCCAAATATTCGATTAAGTTAATCATTTTTTTACATATAACTTGTCAATTTTTTTTTTTCGACATTTATCTTAACAAAAATCTCTTTTTCTGAGATAATGACATTGTAGACTATCAAACTAATATAAGGGGGGTGTATATCTCATCATAACCGATAGTTTTCACAATAATAGGTTAATTACTGTGGAAAAATGCTTAATTAACAGTTGAGTATTTTCAAACACGTTTACCCTATGGAGGCTTAGTTTCGGTGAGAAAATTAAATATGCTAAAAAAGTTAATTGTTCTATCTCTTGTCTTTCTAATTGGTTTTTATCAAGTTCCGCTATCCGTACTGGCTAATACAACAGTAGAAACGGAGAGTCTTGAAGAAGAATTAGAGGTTTTGGAGGAAGAAATAGTTAGAGTTGTTATTAGTGATGGAGATACTGTGGATTTATACGCTGAACCGTCTACTGAAAGTGAGATTGTTCATCTAATCCCTCATGAATCAGAGGTTACTTTGGTCATTGACGAAGATGATTATTCTGAAACCGAACATGATTTCAGTAAAGTAGAATTCGTGTCAATCAATGAAAGCGACGAAAACGAATATTTTTTGGGTTTCATTGAAAATGATTATCTTTATACACTTGATGAAGTTGAATCTGTTAAAGAGAATAAAGAAGATGAACAAACTGATTCAGCTTTAATAGATGAAGACAATAACAGTGTTGAAGAAGATTCAACGGAACAAGTTTTAGAATCTGATGAACAGAATGTTGATAGCAGCGAAGAAGAGAAGGAACAAGAAGAGATAGATACTGAAGAGGATGATGAAGAAGAATTTACAGAAATGTCTATCGCTTCTATACAAAGTAATTCTTCAGCAGAAACCTTAAATGGAGTAGCTCTAAAAGATCGAACACCTGTATACAGTGAACAATCTACGAGTTCAACTGTACTAAGAGATTATAGTCAAGGTACTATATTGCTATACCAGTCTTTAAATAGCACTTGGTATCAGGCTTTAGTTATTCTGAATGGTGTTCGTACCACAGGGTACATTCATCGTGATGATGTTGAAACGCTTGATCTATCTAATCAGCAGTCACTTCAAGGTCTTAGCAAGCTTAATTCAACTCATGTTTATTCACAGCCATCTACGAGCTCTAGTACTTTAAGATCCTATAATGCTGGGAGACTCTTAATGTACAAAACTTTTTCTAATGAATGGTATGAGGCAGTTGTCATTATTAATGGGCAACAACAGACAGGGTACATCCATAAGGATCATGTTGAAACCTTTGATCGCTCTAATCAGCAATCACTCCAGGGTCTTAGTTCACGTGATAAAACCCATGTTTATTCACAGCCATCTACGAGCTCTAGTGCATTAAGATCCTATAGCCCGGGTCGCCTTTTGCA
>NZ_JAFBDS010000015.1 GCF_016908375.1 Amphibacillus cookii
AATTTAAAAAAGATGACCCCTGTACAATACAGGAATCACCTTTCCAGTGTAGCATAGTCTTTTTTTAAAAAGTCCTTTACAAAGGGTACAGATTATTTATCCCCTGCTTTTTTTTGAGGTGAGGGAAGTCTTTTCGTGCGAACGCACATATTATCATGCGTTCGCACGAAAAAAGTAAACTTCGCACGAAAGTAGTATGCGTTCGCATGAAAAAGAAAAACAATCTAAATTTGAAACAGGTAGATCTCCATTAAATAATGTTTCCTTTCATAATTAGATAATAAAGGCAAGATGGTTTAGTATAAAAAAAATTCATGCTAACATTGTGACGGACGTCACTCTATTTGCATGAAATTTATTGATAATGATTTTCAGTTAGATTATAATAAAATGCGTCTTTATTACTAAAGGACTTAATTTGAATGGAGGGTAATTAATGAATAAAGATGAACTGACCCACTCTCAAGAAGAGACTGGTGAAAATATAGAGATTTGGGCTGATCTCGTTAGCATTAGAGATCTAACCATTGCTATTTCCATAACAGTTATAACCACGCTGGTAGGATATTTTGTCGCACCAGCCGATGAGCCGATGCCCCTGATTTTTGGATTAGTGGGTGCGGTAATTGGTTTTATCATTTCAAGTATAATGATAAAGCCAAAACGCCAATTTAAACCGTCAAGGCAAGGAGGCGATCAATAATGGATGTCAATTTGATTATCCAAATGCTTTTAGCGGCAGCAGCTGGTACAATTCTTTATACATTGATTGGCATAGCACCAGGTACAGATGAAACGGCAGTGTTAGCGCCGGTTACACTTGTGTTGATTTTAACCGGCCTTGAACCGATTGTCGTGCTTAGTTTTTTTATTGCATCAATTGTCGCTAAGAAGTTAACTGATTCTATACCTGTAGCAGTGGCTGGAATCCCGGGGGGTGTCATGGCTGCACCAATGGTTGAGCATGCGATCGTTCTAAAAGAGTATGGGAAACCAGAATTAGCGATTCGGAAAATGGTATCCGGTTCTGTAATTGGTACACTAGTCGCTATCCCAGTAAGCTTCCTGCTAGCTCATTTGTTGGAGCCTTTATCTGAAATCATAGGTGCATATTCTAGCCAAATCTTTTTTGTAGGGGCAATTATCTTAGCATTAATGTCAAAACAACGTTGGATAGCACTTGCATCGATTCTACCATTTGCTATACTTATTCAAGGAATGCGACATTTATATTGGGGGTTAGATGTTATCCCTGAAGGAACGAATGTATTTGTTTCATTCTTTCTAGGCATTACTATTGGACCGATTATATTAACGTTATTTGAACTCTTAAATAAGAACTTACGACAATCTATGGATCGCTTCGATAAAAAATTAGTAGAGTCTACAACTGAACGTAAATATAAAGGATTACCTAACCCTTTTAAAATATTAACGACACAAGAACTAAGTCTAAGTACAATTGCTTCATTTTTGGGCTGCCTTGTATTTGTAATGAGCCCAGTAGGCATTACAATTCTTTTAGGTGAACTGGTAGCCGCACGTGTTAAGGATCCAATTAAGAAAAGTGCACTTGCGATTTCAAGTATGGATGCATTAACGAATGCAGCTTATTTATCAGGGACTTTAATTCCGCTTATTGCTCTGGGTCGACCATTGTCACCAGTTGCACTTGGACCGGCACATGCTCTTTTTAATGCACCACCTGTTTTTACTGAGGACAATAATATGCACCATATACTATCAATGAGTGATTTTGCTTGGGCTACACTTATTGGGGCGCTTGTAGCCATCATGATTACTTACTTTTTCATTGTAAAATATGCTGAGCGGATTTGTTTATTTGTATTTAAAAAAATACCACATGAAGCCATGATTGGTTTGTTTTTCGGCCTTGTTATTTTATTAGCATACATTGATGCAGGGTGGATTAATATTGGTGGTGTGATTCTAATAGGTTTAGTTGCTGGATTTATGCACCGGTTAGGCATTAATTATGGTGTGCAGTTTATGATCTTATATGCCGCTCCGTGGATTGTCCAAGTCGTTGCTTTATAACATATGCTACATTATATAACGGGCTTTTTTAAAAATTCCTAAATGGGTCATTGTAAAATGGGTTACTATATAAAAAGGAGTCAGCTTTTATGGGGGAACACTCAGAGCGTCACGCGATCGGACAAGCGCATAGCAAATTAATATTGATTGGTGAGCACGCTGTCGTCTATGGCGAACCAGCTATCGCTATTCCATTTGATGCTGCAAATGTGAAAGCGGAGATCACCCGATCTGTTGGGCGTGTACAGTTTATCAGCACTTTTTATCAAGGGGATATTGAGCATATTCCAGAAAAAATGCAAGGATTAGCTAATTGCGTTAAGGCAGTTTGTCACGCAATGATGCAGCCTGTTGCACATTTTAAAATTGAACTTAAATCGACGATACCAATTGGAAGAGGATTAGGTTCAAGTGCTGCGATAGCTGTTGCTCTTGTAAGAAGTCTATATGCCTTTTTTAATCAAAAGCTTAGCCGAGAAACGTTAATGCGTTTTGTTGATTTAGCTGAGACTTATGCACATGGAACACCAAGCGGTATTGATCGTGAAGCAACGAGCCGTCAGCACCCAATTTGGTTTAAAAAGCATCAACAGGTTGAGTTGGTGTCGATTTCACGACCGCTTCATTTGGTTGTTGCTGATACGGGACGTATTGGTGATACGCATACGGCAGTCACCCATGTTAAAGATTTATATAAAAAAGATTATTTACAGACGAGGACCCGTATTGAAAAGCTAGGCACACTAACAGCGTATGCGCGTCAAGCCATACAAAATGGTGATCTTAAAAAATTAGGTAAGCAACTTGATCTAGCTCAAGTTGAATTGAATGCATTAGGTGTCAGTGATCCAGGTTTAAATTACTATGTTGAAGTCAGCAAGCATGCAGGCGCACTGGGAGCTAAATTGACTGGTGGTGGCCGTGGGGGTTGTATATTAGCGTTGGCAGAGTCAATTGAGACAGCTTTCTATATTGAACGTGTGTTAAAAAATGCTGGCGCAGCACACACATGGTATTGTCAAATTTCAAATGAGGTGATCGATTATGAAAGCAACAGTACGCGCACATACTAATATCGCCTTAATTAAATACTGGGGTAAACGTGATGAGAATCTGTTTTTGCCAACGAACAGTAGTTTGTCGATCACTCTCGATCGTTTTTATACAGAAACGACCGTTCATTTTGATCACTGTCTAAGTGAGGATGTTTTCTGGTTAAATCATGTTCAAGCTGATCAAAAAGAAACAAAAAAAATACGTGCATTCCTTAATAAGGTTCGTGACTTAACAGGTGAAGTCCGATCCGCTCGTGTTGAGTCTGTAAATCATGTGCCAACCGCTTCGGGTTTTGCTTCGTCCGCTTCGGGTTTTGCTGCTTTGGCTGGTGCTACTGTAAAAGCATCAGGGGTTACCTTGTCGGAACGCGAACTTTCACAAATCGCTCGACAAGGCTCCGGATCTGCATGTCGGTCAATTTTTGGCGGATTTGTTGAATGGCAAAAAGGAATCGCAACGGATGGCAGTGATAGCTATGCGGTTCAACTTCTTGATCAAAAGGCGTGGGATCTTCGTATCCTTGCTATTGAAGTATCAACAGAAGCAAAGAAAGTATTAAGCAGAGAAGGGATGAAACGTACCGTTGCCACGTCCCCTTTCTATCAAGGCTGGCTAAAAGCTACTGAGGTAGACTTAGTTACTGCTAAAAAGGCGATTGCTCAGCGATCCTTTACGCTATTAGGGGAAACGCTTGAATCCAATGCCTTAAAAATGCATGCGACAACACTTGGCGCTGATCCTCCTTTTATGTATTGGCAAAGTTCAACATTAATCGTGATGGAAACGGTCCAAGCCTTGAGAGATAAAGGGTTAGAAGCTTATTTTACCATTGATGCAGGGCCAAATGTGAAGGTTATTTGTAAGCCGGAAGTCGAGCAAAAACTGATTAATGAGCTTTCACGGCTTGATGTTGTGAAGCATATTTATCCGTGTCAAATCGGCCCTGGGCTTTGTTATTTAGAAGGATAATGATAGGAGAGAACAGCATGAATGCTCAACGCTATACGGTACGCGCGCCAGGAAAATTATTTATAGCAGGTGAATATGCGATTACTGAACATCAAAGTGAAGGTATTGTGGTTGCAGTTGATCGTTATTTAACTGTTGATATTCAATCACATCGTAATAATCGACTTGATTTGCCACAGCTTGGATTAACAGACTTAACTTGGAAAGTTGAAGATGGAGAAGTTAAATTTTCGAAGAAAGATAAACGGCTCGCTTTTATTAAGCAAGTGATCGAGACGATCAATGATTATGTTGGGGAGCTTCCCACCGTTCATGTTTTTATTACGAGTGAGTTAGATAAACGTTCAGGGGAAAAGTACGGTCTCGGTTCAAGTGCTGCCTTATCTGTTGCACTTGTTGCTGCCTTGTTACTTTATACAGACGAAAAACATTCCGATCGATTAACGATTTTCAAGTTAGCTAGTATTGCTCATTTTAAAACACAAGGAAATGGTTCCTGTGCTGATATAGCCGCGTCAACATATGGTGGATGGCTAAACTACCGGACTTTTGACAGTGATTGGTTAACCAATCAGCTTGAACATAATCCATCAACAATCGATATTGTCCAAAAGAAATGGCCATATTTACAAATGAAACCACTAACTTTACCAAACGGACTGCATTTTTTAATGGGTTGGACTGGCGAAGCAGCAGCTACTGCACCAATGGTAACAAAGATTAGCAAGCTAAAAGAGAGTGATACTGAGCGCTATCACGTTTTCTTGAATCAAACTCAAGCCGCGGTTGCTCGTATTTTGCAAGGGTTTCAGACAGACGATGTCAAACCTTTACTAGCTGGTATAAAAGCAAACCGTCAAGCGTTGAAGGGAATTGGGATTGATGCAGACGTTCCGATAGAATCTCCAACCTTGGAAAAGTTAATTGAAATTGCATCTCCTTATGGAGCGGCCAAAACATCTGGCGCAGGTGGCGGTGACTGTGGCATTGCCTTTATTAATCAGTTATCGGATGTTGAATTCGTTTGTAATAAATGGAGAGAAAACGGAATTGAACCACTTAATCTAAGTGTTAGCCGTCAAGGTGTTACAGTGGATTAACTAGGCTCGGTCAAAGTAAGCCAAGCCTAGTTAACGAAATGAACACGAATCCAAATAGAGGGCGAACGCGTTTTAGCAAGCTGAAACATTGTGAAATCCACTCCACCTGATTAAAAGCGCTTAGCTAAGCTAGGCGTTGAGGTGGGGGTAAAACATTAAGGATTAAAGTAAATAACGGTCAAACCAATTGGTCATTTCATTGAGCCGCTCAATTCTTAAACTTGGCTCCCCGTTACGTGATAGCCCATGATTTGACTTGGGAAAGCGCACTAATCGTGTTGTTTTTTTACGCATTTTTAGAGCGACATAAAGTTGTTCCGCTTGTTCGATTGGACATCGATGATCCTCTTCGCTATGCAATATCAATAATGGGGTCTCGATTTGATTGACGTAACGAATAGGTGAGTGAAACCATAATTTATCAGGATCAGTTAATATACTAGCTTGCAATTCCCAATCTGTAAAAAAATAACCGATGTCGCTTACACCAAAGAAACTGTGCCAATTTGATATTGAACGTTGGGTAACCGCCGCTTTAAAGCGCTGACTATGACTGACAATCCAGTTCGTCATAAAACCACCATAACTACCACCCGTTACGCCTAGTCGCTCTGAATCAATCCAGTCGAAATGTTCAAGCGCATAATCGACCGCTGCCATAATGTCTTGGTAATCCCCACCTCCATAATCTCCACGGTTAGCATTAGCGAAATGTTGGCCATAACCATGACTCCCACGTGGATTAATATAGAGAACACCATAACCTTTCTCAGCTAAGACCTGAAATTCATGCATAAAGCCAAAGCTATACATCATATGGGGACCGCCGTGTATTTCAACGATTAAAGGATATTGTTTATCTTTTTGAAATTGAAGTGGCTTTTGAATCCAACCGTGTAAAGGCGTCCCATCTTTACTCGTGCAATGAAAGGTTTCTGGCTTTGCTAAAGTGTGTTGATCAAGCCAAGACTGATTCGCATGGGTTAATCGAGTTGCCCTATTTTCGTGAAGATCATAGACATGCAGATCACCCGGCGTTTTAGGATCACTGACCGATAAAAGACATTGATCTTGTCTTTCGTTAAAAGAAAACTGGTACACTTGCTCTTTCTCACCAAATATTTTTTTAACCTGTTTCTTAAAATCGACTTGGTAAAGGGAGGTTGCGCCATGGTCACTTGCTAGAAAATAAAGGTGCTCTCCATTTTTTGACCAAACTGCACCAGCACTTGGGCCTCCTGTTCCCATATCATTACTGGAAACATCTTGACACATGGCATCAAATTCGCTCGTTAAAGCGGTCATTGTCTGCTTGGTTAAGTCATATATCAGTACACGTGCCAATGTAGCACCAGTATACTCCATATTGTTGCCGATCATTGAAATTTTCTCGCCATTTGGTGAAAAAATCGGTTTTTCTAATCGAAAGTCATTGTTTGTATGTTTTGTTAATTGTTTAGAATTCAAGTGAAGTAAATAAAGATCGTTGGATAGTAAATAATGTGCATCATCTTCCCGGTTTGCCACGAAGGCAAGTTGCTTTCCATCAGGAGAGAAAGCAGGGTCAGCATGATTGAAGTCTCCATCAGTTAACTGTGTTGTCGATTGATCTGATAACTGAATGTGGATCAGTTGTTTAAATGTTTCATCGAGTAATCCGATTCCATCAGCTTTATATTTGATGTGCTCCGTCGTATAAGCTGTCAGTGTTTCATCGTCCTTTTCGTCCTTTTCGCTGTCAACTGTTTGATTCGCTCGCAGTGGAGCTGTTACAATCAAGCTGTTACTGTCAGGTGCCCAAATCGGATCATTGGCTCCATTGGGGAAATCCGTTAGTTGTCTAGCTTCTCCTCCATCGACAGGGATTAACCAGACTTGATTTTTACCGGAGCGCTTGCTCACAAAAGCAATCTGTTTTCCATCAGGAGAGAAACGCGGGGTTTGTAACGTTGCTTCTCCTTGCGTGAATGATCGCTCTTCTTGGGTATTAAGATCGATCATAAATAAATGCGATTGGTATTTCTTATGCTCATCAATCATTCGCTTTACATAAACAGCCCTCTCCCCATTAGGTGCTATTTGTGGTTCTTGAATAAACGAGAATTTCAACAAATCTTCCGCTGTTAATCCGTTAATAAGATCACTCCCCTAAACTTTTCCTTTTATTTTAGCACACTTTATTCGAGAATCGAAATAAAAAATATTTGAAAATGAATTATATTCTGAATAATATGATGTGGACTAATGATTATTGTTATGGTCAAAGGCTTTTAGAAAATAAGCAGTGGGGAGTAAAATGCCAATGGCTGCTTGGATCAAGGCAAAGAAACGTGCGGCGCCAACTGGAACAATATCACCGTAACCAACAGATAATAAGGTGGTGCCGCTGAAGTATAATAATTCAAAAAATGATTGGTCTGCTTTTTCTCCATTATGTCCTTCATAAACTAAGATGGTATTTTGAATAGATAAAGCGTAGTACAGGATGGTAAAGCCAAGTGTTACGCCAATTAATACAAAGAATAATTTGAAAAATAACGCCGTACTGAAATAGCTTTGTCGATAGTATTTGTTAGAAAAGAAATAATATAAGTTTGTGAGAATAATAATAATGGCGATTATTACTAAAGATTGCGTCATTTTGATCACCTCTAATTTGTATATCACCTAATTTTTAAGTGGATAAACAAGAATTTAAAGTTTTTTTCATAAAGCGAACCTTCAATTAGTGAGCGGAGGGCTACAGGATGTAGGTTATGCAGACTTGCCACAGGACGTGGCGGTCTTAGTCTGTAATCCTTCTTAAAGATGTGGCGGTTTTAGCCTACGAACTTACCTGCTTACTGATTGTTAATTGAGTGAATCCGAACATTAGCGGCCGTTATCACCCACCTGAATAGATTGACCGCTGTTCTCTAT
Source organism: Amphibacillus cookii (assembly GCF_016908375.1). Lineage (GTDB taxonomy): Bacteria > Bacillota > Bacilli > Bacillales > Amphibacillaceae > Amphibacillus_C > Amphibacillus_C cookii. The sequence goes on from NZ_JAFBDS010000015.1 coordinate 8,103, forward strand.
TTTGAAGTGAGTGTTTTACGGACGGTTATCTGTGATAAAAAGTGAGAATATGATTGAAATGAAGAGGAGCAACAAACAGTAAAGTTGACGTATGGGGAGAAATAATGATACATTTATCTTGAATTAAAGATAATAAACAAAAATGCTCAATTTAATATGGTTTTGCTCTAAGATACAATGCATATGGTCATTGAGGAGATAAGTAAATCTTATCTTCTGATAAAGTAGAGTGAATCTGTTATGTTTACGAAGGAGGATAAAAATGGTAAGTGAATTAAAAGGAATCCATCATGTGACTGCAATTACGAGTAGTGCTGAGAAAAATTATCAATTCTTCACCTATGTGCTAGGGATGCGTCTTGTTAAGAAAACAGTTAATCAAGATGATATTCAAACGTATCATCTCTTTTTTGCAGATGATCAAGGCAATCCAGGAACAGATATGACTTTTTTCGATTTTCCAGGTATTCCGAAAGGAACGCATGGTACAAATGAAATTTATCGAACAGCATTTCGTGTGCCTGATGATGCTGCGATTGATTATTGGGTAAAGCGATTGGATCGAATGGAAGTAAATCATGAAGGGATATCAGAGCAATTTGGCAAAAAAGTGATTAATTTTGTCGACTTTGATGATCAAAAATATCAACTTATCTCGGATCAAGACAACCAAGGTGTGAAAGCAGGAATACCTTGGCAAAATGGGCCAGTTCCGTTAGCGTATGCCATCACCGGCTTAGGGCCGATTCATATTCGTATAAATAATATCGATTTCTTTAAAAAGGTATTAGAGCAAGTGTTGCAATTCAAGATGATTGATCAGCAAGGCGATCATTATTTATTTGAAGTGGGTGAAGGTGGCAACGGGGCTCAGATCATTGTTGAACATAATAAGGTATTACCAGATGGCGTACAAGGGTATGGTACGGTTCATCATGTCGCATTTCGTGTGGCGGATCGCGAGGCATTGCAAGAATGGATTGATTACCTTCCTGAATTTGGGTTCCAAACTTCAGGCTATGTTAACCGTCATTTCTTTGAATCCTTATATGCGCGTGTGGCGCCACAGATTTTATTTGAATGGGCGACTGATGGACCAGGTTTTATGGGTGACGAGCCTTATGAAACGTTAGGTGAAAAGTTGTCACTGCCCCCTTTCTTGGAGCCGAAACGTGAACAAATCGAATCTGTTGTCCGACCGATTGATACGGTAAGAAGCACGATTGATTTTAAAAGAGAATAATGGATAAAAAGGGAAACCTGCTAGCTATTCAATGCTAGCAGGTTTTTATTACACAACAAATCAATTTTGAAAAGCTCGAACCAGCACGGAGCGATAAATCGTGGAAAAACAAAAAACGGTCTTGCGATTCTTATTGAGTTTGCTATGCTTAAAACAGAATAGAAAAAAGGATGAAAAAAATGCATGCATTTTGGTTTAGTCTGCTTTATTTATTTACGGTTTACTTCTTAGCGATTTATCACCAAGGCTCTAATCCTTTCATTATCTTATTAAGTGGCGTTTTTTTTACTTTATATTTCCTGTTACCTTTATTAAACGCAAAGGTCTATTTGTTTAGTTTGTATGTGCTGACCGGGTTAATTATCATCATATTTTGGTCAGCTAATTTTAATGGTTTTGTGGTCCTTACTCTATTTATTATTGCTAAACAGGCGATTGACACGCTAGCGGGACGAAAGCTTTATTTATTACTAAGTGTGCAATACCTATCTGTTATGTTGTCTTATCTTTTCACAAATGATGGACAAAGCGCCATGTATTTTAGCTTGTTAAGTATCTTTATTGGTTTTCTTCTTTATAGTTGGTATACGACGAAACATAGCCATCGGTCAATACAATATGACTATGATCAAATCTATAATGAATATCGTCAACTCAAGCGCCAAGTTTTTAACAATGCAAAGGTAGCCAGACAAGAGGAGCGTAATCAAATAGCTAGAGAGATCCATGACTCAGTCGGTCATCGTCTAACCGCTTTGCTTATGCAATTGGAAGTAGCAAGGTTACATGCTAATGAAAATAAAGAAAAACAGAAAATGGTCCAACTAAAAGGATTAGCTCAAGCAAGTTTAGATGAAACAAGAGAAGCGGTTAAAGCTTTAAAGAGTGAAGATATTGTTGGTTTATCAGCTATTATCCAATTGATTCGACAATTAGAATCGGAAAGTCATATTCGCGTATCTTTTACTTTACAGCCAGGGGTGCTGTCGCTCGTTTTATCTAACAAACAATCGGTTGTTGTTTACCGGGCAGTGCAAGAAGCGTTAACCAATATGATGCGCCATAGTGGAGCAAGAGAGGCTTTCGTTGAATTTAGCATTGTTGCTGAACGCTACTTTCGCTTTCAAATTAGTCATCAACACCAAAAGAAAATGGAAATAAAAGAGGGATTTGGTCTGCATGCGATGAGGGAAAGGTTAGAACAACTTCAAGGTTCGTTAACGATAGCTCAGGCAGATAATACATTTCGTCTAACTGGTTTATTTCCATTAGAATAAGGGGGGAGCCATTGATGCTATCGATTTTAATCGTAGAAGATCAAGTGCTAGTTCGGCAAGGGTTAAAAATGATGATTGAAACAGATAAAGAACTAAAAGTAACTGGAGAGGCTGATAATGGCAAGGAGGCGATTACTCTTTGTGAGAAGCATCGTTATGACTTGGTGATGCTTGATATTCGGATGCCAATAATGAATGGACTTGAAGCAACGCGGATCATTCGGAAGCGCTGGCCAAACCTAAAAATATTAATCTTGACGACTTTTAATGATGAAGACTATGCACTGGAAGCTTTGAAGAATGGTGCTAATGGCTATATGTTGAAGAATGCGGATGCTGATCAATTAATTCGTTCGATTCGTAGTTGTTTACAAGGTGGACTATCTATCGAAGATCAAGTCGCCGCAAAAGTAATGCCTGCGCTTATCCAAGAAAACCAGCAAACCGATATTGACCCCCAATTGACTAAACGAGAATTAGATATTATTACAGGGATTGGTCAGGGCTTAAGTAACCGTGAAATAGCTGAACACCTTTTCCTTTCTGTCGGGACCATTAAGAATCATATCTCTGTGATTTTAGATAAATTAGATTTGCGAGATCGAACACAAATCGCGATTTATGCGATTCGTCATCATATTGTTTAGTAGAATCACAATCATTTGGGAAAGCTAAATATGACGGAGGTCATGGTTTTTAATTAATAAAATGACTGAAGACAGTTTCGATGCTGTCTTTTTTTTTATATATTTAGATTATGATTACAAATAAGAGGGTGACTTTATGTTAGAAGTAGAAGGGTTGAAGAAAACGTACAAAACAACGAAAGCTGTTGATGGGGTTCAGTTATATTTGAATAAGGGTGAATCTGTCGGGTTGTTAGGTCCCAATGGAGCAGGTAAGTCAACGACGATTTCAATGATGTCAACGTTGATCACACCGACATCGGGTGATGTTCGCTACAACAAGAAAAGTGTTTTAAAGCATCCTGACATCATTCGCCCAGTTTTAGGTGTGGTACCACAAGAAATCGCATTATATGAAGAATTAACTGCCTATGAGAACATGAGATTTTTTGGGAAAATCTACGGTTTATCAGGGAGAAAATTAGAAAACAAAGTTGACGAAGTTTTAGAATTGGTCGGTCTTAGTGATCGTAAAAAAGAGCGGATTAAACGTTATTCAGGTGGTATGAAACGTCGAATCAATATTGCGGTGGCACTTATGCATGAGCCAGAAGTGTTGATCATGGATGAGCCTACCGTTGGAATTGATCCTCAATCACGGAGCTATATCCTCGATATGGTTCGCAAACTTAACCGTGAAAAAGGAATGACCGTTCTCTACACGAGCCATTATATGGAAGAAGTTGAGCGTCTTTGTGACCGTGTTTATATTATGGATCATGGTCATATTATTGCTTCGGGTACGAAAGACGAGTTGAAAAGTATTTTATCAGGTGAAGAAACGGTATTTGTTGAAGTTCAACAAATGTCACTCAAGTTAGTCGAACAGCTGGTTGCACACGAGGCGATACAAAAGGTAACAGAGGTTGAAAAAGGTTATAAAGTTATTGCGACAAAGGGTGAAGATTTGTTAGCAGATATTTTTAAGCTGGCAAGCACTATTGATGTAAAAATTACTGGTATTCATGTGCAAACACCGACATTAGAAGATGTCTTCTTGCATCTAACCGGACGGAAATTAAGAGATTAGGAGTGGGCAAGCGATGTGGAATATGCTGAAAAAAGATTTCTTAACGATCTCGCGTGACCGTTCAGAAGTACTCGTATTACTGGTTATGCCATTTGTATTAATCGCAATTTTAGGTTTTGCCTTGGGTGGTATTAACCAAGAAAATCAAGGGATTGCAGAGATACCGATTGCACTAGTAATGAGTCAAGATTTTGATCAGGAATTGCAAGATTTTGAACAGAGGCTTGAAGATGAAGGTTTCCCGCGAGAGATGATTAATCAAGTCATTGAAAGTGCTGAAGCGATAGATCCGGCTATAATGCTCAAAAATCTATTATTGGCACCGGAATTAGAAGGGGCGATCGCTACTGAGACAGGATATCAGTCAACGGAAGCTCAACAGGCGTTAGAGGATGATCAAATTGCTGCCATTATCACGATTCCAGAACAGTTTTCTTATCAAACGTTAATAGCGATTTACCTAGACGAAGAGCCAAATGCGTCAATAGAAGTGAAGGTTCAAGATTATGAGCAAATTCGTTCTGATGTGATTGAAAGTGTGGTCACCAATTTTGTTGATCAATATAATTTTGAAACGTCGATTGCCCTAGCAACAGAGGGAGAAGCGGTTGAGACAGCTTTAAATAATGAAGCGTTTGGTGAGACAACATATTTATCTACCCGAGACCCAGTTTCTGCTTTTCAATACTATACAATTGGTATGGCTGTCATGTTTGCTTTATATGTGGCCGCAACGGTTTCAAGTAACGCTTTTAAGGAGAAAGAAACACATGTATTTGCAAGATTAATGGTCACAGGAGAAAAGCCGATCCGCTATTTAATAAGCAAAGCTGTGGCTGCTACTGTGCTCACTGCTTTACAGCTTGCTATTTTATTTATTTTGTCAGGATTATTATTTCAAACATTTGCTAATCAAGACCTTTCGTTTTGGCTAGGAGTTTCTGTTATTACACTTAGTTTTGCTGTAACGGTTGGAAGTGTTGCAACACTGTTAACTGCGATTGCGCTACAGTTTAATAATGATGCGATTTCAGCTGCATTCTCAGGAGGAATTGTAACGATATTTGCTTTTTTAGGTGGAAGTTTTACACCTGTTGAACAAATCTCTCCAGTGATTCGTATGTTAGGCAATTGGACGCCAAATGGTGCAGTGATGACTGCTTACTTGCAAACGATTCAAGGTTTATCGTTTGGGGCTGTAATGCCAATGATTTACCGTGTATTAGTCATGTCAATTGTGCTTATTAGTGTAGCGGTATTTATCTTTCCAAAAAGGAGGTTAGCATAGTGTGGACAGTATTTCATTTGCAATGGTTACGGTTAAAGCGTGAGCCGCTACTTGCACTAACCTTTTTGGTGCTAACAGTTGTATTTGTTTTTTTTCTAGCTGGATCACAAGGCGTTCAGACGATCACGATTCAAACCTATAGTGATGAGTTATCGGAAGCAGAAATCGATCAATGGCTTGAGCGCTTGAATCAAAGTGAGACGTTTGAATTTGAACATAATGACCGTTCAGAAGTGGAAGATTTGATTCGAATGAGTGAAATAAGTTTTGCGCTTGAGTTAGGTGAAGATCATTATCAGTATTTAGTCGGCCAAGAATCACATTTTCTCGGTACGGCCAATCAACATATTGAGCAAGTCTATCGATCGCAATTAAGAAAAGAAGAAGTCAAACAGCGATTTCCAGACTTGGTGATTGAAGAACGAGATTTCTTAAAAATGGATATCCAAGCTTTAACAACGAATAGTTCCGATAATAATGATATAGTTACCCATGTTATTACCGGAATGACGTTATATTTCGCTATGTATACCATTTTGCTTAGTATGATTAATCTCGTAACCGAAAAGCGTTCGGGTACTTGGAATCGACTTGTATTCTCCCCATTAAAGAAAACAAGTATTTACTTAGGGCAATTAACTCATTATTTTTGTTTAGGGATGATTCAAATTGGACTAAGCTTTTACCTGTTTTATCATATACTGGATTATAATTTTGGTTCGCAATATTTTACGATTGCGATGGTGTTAATGGCATTTGTGTTTGCTGTTGTCGCACTAGGTATGTTAGTGATGGGGCTTGTTCAATCACCACAGCAACTACAAGCAGTCATTCCGATTGTGACAACGGGGATGGCGATGATAGGCGGTGCATTTTGGCCGTTAGAAATTGTTAGCAATGATATTTTGCTCTTTTTGGCAAGATTAGTACCGATTCAATATGGTATAGAAGCTTTAAAAGGTGCGATATTATATGAACAAAATGTAGTAGAATTGCTTCAGCCAATCTCGATTTTATTGCTAATGGGTGTTTTATTTATGGGAATAGGCGTGAATTTGATCGAGCGAACAAAATAATAAATAATAGTATTGACCACATTGGTCGACTGTGTTATATTAAAGTCGACCGATGTGGTCTATTAATTTGGGAGGAGGGTTCTACTTGAATGATAAATTTTTAAAATTGGATCAAGAAAAACGTGACCGTATTATTAATGCTGCCATGCAGGAGTTTGCAGAACAAGGCTACGATAAAGCTTCAACGAATAAAATCGTAAAACAGGCAGGAATTGGTAAGGGGATGCTTTTTTACTATTTCGAGAATAAACAAACGCTATATCATTATTTATTAGATTATGGCTTGGATATGGCACTAGATAAAATACTTAATGAAATTGATACGAGTGATCGTGACTTTATTGAACGGATGTATAAAATTGTTGAACAAAAGCTGGAGATCTTCAAAAAATATCCTGATATGATTGTCTTTATTGGTACATTTATGTTGTCTGATCAGAGTAATATACCAGACAGGATCGTTAATAAGTATGAGGAATTACAAAAAAAGGGATTAGAAAAAGCTTATAAAAATATTGATTATTCACTTTTTAGGGAAGATCTCGATGTTGAAAAAGTTTTTAAATTGATTGAATGGACCATTGATGGTTATCAAAATGAAATAAAAGCACGATTTCACAACCAAAAATTTAGTGAGATTGACTTAGACCCTTACAGGCAGGAATTTTATGATTATTTAGCTATTTTAAAGCGTGTTTATTATCAATGATTTGGAGGGATTAGAATGAAAGTCTTAGAAGTGAAACAATTGACGAAAACCTTTGGTAAGGTGCAAGCACTTGATGGTGTCGATTTAGCTGTGAATAAGGGAGAAGTTTATGGATTTATTGGTCCAAATGGTGCTGGTAAATCGACAACGATACGGATTTTATTAGGGTTGTTGAAGCCAACATCAGGTTTTGCACGTCTTTTCGGTAAAGATGCTTGGGAGGATGCAGTCGCTATTCATAAACGTATTGCCTATGTACCAGGAGATGTTAATCTTTGGCCGAATTTAACAGGGGGAGAAGTAATTGATCTGTTTTTAAAAATGCGTGGCGTACGCGTAGATCAGTCAAGAAAAGCACGTTTAATGGAGCAGTTTGATTTTGATCCAACAAAAAAATGCCGCACGTATTCAAAAGGGAATCGGCAAAAAGTCGCCTTGATTGCAGCTTTTGCAGCTGATGCAGATTTATATATTCTTGATGAGCCCACGTCAGGCCTTGATCCACTAATGGAACGTGTTTTTCAACAATGCGTATATGAAGCAAAGAAAAAGGGCAGCAGTGTGCTACTTTCCAGTCATATATTATCAGAAGTTGAGCGTTTGTGTGATCGTGTGGCTATTATACGGCAAGGGGAAATTATCGAATCGGGTTCACTAGCATCTTTACGCCATTTAACACGGATTCAATTAACAATTGCAACGAAAGAGGTAGTACCTGATTTAGATAGTCAACCAGGTGTTCATGATTTTAAAATAGAAAACCAACATTACGTGTTCCAAGTGGACGCTGATCAGCTTGACGAGATGGTTCGTTATGTTAGTCAGTATGGTGTTGTTAACTTAGAAAGTGCTCCACCGACATTAGAAGATTTATTTATGCGTCATTATCAAGGGAGTACAAGCGGAGGAGGGGGTCAATAATGGCTAACCAACCTAATTATCAAACGGGTCTTATTTTCCGTTTTCTGTTTAAACGTGAAGTGGTAAAGCTGCTCGTTTGGATTGTGCCAATTGTAGCGATGACCGTTACCATTGCATTGGCATTTAATGGTTTATATGAGACACAAGAAGAGCGTCAAGCTTTGGCTGAAACGATGGAAAACCCAGCGATGAAAGCCTTAGTAGGACAGGGATATGGCTTGGATAATTATACAGATGGCGCAATGTTAGCGCATCAAATGTTACTGATGACGGCAGTAGTCGTAGCGATTATGAGTATGTTACTAATTGTAAGACTAACACGTGCTGATGAAGAAGATGGGCAACTCGAAATGCTTAGAGCTTTACCGATGGGGCGTCTCGCTCAAACGAATGCGGCACTGTTCGTTCTCGTGATTACTAATATTGTATTAATGCTAATAACAGCTGTCTCACTTACTGCGTTAGGTTTGGATTCAATTGACTGGGCAGGTTCATTGCTATATGGATCAGTACTAGGGACAACTGGCTTATTCTTTGGAGCGATTACATTACTAGCTGCACAGCTTTCAGATAATACGAGGGGAACGATGATGCTTGGTTATTTGGTATTAGGTCTCTCTTATATGATACGATCGATTGGAGATTCAGGGAATGAGCTGTTATCATGGTTCTCGCCATTAGGTATTTTGTTAGGTTCTGAAGTTTATGTGAACAATTATTGGTGGCCGATACTTGTTATTGTTCTATTAGCTATCATCATTATCGCACTGGCTCTTTATTTGCAACAGATCCGTGATGTTGGTGCTGGTTTGCTTCCACAACGATCAGGGAGAAAAGCGGCTTCACCAATGCTCCAATCTCAAATCGGCTTGGCGTTACGTCTATTACGCACATCATTGATTGCTTGGATTATTGGGATGATGCTAATTGGTATAAGTTATGGTTCAGTATTAGGTGACTTAGAAGCATTTCTTGGTGAGAGTGAGGCGTTAATGGAAATAATTGGTGCGAGCGGTGATATGTCGATAACTGAGCAATTTATTTCAGTTCTATTGAAAATTATGGCTATATTCTCAACCATACCAGCTTTAGTCGTTTTTGTCCGTTTAAAAGGTGAAGAAAAGAAGGGACGGCTTGAGCATCTACTCGCAAAACCAGTTTCAAGAAAAAAAATGCTCGGTACGTATCTTGGTTTAAGCTTTTTAACAAGCATTGTCATGATGTTAGCTGGTATTATTGCTTTAGCTGGTATTGGTGTAACGGTAATGGACGTTGATATCTCATTTAACACATTAGTTGAAGCGCAACTTGTTTATTTACCAGCGGTATGGATATTAATCGGATTCGCGACTGCGTTATACGGTTGGTGCTATAAATGGTCAGGGTTTATTTGGTTGTATCTACTTTTTTCATTTTTAACGGTGTATTTAGGGGATTTACTTGATTTGCCGTCATTTATTTTGGGGCTTTCTCCGTATTATCATATACCTGAGTTACCTACCGATCAGTTAAGTTGGGTGGTAATGGTTGTGGCAACCGGAATGGCACTGCTCCTTTCACTTCTAGGTTTTCTAGGTTTCCAAAGGAGAGATATCGAGACTTAATGGAGAGAGTTTGAGGACAAAAATAAAAAAATAAGATCAAATGCGAATGATTCGTTTATTTAGTAAATAGATCATTCGCATTTACTATGCTGTATACTAATGATGCTAACCAGTAGATGAAATATGCGACACTCTAGCGGGAACAAATCATTTCGTTGGGGCGAGTAATCGCAGCCCCAGCCCGAGCTGAAGATCCATTGTGTGATCACACCGTGGAAGATTAGACTAAACCCGTCACCTCGTGTGACAACGTCTAATTGACCTACATCCTGTAGGCCCGAAGCCGTGCCCGCAGAAAGGACGTATATTTCCTCTGCGGGTATGCATTAAACCCACACATTCTAACATCATTTGTATTTACAGAATATATTTTTGTTGTATCTCGGCCCCTAATCATTCTTAAAAAGTTTTGGCTAAATCTTGAGCCTGTTGCTCAGCTTCGGTTTTAATGTCTTCTTTTCGATCTGGCATTTGGTCGTGGCCTTCAACAAATAGTCCTCGTAAGTCTTCAACACCAAAGAAAGTAAGGATGGTCTTGACGTAACGGTGTCCCATTTCTTTATCAGCACCAGGACCATGCGAGTAAACACCACCACTAGCTTGAATATGTAGCGCTTTTTTTCCTGCTAATAACCCAACAGCGCCTTGCTCTGTGTGTTTAAACGTTTTACCTGCTACCGCTACGGCATCGAAGTAAGCTTTTAAAATAGGTGGAATCGATAAATTCCATAAAGGTGAGGCAATCACGTACTTATCTGCTTCAATGAATTGAGAACATAAAGCATCTAATCGTTGTACTTTCTTCTGCTCGGACGCCGTTAATGCAGTAAAATCTGAGCCACTTTGTAATTTACCCCAGCCTGCAAATACTTCCGAATCAATATACGGAATGTAAGAGGCATAAAGATCGACGGTAATCACTTCATGCTCAGGGTTACTTTGTTGATATGCCTTAATAAACGTATCGCCAACGGCTTTACTGTATGACATTGAGGCATCATTAGGGTTCGCTGTAATATATAATACTGTTGTCATGTTATGACCTCCTTAATTAATAGTCTTAGTGAATTTTAACACTAATGAGTTACTTTTGTCTGTTTATTCATTAAAAAAGATTGCAAATTTTATCACAGATAATCGTCCGTAAAACCCCCACCTCAAAATAGAGAGTAGAGCAAATCCATTAGGTGGGCGATAACGGACGCTAATGTTCGGATTTACTCAACGAACCTGCAATCCGTGGATAAGAACGAAACCACCCGTAGTTTGAAAGTTCGTTTTATGAAAAAACATAGGATATTATTGTGCAAATTATGAAAGCGCTTGTATAATAGGTGTTAATAGATAAGAAGAATGGAGTTGTTTAGATGTATCTTGTTTTTGATATTGGTGGCACATTTATTAAATACACAACAATGAAACGATCTGGTGAACCAATTGATGAAGGAAAGTTTTCAACGCCGTATCAAGATGTTGAGGCTTTAATTGAAAAAATGGTAGCACTATATCAAGGTTTTCCTAATCAAATTAAAGGCATTGCGATAAGTTGCCCGGGAACGGTCGATGTTAATCAAGGAATTGTCTATCATGGGGGAGCATTAACCTATCTAGATGAGCAACCTCTTGCTAACAAGCTTCAACAACGATGCAACGTCCCTGTTTCAATAGAAAATGATGGGAAATGTGCAGCGTTAGCTGAGAAGTGGCAAGGTAGTGTGAAAGATTATCAACAAAGTGTTGTCCTTGTTTTAGGTACCGGTGTTGGCGGTGGTATCATTATTGATGGCAAACTGCACCGTGGCATACATTTAGAAGCAGGTGAGCAAAGTTATGTAATGGAACATTATGATCATGAGACAGGTAAAGCAACATTTGTTGGTAAAACTTGCTCGGCTTCAAGGATGGTAAATGAGATTGCTAAGCATAAAGGACTTGAGAAAAATGATGGTGAAGGTGTCTTTCAGTATATTAATAATCAAGATCCAGAAGCGGTCACTATCTTTAAACGTTTCTGTAAAAATGTTGCCGTTCAAATTTTAAATTTACAATACATTATTGATCCAGAGATCGTGGCAATTGGAGGAGGGATAAGTGTTCAACCTGCTTTATTAGCGGGAATAAAAGAGGCAATTGAGGTAATTAAAGCGGACAATCCTTTACATATGGCATCACCACATGTGGTAACTTGCCATTTTAGAAGTGCTGCCAATTTATATGGTGCCCTTTATCACCACCTGTTACAACACGCAAAATAACAAGTTTCAATAGTTGAATAAAAGTTGGCTATTATTGCATGAATAGTCTGGGACAAAACGATTAGGTCAAAGCCAAAGTTCTTTTGTCCCAGTTACTTAAGCTATCTATTATTTTTTTGTAAGAATTTATCTAATCCACGTTGTCGGAGCTTGCAAGCTGGACATTCGCCACAACCCGAACCACGAATACCTTGATAGCAGGTTAGTGTTTTGTCACGAACAAAGGTAAAGGCATCAAGACGATCTGCTAATTCCCATGTTTCAGCTTTATTCAACCACATAAGCGGCGTATGGATGACAAATTGTTGATCCATAGATAAGTTTAAAGTTACATTTAATGACTTTATAAACACATCTCGGCAGTCAGGATAACCACTAAAATCAGTTTCACACACGCCGGTAACAATATGTTTAGCTCCTATTTGGCTGGCATAGATGGTTGCAAAAGTAATAAATAACAAATTTCTTCCCGGAACAAATGTTGAAGGAAGTTCACCATCACTTCCCTCTGTGATCTCGATATCATCTCGTGTAAGGGCGTTAGGTGCAAGTTGATTAAGTAGTGACATATCTAATATACGGTGTTCTACGCCTAATTCCTGAGCAATCTCTTTTGCTACTTTTAATTCCTCTTGATGCCTTTGGTTATAATCAAAGGTAACGACTTCAACCTCCTTAAATTTATCGCGTGCCCAAAATAAACACGTGGTACTATCTTGTCCACCACTAAATACAACTATTGCTTTATCATTTTTCATCGCTATCATCCTTCTTTTGATTATTCACCCATATTTTAACACAAATATAGTCTTTGTTTATATGCATAACATTTACTTGAAATAGAGAAAGCAATGTGCTATTTTATAAAACAATATTAAAATTGACTTGCGGTTTTGGGAGGTGATTGAATGCGTGCTGTAACACTTGAACAATTGTTTCACCACCATATTGTCCAAAAATATGTTAATCGCTCAGGAATGGCACATGCGATTGATGTGGCAGAATGTGCGGTTGATATTGCCATGGAATCAGATGTGAATCCAGATCATGCAGCCAAGGCAGGTTTTCTTCATGACATTGGTCATTATCAGTGGTATCAGAATGGCGAGTGGGATTTTAATCAATATAAAGAAAATGATATTCACGCTATTAAAGGAGCAGAGCGTGCACATAAGTTGTTAATTCGTCAAGGCGAACAACGAAAAGATGCAAAAGCCATCGCATTAGCTGTATTACTTCATACAGACTCCTATTTACCAGAGGGTTTCTTAAAGCTAACCCCACTTCAACAGGTTGTTGTTCAAGCGGATACAAAAGTAGAAGAAGCTGGAGGCGCCCACCACTATCGGAAAATAACTGATCAACTCGCATTACAACGGATCACCAAATTGGATCAAAGAATTGAGTATTTACTTAACAATGATCGACAACCCCGAACATGAATGTTTAGCTCCTAATTCAGCGGGTAAACAGTTGGTAAATGCTTGTGTTTGTAAAAGGAGATGGATAATTTGGATCAAAATAAAGATGTAGAAGTGGAGAAAACCGAGAAAAAGACAGATCCTAGTAAGGTAGGCGTAGCCTTTATCAAATATGCTACTTATCTTATTATTTTCTTTGCTATACTATGGTTTGTGATTACTTATATTATGTAGGATACATCTATATTTTTTAAAATAATAATAAAGAAGAGCCTTGGACATAACTAAATATTGAAATGGAGTATCCGAACATTCTGAACAAAGCGAAGTGTTTTATCGAAGCGCTACATGTATCAGACATTAATGTTCGGATTTTTCTTATCTTGTTACTCTTTTGTCCCAGCCCCGTCTTTTTGGTAAGAAAGTGTAATATGAGCAAAAAATTAAAAATGTTAAGTACAAACTATCAGAAAAATACGCAGATTTGTTGATGGGTTAACTTTTCTAATAGGTTTTCACCATTAAATACTTTTTTGTTCTGCAAAGAGCTGACTAATTTTCACAATTGTCTGTACGGCTTTTTCCATGTGATCAATTGAAATGTACTCGTATTTCCCGTGAAAGTTCTCTCCACCAGTAAATAGATTAGGTGTTGGTAATCCCTTGAAAGAAAGTTGAGAGCCGTCTGTTCCGCCACGTATAGGTGCAATGATGGGATTAATACCAAGTGCCTTCATTGCGTTGGCAGCAATATCAACAATATGTTTAACAGGCTCAATTTTATCGCGCATATTGTAATATTGATCAGTTAATTCGAGATGAATGGATTGTTGACCATATTTCTGTTTGAACTCCATTTCGAGCTTAGTTAAGCGCTCTTTTTTACTCTGGAATGCCTGATGATCATGGTCACGAATAATATAATATAGCTTAGCCATCTCTGTGGTGCCTGTAAAAGATAAGAGGTGATAAAACCCTTCATATCCCTCTGTAAATTCAGGAGCCTGTTCAGCAGGAAGACGGTCATGAAATGCCATTGCTAACTTCATCGCATTAATCATCTTATTTTTTGCTGTACCTGGGTGGACATTGTTACCTTTAAAGGTTATTTTAGCCGCAGCAGCATTAAAACTCTCATATTGTAGTTCTCCAATTGGTCCGCCATCTACTGTATAAGCATAGTCAGCGCCAAATGCTTCCACATCAAATTTATGAGGTCCACGTCCAATTTCTTCATCTGGTGTGAAGGCAACTCGGATTTTGCCATGTTTGATCTCAGGATGATGCATTAAATACGCCATTGCGGTAAGAATTTCTGCAATACCTGCCTTATTATCTGCCCCAAGCAAAGTGGTCCCATCCGTAGTAATCAGTGACTGGCCTTGATAGTTTTTAAGTGCTGGATAGTCAGATACGCGCATGACAATTTGATCGGTGTTGTTAAGGACGATATCTTCACCATCATAATTTTCTATGATTTGTGGATTTACATTTTTTCCGGTAAAGTCAGTAGCTGTGTCAAGGTGGGCTAAAAAGCCGATCGTTGCAAGTTTCTGATCTGTATTGGCTGGTAAAGTAGCCATGACGTAGCCGTGCTCATCTAGTGTAACTTCTGTCATACCAATAGCCTTTAACTCCTTAACGAGTTGTTTGGCTAATTGCCATTGCCCTTCAGTTGAAGGGCAAGTGGATATGTCCTCGTTAGACTGTGTATCGATCTTGACATAAGAAATAAAACGATTCACCATGGTTTGTCTCATCAATTTCAACTCCATATATAGATATAATTTTATTTTACCATACCTTTGTTTTCATCCATAATACTTGAAATTTTGTTGTATAACGAGCTTAATAAAACAAATTTTCAATCAGTAGGGTTTGCGCTCTGCTCTCACTGATTGGTCGTTGGGTGAATCCGAACATGAGCGTCCGTTAGCTCTCGCTATAGATGATCTGTTCTCTATTTTGAGGCGGGCGTTTACGGACGGTTATCTGTGATAAATATTAAATAAACGGGCATAAGGATCGGTTTCCTTAACGATATGATGCTGCGTGTTGGCTTTATCAGCCCATCTTATCGCGGAGGCAGCGAAAAATAAAATAGAAGAACAGAGTAATATAAAGGTTAACAGCCCTACTATCATTATTAAAAACCCCTTTTGATTGATTTGAATTCATCATAATTGATGAAACGCATTTCAGATCAAGAGGTTTTTAAAAAGGGAGGAAAACTTGAGCAAGCAACGTCTTGATTATGTTCAAACAACTTATGATACAATGGAAGCACTAGAAGATTATTGCTACGAGTTGCAGGTTCTGTAGGTGAGATGCTGATTCCAATCTTACATCCAAACCCTGATCGCACCTTGGTTGAGTCGGGCATTGCATTGGGGAAAGCGATGCAGGTTGTTAATATTATTCGAGATATTGGTGCCGATCAAAAGCTTGGTAGACGATATATCCCGCTTGAAATAATGAAAAAGCATCATTATACTGAGTTACAATGGGAACAAAAAGTGATTAATCATGCTTTTCAAGCTATTATTGGTGATTTAACCGATCAAGCGGATCAAACTGAAGGGTTGTTATATGTTGATCATTACCCAGACAAGAGTGCTTTAACCTTAAGATTGGCTACTAGTTATTATCAAGAAATTATTAAAGTTGTGAAAGAAAATCGATACCAAGTTTTTCATAAACGTGCGATTGTTACAAATCAGCGAAAAGCTAAATTGCTAATGATGTTGACTAAATAGTTAAAAAAGGGAGTTTTATTGATGGGAAGTGAAATTAACAAACGCAAAGCTGAGCATATTACTTTATGTTTAACAGATCAAGTGGAAGGAAAAGGGGTTACTTCAGGGATGGAATCGGTCCGTCTTGTTCATAATGCCTTACCGGAAATTGATTTTAATAATATTATGTTAAACACTTCTTTTTTAGGTGCTCCTATCGCAACGCCCTTTTTAATTAGTTCAATGACAGGCGGTGCGGAGCAAGCTGGAGAAATTAACAAACATTTGGCAACTGCTGCAGAAGAACGAGGCTGGGTTTTTGCTTTAGGTTCAACGCGCGCCTTAATTGAAAAAGAAAGTTTCCGTGAATCTTTTCAAATTCGTAAATATGCACCTACAATACCGATTGTTGCCAATCTAGGTGCGGTTCAATTGAATTATGGATTTTCTGCTGAACAATGCAAAGACATCGTTAATATGACCGGATCGACAGCGCTAGTGCTCCATTTAAATTCAATTCAAGAAGTTATCCAAACCAATGGTGATACGAACTTTGAGAACTTGTTACCTAAGATAGATCAACTAACAAAAAGCCTTGAAATTCCTGTCGGCATTAAGGAAGTGGGCTGGGGCATTGATGGACAAACGGCTAAAAAACTTAAAGATGTCGGTATCCAATTTATTGATGTTGCTGGTGCTGGAGGGACGTCTTGGAGCCAAGTTGAAAAACTACGATCGAACGATTCTATTCGAAAGGAAGCAGCTGAGGCTTTTGTTGATTGGGGCATCTCTACCGTTGAAAGCTTAGTCTCGATTAAAGAAAAGGTGAAAGGTTGCCCACTTATTGCAAGTGGAGGGATGCGCACAGGCGTAGATGCAGCTAAAGCGATGGCGCTAGGCGCAAGTCATGTTGGGTTTGCCCGCTCTATTTTGAAGCAAGCAACGACTTCGACTGAGGCGGTGCTAAATGTAATGGAGACACGTGAACTTGAATTAAAAATGGCTATGTTTGGACTTGGTATAAAAACAATTGAAGAGTTAAAACAAACAGACCGTGTGCTTCTAACATAAATGTAAAACAATGCCCTAACTCGCTTGTGATATAATAAGTGATGTTAGGGCATAAAATATGTCCTTTACATAGGATAATTCTTTTTGAGTAATGATGAGTAATCAATATATCGCTTCAAAAGTAGGGGGGATGAGGGATGGAATTTTTAATAAATGCTAATCAGCTCTATGATCAGATTTCTGAAGTCGTAATTATTGACACGCGTTTTGAGTTGCTTAATCCAGAGAAAGGGTATCAAATGTATAAGCAAGGTCATATTCCTGGTGCTCAATACTTTGGCTTGAATCAAGATCTGTCTGCGAGACCACTTGAACATGGTGGGCAACATCCGCTACCAGATTCACACGCGTTTTTAGATAAATTAAGTCAAGCAGGTATCAGCAAAGATACAACAGTAGTTATTTATGATCAAGGTAATGCGATGTTTGCGGCTCGGTTGTATTGGTTGCTTGACTACTATGGTCATGAAAAGAAATATATTTTGGATGGTGGTTATCAAGCTTGGACAGACCAAGGTTTCCCAAGTACATCTATCGTTAAGAGACCCGTAAAGCAACCTTACCAAGCTGAAGTAAACCAAGCAATGGTTGTTAATATTGATGATGTGAAACAACAACGCCATAGCGATGCGAGTATTCTGATTGATGCACGCGCTAAAGATCGTTATTTGGGTTTGACTGAACCGTTATATCATAAGGCAGGTCATATTCCGGGTGCTAAATGTTTTGAGTGGACAGCTGTGTTAAATGAGGACGGAAAATGGCGATCTAAAGAGGAGCTTAACAACTATTTTGGTGATTTGGATCCGAATAAAGAAGTGATTCTATCTTGTGGATCTGGCGTATCTGCATGTATGAATTATTTAGCATTAACTGCTTTAGGCTATAAAAATATTAAATTATATCCAGGAAGTTATAGTGATTGGATTTCTTATCCTGAGTTACCTGTAGAAACAGGTGGCAATTGAGTTGCATTAGCGATTTTTTTCGTAATAAATGATTGTCAGCCATTCAAAAAAGATAGAATCTGTATTTGCAATAGGCATTCTATCTTTTTTCGTATCCACCATTTTTCTTAAGATTTAACGAATAAAAATGTACCGAGTTGTATCAATATGTGTTATAATAGTCGGCATAAATTCAGAAAATTTAAAAAGAGGAACGCTGAGGGGAGCAAGATTTATGAAGAAGAAGCTATGGTTTATGTTGACAAGTATATGTCTGTTATTAGTAGTGACAGCATGTGCTACCGACACAGGAGAAGAGGGTGATGAACAGACATTTAAAGTGGGAGTATCACAATTTGTTGAACATCCATCATTAGATGCAGCTTATCAAGGATTTCAGGCTGCCATAGAAGATGCAGGGTTAAATGTTGAATATGATATACAAAATGCTCAAGCAGATCAAAGCAACACGGCAACGATTGCCCAAAACTTTGTTGCTGATAATGTAGACTTAATATTTGCTAATGCGACACCGAGTGCACAGTCGGCTTTACAGGCCACCAATGATATTCCAATTGTTTTCACCTCAGTTACAGATGCTGTCGGAGCAGGACTTGTAGAAGCGATGGATCAACCTGGTGAAAATATTACAGGTGTAATGGATATGCACCCGGATGCTATTATAGAGACAGTTAACTTCATTGACACTTATTTTGAAGGTGCAACGATCGGTGTTATTTATAATGCTGGTGAACAGAACTCAGTTACACAAATTGAACATGTAGAGGCAGCGGTTGAAGACACTGATTTAAGTATAGTGGATCGTACGGTTTCAACTTCAGCTGATGTGCAACAAGCAGCTACATCACTAGTTGGGGAAGTAGATGTGATCTATATTGTAACAGATAATACGGTGGTATCAGCACTAGAGACCGTTGTTAGTGTTGCCAATGATCAAGATATCCCACTTATTGTTGGAGAGCCTGATTCCTTAGAACGTGGTGGTTTTGCTACATTTGGTATTGACTATTATACGATTGGTTATCGCACAGGTGAGATGGCCGTAGATATTCTGACTGGAGAAAATACACCTAATGAAATTGATGTGGAATACCCACCTGAAATGCAACTTTTTATTAATGAAGAGGCAGTAGAAGAACAAGGTGTCGAATGGCATAGTGATTGGGACGAATTAGCTGAAACAAATTAGAGCTTAAGATTTAACCGACTCATGTACCAATAGACATGGTCGGTTTTCTCATATTATTATTATTAATACTGATGATATCGGAAGAACCGTTTTTCTAAAAATAAAAAGAAACATAAATAAATACCCTTAGTGAGTTCGGTTGCTCTTGCGGCCAATTGTGCAGAGGGTGAAAATAATGTTGAATTTTTAAATGACAGAAGGGGAGTAAGAACGTGTTTATTTCAATTTTTGGTGCCATCGAAGCAGGAGTTATATACGCTATTATGGCACTTGGGGTGTACTTATCATTTCGAGTGCTAGATTTTCCCGACTTAACGGTTGATGGTAGTTTTGTTACGGGGGCAGCAGTTGCTGCTATTGCGATTACAAATGATGTATCCACTGTTTTAGCGACAACGCTAGCTTTAATAACAGGTTTTATTGCTGGAAGTGTGACCGGCTTGTTGAATACAAAGGGGAAAATTAACCCGCTATTATCTGGTATTTTAATGATGACTGCTTTGTATTCAATTAATCTAAGAATTATGGGTCAATCAAACATTCCCTTACTTAATCAATCAACAGTGTTCACTAGATTAAGTGAAATCTGGAGTGGCTTAGGAATTGATTCAGCCTTGAATCAAGGATTATCCGCTATTGGGGCCAGCTCTCTACCAAGAACGTGGTCTATTCTCATCGTAATGTTAGTGGTGACACTGGTGATTAAGTTCATAACGGATTATTATTTAAAAACAGAAGTTGGATTGGCGCTACGTGCAGCAGGCGATAATGAAAAGATGATTCGAAGTTTTTCGGCGAATACAGATTATTTAAAGATTATGGGCTTAGGCTTGTCGAATGGTCTTGTCGCATTGTCTGGCGCATTGTATGCCCAATATGTAGGATTTGCTGATCTTAATATGGGAGTGGGGATGATTGTCGTGGGTTTAGCTTCTGTTATCATTGGTGAATCGATTGTCGGAACAAAAAGTATTATGCGTACGACATTTGCGGTTATCTTAGGTGCTATTCTTTACCGTATTGTTATTGCATTAGCCTTGCGTTCAACCTTTTTGGATGCGAATGATACAAAGCTAATTACATCTGTATTAGTTATTCTGGCGCTTGTTATTCCTAAATTAATCTCAACACATAAAGAAAGTAAACGGAAGCGGCGTAAACGTATAGCACTCCAACAACGTGCGAAAGGAGAGGTCTAAATGTTAGAAGTAAACGATATTTCGCTAACGTTTAATGAAGGCACACCAGATGAAAAACAGGCTTTACAAGATATTAATCTGAAACTAAGTAAAGGTGAGTTTGTTACGGTGATTGGCAGTAATGGTGCGGGCAAATCAACATTAATGAATATTATATCAGGTGCGTTATTACCTGATGTCGGTGATGTGCAAATTAATGAAAAAAAAGTGACGATGATGCCTGAATATAAACGATCTCGATATATTGGACGTGTTTTTCAAGATCCAATGGCCGGTACATCTCCAACCATGACGATTGAGGAAAACCTAGCGTTAGCCTATTCACGGGATAAAAAACGTTCGCTCCGACCAGGTGTAAATAAAAAGCGACGAGACTTCTTCAAGACAGCCTTAAACAGCTTACATCTTGGACTAGAGGATCGATTAAGTGCTAAAGTCGGCTTGTTATCAGGTGGTGAACGTCAAGCTTTATCATTGCTGATGGCGACCTTTACTAATCCAGATATACTACTTCTGGACGAGCATACGGCTGCACTAGACCCGTCGCGTGCAACACTTATTACCAACTTGACGCGTGAAATTGTTGAAAAGACACAATTGACCACGTTGATGATTACCCACAATATGCAACAAGCTTTAGAGCTTGGTAATCGTTTGATTATGATGGATAAGGGGCAAATCATTCTCGATATTGCGGGAGAAGAAAAGCAAGCATTAACGATTGAAAAGCTGCTTCATGAATTTCAACGGATTCGTGGTGAGCAATTGGGTGATGACCGTGCTATACTGGGATAGCGATGTAATTAAGTTGAAAGAAGGGAAGTAATCATGGAGTACGGTTTTGCAGATCGCGTCCGTTATTTTGATTCATCGGCGGTACGGGATATTTTGAAGGTTGTTAATAAAGGGAATGTCATTTCTTTTGCAGGAGGTTTACCTGACGAAGGGCTTTTTCCTGTTGAAGCTGTTGAGCAGGCATTCTCTAAAGCGATTAGATCGGGTAATAAAGCTCTCCAATATGCTGAAACAGAAGGTTTATTGCCGTTAAGAGAGCAACTATCTGCACGTATGAAAAAAAAGGCGATCATACGTAAAGCTGAGGATATTTTAATTACCTCAGGATCACAACAAGCGATTGATTTGTTTTCCCGTGTTATGTTTAATCCAGGCGATGTTATCTTAACAGAAGATCCAACCTATTTAGCAGCGTTACAAGTTTTTGCTTCTTATGAAACAAAGGTAGTTGCGGTAGCGTCGGATCATGAAGGTATGATAGAAGAGGATCTTGAAGAGAAGATTAAAAAACTAAAACCTAAATGCATTTACGTTGTGCCAACTTTTTCTAATCCTGATGGGAAAGTTTGGTCAAAAGTGCGCCGTGAAATGTTAGTCAAACTTGCAAAGAAATATCAAGTCGTAATTATGGAAGATGATCCCTACGGTGATATTCAATTTGATCCAGCTGCGATCCCTGATAGCTTGGCTGCGCTAGATATAAATAATACGTGTGTTGTCTATACGAGTACCATTTCTAAAACGGTGGTACCAGCTATGCGTCTCGGTTGGATAACAGGTCCAAGTCCAATTATTCGTTTAATTACTCAAGCTAAACAGGCTGCCGACTTGCATACAAATTCGATTAGCCAACATGCACTGATGCATTTATTCAATGACTATGACCTCGATCGTCATATTGAAACGATCCGTGCTACTTACTATGAACGGATGCTGATAATGAAACGTTATTTAGATGAAGCTCAAATTCCAGGATTAAGCTATTTAGAGCCTAAAGGAGGGATGTTCTTCTGGATTACTTTACCAGATCATATCAATCCTTCAACATTATTAAATGTGGCTGTTGAACAAGGTGTTGCTTTTGTTCCAGGCAGACCTTTTTATATTAGTGGGGAAGAGCAATCAACGATGCGTTTGAACTTCACTAATGCTTCACCTAATCAGATAGAAAAAGGAATGGAACGATTAATTAAGGTATTAAAGCTTGTCCATGTTTAGGCGTTAGCGAATGGTTGTACTTTTTAGAAAAGAAGATATGCGTTTTTAGAGGAGTAATAAAATTTAAGTGCGACCATATGTTGTTTATCACAGATAACCGTCCGTAAAACGCCTGATCTCCATTGTTTATAATTTATGGCGCTAACGGACGCTAATGTGCTGATTCACTCAGCTAACCCTCCGTGGATGAAGAGCGAAAACCTCCACTGATTAAAGGTTCGTTTTATCGAGAACCCTTGGCTACTGAAATACATAACGCTTTCCTAGGGCACAACCGTCGCTCATTTTCAGAAAAAAGTGCTTCTGAAAATGAAGCTTCAGTTTGTGCTCTTCTCCCAAGGTGTCTATGTGTTATTTATTAATCTTCATAACCAAGCAGTTTCTTCCATAGTGGTCTTTTTTGATTGACCTGTTCCTTTGTATCATCATCGATAAGCGGTTCTTTTTCATTTAGAAATATTTCATCATGATTGACGGCATAATCATAACAGAGGACGAGCCCATAGGCGGATTGGTTGTTTTTCTCATCAACAAGGGTGTAATCTGTATCATATTTTAAAGCAAGCCGCCGATAAGGTGTGAGCTTATCTAATAACATTTGTCCATTCAATAATAATTTAGCATCAGAATGTGAACGAAGTTTATCATCAAGTTCTTGAACCCCTACTCCTTGTTTAATTTGTTCAACGGTAAGAACAAAAACAGCGCGTTCTCGTAAACTTCCTAGAAACAGTCTTCGCTCATCGGGCTTCGTTTGTTGAGCACCATAGATACCTTCATTTAAATAATCGTCTATATTTTTTGGCATATTTGTTCACCTCGCCTATAGTATACCAAATTCAAGGATTAAATATAAAATAAACCTTTAATTAGTGGAGGTTTTCGCTCTTCATCCACGGAGGATATCTGTGATAAATAATGGTTAACAAAGAATATAAAAAACGAAGACTTATTTAAAGTCTTCGTTTTTTATAGCAACAATATTAACTGTTATTTACTATCATCAACAGGGTAAACCCCATTTTCATCATGAACTTCAAGGCCAGATAGTGCTGGGTTGAATACACAAACCATTCGCATATCGGTTTTTGCTCGAAGGAGATGTTCATCGTTTTTATCTAGAGCATAAAGTTGATTCGTTTTAATTGGCCATACTTTATTATCACTTAGCGTAACGACTTCACCTTCACCTTCAATGCAGTATACAGATTCTAAATGATTTTGATACCAAATATGTGTTTCGGTGCCTGCTTTAATAATCGTATCATTGACCGAATAGCCCATGTTATCTTTTTTCATAATGAGGCGGCGACTAATCCAATTACCACCATCAACTTCATGTTCTGTACCTAATACATCTTCTAACGATACCACTTTCATTTCAAATGCCCCCTCTTATACTGGTTGTACTTCTGTCTCTAGCACGTTAGTTACACTTTTTTCAATAATAGCAAGTCCTTGATCCAAGCCTTGGTCGTCAATGGTTAAGGCAGGAAACAGTTTAAAGACTTCGTCATTCGGTCCAGCGGTTTCCATAATCAGCCCGTATTCAAAAGCTTTAGCAGCAATCTTTGCTGATAAGCCGTCAACTTCAGATGCGACACCAACCATTAATCCACGTCCTCTTACTTCTCCTTTGAGTTCTGGATATTTTTCGACAAGCTGATGTAAGAAGTCATGTGTTTTGGCCGATTTCGCTTTAATATTATTTGTTAATTGATCGTCCTTCCAGTAATCAAGTGCTGCTGTTGCGGTTATAAAGGCATGATTATTGCCGCGAAAAGTTCCGTTATGTTCACCCGGTGCAAAGATATCTATGTCAGGCCGAATTAATGTAGCGGCAAATGGTAAACCGTAACCACTTAAAGATTTAGACATACAAATAATATCGGGCTTAATTCCGGCAGGTTCAAAACTAAAGAATGATCCTGTACGCCCTACACCAGCCTGTACTTCATCGATGATTAGTAAAATACCCCACCGTTTACATAACACTTCAATTTTCTTAATCCAACTAAGACTAGCAGCATTAATACCGCCTTCTCCTTGAACGGTTTCTAAAATCATAGCAGCTGGTATGGCTACGCCACTTCCATTATCCTCTAAGAATCGCTCGATATAGTCAATGGAATCTTGATCATCTACATAATTATCATAAGGCATTGTCACCACATTTTGTAATGGGATACCGGCACCTTTACGCTTCATTGCATTTCCTGTGACGGATAATGAACCGATGGTCATACCATGAAATCCATTAGTGAAACTAATGACATCTGTTCGTCCTGTGACTTTTCTTGCTAATTTCAAAGCGCTCTCTACGGTGTTCGTTCCAGTGGGTCCAGGAAACATAATTTTATAATTCATATCTCGAGGTTTCAAAATAATATCATTAAAAGCTTTCAGAAAAGTTGCCTTGGCATCTGAAGCCATGTCTAATGAATGGGTAATACCGTCACTAACAATATAATCAATGAGTTTTTGCTTCATGTGTTCATCATTATGACCATAATTAAGTGCTCCAGCGCCTGAGAAGAAGTCAATATATTCCTGTCCAGAATTATCCCACATTTTATAGCCTTTTGTTTTTGTAAAGATAGTTGGAAAATTTCTAACATAACTACGTACTTCTGACTCTAAATTTTCAAACACTTTCATATCTTCTGACATTTTCATTGCCCCCTAAGTCATTGTTATTCTCTTTTATCGGTCCAATTCTAAATTTGAGTTCTTCCTCATACTCGCTGTTCGGGAATAAGTCTTCTGTAAAAAAGGATTGAATATTGCAAACGGCTTGGTGGTGATATGCAAACTTTTTAAATAAAGCTTGTGATGTTTTGTTAGAAGGTGTGATTGTAGCTTCAATATAGTAAACACCTTTGTCTCTTACTTGATCCATTAAGGTTGTTAATAGAGAAGAACCTATTCCTTTCCCGCTATATTTTGGATCAACTCCAATTTGCCAGACGAATACAGTGTCGGGTTGTTTAGGAGGGATAAATCCAGTAATGAGACCAATTACTTGCTGATCAATTTTAGCCACTACACACGTATCGGTGAAATAATGGCTCATCATAATGTATTTGTATGCAGAATTATCATCGAGTGTTGTTTGATTGACAAGCCTCCACATTTGTTTACCATCATCTGGGTTGGGAGACGAAAATTCGATCTTTTGATTAATCATGATCTACTCCTTTCTTTGTCAGATATCATAACAAACTCACACGTTAATTATCATAATACGAAACACAGATTAGCTCAAACAAGATTAAACTTGATAATGAAGTGTTATTAATGATAAAACATGATGATTACCATTGATTAAGCATATAGTTAGGATTTCGGCTAAATCATTAAAGATTCTCGTATTTATGGAAAATTTGGTTACTTTACCGTTTTCATCTTGTAAAATACTCGAATATTTCAGATAATTAAGTAATAATACGAATAAGAATGATTACTGGAGTGATTAATAAAGATGATTTATTTAGAGGATGTTGGCTTATTAAGAGAAGGGAAATGGATATTAGAGGATATAAACTGGTCAGTAAAAAAAGGTGAGCATTGGGCGATACTAGGGTTAAATGGTGCGGGTAAAACGGCATTGTTACATATGTTAAGTGCATACTATTTTCCTACAGCGGGTGTTATGAAAGTGCTTGATCGCTGTTTTGGTAAAGACACACTCGGTGAAGAATTAAGGCGGGATATTGGTCTTGTCTCGCAGACCCTCCAATCAAGATTTTATGAGAGTGATAGTGCTTATCAAATTGTATTAAGTGGAGGATTTGCCTCAATTGGCTTATATGAGACACCGACAGATAAGATGCGAGAGCGAGCAAAGCAATTATTAAAACAGTTAGGGTGTTTTGATTACGCGAACCGATCTTTCTACACGTTGTCTCAAGGTGAACGTCAACGTGTCATGATTGCCCGAGCATTAATGGATGAGCCTAAATTACTTATTTTAGATGAGCCAACCAACGGTTTAGATTTTTTGGCGAAGGAACAATTACTTGAGGCGGTCGATCAAATTGCCTCTATGGACCGCGCACCAACTATTCTTTACGTGACGCATCACGTTGATGAAATCATACCGATCTTCACAAACACTTTAATGTTAAGGGAGGGGAAAGTATTTCATAGTGGTCTAACGAAACAATTGGTAACGGCCCCTGTTTTAAGTGCCTTTTTTAATACGGAAGTTGTCGTGTCAGAGCTAAATAATCGTGTGCAAATTTGGAAAAAGTAATCAAATGCTTTGTCACGTCATACCTGTCTTGCATAAACTAACTAAAAAGAGGGAAAGAAAGGCAGGTGGACTAATGTGGTGACAGGTTTTGAGTTCTTCCTAGTTATTATCGCTACCTTTCGCTTGATGCGTTTGCTTCGTTATGATTTTATTTCGAGTAAATTAAGAAACTATTTACTTGAGGAGCGGGAACAACCGCTAGGAGAAGATCATATAGAGGTCACCATAAAGGGGAGAGGGACAGGAGCTCGTTATTTTTTTGGTGAGCTTTATGCCTGTCATTGGTGTGTTTCAATATGGTCAGCTATCTTTTTATTAGTGGGTTTATATTATTTCCCCGCTTTTTTTCAATGGCTAATCACTATTTTAAGTATAGCAGGGCTAGCGAGCTATCTTCAATTTATCGTTGAATATCTGGATCGTTAATGAGGTCTATTCAACTTAAAACAATAAACATACGGTTATAGAAGCGCATTCGCTAGAAAGGTAAGCGAATGCGTTTTTAAAAAGGATGATAAAATGAACCTTCAATCCGTGGGCGTGGCTTGAGCTAACTTTGCCCAGTCAAAACCACTTGAGGAGTGATCTTTGCGACTCAAGTTAGCTGAAGCCATCCCCGCGAAAAGAGAATCCGTTGTTTTTCGGAACGAAATAACGTGCAAAACGTATGAGAAGGTCGCATGCGGCTCATCCATGCAGAAGTAAAGTCAACGCGCCTATTGAATACCGAGTCTATTGAACACGATTAAGGTTAAATGATTATTTCAGTGTGCGAAAGTTGAGTGGTTTATTTTTTATGACTTTTTTTTTGCCGCATCCACATCCTCCTGATCGTTTGACAGGTGTTGCTTTGATCACTCTTCTCTTTGCCATCTTTTCCCCTCCCTTAAACGTAACATACTATTATAATACGTTTAAGTTCGGATATTGGTATGGGGAGGCGCACATGAGATTTTCAAGCTAATGATGTGTTATGCCAAATAAGTCTCTTAACTTTCTCAATATAAGATGAAAGGGTTTCTCTATCTTTATTTTTTCTTCAGTAAATGATTCTTGGTCAATATTAGTCTGAGTGGGTTCGTTTTCAGTAGTAGGTTCCGGCGCTTCAGGCTGAGCAATTTGTTGACTGGGTTCCTGATTATTGCTTTGGTTTAGAGGTTTTTCGATAGGATAATCTTCTAAGATTTTTTTCATTTGTTTTTCTTTTAGCTTTTCTAAGACTTTCTTTTTATTATAGTAAAATCTTGGTGTAGTTACGGCTTGATTTTGTTGTTCTTTTTTTATAGGTAATAGGTAGGCGTTTTGATAAGATTGAAGATCTTGAAAGTTAAAAAGTTTAGGCGTCTCTTTGTTACCATTCCCCTCGTTATCAATTATTTCATCATGATTAACAGGGTGAGTTGCTTCCTCAGTTGAATCGGTCTTTTTTTCGGTTGTTTCAAACATAATCCACTCCACCTCCTTTAAATGGGATTCTAAATCAGAATGCGACAGGATCGTGATTAACTGATTAAATGCCTTTATATGAAATATTAACGAATCAATAACATGAGATTCAATTATTTCTTTCGTTATTAAGGATTCTTTTTCTTTCAATGTATCTTGTAAACTGTTCATCTTATTTTCTTGCTTATTCAGCTGCTCAACGAGTTGTGTATTTTTCTCGATTTGTTGATTAAGTGCTTTAACGACCTCATGATATTTGTGTTGGAGTGTACTATATGCATGGCTCAAATCATTTGCTTGATAACTTCTAATTATTTTTTGATAGCGCTCCTTTAAAGTAGGCCAATCCTCATTTACATCTTTCACTTTTATTCACCTCGGGCATTAGCATACATTATAATATATGCATGTTTTTAGCTTAGGTGTTTCATAAAGTTGAATAATGGTGAACAGATGCCCATTTTGAATAAAATGACCTGAAAATAGACTATCGCACAGAGCATAATAAGGTTATACACATATTTTGTTATTGAAATAAAAATAATCAGTAAAGGAGTAGAGCATATGTTAAATCGACCACCGCATCCCGAAGAAGAATTGCTTTGCTTTAATGCGGAGAAGGTTTATGACTGGGTTATTCTTCAAGAAACAGTAAATCAAAATGTACCAGCAGCTGATATCGGTGCCCTTGCTATTGATCCTTGTGGGCCAACCGTTAGCAATTTAGCAGTAAGATGCTATTTAATAGATCCAGCCACCGGAAATCCACTGCCACAAAATGCGGAAATTACTGTCGTTGAAACGGCGGATAGACAAGATCGCGAATTTATAATTGATGGTGTAGTAGTAGAATTGCAACGTGTTAGCTTTGAAAAGACATTATCGCTAGTTGTTGAATTTACTGGTTTTGACGGAACCACCCCATTTTTAGAAATATCTGATCCGATCGAGATTGAGATTCCTGAATCTGTTTTCTTATGTGCGCCAGAAGGTACACGGCTCGTTGTTCGGATTTCAGATGTAACCTGTAGTGCAACTGTAAACTGTGTTGCAACCGCATTAGAGAGTGTAGATATTTCTTTAAATGTATGCCAAAGCGTTCAATCTGTTGCAGATGTTACATTAGAATTAGAAGCAAGTTTCTGTGAGCCGCGTGATCTGTTAGCTGTTGATGAATGTCCGACCCCGGTTGTTCCACCACAATGTCCGGTTGTTTTTCCTGGGACATCGAAACCTTGTCCGCCTAAGAAATAGGTGAATTATTTGAGTTATTTTCATAAAAAGTGAAAATAGCTCTTTTTTTATCAAAGATAACCGTCCGTAACCGCCCACCCCAAAATAGATGGTAGAGGTAAATTTATTTTGGTGGGCGTTAACGGCCGCTAATGTCCTGATTCATTCAAATAACCATCTGTGGAAAAGGACGTGAAGTTTCGTTTTATATGTAAATAAAAAAGCGGATAGCGAGAAAGTTGAAAATTTCAATCCCGAAGAATGGTAAACACATTAACACGGATAACTTAAAAGGGTAAGGACAAGTTGTGCCTTTTAAATTACTGATCTGAATAGAGGTAAAAGCATTCATAATTAAAGTCATTCAACTATAAAATGTAATGGGGGTGTATAACAGTGGTATCATGGTTGGAAGTAAAGGGGAAACTAGAAGCTTTGGATCGTAGTTGGCAGGAGCTTTATGAAAAAGCATCAGATCATTCTAGTCAAAATGCTAGTTTAAATAAAGTTATCTCTTTTTTGGCTTCGTCAATTGATATATCAAATCAAAGCGACGAATGGTCTTGTATAAATATGAGTTATCATATACTTAATGGGACAGTCAAACCACTAGAAAACTTATTGATTTGCGTTAGGATAGATGCGTCTGTTCGTTATCAAATATCTGGAAAATACTTATTAGCTACGGATAGGGGAGGACAGCAAAAAATCAAAGCCAACTGGAAGCTCTTAGAAGATCATCATAATGAGGACGGCGAATATTGGTTTAGCTATTTGGGTGAGAAAGTTAATCGAGCAGATCGAGCTGAACCTTTACCTTTAACATTGACTTGGCCGGCTAAAGAGAAATATAGATTTAAAATAGATGCTTTCTATTATAGTAATAGGGATGAAGAAGGTTTACCAGTTGATAATCCTTTGTTACTAAATGTGACGAGTTAGGGGGTAGGTAATGTTTACAGAAAATATGTTGCAGCAGTTAGCAGTCGATCTAGAGGCTGCTATAGTAGGAGAAGAGCCTCAAAATAAATGGGTGAGCTATTTATTATGGCTGCTGCTGAAAAGTAGTCAAGAAGGTTTAGTCTTATCAGAAGATTCACAGCTTCCTAGTGATATAAATCAGTATTTAGATGACCTGATTAGTCGTAATGTAAACCGATTGCAGCAACTAGAACAAAAAGAGAAGTCCTTCGTCAACTAAAACGAAGGACTTCTTGGTATATAAATATTAAAATAGGGGAGTGAAAGTTAACCTTTAAATGTGTTGCGATAAACTTCAGCTAGTTCAGTTACTAGTGGCAACTTCGGATTAGCTGTTGTACATTGATCTTCAAAGGCACGGTCTGCTAAATAATCAACTTTAGCT
The DNA here is from genome assembly GCF_016908375.1 of Amphibacillus cookii. Classification (GTDB taxonomy): domain Bacteria; phylum Bacillota; class Bacilli; order Bacillales; family Amphibacillaceae; genus Amphibacillus_C; species Amphibacillus_C cookii. Next base: position 39,088 of record NZ_JAFBDS010000015.1, read on the forward strand.
TCAAAATCTTTTTTGCTAACACCATTTTCAGCAATACTCATTGGGATATTAAGTTCTTTAGCTAGTTTGTAAATGGCATTGACTAAGCTTTCAACACCTTCTTCAGTCGTCTTAGCAGGTAAGTCTAAAGCTTTTGCGATTTCAGCATAACGCTGGTCCGCAATAAAGTGCTCATATTTAGGGAATGAAACAAATTTACTTGGCTTTTTAGCGTTGTAGCGAATAACGTGTGGCATTAGAATTGCATTCGCACGACCGTGAGCGATATGGAACTCTGCACCTAGTTTATGTGCCAAGCTGTGATTAATACCTAAGAAAGCATTAGCGAATGCCATCCCTGCAATCGTAGATGCATTATGCATTTTTTCGCGTGCAACTTCATCATTACCATTGTGATAAGCTTTTGGTAAGTATTCGAATACAAGTTGAATCGCTTTAATGGCTAAACCATCCGTGTAATCATTAGCCATATTTGAAACATAAGCTTCAATCGCATGTGTCAGTACATCCATCCCAGTGTCGGCTGTAACTACTTTTGGTACAGTCATTACAAATTGCGGGTCAATGATTGCCACATCAGGTGTTAACTCATAATCAGCTAATGGATATTTTACATTTTGTTGCTTATCTGTAATTACTGAGAATGAAGTAACTTCAGAGCCAGTACCAGATGTTGTTGGGATCGCAACAAATTGTGCTTTTTGTCCTAATTCAGGATATTTATAAACACGTTTACGAATATCTAAGAATTTTTGTTTAAGACCGTTAAAGTCAGTGTCTGGATGTTCGTGGAATAGCCACATTCCTTTAGCCGCATCCATTGCTGAACCGCCACCAAGAGCAATAATAACATCAGGATTGAATGCATTCATTGCTTCTGCTCCACGCATAACCGTTTCTTTCGATGGATCTGGTTCTACGTCAGAGAAAATTTCGCAGTGTACGTAGTCAGAGCGTTTGCGTAAGTGGTAGAGAACTTTATCGACATAACCAAGTTTAACCATCATAGGATCAGTAACGATAAAAGCTTTTGTGATATTAGGCATTTTCGCTAAATATTGAACTGAATTTTTTTCGAAATAAACTTTTGGTGGAACTTTAAACCATTGCATATTATTATTCCTTCTCGCCATTTTTTTAACATTAATTAAGTGCATAGCACCAACGTTTGTAGATACTGAGTTACCGCCATAAGAACCACAACCTAATGTTAATGACGGAATATAAGCATTGTAAATGTCCCCGATCGCCCCTTGAGAAGATGGAGCATTTGTGATCAGACGACCAGCTTTCATTCGTGCACCAAATGCATCAATTACCTCTTGATCATTTGCGTGGATGACTGCTGAGTGCCCTAAACCGCCAAATTCAAGCATTTCTTCAGCGCGTTGTAAACCTTCTTCTGCATTATTTACTTTAAATGCTGCTAAGACTGGGCTTAATTTCTCGCGTGAAAGTGGATGATCCGGTCCAACACCAGTTAGTTCTGCAATTAGAATTTTTGTATCTTCAGGTACTTTAACGCCTGCCATCTCAGCAATCTTCACTGGTTTCATACCAACGATTTTTGGGTTAACCGCGCAAGTATCTTCATTAATAACAAGCTTTTCAACTTTCGTTTTTTCAGCTGCTGTTAAGAAGTGACAGTTGTTATCAATCATTTCTTGTTTTACTTGATCATAGATTTCTTTATCAACGATCATTGCTTGTTCTGATGCACAGATCATTCCATTATCGAACGTTTTAGATAAAATAAGGTCATTGACAGCTCTTTTGACATTGGCTGATTTATTGATATAGCAAGGAACGTTACCTGCACCTACACCAAGCGCTGGTTTACCAGAGCTATATGCTGACTTAACCATTCCTGGTCCGCCTGTAGCCAATATTGTTGCTATCTGAGGGTGTTTCATTAATGCTTGTGTACCTTCAATTGAAGGTTTTTCAACCCATTGAATACAGTGTTCTGGAGCCCCTGCTTTAACTGCAGCTTCATATAGAATACGTGCTGCTTCAGAGCTACATTTCTGTGCGGATGGGTGGAATGCAAAGATGATTGGGTTACCTGTTTTAATTGAAATGATAGATTTGAACATGGTCGTAGATGTTGGATTAGTTACAGGTGTTACACCGGCAACAACACCAATCGGTTCAGCAATTTCTACGATGCCTTCATGTTCATTTTCACTGATGACACCAATTGTTTTATCATATTTTACGTTGTGATAAACATATTCAGTAGCAAAGATGTTTTTAATAATTTTATCTTCATATACACCTCGTCCGGTTTCTTCAACTGCTAATTTTGCTAGATACATATGTTTATCTAGACCAGCTAATGCCATCTCTTTAATAATGTCATTAACTTGTTCTTGAGTTAATTTTTTCATTTCCTTTAAAGCTTTTTGAGCGTTATTTGCTAACGCATCGATGCTTTCTTCTACACTAGGTTCTTTTACTTCATTTTTCTTTTCAACTTTTGTGACCATAGGTTTTCCCTCCTAATAATTTATGTGAAATAATGAGCAAACAAGCTTAAAAAAATAACACTTAAGCAAGGACCGACGGGTTACGAGGAACTTTAACAAATGAGACATCGTTAAACATTCTAGTATTGTTCTTAATGACAACAACATATTGCGTTGTCCAGATATAATTTGGAATGTCTTTTCCCTCTTCAAAATACACACCTTCGAAGTTGTCATCAACTTCTTCTTCGAAGTTTGCTTGCGTATAGAACTCAGCATCTGTTCCAAAATCTTTCCATGTTGTTAATATCATCTGATCCCCCCTCACTCTTTCTGATTTCATCATAACATCTGTATACGCTTACAAAATCACATAAATGTGACAGGTTTGTGAAATTATTCACATTAATTAAACAACTAAGTTTTTTAAGGATTAAATCCTTGATGTGACAAGGTCTGTGGCTGTTTATTGAAATTAATTATTAGCAAAAATATACTGTTTTTAGTTTGTGATTGTTGTAGTTAGATTAGAATAAGGGTTATAACAGCCCTTAATTCTAATCTGACATTGTCGGTTTATAACGATGGCCTTGATGGTCATTAGTATTTTTAAGGTGGAACTCGGAAGGGGAAATTTTAAGCACTAGATAATTGGGATCTTCTGGCCCAGAGAACCAATGTTTTAATTTGTCATTCCATAATCGTTCTTTAATCAAGGGTTCATCATGTAATTCGCATTGTCCCTCAATCTCTAAGTATTGGTCGCCAATTCCCTCATAAGAATAGCCAATAATAATATGGACATATGGATTTTGACGTAAATCGTCTACTTTATGTGTATCTTTGGATGTAGCGGTGTAAAGGGTGAAGTCATCATGAAAAAAAGTCATATAACGAGAATGGGGGCGGTTGTTAGCGATAGTAGCCATTGTCCCAATTTGATGATCATCTAAGATGGTTATAATGGTTTGTTTCAGTTCTTGTTCATTCATTATTTATCACCTACTATAATTAATATTTAGTAGTATGTGCTGATCAAAAATTTTTATACTAAGAACAATTCCTTCTATTTTATTTAATGGGAGAAATGAATTGAATCAGAGGGTGTTGTATGCAATAGAGATTTGCATGGGTTTTGGCAGGAGGATCGGGTGTTCGTCTGTGGAAAGTGAGTCTATTTTATTATAGATAACCGACCGTAAAACGCTCGCTACAACATCATAGAGCTAATCTATTTAGCCCTGCGCTAACGGACGCTAGTGCCTGATTCGCTGATTGAAAGTTCGTTTTATTCAACGAATTTTTCTTTCTATTGTAAAAGGGGCTTCTAAGAAAAAAGATGGTGTGAGTAAAAAATCACACCATCACATTATTTTATAAACTGGCTTTGTAAATAGCGATTGAATCCTCACGGGTGAGCGGTTTGAATCTTCCGAAAGTAGGGTTGGCAATGACCGTTTTATCCGCCATTTCTTCAATAGTTTCTTCATTAATATTATAGTCAGCCAAACGGCTAGGTGCATCAATTGTATTCCAAAAATCTCTTAAAGCTTTTATTCCAGCTAAAGCTATTTCGCGATCCGATTGATTTACAGGGTCAATATCAAATACACGTATGGCGAATTGTTTGAAGCGACCAACATTCTCATCTAGAACATGGGTCATCCAATTTGGAAATAGAATAGCAAGACCACCGCCGTGCGGAATGTCGTGAACAGCAGAAACAGCATGCTCTAAGTTATGTGTTGCCCAATCGCCTTGATAGCCCATATTGACCATCCCATTTAAAGCCATTGTCCCACAGTATAAAATAGTAGCACGATGCTGGTAATTTTCAAGGTCAGCTAGCAGTTTAGGGCCCGTTTCGATTACTGTTTTTAATAAACCTTCTACCATCCGATCTTGAAATGGCGTATTGGTTTCGTGATGGAAATAATGTTCAAGTGCATGTGACATCATATCAACGATCCCATATACAGTCTGATCGCGTGGGACAGTATATGTATATGTAGGATCTAAAATAGAAAATCTAGGATAAGTGACCGCACTTCCCCATCCATGCTTTTCGTTTGTTTCCCAATTCGTAATCACCGAGCCTGCATTCATTTCCGAACCAGTTGCTGCTAACGTAAGGACAGTTCCGAACGGCAATGCATCTTTAGCTTGATATTTTTTTGTAACAATATCCCAGATGTCATGCTCCGATTTGGCGCCAGCTGCAATAGCTTTGACACAGTCAATTGTACTTCCACCACCAACAGCTAAGATAAAATCAATTTGCTCATTTTTGCAGATCTCAATCCCCTTACGCGCTGTCGTGACGCGTGGGTTTGGCTCGACACCTGATAACTCAAATATTTCAGCGTTTATTTCATTTAAAAGATCAAGCACTTCCTGGTAGAGTCCATTGCGCTTGATGCTACCTCCACCATAAACGAGTAGCACACGATTACCATAAGTGGGGATCTCTTCTTTTAAATGGTTTAACATATCCTTACCAAAAATAAGTTTTGTAGGGTTGTTAAAGATAAAGTTATTCACTTTATATCGCCTCCTTATTTATATAATGGTCACAAATAAAAGATAAGTAAAGTAATAAGCACAGTGGTGTTAGTATATGCCTTTGGATAGGAGGTTATGACAAACGGTGAAGCAAGAGGAATTTGTTGATATTTGGAATCCATTCAGATTCACCTGTATTAATATTAATATATAAAATAAGTAATACAGAATGACACAGAATGAATTATGTGTTAAAAAGGACAATGTATAACTTCAATTTCAATTAATTAAAATGCGATAAAAACAGCTAATATAGCGTTATCATAATTTAGATACTATATCATCGCTTTAGTTGACTAAAATTTGAACAAAATATGAACTTTTATTATAACAGTTTTAAAATGTGATCTTTTTCACTTTATTTTTAGCTAGTAAGGGTATATACTTTAAGTAAGATGATATGGTATTAAAAAAGTGTTAAAAAATGAGGAGGTAACGGAAATGAAAGTAGCAGAAGAAGTTACAAAAAATAATCCTTGGAATGGTTTCGTTGATGGTAACTGGCAAAAAGAAATTGATGTCCGTGACTTTATTTTAAAAAATTTCAATTTATATGAGGGTAATGAAGAGTTTTTAGCTGGACCGACAGATGCAACGAAAGCATTGTGGGATCGCGTTATGGATTTAACAAAAGAAGAACGTGAACGTGGTGGTGTTTATGATTTAGATACAAAAATTGTATCAACCATTACTTCACACGATGCAGGTTATCTAGATAAAGGTAAAGAGAAGGTTGTCGGTGTACAAACGGATGTACCTTTCAAACGTTCTTTACAACCATTTGGTGGTATTCGTATGGCGCAAGTGTCAGCAGAATCTTATGGATATAAGTTGGATGAGGAAGTAGAGAAGATCTTTACGGATTATCGTAAAACACATAATCAAGGTGTATTTGATGCTTATACCCCAGAGATTAGAGCGGCACGTCGTGCAGGAGTAGTAACGGGTTTACCTGATGCTTATGGTCGTGGTCGAATTATTGGTGACTATCGCCGCGTGGCACTTTATGGTACAGACAAATTAATTGAAGTGAAAAAAGCTGAACTTGATTTAATTGGTGGAAATGGTGTCATGTCAGAAGATATTATCCGTGATCGTGAAGAGTATATGGAGCAAATTCGTGCCCTTCAAGAACTTAAGCAATTAGGGGATATTTACGGATTCGATATTTCTAAGCCGGCAACCACTGCTCAAGAAGCTTTCCAATGGTTATACCTTGGCTATTTAGCAGCAATTAAAGAACAAAATGGTGCTGCGATGAGTCTCGGTCGTGTCTCAACATTTTTAGATATTTATGTTGAACGTGATCTGGAGAATGGTGTGTTAACTGAAGAAGAAGTGCAAGAATTAGTTGATCACTTTGTTATGAAATTACGTCTAGTTAAATTTGCTAGAACACCTGAATATAATGAATTATTTAGTGGTGACCCAACTTGGGTGACAGAATCACTAGCAGGTATTGCTGAAGATGGACGTCCGTTAGTAACAAAGAACTCTTACCGTTTCTTACACACGTTAGATAACTTAGGTCCAGCGCCAGAGCCAAACTTAACGGTGTTATGGTCTGAACAGTTACCAGATAACTATAAAAAATATTGTGCTGCTATGTCGATCAAAACAAGCTCAATCCAGTATGAAAATGACGATCTGATGCGCACCCATTATGGTGATGACTATGGTATTGCGTGTTGTGTATCAGCGATGCGTATTGGTAAGCAAATGCAATTCTTCGGTGCTCGTGTAAACTTAGCAAAAGCTTTACTTTATGCGATTAATGGTGGTGTCGATGAAAAGTCGAAAGCGCAAGTAGCACCTAACTATGCACCAATCACTTCTGAATATTTAGATTATGATGAAGTTAAGAAAAAGTATGATGTCATGTTAGATTGGCTAGCTGGTGTTTATGTGAATGCACTTAACATTATCCATTTCATGCATGATAAATACAGCTATGAAAGAATTGAAATGGCACTTCATGATCGTGAAGTCTTACGTACGATGGCTTGTGGTATTGCGGGTCTATCAGTTGTTGCCGACTCATTAAGTGCAATTAAACATGCGAAAGTTCGGACGATTCGCGATGAAGATGGTATTGCTATTGATTATGAAATCGAAGGTGATTACCCTAAATACGGTAACAATGATGATCGTGTCGACGAGATTGCTGCTGATTTAGTTAAAGCGTTTATGAACAAGGTGAAAATGCATAAAACATACCGTCAATCTGTTCATACGCAATCTATTCTTACCATTACGTCTAATGTTGTATACGGTAAGAAAACAGGAAATACACCAGATGGTCGAAAAGCGGGAGAACCATTCGCACCTGGAGCTAATCCATTACATGGTCGTGATACAAATGGTTCGTTAGCATCATTGAATTCTGTTGCTAAAATGCCGTATGACTATTCATTAGATGGTATTTCCAACACATTCTCAATTGTTCCTAAAGCGCTTGGTAAAGATATAGACACGCAAAAAGCAAACCTTGCGGCGATGCTTGATGGGTATGCTAAGAAAAAAGGTCATCACTTAAATGTTAACGTATTTGACCGTGAAACATTATTGGATGCCATGGAGCACCCTGAAGAATATCCGCAATTGACTATTCGTGTGTCTGGCTATGCTGTTAACTTCATTAAATTAACAAGAGAACAACAAATCGATGTCATTAATCGTACGTTCCACGAAAGTTTATAAATAATTCTAAAAGTAGGAGAAGATTTATCTTCTCCTACTTTTATCACAGATAACCGTCCGTAAATCGCTGCCATAAAATAGAGAGTAGCTCATGTATTTAGGTGGACGCTAAATTCACTCAACTACCAATCCGTGGGTGAAGAACAACACGCCCATAGATTGAAGTTTCGTTTTATCAAATTAAGGAGGGGAACAACATGAAAGGTCGCATTCATTCAATAGAAACCTTAGGTACAGTAGATGGCCCTGGTTTGCGATATATCATCTTTACTCAGGGGTGCCTATTACGTTGCCAATTTTGCCATAACCCAGATACGTGGAAGATGACCGGTGGTAAAGAGATGACGGTTCAAGAGATAGTGGAAGATGTTAAATCTTATATTCCATTTTTCGAGTCTTCTAATGGTGGTGTGACAGTTAGTGGTGGAGAACCATTGATTCAAGCGGAATTTTTACTTGAATTATTTACTGAACTTAAGAAATTGGGTGTTCATACGTGTATTGATACATCTGGTGGCTGTTTCAGTCGTTCCCCTCGTTTTATTAAAACCTTAGATGAACTAATGGAAGTAACGGATTTGATTTTATTCGATTTGAAACAAATTGATCATGATAAGCATAAAGAACTTACCGGTGTGTCTAATGAACATATTCTTGATATGGCGCGCTATTTGGATGAGAAGCAAGTGCCAATCTGGGTACGTCACGTGTTAGTTCCGGGTGGTAGCGATGACGATCAATTGCTGCAACGACTGTCAGATTTTATTGCGACACTATCCAATGTCGATCGAATTGATGTCTTGCCCTATCATAAGTTAGGTGTTTATAAATGGGAGAATTTAGGTCTATCTTATCCGTTAGAAGGCATAGAGCCACCTTCTGAAGAACGGGTAAAAAATGCAGAAGCGATTTTAACACGGCAAAAAAGTATTGCTTTAACATAAAGCGAACCTTCAATCAGTAGGGGATGAACGAACCCCCACACTGATTGAAGGTTCGTTTTATTTTTGGTTCTTTGTCAAATGACGTTGGTGAGAATTTTTGCCGGCAATTTTATAGATGAATTTCACAAATATTCAAGTCGGATTATGCTGCTTGAATGT
>NZ_JAFBDS010000016.1 GCF_016908375.1 Amphibacillus cookii
ATGCGTAGGCCTAGTGACAATAGCGAAGAGGTCACACCTGTTCCCATGCCGAACACAGCCGTTAAGCTCTTCAGCGCCGATGGTAGTTGGGGATTCCCCCTGCGAGAGTAGGACGTCGCTAAGCAATTTAGAAAAGAAGCTATCTCTAAACGTGAGGTAGCTTCTTTCATATATAAGGAAGTCTATTAAAAGTTGAATATGACTAGCGATTGGCTGAAAATTAGAGTATTAGATGTATAGAGTTTATTGATTAAGACAATACTACATGGTGGAGGTGGTGCTTATGCATCAGTGTAGTATTTGTGACAATAATAAAGAAAAAGGTATTTTCATCTATCATTTATTTGTATGTGAAGTTTGTGAGCAAAAGCTGTTAAATACAGAGCCCGAGGATCCTAATTATCGCTTTTTTGTTAATAAATTAAAGAAACTGCATCAACAAGCAATAAATAGTTAAATAGAGTTATCTCATATCAATAACGATATGAGATTTTATTTTATGCTTTTCGCATGTTAAGGGGGATAATGGTATTAATTGATGAAGCCACGGTGTTCACTTTTCGATTAAAGAATCCCCCTTCTTCAGTGATCAGTTTAAGTGCAGATGCTTCTGTATTAACAATGGTCGCATATTTACACATTGGGTCTGAAGCCGTGATAGTAAATGGATAAAGAAATATTTATCTATGTTGCAATTTTATATTTAATATTAGCAAGTTTGATTTCGCGTGTTTTTTCTTAGCAAATCTATCGAATCATCAAATATAAACGATACAGCAATCAGTAATTGAAGTAAGAAAACGATTATCGAATACTTCGGTTTGGCGATTATTACCTCTTGAAGCAGATATTGACCCCTTAAATACGGTATTACTTGGCGATGACAATTTCATACTAAAGATATTGTTAAATGTTTTGAAGAGCAAGGTATTTATCCTGAATTTCCAACAGATCGTCATATGTTTGAGTTCATGGGTTAGCTCCTTTTAAAGAGCTTAATATTTAGGGAGGTTGTAGAAAAAGTAATAACACATTAAGTTTTTCTAGAAAACATGCTACAATAGAGCAAAAGCTTCTTTATAGTGAGGACGAATATACAGGTTATTCGGATAGTCACATGAAACAGCTAGAACAATCCTTTTGCTATTGGAAACATGCTGAAGGTACTGTAGCAGCAGAAGATGTTATACCGTATCCGCCGGGCATTCCGATCTTATTGAAAGGTGAATGTATTAAGCAAATACACATTGATTATATAGCGTATTTAATTAAACAAGAAACAAATTTTCAGCAATCTAATATTGCAGAAGGTCTATTTGTTTTTAAAGGAGAATAGATAGTGGTAGGTCAGTTTATAACGTTTGAAGGTGGAGAAGGAGCTGGAAAAACCTCTGTTTTAAATAGTGTTGCCAATCAATTAATTGAAGAAGGATATCCTGTCCTGACAACGCGGGAACCTGGAGGAATTCAGATTGCTGAAAAGATTCGTGAGTTAATCTTGGATCGCACGCATACGGAAATGGATGCCCGTACAGAGGCCCTACTTTATGCCGCTGCAAGGCGACAGCATCTTATTGAAAGAATTAAACCAGCTTTATTAGAGGGGAATATTGTTTTATGTGATCGTTTTATTGACAGTAGTTTAGTTTATCAAGGCTATGCAAGAGGATTAGGTATTGATCATATCTATGAGATTAATCGCTTTGCTATTGATCAATTTATGCCTGATCTTACGTTGTTTTTTGATATCCCTCCCAGCAAAGGATTAGAGCGAATTGCAGCAAATAAAGGCCGAGAACAGAATCGTTTAGATTTAGAAGACTTATCTTTTCACCAAGCTGTTTATCAAGGTTACCAGTTAATAAAAGAACGTTTTCCCAGTCGCATTCAGACCATTAATGCTCAATTAACATTAAATGAAGTGATTGATTTAACTTATAAAGAGATCTTACGGCATTTAAATAAATGATATTAAATTTTTGAGGAGGCGGAAAAATGAAATTAATCTTAGCTGTGGTGGAAGATAAGGATAGTAATCGATTAATTGATGCATTGGGGGGAAAAGATTATAAAACAACAAAGTTATCGACTACAGGTGGCTTTTTAAAAGAAGGAAATACAACATTAATGATTGGTTGTCAAGATGAATCCGTTGATGAAGCCTTAGCAATTATTAAAGATAATTCAAGTCAACGTGAACAAATGGTTGCCCCCATTTCTCCAATGGGTGGTAATGCGGATTCCTATATTCCACAGCCTATAAATATTGAAGTTGGTGGAGCAACTGTTTTTGTTGTACCTGTCGAGAGTTTCTACCAGTTTTAAATTGATTAAAGGAGCACGGTGCTGTGAAGATTAATAAAGACATACGATCTCAAGTCGAACCAACTAAAATAAGTCAACAAATCCAGGCTACCAAGGGATTGAGCTTTGAAGCTATGGTGAGCACTCAAGCACAGAAGCTTCAAGGTTATGAACTAGAACAGCTAATGAAGGATATTACACGGCAAAGCGAAAAATTGGCACGTTATCGAACCATTAGGGAGTTAGCAAAGTATAAGCGAATGGTTAAAGAATTTATTAAAGAAGCAGTCGGATTTGGCCTAGATTTAACACATTCACATAGTTTTAGTATGCATGGACATAGTCGCCGGTTGACCATTGTTAAACAAATTGATGAAAAATTATTAACCTTAACGGAATCTATTTTAGAAAAAGAAAAACGTTCTATAGATATGCTTGATGTTATCGGTGAAATAAAAGGTTTATTAATTAATTTATATTCATAAGAAGGTAAGCTTATGCTAGAATAGGCATAGCAACGGTAGAGTGCAAATCAATACGTTGATTTCGCACTTTTTTTACACGTTAGTAAAGTATCGGGTAGAATACTAAGTAGGAATGAAACTCCCTAAGGATAAGGCAGGTAAAAAGAGCGTTTTTAAGTAATGGACTTAAACGATAAAAATTATTAAGGGTGTACACAATGAAAAGTTGGACTGATTTAGCATACAAACAACCTGTTGCTGTTGAGATGTTAAAACAAATGCTGATTAGAAACCGAACAGCACATGCTTACCTGATTCACGGCGACTCAGGCGCCGGAAAGGAAGAAATAGGGCATTTGTTGGCCAAAAGTCTTTTTTGTAAAGAGCGTGTAGGGGAAAATCCCTGTGAAAAATGTAAAGATTGTTTAAGAATTAATTCAGGGAACCATCCTGATGTGCATTGGATTAAACCAGATGGATCCTCAATAAAAAAAGAGCAAATTGCCCATTTGCAAAAAGAGTTTACCTATACGGGGTTAGAGTCCAATCAAAAAGCTTATCTTATCTCGCAGGCTGATCAAATGACAATGAATGCAGCAAATCGCCTATTAAAATTTTTAGAAGAGCCGAACAGACAAACCACGGCTATTTTAATGACTGAAAATAGTCAAAATATATTGGATACTATAAAATCAAGGTGCCAAGTGATTGCTTTAAAGCCATTATCTCCTTTAATAATCCAACAAGAATTAGAGGCAAGTGACGTTATAGCAGACAATGCTCGTTTATTTGCTGTGCTAACAAATAACCTTGAAGCCGCTAAGGCGTTAGATCAAGATGAGTGGTTTGCGCAGGCGCGAAAGTTAGTGGTACAATTGATAAGCACACTCCAGACTAAACAAGATGAAACATTATGGTTTATTCAGAAACAATGGATGGATCACTTTTCTAATCGAGACCAACTCGAAATGGGTTTAGATCTTTTAATGTATTGGTTTAAAGACCTTATTTATTTACACATTGATCAACAAGCAGCTATTGTTTTTCGAGCCTATTTATCAGAGCTTGAAAAAGGGAGATGGGTTTGGTCGCGAAAAGATACAACAGAGATCTTATATGCAATTATGGAAGCAAAGCGTCATATTGCTCAAAATGTTCATCCAACTTTAGTAATGGAGCAGCTAACACTGCAGATGCAGAGGTGACAATAGATGATAGAAGTTATAGGTGTCCGTTTTAAAAAAGCGGGTAAGATATATTATTTCGATCCTGATCAACTTAAGATTGTTAAGGATGCGTACGTCATTGTAGAAACAGCAAGAGGTATAGAGTTTGGTAAGGTAGTCATTGCAAATAAATGTGTTGATGAAGAAGATGTTGTCTTGCCACTAAAGAAAGTCATTCGTTTGGCCAACACAAAGGACAAGCTTACGGTAACAGAGAATCAAGAAAATGCTAATAAGGCTTATCGTGTTTGTGTAGATAAGATTGCTGAACATCAGCTTGATATGAATTTGGTTGATGTTGAATATACATTTGACCGAAACAAAGTCATTTTTTACTTTACAGCTGATGGTCGGGTTGATTTTAGAACATTAGTAAAAGATTTAGCAGCAATCTTTAAAACTAGAATAGAATTACGACAAATAGGTGTTCGAGATGAAGCTAAATTACTTGGTGGTATTGGTCCTTGTGGACGGATGTTATGCTGTTCTACGTTTCTAGGAGACTTCGAACCGGTTTCTATTAAGATGGCAAAAGACCAGAACTTATCGCTAAATCCAGCCAAAATATCTGGACTATGCGGTCGACTCATGTGTTGTTTGAAGTATGAAAATGACGATTATGAAGAAGCAAAAAAACAACTACCAGATTTGGGTGAATCGATTCAAACACCAATTGGTAAGGGAAAGGTAGTTGGTCTAAATATATTAGAACGCGTTATTCAAGTGGAGATCCCAGAAAAAGAACGTGTTGTCGAGTACACATTGGATGAACTAATTGACCAAGGTGTTGTTAATTTGCAAACCACAGAATGATGAGGTGAAGTGACATGAACATGAATAGAAAAGAAGTGTTCGAACAAGTATCTGATATGGAAGAGCAGATTGGTCAACTTTACCAACAATTAGGTGATCTGAAAACACACTTAAGTGAGTTATTAGAAGAAAATCATCGATTGTCACATGAAAATCATCACTTGCGTCAGCGTCTAGAAAAGGGAATTCAACAAGAGGGAGAAATGAGTGTTAAGCATGATGACGATAAAGTTGGTGAAGGCTATGATAATTTAGCCCGCTTATATGAAGAGGGCTTTCATATATGCAATGTCCACTTTGGAAGTCCGCGACAAGATGAGGACTGTTTGTTTTGTTTATTATTTTTAAACAAGACAAAATAACGGGTTAATTTAATAAGGCGTTGTTTGTAGCTCACTACAAGCAAAAGATGTAAAAAATTCACGTATAACATCACACTTAGGGAGGGTGGAACATAACTAAATAATGAAATGGCGTATCCGAACATTCTGAACAAGCGTAGGAAAAACACGTAGACTCCTCGAAAATAAAGAACGATTTTCTTCGTGCGATGTATGATCGAGGATGCTTTCCTTATCCTGTGGGAATAGCACGGGCTGAGGATCCACTGTGTGAAGTGTACTTCTTCACACAGTTAGCCGAAGCCGTGCCCACGGAAAGCGAAGTGTTTTACCGAAGCGCTATATGTATCAGACATTAATGTTCGGATTTTTCTTATCTTGTTACTCTTTTGTCCTAGGCTCTTTTCGCATATATAAGGTTAAAAGATGTAGATCATAGCTGTTAGCAGTGCTTCCTTAATTAATGTTAACGGATTTGTGGTAGTTTGTTTTTGGAAATTATATTAGTTATTACAAAACAATTTCATTGATCAAGGTTGACTTTTTTCACGGTGTTACATATAGTATAGGTGTATGAAATTTACATGTACAAGGAGAATGTTTATGTATCTGGTGGTTCTTAACTAATCCAACCAATTGGATAACTTGAATGCTTTTACCTAAATAGTAGATAAAGGAATCCCCTCAGGTGATTCTTTAAAAAGACGTCTTTTGGACGTTTTATTTGCTATGGCATTGCAAGTAGTTAAGAACACGTTTATGGTAGATAACGTCTTTTATATTATAGTAGAAGCCAATCCAGATTGGGATAGGTCTATACTTAAGTAAATAAGACCGCTGTGAACGATTGTTCATAGTGGTTTTTTTGTTCCAAAATATTATCCGTTTGATTGTAGGGTGAACGCCCTAAATTTGGATAATCCCTTCTAACTTTTTGAACCAAGCTATGGGCAATCAATTACAGTGTCAAGCTCTTTGGAATGAAGTAAAGGAGGAAATAATGGAATGCAAACAGAGGATTTAACGAAGTTAGGCTATGCTGATGTAGTAGAGAAACTAGCGAATTACGCACATACAGAACGTGCGAAACAAGCATTGCTAAATTTGAAGCCGAGTCAAAATAAAAGTTGGATCATGCAATCAATGGAGGAAATTGAAGAAGCAATTGAAATTTTAAGAATAAGTACGAGTGTGCCGATCCATACAGTCGATGAGCTTACCCAAATACTAGCACAAGCACATAAAGGTTTGTTTATAAGGCCTGATCAAATCGAGCGCTGTTTATCATTTTTAGATCATTGTCACAAGCTCAAGCAATTTATGAATAACAAACAATGGGTAGCTCCTATAATTAGTAGCTTTGTTGGTTCAATAGAGGACTTTTCCACTATTGAGGCGCAAATGGTTAAAACGATCCGTCATGGTCAGGTCGATGATTATGCTTCAAAAGAGTTGAGCTATTTAAGAAGACAAATGAACGTATTAAAGGATCGACTAAAGGATCGTATTACTCAATTAGCAAAAGGGAATAAATATGCCTCTTTTTTACAAGAAAGAACCGTCACGGAGCGAAACGGGCACTATGTACTAGCCGTAAAAAAAGAGCATCGAACAAAGGTTAAGGGGACGATTCTTGATCAATCTGCATCTGGTGCGACGTTATTTATTGAACCAGCCGAGTTAGGTGGCATTCAAGAGGAGATCAACCTGTTACAGTTATCTGAACAAACAGAGGTGGAACGAATTCTTTTTGAATTAACAGCAGCAATACTTGAATTTGAGACAGACTTTCACACAGCAATTGAAGTGATGTTTAATTATGATGTCATTTTTGCTAAGGCGAAATACTGTCTTCACATCAATGCGACAAAACCTAAGCTTTCAACTGACCAAACGATTCGGCTAAATAAGGCGAAACATCCATCATTAGGCGATACGGCTGTACCTTTATCAATAGCTTTTGGTGAGACAGAGCGAGCACTTGTTATTACGGGTCCCAATACAGGTGGTAAAACCGTTACCATTAAAACGATTGGCTTATTAACGGTGATGGCTCAAGCGGGATTACTTATCCCTGCTGAGGCAGGAAGTGAAGTTGCTATTTTTCAACACGTCCTTGTTGATATAGGCGATGGGCAGAGTATTGAAGATAATTTGAGTACGTTCAGTTCACGCCTTGTTTCGATTATTAGTATCCTTAAGCAAGCAAATGACCGTTCGCTGGTTTTGCTAGATGAGTTAGGTTCAGGAACTGATCCTGGTGAAGGAATGGGTTTAGCTATTACTATTTTAGAGCAACTGTTTAAAAAAGGTGCGACCATACTTGCGACCACGCATTACAGTGAGGTGAAAAGCTTTGCTGATCAAACGAATGGTTTTATTAACGCCGCAATGGCATTTGATCTCGAAACGCTAAAGCCTACCTATCAACTTTTGCTTGGTGAAACCGGTCAGAGTCAAGCGTTTGAAATTGCGTTTAAGCTTGGTCTTCATCCCAACTTGATTGAGCAAGCACACCTCTTAACTTATGGTGAGCGTGGAAATTATAAGATTCGTCTTACTGAAACAGAGCTGAATGAAGAAAAGTTTGCACGTCAAATGGTGATCAACCGCCATGCTGGTGAGAAGAAGAAAAGAAAAAACGAACAGGTTACGTTATTCTCCCAAGGTGATAATGTGACTATCCTAGCAACCGGTGAAACAGCGATTGTCTATCAAGGTCCAGATCAAATGGGTAATTATATTGTGCAGATTAAAGGAGAAAAACAAAAGATTAATCATAAGCGACTTAAGCTTTTAATCCCAGCAAAAGCACTTTACCCAGATGATTACGATTTTGATATTATTTTTAAAAGTAAATCCTATCGAAAGACGAAGAAAGATTTAGATAGGAAATATGTTGCTGACGTATGGTTAGAAACAGAGGATTAAACTTCTCAATTATTTGTTAAATGCAGCTATCCACTCCGTATCCATGCCTCAAGCGAACTGCGGTATCAACTTTAGCCTTGACTGAACGGGATTACGAAGGCATCAATGCCTAGTGATCCCGAGAAATGTTTATCGATAAACGCAACTATCGCGAAGTCAAAAGCATATGATACAATGAGATAGCTTGCACTTAAGCTAAATCGTATGATAAGGAAAACAAATTGTACACACACCGACATGCTTGATCATGGTCATCTTCATTTTTCAGTCTAAAGGTGATGTGGTTACTGTAAATTCGGTGAGGCAAAGTCGTTTTGGAGGATAACATGGTAAAATTATATGAGGATGAAAGATTAGACTTTCTTTTTACAGATCAATCAATGCAAATTATTCAGAGTCAAACCGTCTTTTCTTACTCAATTGATGCCGTTTTATTAGCTGATTTTGCTGCGGTTCCATTACGAAAGGGTAAAATTATTGATCTTTGTAGTGGTAATGGGGTAATTCCGTTATTAATGAGCAAATCTACTACGGTGCCGATTATCGGGGTAGAAATTCAGGCGCGTTTGTTTGATATGGCAGAAAGAAGTATACAGCATAATCAGAAGCAAGAACAAATTAAAATGTTACATGATGATTTAAAATATATGCCCGGTCGATTTGGTAACGATAAATTTGATTTAGTCACGGTCAATCCTCCATACTTTCAAACAAAACATGAAGAGCATCTAAATAAAAATGACTATTTAACCATCGCACGTCATGAGATCCTAACCTCTTTAGAACAAGTGATTAAGGTATGCAGTCAATTAGTGAAGTCAGGTGGAAAGGTAGCGATGGTCCATCGTCCGGGAAGGTTGGTGGATATATTAACATGGATGCGCCACTATAAACTTGAGCCCAAAAAAATAAGGTTTGTTTATCCTAAAAAAGGAAAAGAAGCGAATATCTTATTGATTGAGGCGAGTCGAGATGGAAAGGCTGATTTGAAACTGTTACCGCCTCTCTATGTTTTTAATGAAGACGGTCGTTATACAGAGGAGTTGAGAGCACTTGTCTACTGAACATATTGTCTACATACTGGAATGTAAAGATGGTTCACTTTATACCGGATATACCAATAATTTATCAAAACGGCTACGGATGCATGAGCAAGGCAAAGGTGCTAAATATACAAGGGGAAGAGCTCCCTTTCGTTTGCGTTATCAAGAGCAGTTTGAAAGCAAAACATTAGCAATGCAAATGGAATATCGTATAAAGCAACTATCTAGGGATGAAAAAGAACAACTTATACAGATGAAAAAAGTGGGTGAGTGTAGTGCAGAAGCAGAAGAGTTATCAGATAGAACCTACTGAAGGTGTTTTATATGTGGTACCGACACCGATTGGAAACTTGGAGGATATAACCATCCGGGCATTGAATACATTAAAAAAAGTAGATTTAATTGCAGCAGAGGATACAAGGCACACCAAGAAGCTACTTACACACTTTGACATTCACTGTCCGCTTATTAGCTACCACGAACATAGTCAATTAACGAAGATAGATACATTGGTTACAAGCTTAAATGAAGGGAAATCAATTGCACTTGTAAGTGATGCAGGCATGCCAGCTATATCTGACCCCGGTACGCCGCTCGTTCAAGCAGCTATTGAGCAAGACATCCCCGTTGTGGTATTACCTGGAGCCAATGCGGCACTGTGTGCACTCGTAGGGTCTGGCCTTCGCACAGATCATTTTTATTTTTATGGCTTTTTACCAAGGAAGAATAAAGAACGTAAAGAAGCTTTCCTATCTTTATATCAACAACAAAGCACCATCATTCTTTATGAATCGCCGCATCGCTTAACGATGACACTAGAAGATATTCAACGTTATTTAGGAAATCGACGAATAGCAATTGCACGTGAATTAACAAAACGTTTTGAAGAATATGTGAGAGGTACGGTTGATCAAGTGCTTGAATGGGTTGAACATGGAACGCTTAAAGGTGAATTTTGTATCATTATTGAGGGAAGTCAAAATCTAGTTAATGAAGAAAGTAATTGGTGGGAAGATTTGACGATTAACCAACATGTTGAACATTATATAAAAGCAGATCAGTTACCGAGTAAAATGGCAATAAAGCAAGTGGCAAAAGACCGTGGGGTGCCGAAGAGAGACGTTTATCAAAGTTATCATGTTGAATAGTATTTAACTCGGGATTAATGTATCATATCCGGATTTATGATATCAAAAAACGTCCTTTCTCAACATAATTTGGCATTTTTTGATATAATATAAAAAGAGGCGCTATAATTAACGCCTCTTTTTATTCGCTATTTGTTAAGGTTCTTGTTGATCTCTTCAACTAGTGCCTTAGCTCCCTCAGGGCTTAAGACGAGTTTGCCGTCAGCAAGAGATAGGTTATCATCAGAAATTTCACCAGTCACTTGGCAAGTCATGCTTGGTTTATATTTTTGCAAGATAATACGTTCGTCATCGACATAAATCTCCAAAGCATCTTTTTCTGCGATACCTAATGTACGGCGTAATTCGATTGGAATAACGACACGTCCTAATTCATCAACTTTACGTACAATACCTGTAGATTTCATTAAAAATCTCCCCTTTAATATAATTTCGGCATATTTCGACAATACCTATTTTGAATATACCAGTAATTTCTATAAGTGTCAATTAAAAAATTCCAAAAAATATAGCATCTAAGGAAAAAAAATAAACAATAGGGTGTTTGTTTTCGTTATTTAAACTTATTTTTCCTAATAACCATACAAATTAAACATACTAACGTTGCTTTATCTATTATCTAACTAATGATTAAATCACTTTGAGTTGGAAAAGATGTAAGGAAATAAGAAAAACCAAATAGAGATTATAGATGGAAAAATAATATTAAAAACGCTACAATATAAAGAAATACGTTATATTACATTAAACAAAGCATTTGACTTGAATGGATACAAGGAGGAAATAGAACATGTCAGAGAAAAAGAAGACTTTTTATATTACCACGCCGATTTATTATCCAAGCGGTAACTTACATATTGGTCATGCTTATACGACAGTTGCTGGTGATGCAATGGCTCGTTATAAACGATTGCGTGGTTATGATGTCATGTATTTGACAGGTACGGATGAACATGGCCAGAAGATTCAGAAGAAAGCGGATGAGAAGGGGATCACGCCACAAGAATATGTCGATGATATTGTTAGTGGAATTAAGACCTTGTGGGACAAATTGGATATCTCCTATGTTGATTTTATTCGAACAACTGAGGATCGCCATAAACAAGTGGTTGAGAAAATCTTTGCTCAGCTTGTTAAGCAAGGTGATATTTATCTTGACCAATATGAAGGATGGTATTGTACCTCTTGTGAGTCTTTCTTTACAGAAAGGCAGCTTGAGTCAGGGAATTGCCCGGATTGTGGTGGACCGGTAGAAAAGGTAAAAGAAGAGTCGTATTTCTTTAAAATGAGTAAATATGTTGATCGTTTGCTTGATTTCTATGAGAAAAACCCACATTTTATTCAACCAGAAAGTCGAAAAAATGAAATGATTAACAATTTTATTAAACCAGGCTTAGAAGATTTGGCAGTATCCCGAACAACTTTTGACTGGGGCGTCAAAGTACCTGGTGACGCTAAGCATGTCATTTATGTTTGGATCGATGCATTGTCAAATTATATTACCGCATTAGGTTATGGTAGTGACGATAATCAACGTTATCAAAAATATTGGCCAGCAGATGTTCATCTAATGAGTAAAGAAATTGTCCGTTTCCATACGATTTACTGGCCAATTATGCTTATGGCTTTAGATTTACCACTACCTAAGCAAGTCTTTGCTCATGGCTGGATTTTAATGAAAGATGGAAAAATGTCTAAATCGAAAGGCAATGTCGTTGATCCGATATCCTTAACAGATCGCTATGGTTTAGATGCACTTCGCTACTATTTATTACGAGAAGTACCATTTGGCTCTGACGGTGTCTTTACGCCTGAAGGCTTTGTTGATCGTGTTAACTATGATCTCGCAAACGATTTAGGTAATTTGCTTAATCGTACGGTGGCTATGATTGATAAATATTTTGCTGGTAACTTGCCTGCATTTAAGAAGGCTGAAGATGTGTATGACGAGCAACTCGAGTCTTTTGCCGAGGACACGGTTAATCGCGTTGAAAACGCGATGGAGAAGATGGAATTCAGTATAGCTCTTTCTTCGATTTGGCAATATATTAGTAGGACGAACAAATATATTGATGAAACACAGCCTTGGTTATTGGCTAAGGAAGAAAGTAAAAAAGAGCGACTTGGCAATGTTATGGCTCATCTAGCTGATGCTCTCCGTCGAATAGCGGTGTTGTTGCAACCGTTCTTAACGGAAACACCGGAGGCCATCTTTAAACAATTAGGTATATCAGGCGCTCAATATAAAACGTGGGAAAGTTCAAGGGAATTAGGGGCTATCCCAGCAGGTACAGAATTAATGAAAGAAGCGCCCATTTTTCCAAGACTTGATGTGGAAGAGGAGACAGCCGTTATTAAAGATATGATGAAAAAACCTGAACCAGAAAAAAAGGTTGAGCCGACGAAAGAAGAAATCAACTTTGATGAATTTCTCAAATTAGACATGCGTGTTGCTGAAATTATTAAAGTTGAAAAAATAAAGAAAGCAGATAAACTATTAAAGATTTATGTGGACTTAGGTACTGAAAAAAGGCAAATTGTTTCTGGCATTGCCGACTTTTATCAACCCAATGATTTAATGGGTAAAAAAGTGATTTGTGTAGCCAACCTCAAACCTGTTAAACTACGTGGAGAATTATCTCAAGGGATGATCTTAACTGGAGAAGATTCAGAGGGTAACTTATCATTAACAACAGTATATGATCCTACTCTACCAAATGGATCTGTAGTAAAATAAAAACAAGATTGAACATAACGAAATAGAAAAAAGAGAATCCGAACAATCTGAAGCGGTGTGCAATCAGACATTAATTGTTCGGATTTTCCTATCTCATTATTCTCTTTTTTCCACTGATACGCTTATAAGGAAAGTGGACAAGGCACCTTAATTGATAAAAGAAGAAGGCATTTACTTTGTGTTGATATTATTGAGGAGGTTTATTAATGTTATTTGATACCCATGTACATTTAAATGTCGATCATTTTAACGAAGATCGAGAAGCTGTTATTCAACGTGCTATAGAAGCAGGTGTGACAGAGATGGTGGTCGTTGGATTTGATCATGATACGATACCGAAAGCGATAAAGTTAGCTGAACAATATGATTTTATTTATGCAGCAGTGGGTTGGCACCCTGTTGATGCTATTGATTTTACAAGTGAGGAGTTACAATGGTTAGAAACACTTGCTTCACATCCAAAAGTCGTAGCTTTAGGGGAAATGGGACTTGATTATCATTGGGATAAATCACCAAAACACGTTCAGCAAGACGTTTTTCGAAAACAAATTCAATTAGCGAAAAAAGTAGATTTACCTATTATCATTCATAACCGAGAGGCAACAGAAGACATTGTGTCCATCTTACAAGAAGAGCAAGCGGAGACAATAGGAGGAATTATGCATTGCTATAATGATGGCCCTGAATATGTCCAGGCTTGTTTAGAGATGAATTTTTATATTTCTTTAGGTGGTCCGGTGACGTTTAAAAATGCAAAATTGCCAAAAGAAGTGGCAAAAATCGTGCCCATTGATCGGCTACTGATAGAAACAGATTGTCCGTTTTTGGCACCCCATCCTAATCGAGGTAAGCGTAATGAACCTGCTTATGTAACTTTAGTAGCCGATCAAATTGCAGAGCTAAGAGAGATGACGAGAGATGAGGTAGGAAGGGCGACAACAACGAATGCTCATCACCTCTTCAGATTGGATTAAACAAAGTAAAAAAATAGGATATATTACGGGAATGTAACGAAAGTCCTACTGTGTAACCTTTTTTTAATGTATGTGAAATAAGTAGGAGTTGAATGATTACAACCCTTGATATAAAGAGGTTTATCCCTGTAATATTGTGAAAATCCCTGTTTGACATCCTTTTTGTAAGTTTATATAATACACTCGCGCTACAAAAAGGAGGCAAATAAGCATGGATTTAAAAACAAAGCTATTGCCAGGATTAAGAAACAAAGTCATTATACCTATTATTACTGTAATCGCACTTATTCTTGTAACAGGATTTGTTGCTTTAGAAGTGACAAAGGCGGAAATTCAATTTACCTACAATAATGAAACAGATACCATCGAAACACGCGCACAGACAGTTGGGGATCTGTTAGAAGAGTTAGAGATAGAGATAAGCGAGTATGATGAATTATCACATGATTTAGATGCAGCAATAGAAGCAGAAATGCAAATTGTTTATAAAGAAGCACAAGCTTTGACCCTAGAGATTGATGGAGAAAGAACCGTGTATCATACAACAGAAGAAACAGTGGCGGATTTTCTCGACAATATTGGGGTAGAGGTAGGAGAACATGACCAATTAAATGTTGATGCTTCTGATTTGATTGAGGACGATTTAACGATTGTCTTGGATCAAGCTGTTCAAGTGATCATTGAGGATGCAGATGAAGAAGAACAGGTTTGGACCACAGAAGAAACCGTGTCTGAGCTACTAGAAGCAGAGTCAATTGAATTAGATGAGCTAGATCGCCTTGAGCCTGAGGAAGACGAAACCATAACAGAAGATATGAAGGTTCGTATTACCCGTGTTGAAGAAATAACGGATGTTGTAGAAGAAACAACCGATTACTCTACAGTTCGACGCAATGATGATTCTCTTGAAAAAGGAACAGAAGAAGTGGTGGAATCGGGTTCTGAAGGGCTGGTTGAAAAAGAATATCGTGTAACGATTGAAAACGGTGAAGAAGTAGACCGAGAGCTTGTCAATGAAGAGGTAAAAAAAGAAAGTGAGCAACGTATTATTGCAGTAGGAACGAAGGTTATTCAAGAGACAGTTTCACGCAGTAATAATGATTCTAAGCAGAGTAGTACGTCAGGCTCCAATACAATGACGATGGAAGCAACCGCATATAATTGGAACTGCGGATCATGTGATGGTCGTGGGTTAACATCAACTGGTTATAACTTGAAAGCTAATCCTGAAGGTGTTGTAGCTGTTGATCCAAGCGTTATTCCATTAGGAACAAAGCTATATATTGAAGGCTACGGGTATGCTGTAGCAAGAGATACTGGTGGTGCAATAGCCGGTAATAAAATTGATTTGCACATGTCTTCAAGTGAAGAAGCGCGACGCTTTGGAAGACGAACTGTGAAAGTAGAAATTATAGATTAATGGTCGAGCCTGTTGATGCATAAGCATTAACAGGCTTTTTATCACAGATAACCGTCCGTAAAGCCTGCCTCAAACTAGAGAACAGTGGCAAATCTATTGAGGTGGGTGATAATGGTCGCTAATGTCCTGATTCACTCAACGAATCATCGGTGGGCTGGTAAGATCGTAGACTAAAACCGCCACATCTTTAAGAAGGATGACAGACTAAGACCGCCACGTCCTGTGGCAACGTCTGCATGACCTACATCCTGTAGCGCTCCGCCCGCGGATTGAAGTTTCGTTTCATTATGCTAGCTATTAATAAATTTGTGATTATAACAACGGTGCTTGCACTTTAGTTAAAAGGAAACTTATACTATAATGAATAAGTTATCAAGTTAACGGAGGTTAAATGGGTGCGTATAAAAGAAATTATTGTAGTTGAAGGAAAAGATGATACAGCTAAAATAAAACAAGTGTTAAATGCAGATACAATTGAAACAAACGGCTCGGCAATCAATCGTTCGACGCTTAATCAAATTAAACATGCCCATGAAAAGCGAGGGGTCATTATATTTACAGATCCCGATTATCCTGGTCAAAGAATTCGGCATATTGTGTCAGATGCGGTGCCGGGTTGCAAGCATGCATTTTTAACCAAGCAGGAAGCAAGAGCTAAACACGACAAGGGCATTGGTATAGAGCACGCATCTGCAGACACGATTAAACAAGCGTTAGCAGCCGTTTATGAACTCGATCAAGAACAGCCAACCGATATATCAAGAGAAGATCTAATTGATTTTGGGTTAATTGGTGGTGTTCGAGCTAAAGCTAGAAGAGAGAAGTTAACCGAACGATTAAGGTTAGGGTATGCTAATGGAAAGCAATTATTAAAAAGGCTACAAATGTTTAATATTACAACAGAGCAAATAGCCGATCAGATGAACGTGATTATGCAGGAGGAAAATGATGAGTAGAGATAAGGCGATTGCAACGCCTAGCCAAACCAAGATGTATTTAGCCAAATATGGCTTTACTTTTAAGAAAAGTTTAGGCCAAAATTTTATTATTGATGTTAATGTTTTAACGAATATACTTAAAGCGGCAGGGGTTACTAAAGATACAGGAGCAATAGAAATTGGTCCAGGGATGGGTGCATTAACTGAACAATTAGCGCTTCATTCAGAAAATGTTCTAGCGTTTGAAATTGACCAACGCTTAGCGCCGATTCTATCAGATACCTTAGCAGATTATAGTAATATTTCTATTGTTTATCATGATGTGTTAAAAGCCGATCTACAAAAGATCATTACGCAACACTTTAAGCCAAATCAGCGCCTCAAATTAGTTGCCAACTTGCCGTATTATGTAACCACACCCATCATTACAAAATTACTGATGGCACACTTGCCTCTAGAAAGCATAACGGTCATGATCCAAAAAGAAGTAGCTGACCGAATGGCAGCACAACCTAATAGTAAAAGCTATGGGTCGTTATCAATTGCCATACAGTACTATGCAACTGCTCAGGTTGTTTTAAATGTTCCGAAGACGGTTTTCATGCCTCAACCTAATGTGGATTCTTCTGTACTCCATTTAACCTATAGGGAGGAACCAGCCGTACATGTTGAAGATGAATCGTCCTTTTTTGCCCTTGTTCAGGCAAGCTTTGGGCAAAGACGTAAGACATTGCGAAATAATTTATCCCGACACTTTAAAGGTCGTTATGATAAGGATGCAATAGAAGCAAAACTTAGAAGTGCAGGTATTGATGGAACACGACGTGCAGAATCGTTATCCATTACTGAATTCGCTCACTTAGCTAATCAGTTTACGACCTAATAATTTATCACAAATAACCGTCCGTAAAACCTCCGCTGATTGAAGTTTGTTTTATTGGAATTTAATAAGGCCAAGCCTTCGATTATTATAATATATCAGTACTAGCTTCGATATTCACGCCAGATGATATCGGAGCTTTTTTCACACCCATTTAACCTTTTACATAGGCTATTGTTAAGGTGGAAGGGGGAAGAGAGCATGACGTTTATTGTTGGTGACCTTGTGACAAGAACGTCCCATCAACATGATATTTTATTTCGCATTTCTGCATTAAAAGAGCAGGATGCAATACTACACGGGGAGGACTTGCGTTTAGAAGCGGATGCACCGATTACCGATTTGGTTAAAGCGAGTGAGCGAGATATATTGACACATGAAAAACAAGAAAAAGAACAGCTTGATTACTCTTTTCGGTTATTTAAACAAGATTATCAGCTTATGAAAGAAAAACGCAATTATGAAAGCACAGAGGGATATACAGATCAAGTTGATTTTTTTCAATTACCAGCTCGTGTGTTACACCTTGATGGTGATCGCCACTATTTAAAGAAATGTATTGACTTATATAAACGAATAGGTTTGCAAGTTCATGGTTTATATATTGAAGAGGCAGAGATGCCGTTAGAAATAGCAGGACTGATTCAGCGGATACAACCCGATATCGTTGTAATTACTGGACACGATGCATTTTCAGAAAAAAAGGGAGATAAAAATGATCTAAAGGCATATCGTCATTCTCGTTATTTTGTTGAAGCTGTTAGAGAGGCAAGGCGAATTGAATCCAATTTGGATCAACTTGTTATTTTTGCTGGTGCCTGTCAATCTTATTTTCAATCGCTTATTCGTGCGGGAGCAAACTTTGCTAGCTCTCCATCTCGTATCAATATTCATGCTTTAGACCCCGTATATATTACTGCCAAACTCGCTTATACTTCATTTATGGACAAAGTAATGGTATCAGAGGTATTGCGCAATACGCTTACTGGAGAAAAAGGTTTAGGGGGGATTGAGACGCGGGGGTTTTTACGGACAGGAATGCCTTACCTGGAAGAGGAGGGTGCTGAAAAATAAAATTATTGTAACAAATTTGTATAAACAAGCTAAACAAAGCCATAATACTAACAGTTCATGAGATATCGGATTAAATTATGGTACTGCCGGATAAAATAATTTATTGACAAATAAAACGTATTACTGTTATAATAAAATATTTTATTGACTAATTTATTGGTCCATGCTATAATGAATGAAGTGAGGTGGGGTATAGTGGCAAAAACGTTAGTTGAAATTAAACGAGTTCTAGATGGTCAGATTGGCAAACGCCTGCAGCTTATTGCGAATGGCGGAAGAAAAAAGACGGTAGAGCGTTATGGCACGCTTGCAGAAACTTATCCAGCAGTTTTCATTGTAGCTTTGGATCAAAGTGAGAATGCATTTGAACGTGTTTCCTATAGCTACGCAGACATCTTAACGGAAACTGTGGAATTAAACTTCATTGAAGAAAGAAATAAGATAGCGGTTGGAGAGCAGTAATATCATTTGCTGCTTTCTTTATGTCTTGGTATAGGCAGTTTTATCAACACCACTCTAGTGGTGTTTTTTTGTGTTAGCACTAAGCCGTTCATTTTTTGTGCGATTGTTTGGTCTCTTCAAGTTCTTAGCGCTATGTGCTTTTGATTTTCCATTACCGAAATATATTGCAACTGAGTTTTGTCTCACCCTCATATTTATCACTAAAAGACTGTTGATTTTAAAATCAACAGTCTTTTTATTTGGAAATATGTTATGATGTGATTACAACCAATGGTTAAAGGAAAATGCTAGAAGAGGATGACAAAGATGCGTGTTTTTGAAAAAGCGCCAGCCAAAATTAACTTAACCTTAGATGTACTTTATAAACGACCTGATCAGTACCATGAAGTTGAAATGGTGATGACAACCATTGATTTGGCTGATCGCCTTGAACTTATTGAAATCCAAACAGATCAAATTGTGATTGAATCTGAAAGTAAGTATGTTCCAAATGATGAAAGAAATTTGGCGTATCAAGCTGCAGAATTAATAAAAAGAAGTTATAACATAACAAAGGGCATAAAAATTATAATTGATAAACAGATTCCGGTTGCTGCTGGGTTAGCAGGGGGAAGTAGTGATGCAGCGGCGACCTTAAGAGGTCTTAATCGCCTTTGGTCCTTAAATATTTCAACACATAAACTAGCTACATTAGGTGCTCAAATAGGATCTGATGTTTCTTTTTGTGTTTACAATTCGACAGCTATTGCGCGGGGACGTGGTGAAAAGATTATGACATTACCTACCCCTCCTGCTTGTTGGGTGATATTAGCTAAACCATCTATAGGGGTTTCTACACCTTCAATTTATCAACATCTGGATTTAAGCAATATAGATCATCCTAATACTGAACAGATGATTAAAGCTATTCAGACGAACGACTACCAACTAATGATTGACCATTTAGGCAATGTTTTAGAAAGTGTAACATTAAAACAGTATTCGGAAGTTGGTCAAATTAAAACGTTAATGGAATCGTCTGGTGCAGATGCTGTGTTAATGAGTGGTAGTGGTCCGACAGTTTATGGGCTGACACGTCAAGAGAGTAGAGCAGATCGAATTTATAATAGTCTACGAGGCTTTTGTCAAGAAGTTTTTGTCGTTCGATTGTTAGGTGTTTGAAAACGACTTGATTAAAACCGTATAAAATGGTATATTTGGTGCAAAATATTCGGTTTCAGAGGTGGAAAAATGAAGAGAAGTCATCGATTAATCGGTATGACACGATATATTTTAGAGCACCCTATGCAATTAATATCCTTACCTTTTTTCTCCAAGCAATACGATGCTGCTAAGTCATCGATTAGTGAAGATTTAACGATTATGAATCAAATGCTTAAAGAAGAAGGGATAGGCTATTTAGAATCGATTGCTGGGGCGGGTGGAGGCGTTCGCTATATCCCCCAATATGAACAAAAGCAAAGTATAAATTTTATAAACACTCTTGCTAAGCGACTTGAGGATCCAGATCGAATTTTGCCTGGTGGTTATTTATTTATGAGTGATATTCTAGGTGAGCCAAATACGGTGCGTACGATAGGAAGACTATTTGCCAATGCTTTTGCCCCGCTAAATATTGAGGCAGTTGTTACGGTAGCAACAAAAGGCATTCCCATTGCGTACGCCGTTGCATCTTTCCTAAATGTACCTGTTGTTATCGTACGTCGTGATCCGAAGATTACAGAAGGATCAACCGTCAGTATTAATTACGTTTCAGGCTCTTCTCGTAAAATTCAAACCATGGTATTGACGAAAAGGAGTCTCGCTCAAGGGTCAACGGTTTGTATTATTGATGACTTTATGAAGGCTGGTGGCACAATTGATGGGATGAAAAATTTGCTCAAGGAATTTGGTGCAAATGTAGCGGCTATTGGTGTCTTAGCTGAAGCAGAAGACGAGGAAGATGAGCGTGTTGTTAATGATTACACATCATTACTGCAAATCTCCAATGTCGATGTTAAAAATGCCCACATTGAGGTATCACCAGGAAATTATTTTGAATAATCCTGTTATGAGGCGATAAGAGAATGCTTGCATAACCATAACTAAAGCAGAATTAACGCATTAACCTAAGATCCGAACACCTTCAATTTATAAACATTGAAGGTGTTCGGTTTTATTTTATCACAGATAAGTGTCCGTAAAACGTCGCCTCTAAATAGAAAGTGGAGCTCATCTATTTAGACGGGAGCTAACGGACGCCCATGTTTTGATTCAACGACCAATCAGTGGGATAAGACCGAAAACTGCTTGAAGGTTCACTTTACATAGCTGTTGTGGTTTTGGGTGAAAGTGAAAATGCGATAATTTGTCATAAATAAAGATTTTTTCAAAATAAATGAAATTAAGCAGGAATTTAGAATTAGACTGTTGAATTAGTATTTAAAATAAGTTCAAAAGGAAAAAGGTGGTGATCATAATGGAAGTGACAGATGTAAGATTACGCCGCGTAACAAGTGATAGTCGAATGAAAGCCATTGCTTCGATTACTTTAGATGAAGAATTTGTGATTCATGATATCCGGGTTATCGATGGGAATAATGGATTGTTTGTTGCAATGCCTTCGAAGCGTACACCCGATGGTGAGTTTCGTGACATTGCCCATCCTATTAATGCAAATATGCGAGCGAAAATTCAAGATGCTGTTCTAGCAAAGTATCACCATGCTAACCAGCCAGAATCAAAGCTTGAGGAAGCAGGGGTCTCTTAAATCATTTTTATTTTTTTGTTTGATAAGCCTAATCACTAAGATTGGGCTTTTTCTGTGTCAATATTTCAACAGATATAGGGGAGCATATTGAAATGCTTAACCTTTTAAGATATATTCGTTAGTGGTATAATTTTAATGTCAATACATAAAAACAAATGACGGAGGTTTCCCTCATGATAAATAAATACGCCGTAATCTTGGCTGCTGGTCAAGGTACACGGATGAAATCAAAGCTATATAAAGTACTTCACCCGGTAATGGGTAGACCGATGGTTCAACATATTGTTGATCAATTACAAGCGTTAAAGCTTGATAAGATGGTCACCGTGGTGGGGGCTGGAGCAGAACAAGTTAAAGATCAGCTAGGAGATATAACGGACTATGTTGTTCAAAATCAACAATTAGGGACGGGCCATGCGGTTTTACAAGCTGAACCACTTTTAAAAAATGACCATGGTATGACCATCGTGGTGTGTGGTGACACCCCTCTGTTAACAAAGGAGACGCTTGATGCTTTGTTTGAGCATCACTTGCAAGCTGAAGCACAGGTGACTGTATTGACCACTACCATTAATAACCCGACAGGTTATGGTCGTATCATTCGAGATCAACGTGGTCATGTTGCAAAAATAATTGAACAGAAAGATGCTAATCAAGATCAATTGTTAGTTAAAGAAATAAATACAGGTACATATTGTTTTGACAACCAATTTCTTTTCGAAGCACTTGCTCATGTAACTAATGATAATAATCAGGGTGAATATTATTTGCCAGATGTAATCGAAATTGCGCAAAAGCAAGGACATAAAGTAACAGCTTTTCAGACAGCTGACCCTAATGAAACACTAGGTGTAAATGACCGTGTCGCTTTAGCGACGGCTGAAAAGCTAATGAAACAACGTATTAATGAGCAGCATATGAGAAATGGTGTAACGATTATTGACCCTGACCATACTTATATTGCTCCAACGGTAAAGATTGCATCTGATGCTATTATAGAACCGGGATCTATAATTAAAGGGGATAGCTATATAGGAAGTCACACGGTGATTGGACCCAATAGTGAAGTTGAGGACTGTAAAATTGGCGAATCAACTGAAATTGCACACAGTGTAGCACACCAAAGCAATATTGGTTCACATGTTAAGATTGGGCCATTTGCACATATACGACCTGCTACCCAAATTAAAGATCAAGTTAAAGTTGGTAATTTTGTAGAAGTAAAGAAATCTACCATTAACAATGGGAGTAAAGTGTCCCATTTAAGTTATATTGGGGATACTGAAATAGGTAAAAATGTTAATATTGGTTGCGGTGTGATTACCGTTAACTATGATGGGGAAAAGAAATATAAAACAACAATCGAAGATAATGTGTTTATTGGTTGTAATGCGAATTTAATCGCTCCCGTTACAATTGGTCAAGGCGCTTTAGTAGCAGCTGGCTCTACGATTAATAAGGATGTTCCAGCTGAATCTCTATCAATCGCAAGAGCAAAGCAAGAAAACAAAGCAAACTATGCAAAAAAGCTTAATAAATTATTAAAATAGATAACATGGAGGTTTGACGAAATGTCAACGGAATATCAAGATCGTACTTTGAAAGTATTTACACTTAACTCTAACCCACATTTAGCAGCAGAGATAGCAGAACAGATTGGAGTTCCATTGGGGAAGTGTTCAGTCACTAGTTTTAGTGATGGGGAAATTCAAATTAATATAGAGGAAAGTATTCGTGGCTGTGATGTTTATGTTGTTCAATCGACAAGTGCTCCAGTCAATCAGCATATTATGGAATTATTGATTATGATTGATGCGTTAAAGCGTGCTTCTGCAGCAACGATCAATGTTGTTATTCCATACTATGGTTATGCGCGTCAAGATAGAAAAGCACGTGCAAGAGAGCCGATCACTGCTAAGTTGGTGGCAGATATTTTACAAGTTGCCGGTGCTTCACGGGTGATAACACTAGATTTACATGCGCCACAGATCCAAGGTTTTTTCAATATTCCAGTTGATCAATTGGTTGGTGTTCCTATTTTGGGGGATTATTGGAGTTCGAAAAAGTTTGATGATGTTGTTGTTGTGTCTCCTGATCATGGTGGTGTTTCTAGGGCAAGACAATTGGCAGAGCGCTTAAAAGCTCCTATTGCTATTATTGATAAAAGACGTCCACGGCCTAATGTTGCTGAAGTCATGAATATTGTAGGAAATGTAAAAGGAAAAACGGCTATTTTAATTGATGATATGATTGATACAGCGGGTACGATCAGCTTGGCAGCTAATGCACTTATAAAGAATGGTGCTAATGATGTATATGCATGTTGTACACACCCGGTTTTATCCGGCCCTGCTATGGAACGTGTGGGTGAATCACCAATTAAAGAACTTGTTGTTACAAATTCTATCCCGTTACCTGAAGAGAAGAAAACAGAGAAAGTCGTCACCTTGTCTGTGGCACCACTTATTAGCGAAGCGATTATTCGTGTTCATGAGCAGTTATCAGTTAGTGTTTTATTTGATTAATTTTCAAAAATAGGTTTAACATGATTGTCAAAAGGGAATTGTAACCATTAGTATCGTTTATTATCTGTCCGTCAAGCAAGATGATGACGTTAGATAAATAAAACTTTTCCTATATGTTAGTTAGTTGGAAAAGCAAATTTTATGAACGAAAATTATTGGAGGTTGAGCACTATGGCAGTTAAACTAAAGGCAAATCTAAGAGAAGATTTATCAAAATCAAACACCCATCAATTAAGAGATGGAGGGTTCATTCCGGCCGTTGTTTATGGTCACAATAAACAGCCTAGAACGGTTTCGGTAAATAGCATTGACTTATTAAAAACGGTTCGTGATGAAGGGCGAAATGCTATCATTTCTCTTGATGTTGATGGTGAAAGTGTAGATGTTATGCTTCATGATTATCAAGTAGATCCGCTTAAAGATCAATTATTACATGCTGACTTTTATGTGGTTAATATGTCTCAAGAAATGGATGTTTCAGTACCTGTCCATTTACAGGGTGAAGCATTAGGTTCTAAAGAAGGCGGTGTATTACAACAACCGATGTATGAATTGTTGGTCCGCGCAAAACCGGCCGATATTCCAGAAGAGATATTAATTGATGTTTCAGGGTTAAATGTTGGTGACGCGGTGATGGTTTCAGATCTAAAAGAGGGCAAACATTATGAAGTTTTAGAAGACGAAAATACAACGATTGTTACCGTAACAGCACCTGACACGACAGAAGATTTAGAGCCATCAGATCCAGATCCAGATGCGGATGCTGAACCTGAGCTTGTTGATCAAAAAGGTGGCAATACTGAAGAAGAATAAAGTGGCACTAAAAGCTTGGACCACCACATCTGCGTCCAAGCTTTTTCATTATCTCCTCACACCTGCTAATTGGATGTATCATGCTGATGAAGAAGAGTGAATGGGTTAGCACTTTATATGATAAGAACCAGTATCGCTTTATTTTTAAAGAAAAACAAAGTACAATAAAAGGCATATATGAATTTAAAGGTAGATGAATAAACGATGAAATGTATTGTTGGATTAGGTAATCCGGGTCGAAAGTATGATAAAACACGACACAATGTAGGTTTTATGGTAATTAATCAATGGTGTGAACAGCATGGTTGGAAATTACAAAAAAATAAATTTAATGGACATTATACAGTAGAGACCATTAACAATGATAAACTTATCATTTTACAGCCACAAACCTATATGAACTTATCAGGAGAAAGTGTGAAGCCGCTCATGGACTTTTATCAGATTTCACCAGCAAATTTGCTTGTTATCTATGATGACCTTGATTTACCTGTTGGAAAGATTCGGTTGAGGCAAACGGGTGGTCACGGAGGTCATAATGGTATACGTTCCATTATCGATCACTTAGGGACGAAACAATTTAATCGTATTCGCATTGGTATTGATCGTCCTGAGCATGACGTGACGGTCACCGATCATGTACTAGGTAAGTTCTCAAAATCTGAAAAACCTGCTTTGATTGATAGTATTGAGAAATCAGTCAATGCTTGTGAATCTTGGCTGAATAAACCGTTTATTGAAGTTATGAATGAATATAATTAATATACATATTATTTTAATAGATGTATAACCTCCCTCAAATCGGAGACACTATAATAAGTGTTGTTCTAGGAGGGAAATAAAGTGCGTATTCATTACCGCTGTAAACATTGTCAATCAACGATTGCAGAGCTTAATCATGAACGGTTAAATTTAGAAAAATTAGGCTTTAACCATTTAGCGCCTGAACAGAAAAAAAATATGATCAAGTATAATCATACTGGAAATGTTGATGTTTTTGTCATATGTGAAAGTTGTGAAGCGGCGCTTTATAAATACCCAGTCTATCATGAATTTGATTATTTTATTCATTAACTATAGGTTCTTTTCATGTATAAAAAGCTTTGGTTGTTTAAACCAAGGCATTTTTGTACGTATAGATGCGCAATAATGGGGATTTAATGATTAGGAGGAAAAACATGAAAGGCATTGATAAATATTTACTCGAGCATGACGATATCCAATCCGTTGTCACAGGTTTAGAAACGCATTTGCATGAACAGCTTGTAACAGGGTTATCTGGGTCATCTCGAAGTATATGGGTGTCTAGCATCCATCATAGTGTAAAGCGTCGCGCATTGATTATAACTAATCAATTAACACAAGCTCAACAATTATATGAAGACTTACTAGAACTATTAGAGCCAGACCATGTGCATCTTTATCCAGTTAACGAATTAATGGCTGCTGAGATGGCGGTGGCAAGTCCAGAGTTACGCAGTCAACGTATTTCTGCCTTATCTTTATGGTTGGAGCAGGACAATGGTATTTTAATAGCTCCGGTAGCCGCGTTAAAACGCATTTTACCCCCAGTCGATTATTGGAAACGATTTCGACTGCACTTTCAAGTAGGTAAAGTAATATCCATACAAGAGCACCTAAATATGTTAATACAAATGGGATACGAACGCGTTGAAATGGTATCGAACCCAGGAGAGTTTAGTATGCGGGGAGGTATCATTGATATGTATCCCATAACAGAAGATCATCCACTGCGGATAGAATTATTTGATGATGAAATTGATTCTATTCGTTACTTTGATTCATCAACGCAACGATCTTTAGACAAGTTAAATGACATATCAGTGCGTCCAGTTACCGAAGCGCTCTTAACTGACCAAGATATGAGTAGAGTAGCAGATCGATTGGAACAAGGATTAGCATATTCATTGAAAAAAGTAAAAGACCCAAAAGTAAAAGAACAGATCCATCAGCATTTGAGTTATGATTTAGAGCAGTTAAGAGCAAATACAAAATTTCAAGATATGTATAAATATAGTCAGTATTTCTATGAGACGCCTGCTAGTTTACTAGATTATTTAGGCGAAGTAGGTTATTTATACCTTGATGAGATTGGTCGGATACAAGAAACGGCGCAGCATTTGGATAAAGAAGAAGCAGAATGGCTTGAATCGATGATTACAGAGCATAAGATGGTCATTGATTTACCGATCTCTTTTGACTGGAATCATATCTGGGAAAGTATGAAGCAGCAAAAAATATATTTATCTGTTTTTTTGAGGCATGTTGCTAACACATCACCACAGAATATTGTCAATGTTTCGAGTCGTGCCATGCAGCAATTTCATGGACAAATGCATTTGTTACAGAATGAAATGAATAGATGGAAAAAAGCTGATTATTCTGTTGTCTTTATTGCGCCAACCCCAACTAGAGCTGAGAAGATTCAATCGATTTTAGCTGATTACCAAATTGAAGTTGGCTTGGCAGATGAAACCACACAATTGCCATTAAAGCAACCTGTTGTTATGGTAGGAACCCTCACAACAGGTTTTGAGTTGCCTTTGCATAGGTTAGCCATCTTAACCGATCAAGAATTATTTAAAGCGACATCAACACGGCGTAAGCCCAAGAAGCAAAAAATATCAAATGCGGAGCGTATTAAGAGCTATCAGGAGTTACAGGTAGGCGATTATGTTGTTCATGTCAACCATGGGATTGGTCGATTTGTCGGGATTGAAACATTAGAAGTGCAGGGAATCCATAAAGACTTTATGCTGTTAAAATATAATGGAGATGACAAGTTATTTGTCCCAATTGATCAAATTGACTTGGTGCAGAAGTATGTAGGTTCTGAGAGCAAAGAGCCTAAGCTTTATAAACTGGGTGGGACAGAATGGAAGAAGGTAAAACAAAAAGTACAGTCCAAAGTTGAAGATATTGCAGATGATTTAATTAAATTGTATGCAGAACGTGAAGCGACGAAAGGATTTGCCTTTGGAGAAGATACGGTTTTGCAACAGGAATTTGAAGCCGCTTTTCCTTATCAAGAAACAGAAGATCAATTACGTTGCATTGAAGAAATTAAGCAAGATATGCAAAAGTCTCGGCCAATGGACCGGCTACTATGTGGTGATGTGGGGTATGGGAAGACTGAGGTAGCGATTAGGGCCGCTTTTAAAGCTATTATTGAGGGAAAGCAAGTCGCTATTTTAGTCCCCACTACTATTTTAGCTCAGCAGCATTACGAGACCGTTTTAGAAAGGTTTCAAGACTATCCTATTGAGATCGGATTGTTAAGTCGGTTTCGATCTCGCAAGCAACAAACTGAGACGTTAAAAGGATTGAAAGAAGGCGTAATTGATCTTGTTATTGGCACACATCGTTTGCTATCTAAAGATGTTGAGTATAAAGATTTGGGGTTATTAGTAGTTGATGAAGAACAGCGTTTTGGTGTAAAACATAAAGAAAAGATTAAACAGTTAAAGACAAATGTCGATGTTTTAACATTAACCGCAACACCAATACCCCGAACACTTCATATGTCGATGCTTGGTGTCCGTGATTTATCTGTGATTGAGACCCCTCCGGCTAATCGTTTTCCTATTCAAACTTATGTATTAGAGTTTAACCCAATGTTTTTAAGGGAAGCGATTGAGAGAGAGATGGGGCGTGGAGGACAAGTCTTTTTTCTCTATAACCGGGTTGAAAGCATTGAACAAAAGGCGCAAGAAATTCAAATGTTGGTAGACGACGTAAAAGTGGCCGTTGCGCATGGGCAAATGAATGAAACAGAGCTTGAAAATGTGATGCTTGCCTTTCTAGCAGGTGAATATGACGTCTTGGTTAGTACAACAATAATTGAAACCGGTGTGGATATTCCTAATGTTAATACATTGATCGTTGATCATGCAGATCGAATGGGACTAAGTCAACTTTATCAATTACGTGGCCGAGTGGGTCGAAGCAATCGCATTGCTTATGCCTATTTTACTTATCAAAAAGACAAAGTATTGACAGAGGTTGCTGAAAAGCGATTACAAGCGATTAAGGAGTTTACCGAACTTGGATCTGGATTTAAAATTGCGATGCGTGACTTATCGATTCGAGGTGCCGGTAATATCCTTGGCGCACAGCAGCATGGCTTTATCGATTCTGTTGGTTTTGATCTTTATTCAGAGATGTTAAAAGAAGCAATTGAACGGAGAAAAAGCGATCGTCACCTTCTTGAAAGGAAAGCACCTGATCCAGAACTTCAGCTAATCTTAGATGCTTACATTCCTGATCACTATATTCAAGATGGCAAGCAGAAAATAAATATGTACAAAAGATTCCAATCAGCCGAAGATTTTGATACATTAGCAGATATAAAAGATGAGCTAATTGACCGTTTTGGTGACTTCCCTGCGGAGGTGGAAAATCTTATTCAAGTTGCCCGTCTTCGTATTATTGCGAAATCCCAACGTGTTGAAACACTGAAGGAGTTAAAGCAAAAAATTGTTATTAGCCTTGATGAAGAAGCGAGCCAACGCATTGACGGTGAGAAGTTATTTAACTATGCCAATGATTTTGGAAGAATGCTTTTGTTAGGTACGGATCAGAACAAATTAACGATAACTTTTCATTTTGAAAAACGAACATACCCGGATCGATATCAGTTTGTCAGCTCATTTTTAGAGGCGTTGGAAAATTTAAAACAGTAAGGATGTATAGTTCCTGTTTTGGATAACCATACTAATTGCACAATTACTTATTTATCGCAGATAACCGCCGCTCATCATTTAGGTGTGAGATAACGGATGCTATGTTCGGATTCACCCAATTGAAGGTTCGTTTTATACGATTAATA
The DNA here is from genome assembly GCF_016908375.1 of Amphibacillus cookii. Classification (GTDB taxonomy): domain Bacteria; phylum Bacillota; class Bacilli; order Bacillales; family Amphibacillaceae; genus Amphibacillus_C; species Amphibacillus_C cookii. The sequence continues at coordinate 29,692 of NZ_JAFBDS010000016.1, forward strand.
GTCTAGCGGTATAGGTCGATAAATAAGTCAGGGCTTTATTAATGCCAAGCAAGACCATGCATGAACACGTTTCGTTTTAAAAAAACGAATGAATAATTTAGCATAGAAAGAGAGGCTTCAACACATGAAAGCAACAGGTATTGTTAGAAGAATTGATGATTTGGGACGCGTTGTTATCCCGAAAGAAATTAGACGCACATTAAGAATTAGAGAAGGTGATCCTCTAGAAATTTTTGTTGACCGCGAAGGGGAAGTTATTCTCAAGAAATATTCCCCTATTCAGGAATTAGGCAATTTCGCTCAAGAATATACTGAAGCACTTTTTGATACGTTAAACAAATCGATACTCATCTGTGATCGTGATATGTTCATTGCTGTTGCAGGAGAAAGCAAGAAAGATTATATAAGTAAGAATGTTGCTGAATTAGTTGAACGTGTGATGAATGAGCGTAAGCCATTAATTAAAGAATCACATGTTGCTTTGGAGTTAGTTAAAGATCAGCCTGTCATTAACGCTTCTTATGTCATACAACCGATCATTGCTAATGGTGATCCTGTAGGTGCTGTCATTATATACTCAAAAGACGATAAAGTAACTGAACAAGATACGACTACGGTTGAGATTGCAGCAAACTTTTTAGGAAGACAAATGCAATAAGGGACCAAAACGATCAGAATGTTTGCTTTGTCTCTTGCTTGATCTAATCTAGACAACCGCATGTTTACTAAAAAAACTAAGGCATTCGTGACTGCTAATTAACGAATCGTCTTAGTTTTTCGTGTTGAGAACATTCGGATTGTTTAAAATATGGAATAAATAAAATTTTTCACTTGTCAAGATGATCATTTATCGCTACGATAGTATACGTAATGACATGTCAAAGATTTGGAGGAAAGCTATGGAACAAGAGGTTATTGTTGAGAAAGCCCTTAATAATAATGTTGTTATTGCCAAGCACCCCCTCTATAAAGAGGTTGTTTTGATTGGTAAGGGAATTGGTTTTAACCGTTCCAAAGGTGACCCTGTTCCATCTGACCAAGCAGAAAAGACATTTTTACTTACCGATGAGCAAGAAATGGAACAATATATGTATTTAATAAAACATGTTGACCATGAACTTATGCAATTTTTAAATGATATTATTTTTTATATTGAAGAGCGGATGGATCGGCCATTAAACGAACATATCCATATCGCACTAACCGATCACTTAACATTTGCAATTAGAAGAGCAGATCAATCGATACAATTTAGTAACCCTTTTCTCTTCGAAATTGAATCGCTTTATGCAAAAGAGTATCAGGTTGCTCGTGAAATTGTAGAAAAAATAAAAAAACATTTAGATATCTCTTTGCCTGATGGTGAAGTAGGCTTTATTGCTTTACACATTCATAGTGCAGTCACCGATAAAAAGATTAGGGATTTAAATAAACATCACAAACTTATTTCGCAAATGATCGAAGTAATCGAAGATGGATTAGAAATTAAGTTAGTCAAAGGTGATGTCAATTTTAATCGTTTAATTCAGCATCTACACCGAGCTATTGATCGTGTTTATCAAGGTGAAAAATTAGGCCAACAAAATAATTTAGAAAATGTATTGAAAATAACTTATCCGCTGTGCTACAATCTAGCGTGGAAGTTAATAAAAGTTATGCAAAAACAGTTAAATCGCCCCGTTGATGAGACAGAAGTATTATACTTAACGATTCATTTACAACGATTGACAAATACAACTTAGTTGCGTGTTACTGACTCGATCAGGCATGAGTGAAGAAAAACTTTAATGGCAGGCTACTACTGACCATAAAGTTATCTTACTCATGCTTTTTTTTTACATATTAGAAGTATAAAATTTCAAAGTACTTGTACAGAAAAATGACACGATTTGTTAAAGACAAGCGAATGTGAATTTTTCAAATGGTGTGTGATCGATGAACTGTATTAGCCCTTATATTTTTTGTTTAATGACACAGACTAAGTTGATGTATAACTAATAAAAAGGAGGAATTAGGATGGGAAAATCAAATCTTTTTGGTACCTTTCAAAAAGTCGGTAAAGCATTGATGTTACCGGTAGCCCTTTTACCAGCAGCAGGTATTTTACTTGCATTTGGTACAAGTTTTGCTCAAGATGATTTTGTTGCTAGGTTCCCTGTGTTTGGTAATGATGTTATTCAACAAATATTGCTAGTTATGAGTGAATCTGGTGGTGTTGTATTTGATAATTTGCCGCTTTTATTTGCAGTGGGAGTAGCGGTAGGTTTAGCTAAAGGTGATGGTGTTGCTGGGCTTGCAGCTATTATTGGTTACTTAATAATGAATGTAACCATGGGTGTGTTTGCAGGTGTAACACCAGAAATGGCTGAAGATAATCCAGCTTATGAACACATATTGGGGATTGATACGCTTCAAACAGGTGTGTTTGGAGGTATTATTGTAGGTGTACTTGCAGCCTATATGTACAACCGTTTCTTTAAAATTGAATTACCACAATTTCTGGGATTTTTTGCTGGTAAGCGTTTCGTACCTATAATTACAGCGTTTAGCTCATTAATATTAGGTATAATTATGGTGTTTGTTTGGCCGTATGCTCAAGAAGGATTAAATTCATTATCTTATGTAATGTTGGAAACAAATAGAACCATCTCAACATTCGCATTTGGTGTAATTGAGAGGGCTTTAATACCCTTCGGTCTTCACCATGTATTTTATTCTCCTATATGGTTTGAGTTTGGTGAATATACATCATCAGCTGGTGAATTAGCGCGTGGGGATTATACAATCTTTTTTGCTCAATTACGTGATGGGGTTGACTTTACAGCAGGTAGTTTTATGACAGGTAAATTTCCGTTTATGATGTTTGGTCTTCCTGCTGCAGCATTAGCGATTTATCATACTGCTAAGCCAGAAAAGAAGAAACTGGTTGGTGGTATTATGGCCTCAGCTGCGTTAACTTCTTTCTTAACAGGGATTACCGAACCACTTGAATTTTCATTCTTATTTGTGGCGCCGCTCTTATTCGGTATCCATACGATTTTTGCCGGATTATCATTTATGATGATGCATATTTTAAATGTTAGAATTGGGATGACATTCTCTGGTGGTTTAATTGATTTCCTTCTATTCGGTGTGATGCCTAACCGAACAGCTTGGTGGTGGGTGATCATTATCGGTCTCATCTTCAGTGTGATCTATTACTTTGGTTTCCGCTGGGCGATTCTGAAATTTAACTTAGCAACGCCTGGACGGGAAGATGAAGCAGATGATGATGGTCACGGCAATACCGGTTCTAGTGATGATCGTCCATATAACATCTTGGAAGCGATGGGTGGCAAAGATAATATTACCAATCTTGATGCATGTATTACCCGCCTTCGTGTTAGTGTGGCCGATGTTAAAAATGTTGATAAGAACCGCCTGAAAAAATTGGGTGCTTCAGGAGTTATGGAAGTTGGTAATAACATTCAGGCGATATACGGACCTGTATCTGATACGATCCGTGGACAAATGCAAGATATTATCGATGGTAAGGCGCCTCGTAAACAAGAAAAGTCAGAGGAAGAAATCAAACAAGAAGCGGTTTCTGTTGATTCCATTGATATGACAAGTCCAATGACTGGTGAAGCATTGTCTATTGAAGAAGTGCCAGACCAAGTCTTTTCTCAAAAAATGATGGGTGACGGTTTTGCAATCAAGCCAACGGAAGGTAAAGTCGTTTCGCCAGTTGACGGTAAAATTCTCAATATTTTCCCGACAAAACATGCCATTGGCATTCAAGCAGATAATGGCTTAGAGATTCTGATTCATATCGGTATTGATACAGTAAAACTTGAAGGTAATGGTTTCACTCAAGTTGCTGAAGAAGGCCAAACCGTGAAAAAAGGTGATTTACTAATGGAAATTGACTTAGACTACATTAGTGAGCACGCTACTTCAACCGTAACACCAATTATTTTCACAAACTTGGAAGAAGGAAAAACGGTAGAAGTACAACAAGGTGAGATTGAAATGAATCAAGCCGAGTTTGTTGCACTTAGATAGTGATTGTTAGCCATTCAGTATATCAAATTTGACCTTGTACACATATGTGTACAAGGTTTTTTTGATTGGACGTTAGTCAGCGAAGACTTGACTTACGTTACAGGGAAAGCATAACGCACTTCTGGGGTTTATGCTTTTATCACAACGGTGTTTCCGTTATTTCCTTTGTCTTTATGTATTTATCATATATTCACCAGTAGTTTGGTTAAGAGAGAGTGGGTGATGATTTTTTGGAATGGAAGTTAATATAAGCTAAGTTTTTCAAATCATCGTGTGCTATAATGAAGTCAATTGTAAAGCTAGGAAGGTTCTTTTATTATGGATGAAAAATTTATAGAACGGCGCCAGCTTTTTCGAGGTGCCTTTTTACTAACTTATGCTGGATTACTTAGCAAAGTATTAAGCGCAGGTTATCGTATTCCTTTGCAAAATATTACCGGAGATGTGGGCTTTTATGTTTACCAACAAATCTACCCGTTTATTGGAACGGCGACTGTTTTAGCTTTATATGGTTTCCCGGCAGCAATTTCGCGCTTAGTCGCAAATTATACAGGCCATTTACCAAAAAAGCTTAAACAATTGATTTTCATTCAACTTACTTTTTTTTCTCTAACGATTTTTGCTGTCATTTATATCCTTGCTCCGATAATTGCTCAAGTGATGGGAGATCAAGGTTTGACGAATGCAATTAAAGTGAGTGGGTGCGTTTTTTTACTTACACCATTTATCTCGAGTTTAAGAGGGCAGTTTCAAGGGGAAAATAATATGGTTCCTACAGCTGCTTCGCAAGTTGTTGAGCAAGTCATTCGCGTAAGTTTGATCATTGGAGCGGCTGCTTTTATTACTCAATTTGACCGCTCTCTTTACGACGTTGGAACAGGGGCTGCACTTGCATCGATAAGTGGTGCTATGGGTGCTGTGATTATATTATTAATTTATAAAAAACGTTATCCTGATAAACAGCCGGTTGAAAAGGAAATAAGCACTAGTGGACGACATGTATTTTCGACCATTATTGGTTATGGAATAGTTATGGCCGTTAATCATATGTTATTGCTACTGCTTCAATTTATTGATGCGCTAACACTTGTGCCACAATTAGTTGGTGCAGGTATTTCTTTACATGAAGCACAGGCATTAAAGGGTATTTTAGATCGTGGTCAACCTCTTGCACAGTTAGGCATTGTTATTGCTTCATCATTAACATTAGCTTTAATACCCTCTGTAACAAAAGCAAGGTTGGCCAAGGATCAAGAGCGCTTTTCCAGTTATATTTCTAGTACATGGCGTTTCACCTTATACCTAGCTAGTGCTGCAACAGCTGGATTGATTGTTCTTTTTCCAGAAATAAACACGGTGCTTTTTTTAGAGAATACGGGTACATTCAGTTTACAGATTTTTATGTTAACGATTATTTTTGCCTCGTTAGCTATTTCCACAGCGGCTATTTTACAAGGGTTAGAGCATATCTTCCGTACAGCCTTATTTGTTTTAGTTGGTGTGATTGTGAAATTGTTGCTTAATCTATTATTTATACCGGTAATCGATATATCGGGAGCAGCGTTAGCAACAGTTATAGCGACGGTTGTGGTATTGGGGCTAAATCTTATCTATTTAAAAAAAGTTGTCCCTCATCAAAAGCTTATTGAAATTCCTTGGAAAAGTTTTAGCGTATCGTTAATGCTTATGATCATTGTAGTGTTCGGTTTTAATCAATTGTTTAAGACTTTATTCAGCTTTTTACCACGGTCAGGGCAGTTTCTTTATATTTTACTATTTGTAATACTAGGCGTATGTGTTTATTTCAAGGCTTTAATTAAGCAAGGTGCTTTTACTGATCAAGAGCTTGATGTGTTACCGTTAAAACGATTTTTAAAGAAAGGCTGAGGATGATGAAAACACAAATTGAAGTGATTGGGCTTGGTGCAGGAGATCTCGATCAATTGACAATAGGACTTTATCATAAATTAATAAATGCAGAGGTTCCTTTGTTTGTGCGAACAAACGATCATCCTGTGCTAGAATCATTAGAGAAACAGGGTGTCAACTTTACCTCATTTGATCCTATTTATAAACAACATGATCAGTTTGAAGAGGTATATGAAGCGATTGTCGAGCAACTGCTCAAGCAAGCTAAACACAACAAACATATTCTATATGCGGTACCTGGTCATCCAATGTTAGCTGAACGAACGGTGCAATTATTACTTGAGCAGGACGAAGTTAACATTGATATTGTTGGTGGCCAGAGTTATTTAGACGCCTTATTTACTGCGATACACATTGATCCCATTGAAGGGTTTCAGTTTTTAGACGCGACGAGTTTTGAACGTAGTCAAATTAACTATATGCAACATCTTATTTTCTGTCAGGTTTATGACCAAATGGTTGCTTCAGAATTAAAATTAACTTTGCTGGAAGATTTGCAACCCGATCACCCGGTAGTGATTATTAAATCAGTTGGGAGTTCGAAAGCTGAGATGGAAACGATCCCGTTAGTCGAGCTAGATCAGTGTGTAGAATTAAGTAATCTCACAAGTGTTTATGTGCACCCAGCTAAAAAAGAAGTGCTAAACCATCAATTCAATCGACTACGCGAAATTATAGCTGTCTTACGTGGTCCAAGTGGCTGTCCTTGGGATAAGAAGCAAACACATGAAAGCCTTCGCCATTATTTAATAGAAGAAGCATATGAATTGATCGATGCGATTAATCAAGAGGACGATCATCATATCATTGAAGAACTAGGAGATATCCTCCTGCAAGTGATGTTACATAGCCAAATAGGGGAAGATCACGGATACTTTACAGTTGATGATGTGGTTCGTTCGATTACGGATAAAATGATTCGTCGACATCCTCATGTTTTTGGTGATGTAAAAGCTGAAGACACTGAAACTGTGATCGCCAATTGGAAAGCCATAAAAGCTGATGAGAAAGCTGATCAGATTACCGATTCTCTTCTCGATCGTATTCCGCAATCAGCATCAACTTTAGTAAGGGCTGAAGCTATACAAAAAGAAGCAGCTAAAGTAGGCTTTGATTGGGACAACCCTGAGGATATCTGGCTTAAAGTAACAGAAGAAATAGAAGAAGTGAAGCAGGCCATAGAAAGTGGTCGGTCAGTTGAGATAGAAGCAGAGTTTGGCGATCTTATTTTTGCGATTATTAACTTGGCGCGTTACTATAAAGTTAATAGTGATTTAGCGTTAAGGAGAACCAATATTAAATTCACCAGGCGCTTTCAATATATAGAACGCAAGGTGCTAGACGCCGGAAGTGAATGGGTTAATATGTCAATTAAAGAATTAGATCACTTATGGGACGAAGCAAAGAGGAGGATGACAGATGAGACTTGATAAATTCCTAAAGATTTCACGATTAATCAAAAGGCGTACATTAGCTAAGCAAGTTGCAGATCAAGGCCGAATCACAATTAATGGTAATCCAGCAAAGGCATCGTCAAATGTAGCGGTAGATGATGAATTGGTCATTCAGTTCGGCCAAAAACGCGTAACCATTAAAGTTGACTCCACTAAAGACGTGGTGAGAAAAGATGAAGCAACAACGCTTTATTCGATTGTGAAAGAAGAGCAGATAAAAAAAGAATAGTCAAGAATAATAGTTCTATCGAGCGCCCTCCTTACATATCATACTAGTGATTAAAGGAGGGAATATAAATGATCCAAGAAACGAACCACTACTCAGCCCCAACGCAAGCTACTGAACATGAAGTCAAAGTTCGCAATCGCCGAATGATTGAGATTTCTGGTGTGAAAGAAGTTGATAGTTTTGACAATGAAGAATTTTTATTAGAAACCGTCTTGGGCTATTTAATGATTAGAGGGGAAAATTTGCAAATTAAGACCCTTGATGTGACGCAAGGTAAGGTAGAAATCAAAGGAAAACTAATGGATTTCTCTTATTTAGATGATCACCAGCATGATCAATCGAAAGGCTTTTTAGGAAAGCTATTCAAATGAGTATTGATATCCAATTTTTATCATTCATTACTATGATGATCATTGGCGTTTATTTAGGAGCTATGTTTGATACAAATGAGCGTTTAATAGGAAGATTTAATGGGAATACGTTTTTAAATTTCCTTTTTCAGTTTTTATTTTGGCTTAGCCAAGCATTAATCGTATTTTTTTGTCTTGTCAAAATAAATAATGGACAAGTCCACTTATATTTTATTTTGATGATTATTTTTGGCTTTTGGATTTACTGTTCATGCTGTCGAACATTCTATCAATCTTTATTAGAACGCTTGATAATGATCGTTAGCCAAATTATTTATATTATTAAACAAATGATCTACGTTATGATTGTAAAACCATTAATCATTTTTTATCAGGTAGTTATAGCGATCGTAGGGTTTATTATTTTATTTGGGAAAAAAATACTTATTCTTTTAATCAGACCAATTGTTTGGGTATTAAGACTCATTTGTCGCTTATTACCGAAAAATGTGAAAAAATACTTAGTTTCAATGGCAGGAATCTATAGTAAAATAGAGAATATGATTAATAAACAAAAGCGTTGAATCATTTTAAAAATAATCAGGATCATATGTAAAGGAGGTGTCAAGCGATGGGTAAACGTCAACACAAAGTGACTAGAATTAATTCCACGTACATGAATCAATATGATGCTCATGTGGAACGACAACGAAAAAGAAAGCGTCTTTTACGTAGGCGTTTGACGCTATTTGCTGTTGTGACTGTGATCACCTTCTTTACGCTATTTACTTATCATATGAATCAAAGGGCATTATATGCTGAAAAGCAGGACCAATATGAAAAGCTTGAACAAGAAATACGCACTTTAAAAGTAGAAGAACAGTCATTGTTAGAAGAAATAAATTTACTAGAAGATGAATCTTATGTACTTCGTATCGCAAAAACAAATTATTTCTTCACAGATGAAGGAGAAATTGTCTTTAAACTAACAGAAGAGGAGCCTGCTTATTGACATTGTTTTTGTTGCTTAGCTATAATGTAGGGAGAAGTATATCTTTTTTTAATTCTTAAGGAGGAGCATTTTTTTTATGTCAATCGAAGTAGGCAGCAAGTTGCAGGGTAAGGTAACAGGAATAACTAATTTTGGAGCGTTTGTTGAATTACCTGAAGGAAAGACAGGCCTCGTTCATATTAGTGAAGTTGCCGATAATTATGTGAAAGATATTAATGAACACTTATCTGTTGGAGATGAAGTCACAGTTAAGGTCATTAATGTTGAAAACGATGGAAAAATTGGGTTATCAATTAAGAAAGCTAAAGATAATCCTAGTCAAGGACGTCGGAAGACGAGCGCTAGTCAACCGAAATCAAACCGAGATCGTACAGAGAATTTTGAAGCGAAAATGAATCGCTTTTTAAAGGATTCTGAAGATCGCCTAGCTTCATTACGTAAGCACACTGAATCAAAACGTGGAGGTCGAGGTGCTAAAAAAGGCTAACTTGCTGTCTAATTTAGTGGGATTGATATTATAGTGACGTGCAATTATAACCGATATTATATAGAATCACAATGAGTTTAAAAAGTTGGCGACCATTTATGGGGTAACCAGCTTTTTTGTGCTTGTCTTGGCTGAACCTGAAAATTCAGATGAGAAAGTTGAGTTATTAAAAATTACCCACAAAACAGAATAAATATAAAGAGAATGACCATACTATCAATGTGAATTTATTCACTTGATTATCAACATTTATATACAATAAGTTTAAAAAATATGTTAAGATAATGATTGTACAAGAATGTACAAACTATATGATTATAGGGGGAACTGAAATGAAATTCAAATGGTTATTAGCGATGCTCTTAACAGTTGGTTTATTAGCAGCATGTGGTGGAGGTACTGATGAAACAGATACAGCTGATGAAGAGGGCACTGATGCAGTATCTGCAGCATCGTTTGCTGAAGATGCAGAAGGTCTTCATGCGGCAGCCGATGAAAATGGAACTTGGATCATTATTCCGACTAGTGATATGACACTTGAGGAAGACTTAGTTGTAGCAGGGACATTCCATGATGGTGATGATGAGAATGAAGATGTATATCGTAAAATTGCTGCCTACACACAAGATGATGATAGAAAAATTGTTGATCAATGGACAATTACTGTGCCACAACTTGTGGTTCAGAGTGAAAACTTAAATTTCCAAGGAGGAACACTAGACGGAGATGTTTATGTTGAAGCTGATGGTTTCTTGTTACATGAAACAGCTACCGTTACTGGTGATGTCATCTTTGCAAATGAAGATTATCAAGCTTCTGCAGATTTAGCTGGGACTGTAGAAGGTGAAGTTACTGTTGAGTAACTTGCTTTAAAGAAAAGCCACTCCACAATTATGTAAAATGTACCCTATAGAGTAGACACTTTAAAAAAAGTCTACCTATAGGGTACTTTTGTGTATAATTAGAGAAAAAACAGTAAATGGGGAAAGA
>NZ_JAFBDS010000017.1 GCF_016908375.1 Amphibacillus cookii
TATCTATCACCCTTTGCTCGTTTAAAGCACTAGCTTGCTTCTTACTTCTTTTCTTAACATACTGGTTGTTTTGTTCAGTTTTCAAAGATCAATTTAGGTCGCTGTCTTTTTGCGACAGCTTTTATATTATATAAAAACCAAAATGAAATGTCAACAGTTTTTTTATTTTTTCTAACTTCTTAAAACCGTTATTCAATTTGGCGACTTGACTAATATAACACGCACCTGTTTTACAGTCAACCACTTTTTAAAAACAATATGGCCTATTCATAAAATAGTTAACATTTCTTCTATACTCAAATTAAAAACGCCACTCCAGCCCCTATTATTTTCATAGAAATCATTTGAGTAGCGCTTTTATATCACATAACATATGATCAATTTATGATTCTTTATTTTTCATTTGCGGGAATAGCAAGACATCTCTAATTGAAGGGGCATTAGTTAGTAACATAACTAAACGATCAATACCTATTCCCAAACCTCCAGTAGGTGGCATGCCATATTCAAGTGCTTCAAGAAAATCTTCATCCATTTCGTGTGCTTCATCATTCCCTTGTTCCTTCTCCTTCACTTGCGCTTCAAATCTTTCCCTTTGGTCTATTGGATCATTTAATTCCGAAAAGGCATTTGCATGTTCTCGGCGAACGATGAATAATTCAAACCGATCCGTAAAACGTGAATCAACTTTATTCTTCTTTGCTAATGGTGAGATTTCAACAGGATGCCCATATACAAAAGTAGGCTGGACAAGGTGCTCCTCTACCTTTTGCTCAAAGAACTCATTAACAATATGCCCGTAAGTCATCGTATCCTGGATGCTAACACCGTGTTCTTTAGCTAATAGCTTCGCATCTTCATTACTCATTTGTTGCCAAAAGTCTACACCCGTGTACTCCTTGATAATATCGACCATATGCACCCTTTTCCAAGAAGGCGTTAAATTAATCTCTTCTTCTCCATAAGTAACAGTCGTAGAACCTACAACTTCCTCAGCAATGTGCGCCACCATATTTTCAACTAAATTCATAATATCATGATAGTCAGCATATGCTTCATAAAGCTCCAACATCGTAAATTCAGGGTTGTGTCTTGTCGATACCCCTTCGTTACGAAATACACGTCCGATCTCATAAACGCGCTCCATCCCTCCAACAATCAATCGTTTAAGGTGTAACTCTATTGCTATTCTCATATATAATGGTATATCCAAAGCATTATGATGTGTGATAAACGGACGAGCAGAAGCTCCACCGGCAATACTATGCATCATAGGTGTTTCTACCTCTAAAAATCCGGCTCCATCCAGATAGCGTCGCATAGACTGAATGATTTTACTACGCATAATAAAAGTCTCTTTACTCTCATGATTTGTAATTAAATCTAAATAACGTTGGCGATAGCGCTGTTCAACATCCTTTAATCCATGGAATTTTTCAGGTAACGGGCGTAGAGATTTAGTTAAGATAGTAAACTCTATCGCTTTAATTGATAACTCGCCAACGTTTGTTTTAAAGACCGTTCCCGTCACACCGACAATATCACCCAAGTCAGCTCCTCTAAAAAGTTCATAGGCTTCTTCACCAACAGCATCTTTACGAACATAGAGTTGTATCTGACCACTTAGGTCTTGTATGTGAGAAAAGCCCGCTTTTCCTTTTCCTCGCTTGGTCATGATCCGACCAGCAACCGTCACTTCAATTGCTTTTTCTTCTAACTCTTCTTTAGAGAAACAATCATAATCTTCAGTTAAAGAGTTGGCAAAATGTGTGCGTTCAAACTTATCACCAAAAGGATCTATGCCATTATCTTGCATCACTTTTAATTTGTCTCGACGTACCCGCATGTGTTCATTTAATTCTTCTGACAACTTCTATCACTCCACTTCTTATTTATAACTATATATAATTAGCATTCATTTTAAGAAAAATCGAATAATCCTATCATAGCATATTGCTAATAAAGTACAAATGATCAAAGTAAACAAGCAATTACCTTAGTTTACGTGCTTAACAATCGCGAAACCGAAAAACTACACGAAGCTATATTGAGACTTTAGTTGTTCAACATATCGGCTTAGAAGCTGCTCTAATGCATCACGTGTTTCCACCTCATTAATTTCACGACGCACCTTTTCGTTTCTTTTTAGTCCTTTCAAGTACCATGCCGCGTGTTTACGCATCTCCATCACTGCTACTTTTTCTGATTTAATTTTAATTAAGCGATCTGCATGTAACATACAAACTCTAATTTTATCTTCAGGTGATGGCTCATCTAATAGAACACCATGATCTAGATACTGAGCAATACGATACATAATCCATGGGTTGCCAAGAGCAGCTCGCCCCACCATCACTGCATCAACACCTGTTTCTTCAAGCCGCTTTTTAGCTATCTCTGGCGAATCAATATCACCATTACCGATAACAGGAATTGAAACATTATCCTTAACTGCCTTAATAATTTCCCAATCAGCAACGCCTTCATACATCTGCTCTCGCGTCCGACCATGTAAGGCCAATGCTTTAGCACCTGCTTCTTCTATAGCCTTGGCATTTTCTAAAGCGAAGATACTATCCTCGTCCCAACCTGTTCGCATCTTTACGGTTATAGGCTTATTAACAGCTGACGCTACAGCTGAGACGAGTTCATAAATTTTTTCCGGCTGAAGAAGCCATCTTGACCCAGCATCACATTTTGTGATTTTAGGAACCGGACAACCCATATTAATATCAATAATATCTGCATTCGTGTGTTGATCAACGAATTGTGCTGCCTCAATCATTGACTGCTTTTCTCCACCAAATATTTGTAAGCTCATCGGTTTCTCTGCTTCATCAATATAAAGCATATCCATCGTTTTTTGATTTTTATTAACAATCCCTTTATCACTTACCATTTCTGCACAGACTAGACCTGCTCCAAACTCTTTGACAGTTAAACGAAACGCCCAATTACTAACCCCTGCCATTGGCGCAAGCACTACACGATTTGGTATAGTTATATTTCCTATCTGAAACATATCTTTACCCCCTTTCTTTTCTCTCATCTAACGGCGGCCTCAACTCTACCAAAGCAACCTCTAACGTCTCCACCGTTCTTTCTATAAATGCATCTGATGGCTGTCGTTTCCCTCGTTCTATCTCACCTACCATTGATAACGAGTAGCCCACGGCCTCAGCGAACTCTATTTGGGTATAACCTTTCAACTTTCGAAATGCTTTTATTCTTCTTCCCCATCTTGCTTGGTCCATTTAACGACGCCTCTCTTTTCTTCATTAGATATTTGAGCAAGGTGTTCTTTTACGGATTCGTTTGTACCCGGTATCCTTAACTCAGGGTTAAGTTCAGCTAACGGCACAAGCACAAATGCTCGTTTATGCATACGTGGGTGCGGAAGAATTAATTGTTCCGTCACCATATTGTCTTGATTATAGAGTAAAATGTCAAGGTCTATTGTTCTTGGTCCCCATTTAATCTCTCTTTTTCTCCCTAAATCAGCTTCTATTGTTTGACAGAGGTCTAATAGCTCAGTAGAAGAAAGTGTGGTACTCACTTCAACAACCATATTAAGAAATTCCCCTTGATCTTGGTAACCAATGGGAACTGTTTGATAGATAGACGAATAGTTGTTGATTAAGACATGTTCAGATCGCTTCATATAGTCTATAGCCTGCGTTAAATGGAAATGTCTTGGAGCGATGTTGGAACCAAGCGCTACATAAGCTTTATTCATGCTGAAACCCGCTCTCGATATATTTCCACTGCAACCGATTGATAATGGCCATGGATTGGGGGATCTGGCTTTATCAGCTTAACACGACACGCTAATAATTGAGGGTAATTATCTAAAAGCTTTGACGCTATTGTTTCTGCAACCGTTTCTATCAATGCATAAGCTTGTCCCTCAACAACTTCCTTTGTCATTTGATAAACTTCTCCATAATGTATAGTATAGGCCAGGTCATCGGTTTCTCCTGCCTTTCTCAAATCTGTTTCTAACTCTAAGTCAACTATAAACCGTTGACCTAATTCATTTTCAGCTTTAATTGCACCATGATAGCCATAGAAAGCTAAACCATTTAATAAGATTTTATCCATCTAAATCCACGCCCTTCTTCACCAGTAAATCTGTCATCTTCACTATTCTTGCATTCATCTTTACATTATGTACACGAACCATATCAGCACCATTAATAATACCATAACTTGTAGTCGCAGCCGTTGCTTCATCACGTTCGCTTGTCGATAAATCCAATAAATGTCCAATCACCGATTTTCGTGAAGCACCTAATAAAATCGGATAGCCTAAAGATTTAAACGCATCCAGATTTTGAATGACCTCCAGACTCTGCTCAGCACTCTTGGCAAATCCAACACCGGGATCAATGATAATTTGCTGCTCTTCTACACCGTTATTTAGCGCTAAATCAATACTTTCAGCAAGATCGGCTTTAATTTCATCAATTAGGTTATAGCGATAAACAGGATGTTTACGATTGTGCATTAATATAAGGGGGGCTTTATATTCAGCTGCGACGTTGGCTATTTCCGGTTCAAACTTTGCTCCCCATATATCATTGACAATATCCGCGCCTGCATCCAAAGCACATCGCGCCGTTTTGGCTTTAAATGTATCTATTGAAATAGGAACAGACACCGCTGCCCTAACTTTTTTTATTATTGGAATCACACGTTCAATCTCTTCATCCTCTGATATTGGAGTATGACCCGGTCTTGTTGATTCTCCACCGATATCAATAATATCTGCACCTTCTAAAACCATTTTTTCAGCTTGCTTAACTGCACGATCTATATCATTAAACTGTCCACCGTCTGAAAAAGAATCTGGGGTAACGTTTAAAATGCCCATAACAACTGTTTTTTTAGCTAAATTTAGCTCGCCATGTTGTGTATATAGCTTACGGTTCAAAGTAATCTTCCCTTCTGTTTTTTCTTTTATTTTAACACCAATTAGCAAGAATGAGCAGTCCCCATTTACGACGTTTTAATAATGACGAACAAAAAGCAGCTCTCATCTTAAAGATGAGAGCTGCTTAAGCATTTTTAGTCTTGATCGAATTGATACAAAGGTGTAGATAAATAACGTTCTCCGTTACTTGGGATAACCGCTAAAACTTTCTTTCCTTTTCCTAATGATCTAGCCACTTGTTTAGCAGCAAAGATCGCGGCACCGGAAGAAACTCCTCCTAGTAACCCTTCCATTCGCGCTGCCTCTCTAGCCGTCTCATAAGCTTGATCATTCGTTACCGTGATGATATCATCATATATTTCCGTATTTAGAATTTTAGGGACAAATCCTGCGCCAATACCTTGTATTTTATGTGGTCCGGGCTCTCCACCAGATAATATAGCGGAATCTTTGGGTTCTACCGCATAAATTTTCACATCTTTATAATGTTCTTTTAATACTTTACCTGCTCCAGTAATCGTACCACCTGTTCCAATACCGGCAATAAATGCATCCAACTGCTCACCCATTTGTTCAACAATTTCTTTACCTGTTGTCCGCTCATGAACATCTGGATTTGCTTGATTTTGAAATTGTTGTGGCATGAAATACCCATGATTTTCTCGTAACTCTTCTGCTTTTTGAATTGCACCTTTCATTCCTTCTGAACCTGGTGTTAGCACAAGCTCAGCCCCATAGGCACGTAATAGATTACGGCGCTCAAGGCTCATTGTATCAGGCATAACAAGTACAGCCTGATAGCCTTTAATAGCGGCAACTAGTGCTATGCCAATTCCTGTATTACCACTAGTTGGCTCAATAATCGTGTCTCCTTCTTTTAATTGACCGCTTTCCTCAGCTGCCTCAATCATGGCTAAAGCTATACGATCCTTCACTGAACTCCCTGGATTCATAAATTCAAGTTTTGCATAAATCTCAGCATCTTCTGGACCAGATAAACGATTCAAATGAACAATTGGGGTATTACCAATTAACCCCGCTATTGATTGAGCTATTTCCATTTTTTAGCCTCCTAATTCCGAGTACTCTTATTTGTTTAATTATATGTTGAAAACCTGATATTGTCAATAAAACAAAACTAATATCAGTAAGGGGTGTTCGTTCTGTCCCACTAATGGTTAGTTGAGTGAATCAGGTATGCACTCTATTTTGAGATGGGTGGTTTACGGATAGTTATCTGTGATAAATCCAATCAACATCAAGCTGTTCCCAAAAAGCTTTGGTTGAAGGGGGCTCGCCTACTTCTTCGATGGCTAATTTAGTACGTATGTGGTCCTTCAATTGATCATAGCTTAGATCAACTCTAGGTAACTCTCGATGTAAATACAAAATGGCAAAGCCCTGATTTACGATAAACGGTTCACTATAGCTGAATTGATCTAAATCTCCCGCTTCATCAAAATAACCATCCGGCAAGAAGGAACTTCCTTCAGTAAAAAATCCTAAGTAGCCACCATCTAATAACGATTCTTCATCTATTGAATATTCACGTGCTAAAGCAGCAAAGTTAGCTCCTTCTTCTAATTCATTATAAATCCGGTTTGCTGTTTCTTGATCAGCTACAACAATATGAGATATCTCTATCCGATGCGAAAATTCATATTGTGATTGATAGGTATTATAATATGCTTCAATGTCCGTTTCATTTACCTCTACATCTCTTGTGAAAATTTTTTCAGTTAGTAATCGATGTTCTATAGTTTCCCGCCATTCCTCTTCTGTTTTTACCACATTTTCTTGTCGCATTTGACCGGCTAAAGAAGCTAACAGAGACACTTCTAACTCAATCACTCCTGGATCAACTGTCAAATCATATTGATCCGCTAATTGTGACACCACATGTCGGTCCACCATTTGTGTTAGCGCTTCTTCTCCAAAGTGCGTTTCCAAATAATTCATCCATTCATTATAGTATACTTCCTCTTCATTTATGACAGCTACCGGCTGACGAACATCTATCTCTTCCGATGGAGTGTAATATGAAGAATCCCGATTACTCCTAATCAACAACAACAAGGTTAAAATATTCGTCCCTATTAACACAAGAATAATGATTAGAATTTTTTTTCGCATAACTATTGCAACTCCTCCGATTGCTTAAGTTTGCTTAAATCATCAGGTGAGAGGTGATAATGCTCATTACAAAAGTGGCAGGTTGCCTCTGCACCACCATCAACCTTGATCATATCATCGATTTCCTCATTACCTAGTCCTCTAATGGCATTGTTAATTCGTTCGATCGAACACGGACAATAAAACATAACCGGCAGTTTATCTAAGATGTGCAAATTGGCTTCGCCAAATAAAATATTAAGCATCGCTTCTGGCGACTTACCTTCTCTTACTAATGTTGAAATTGGAGGTATTGTCGCTATACGGTTTTCGAGTAGATCAATTGCTTCTTCACTAGCACCTGGCATCACTTGTACAATAAATCCACCAGCAGCCAAAATCGTATGGTCAGGGTTAACTAATACACCTGCCCCTACAGCAGATGGCACTTGTTCAGATGTAGCAAAATAATAAGTGAAATCCTCACTTACTTCCCCAGATACTATAGGGACTTGTCCGGTAAAATGGTCCTTTAAACCAAGATCTTTGACAACGCTTAAGTTACCCGTTGTTCCAACTGCACGAGCAACATCTAATTTCCCTTTAGCATTTAAGTCAAAATCGACATGTGGATTCGTTATATACCCTCTGACTTGCCCTTGAGCATTGGCATCAACAACAATCGGCCCTGTAGGTCCATCCCCTTCAAGTTTAATCGTAAGCTTATCTTCTCCTTTGAGCATGGCACCCATCATCGTTGATATAGTCATTGTTCGACCTAGAGCCGCCGATGCCGTAGCCCATGTATCATGGCGTTGTCTTGCTTCTTCTACTAATTTTGTTGACTGTATCGCATAAGCACGAATGGTCCCTTCAAATGCTGTCGCCTTTATCAAATAATCATTCATATTAAATAACTCCTTTTCATTTCACACATTGATAAATCTCATTTAAACCTTTTAGGGTCAAAGCCGGATCTACTATGTCTATTGTAGTGGATTCATCAGCAATTAATTCAGCCAACCCACCAGTAGCAATAACTTTAGGGTTTTGACCGCTTTCCTTCTTAAATCGCCTTACCATTTCATCAACTTGTCCTACATAACCAAAATATAAACCTGATTGCATCGCATCAACCGTTGATAAACCAATTATATTTTTCGGATGAGTGATCTCTACCTTTGGTAATTTAGCCGCTTGGCTGTATAAAGCATCAAGCGAAATTTTTATACCAGGAATGATAGCCCCTCCGACGTAAGAGGCGGACTCATCTATATAACAGTAGGTTGTGGCCGTTCCAAAATCAACAACAATTAACGGACTTCCGTATTCAGCAATCGCACCTACTGCGTTAACGATGCGATCAGCCCCTAACTCAGCCGGGTTTGGATATTTCATTTTTAAATAGCTATCAATTGGAGTTTCTCCGATTACAATAGCCTTACGATTAAAATATTTTTCGGCCATACTCTCAAGAGCATACATAATCGGTGGCACAACAGAAGAAATCATAATATCGTTAACCACTGAAAAACTTAATGATTGGTAATCAAACAATGATTTAACTAACATGGCAAACTCATCTTCTGTTTTATCTCTATCTGTCTTTATCCGCCACTGATAAGTTAAGTTATTACCTTCAAATAAACCGAGCACTGTATTTGTATTACCAACATCTAACACAAATAGCATATTCATCACCATCTCTATTTTTAAATAAAAAACACTAAAACTGACTTTTCTCTATTTTACTTCTTTTTTTGACATTCTCCAAATAAATCATTTTTGCTAAAAAATCCTTACTGCTCATTGGTATTAGCCTATACCAATATAGCTTTTTAAATCTAAAGATTTGATCTATCCTCAATTACACTAACTCAAAAGAAAAACCAGTAGAAAACCCGATATTATGGTTTTCATACTGGCTTTCACCGTTAATCTTCTTTTGTTTGGTTATCATTTCCATCAGTTGATTGTTCTGTTTCATTAACAAGCGGTTCTTTGTTATCATCGTCCGCTTTAGCCTGAATATTAACCTTTACTTCTTCTTCAGCTTTAGTGCTCGCTTCTTCATCATTAGACAAACCATTTTGCTCTGATACAACAGGGTCTGGAAGTGATCCTGTTTCAAATAGCGATTTAATTTGTGCGGCATCTAATGTTTCAACTTCTAATAATGTTTTAGCAATTAACTCAAGCTTATCCTTATTTTCAGTAAGAATCTCTTTAGCACGATTATAGCAATGATTAATGAAGTTTTGCATTTCTTGATCAATCTCATATGCAATCGCATCACTGAAATTTGCTTCGTTCTGCATATCGCGTCCCAAGAACACCTGACCACCTGTGCTACCAAATTGAAGTGGACCAATCTTATCACTCATACCATATTCGGTAACCATTTTACGAACCATACTTGTTGCTCTTTGGAAGTCATTGTGTGCACCTGTACTCACTTCGCCAAAGATAATTTCTTCAGCTACTCGGCCACCTAATAATCCTGTAATTTTATCAAGCAACTCTGGCTTCGTCATAAAGTAGCGATCTTCCTTTGGTAACATCACAGCATATCCGCCTGCTTGCCCGCGTGGTACAATGGTCACTTTATGGACCATATCAGCCTCATCGAGTACCATTCCAATAATAGTATGACCACTTTCATGATAAGCGACAATGTTACGCTCTTTTTTAGAGATCACACGACTCTTCTTCGCAGGACCAGCAATGACTCGATCAATAGCCTCGTCAACATCTTCCATTTCAACTTGCTTTTTATCACCTCTAGCCGCTACAAGGGCAGCCTCATTAAGTAGGTTTTCTAAATCAGCACCAGAGAAACCTGGGGTACGCATAGCAATGGTCTTTAAGCTAACATCTTCAGCTAATGGTTTATTTTGCGCATGAACACGCAAGACATCTTCACGACCTCGTAAGTCCGGTCGATCAACCGTAATTTGACGGTCAAATCGCCCTGGACGTAATAAAGCAGGATCTAAGATATCAGGTCTATTCGTCGCAGCAATAATAATAATCCCTTCGTTTTCTCCAAATCCATCCATTTCTACTAGTAATTGGTTTAAAGTTTGTTCCCGTTCATCGTGACCGCCACCGACACCTGCACCACGCTGACGTCCAACCGCATCAATTTCATCAATAAAAATAATACACGGCGCATTCTTCTTTGCATTTTCAAATAAATCTCGAACACGTGATGCACCTACACCGACAAACATCTCAACAAAATCTGAACCACTGATAGAGAAAAACGGTACGCCTGCTTCTCCAGCCACAGCTCTCGCTAGTAATGTTTTCCCTGTACCAGGAGGTCCGACTAACAGCACACCTTTGGGAATTTTTGCGCCAATTGCAGCAAATTTACGCGGATCTTTTAAGAAATCAACAACCTCTACCAGTTCCTGTTTCTCCTCATCTGCACCAGCGACATCTTTAAAGCGTACTTTCTTCTTATCTTCACTATACATTTTGGCTTTCGATTTACCGAAGTTCATGACTCGATTGCCGCCACCTTGTGATTGATTCATTAAAAACAAGAAAATCACAATAACAATAATAAATGGCGCAAATGATATTAAGAAACTTAACCAAGGACTCGGTTGCTCCTCTTCATCCCACATAACCACTTCTTGACTTGATGCTTCTGCATTAATCTCAGAAACCACTTCAGGATTATCAGGTATATTGGTAATAAAGTTCGTATTTTCCTCATCTGCTAATGTACCTGTAACACGAATCACACCATTAGAAGGACGCATCTCCATACTTTCTATCTCTTCGTTATTTAAAGCTTCTACAAATTCGTTAAATTTAAATTCTTCTGTTTGACCATTTTGTCCAGTTATAAATTGCATCACTGAAAGCAATACAAGTAATATAACACCATAAAAAATAAAACTACGTACTATACGATTCATCACTTTCCTCCTCCCAAACGAGAAAACTATATTACATCGTATCATAGAAAAAACAAGAATGACAACTAACTCGATCTCAGTATTTCCATAATATAATGTGTTTAGTTATAATATTTAATAATTTATTGCTTGAATGATTAGTGGGAGCCTTTATTCTCCACCATAAATATGTGGTTTTAGCACCCCAATATACGGGAGGTTGCGATACTTTTCCTGATAGTCTAAACCGTAACCAACGACAAATTCATTAGGTACTTTAAAACCAACAACATCCGCTTTAATATCCACTGTTCGACCTTCTGGTTTATCAAGAAGGGTGACAATTTTTATAGAACGTGCTTTTCGATATTTGAAAAGGTCAACCAAATAGCTTAAAGTTAAACCACTATCAATAATATCCTCTATAATAAGCAAATCACGTCCCTCTACTTTTGTATTTAAGTCTTTCTCAATTTTAACCTCGCCTGAAGAACGCATTTCACCACCATAACTAGACACGTCCATGAAATCCATTTCTAAGTATGTATCCATATAGCGAAGGATATCAGACATAAATGGTAGAGCTCCTTTTAAAACACCTATAGCTAAAGGAAACTTATCCTTATATTCTTCAGCTAGTTGCTCACCTAACTCTTTGCATTTTTCTTGAATGTCTCCTTGTGAAACCAATATTTTTTCGATGTCGTTGTGCATCTTGATCCTCCTAAAACCTTTAAATAAATTGGTATATCAATTTTAAATAATGATCCCTGTATCCACTGTTAAGGTCAATTCCCTTAGCCAAACCCAGCACCCACAAGATTCGACCATCTTCATCAACGAGAATCGGCCAGTGATCACGCTTATACAACGGAATTTTCTTATCAATGAATAAATCCTTTAGTTTCTTTCTCCCTTTTGAACCAACTAAATCAATACGGTCCCCAGGCATACGCGTGCGAATCATTAACGAAGGATAGTCATCAAAACCATTAACGGGTAAGTAGAATGTCATTGGGTTTATTGATGTGGGTTTTATGTGAACAAACTCCGCTTGTATAACATGGCCATCGGGTAAAATGGTTTGCCCTGGCACTCTCAAAGGCACGCAATATGAGGTCGTACCTTGTTCAAAATAAAAGTGTAAAGTTTGATATGACTTAACCATCTTTAACGCTGATGGTAAATCTACAGATGCATTAGCACGATCACTATCAAGAAGGGTAAAGAATTGTTGCTCATGTCGATAACTCAAACCATCTGGCAGGGTATCATATAGATAGTTTAATATTAGATGAAACAATCTTCTTTGTAAAGCACGGGGATGCTTTTTCAGTTCATTAATTTGACAGGAAACTTTCTTGGGCTGCTCTTGATAATTTAGTATCGAAGCACCTAAAGTTTCTGCCTGGTTCGTTAAATAGGCTACATCATCCTCTATTTTCTCAGTCACATGCAAAATCGATTCCGAAAGATTGGGGTTTTGTCTTTTTAATAACGGTAATATATGTATTCTAAAAAAATTCCTTGTATAAATATCAGCTTCGTTGGAAGGATCTCGACGTGGCACTATATGATTTTCTTCACAATAATCTTCTATCATGGCTTTGGTAACTGATAATAAAGGACGAATCAAAAAGCCATTAGAGAAAGGTCTCGACTTTCTCATTCCTTGGAACGCTTCAAGCTCCGTTCCTCTAGTCAAGCGCATATAGACAGTCTCGATTTGATCATCACCGTGATGACCCAAAGCCAAATAATCCGCTTGATGTTTTTCCATAACATCTGCAAACACTTGATAACGAAGAATGCGGGCAGCTTTTTGCGTGCCATAGCTATACTGCTCCTTTAAGGCATTCACATCAATATAATGCGCTTCAAAATTGACTTTATACCGCCGGCAAAAGGCGCGTACATATTCAAGATCTTGCTTTGACTCCGCACCTCTTAACCCATGATCAACTGACACAACCATTAAGTCTAATTGCCATAAACGGCTTTTCCCAATAAAATAGTGGAGAAGTGCCATTGAATCAGGCCCTCCCGAGACACCGACTATTATTTTAGCTGGATAGACCAATAAACGATGTTTTTTTATATACTTATCAACCATTTCTGTAAACATTTATGATAACCTTCTTTAAGCATTAACTTATTATGATAACTATCCTACCAGAAACAAACCCTAATAGAAAGTAGCAAGAAAAAATAGAACGACACTTATTGAAATGCATATCACAATCTCTAACCAGTCTATTTCTTGCTTGTCCTGAGGTACAGCTGATTTTCTCGTTAAATGTCTTGTTCTTTTCTTGAAATCCTGTTGCATCTCTTGACTATTTTGATATTGCCCTAATAGCGCTTTATGAAAAATAGGATCATAGGGTTTCAAGATTGACGCCTGCTTTAATTTGGTTATTAAATACTTCTTCGGCTCTTTCGTTCGCCTAAACTGATTGGGATAAGCACAGCGGAGTGCCATCATGGCTAAAGCAAACAAATCATAAGCTGGATCAGCTGTCCGATTGCCACAATGCCAGTAGCCACGGTCATAAAATTCTGTATACTCTTTAACCGATCTTCCGATCAACGTTACACCTCCTACATCAATAAAACGAAGGCGAATCGGACGATGGGTGACGATGACATTTTCTATTTTTAAATCGCCTAAAATAAAACCGACGCGATGAAGTTGCTCTAACTCTTCTAGGAGTTGGGGAAATAGCACACCTAACCACTGCCTGCCACGCTTGTTTAGAAATTTATCTAGTGACTCTCCTTGAACATACTCCATTGTATAAAAGGGATAACACTCCCCTCGCCTATCTATCCAATCATCAATTTCGTATAAAGAAGGCCCAGGGCTTTCACCTTGGACCTTCGCTAGTTTTTTTAAAACATTAATCTCTGATGTAATAGATGCAGCCTTATCACTAATTTTTAACGCTACCCATTGGTCATTGTCTTGCTTAGCTAAGTAAACGGCACCAACAGCACCTGTTCCTAACTTTTCTTTAATGTAATAGGTGCGTTGATGCCATTTTCCTCTTAAACACGTACCTGGCTTAAAGTTAAAAACCGAAATCGGCTTGCTCTGATTCAGCATCTTTTCTTAAGCTCCTTAATAAGCCACCCTCACTAAACTGGTGGAGGGCTTCTTTTAAAGCAGGACCTGTGGGTGTAATTCCGCCACTTGTCAGTTTAGGAAACACTGAAGATAATTTATCTAAGTCTGATGACCATTCTAATATTTTATCTAATGCCTTTTTACGCCCTGGAAATGAGTAGATAGCAAATTTATTATCACCAGTTCTAGCATTCATACTTATTGATAAATCAATTAATGCTTCTTTGACTGTATTTAATTTCTTTTGCATACTTGCGCTCGTATCGACTAACACCAGCAATTGCATATCACATGTTTCCGTTAACTCATCAACCACTTCCATCACCTCACCTCTTTGGTCAGGTGGTAGAGCTTCAATTGATTGATTATCCCCTAAAATCTGTCTTAGCTCTTGGTTGACAACCCCTTGAAGGGTTTGTGTCATTGCCTGCTTTGTCACTGCTTGTACGGTTTGTGTTAAAACTTGCGGATAAACAATTTGACTTACGCCTCCACCTGAAGACGCAATATCTTCTACTTCTACTAAACTGTCAGAGTCTGTATCGCCTTGATCAAGTACACCAATTACATTGACTGTAATGCCTGCTTCCCGTATCATATTGGCAATTAAAGTTGGGTCTTCTCCTTTGTTAGAACAGCCATCGGTAATCAATAAAATTTGCTTTAGCTTTCCTGTTCTCACTTACTCCTGCCTCCTATCAATTAAACTACTATCATTCTCGACTTCTTTTCTGTTTTTTATACGACCAAGTCAAAAACAATCTACTTAAGACTTCGCATAACATTGATAGTGTGGCACCGTTGCCCATTTTGATTGAAAGTGATTAATCTTACCAACCAATATAGTCATGTCATCCTCTATTGTGCCTGAAGATAGCCGAATCACTTCTTCAAGAATAAGATCTGCAATTTCTTGAGGATCGTTGGTCTCCATCTGTTTAATAATTCGTTTTAACCAAATGTCTTGATTCTCTACCGTTTTAGGCGCTTCGAAAATACCATCACTTGTCATAATCAAGAGATCATCATCTTGCAATTGTTCGTCGACCACTTCCACATCGAATTCCTTTACAATACCTATAGGCAAATTACTTGATTCAATGGCAGAAACGTTTTTACCTCTTTTTATATAACTTGGTGTCGAGCCTATTTTTAAAAATTGGACGACGGCTGATTGTAAATCAACCATAGCTAAATCCAAAGTGGAAAAAATTTCATCCGTCATACGTAAAGAAAGGATGGAATTAATCGATTTAATCGCCACTTGTTCATCAATACCTGACTGAAGAATTTGTTGGAGTAAGCGTAATGTTTGCATGCTCTCTTCTCTTGCCCGCTTTCCATTCCCCATCCCGTCACTAATTGCTAACGCATACTTGCCAGTAGCTAACTCCATGGTTGAATAACTATCACCCGAAATAAATCCACCACCTCGTGCAGCATGAGCAACACCAACTTCTAATTGATAGGTCTTCGCTGACCGGAAGATCAAAAAGCAATAACCATTAGGCATCGGCGATACTTCTTCTTCACTAACAATCACATTTTCTTGAAGAATATCAGATAAAATTGGCGCAATAATCTTCGCCCCTTCATCATGGTATTGATAAACGGACAATGTTATCTCTATATCAATCTCACCTTTCTGCAACGAATAAATGTCTAGCTGTTCAATTTCCATTCCAATTGATCGAAGTGCTGTTATAATCTGTTGCTCTTGTTGCTCATGGTGTTGACGTTCATTAATAATTTCCTTTGCAAAATTATCCATGACCTCTGACACACCCAATAGCTGGTCTGCTACAAAACGCCGACTCTCTCCAACCTGCTTTCTTAGCTGTTGATTTGCTTTATAATAAGATAATTCTTCCTTCATTACCGCCTCCACCTTATGCGCCTTTTGACAATGTTTTTTAAATTTCGATTCTGTTAATTGAGAAACTGCGCCGCTTTGAGTCAGTTCCTTCTTCATGTTTTCCATATGTTGATAAGTATCATCAAAATGTTTAGCCCAACACCAGGACTTTTTAAAGCAGGTCTGACAAGTTCTCTCTGTCACATGACTCAAGAAATCGTCTGTCTCTATGTCCTCATTTATCTGTTCCTGCTGTTCAATTAGTTTTCCTGTAAACGTCTTTGATAAGGCTTCGAACACATCAGAAAATTGCTCCATGCGACTTGCCGTAACATCTCGTAATTTTTGTAAATACTGCTGTTGTTCTTCAATTTGTTCATTTGTTCCGGGGATATAGCGAGCAATTTTGTTTATCATCGTATTTGGTGTAATTATAAATAGGAAAATCGCTACTAACGATGCTAGGACAGATGGAAATAAGGCTCCCATTTCAAAACCGTAAATGCCAAGCAAAAATGTTCCAAGTAATAGACCCACACTAACCATCCACTTCTTCCCTTCCTTCATTAACCCACCTAACAATCCACTAAAAGCAAGTAAACTCATTTGAGCTAGCGTCGTCTCATTCACTAAACTTAATATTAGACCAATCACCACACCCACAGTCGCCCCAACTGTTGGCCCACCTGTTAATGCAAGTAATAAAATAAAATAACGAGAAATAACGTAGTCTAAATGTACACCACCTAGAGTTAAACCCGTCACACCACATAAAACAGATGCTGCTAAAATGACAAGTGATATAAGTTCTTCATTCTTAAGGTTCGTTTTATATCGTTTAGGTGTTAATAATGGGGTACTCTGTATGAAGATTAAAAATAAAACAGCCGTAAGTAGTGCTTCAGTTATAGCCATGACAACCGTGTAGCTCGACCATTGATTCATTAGACTATAATAAGCTAACCGACTTAACAAACTGGAGGTTATAAGGATATATGGCAAATATCTCTTGGAATGTACAAACAACCCCAAGGATATAAAAAAACCAAAACATAAAAAACTAATTAACGTTATGATTAAAGGGGGGAATCCTACAGTAAGAACGCCAAGTAGACTAAACATCATAACCAAACGACAGCGTTCTTTTTTGACAACCCAAACACTCGCTAAGTAAGCTAATGAAAAAGGAATAAGCTCCTCTAAAATAATAGCTCGTCCCAATAAAAAACCGATTCCATACAATAATAAATCTTGTTGCTTAATAAACTGATAACTATGGTGAAGCCATTTGGTCTTCGTTTTAGTCTGTGTTCTTTCTAAATAAGAATTTGTCATTATACCCACTATATTCTCACCTCTCTATTATTATGCCTTCTATTTAAGCACATCCTTTTTTCATAATTTGTCAAAACAACTCTAGAATATAATAAAATGATTCGACTTCTTTCTATAAAAAATAATAGAAAGAAGATACTATACTTGCCCCACCATCACACACTAGCTAGCTAACAGATGACTATTAATAAATAATTCATTTCAATTTCTTTATATTTTTCACCCAAACTTGACTTGGATAAAAAAGCGGTTACCATCGAAATTCAGCAAATTATAGCTGTTTGTGATTATTATGAACAACAGTAAAACAGAGATAGCACAATAGCTAATTAATGTTGATTAGCTATTTATCACAGATAACCTTCCGTAAATCATCACGGTACAAACCGATAAAACAAAAACTATTGACATGCCTTCTGTGCTGTTGTAATATATCACTTGTGACTTCTTTAAAGTTTTATATCTATGGCGGTGTAGCTCAGCTGGCGAGAGCGTACGGTTCATACCCGTGAGGTCGGGGGTTCGATCCCCTCCGCCGCTACCATTACTTAAATAAAATATTCATATTACATAAAAACAGCGAGGTGTGCACACCTCGCTGTTTTATTTGAATCTATATATTGAATAATAGAACAAAATTAATGTTATTAAAAAAGGAAACACCTAATGTTAAGATGATTATGCAAATAATAGCCACACCATCTCTCAAGTGCCATTTAAGTTGTCGAAAACTTGAACGCTTTACTCCAGAACGATAACCCTTTACTTCCATAACATCAGCCATTTCCTCCGCACGCTTCAATGAACTAACAAACAAAGGAAGAACAATAGGAACAAGCTTCTTCATCTGTTCAATTAAATTCCCTTCACCAAAAACAACCCCTCGAGCGCGTTGAGCATCCATGACCTTCTGCGTCTCATCTAGGAGGTTAGGAACAAACCTTAAGGAAATCGAAAGCATCAAGGCAAAGTCATCAACAGGGATGCGCATCAACCGAAGTGGCTTAACAAGTGCATGAATAGCATCGGTTAAATCAATTGACTTTGTCGTTAAAGTTACAATCGTTGATATGAGTATGATCATGATAAAGCGACTAAACGTATAAAAGCCTGACAATAGGCCAAACCTGGAAATCATAATCGGTCCTAGACTAAAATAGATCGTTCCTCCTCCGGTAAACATAACACGGAGCATAACCGCAAATAGAATTAACCAGATCAACGGTCTAATTCCCTTGAAATAAACGCTATAACTTACTCCAGATAATCGCATTAACAAAAAGGTAAACAAGAATAACCAAATGTATCCTTGTCCATTTTCAACAAAAAAAAGAAGACCAATAAAATAAAGAGCGGCCACTAATTTCAAACGTGGATCTAAACGATGCAAATAGGACTCTCCAGGAAAATAACGCCCTAAAATTAATTTATTCATAATAGCTGCTCCTTTATCAGGTTAGCAGCCAATTCAGACCGCGTTAAACTGACTTGACTTAGTTTAATACCCTTTTCCTGTTCAATACGCCTTTGCACCCTTAATGGTTCAGGCATATCAATAGCCAACTCACTTAGCCGGTCTTCATCACTAAAAAATTGACGCACGGATTGATAACTTGCCACACGACCATGATCTAACACTAAAACATTATCAGCATAAGTTGCGACGTCATCCATATCGTGTGTCACCAAGAGGGTTGTTGCTTTATGCTCGTTATGCCAGCACTTTAACATAGACAAAATCTTCTTCCGGCCTTCTGGATCTAACCCCGCACCTGGCTCGTCCAACACTAATACATCTGGGCTAGTCGCCATAATTCCTGCGATCGCCACACGGCGTTGCTGACCTCCAGATAACGAAAATGGTGAGCGTTCTAATAAATCAGCGGATAACCCTACTTTATCTAGGCTCTCTCGGACAGCTTGTTTTGTTTGCTCTGGAGTAAAACCAAAATTAATCGGACCAAATGCAATATCCTGTTCAACCGTTTCAGCAAATAATTGCGCTTCAGGAAATTGAAACACCATTCCTACTCGCTTTCTCACTTGGTTTAATATTTGCTTTTCACCTTTAACATTTATCATTAGTCCACCAACATGAACCTCTCCCGCTGTCGGAAGTAGCAAACCATTTATTAGTTTCAACAAACTCGATTTGCCCGCACCCGTATGTCCAATAATTGCTGTAAATGTACCTGTTGGTAATTCGGCGCTAATATCATTAATCACATTGGCAGTTCTGATAGGACCTAACTGATAATCTGCTCTCACATGTTCAAATCTCACCTGCATATCCACGCCACCAATTCATCTTCTGTCATATAACCATCCGGCACTTCAATTCCTTTTCTTTTTAACTCTTGGCGTAATTGTTCTGCAAAAGGCGGTTCTATATCGGGGTTTTTTTGGAAGACCTCTTGCGGTGTTCCTTGTTCGATTAACTCTCCGGCTTTTAGTACGAGCAATTGATCAGCCACAGCGGCTTCTTCTCGATCATGTGTAATCGAAAGGATGGTTAAATTTATTTTCTTTTGTATGTTTTTTAATACATTTAGTAATTCTCGCCGGCTCTTCGGATCTAACATCACAAATGCCTCATCAAAAATCATTAAATCAGGTTGTAACGCTAAGACGCCTGCGATCGCAACCCTTTGTTTCTGACCACCAGATAATTGTGATGGATCTTTATCTCGGTATTGATACATATCAACAAGTTTTAGCGCTTGAAAAACACGCATTTCCATCTCATGATAATCAAGATTTAAATTCTCCAATCCAAATGCAACATCATCTTGCACGGTTGTACCAATAAATTGATTATCAGGGTTTTGAAAAACGATGCCTACTTTTTTTCTTAAGTCCCATTTACTTTGCTCATTTAATATACAATTATTAATAAAAATACTGCCTTGCTCCGGTTCAACTAAGCCTACGATTAATCTGGCGAGAGTGGATTTTCCTGATCCATTGTCCCCTATCACCGCTAACCAATCGCCTCGTTTAACTATAAATGAAACAGCAGATAGAGCATAATTGTCGGTGCGAATATCATAACGAAAGCTTAAATCTTTTACAGATAATATCGGTGAACCATTCATGTCTATCTGCCTCCTTTCATCTATAATAATAAAGCAACAATAAACATAATAACAACCGATCCATTCAAAAGCACTAAATTTTTAATGGCAACGACGAATGTTTCTGCTTTAACTTGTTTATTATTAAATTGTTGAATTTGTTTATATACTGGATAAATCATCAACAACACGAGTAAAAGAACTGCTGGTAATAACCCTAAGGAAACAGCAATCACAAGCGCAAGAAAACTCATATAATAAAGGCCATTAAATAAAACTACCGCATTATCCTTTCCTATATAATAAGGTAGGGTAAAACGAGAATTGGCAATATCTTCGTCTAAATCACAAATATTATTGGCTAGCATCAAGTTAGCAATCGTGAAAATGCTCGGTATTGAGACCAATAGTATTTCTAACAACAAGTATAGATCGGCTTGAAAATGAACCATTCGACCTTCCCAGCCTAAGTGAACAATACCTTGGTCAAATGCATTAACATATACCGCTAAAAAGACAATACCAAAACCCATCGTCACACCAGAAAACACTTCCCCTAGTGGCATCCGTGATAATGGAATAGGACCAAACGTGTAAAAAATTCCAATAGCAAAACATAGCATGCCAATTAATAACACAAATAAATCGGTTCGAATGACAAGCCACAACCCTAAACCTACAGCTAGGGTCAACATAACAAAAATCGCTATCACCACAATCCGCTCTGGGATTTGGGCTTGCCCAATAATATTACGCGTTTCTCTATATTGATCTGAACTTGCTTTGCGATAATCCATATAATTATTAATCGCCGTCGTTGTTAAGTCGAAGGTCAACATGGCAACAAAGAATATTGCTGTATTAACGATACTAAAACTTTGATAGCGATAAATAACAAAAAGTAAACCAATTAAAAATGGAAATAAACTAGCTATTTTAGTCTGGATCTCGACTAATTTCAAAAATGCTGATATCGTCAACTTCATCACCTTTTCTACTGACTAATCAATTCAAATGCTTCATTTGTTAATTCAAATGTTTCAGTTAATCCCGTCGTTAACAAAATTTCTCTGTCTCTTGTCACAAAGATAGCCTCTGCATCATCCATGGATTCAATAAAGGCCTTGCCTTCTTCTAACCCTTTAGCAAATACAACCGTTGAAAGAGCATCACCATCCGTTGAATAATCACTTATAATGGTAACACCTGCAATTTCGTTATCAAATGGATAACCCGTATCCGGATCAAGCAAGTGATGATATTGTTGTCCACCTTCTTCAATGTAGCGCTCATAAATGCCAGAAGTGACAACAGACTGATTGGTCGCTTCAATGCGCCCGACTAACTCACCACGAGCTAAGAACGGATTCTGAATTCCTACTGTCCAATTATCCCCTGAAGGTCTTGTACCTCTAACGTAAATATTGCCACCTAGATCTAAGATCGCTGTAGTAACACCTTCTTGTTCAAATAATTGATTAACTTCATCTGTAATATAACCTTTAGCAATTGCGCCTAAATCTAATTGCATACCTTCATCAACTACATAAACGGATTGATCTTGATCGTTAATCTCAACTTTTTCATGATCAATTAACGGCAACACTTGATCAATTTCTTCTTGATCAGGAACTCGGGCATCATCATGCCCGATACGCCAAAGGTCTGTTAACGGACCAATCGTTATATCAAAGCCACCATCTGAATCATCTCCATACACTAAACTTGCCTTAATTAATTCATAAAGATGATCAGAAACTTGAACAGGTTCAACCCCTGCTTGGCGGTTAATTTCAGATACTTCAGACGTATCAATTTCTTCACTCATCATATGCTCGAGCTCATCAATAAGCTCCATGGCTAAATCCAATACATATTCCTTATCTTCATCGTATATACTTAAATTAATGACCGTACCAATTAAAAATTCAGTATCGCGATGGGGCGATTCTAATAAACCATCATTCGATGAACAACCGAATAGAACCAACAAACTAGCTCCTATAATAACGATCAATTTTTTTTGAAACATATTAATAGCCCTCTCTTTCTTAATTAACAGCAATCTCAATGTGAATATATTCACATTGAGTCACTCTGGGATTGAGTATATCACCGTCTTTGTTAGCTGTCTATTAGACACAATTCGACGTATTGTTTGATAAAAGCAATCATGTCCTATTCTAGCGGTTTTTATAATAGATGTGAATACTTATTGAACTTTTTTGTATGATAATTAGGTGAAACTTTATAGATTTTTTTATATATAATCTTTAAAAACCCTAGACACAAAATAAAATCAGCGTTACAATAAGTAACGGTTGTTCATAAATTCACAACAAATCTTGGTTTACAACTATTTATATTCAAAAGGAGTGAACATAAATGCCAAACAAGAATATTGTCATCATTGGTGCTGGTTATGCAGGTGTACACGCCGCAAAAAAACTAGCAAAAAAGTTTAAAAAAGATGACACCGTGTCAATTACTTTAATTGATCGTCATTCTTACCATACAATGATGACTGAATTGCATGAGGTTGCAGCGCACCGTGTTGAACCTGACGCGATTCAATTCGATCTTCGTCGCTTATTTAACCGTACAAAAGTGAAACTTGTCACAGATAATGTAACACATGTTGATCATGATACGAAAAAAGTGACGACTGAACACGGAGCATATGATTATGATTATTTAATTTTAGGTATGGGTGGAGAACCAAATGATTTTGGTACACCAGGCGTAGCAGAACATGGTTTCACATTATGGTCTTGGGAAGACGCTGTAAAGTTACGTGAACATATTGAAAACACTGTAGCAAAAGCTGCGACAGTTCGTGACGAAGCAACGCGTCGCGCCATGCTAACATTTGCTATTTGTGGCTCTGGATTTACCGGTATTGAACTTGTCGGTGAAATGATCGAATGGAAAGAGCGCTTAGCTAAAAACAATAAAATTAATGCAGATGAAATTTCTCTTTACGTGATTGAAGCTGCACCAACGATCCTTAACATGTTAGAGCGTCGTGATGCTGACAAAGCAGAAGCTTATCTACTCAAACATGGGGTAAAAGTTATTAAAGAATCACCAATCGTAGAAGTAAAAGAAAATGAAATTGTACTAAAAAGTGGTGAAACGATTCCAACCTATACATTAGCTTGGACTGGAGGCGTCAAAGCTAACTCCGATACAGAAGAATATGGTATGGAGCAAGCTCGTGCTGGTCGTCTGAAAGTAAATGAATATATGGAATCTGATCAATACGATGATGTTTATGTGGTGGGTGACTTGGCTTATTTTGAAGAAGAACCAGGAAAGCCAACACCGCAGATTGTAGAGGCAGCTGAACAAACAGGTACAACGGCAGCAAAAAATATTATTGCAGATATTAAAGGCGAAGAAAAAGTCGCTTATAA
This sequence comes from Amphibacillus cookii, assembly GCF_016908375.1. Taxonomy (GTDB): domain Bacteria; phylum Bacillota; class Bacilli; order Bacillales; family Amphibacillaceae; genus Amphibacillus_C; species Amphibacillus_C cookii. The sequence continues at coordinate 23,764 of NZ_JAFBDS010000017.1, forward strand.
AGGAAAATATCATGGTGTAATGGTATCGATTGGTGCGCGTTATGGTGTTGCAGACCTAATGGGCTTACATTTAAGTGGGTGGTTTGCGAATTTTGTCAAACACATGGTGAACTTATACTATTTCTTCGGTATTGGTAGCGGCTATTATATGTTTAAGTATATAGAGCATGAATTCTTCCATACAAAAGATAAGCGTAATATTTTTCGCGACTTTTTAACACGCTATGGAAATGTACTGTGGAGCTTACCACTTCGAATTTTTGTTGGTGGATTTTGGCTTGTAGAAGGTGGCTCTAAACTGTGGGGCTATGAAGTTTGGGAAAATGCAACTTCAAGTATTTCCAACATCGGTCAATTGTTTAGAGGAATTGGCGAAGATTCGTGGCTCGTTTCTTCGACCGTACAAATGGATTTCCCATGGTTGCAAGATGCTACAAGTGCTGCAACTGAAGCTGCTGGTGATTGGGCCGACCCTATTCTTAGTGAGATGCCAGGCTGGTTTGCTTGGATCATGCAAATTATGATGCCAACACCAGAAATAGCTTTATTTATGCAAAAAATGATGGTATTCATTGAGATTGCGATCGGTTTAGCTATTATTGTCGGCTTGTTTACTTGGTTAGCCAATGCAGCAAGTGTCGGTTTTCTTATCATGTTTACTTTAACAGCGATGCTAGGCTGGGATAAGCTATGGGCACTCCCTGCTTCGATCGCACTTATGAATGGCTCTGGCCGTACATTTGGTCTTGACTACTGGGTTGTACCATTTATCCAGAAGAAATTGGGACGTTGGTGGTACGGTAAAGAACAGTCCATCTATCAAGATAAATAAATTTTTTATCAAATTAGCGATTAGCTCTTTTATAGAGCTTATCGCTATCTTGTTTATTATCATGTATAATTGAATTATACAGAAGATTGAACGCAGATTTTGACGATCCTTGCGTTTTTTTTCTGAAAGGAAAGGCCACCAAAATAATAAAGGGAAAGAAAGAAAACCAATTTATCACAGATAACCGATCGTAAACCACCACAAAATAACGCGCATAAGTAAATTAATTGTGGTGATAACGGACGCTAATGTTCGGGATTCGCTCAACTTAACCATCAGTGGGCGAAGAACGAATAGACCGCTGATTGAAGGTTCGTTTTATAGCGAATAACAAGAGCGTCTTATACCTGCATGTGTATTTCTTTTTTTCCTTTTACTGTTTTTCACAGAGTAACACTACAGTTAAGCTTTATTTATTTTCGATAGCCTAGCAAGGAAAGGATGTTATTTTTTATGACTAAAAACCAAAGATTAGTCTACATTGCGTTGCTAGCTGCTCAAGCTGTCATTATTAGCCTCGTTGAACGAGCAATTCCTTCCCCCTTTTTTTTCGCACCTGGCGCTAAGTTAGGGCTGGCTAATATCATAACTTGCATGGCCCTGTATACACTACCTGTTAAGGATGCCAGTAAAGTGGTCTTGATTCGCTTAATATTAGCTACCCTACTCAGTGGCACTATTTCTACATTTATGTATAGTGGTGCTGGGGCATTGTTTAGCTTTTTAGGTATGTTGCTCGTTAAACAATTAAGGTTCGCTAATGTTAGTCTAATTGGTGTAAGTACTACCGGCGCTGTCCTGCACAACGTTGGGCAATTATCCATTGCAAGCTGGGTCGCTCAATCGTGGTCTGTTATGCTTTACCTACCCATTCTTTCCTTGATTGGTATCCTGACTGGAGTAGCCATAGGTATTACTGCCAATTATTTATTAACACATATAGAAAGATTACACTATTATATGGATTTACAAACCATGTAGCACACATATACATCGAAACGAGAGAGGTTTTAAAAACATGGAAATACATCAAATGTGGCGTGATTATCCAGAATTAAATCAAGATTTGATCAAAGTCATAAAATTAATAGAGGATCATATACGTATCAAAGACAAACGCGTGAATGAAACCCTTAGAGAGGTTATTCGCGCTGGTGGTAAGCTGCTCAGACCTGCCTACACGTTACTTTGTAGTCAAATAGGGACTGAATATGATAAAGATAAAGCGATTGCAATTGCAGCGGCTCTAGAGGCTTTACACATGGCAACACTTATTCATGATGATGTTATTGATCAAGCTGATACGCGCCGTGGGAATGTCACTTTACAAGCAAAGCATGATAACAAATTTGCTATATATGCTGGTGATTATTTATTTTCGATCTGTTTTTCCATACTAGCCAAACACGCTGATTCCATTGCGCAATCGATGTATAATATACGTAGTATAGAGAAACTTTTAATTGGTGAACTTGATCAACTCCACTCTAGGTTTCAACCACCTAACAGTGTGAAAAGCTATTTATCAAGAATATCAGGAAAAACAGCACAACTTTTTGCTTTAAGTTGCTATACAGGCGCAGTAGAAAGTAAAGCAAGTAAGCGCCAAGTACGTACAGCATGGAACATGGGGCATTATATTGGGATGGCATTTCAAATTATTGATGATATCTTAGATTATCAAGGTTATGAAGAACAAATAGGCAAACCTGTGATGGCAGACGTCCAACAAGGTATTTACACATTACCGCTGATCTATGCCATGTTAGCTAAACCAGATGAAGTATCCTTGATCTTAGCTAAAGACAAGCCTTTTTCCAAATCCGATTTACAGAAACTAAGCAACATTATTGAAGAAGCTGATGGCATCGAGAAAGCGAAAAAAATTGCTGAGCGTTATACGAACAAAGCATTGCGTGAATTAGAAAAGTTACCAAACGGTCATTATAAACATCATTTATATCATTTAACATCACAAATGCTCAAACGGACCAGTTAATGCTTAGACCCACTTACATTTAAACCATTTGAATTAAAAAAGCCACTCCACATTAATCTGTACCCTTTGTAAAGGACTTTTTAAAAAAAGACTATGCTACACTGGAAAGGTGATTCCTGTATTGTACAGGGGTCATCTTTTTTAAA
>NZ_JAFBDS010000018.1 GCF_016908375.1 Amphibacillus cookii
AGAGAAATAGAAAAGACGTTAGCGAAAGTCTACCCCCATTTCACAAACGCATGAAATGGAGAATTCCCTTCACCAACGTCAAATAGTATACAACCGAATTTTTGATGTTTTAAACATTATTTATCACAGAAACCCTCCGTAAACTCCCCCTAAAAATAGAGCGTAGAGCAAATTGATTGAGGTGGTTGATAGCGGCGCTAATGTCGATTGACAGTTCGTTTTATTATTTAGAGCATATTTCGCTTTTTACTAAATTAAAATATGTAATCATCTGTTCCTTCCTCAAAATGTAACGACTTCTATTTTAAAATCCTATAACTTTTATCCATTTATCACAGCACAGCGTCTTTGCAACCGCAAAGACGCTGTGCCACTTGATCAGAACCATAGGCAGATTTGGGTTCTGATTACCGTTTAAATAACATATCTTGAAAAGAGAAGGAGGCGATTTCGTGGCTTATTTGCGTTCGAAAATTAATCAGATAATGAAGTCTGCTAAAAACCTACCAGTTGATGTGCAATTGAAATTACCTCGCATTACTATGATTGGAGATATCCATGTTTATATCGAAAATCACCACGGAATTTTACGTTTTACTTCTAATGAGATTGTATTAAAAGTAATCAATGGCTTACTAATTGTTAAAGGTAATAATCTTGTTATAAAAATGTTAGTCACAGAGGAAATTTTGATTGAAGGTACGATTAATGAGGTTAAAGTAGGCGAAGGATTACATAATAATGGAGTGGGACAATGAGAGCATTAAAACCATCATGGTTAAAAGGCGTCATCACCATAAAAGTAAAAGGACATTATCCAGAACGCTTCTTTGATTTATGTACAAGACATCAAATTAATGGATGGTCAATTAAGAAAATATCAAATACTGAATGTTTAGGCGACATTAATTTATCAGATTTAAAAAAGGTTCGTCAATTGAGACGAAAAACACGTTACAAGTTATCATTTGTCAGTAAAAAAGGCATGCCTTTTCTGTTCACGCAATTAAGAAGAATGAAAGTACTTGTAGTTTGTTTTTGTTTAGCTTTTTTAATATTTATCTATTTATCCCAATCGATATGGATGATAAACATTGATGGTATTCCGGTTGAAATAGAAAAACAAATACGTCAATCTCTTGATGAATATGGTGTGAAGAAGGGAAAACTTAAGCTATTTATTGAGAGTTCAAGCGACATACAACTACGATTATTAGCAGATTATCCAAATTTGCTTTGGGTGGGTATAAAACAAGATGGCATCATTTATCAATTAGATGTTGTTCCTAAAAGACAAGTAAATGAAGAAGAGTCGAAAAGTCGAAAACATCTATATGCGAAAAAGGATGGCGTGATTAGTGAGATGTTTGTAGCAAAAGGTCGACCGTTAGTAGAAATTAATGATTACGTAAAAAAAGGACAACTTCTCGTAACGGGTGAATTAAATCAAAATGATGAAGATGAGGATAAAGATGAAGATAAAGGTAGTAAAGAGCTTAGTACAGTAGAGGCAGAAATTTATGCAACCACATGGTATGAATCAAAACTGAACATTCCGTTAGTTGGACAGTATCAAACAGAAACAGGTAATCAATCGAAAAAATATAGCTTGCAAATAGGGAATTTTCAACTCCCTTTTTGGGGGTTCTGGTCAAATGATTTTGAACTTCAACAAGTAGAGACCACATTATATAAGCCTTCAATCGGAAGTTGGCAGCTCCCTATTGCGCTTTCGGTTGATCAACATCGAGAAATGTTAAATGCAGAGATTAATCGTACAGAAGAAGAGGCAACTGAGATTGGGATCGTACAAGCTAGGAAAAATTTGCTGAATGAATTGGGTGAGTCTGCAGAAATTATAAATGAAAAAATTTTGCATCAATCTATTGAGAATGGTAAAGTAAACTTACACGTATACTTCACGGTGAAGGAAGATATCGTGAATACTAATGCTATGAACCAAGGAGATTAATATATGTCTGATGCTTTACATTTAGTTGATTTACAAATAAAAGATCCTTCAGAAGCGATGAACTTATTCGGAGCAGAAGATAGCCATTTAAAACAACTCGAATCACAGATTGGTGTCTCAATAATTACCCGTGGAGAACAAGTTCGCGTGCAAGGAGATGAAGCGCAAGCTATACTCGTAAGCGATGTCCTGAACGCTTTATTAGAGGTTATTCGTAAAGACATTAAAATATCTGATCGAGACGTTATTTATGCTGTTGAATTAGCAAGAAAAGACAAAATAGAACAATTTTATACCCTTTTTGATGAAGAAATTATTCGTAATGCCCTGGGACGTCCTATCCGTGTAAAAACATTAGGGCAACGTCATTACGTAAATCAAATAAAGCACAATGATGTCGTATTTGGTATCGGACCTGCTGGTACTGGTAAAACATACTTAGCGGTTGTAATGGCAGTTAAAGCTTTAAAGGCAGGTAAAATAAAACGAATTGTTTTAACTCGACCGGCTGTAGAAGCTGGGGAAAGCCTTGGCTTTTTACCTGGCGATTTAAAAGAAAAGGTAGATCCTTATTTACGTCCTCTTTATGATGGATTACATGATGTATTAGGCTTAGAGCATACCACCCGTTTAATTGAACGAGGAACTATTGAAGTTGCTCCCCTTGCTTATATGAGAGGTCGTACATTAGATGATGCTTTTGTTATTTTAGATGAAGCACAAAATACGACCATAGCACAAATGAAAATGTTTCTTACAAGGTTAGGATTTGGATCGAAGATGGTTATAACAGGTGATATCACTCAAATTGATTTACCACATGGTACCTTTTCAGGTCTTATCTCTGTTCAAAAAACTTTAAAAGATGTTCTAGGTATTAACTTTGTTTATTTAGAACAGCAAGATGTCGTTCGTCATCCTGTTGTTCAGAGAATTATTGAAGCATTTGAAGAACAGTAGCTGACCAGTACGAATAATTGAATAAAAAGTCTGTTAAGCAATGAATAGAGCATCCTTTGTGTTTTTCAATTTTCTTAGGAACTTAAATTAGAAGAGCAATCGCTAATGTCCGGATTCACTCAATGAACCTGCAATCAGTGGGCGAAGAACGAAAACGCCTGGATTGGAGGTTCGTTCTATTTGCACTTCAAAGACGTAACTAAGTCGATATTGAGTGGATGGACTCAGATTATACCCGAATGATCACTTTTAAATGCGTATTTAAGTTCTTGTTAAATAACTTTATATCGTTATAAGTTCGTGCTCCTTTGGTATTGTAGCCAATTTGGAGCATGTTTTATTTGGACTTTTCTTAATATAAAAGTTATGTTGATATAAATGGTGTCATTTATCACAGATAATCGTTCGTAAAACGCCCGCCTCAAAGCAGAGAGCAAAAGAGACGAGAGATCATCTATTTAGGCGGGAGATAACGGGCGTTAATGTCCTGGTTCACTCAACTTTTAATCCGTGGGTAAGAGCGCCCTCCCAATGGATTTAAAGTTTGTTTTATAAAATAAGTATTACCACCACATTAGAGTAGCTTGTATTATTTTACTCTTAAACATATACATCATGTTTAAATCGTTGTATGATATGGTAAAAGGAATGTGTTTATTGTTGAATAAAGGAGTCATCCGAAATGAAGATTAAATTTGATAACCTAAGGGCATTGAGTAAACCGATTCAATTAAGCCTTGCTCTTGCTGTAATCGCCATATCCATATTTTCATTTACTATTTCTAATGTCTATACAGAAACATATGAAATAGAACGTTTTAGTAACGCTAGTGAAACGATTCGTTCCCCTATAACGATCGAAGATACGCGGGAAACAGAAAGAAGACAAAGGGAAGCGCTTCAATCTGTCGATGATCGTTATGAAATATCTCAAGAAGTGACAGAAGAGCGTATTGAATACATTACAGAACTCTTTGATGCAATTGCTTCTGTACATCAACCGAGTGATCAAGACGACAACGATGACAATAGCATTGAGCGATCAACATCAGAAAAATTGCAAGAATTAAAGCAAATATTAAGTAGTGAGATTACTGATCAAGTGTCAGATGAGGTACTGCTAACCTTAATTGCGATAAATGATAATGAGAAAGAAATAGCTTATGAGTTATTAACGACATCATTACAAGAAATCTTTAATGAAGGGGTTCAACGTGAACAAATTGAATCATCTGTCACTCAGTTGAATCAACGCCTGCAGTACTCTAGTATGGCTGATGAAATAAAAGAAGCATTATTTGAAATTGGTGAATTTGCTATTGTCGAAAATTCATTTTTTTCAATAGAAGAAACAATGGAAGCTGAACGACAAGCCATTGATAATGTTGAACCAGCTATGATACGTGCTGGTGAAGTCATTGTTCGTGAAGACCAAACGATTACCAATGAGATTTATGATAAACTAACATTAGTAGGACTTCTTAACAGTGATCGTAATATTTTTCCGATTTTAGGTCTGTTAATCTTTACGTTGCTTTTAACGGCTGTTCTTGCTTATAGTTTTGTTTATTATATAGATAGTGCATATTTGGATATGAAACGTTTGTTCGCACTTGTTTTAATTGTTGTTTTTACACTAGCGATAATGAAATTTATTAGCTTTTTTTCAACAGACGCTAATCAATTATACTTACTTATGCCGATCGCTACCAGTAGTATGTTACTTAGAATTCTTTATCGAGAACGGTTAGCCTTAATTTTTTCAATCGTTTTTGCTATACTAGCTACAATCATTTTTAACGGTCAGATTCCTGGATCGCTTCATTTGGAAGCCGGTATTTATATGCTGTTTGGACAATTATGTGTCATTATTACACTTATAGGGATTAAAGATCGTATGGCAATCTTAAAGGCTGTATTGGCTACAGGTGTAGTAAATATTTTAGTTACACTTGGTTTTCTATTCTTATCTTATGAAAGTTATCAACTGATCGAAATATTACGTTATGCTAGCTATGGATTTATCTCAGCAATGCTATCTGGCATTGTAACAATCGGTGTGCTTCCGTTTTTTGAGTCTATATTAGGTATATTATCTGATACAAAGTTACTTACATTGGCTAGCCCGAATCATCCTTTATTAAGAAAAATATTAACAGAAGCACCAGGAACTTATCACCATAGTGTTATGGTTGCAAATTTAAGTGAAGCGGCATGTGAGGCGATTGGTGCAAATGGTTTACTGGCACGAGTTGCTTCATATTATCATGATTTAGGAAAAACGAAGCAACCCCATTATTTCATTGAGAATCAAATGGGGATGAGAAATCCTCATGATTACTTATCACCTAAACAGAGTGCAACGATTATTTTAGCCCATCCCCATGATGGAGCAAGGATATTAAAAGATCATCGTTTGCCTCGAGAAATTATTGACGTAGCTGAACAACATCATGGTACTTCTTTATTAAAGTATTTTTATTATAAAGAAAAGGAACATAATAAAGAGGTAAGGGAAGAAGATTATCGGTATCAAGGGCCGTTACCACAAACAAAAGAATCTGCTGTGATTTCTATATGTGATTCCGTCGAAGCAGCCGTCCGTTCTTTAGATGAACCCACTAAAGAAAAGATTGATGATTTTATTCAGTCAATTGTTCAAGAGCGCTTAAATGATGGTCAATTGGATGATAGCGCATTAACATTTAAGGAGCTTCGTAAAATTAAACAAACCATTCAAGAAACATTAAATGGTATTTATCATTCACGAATTCAATACCCAACAAATAAAAAGGAGGATATTTAATTGCAAATCGATTTTCATGATGAAACAAACACAGTTGATGAGGATACGATTAATCTCATTAGTCAACTATTACATTATGCAGTAAAAGAAGAAGAGCTACGAAGCGAAGTGGAATTATCAATTAATTTTGTTAATAACACATCAATTCAAGAGCTCAATCGCAACTATCGCCAAATTGACCGTCCAACAGACGTCATCTCATTTCCCTTACAAGAAGTCGGAGAAAACGAGATAGCGATCATAGGTGAAGAGCTACCGGTATCGTTAGGAGATATTGTTATATCGGTTGAAAAGGCGGAGGAGCAAGCCAATGAATATCAACATAGCTTAAATCGAGAGTATGGTTTCTTAGTCATTCATGGTTTTCTTCATCTATTAGGATACGACCATTTGAATGATGAGGATGAAGTAAAAATGTTCTCTAGACAAGAGGAGTTATTAGATGGCTTCGGACTATCAAGAAATTAAGAAGAAGCGAGTTGGTATAGGTTATGCAGTTAATGGATTGAAATATGCCCTTAAACATGAAATAAACATGCGTGTTCATTTTTTGATTACATCCATGGTTATCATATTTGGCTTCCTATTTTCTATTTCTATAGTAGAGTGGGTTCTGTTAATATTGACGATTGGATTAGTATTAACAGCGGAAGTCTTTAATACAGCTGTTGAAGTGATGCTTGATTATTTAGCACCTGATTGGCACCCGACAGCTGGAGTGATTAAAGATTTAACAGCTGGTGGTGTTTTAATAGCAAGTGTTATTGCTGCGGTAATTGGTTTAATTATATTTTTTCCTAAAGTAATGATACTGTTTTGGTAAAGAGATTAAGGAGGACACGGTTATGCAACATGATTCATTTCACTCTGGTTTTATAACCATCATTGGACGTCCCAATGTTGGGAAATCTACATTCTTAAATCGCGTTATTGGCCAAAAAATAGCGATTATGAGTGATAAAGCACAAACAACACGTAATACGATTCAGGGTGTATGGACAGTGGAAAATGCCCAGATTATTTTTATAGATACACCTGGTATCCATAAACCTAAACATAAATTAGGTGATTTTATGGTAAATATAGCTGAAAATACGTTAAACGAAGTGGATGCTGTTTTATTTATGATTAACGCAAAAGAGGGATATGGCAGGGGCGATCAATATATTATTGATCGGTTGGAAAATGTAAAGAAACCTGTTTATCTTATTATTAATAAAATTGATCAAATCCATCCAGACGAATTATTTGAACTGATCACTGAATATAAAGACCGTTTTCCTTTTAAAGAGATTATTCCAATATCAGCCTTAGAAGGAAATAATGTTGAACATTTATTATCTGTTTTAAAACAACAACTACCCGAGGGGCCGCAATATTATCCCGAAGACCATATTACCGACCACCCTGAACGATTTATTATTGCTGAATTTATTAGAGAAAAAGCTATTCAATTAACAAGAGAAGAAGTGCCTCATTCCTTAGCAGTGTTGATTGAAAAGATTAAAAAACAACCAGATGAAAAAGTACTTGTTCAAGCTTCAATAATAATAGAGCGTAAATCTCAAAAAGGCATTATTATAGGTAAGCAAGGTAAAATGTTAAAGGATATTGGTATTCAAGCGAGGAAAGATATTGAACGCTTGTTAGGAACGAAAGTTTATTTAGAACTTTGGGTTAAGGTTCAAAAAGATTGGCGTAATCGAGATCACTACTTACATGAGTATGGATATAATCAAGATGAATATTAAACTAAGTGATCGCCATTCATTATTCATGGTAATAATTAATTAACATTGAAAAGTGATCTCCGGTCATTCTATAAATGTAGATGATGTAACTAAAAAGAGGAAAGGTGGACTTTTCATGCATGATTTACCTTGGATCGTTTTTAGTCAAACAGGAAATATAGAGACTTATCTACTCATGAAGGATATGGAGATTGACACCCTAAAAGAAGAGGAGACTATTCAAGATTCGCCACTTAATCACGAATTAAATAAATTGGTATAACTAATAAATAGAGGGATTGGTGAGGGTGCTTGAGAAACTAGAAGGCATTATTATCCGAACGCAGGACTATGGGGAAACACATAAAATCGTAACGATTTTCACTAAAGAATTAGGCAAGATTGCAGTTATAGCAAGAGGAGCAAAAAAGCCGAAAAGCCGTATGTCTGCGCTAGCTCAATTGTTTATTCATGGACAGTTTCTTATCCAACTCGGAAAAGGGTTGGGTGTGTTACAACAGGGTGAGATCATTCAATCTCATCGTCTGATACGTCAAGATATCATTCAAGCAGCGTATGCAAGCTATTTAACGGAACTAACCGATAAATTAATGGATGATAAGAAGCCCAATCATTATATATATCAACAATTTTCACTGGCATTAAAGTCACTATCGGAAGACAAGGACCCCTTAGTGATGACGATGATGTATGAAATGAAGCTATATAAAATTTCTGGTATTGCTCCAATAGTTAGTCACTGCTACCATTGTGGTAGTGAAGATAGTCTTCTGGGTTTTTCAATTAAGGAAGCTGGGGTAATCTGTGCTCGCTGTAAACACCATGACCCTAGTTATTTACCCTTGACAAACATGCAATTGAGATTATTAAGAATGTTCTCTGATGTTGACATAGAGAGAGTCGCCAATGTATCGGTAAAGGAAGAAAATAAAAAAGTTTTGCAACACGTCTTGGAATATTATTACGACCACTATGGAGGATTGACGATTAAATCAAAGAAATTCCTTAAACAGCTTCATTTGTTAACGGATTAACTTAACAATCTTGACAAACACAGAGGATTACCTTACTATAATGGATAGCAAAAGGGCTAGATTATACATAGTGATGAAGGAGAAAAGTAAATATCCATGATTATTATAGCGAATCTGGGCGGGTGTGAGCCAGGTATAATCGGTTTATTGAAAAGGCGCTCTGGAACTTGTAATAAAAAAGTGACTAAAGTTTTCTCTTTAGTAAATAGGGTGGAACCGCGGAAATCCCGTCCCTATGTCTTAAATTAAGACATAGGGACGGGATTTTTTATCACGGATAACCGCCCGTCTCAAAATAGAGAGCAGAAATCATTTGTTTAGGCGGAAGCTAACGGATACTAATTTCCTAGTTCACTCAACTACCTACCAAACAGTGGGGGAAGATTGTAGACTAAAACCGCCACGTCCTTAAGAGGATGACAGACTAAGACCGCCACGTCCTCTGCATGACCTATGTCGTGTAGCCCTCTGTCCACTGATTGAAGCTTCGTTTTATAGGAAAACGCGCTTAGCTCTTCGGGTGAGGAACTTGAATATTTCTTCGTGCGAGTAAAATATAGGATGAAGATGTAATACCTAAATCAAACGATACATAGTAAATGGAGGTAATAATATGCATGTTCAGGAAATGATTTTAACGTTACAAAAGCACTGGTCGGATCAAGGGTGCATTTTAATGCAAGCTTATGATACTGAAAAAGGTGCAGGAACCATGTCGCCTATGACACTTCTACGCAGTCTTGGGCCGGAACCGTGGAATGTTGCTTACGTTGAGCCATCAAGACGCCCTGCTGATGGGCGCTATGGTGACAACCCAAATCGGCTGTATCAGCATCATCAATTTCAAGTGATTATGAAACCATCACCAGATCACATTCAAGAGCTATATTTAGCTTCATTAGAGAAATTAGGAATTAACCCACTTAAGCATGATATCCGTTTTGTAGAAGACAATTGGGAAAATCCAACCTTAGGTGCCGCTGGACTCGGTTGGGAAGTTTGGTTAGATGGGATGGAAATTACACAATTTACATACTTTCAACAAATTGGAGGCTTAGAAGCAAGTCCAGTAGCTGTTGAAATCACTTATGGAATTGAGCGGTTAGCTTCTTATATTCAAGACAAAGAAAATGTTTTTGAACTGACTTGGACTGAAGGGGTCACGGTTCATGATATTTTCTATCAACCTGAATATGAGCATTCAAAGTATACTTTTGAGGAGTCAGATACGAACTTACTTTTCAATCTTTTTAATCAATTCGAACAAGAGGCCAAGCAAGTGATGGAGAAAGGTCTTGTTTTTCCAGCTTATGATTATGTATTAAAATGTTCCCATACCTTTAATTTGCTTGATGCTAAAGGAGTTATTTCAGTTACTGAAAGAACTGGCTATATTACAAGGGTTAGGAACTTGGCGAGAGCGATTGCTAAGTTATATGTAGAAGAGCGAGAAAAATTAGGTTTTCCGATGTTAAAAAAGGAGGTTAGAAGCCATGAGCACGAGTAATGTTTTATTTGAGATCGGACTTGAAGAAATGCCAGCCCGCTTTATAGCACCTACAGAAACACAATTACTTCAAAAAACTAAAGACTGGTTAGTGAAAAATCGCTTAGGTTATCAAGAATTAAATATATATGCGACGCCTAGGCGGTTAGCTGTGCAAATTATTGCGTTAGCTAATAAACAGCCTGATATAGAAGATGAAGCTAAAGGACCTGCTAAAAATATTGCATTAGATGAATCGGGCAACTGGACAAAGGCAGCACAAGGTTTTGTCAAAGGACAAGGGGTTACTGTTGAGGATATTTACTTTAAGCCTATTAAGGGAATTGACTATGTGCATGTAAAGAAATTCATAAAAGGGACATCCGCTGATCAAATTTTGCCCACTTTTAAAGATGTATTATTATCTTTAAGTTTTCCCAAAAATATGCGTTGGTCCAATCGTTCATTAAAATACATTCGCCCGATAAAATGGTTAGTTGGAATGAATGATCAATCTGTGATTAACTTTGAAATTGAAGGTGTGAGAAGCGGAAAAACGTCTTACGGCCATCGCTTTTTAGCAGGGAAGTTTGAAATAACCAACCCCCTCGATTATCAAAAAGATTTAGAAGCACAATATGTCATTGCAAGTAGTGAACGAAGAAAAGCAGAAATTATTGATCAAATAAATAGATTAGCAAATCAGCATCAATGGATCGTTGATAAGAACGAAGCATTGTTAGAAGAAGTTACTCAATTGGTGGAATATCCAACTGTTTTTTTTGGTAAATATAGTGAAGACTATTTGATTGTCCCTGAAGAAGCACTTATTACTTCTATGAAGGAGCATCAGCGATATTTCCCTGTTAGAGGAGAAAACGGCAATTTATTACCTTACTTTATTGGTGTAAGGAATGGTAATGACCAATATTTAGATACTGTCGCTAAAGGAAATGAAAAAGTACTGAATGCAAGACTTGCAGATGCCTTGTTCTTCTACAAGGAAGATCAAAAGCAGTCAATTGAAGCAAATAATCAAAAATTGACGAGAATGGTTTTTCAAGAACAATTAGGGACGATTGCAGATAAAGTAAATCGCGTAACAAAAATTGCAACAGCGATAGCAAAGCAGTTGGCTTTCTCAGAAAAAGACCTTGCTTATACCGAGCGAGCTGCAACAATCTGCAAGTTCGATTTAGTTACAAACATGGTGAATGAATTTACTAATCTGCAAGGGATAATGGGGGAGAAATATGCACGGTTAGCTGGTGAAGAAGAGTTTGTAGCAAAAGCGATAAATGAGCATTATATGCCGCGTCATGCTAAAGATATACTGCCGGAAACGTCAATTGGTGCCGTTATCAGTATCGCTGATAAACTAGATACAATTATTGGTTGTATTAGTGTAGGTCTAATCCCAACCGGCTCACAAGACCCTTATGCTTTAAGGCGACAAGCAATGGGTGTTATTCAAATTTTGCAAAGTAAAAATTGGAAACTAGATATTGAAAGTATCATTCGTATAGTCATTGAAGTGTATGAGCAGTCACCGGTAGACATGGATGACCAGTCTGTTATAGAAGCACAACTAATGGAATTTATTGAAGCTAGAATGATTTATTTAGCTAAAGAAAAGCAAATTTCACAAGATATGATTAAAGCTGTTACACATAAGGGTATTGGGGTTATCGCTAACGCCTTTGAAAAAGCTATGCTCTTAGAAAAGAAACGTGTTGATCCATCGTTTAAACCTACTCAGGAAGCGCTAGTACGTGTCATTAATTTAGCCAAAAAAGCAAAAGGAACGACGATTGATCAATCGTTATTTGAAAATCAATCTGAACATGACTTATTTAGTGCCTTTCAACGTACAAAAACAGATTATCAAGTTAAAATGCTAGACCGTGTTTATAGTGAAGCGTTAACTTTGCTAGCAGTTTTAACACCGGCCATCAATGCTTTCTTTGAAGAAACCATGGTCATGGTTGAAAATGAAGCGTTAAAAGCAAATCGTTTAGGCTTGCTAAACGCTATAGCTGAACTTGTCTATCAATTTGCTGATTTCAGCTTAGTTGAATGGAAGCAACAATTCTAAGACGAGGTGTGAATTTATGAATAAGCCAATTATATATTTAATTTCGGATTCCTTAGGTGAGACGGCAGAAAAAGTTATAAAGGCAGCTCTTTTACAGTTTGAAAACGGTCAAGATTATCAAATCATCAAATCACCATATGTCGAAGGAAAAGGAAAAATTGATGATGTATTAGCTTCTGCTGCTAAGGATCGAGCGATTGTTGGCTATACACTTGTTAATCCAAACCTTAGACAATATGTACTAAATAAATCAGCTGAAATGGGATTAGAGGCCATTGATATTATTGGACCTATGCTAGAAGCTATGGAGCGTCTTTTTCAGAAGAAACCAAGAATGAAACCGGGGTTAGGACACCAACTTGATGAAGCTTATTTCAAACGTGTAGAAGCTATCGAGTTTGCAGTTAAGTATGATGATGGGCGCGATCCGCGAGGCATTGAGCAAGCTGATTTAGTATTAATCGGCGTCTCAAGAACATCTAAGACTCCTTTATCACAGTATCTTGCACTAAAAAGTCTCAAAGTAGCGAATGTTCCGATCGTTCCCGAAGTGGATCCTCCTGAAGAGTTGTTTAAGACAAATCCAAATAAATGTTTTGGATTAAAGATTAGTCCCGAAAAGCTAAATGATATAAGGAAAGAGCGTCTAAAAGCATTAGGATTAAAAGAAAACGCAAATTATGCAGCACCAAAAAGAATAAACGAAGAAATCACTTTTTTTGAACAAGTTGTTGACCGGTTGGGTTGTCCGGTTATTGATGTTTCTCATAAAGCAGTTGAAGAGACAGCTAATCTGATATTGCAAATTCAATTGACTCGATAAAAATAAATAAGATAATTTAATACCTTACTTTATATGATTAGAGCCCCCGCCTGATACCTTTAAAAGAAAAAAATTAGGCGGGGGATAACTCTGAAATAAAAGATTTCATTAATTTTAAATCAAATTTATAGCGTTATTTGTATATATATATTATAATTAATATTTGTGAAAAAAATATATTAGAAACTAGATTGAAAAAGAGAAAGTTTAATAACATCGGTTAACCTTGAATCTTAGTTTTATGCAGGAATCCGCCTTTCTTATGTAGAACCCTTATCGTGACGTTTATTCAATCCTTCTTTTGACTATATTGTTCTAAGGAAAGAAAAGGCTTTAAGTATGTTTAAGAGATGTAAGGGTAGTTGCGGAAAAATCAGCACTATTTTTCACAGGTTAGAAAAGTAAAAAGCATAAAAAAAGCTATTTTATTCGTCAAAGGACTAACGAATGTGAATTTTTTTAAAATTTATTGTCGAAACTTGCAGGAATTTTTGATTTTATATAGAAATTAAATGTTGGTGATACTTATGGCAGGTCAAATTCCTGAACAAATTATTGATGAAATTCGTAAAGCTAATGATATTGTGGATGTCGTAGGAGAATACGTTTCATTAAAAAAACAAGGACGTAATTATTTTGGATTATGTCCATTTCATGGAGAACAAACACCTTCTTTTTCTGTGACGCAGGAAAAACAAATCTTTCATTGTTTTGGTTGTGGAAAAGGTGGCAATGTATTTACATTTTTAATGGAGTTGGAAGGATTCACTTTTCATCAAGCTGTTGAGTATTTGGGTGAAAAAAGCGGGCACCATTTACCCGATCAATATCAAAAAGATGATGCGCATAACCACGCAGTTGACCAGATTAGTTTACAGGCGTATGAATGGTTGACTAAATATTATCATCATGTACTTAGACATACAAAAGAAGCTCAAGCAGCTCAAGTATATTTGCAAGAGCGTGGCTTGACAGATGAGATGATTGATTTATTTCAGATCGGATTTTCACCACAAGCAAATGAAGTGACGACACAATTTCTAATTAAAAAAGATCTCAATATACAACATCTTGCTTCCTCTGGCGTTTTAGCTCGTAACGAAGAAAATCAAGTATACGATCGTTTTAGGGGGCGTGTTATTTTTCCTATACGAAATCATTTAGGGAAAACAGTAGGCTTTGGAGGTCGGTCAATTGGTGATTTAGAACCTAAATATTTGAATAGTCCAGAGTCAGCGTTGTTTCAAAAGGGTAAGCTGTTATTTAACTTCGATCTCGCTCGAAGTGAAATGAAAAAATTTGGCCAAGCTATATTATTTGAAGGTTATATGGATGTTATAACGGCATATCAAGCAGGTATTACGAATGGTGTAGCATCATTAGGAACATCCGCTACCGAACAGCAAGCAGCTTTACTTAAAAGGTATGTAGAGCAAGTTGTCATATGCTATGACGGTGATGAGGCTGGTATCCGTGCCACTTATAAAGCGGCGAAATTATTTAATAAAGTTGGCTGTCAAGTTCGTGTTGCTTCATTACCCGATAACCTTGATCCCGATGCTTATATTAAAGAATACGGAGGGGAAAGGTTTAAACATGAGGTGATAGAGGCAAGCTCTACGTATATGAGCTTTGTGATGACGTATTATAAGAGAGGATATAACCTCCAGATTGAGGCTGACAAAATCGCCTATATAAATCAAATGGTTAGTGAGATAGCCGTATTAAATGCAGCGATTGACAGAGATCATTATGCAAGAGAGCTAGCTAAAACATATCAATTATCAGTTGATACGATACTGGAAGAGATTAATGAAAAAAGGAAACAACGTGGAAATGATAAGGATAACTCTGTTTCAATAAGCCATACTAATGAGCGCGTATTTAAAAAGAACAGACAAAAACTTTTACCCGCGTATCATAATGCTGAAAAAAAATTGCTTGCATATATGTTATATGATCGATCCATTGCTGAAAAAATCAAACATAGCTTAGGGGCAGCTTTTAACATAGAAAAGCACCAGATCATTGTGACGTATCTTTACGCTTTTTATGAAGATGGTCATGATGCGAATGTCAGTCATTTTATTGAACGTGTAAACGATCAATCAATAAAAAGTGAGTTAGTTGAAATTGCAATGGAGCCGATATCACCTGATATTACTGATGCTGAAATTGATGATTACATTTATTTAATAAAATCAGAGCAAGGAGATAAGGCTGAAATACGTGAATTAATGAGTCAACAAAAACATGCAGAATTGAATAAAGATTTTGTTAAAGCAGCGCAAATAGGTATGGAAATTATGCGTATCCAAAAAGCGCTTAAGGATAAAAAACGTTAAGACAGGAACAGATGGAAGGAGGGGGACTCTTATGGCAGATAATAAGCCATCAGAATCAAAAGATAATGAAACAGAATTAACATTGGAACAAGCAAAAGAACAGATTGTAGAGATAGGGAAGAAGCGTGGTTTAATTGCTTATGAAGATGTTGCAGAACGATTAGCTATCTTTGAATTAGAGTCAGATCAAATTGATGAATTTTACGAATATTTAGGTGATCAAGGAATAGAGGTTGTTGGAGATTCTGAGGAAGATCCAAGTGAACAGCAAATCTCTAAAGTAGAGGAATTTGATTTAAATGATTTAAGTGTACCGTTGGGAATAAAAATAAATGATCCTGTGCGTATGTATTTAAAGGAAATAGGACGTGTCGATTTATTGTCAGCTCAAGAAGAGATTAGTTTAGCTGAAAGAATTGAGCAAGGCGATGAAGAAGCGAAGAGACGATTAGCTGAAGCAAACTTGAGACTTGTAGTTAGTATTGCTAAGCGATACGTAGGAAGAGGAATGCTTTTTCTTGACCTCATTCAAGAAGGTAATATGGGACTTATAAAAGCGGTAGAAAAATTTGATTATCGAAAAGGCTTTAAGTTTAGTACTTATGCAACTTGGTGGATCCGACAAGCTATAACAAGAGCGATTGCAGATCAAGCCCGTACCATTCGTATACCTGTCCATATGGTAGAAACGATTAACAAATTAATTAGAGTTCAACGCCAGCTGCTACAAGATTTTGGACGAGAGCCAACGCCTGAAGAGATAGGGAAAGAGATGGAGCTTACACCAGATAAAGTGAGAGAAATATTGAAAATCGCCCAAGAACCTGTGTCTCTTGAAACGCCGATAGGAGAAGAAGATGATTCTCATCTAGGTGACTTCATTGAAGATCAAGAAGCTACTTCTCCATCGGATCACGCAGCATATGAACTTTTAAAAGAACAATTAGAAGATGTACTTGATACATTAACAGATAGAGAAGAAAATGTCCTGCGTTTGCGTTTTGGACTAGATGATGGAAGAACACGTACGCTCGAAGAGGTAGGTAAAGTCTTTGGTGTCACACGTGAGCGGATCCGACAGATTGAAGCAAAAGCACTTAGAAAACTTCGTCACCCAAGTCGAAGTAAGCGTCTGAAAGACTTCTTAGAGTAAATAGGTTAACAAAGGTTGGCTCAGTCAATCCAGATTCAGTTGAGCTTCAATTGATTCTTGGTTGGCTGTTTTTTTAGTTAGGAAAGCTTAAAGTTTTAATAAAGAAACAGAATTCACTGTTAAACTTTAAAAGTCACACGTATAAGAAAACGAATCCCTCACAAAAAGGTGAGCGAATGTGAGTTTTCTAACTAATGATGGTCGATAGAAATTAAATCGTCAATTCTGAGGTGTTTGCAAATGGACGAACAACGGAAAAAAATAATTATTAATGAAATTAAGCATTGGAAAAACAGCCAATTACTACCTGGGCATTTTTGTGATTTTTTACTTGCATTATATACAGAAGGCGATGTTCAAGAAGAAGAACAAGAAAGTATTTTAATAGAAGAGCAAAAAACAACAGTTAACCCGTTCCATTTCTTGTTTATTCTATTAAATTTTATTTTATCGCCTACTATGTTCATATTTGTTTTTTTTGTTGTGTTATCAAATGCTCAAATGATAACTTTACTTACTTTAACGGTCATTATTTCTATTGGATTATTTTATCTAGGCTATAAAATCTATCAAATTCCTTTTCAGTATGTATTTGCAGCTTTATTATTAAACATTTGTATCATTTCAATTACTACTGTAAATCAATGGTTTTATTCGTCGTCTGTCGCGATAATAGTGATTTTTTTACAACTTGTAATCTGGCTTATTTTATCGATAAAATGGAAAATAAAATTAGTACTAAGTATGAGTGTGGTTGGGATAGTCGTTTGTCTAATAGCTATCATAATATAAAGGTTAGGTGTTATAAATGTCAATCAAAGAAAACATACTGTCAAATCGGTTAAAGAAGATTGCTCAATTTCTGCCTCAAGGCGCTTATTTTGCAGACATAGGTAGTGATCACGCTTATTTACCTGTACACATATGCAAACAAGATCAAACGGCTAGAGCGGTTGCTGGAGAACTAAATAATGGCCCCTATTTGTCTGCGTGTCAACACGTAGCCGCTTATGGCTTAACGGATCGTATTGATGTGATCAAAGGAGATGGTTTAACAGTAATAACCGATCTGCCTGTTAAACAAATTGTTGTGGCTGGTATGGGTGGCGTGCTCATCCAATCGATTCTTGAAAAGGGTAAAGAATTACTAGATGGTGTCGAGCGGTTAATTTTACAACCGAATGTAGATAGTCATTACATTCGAAAGTGGCTAGCGTCAAGTGCTTTCCATTTGACAGCTGAGCGAATATTAGAGGAAGATGGCCATATTTATGAGATTTTAGTAGCAGATGCTCATGCTATGAACGGAGATCATCTGGAGGATCAATCGTTAAAATCATTAATGTTTGGACCTATGCTTTTACAAGAAAAAAATGGAGCTTTTCGAAAGAAGTGGGAACGAGAGCGTGAAAATAAGTTGAAAATAATTAGTCAGATTAAACAAGCAAAAGAACCTAATCAATCGAAGATTAAGCAATTTGAACTGGAAGTGAAATGGATTGAGGAGGTGTTAACTGATGAATAAAGTATTTACGGTTGGCGAAATAATAACATGGTTAGAGGAATGGGTTCCTAAAAAATATGCGTATGAATGGGATAATGTTGGTCTCCAAGTTGGTGACTTAACCACACAGGTAACTAAAATTTTAGTTACCTTGGATATAACGGAAGATGTTGTAGATGAAGCGATAGCACAAGGTGTTAACCTTATTGTAGCCCATCACCCACTATTATTTAAACCAATAAAGCAAATTAACGTTAATTCTGCTCAAGGTCGTATATTAAAGAAGCTAATTCGTCATGAAATCACTGCTTACGCTGCACACACAAATTTGGATATAGTAGAAGGTGGTGTAAATGATTTATTAGCTGAGAAATTGAATTTACAATCAGCGCATGTGATGATCCCAGAATTTAATGAGAAATTTTATAAATTTCATGTTTATGTCCCAGAAACACATTTAGACCGAGTAGATCATGCTTTAACGCGTATGGGGGTTGGACAAATAGGGGATTATAAAGATTGTTCTTTTCGAATCAAAGGTACAGGCGCTTTTACACCTTTAAAACAAGCAGATCCCTATATAGGTGAACAAGGAAGTAAGTCTTATGTAGAAGAAATAAAGCTTGAATACATGCTTAAAGAAGCACAATTACAAGAAGCGATCAGGACATTGCTTACAACACATCCTTATGAGGAACCTGCGTATGATCTTATTGAGCTTGAAAATGAAGGTGAAGTCCAGGGGTTAGGTCGAATTGGTGAACTGGGTAAAGAAACCACATTAGCTGATTTTGCTAATGAGGTAAAGAAAATATTTTCGTTGTCAGGTTTACGTGTAACCGGGCCATTAGACAAAAAGATAAAAAGAGTAGCAGTACTTGGAGGTAGTGGTGAAAAATACTTTAAACATGCTAAAAGATTAGGTGCTGACGTATACGTTACAGGAGATTTGACATTTCATCAGGCTCAAGACGCAGAAGCACTAGGTTTAGCGATTATCGATCCAGGGCACCATATTGAATACGTGATGATTGAAGCGGTTTGTCAATATCTAAAACAAAAATTAAATCACGAAACAAGTGATTTAGAAGTTATTCCAACTCAGCTTAGTTCTGACCCATTTACATTCATCTGAGGGTCTGTTGTGTCGCCGCTCGTAGGCTAAGTGCGCGAGGAATAGTAATGGAATGTTAAACTTAAACAAGGTGATGGTTCAGTCTAACATTCCATTCAGCTCGGATTCCCGCTTAACTGTTGCATCCTTACACTGAATAATTACGTTAACAGTATTCGCATTTCATTTTATTTTTTTGTTTTAGTTGCTATTATCAGCTCAACATTCTAATCCCATATCGTATCCCTAGCCTTTATTTGCGCTTTACTTTAGGTAATATTTTATTTTGTTTAACTTTTGTCGTCAGATCCCATGTCGATTCATCATTAGGATCGAATTGTTCGATAAATTTAATTACTTCTTTTGTAATAGGTGTAGGCGTTGAAGCTCCAGCAGTGATGGCTACACAGCTAACGCCATTTAACCATTCTAAATTTAATTCTGATAGATCAGCAATTCGATAAGCAGGTGTTTGGGCAATCTCTTGAGATACTTGAGCTAATCGGTTTGAATTATTACTTCTAGGATCACCAACAACTAAAGTTAGATCAGCAGCTTTAGCCTGTTCAGCTACTGCTTCCTGCCGCACTTGTGTCGCCATACAGATCTCTTGAACCATCTCTGTTTGTGGGTATTTAGCTTTTACTGCCTGCATCACATCGTAAACATCCCATTGACTCATCGTTGTTTGATTAGTTACTAAGATTTTCGGATGGTCGAGTGAAAGGTGCTCAACATCTTCTTCTGTTTGTACAGGAAAGACATCATTTGGGGCAACGCCGACAGCGCCTTCAGGTTCTGGGTGCCCTCGTTTTCCTATGTAAACCACTTTATAACCTTCTTTAACTTTTTGACGAATTAAATCATGTGTACGCGTCACATCTGGACAGGTTGCATCAAGCACGGTTAACCCTTTTGCTCTAGCTTTTTCTTTAACAGTTGGCGAGACACCATGAGCTGTAAATATAACCGTACCTTGAGCGATGTCATCGAGTAACTCTTCACGATTTTTTCCATCCAATGTGATGACACCTTCTTCTTGGAAAGCATTTGTTACATGAGCATTATGCACAATCATTCCTAATATATAAATAGGTCGTGGTAAATTTGGGTCTTTAACAGCATTTTGAGCGATAACCATAGCATCTACCACACCATAACAATAACCACGCGGCGCAATTTTTATAACATCCATGACTATTTCCCCCCTAGTCAATTTTTAGAACAACACTATCATTATAAAGAAAAACAGATAAAATGACAAAAGGTAACCGTCGTATGATTTTCAAAGTGTGCATTTTTTGTTAAAGTCAACTATAATATAAAGGTAAATCGATAGGACAAGGAGTTAATTATGGAAAAACATCAATTCAAACAATATAATTTACAACCATGGATCCATGACGTGATAAACAAATTACATTTTGATTATCCCACCCCGATTCAACAAAAAGTGATTCCAGCCGTTTTAAGAGGGGAAAGTGTTATCGGTCAATCACATACTGGATCGGGTAAAACACATGCCTTTTTGATCCCGTTATTCAGTCAATTAGATACTAATAAAAACGGGACGCAAGTGGTTATTACATCACCTACTAGAGAACTAGCCACACAAATTTATAATGAAGTAAAAAAAATAATTGAGTTTATTAAACAAGAGCAAAATATAACAGCTAAATTATTTATTGGCGGCACTGATAAGCAACGTACGATTGATAAATTAAAGGAACAACCGCAAATTGTCGTTGCAACCCCAGGGAGACTGTTAGACTTAATTAAAGAAGGGGCTCTAGATATTTATACTGCACGCTCATTTGTAATCGATGAAGCGGACTTAATGTTAGATCTTGGTTTAATTCATGAGATTGATCAAATGCTTGTTAGGGCAGATCAGTCGATTCAACTGCTTGTTTTTTCAGCGACTATTCCAGAACGGTTACAACCATTTTTGAAAAAATATTTGCAAAATCCTACACATTTTCATATTAATGATCACTTTGCACCAGAAACGATTGAACATCGCTTAATTCCGTTACGTCACCGTGAGCCAGCCCGAATTATCGCTATGATAGCAACTGTCATTAATCCATACTTAACGATTATTTTCACGAATGGGAAAGAGGCTGCTAATCAGTTGTTTGAGGCACTACAATCAGAGGGACTTAATGTTGGTATTATTCATGGTGGTCTTGCGGCGAGAGAACGAAAACGGGTATTAAAAGATATCCAAGCGCTTAAATATCAATACATTGTTGCAACGGATTTAGCTGCAAGAGGGATTGACATAAAAGGGGTCAGCCATGTCATCAATGCCCAGTTACCTAAAGAGGAGCCATTCTATATACACCGTGTGGGGCGTACTGCCAGAGCAGGTATGGAAGGTATAGCCATTAATTTGTACGGCGATGAAGATGTTCCATTGTTAAACAAATTAAACGCACGAGGAATTGAATTTGACACATTTGATATTGTTAATGGGGAATGGAAAGAAATTAAGCCGTGGAATGAACGCCGATTAAGAAAAAAAGAAGGCGATGATATTGATCAACAAGCTTGGCAACGCGTAAAGAAACCATCAAAAGTAAAACCAGGCTATAAGAAAAAAATGAAACGACAACATGATAAAATAAAAAAACAATTAAAGAGAAATCAACCAAAGAAATAGGGGTGGAGAAAGTGAAAATCGGTTCTCATGTATCAATGAGTGGAAAGAACATGTTATTAGGATCTAGTGAAGAAGCAGTGAGTTATGGGGCTACTGCGATGATGATTTATACAGGAGCACCGCAAAATACAAGGCGTAAAGCGATTGAAGAATTAAATATTGAAGCAGGTATCCATCATATGGAACAAAACGGGATTGAAGATTTAGTTGTGCATGCGCCTTATATCATAAATTTAGGTAATACAACAAAACCGGAAACATTTGAATTAGCTATTTCATTTATGCAGAGTGAGATTGAAAGAACAGCTGCGTTAAACGCCAAGCAAATTGTTTTACACCCCGGTGCACATGTTGGTGCTGGAGTAGAAAAAGGTATTGCTAGAATTGTTGAAGGACTAAATGAAGTATTGACGAAAGAGCATGATGTTCAGATTGCCTTGGAAACGATGGCCGGGAAAGGTTCAGAAATTGGGAGAACATTTGAAGAGTTGGCAATGATTATTGATGGTGTTGCACAAAATAATAGACTTTCTATTTGCCTAGATACTTGTCACGTCCATGATGCTGGCTATGATATTGTCAATAATTTTGATCAAGTACTAGATGATTTTGATAAAGTGATTGGTTTGGATCGCTTGAAAGTCATTCATGTGAATGATAGTAAAAATGAAAAAGGAGCACATAAGGATCGCCATGAAAATATTGGTTTTGGCTATATCGGTTTTGAAGCGTTACATTATATTGTTCATCATCCACAACTTAGCCATTTACCAAAAATCTTAGAAACACCATATGTAGGTGAAGATAAAAAAAATAAAAAACCACCTTATAAATTTGAAATCAACATGTTAAAGGGCGAAAATTTCCAACCTGATTTAAAAGAAAAAATCATCCAACAATAAACAAATTTTCATAAACGTTGAATGTGTAATTAAACATAGAATAGTTAAGTCGAATGTTAATTCGCTTTTTCAGTAGTGTGTAATAACGAACTGATAGCACTAGCAAGAAGAGTACGGCGGTTAATGAACCTGACTTTCTCTTAGAAAAGGAGACATCAGCGCGTTGGCGATGTCTCCTTTGTGATTGTGAGGCGGATATGTTATCCCTAGCATGTCATTTAGCACAGATAACCGTTCGTAAACCATCCCCCTTAAAATAAGAGAATAGAGCAAATCGATTGAGGTGGGTGATAACGGACGCTAATGTCCTGATTCACTTAACCACCAATCCGTGGGTGGGTAAGATCATAGACTAAAACCGCCACATCTTTAAGAAGGATTACAGACTAAGGGCCCCACGTCTACATGACCTACATCCTGTAGCCCTCCGCCCACTGATTGCAGGTTTGTTTTATAAATAGATTTTGTATTTAAGGACAAATTTTTGTTTTATCGTAAGCTATTCTTGCTTTTATGACTTCTTTGTACCATCGCTAAAACTATTCTGAGTACTTGCCTTACTTAAACCAATCTGCTACATCATATTGCTGGATCAACTGATTTAAAATTGTCTTCGCTTTGTTTACTGTTTGTCGATCTGTAATCTTTTCAAGCTTATCAAACATCCTGCTTAAATCTTCTTTAATAAAGGGGTCAAACTGCTGTTCTTTTAGCAGGTTAACAATTTGACTTGCTTGAGATCCAGATAATTCTACGCCATATATTTGAGCATAAGTTTGCAATTCTTTTGGGGTTAACTGAGCTAATTTATTTCGAATTAACTGTTTCATAACTGGATTCATCCTTTTCCTCCTTTTAGTTATAAAGTTATTCCTTGTTATCTTTTAATATATGATTATGGAAGTAAAGGTTTACCGACTTTTTGAAAAGATAAACTATTCTATTTGTAATCCTTATCAAATTAAGTTAGGATGTCGTCTTGTAGCAATACAGTTAGCCATTGTTTATTTAGATTTTTCCCATCATAAATATCAAGATTGGAATCAAGCGTTAGCAGCATATCACCGTGGAATGTCGGGAATGGAAAGTTATATAACGGACAAATGGTACAGCAGAAAGTCGAGGCAAATTCAGACAAAAGCAGAGCAACACCATACGATTGCGATGGCAAATTAAAAAGCTAAAGGCTAGTTAATCTGTACCCTTTGTAAAGGACTTTTTAAAAAAAGACTATGCTACACTGGAAAGGTGATTCCTGTATTGTACAGGGGTCATCTTTTTTAAAT
>NZ_JAFBDS010000019.1 GCF_016908375.1 Amphibacillus cookii
GGAAACAGTGTGACCTGCCTTTAAAAGTTCTCTTTTTATTTTACGCGTCCCATATACTTTACGGTTTTCGCTAAAGATCTTCAGAATCTTTTTCTTTAATTTTTGTTCTGCTTCGGCCTTTTCTAGCCTCTGTTGATGAGATACTTCTGTTACATAATAAAAGGTACTACGAGGAATTTCTAGGACGGCACACATTGCTGATACCGAATAGAGGTGTCGGTTTTTTTCAATGACTTCTATTTTCGTCCCATGATCAGCGCGGCTTGCTTTAGAATATCGACTTCCATTTCTAGCTGCTTGTTTCTCTTTCTTAACTCCATCAATTCTTGTTCTTCAGGACTGCGGTTGTCCCTCTCTTTAAATGAACCAGACTGTTGAAATTGAGTAATCCATCTATCTAATGCTGATGCCGTTAAATCATATTCACGCACAATATCTTGACGACTTTTTCCACCTTCATATAAAGCTACCACTTGCTTCTTAAATTCAGTGGAAAACGTTCTTCGTTTTTTGGACATAGTAGATTCGCTCCTCACTTGTTATATGTTATTCTACTAGCCCTTATTTTTATTGTCCAACTAAGTGTAGCCTATCCAGACTTAAGTAAAAGAGAGAATAGAACATCTATTCTCTCTTTATCTCAGGCAGAGAATTAAAATCTCTCTCCATAAAGGTTAACCAATATTTCACTTTATCTTTAAAAGCACCGTTACATACTGCTCAAAGAATTCAACCCATTTACGATTTTCTCTATCCACCATACTTTTTTAATAGGGTGTAGTGGTGTTTCATAGTGCGCTACAGTTACTAATGGCTCAAACATTTTATTTAACAAGCTCATCAAATATACAATCATAAAAACGCTAGCCCTTCTTCGTTTAGCTCTAGAAACAACTTTTGTTATTTTCATCCTTTTTAGCGTCTTCATTTCTGTTTTTTACTTATCAAATCTCCTGTACATTTCAATCATTTCTTTTACTAGTTCAGAAATCGTTTCTGTACTTAGGAGCTGATCTTCTGCGTGCATAAAGATAAGAGTTAACTCTATCTTTTCTCCTCCAGCTTCACGCTTAATTAATGAAGCATGAATTTTGTGCGCTTCTACAAAATAGATTTTCGATTCTTTTAATTTTTTTTCTGCTAAATCATAGTCACCTTCTTTTGCAGCATACAACGATTCCATGACTAAGCTTTTTGCTGTTCCTACATTACTAATCATAGAAAAACCAATCATATTAATATCTTTTACTTCTTCTTCAACCATATTTTCTTCCTCCATGACTTGATTCTATTAGTGACGAAATTGATGCTGTCATTTAGTTTAATACCACACTTTTTAGATTACTCTTTTTCATCCTGCTCTTTTTTATATGCAATCCGGTCAGCTGATTTAAAGAAAGGATAGTATATTCCTGCTGAGACAATTATTTGCACAACATTTAATAACGCACCCTTCCAACCACTAACAATAAAACCTGAAATGATTGGTGGTGTTGTCCAAGGAATATTTGTCCCGTTTGTATAAGGAACTAGACCAGAAGACATCGCGAAATATGCAATAACGGCCATTATCGGTGTTGCTAGAATAAATGGAATAATCATAAGAGGGTTTAAGACAATCGGAAGCCCAAAAATAATCGGCTCATTTATCCCAAAGATACTAGGTCCAATCGATAATTTTCCTAATGCTTTAAATTGACTTGATTTTGCTGCTGTAAGAAGCAAAATAGCTAGACCAAATGTTGCACCAAATCCACCAATCTTCATGAAGTTTGAGTAGAATTGGTAGTTAATAATATATGGTAATGTTTCTCCTGCAGAAAATGCAGCAGCGTTTTCTGCAGTTAATGTTAGCCAAATTGGTTTTAGTATCCCACTTACTACGTTTGAACCATGAATGCCAAAGGACCATAATGTTCCTTCAAAGATAGTAGAAGTGAGCATTGCTGGTAACGTATCACCCAAGGTTAGCAATGGAAGCTGTAAATAGTGGAACACAAACTCTTGAACGTTTTCAAAAGGTGTAAGTGAAAATCCGATACGAATAAGATTAAAAATGATAATAACAAACAGCCCAGGAATTAATGCAGAGAACGAACGGGAAACATTTTCTGGAACGGAGTCTGGCATTTTAATAAGCCAGCCTTTTTTGTCAACAAACTTAATGATTTCAACGACTAGAACAGCAGAAAGCATTCCTAAAAATAGACCGCTCGCACTTAAGTTGGTAATAGGAATCCCATAGCCACCATCTTTAAGTTCAAGCATCGGGGTTAAGATCAAAAAGGCGACGATTGCAGATGTTATACATGCAATACTGTCTAGTTTGTATGTTTTGGCAAGACTTCTGCTCATTGCAATTACCACATAAACTGTCATCAGATTCATTGTTACATCATACGGAACAGTGAAATATGTTTTCCATTCATCCCCTAAAATCTTAGCCATAAATTCCGGATAACCAGTAATCGGAAGGTTGGCTAGTAACAAGAAGAATGAGCCGATAATTAAAAGAGACATAACACCGAAGAATCCATCTTTAATGGCGGTAATATATCTATTATTATCAAGCTTCATTGCAATAGGAGCCATTTTTTCTTCTAACATCTCCATCAACTTTTGCATAATATATCTCCCTCTTTCTAAAATAAATTTCTTTTTATACAAACCTACTAAAACTATTTGTTTTCTAACAATTGTAGTGCCTGTTCTAACACCTTTTCACCATTCATCATGCCATAGTGCTGCATATTAATTGCGTCGATTGGAACATTCTTATCTGCTAGTTTAGGAGCTAATTGTTTCTTCATGAATTTTACCTGTGGTCCAAGTAAAACTACGTTTACATCCTTGTTCGCTAATGTATCATCAAATTCTGATGCTGAGATAGCAAAGATATCAGCATCAATATTTCTTTGTACTGCTGTGTCTTTCATTTTGCTTACCATCAAACTTGTACTCATCCCTGCTGAGCAGACTAACATTATTGTTTTCATTTTGTACTCCTCCAAATGATAAAGTTTTTTTGATTTCTTATGAATAATCCTAATATGAAAACGCTTTACTTTGAAGTAAGGTTTTTTCCGTTACCAACGGAAATTTCCGTAATACAATATCCGTTAGTATATCTCTATTAGATACATGACTAACAAGAATCGTTATGCCCTTAAAGTAAAAGGTGATTGTTTTCACAATCACCTTTTACTTGCGTAAGATATCTATCACTTCTTTAACATTATCACTGTTTACTATTTTCCGAACTTCTGATTTATTTCCTAGTAGCTTAATTAACTTTTGATACATATTTTCTAAGTCACCTTTGGGACCTCTGCGAATATTTAATAAACAGATAAATTGAACCATTTGTTTATCATGCCATTCAATGGGACGTTTTAACGTGCATACTGTCCAAAAGGTCTCTTCTGTTACCGGTGTTACAGGATGTGGTATGGCTACTAGATTACCAAAAACAGTTGGTGCCCGTACTTCTCGATCTAATACCAAATGAACATATTCCTTTGACACTAGCCCCTGTTTATATAATTCATTACACAAAAAGTGAATAACACTTTCCTTATCCTGAAAATCTTTATGAATAAATACTCTGGACTCATCTAAGTAATTGATCTCATCTTCCTTCTTAACGGGCGACAAGCTACGCTTAATTTTACTGACATCTCCCTCATCCAAAATGGTACTTACCACCTGAATTGGAACATCTATATTTTCATCAATTGGAATGGTACTAATAATAAAATCAATGGAACTCAAATCACAATCTTTTAATTGGTAATAATTGGTTGTTTCTACAATTTCAATTGTATCACTAAATATATTTTGCAATTGATAGTATAACAGCTTCGCACTTCCAACTCCGGAAGTACAAACCACTATTACCCTTTTAGGTTTTTTTCGTCTTGTTTTTAACCTCTCTAGGGCGACGCCTATATGTAAAGCAATATAAGCAATTTCGTGTTCTCCTACGTTAATCGTTAGATGTCTCTCAATACATCTGCTCGCTATTACCGCGCCCTCAATAGCACTGGGGTATTTTACCTTGATCTCATTTAATAACGGATTTCGAATATTCATCTGATATCGTAAACGATTGATTGCTGGCTTAATGTGTAAGATTAAAGCTTGGATGAATTCAGTGTCTTCTCTAAAGTCCCAATATAATTCCTTTGCAAGAGTATCAATCATGCATTGTACTAGCGCTGTCACCTCATTAGATTCATTTAAATCAATCATCTTATCTTGTTGGACTAATTTCGTCCCCAATAAATGGATAATAATATAATTAATTTCAGAATCAGGAAATGGCAAGCCAGTATAAGCTTCTACGTCTTTTACAATCTCATTGGCAACCATTCTTTCTATCGGATAGTTCCCAATTAAGTCATCTTCCAAGTTTTCAATAACAAAGCCTTCCTCAATCCTTCTACAACCAATTGCAATGTGAGAAGCCAAGTTATCTAATGAAAAATCTGAAATTTCTATCTTGTTAGCGCTTACTTTTTTAATGATAATTTCCTTAATTTTATTGAATAGCTTCTCATCAATCAATCTGAAGGAGTTACTATCAATATTAAAATTACTACTTCTACTCAATAGATAATTGGATAAACATAATCTCTTCATATGCTCGTCCCCTTCTACCAAAGTTCCATAGTGAGGGCGAGTAATCAATTTCAGCTGATATCTTTTTAGTATTTCTCGAACAACCTTCAAATCATTTTGAATCTTTGGCTTTGATACAAATAGTTCTTCCTCTAAATTCTCACACTTTACTGGTTCATGTCCCAGTAAGAATCTCTTTAATATATATAAGACCCGATTATTTGGTTGAGTATAATCAGCATAATTTGTAATAGTTACTTCATCTGTTGGTACCTTACACTCATTTTCAAATAATTGTTGATTACAAACTTTTAATTTGTAGCCTTTCCCCCGGATAGATTTGATTGAAACACCTAAAGATTGGGATTGTAATTGAAGTACTTTAATTTCCGTTCTTATCGTTCGATCACTTACACCCAATTCCTTTCCTATCCACTCGGCCGTTAAGAGTTCATTATTATTTAAAAGTGAACGCAAAATCTCTCTTTGCCTCTTTGTAATCATTTTTCTCCCTCTCTCCTCTCAGCTGAAATTAAGAGTCTAGTATAGTTTTCTGAAGGTTATAGTGGAAAAAAGGCCGCTTATGCCAAGAATGATAGCAGTACAGCAGCCTTTTTGATTAATCTTTAAGAGGTTTAACCCTTTTCTACAGGGGTATCTTCATAGGAAACCCAATCACTATAGCTTCCTGCATATAGCTTTACGTTATTGTATCCAGCCATCTTTAGAGCAATGTAATTAGGAGTAGCAGAAACCCCGGAGCCGCAATAAACGATAATTGGTTCGTCATGTCTCAACTCAGAAAATCTATCTTTTTGAGCCTCACTAGTTTTAAATGAACCTTGAGACAGCCCTTCTTCCCAGAATATATTGATTGCACCCGGAATGTGTCCAGCAATTCGATCCAATGGTTCCACTTTACCTAAATAGCGTTCTGGAGCCCTTGAATCCACCAATTTAGGCGACTTATTCTTCTTATTAACTATTTCTTTTACTTCTTTAAAAGAGGCTAGCATTTCTTCTTGAATATGGATCTTAAAAGTAACTGCTTCAGAACTAGGAACTTGATTTGTAATGGGAAACCCGGCATTTAGCCATCCACTAAATCCTTCGTTTAATACATAAACTTCTTCATGTCCCATATATGAAAGAAGCCACCACAAACGGGAAGCAAATAGTCCAGAACCTCCATCATAAGCAACGACTCTTTTTCTATGGTCAATTCCTGCTTTCTCCAATTCTGCTTTTAGTTGTGTAATATCTGGTAGTGGATGTCTACCTCCGTGTTTTAGGACAGGACTAGATAAATGTTTTTCTAAATCAAAAAAGAATGCCCCTGGAATATGGCTTTCTTTATATAGCTTTTCTCCTGCGGCTGATTGAGCCAGGTCAAAACGACAATCTACAATTTTCACATTTTCTTTGTTAAGATTTTCAGCTAACCATTTCTTATCGATTACGAAGTTCATAATAAACTAACCTCCTAGTATTTGCGGCTGAAAGCCTCCCTTACCAATCTTGGCCTAAAATGCCCACTGATGGGGTTTCCCGTCTGCACCACATTCACTCACTAACTCTAAAGAATTTCTTCTTATTTTTCTCACCTGTAAATGGGTCATAATCTTCGAACAATGTTAACTGGTCAGCCATATCGTCTTCTTTTAGCTGATTTCTAATGTATTCTTGTATTTGCTTTTTATTCCTGCCCTCTGTATCAACGTAAAAGCCTCTACACCAGAACTTCCTATTCCCATATCGATATTTCAAATTGGCAAGATGAAGTGGTCGAGAAACCAACTTAATCCTACCATGAAGTGAGGTTTTTTTAATACCACGCTATAAGCTCTTTTGACCCTCCGGCACAGCCAGGGGTTTTCTAAACTATTAAATAAATGGGAAACCTTTGTACCCTAAAAGCTTTCCTTTTTTAACTATTTTTCTACTGTCATAGCGATAATCGCTCCAATAATTAATCCCAAAATCGGGGCACTAATATGGAAAAATGTTACATTTGATAATGCAATGATAAAGGCAAATAAAGCACTTAAGCGATAACTATTACCCGAAAAACCGAGCTGTAAACTAGATACAAGTACACCTATTAATGAAAAGCCCGCTAGCATGGAAACAAATGCTTGCGGTAATGCTTGAATAAAAGGAACCACCTTCCAAGCAAATATCCCAAATAATATCGTCAATATACCAGAAACCACGGAAGCAATATATCGTTTCGATTTCTCACCAGCAGTCGACTCAGAACAAATTGCTGTCATCATACCAGCAATATTGGCACTTTGCCCTCCAAAAAAACTAGCAATAATAGAAAAAAGGCCACTTAAGGAAACAATTTTACGAATAGGAGGTTTGTAGGATGAACTTTCAAGTGCGCCAATTCCCGCTGCTACATCATTACTTAGTATAAGTAACGCCAGAGGTAAGGCAATAGTTATCAACCCGGCCCATGTAAACTCAGGCATTTGTATAGTAGGAAAAGAAAAAGAAAGTCCACTATTTAATGAAATAGTTAAGTCTTCACCTAGGATTAAGGTGATAAAAGCTACAATTACTGTAATCATTACAGCTGGAATACGTTTAGAGAATCTTGTTGCGATAAAATAGCTTATCAGTGCCAAAGCACCTACTATTGGCAATGTCTTAACGCTTGTCACGATCTGAACAACATAATTGGTCACTAAGCCCGCCAGCATTGCTGCAATAACTTCCTTAGGCACCCATTTAATAATTTTTGTGAACAGGCCGGACACGCCAATGAGCAATATTAACAAACCAGAGATCATATACCCACCGATTAGCTGCTGGTAGGAAACATAAGGCGTGACCGTCACTAGAAATGCAACTCCTGTCATGGAATGAGCACCGGTGATTGGTTGCCTAAATAATAATGGCAATATGATTCCAAAAAGCCCGCCAAAAAAATATACAGAGAATATCCAGTTAATTGTTTGCTGGCTAGTGAATTGACCCGCTTCTGCAGCCTGCAGGATCATCAGAGCCGGACCAGTCATAGCCAAAGTAAAAGAAATTAGTCCCGAGGACACATTTTGACTTGAGATATCATGAAAGATCCACTTTTTGTTACCGCCATTTAAATATCCTTTTGTCTGTTCATCCAGATAATTTCGTAAAGGCTGCCCCATTTTTCATATCTACCCTTTCATGAAGTGATTTACTAACAGAGAGATGTACTTCCATTTTTAACCCTCAAACTTTGATAGGGTTTTCGCAAAATAATATGAAATATGAAAATCACCTTCCGCCTTACTACCTGAAGTATAAAACAAGTATAAAGTTAATCAATATAATAAAGAAGAAAACATTTCTCGTTTACGTATTCATTTACAAAAATAAAGTTTTTTTGTAAACTTGGTTCACAAAGACCTAAACAAATTTGAGGTGCTTAGTTTATGTTGTTGACAGAAAAAATGAAGGAAGATATCTTTTCTCCCTCTGAAAAAGCAATAATTGCTTATTTGTTTAAAGAGAGAGAGAATATTAAAGATAAAACAACGAAAGAAATTTCTAAAGTTACATATACGCACCCCTCACACTTAATTAGAATTGCTAAAAAACTTGGTTTTAACGGATGGTTAGAATTGAAGGAAAGCTTCCTAGCCGAAATTGAGTATCTAAATAGTCACTTTACCTCTATTGATGCTAATTTCCCTTTTGAAGAGCGAGACAGTATTATGTCTATTGTCAACAAGTTGGCTATATTAAGTCAGACAACTATTAGCGACACCTTATCTCTTCTAAATAATGAAGACTTACAAAAAGCAGCTAATCTACTAAACAAAGCAAAGCATATAAAAATATTTTCTAGTTATCATAATTTGCTTTTATGTCATGCGTTCAAAGTGAAGATGAAAAGAATAAGAAAGCATGTAAGTCTTATTAATGTTGATCCTCATTTTGAGGCTTTAAATTCTAACTCTGAAACGTGTGCCGTTGTTATTTCTTATAGTGGGGAAAATGAACACATTATTAATGTGATGCCTTTCTTAGTTAGAAAAAAGGTACCTATTATTGTATTAACAAGTATTGGAGAAAACACATTAACAAAATACGCGGATAGCATCCTTCGTATTACAACTAGAGAAAGACTGTATTCAAAAATAGATAGTTTTAGCACTAATGAGTCCATCAGCTTTTTATTAAATGTTTTATATGCTTGTTTATTTTCGATGGATTATAAAAATAATCTTGAATATAAAATTCATGCCGCTCAATATTATGACTACAGAAAAAGTTCTAATAAAGTGATGCAAGAAGAAGAACATGACAATATGGAATAATAGTCCTTTTTGCTATAGTTTCCTACCCTACTAATCATTAATTCAAAACAAGAGAAGCATCATTGCTTCTCTTGTTTATTTGTAAAATTTATTCACAAAAATTACGTTTTTTTGTGAATACATCTGTGAACCGTAAATGTTTTTCCCCTAGCTGTATTGATTATATCTATTATTGTTTTATATTAAATGCTAGAAGAGGATATAAAGTCTCTTCGGTAATACATTTACATTTTTGTAATTAATTTTATAACTAGTACAGGGAGGAACTTATAATGAAACAAGGTGTAAAAATAGTAACGATCGGTGGAGGTAGCAGCTACACTCCTGAGTTAATGGAAGGATTCATTAAAAGATACGAGGAATTACCAATTAGCGAAATGTGGCTTGTTAGTGGCGACACTGCAAAGCAAGTACTAGATGAGCTATTAATCGCTCACAAAAGACACTTGCCACAATTTACAGAAAAAATCGCTGAACTAGAAGCAAAAGGTGTCACTGTGAAAGACGAGATTGCTAGAGATTTAAAATAGTAAGCTTCTTTTGTTATAAAAAGACCGGAATTCACTTGCTATAGTGCCATTGTGGATTCCGGCCTTTTAATTTAGATTTTCGACTATTTTTAAGTATTAAATATTACATGTAAAACGTCAAAATTAATCGGCTATTGTTAATTCAGAATTCAATTCAATAATAAAATCATTATTTTAGCTCTTGGAGGTTGGGTTCCACTTTATAACCTTGCTCATTCAGGTCTAAGATCAACGCCGGAATGCTCATCCCGTAAAACTTTTTGGGAAATTTAATGACTTCAACTCCCGAAGGAGCATAAAAAAGATCAAGATTAGGTGATGCTTACTATCACCAAGATTTTATCTTTACCAAACTCCAACGACAGTATGGGTATCCAATTGTGATTAAGAATGTTCGAAATCGAATGATAAGGCTACTTAAAATAGCTGTCCTAAACGAAGGTTTGACACCGCATCCTTTAAGACACACTCACATACATCACTTCTTGCCGAAACTCGCGTGTCATCGGAACAAATCATGGACCGTCTTGGTCATACTGACGACCAAATTTACCAAAAATGTATATCTCCATGTAACAGAAGAAATGAAAAAAGAAGCTTCTCATAAGTTCACTGAACTCATGAGAAGCCTCCGTTAAAATCCTCTTTTGTTAAAAATGTTATCAAACCACTCTCATCTTAACAAACCCAATCATTTCAAGGGTTCAGGGGGCAGATTACATCATGCCGCCCATTCCGCCCATGCCACCCATTCCGCTCATATCTGGGGCACCGCCACCAGATTCTTCTGGAATGTCAGCAACTACGGCTTCAGTTGTTAAGAACATTGCTGCAACTGATGCTGCATTTTGTAGGGCTGAACGTGTTACTTTAGTTGGGTCAACGATCCCTGAATCAATCATATTTACCCATTCGCCTGTTGCAGCATTGTAACCAACACCAACTTTTTCACCTTTTAATTTTTCTACAATAACCGAACCTTCAAGTCCAGCATTTTCTACAATTTGACGCACAGGCTCTTCTAAAGCACGAAGAACGATGCTTGCACCTGTTGCTTCATCTCCCTCTAAATCTAGAGCTGATACTTGTTGGTAGACGTTCATTAATGCTGTACCCCCACCAGAAACAATACCTTCTTCTACTGCGGCACGAGTAGAGTTAAGGGCATCTTCGATACGTAGTTTACGTTCTTTTAATTCTGTTTCAGTTGCTGCACCTACTTTAACAACCGCTACACCACCAGCCAATTTAGCGAGGCGCTCTTGTAATTTTTCTTTATCGAAATCTGAAGTTGTTTCTTCAATTTGCGCACGAATTTGCTGCACACGAGAAGAAATCGTTTCTGGATTACCAGACCCTTCTACAATAGTCGTATTTTCTTTAGTGACAACAACTTTAGATGCGCGACCTAATTGCTCAATAGAAGTTGCTTTAAGATCTAGTCCAAGATCTTCTGTAATAACCTCAGCACCTGTTAAAGTAGCAATGTCCTCTAACATCGCTTTACGACGATCACCAAAACCTGGCGCTTTAACCGCTACGGCATTAAATGTACCACGAAGCTTATTGACTACTAGTGTAGCAAGGGCTTCACCTTCAACATCTTCGGCAATAAGAAGTAATGGTTTACCTTGTTGAACAACTTGTTCAAGTACAGGTAATACCTCTTGGATGTTGTTGATCTTTTTATCAGTAATTAAAATATATGGATCTTCTAATTCTGCTTCCATCTTATCTTGGTCTGTCACCATGTAAGGTGATGCATAACCACGATCAAATTGCATACCTTCTACTACTTCTAATTCAGTAGAGAATCCTTTAGATTCTTCAATAGTAATAACGCCATCGTTACCTACGCGTTCCATTGCTTCGGCAATTAATTGACCAACTTCTTCGTCAGCTGCAGAGATCGCAGCAACTTGTGCGATTGAGTCTTTACCTTCGATTGGCTTAGAGATTTTAGCTAATTCTTTTGTTGCAATGTCAACGGCTTTTTCAATACCGCGACGTACACCTACAGGGTTAGCACCTGATGCAACGTTCTTAAGCCCTTCTTGAATCATTGCTTGCGCTAAAACCGTCGCCGTTGTTGTTCCATCACCAGCTACATCATTTGTTTGAGAGGCTACCTCTGATACAAGTTGAGCACCCATGTTTTCAAATTTATCTTCAAGTTCGATTTCTTTTGCAATCGTTACCCCATCATTTGTAATAAGCGGTGAACCAAATTTTTTATCTAAAACGACATTACGTCCTTTTGGTCCTAATGTTACTTTTACAGCATTTGCTAACGTATCCACACCACGTAACATTGCGCGACGTGCATCTTCACTAAATTTTAGTTCTTTTGCCATTAATAATTCCTCCTTAAAACTAAGTATGTTTTGTCAATCGATTCTTCATTATCCAATAACGGCTAGAATGTCATCTTCACGAAGAATTAAGTATTCTTTACCTTCATATTTCAATTCAGTACCTGCATATTTAGCAAATACAACGGTATTTCCTTCTTCTACTTCTGGAGTGATTTTTGCTCCATTGTCAGCAACACGTCCAGAACCTACTGCTACCACCTTACCTTGTTGTGGCTTTTCCTTTGCAGAGTCTGGGAGTACAATCCCACTTGTTGTTTTTTCTTCTTGTTCAACGAGTTCAATAATGATACGATCACCTAATGGCTTTAGCATTATAAAACCTCCTCCATTTATTATAAAATTTTTAGTAAGTGACTTTATTAGCACTCGTTCACGAAGAGTGCTAACACAATTATTATAATAATGAATTCCTTCTTATTTTGCAAGTCTTGTGATTAATTTTTTTGAAAAAATATTATCGTCAGATGTCAATATTTAATTCTATTCTATGTTTGTGGTAAAATACGTTTATTGGTGTTTTTTATTGAAAAGGGGGTAAGCTTCTATGCTGAAGCGTTATATTGGGATTATTCTGATCTATGTTTTCGCTCAACTTTCTATCTTTCCCGTAGCTCGTTGGCTAAACAGACTAGATTTATCACCTATTGAGTTTAACAATATTTTATTAGGGTGGCAGATCGCTGGCTTTATTTTAGCACTATTTTTCACCTTGATTTTATTAAGAAAAGAAAAGCACTTACCGCGCGATCCTGATCAGGCAAGTCCTGTCATGACGGTTATTTGGTCGATTCTAGGTCTTGTCATGGCCTTATTTGGACAATTTATTGCAAATGTCATTCAAGTCACACTGTTCGGTGTCGATCAGCAATCTCAAAATACAGTAGAGATAATGGAAGTTGCACGGGCTTTCCCACTTTTTATTTTAATTATTGCGGTGGTTGGACCTATTTTAGAGGAGATAATTTTTCGAAAAATTATTTTTGGGGAACTTTATAAACGCAGCAACTTTTGGATTGCCGGCGGTATTTCTGGTGTAATCTTTGCAGTCATCCATGATGACTTTACTCATTTACTCGTCTATTTCGTTATGAGCTTTGTGTTTGCATTTGTCTATGTACAATCAAAACGCATTATCGTTCCCATCGCTGCCCATGTACTTATGAACACTTTCGTAGTCATCGTGCAGTTATCTTTTGATCCTGCGGAAATGGAGCAAATACTTGAACAAGTTCAAATGATTGTTATTGGAGGCTAAAAACAACTTATGCGTATTTCACCACTATTAAATGCCATTGTCTATAGCATTGTTGGCACGATATTTATATATTTCGCTTATCAGTCAATAGATGATGACGTCCTAAATCCGATTACCATCCTGTTAACTGCTGTTGCAGCATTACAGTTTGGTGTCGCTATTCGTTTAATACACTTACATATACGAATTAAGCGAAAACAGAAACAAAATAAGAAATAAGAAGGGTGCTCATGTTGAGCACCCTTCTTATTCTTCTTCCATCGGATAATGTTTCATAAAGTAAACAAGTGATTGTAACTCGACCGCTAAATCAATGTGATGAACACGCACCTGTTCAGGCACAGTGATTCGAGCGGGTGTAAAGTTTAAAATCCCTGTTACCCCAGAGTTTACAAGTTGCTCAGCAATCGGTTGTGCGACTGAGCCCGGCACAGTTAAAATAGCTGCTTGCACATCTTTTAAGCGCGCTTCTAACTCATCGATATGAAAAACCTCTACACCGCCGATCGTCTCGCCTACTTTACTTTGGTCTGCATCAAATGCCATTTCAATTTTTGTATTATTATTTTTCGTGAAATTATAGTGTAAGAAAGCTGTTCCTAAATTCCCGACACCAATTAAGGCGACACTTGTCGTTTCATCTTGATCTAATGTTTTACGGAAAAATCCTAAAAGATATTCAACATTATAGCCATAGCCTTTCTTTCCTAGTGCCCCAAAATATGAAAAATCACGTCGGATCGTCGCCGAATCAACCTTGACTGCGTCACTTAATTCTTTTGAGGACACACGACTTTTTCCTTGTAAATGTAAATTGTTTAAAAACCTATAATATAACGGTAGTCGTTTTGCTGTAGCTTGTGGAATCTTATTTTGTCCGGCCATTCTTCATTCTCCTCTTTTCCTAAAATTATATCTTTATCATCGCTTACGTATGTAAGTTACCATTTTGTTATTAATACTAGTGTACCAAATTAACCGTTTTCTGTCTTTTTTATCCGATTAGAATTTATCACTATGTATGCAACGTATAAACCAAACGGTGATCGACCCTTTATATTTAATTTTCTTTACTTAGTATAAACAATTTTACCATAAACCTATACTGATTTGCTTGCTTGTCTCTTTATGAATAAGATACACTGATAAAGATGAGGTGAAAAGAAGATGATAGTCATGCAAGTTAATCAATTAGTTAAACGTTTTGGTGCGGAAACAATTTTAGAAAATATAAAACTTGAAATAAAAAGTCATGATCGAATCGCGATTGTCGGAAGAAACGGGGCAGGAAAATCGACTTTGCTAAAAATCATTTCTGGTGCTCTATCTTACGATGAAGGGGAATTTCATCGTCCTAAAGAAACTTCGCTTGGATATCTAGATCAACATACTGGATTAGAGACTGACAATTCCATTTGGCAAGAGATGTTAACTGTATTTACCGATCTCATTGAAGAAGAACATATATTACGGAAAATGGAAGCACAAATGGGGGATCCTGATTTACTTGCAGATACTGAACGTTATAATCAGCTGCTCAATCAATACGATCAACGCCAAATTGCATTTAAAGCCAAGGGTGGTTACCAGTACGAATCCGATATACGCAGTGTGTTAAATGGATTAAATTTCTCTAATTTCGATTTGAACACGACGATTAATGAATTGAGTGGTGGGCAAAAAACCAGACTTGCACTTGGTAAACTACTACTCGCTAAACCAGATCTATTAATATTAGACGAGCCAACTAACCACCTAGATATAGAAACCCTAACATGGCTTGAAAATTTCTTGAATAATTATAGCGGTGCCGTCGTAATCGTCTCCCATGATCGCTATTTCTTAGATAAAACAGTTAATATTATATATGAAATTTCAAGACAACAGTCAAAGAAATATCTTGGTAACTATTCAAAGTTTTTAGAGCAAAAAGCATTAGATTACGAACATGAGCTTAAAGCTTTTGAGAAGCAACAAACAGAAATCAAGAAACTTGAAGATTTCGTTCAGCGCAATTTGGTTAGAGCTTCAACAACAAAACGTGCGCAAAGTCGACGGAAGCAACTTGAGAAAATCGAGCGTATCGATAAACCAAAAGGGGATGAGGCATCTGCTTCTTTTTCCTTTACAGTTAATCGACGTAGTGGTAATGACGTTCTTAAAATAAAACAGTTAGCTTATCGTTATCCCGACGAGAAAGATTTTGTCTTCTCAAACCTTGACTTTAATGTAAATCGTGGAGATCGGATTGCACTAGTTGGACCAAATGGTGTAGGAAAAACTACATTATTAAAAACGATTATTGGCGATTATCAGGCAACTGACGGTTTAATAGAAATCGGATCAAATGTTGAAATAGGTTACTATGATCAAGAACAAGCAAAGCTTACCTCGAATAAATCGGTCTTAATGGAATTATGGGATGATTATCCACACATGATTGAAAGAGATATTCGAACGACTCTAGGGAATTTTCTTTTTTCTGGTGAAGATGTTTTAAAGACTGTATCCACTTTAAGTGGTGGAGAAAAAGCACGCTTAGCACTCGCCAAGCTGATGCTTTTAAATGCAAATTTATTAATACTTGATGAACCAACGAACCATTTAGATCTTGATAGTAAAGAAATTTTAGAAGCAGCCTTAATTGATTATCCGGGTACCATTATATTTGTTTCACATGATCGTTACTTTATTAATGAAATTGCAACACAAGTGATTGAACAACAACACCAAGGGGTCACGATATTCTTAGGTGATTATGATTATTATATTGAAAAGAAACAGGAAATGAAGGAATTACAAGCACTTGAACAAGAAACAGAAGTTGAAGTTAGTGAAACACCAGCTAGATTAAGCTTTCAAGAGGACAAACAAAAAAAGCAACTCGAGCGTAAACGGATCAGAAGGATTGAAGAAATAGAGCAAGTCCTTGAAACATTAGAAGAAAAAATAATGGAAAATGAAGAGTTACTATGTCAACCGGATGTGTTTCAGGATCATGAAAAAACACTTGAGTTAACTGAAGCGAACCAGCAATTAAGTAAAAAAATTGATAAATTACTTGAGGAGTGGGAATCACTACAAGCGTGACTCTTTATACTTAGTTGACTTCAAGTCATAGATTTGCTTTTGAACAAGATTAAAGCTATTGATAACCTGTTATTTTCATTAAACGGTGTAAGTAAGAGCTTATATTTTTTCTTACTTCACCGTTTTTTAAATCTATAAGTTATACACAGAAAAAACACCCTATTTTCAGTTATCAACCGACTTATGCACACTATCCACAGAAAAAAGTGGAGTTATGCACAGTTTTTGTACACAAGTAAAAGGTTTTAATCACAACAAATGAAAAAGTTACCCACATTTATCAACAACTTTGTGGGTAACTTGCTTATCGTGGTTGTATACTATTTGACGTTGGTGAAGGGAATTCTCCATTTCATGCGTTTGTGAAATGGGGGTAGACTTTCGTTAACGTCTTTTCTATTTCTCTAAAAATAGCAATGGGTTCGGTCATCCAGTGATTCGCTTTCCGCAGGCACGGCTTCAGCTAACTCATGTGCGCACCAAACGCGCACATGAGTGGATCTTCAGCTCGTGCTATTCCTGCCGGAGTCTCATCACTTCCTTACCGAACCCGCATGAATTTACGTGTAGATAGACATTTAAATTAAGTTAAGATCTATTGAATCGAAATCAGTCCAAAATACACCTAACCAAACAAACATTCAAGCAGCATAATCCGACTTGAATATTTGTGAAATTCATCTATAAAATTGCCGGCAAAAATTCTCACCAACGTTATTTGACAAAGAACCCTTATCGATC
Source organism: Amphibacillus cookii (assembly GCF_016908375.1). Taxonomy (GTDB): domain Bacteria; phylum Bacillota; class Bacilli; order Bacillales; family Amphibacillaceae; genus Amphibacillus_C; species Amphibacillus_C cookii. The sequence continues at coordinate 16,925 of NZ_JAFBDS010000019.1, forward strand.
ACTATACATTTCCAAGTCCAAACCTGGGTTAGCATTTAAATCCCAACCCGCACGTTGCCCTTTCTGATAAGCTATCATCGCCGCTGCACCAATCATGGCTGCATTATCTGTACAAAGCGATAATGGTGGCACCGAAAAACGCATCGGTTGATCTGCAAACTTATTGGCTAATGCCTCTCTTAAACCTCTATTAGCAGCTACTCCTCCTGCTACAATCACTTGTTTCACTTGGTGTACTTTTGCTGCTCGATACGTCTTTTCTACTAATACATCAACAACACTTGCTTGAAAGCTAGCAGCAATATCCTCTTTATTTAAGGTCACGCCCTTTTGCTGAGCATTATGCAATGTATTAATCACAGCTGATTTTAACCCACTAAAACTAAAATCAAAGGAATCTTCCTCTAACCATGCTCTTGGAAAATCAAGTATATCATTACCCTTCTGTGCTAATCGATCGATTTCCGGTCCCCCTGGATAAGGAAGCTTCATCGTACGTGCTACTTTATCGTAAGCTTCACCAGCTGCGTCATCTCTTGTTTCACCAATAACCTCAAAATGACCATGCTCTCGCATTAATATGAGTTCAGTATGCCCTCCAGATACGACTAATGCTAATAATGGAAAATCAAATTCCTCTTGAAGACGATTGGCATATATATGGCCTGCAATATGATGTACCCCAATTAACGGCTTTTGGTTTGCAAAAGCAAGCGCCTTGGCTGTGCTAACGCCAACGAGTAAAGCACCAACTAAACCTGGACCTTCTGTCACTGCAATCGCATCGATCTCATCGATTGACAGGCTTGCTTCTTTAAAAACGTCTTCTAACACAATGGTGATCTGTTCAACATGGTGCCTTGAAGCAACTTCTGGGACAACCCCACCAAAGCGTTTATGACTTTCAATTTGCGAAGCCACTACATTCGAAACAACTTGCTTTCCATCTTTAATAATTGCTGCTGCTGTTTCATCACAACTTGTTTCAATTGCTAAAATATATGTTTCTTTCTCTTTATTCATAATTTCACCCACATCACAATTGCATCTTCATTATTATCGGTATAATAATTCTTCCGTATACCAGCTTTTTCTAGTCCAAACCTTTCGTATAAGGCTTGTGCGACCTTATTCGTTTTCCTAACTTCCAATGATAGGTTCTTTGCTCCATTAAGCATCGCCTTGCTCAACATATATTGGAATAACATTTTTCCATAACCTTGCCCCCGATAAGCAGGATCAATAGCTATATTCGTTACTTGGGCTTCGTCTAATACGAGCCAGACTCCACAAAAGCCAATAATCTGATGACAATTTTCAATCACAAAATAATGAGCAAAATGATTTTCAAATAATTCTTTACGATATAAAACTTTTGACCAGGGGGTTTGAAACGACTTCTTTTCTATAATGGTTACTTGATCTAAATCATCAAGCTCCATTGGTCGAATATTAACATCCTTCATCTTACTCTCCTTCTTGAGCAGCTAGCCATTTAGCCTCTGCTTCAACTAACCTTAAATAGTTTGGTGTAAGTTGATGAACAGGATCACCTTCTCGATCTTTCCCGACCATCGCCAATAAACCGGGTCTTGCTACGTGAAAACCATCTGGTAACCATTGTGGTTGTGTAAGGGCACTTTCAATTAATATTTGGTACTTTGGCAAGTCAGGGCTTACAAAAATAATAGGTTTTTCAATTCTTTTTATCTGATTTAGCCAGTCTTCCATTAGTATATTCTGTTCTTCGATAACCATTTCACCATCAGCATTAAATAACCCGGTGTAAACTAAACCTCTACGCGCATCAAAAAACGGACAAATCAGTTGTTGCATTGGCTTTGCAGAAAATGACAAAGCCTCTAAACTTGAGATACCCACAATCGGAATCTGTAAACTCCAGGCCATTGTTTTAGCAACAGACAAGCCAATTCTCACGCCGGTATAAGAACCGGGCCCCTTCGCTGTAACAATTTTAGTTAATGCCCTCGGCTTAACATTAGCATCTTTCATAAGTTGAACAATTGCCGGCATTAAACGGGTAGAATGTTTATTCTTATTAATTGAAACATATTCTGCAATCACCTGATCGTTCTGATACAATGCAATTCCCATCGCATCATTTGAAGTATCAATCGCTAAAACGGTCATCTGGCTAACTCCTCACATACATATTCAAAAAACGCTCCCTTGGGTTCAAAAACAAGCACTCGCTCATTGTCCCCCTCACTTTTTATCGTAATATCAAGTCGCTCTTCTGGTAAATAATCTTCAACATATTGTGGCCATTCTACTACTGAAAGACCGTCTCCATTAAAATAGTCATCAAATCCAATATCTTCAGCCGTTTCTTCCAATCGATAGGCATCAATATGATAAAGTGGCATTTCCCCATGATAACTCTTAACAATGGTAAACGTCGGACTGTTTATTGTCCGTTTTACACCAAGTCCGATACCTATTCCTTTTGTGAACGTTGTCTTACCTGCTCCTAAGTCCCCTGTAAGCGTGAGAACATCATTCGGGCGCAAGAGTAGTGCTAATTTTTTTGCTAATTGCTGTGTTTCTAATGCTGTATATGTTCTGTATGTTCTGCTTTTCATCATATCACCTAATTTCGATGGACGTAACCACTTGAATGCAGTTGTTGATATCCATTTTGTCTTTTTATGTACACCTGACCATTACGATTTGTTTGATCCTTAACTGTACCTATTTGAGTGACTGACGTGTTAGTTTCTTCAGCTATCTCTTTTACCACTTGCCAATATTCGGGGGCAACGGCACCGATCAGTTCAAAATCTTCTCCTCCATTTAACATATAGTCAATTTGTGTAGTTTTCTCAAACTGCTTAATCGGATTGGAAAGGGGAATAGCATCCTCTTCAATATATACGGTAAGGTTGGAAGCCTCTGCAAGTTCATTTGCCTCACTAGCTATTCCATCACTAACATCATTAAGTGCAACACGAGGCAAGTTAAGTAAACCTCGAGCAAAATCCACACGTGGTGTTGGCATACGGTGTCTTTTAATTAAATATTCTGTTTCTGCTATTGCATTATTTTCTTCTTGTAAAATCGATAAACCTGCTGCTGAATCACCAAGTGTGCCGGTTACAAATAGAACATCTTTATCTCGCATATCGTGACGATAGCGTGCTTTACCTTGTTCAACAGCACCATTTATAGTAACAGTTAAAACAAATTGCTGACCAGAAACGGTGTCACCACCAATCAGATCGACTTTAAATGCTTTAGCAATCGTATCCAAACCCCGATAGACCTCTTTTAACTGCTCATCACTCCAGCCTGTTGGTACAACGATCGAAATTAAATAAGAGATAGGCTCGGCTCCCATAGCAGCCATGTCACTGAGGTTAGCTCCTAGTAATCGATAACCAATATGAAATGGATCCATCGTTTGTCGAGTAAAGTGAACATTCTCGACAAACGTATCGACAGCGACGACAACATCTCGATACGCTTCACGAAATACCGCAGCATCATCACCAACACCTTTAATAATTTGTCGATTTCGGTAAGCTGATTGCTTAATTGATTGTATAAATTTAAACTCATCCATCTGCTTAAACTCCCCTTATCATACTAATCCTATCATAGCAAAGATTTAACAAGAAATCGAAAAAAATTATCCTTTTAAAAGAATACAATTAAACATCTTGGTCATTTTACCTAACATTATATATAATATAGAAATTAAGGAGAAAATCGATATACTTTTATTTTACAAAGTCTTCTCGCATCACTCTTTTAAGTAAAACAATAAAAAAACCATACTTTATTTCCATTGTTGGAAATACAATATAGTTTAGCTAACTAATAGTATAATGGCGGTCCGGACGGGACTCGAACCCGCGACCTCCTGCGTGACAGGCAGGCATTCTAACCAACTGAACTACCGGACCATGTTTTTTAAAATGTAGTAGCATCATCAAAAAAATTAGTTGCGCTTTGGCAATAGAAAATGATTTACGTTGTTCTTGTTATTTGATGTTGTTTAAAAATAATTGGTTGCGGGGGTAGGATTTGAACCTACGACCTTCGGGTTATGAGCCCGACGAGCTACCAGACTGCTCCACCCCGCGACGATATAAAATAATGGTGAAGGCTTAGCGACGTCCTACTCTCGCAGGGGGAATCCCCAACTACCATCGGCGCTGAAGAGCTTAACGGCTGTGTTCGGCATGGGAACAGGTGTGACC
>NZ_JAFBDS010000020.1 GCF_016908375.1 Amphibacillus cookii
AGTCAAAAAACTAGGAACGATTGCCCATTTTTTATTTTCGTGGTAGGATTTAATAAAAAATAAGAACAAGCGTTCGTTAAAAGGAGGCGGTTTTATTGTGGGTTTCAAAGGTTAACGCACGAGGTAGGCAATATTTTTATCTGTCTGTTTACGATAACGCACGAAAGCGCAAGGAGAAACACGTTTTTTCGTTAGGCAGACGTAAACAGGCGGTTGATCAAATGCGAGAGTGGCTTTACTCGCATAATGTACCCCCGTATTTAGAGGATTTAGGTTGCGATATGTCGAAAGTTAAAGGTTGGGTGCGAAAATTAGAAGAAAAAGAATTACAAGCAATGTGAAGTCTAGGGTTGACTTATCAGTACCCACAATTTATAATAAAAATATGAGCTACCATCAGCCAAATGATAGCTCCGACCCAGCAAGTGGGTTTCGTTCACAGAAACGAGAAATACCAAAATACCAATACCAAAAAAGCAATAGGACAAAAGCTTTTAGGTAATTTAAGTTACTTTTATTTTAACGGTATTTCTCCTTTTGTGCAACGTTAAAACTTGCCAAACACACAATTTTAGGAGGAATTTATCATGTCAGAAAGATTTTATACAGTTGAGGACGCAAGCTTGAACGAATTTTATCAATTGCCAAAAACATTGGTGAAAAACCCAATCTATGAAAATCTAAGTAGTAATGCTTTGGTTGCTTATGCGATTTTAAAAGATCGGCATTCTCTGTCATGTCACAACAAATGGTATGACGAAAAAAATCGAGTGTTTTTCTATTTTAAAGATCAAGATCTTGCTGATACATTACATAAGAGCTTAAAAACTGCAAAAAGAATTAAAAAAGAATTAAAAGATCATAACTTAATACACGTTAGACGACAAGGTGTTAAAGATCCAGCATTCATCTATTTAATGAAGCCTGAACCTTACAGCGCCAAGGAAGGGTCAAATATGACCCCACATGAAGGGTCAAATATGACCCCACATGAAGGGTCAAATATGACCCTCAATAGTAATACTGAGTTAAATAATACTGAGTTAAATAATAATGAGAATCTATCAATCGCAACAGAGGAAAAAACAAAAAAAGAGGTAGGTCAAAATTTGAACCAGATTAACTCTGAGATAAAAACATTAGAGCAATCAGATATACCAATGTTCATAAAAAAACGACTAGCAAAGCAAACCATGATTGATCGATTGATTCTACTTTCAAATAAACTGTCTATTAATCTCGAAAACCTTTTGCAAGACATAGAGGATTTATATAATGATTTCAAAGAGTTGCTAACAGTTGAACAATTTACTAGCTGTTTGGTAGATTCACTTAACGGAAACATAGCTAAAAATCCAAAAGAGTACATCAGAAGCGCTTTAAATAAAAAATTCGAATCTTTCCAAGCTAAAAAAGAAAAAGAGCTCACAGGGGCTAAAAAACGACAATCAGAACCTAAAGTAGATTGGTTTGAAAAACAAAAGCAAGAACGAGCTAAAAAAACAAAAGCTGAACTGAAAAAGCAAGATAGTAATGTTGATGTTGTCAAACTCTTAGACGAATTCATCGCTAAAAAGGAAGTGTAATTAAATGGCTAAGTTGATAGTTTATCGAGATAATCAAGGTGATTATATTTTAGAACGTGTCAATCAGTTTAATCATTCCACAATACATTATTTTGTAACAGCTGAAGGTCTAAAAGATAGATTAGAATATTATAAAAGTATTGGTCTATTAGATACTCATGATCTTATTTTCGATGAGGATTGTAAGGTTCATATTCAGCACCTACAAAACTAATTTATGGAAGGTGGGTGCTAAAAAGGAGGAAACTAGAATGACCACGAAAAAAACACCTGGATTTTTGAGCGTGTCAAATTCGCGCGGATATAAATATGTGCAACTTCGTAGATCGGTAGAGGTCGGAAAAAACGAAAAAACAGGAAAGAGACTAATCAAAAAGATAGTGCTACATACGTTTGGGAATTATGAAAAATCACTAGAAAGCATGTACGGGTGGCTTAACAATCCCGAAACCTTCCCCGAAAAGCTGATTGATCTTGGTTATGATCTGGACGATCTTCAAGACTGGATAATGACGCTTGAAACTAAAAAAACGAAAACTGGGAAAGATTTTACGATATGAAAAGGAGGTTTTTGTATGTATCAGGACTATGAATTCACAAGTAAATATGTTTTGAAAGCAATAGGTGTCGGATCTATAGTTGTTGCTTTACTAGCGTTGATAGGTTTTTTAATATTTTTCTTCCCTGTGATCGGAAAAATTTTATTAATTGGATTCGGAGTAATTGTTGGTTTGTTTTCAATATGCCTGGTTGCCTTCCCGATCGGAGTTATAATTCTTGGAACACCAGAAACTAAGGGCGAATAGTTATGTTGATGGAGAAGAAGTATTTTATTTATTTCATTTTGAGATGTTTACTTTTCTGTCTTGCGGGCTTTTTACTTCCTTTTGCAGTTTGCTATTCAAATATATTTTTTTATAAATTTTTTGTTAGTTTTTTACTTTAATTTCGTCACAGCCTGTCATGCACAACTATCTTTTTAGTTTTGCATGACAGCCTTTTTACGTCTTCAAAACGTGCTGTTTTTAAATATATAAATATATATATTAAATTTTGCACGCTCATTTGATCGATTCAGCTAGTTAATGCGAGCAATAGAGTTTATAAAATTAAGAGATACCAGGATTAAAAAAACAGCGAATCACGAAATTGAATTGTTCGATTGAAAAAGCGAAATGAACGATATAAATGTTTTGGGTTAAACGCGAAATGTTTTGGGTGTTTTGGGGTTTACAGGCGATATGAAGGGGTGTAATCTAGTCCATAAGCGATAGGACAAACGAATAAGTTGCAGTCCACAAAAGTGTTGGTAGCACTATTGTAGGATTACCAGGTAAGAACGTACCGAGCAACCGATCAGATCACTGCAACATGGATAAGTATATCTTATTTCAGCGTGTTTTAAAAGTGATTATAGTAGGGCTTGCTATGTTTACGACCTGTAAATATAGCAAGCCCTATTTGTTTTATTGCGTAAAGGGGTGATCGAGTGGAAACAATTGTCGTACCTGTTGACGTTAGGGAAATGACGAGATTCGTCACCGATATAGGCGAGATACACGTTATCCACGAAATTACACTAGGTGATTTGATTGTCTCGACCACTATAACGGCATTAATCATTTTTTTGCTTATTAGTAGAGTGATCGGGAAGGGTGATGATGATGTATGAGGTCGTAGATTACAGCAAGACTGAAATAGCTACAGTCTATATCGTCATTATATCGGCAGGATTGCTTTTATATCCGATTGCACGCCTAGCATTCACAGCGCTGTCAAGGGGTACTGAAAAATGGAGATAGGCGGGCTAATGGCTGAAGCTTTCAAAATTTTTCTTGGCAACCCAGACATAATGACTGTATTGCTTGGTTGGGGTGTATTTGTGGCTCTTATCCTTACAGTCTTACAAATTTACAATAAAACAAAACTGTAAGGGGTGGAAAAATGAATTTATCGGGTGTTTGGGATTGGTCGTTTTTTTGGGATACGTTCGGATTCATCTTGCGAACAGTAGCCAATTTCTTAATGATTCTCGTTGCAATCATTGCGGTTGGCATGTTACTTAAAGTCGTGATTCGAGCCGTCAGAGAGGGTCGAGGAGGATGAGTATTCCCTTTTTCACACCGTCAAATATGGCTGAATTTTGGTCTTATGCCAGGATGCTTTTAGAAATGATAAGCCCTGGTGTGATGTTAGTAACAGGTACGGCAGCTGTCGGCATTATGCTACCTATCATTATTAAGGCTTTCAAAAGGTCTGACAAAGACCTAGAAAAGGACGAAAGAGATTTTGAATACCAAGAGTATTAATAATAGGCTTTGCCTATATTATAAAAAATCAAATTATTAGGAGGTCATTTATTATGGCAATTGATTGGACAGGATTATCTTTACCATTTGATGTAGGGGATTTAATTGCTAGTGGTAATGGATTACTAGGTATGGTAGCAGGGTTCGTTCTATTGGCTCTAGCGTTCGTATTCGTACCAAAAGTTATCGCTCTTATTCGCAAGTCATTTACAGCAGCAAAAGGCTAAGTTTATAAAACAATAAAAAGCAGGGTAGATAGTTAAGTGCTATCCACCCTGCTTTTTATTTTAAGGGAGGTTAAAACGATGGAAATTGATTGGTCGTCACTATCTACGCATATGTCCGCGAGGGATTTAATTGAGAGTGGGAACGGGTTGTTGTTTTTGGTTGGTGGTTTTGTTCTATTAGGTCTGGCTTTCCCATTGGTTCCTATGATTATTACTTTGATAAGAGAATATGCACTAACAGGAAAAGAAAATGAATTTTACAAACAGACTGGAGCAAGAAAGGGACGATCTAGAGGAGAAAGGTTGTCAGTTGCAATGGATATGACTAAGCATAAACACTTTGACTAGGTAGTGATCACATGAAAAAGAAGGTTTTCGTAATAACACTTATTTTAATTAGTATTTCCCATTCCTTTGTCCTGTCCGCTAGTGTCATAAGCCGATATGAATCTGACAGAGATGCTCAGTATATATCGCCTAGTGCCAATGCTAACGTATCTCAATATAACACAAACGGTGAGCTAATAGATCAAGTTTCCATAGAAGCGTCTCAAGGTTGGTATTTCCGTTGTAATGGTCGCTTAGAGTTTAATTTCACTAGTGGAGATACTGAGACGGTTTATATTAATCAAATACAAAGTCAAGCTTCTGTTTGCTTTCCGGATTCGGACGGCGATGATAATGGAAGCGACTGTGGTTGTATCTTTAATACACCAGGATGGGAAGATTATATGGGTCGTATCAACGACATTATAGACGCTATACCGTCACCCCCGAATTGGGGTCAGGTAGCGAATACGTTTAGGGATTCTATTGTACCCAGGCTAATAAACGATACAAGGGATATGCTTGGTTATGCACCTAGCTTACCATCAGAACCGAGCTACCCAGACACGATAAGGGGGGGCATTACAGAGCCGAGGGGTAATAATGCACCTGGATTAGATGACGCAAGTTTCGGCGTCGATGACATAAGAGACGGAACTCCAATAGAGGTTGTGGAGGACGATAGCGGAGGATTTAACATAGTAGACCCGATCGATAATTTACCAAGCCAAGAAGAGTTTAAAGACAATATACCGAAAGAGAGTGATATGATACCGCCAGACGTTCCAGACGTTGAGGGGGAAGCACCTGCTGATCCAGAAGAACAGGAAAATATAGCACCCTCACCAGATGAGATAGAGGGAACAGCGCCGACACCAACAGAGGAAGAAAATCAAGCCCCAGGACCACCAGAAGAAAATTACAATCCAACACCAACACCAGGAGAGGACGAGGGAACAACAGCTCCTATTCCAGATGATAGAGAAAATGCAGCGCCCACACCTGATGATAATGGTTTTAATGCACCCATACCAGGAAGTGAAGGAAACAATGCTCCATTACCAGGAAGTGACATAGGAGATGTACCCTTGCCTAGTGAAAGTGTACCTTGATTTAGAAAGAAGGTGATTGAATGAAACGAAAAATACTAGCTTTATTAGTACCGATATTTTTTGTCATTCCGCTAAATATTTTTGCGGATGAGTTTGATTTTCGAGATGGAATATTTGATAACTATGATGTAATCGACCATAGTGCCTCAGAAAATTACCAATATGTTATTGATAATGACCTTGAAACATACTCTACCGGTCCGTACGATTTTTTAAAAATAAAGTTAACGCAACCGGTAAACATTGATGGTTTTTATCTTAATTCGAATTCTACTAATCAGCATCGCTATGTCATATTACATTTTTCGAATGGCGCTGAACAAGAATTGATTTTAGCAAACCGAAACCGAACAGATGAATATATTGCCATTGAAAGAGAGGATTTAATAGAAATACAAATCAGTTCGTCTTCTGGCGGGACAGTACGTGTGTATCAATTTGAACTTTTTGGAGAAGTTTTAGGTGATGCAATAAATGTGGAAGAAATCAAAAACATAAACGTGGAAGCTGAACACGATCGAGTTAATCTATCGTGGGAATTACCAGATACAGAGCATTTTGACCACGTCAATATTTACAGAATGGATTTAGGACAAGCCGAACAAGAAACGTCAATGTTTGAATTTTTAAGACCCTTGACGGTGAACGCAAGCGAAAATTATCAGCCTTTGTTTGAGACAAATGGAACCTATTTCAACGATTTGTCAGTAGAAGAAAATAACTCTTATGAATACAAACTGACTACAGAATATCAGGGGGTTGAATCAGAAGGGGTTACGGTACAAGCAACCACAGGATTTGCCCCTGCACCACCGATCGGTGGTGACGATTATCAAGAGCAGCCTAACGGTGATTACCTGGTTACTTGGGAAAGTCCTACTGATGGAGATGTCAGGGTACTTTTGGACGGTGAGATTTATGCGACTGTGCCAGCAAGTGATGGTCAATTCACGGTGCCAGCTACCGATATGGTTTATAACAATTTTGGCGACCCTTTAATCGGTATACAGCCGGTAGCGCCTAATGGTCAAGAGGGGAGCATATCACAACCAAGTGGTACGGAATTACCTTTTACGCCAAGAGACTTGATTGGAACAGGAAACGGCTTACTGATGCTAGTAAGTGGGTTCGTTTTACTTGCTCTAGCTTTTGTGTTGGTTCCAAAAATCATTAAAGTGATTCGATCATCGATGCAAAACGAAAGTAGCAGAAGTGATCAAGACAGTATTTACAGACGATCAGCACCGCAAAAGCAGGAAAGACCGCAAAGGAAACATCGTATGCAACGAGAAAGCAGGATTATCACCAGGCAACCAAGACAAGGGAGGGCTTAGATTGAATTTATTACAATTAACATTAGACGTTATTTTCGGGGGCTATATGCCTTATCTAGCCCCCCTTCTTTTTTTACTAATGGTTATATTGTTTGTCGATCGCTTAATTGATTTTATTTATAACGCTATCGGCAGACAAAAGGAACGTTATTAATGGGTGTTATCACTGACGCATTTGGCAAGTTGTTTACAATCTTGTGGGATGTTGCTATGTGGATTTACAATGGATTTCTTGCGATATTTCAGCACATTATCGATATTATTATAGATTTTTTTACGATTATTATTGATTTGATTAGAGGATTACTCTATCTAATTTATATGATCGGTGTCCTGGCAATAACATTGTTTAGAGTATTGCTAGAAGCTGCGCAAATTTTATGGTCGCTTATTATTGGATTTGGCAACACATTAGCAAGCCTAAATTATGCACCTAGAGGTTCGGGCGGACATGGGTACAGCGATATGATCGGGCGGCTTTTTGAAGCATTAGAGCCTATGCAATTAACGCCTATTGCTTATATATTATCGTTTTCAATTTGGTTTATTACAGCGATCAGCGCCATGAAGCTTATATCGTCAATACGAGTGGGGGGGAGCTAATGCTTAATATTTATGAGGTTATTGTTAATTTTATAGATTCGGTTTTTCAACCGCCTATTTCGTTTTTGCAGTTGGCTATTGAACGCTTGCAAGTAGCAAGGATGGTCACAGCACAAGGTCTTGATATTGGGCAATACTTTAGGGTTTTCGGTGATCTACCAACCGCATGGCAAATGGTGATCACCTCAGCTTTAATCGCAACAGTGCTGTTAGGTACACTATTAACTTTTCGATCAATTATGCGTTTATATTATGCAGTCAAAGAAGGTGTTCACTGGTGGTAATAACTTATCCTTATTTAAAAACCATTTACGCTATGATCGCTTTTTTGTTGTCAGCAAGTGTCTGCTTAGCAACAGCAATCTCTATCAATTTAACAAGGGAATTTATTAATAAAAGAAAGGTGAGAGGTTAATATGATTGATGCTTTTATATATATGTTTGTAGTGGGGTCAGGAACAAGCTTAGGTGTTGCAGTTATCGCCCTGGCATCGTGGAAGTTTGTGCAACGTTCTAAGAAAAAAGAGAAGAAGAAAGGCGGTAAGCTAAATGGCATTATTAAATAAAAAAAAGGATGAAGAAGATTACAAGGTAGAAACAACCGATCTCTTAATTGTGTTCGACAATGATAACAAAACGTCAGATATAAACGTAGTGTCTAGTCTTGATGATGGCACAGTCACCGTTAACGGCATGTATAAAATACCTCTGCAAGATTGTGAGATTACAGTCGGAAAAGAGGGGCGTAATTTCTTTTATCGCGCACCTGCTGAATCGGTTGAGGAAGTGGAGCGCCTGGCGCAACTAGAACATAATATCGTCCTAACACAAATAACGGCATACAGACCGCCAGAGCCACCCAACGCTATGGACTTGACTAAGGTTTTTTTGTTTGCCCTGGTTGCCTTGGCACTTATTGCTATGATTTTTATTTAAAAGGAAAAAGGTGTAAGCTGTCAGACGCAATTAAATCCAATAAGTAAAGGGGTTGTACGATAAATGCAACAGAATAACGACATGACCAATGCCGATAAGCTTCAAAGTGTCATATCTGACGACTTGTTTCCGCAAGTCGCTCATATATCGGACGTAAAGCAAGTAATCGAAGAAATGACGAGTAAATCTCAAAATTTAAGAGAGGTGCAAATAAAAGCGCTGCTTTTTCTGAAACGGTTGGGCGAAAACAAGTACCTTTATCCAGACAAAAATCCATACAAGGCAATCTATGATTATATCACAAAGCAAGGTAAAACAGACGTCGCGGATCCAGATTACTATTTAGATACGATTGAAGCGCTTATTCCTAAGCCACCGAAACCGATCGTCATGGCTCCCGGCGACAAAGGGGGTAAACGCTAATGGCTCACCACATGTTTATTCAGGGGGGGCTAGGTTCTGGTAAGACATTTCTCATGTCTTTGCTTGCTCATCACTGGAAACAGCGTACAGCTATGCGTGGTGGTCATGTGGAGCTATTCAGCAATTATGAATTGCTAGACAGCCAACCTATGAGCCATTACACAGACTGGTACAAGGTCGCAGAAGCACAAGGTAGCATAATTTGTTGGGACGAATCGCAAATGGCTTTCAGCAACCGAAAATGGAGCCGATACGGTTCGGGTGTAGCGACAGAAGTACTAATGTTCACACGGAAAATGAAGTCCATACAGCTTTATTGTAGTCCTAATATCAACAACGTTGATAGTCGCATAAGGGACATTATAGAAGTGCTAGTTACCACAAGAAAGATCGGTGATAAAGGTTTTCAGTTGCACTTTATGGATTATCAAACCAAGCAATTTATGCATACACAATTCATTCCCATGTATAAGGCTAAACAGATTTTCAAACTTAATCTTTACGACACTTATAACATGGTAACGAGCTTTCCATTGCCTAGTGACGAGCGACAGGGGAATGAATTCTTTGAAACGCTGAACGATATACACAACAAAGCAAGGGGGAAAATAAAGCATGGAAATAAACGCATTATCCATAGTGCCGAAGGGGTATAAAGACAAAGACCCTCGACCACTCACTTATCTTAACCCAACGACAATAAATATTGTCAGTTATACAAAAAGTGTCCAGCTATTTAATTATTATCAAATGCTAGAGCTTGCAGAGGACTTAGCAAAGCGACAGGGCTTTATTTTGATTCCCTGGTCATGCATTCATTGGCAAAGAGCCAAAGAATTTGGCGTTGACCGTAAAGTTAAGATCGGTCGTAAATCGTTTTTTATGATTCGTGACAGCGAAATGACCAAAGTAGAGCGATACAAATACAGCGAATATGTAAGAGAGGTGCAAAATGGAGCTTAAGTTAGAACAGATCGGAGTTTTGCTTTTAAACATGAATATGTGCCGTCAAAACGTCAAGAAGCACTTTAAAAAGACTAACAAGGATTTGATCGAACAGTACGACAGCGTAAAAACGCATTTAAAGACCGTTTTAGATATTAACGGCTTTGAGGGAACAGAAACACTCATAAGTCTTTACCTAAGTACAGACGAGCTAAAAATGGTGTCTAGTTTCATTTCTTGGTACGTTCCTGCAAGTGAGGGTGTTATAAAAAAAGCTTATGGGAAAGTTGGAGGCGAAGATCGCCAACAACTTAATGCCCTGGTATCAATCAAAAAAGAAATCGAGGTGGCTCTTGGTGCGTAAATGTCTGTTAGCGTTATTGACTGGACTAATTTTGTTATCAGACCCCTTCATTTCGTCAGCTAATCAACTTGAACAGTACGAAGGGGAGCTTGCTGACATTGAAAATCAAATTGATAGTGTTACCGAACGTGACCAACTTATTAATCTGGTTGTCCAGGAGAATAAAGCAGCTAAGATCGTTAGAGCTTATCGTATAGCAACCACATTAAATAATCAATCTATTCAGACTGGACAAACAGCGTTAGTTGGTGAAACCCCTGCTGTTGTTTCCGTTGGAGAAAAATGGATTGATAACAGCACATATGCCTTTGGCGGTGGTAGAAATGAAATGGAGATTAGTGAAGGATTGTTTGATTGCTCTAGTTTTGTGCATTGGGCGTTTGACCAGGTAGGAATAAGCTTAGGAGATCGGACAAGCGTTACTACCGACACGCTAAAAACCCTGGGCGATTCCATTAGTCCAGATGATGTGCAACCAGGTGATCTAGTCTTTTTTGACACATATAAAATTGATGGTCATGTTGGTATTTACGCAGGTGACGGTAAATTCATTGGCTCACAAAGTTCTACTGGTGTTGCTTATGAGGATATGACAACAGGTTACTGGAAAGAGAAATTTAACGGAAGGGTGAGACGTATTGATTAACAAAATTAGAAGTTTATTATACAAATCAGCGAAATTTTTAGGAGATATTAACGCTATTAGACGGGGAAAGATCAAGCAACGCATTAGAAATCGTGTTGTTGGCAGGTACGTAGGTAAAAGATTATTCAAATGAAAACAAGCACCCCTTAAAAGGTGCTTGTTCGTGTTTTGATGTAGTTCACTAGATCCCTGGCTTAATTATCGTTCGTCTTTTCACCTCGGAAAGTCCAGGAAAAAATCCAGCTGCAGTTGCTAATCGCCCTCTAAATCCGAACGTTCTTTTTTAGCTTGTCGTTTTGCTCTTGTTAGTGTGCTAATTGATATACCCGTTAGTTCCTCGACTTGTTTATAACTATGTGATTCTAGAAGCTCTAAAGCATGGTGTATTTGCTTTCTTTTGAATTTATTAGGTCTACCTTCTCTAAAATCCTCACGTTGCCTAGCTATCGCTTTACCCTCTTGAGTACGCTCGACAATCATATCTCTTTCAAATTCCGCAAAACTCATAAAGATGTTGAATATAAGTCTACCGTTAGGGGTGTTTTCTATTGTCCCTAAGTTGAGGATTTTAACCGTTACACCCTTTTCAAATAGGCTTTTAATTATCTCTGTACCCTCTAGAGTGGAACGGGCAAAACGATCAAGCTTTGTGACAATTAGTGTGTCACTGGGTTTTAATGCTTTTAGTAGCTTTTGAAACTCTGGTCTATCCTTTTTCGTTCCAGTATAAATATCTTTATAGATTTTTTTAGCGCCTGCTTTCTCTACTGCTTCTATTTGCGACTGCATAGAAGCTCCATGAGTAAACTGACCATGTGTAGACACTCTACAATATCCGTATTCCAAATTCATCACCTCTATTTATGACTATTATGTTTTGAACAACATTATAGATTGATCTTATCACTATATGGATTTTTAGTCAAAACCGTTAAGTTTTGACTAAAAAGTATGGTTAAATATGCTAATCTATGTTATATTTTAAATTAATAGATTTGCTAACTCATAGGTGGTCAGTACTCACCCCAGCAAGGAAGGGGGTGGTGCTGTATGATGACGGTATACGAAACGTTAATGATTACATTTACTTTCGCCGGATTAATTATTGCAGTGCTGTCTTTTAAGCACAAAAAATAATCCACCCTATGAGTTGACGGCTCTAGGCGGATTATTATAATCTTCTCAGTGCTGACCCCTTTGAAGGGTGCATTTCTATCATGCTGTTAGTGTTAGCGCACTGACAGCTTTTATTTTGCACTTAAATAGTATTCTTAATACATATTATATATGTCGGATAGCTTTTTTTCAAATGAAAGTGCTTTTGAATTTTTTATCATTAAAAAATAATCCGCCCAATGAGTTAACGACTCTGGCGGATTATTACGTCATGACGCTTGTCAGTATTCGAACAGTGACTGTTTTTTCAAAAAAGATCTTTCTAAAAAAATTAATTAAGCGATATAAACCCTACAATTAAAGAGAATATAAGATACAAGAACAGTATACCAACTACCGATAAAATCAATACTTTTATCCTTTTTCTTCTCTCCATAAATCCACCTCAATTCTACTTAAAAAAGTGACCCCTTTAAATATCCACTAGCATTGCCTTTATTGTCAACTCTAACTTCGCTTTCCGCATCTGCGTAAGTCCAAGCCCCTTTAAATATTAAAGAAACTGAAACATTAGATCTAGAGTAAGCATAAGTGTTTCCATATCTAGAGTATCCTCCGGAGAAAGTCCAAGAATTTAATGTGAAATTTCTCGTTATTCTATGGTCGTACGATTTAACTCCAGTTATTCTCCCTCCACTTTTAGTCCTAGTATACGTCATTGAGGCTTTTGTTTGCATAGTTCTAATACCAAGAATATAAACATTCTTAGTATAGGTTGCTGTTCTCGTTTGTCCAGATGACATCACGGAAATACCTTGAACAACTGCAGGAATATCTTCTACACTCTCTTCGGACACTATATCCTTATGTAATTCCACCGTTTCGGTCGCCTTTCCCGAAAAAGCATTCATTGAAATCTCACTATCAGGAATTTCTTCCATAATAATTTCCATTAATTCATCGTCATTAATGTAAGATACAAATTTATTCTTTTCAGAGTCCGAAAGATCAGAATACTTATTGTACTCTTCTAAAAGAAGATTTTTCTCCTCACCTTGTGCCTTTTCAATATTTTCTAAAAAATCAGACTCGAATTCTTCTCTTAATTGTTCTGTCTCACTAGATTCAGAAGCCGACACACCTAGACCAAAAACAAAGAAAAACGAAACGACAAGAAATAAAGTTAAAAAGTACTTTTTCAAAAAAACATCTCCTTTAATAGTGTTTTTCCCTTGTATTAATTATACAAAAGGTTTTATATATCCTGAGATAAGACTACAAAACATACAGCTAAATACTTTTTTGTATTTTTCCCACCCTTCTTTTTTCAAATAAATTACATTAATAATGTTAAACCATCAAATTACAATTTTCAACACATTTTCAAACTTAATTCCTAAATATAGAATTTTAATACATATAAGTGCGAAAATTATGCAAACTATTTTTTGTTGTAAAAAAGGAGTGGTTGGATGAATTTAATATTAGAAACACGTTATAATCTCAAAAATGGAAAGAGGTGTGATCTTTGGACGGTAGAAAATTAGATGTATCTGTAGGCGATAAAGTTATAAGTGGCGTTTGTGGTGGGTTAGCTGAATACTTCGGAATATCATCTTTTGTAGTAAGGTTGATCTTTATTTTCACACCTGGCAGTTTAGCTGTTTATATTATTTTAGCATTGTATTTTAATCGTGATTACATCTTTTAAAACCACCCCATACAATTAGGGATGGTTTTTCATTTAATTCCTGATCTTAGAAATCAACAACAAAACAATTCCGGCTAGTCCGCCTATTAAGGCTATGCCACCGAATAGCCATAAAATTACTCCCAAAACTTCCACCACCTTTTACCCTGTTCCTGCTGTTGAACCTCTAACTTTCTTTGCTCTTGCATGTCGTTCATAAACTTCATTAGGTTCTGATCTCTTTCTTCTAAGCGCTGATCTATGTATTTTTGCTGTTTATCAAGCCGATCAATTAGAGCTTTGTTAAACTCCTCTTGACGCTCTATATATTTCTCCATATCGTTTTTAGTATCGCCTGTCTGTATCGCCGTATCGTTTATACGATATGACAGGTTAGATTGTTGTAATTCCGCCACTTTTTCTGCTGATTCAGATACTGATTTCCCTTGATTTCGTAGCACCTGTAAATATGCTAAAGCTTGCAAATCATCAGCATGAAAAATACGCCAATTCGATTCGTTTTTCTCAAACTTATATCCTTTATCCTCTAGTTCCTGTGTGTATTTCCTAACAGTTACTGTCTTAATATCTAAACGTTCAGCGACTTCTTTAGTTGCATAAGTTGCATGAACATCATCTTTTTTATTAATATCGTTATCCATATAGTCACACCACCCAATATAATTATATTTAAAAATACACTTATAACCTAAAAAATATATTAATTTAATGCTATTATACCTTATAATACAAGACAAATTTCAAAAAAAATATGTCATTCTCTCAATTTTGTGTTAAATTAGTAAGTATATAAGTAAATTCTACTAAAATAAAACCCTGCTAATCGCAAGGTTTAATTGAATACCAGTATTATTTTGTTAAATTTGTGCAACATGCCTGGGCGTGCTACCAACACCCCCAAGCGTGAAGGCTTAACCACACAAGCCTAGCACAAGGAAACACAG
>NZ_JAFBDS010000021.1 GCF_016908375.1 Amphibacillus cookii
TTCGTCGATGATCCATTTGCTCGTTTAAAGCACTAGCTTGCTTCTTACTTCTTTTCTTAACATACTGGTTGTTTTGTTCAGTTTTCAAAGATCAATTATGGTGGGCCTAAGTGGACTCGAACCACCGACCTCACGCTTATCAGGCGTGCGCTCTAACCAGCTGAGCTATAGGCCCTAAATGGATGGAGCGGGTGAAGGGAATCGAACCCTCATCATCAGCTTGGAAGGCTGAGGTTTTACCACTAAACTACACCCGCATAATCTACTAAAATCAAATGGCGCGCCCGAGAGGAGTCGAACCCCTAACCTCTTGATCCGTAGTCAAACGCTCTATCCAATTGAGCTACGGGCGCTAATGAAGCGACATCTTTAAATATATCATATTGTCAGTTGTTTTGTCAATAACTTTTTTGGTGCGGTCGAGAGGACTTGAACCTCCACGGGTTATTCACCCACTAGGCCCTCAACCTAGCGCGTCTGCCATTCCGCCACGACCGCAAGAACAATTTATAATTAAAAACTTATATTCACTCATTCTTTAAGAATGTAGGAGTTTTTTTAAACTAGACACTTTGTCTTTGCTGTTTCCTAACTATTTGCAGATTTTCATACTATATTAATGTATAAAAAAGATGAGCCATGAAGGATTCGAACCTTCGACCCTCTGATTAAAAGTCAGATGCTCTACCAACTGAGCTAATGGCTCTTCTACTCATAATTGAACCCTTATCAATAGAAAAGCCTTTAAAACATTCACATGGTTTCAAAGGAGTTATATCTAAACTATAGAAGTTCTAAAATGAAGAATGGCTGGGCTAGCTGGATTCGAACCAGCGCATGACGGTACCAAAAACCGTTGCCTTACCGCTTGGCTATAGCCCAACAATAAATGGCGGTCCGGACGGGACTCGAACCCGCGACCTCCTGCGTGACAGGCAGGCATTCTAACCAACTGAACTACCGGACCCTATGAAATTGAATATGGTGACCCGTACGGGATTCGAACCCGTGTTACCGCCGTGAAAGGGCGGTGTCTTAACCGCTTGACCAACGGGCCAATAGAAAAAATAAAATGGCGGAGAAGGAGGGATTTGAACCCTCGCGCCGCTTACACGACCTACACCCTTAGCAGGGGCGCCTCTTCAGCCACTTGAGTACTTCTCCATTATGGCTCCACAGGTAGGATTCGAACCTACGACCGATCGGTTAACAGCCGATTGCTCTACCACTGAGCTACTGTGGAATAAGTGCTAATTTATATTAGCGACGATAAAAACTATACTATATTTAAAAGAAACTGTCAACAACATCTAATCATTTTTTATGAATAGCGTCCAACTGCTTTATGTAGCTTTTAATCGAACTTTCTAGAAAAGATTAATATATCATAAATTTAGTGACCTAAAATAAAATAACATGAACTTAGACTAGCGTCAACTGTTTTTTACAAATTAGAAAAATCAATTCTTCCCTTGCATCGACTACACCTGTATCGTTCAATATTGATCCGTTTCTTTCTCTTATACAATTGACCACACTGCAAGCATTTATACAGATAAAACATCTTTCTTGCCGATGGTAACATTTGACAATGTCTCGGCGAGCCTGTTTGTTGCAATAATGCTTTAAATTCTAAATCTCCATGCCGATATCCTTTCCCTTCAATATGAAGGTGATAATGACATAATTCATGCTTAATGATCCCAATTAGTTCTTTCTCACCTAATTCAACTAGATATTTTGGGTTTATCTCAATGCGTCTTTCAGAAGGTAAGTATCTTCCTCCAGTAGTCCTTAAGCGTGAATTAAAGATCGCTTCATCAAAAAAAGGTTTGTTGAAATGATCATATGATAAACGCTCGACTAATTGTTGAAGATTCATATCATTCATTGTACAGTTCCCCATTTTTACTTTTCTCATATGCTATCATACCAGAGATTTAGTCAGGGAGGAATGAATATGCCGACTTGGTTAAAGAAACAGTTGAATTTTGCATTTAAACAGAAAGATATTAACCAAATTATTTTATTAAATCAATGTTGGTTTTTTTATCACAGATAAACGTCCGTAAAACGCTCGAAGGCATATCTATATTAAACGAGTATAACGGACGCTCATGTCCTGATTCACTCAACTAACAATCCGCGGGCGAAGAACAAAAACACCCACGGATTGAAGTTTTTATCACAACGAATATCATTAAAGGCATTTTGTCGATGCCTTTAATGATTTAATCATTTTTCACCATGGTTAATGCGATTCGTTCTTTTTGTAAATCAACTTGATCAACCCAAACCGTAATGACATCACCGACCGATGCTATATCCATTGGATGCTTTACAAAACGATTTGACATTTTAGAAATGTGAACTAAGCCATCTTGCTTAACCCCAATATCAACAAAAACACCGAAATCAACAACATTGCGAACGGTTCCTTGCAACTCCAAACCTGGCTTTAAATCTTCCATTGTTAAAACATTCTTCTTTAATAATGGTTTAGGTAAATCATCACGCGGGTCACGTTCGGGACTGCTTAATGCTTTAATAATATCCTGTAGTGTCAACTGGCCAATGCCTAACTCTTTTGCTACTTTATCAAGTTCAAGTGTGGCTAACTTGTCTTGCAATGCTTGCGTCCCTAAATCTGTTTTCGTGCAATCAATCATTTTCAGTAAGGTTACTGTCGCTTGATAACTCTCTGGGTGAATCGGTGTTCGATCTAAAGGCTCTTCCCCATCATTAATCCGCAAAAAGCCAATACTCTGTTCATATGTTTTTTGCCCTAGGCGAGGTATATCTTTTAATTGTTTCCGCGAACTAAATTTCCCAATATCCTCACGTTGTTTGACGATGTTATTAGCAACAGCTTTGCTTAACCCTGATACATACTGCAATAATGATACTGAAGCGGTGTTTACATTAACACCGACTTTATTTACTGCTGTTTCTACGACAAATTTCAAAGATTCATTTAATCTTTTTTGGCTTACATCATGTTGATATTGCCCAACGCCAATTGATTTCGGGTCTATCTTAACGAGTTCCGCTAATGGGTCTTGAACACGGCGAGCAATTGAAACAGCACTCCGCTCTTCTACTTGCAAATCAGGAAACTCTTCCCGAGCTAATTTTGATGCAGAATATACACTAGCACCTGCTTCGTTAACGATGATATATGGTGTCGTTAACTTTTCTTGCTCAATCACATTTGCAATAAATTGCTCTGTTTCACGCGAAGCTGTCCCATTTCCAATCGCTATCAGCTCAATATTATACTGCTTAACATATGATCTAACCTTCGAAGTTGCACCTTTAATATCATTCTTCGGTGCTGTTGGATAGATAACATCAACAGCTATCATACGACCCGTCTCATCCACTACGGCCAACTTACAACCGGTACGAAAGGCAGGATCTACACCTAAAATCATTTTCCCTTTTAAAGGAGGCTGCAATAAAAGATTCTTTAAATTTTTTGAAAAAATCTCAATCGCTTGTTCCTCGGCTACTTCCGTCAATGAAGTACGAACCTCTCGTTCTATAGCAGGTTGAATCAGACGCTTATAGCTGTCTGCGATCGCCTCAGTTAAAAAGACTTGGACTGCTTCTGGTGTACCTCGGGAAATAATTTTGCGTTTTAAAAATGCTAATATCGTATCAAGCGGAGTATCAACACTTACTTTAAGCACGTCTTCTTTTTCGCCACGATTCAAGGCAAGAATACGATGGGCTACTATTGACTTAATCGCCTCTTCGTATTCATAATACATTTCATAGACACCCTTCTCATCATTGTCGTTGCTTTTTCGTTTAACTTGGAGCTTTCCCTGTGTAAACGTTTGTTTCCTTATGTAATCTCGATACGAGGCTTCATCAGCAATCCATTCTGCTATGATGTCGTTGGCACCTGCTAAAACTTGGTCGGTATCTAGTAACTCATTATCTTCAGAAAGGTAGGCTTCTGCTTCTTTAGTTAAGTCTGTGATCGATTGCTTCCAAATCAACTCAGCTAACGGTTCCAATCCCTTTTCCTTTGCGATCGTCGCTTTCGTACGTCGCTTCTGTTTATATGGACGATAGAAATCCTCAACCCGTTGTAATTGCTCTGCTGTTTCAATATTTTGTTTCAATTCAGGAGTTAACTTACCTTGTTCATCAATCAGTCGAATAACTTCTTCTTTCCTTTGAGCCAGTTGAACGCCATATTGCCATTGATCTTCTATTTCTTTAATTTGAACTTCATCTAAACCACCCGTTTGTTCTTTACGGTACCGAGCTATAAATGGGACAGTGTTGCCCTCTTGTAGTAAATGAATCACCTGTTTAACTGTTGCTGTATTTACTTTAACTCGGCTTGAAACGCTCTCAATAATATGTGTTTGATTGCCCTGGTCTTCCATACTGAATTCCTCCAACTTCCTTATACTTCTTCCTTTAAAAGGTTAACTTATTGCTTGCCACTTCTTTGGTTAAATTTTATACTTTCGTAACGTATTTAATGTTGGCCCTTTAAGTATAGATGAAAAATAGACTACCTGTCCAATGGTCACTTAAGCTAACTATAATCTGACTGACATTTTAACCTTTAACATTAGAAGAACCCTATGATTGTTTATAAAATCATAGAGTTCCGGCTAATATTTTATAATAATTAAAGTCGTGTCATCATCTCGTACCTGTTCCATCTTTTCAGCAAAAGCGTAAGTAATATCTTGGACATCCTTTTGTCGAAATAAGGTGTGGGATAAATCTCTTGATACAATACCATCTGAAAATAAGGCAAACATGGTCCCTCTCTCTAATGGTCCTCTTACTTCTTTCATCGTTCGAGCGTAAACACCTAAATATCCTGACATCGGTATGTTACGGCTTTTGATCGTATCTGAAGTAATGGTCATTAAACCAATATTGCCAATTGAAGCGTAGGTGTAATAGTGATCTTTATAATTTATCTTTAGTACACCTAATACGACGCCACGCTTACCCATTAAAGCTTGGTTACTCGCTTGTACAATTTGACTAGTATCCATTATGGGATTTGCCTCAATTACATTCATTACCGCTTGAGAAGACTCTTTTGCCATCTCACCACTACCAAGTCCATCGGCTAAAGCACATATAAAAAAGTCATCATTTTCATAGTAATAATAACTATCCCCACAATAATAGTTACCTACTTTAGCTTTTTGATAAACAGATATGTCAACATATTTCGTGTCTTTCATTAGTCGTTAACCCCTATACCATCAGCTTGCAGAGCCTCTCTTAGCTTTAATAAAGCACGTCGTTGTATACGAGAAACATGCATTTGGGAAATATCTAACAAATCACCTGTTTCCTTTTGACTTTTATTTTCAAAATAAGTATATTGTAAAACCTTTTGTTCGCGTTCAGATAAAATCGGTAATACCTTTTCTAATAATAAACGAATATCTGTTTTTTCAAACCCTTCATCCTGATTGCCAATTAAATCAAGAATAGAAACAGTACTCCCATCAGAATCAGCTTCAATTTTTTTATCGACTGACAATGCTTTATAACTTTGTCCCATCTCCATCGTTTCTAAAACTTCTTCTTCACTCACATCTAAATGTTCAGCAATATCTTTCACAGATGGAGAGCGTTGATTAACCGTTGTTAAATATTCTGTTGCCTTTTTAATTTTGGGACCTAATTCCTTAATGCGACGCGGAACATGGACACTCCATGTTTTATCACGAATAAATCGTTTTATCTCTCCGATAATAGTAGGAATTGCAAATGATTCAAACGATTTACCTAATGTCGGATCATACCTTCTGATCGCAGCTAATAATCCCAGCATCCCCACTTGGACAAGATCTTCATGAATTGAGCTATTTTTTGCATACTTTCTAGCTATTGAATGAACAAGATCTTGATACGTTAAGACGATCTTCTCTTGGATCTCTTCATCTTCTGGATTTTCCTGTAGGTGCTGTATCCATTGGTAAATCTCATCCCCACGTTTATTGTGTGGTTGAGATTTGGTCGTCATCTATGTCCACCTCATTTATGGAGAGATTTTTAGTCATTAAAACAATCACGCCATAATCATTTCTAATCTCTACCTTATCCATTAGCGCATCAATTAGAAATAATCCAAAACCACCTTCTCGTAAGCTTTCTATTTCTTCAGTCTGCTGGTATGGGCCAGTGCCAGCTTTTATTTCATTTAAATCAAAGCTACCGCCATGATCAGCGACCATAATTTCAAGACGGTTTTTATAAATGCCGAACCCTACCGTTACTTCGCCTTCTTCATTGTCTTCATAAGCGTGCGTAGTCGCATTGGTCATTGCTTCTGAGATGGCAACTTTTAAATCTTCAATATCTTCATAAGTAAAACCCATTCTATTAGCAATACCTGAAATGCTGAGACGGATAACACCAACGTATTCAGGCTTCGCCGGTAGTTTCATTTCAATAAAATCAAAGTGTTCCATTTAGTTCCCACCCCGCACTGTTGTGTCAATCGTAATAATGCTATCCAAGCTCGTAATTTTAAATAAACGGTGAACACGATCTTGAAGTTGAATCAATTTAAGTGATGTTGAATGTTCCTTAGAGGATTTTAAGGCACTAATAAACACACCAAGTCCTGTACTATCCATATAATTTACCTTTTCTAAATCAACGATAACCTCTGTATTTGGTTGTTTCGTTAAAGGGAGTAACGCTTCCTTCAATACCGGAGCTGTATATGCATCAATTTCTCCGGAAAGAACAAGTGTTGTCATATTATCCTGTTCAATCATTTCTACATCTAAATTGATATTCATGAATTTCCTTCCTTCCACCTAGTCAAAGTCAATTAGTTATGTATTCCCTAAAACAAAAAGACTAAACTTTTTTTCTAATAATGATCAAAGTAAAGTCATCTCTAAGATGAAAATCTTGTAAACGCTCAAAATATTTATATACAGAGTCAACCGCCTCTTGAGCTGGTAAGTGAATATAATCTTTAATGACTTGAAGCACTTCGTCTCT
This sequence comes from Amphibacillus cookii, assembly GCF_016908375.1. Lineage (GTDB taxonomy): Bacteria > Bacillota > Bacilli > Bacillales > Amphibacillaceae > Amphibacillus_C > Amphibacillus_C cookii. The sequence goes on from NZ_JAFBDS010000021.1 coordinate 7,012, forward strand.
TTCAATAAACCGATCGCCCACTCGACACTCTGTCACACCATCTGTCAGAAGGATAATGCAATCATCCTTTTTTATATGGTTAACAAATTGCTGATAAGTTGTATGTTCCGTTGCTCCTAATACGAGACCTCGCGCCTCAATTTCTTCAAACTTATCCTTACTCGCATGATAATAGAAACCAGGCTCATGACCAGCAGAAGCATAGGAGAATGTTTCACTTTCTGGGTTATATAATCCATAAAACATCGTGATAAACATACTTGGATCAACATTTCGTTCAACCACTCGATTTAAGTTTTCAAGAATCATGCTCGGCTGCCGTTGATTTTCCGGGAAACTATCCATAGAATATTTAATCATAGACATCGCAAGAGCCGCTGGTATTCCTTTACCAATAACATCAGCTAAAGCAATACCTAATGTTCCTTCTTTATCTGCCACGAAATGATAGTAATCGCCATTCATACTATTAGCAGGTACACTGATTGCACCAATATCCAGACCCTTAATGTCAGGTTTAACCGTGGATAGCAATGTTTTTTGCATATTTGCCGCCACAGATATTTCAGATTCCAATTCTGATTGCTTCGCTCTTAAAAATTGATATTCTTGTAAGGCTAAGCCGTATGAAATCATCGCTTCTAACAGAAAATTTAATGAATCGCTAACCTCTCTTGGCAACTCTGGATATAACTCTTTTAAAGCTTCGATGTGCACATGTATAATCTCTTCTGGTGAGATATTATGTTGCACGGATAATTTACTGAATTGTTCGGCTTGATATAGGGCTGTTTCATCATTTGTTAGTAAATATTCTTTTAATAGTTTGCGGTAATTCTCTAAATCAAGCTTAACTGATTCCATTAACACACCCCTCAATCCATTATCTAACCAACTTTATCGCTTCTATTTCTGTTCCTTCACCGCTCTCTGAACGAATTTCAAAATGGTCCATCAAGCGCTTTACACCTGGCAGACCTGCACCAAGACCACCAGAAGTAGAGTAGCCATCTTGCATAACTTGACTAATATCACGGATGCCCGGACCTTTGTCAACTGCTATAATCTTTAACCCTTTTTTATCTAATTGATTGATGACTTCAAAGCAAATCTTTCCTGTTCCTGCATATAAATAAATATTTCTTGCTAGTTCAGATATAGCGGTAGCGATGCGAGCTTGGTCAACCGTTCCAAAACCCAGCTCTTTAGCATGTTCCCTTCCTAGTTGACGTGCACCTACAATATCCCACTCTTTTCTAATATTAACGCAGGGATTGAAACCCATAATCATCCCTCCAGTTCCTGGCGAAGTTTAATCAACCCTTGCTCTAGGTCTAATGCAGTTTGTACATCTTGTAAATGTATACCTAGTTCAATCAGTGTCATAGCTACTGCAGGTTGAATTCCAGTTAACACCACTTTAGCTCACATCAAATCAGACATTGTTACGACATCACCAAGGACTTTCGCGATAAAAGAATCAATGATATCGACAGAGGTTAGATCAATGACGACACCTGTCG
>NZ_JAFBDS010000022.1 GCF_016908375.1 Amphibacillus cookii
GGAAGCAGCTAATTGGAAGTGGTGGCAAACCGCAAAGGTTGTCACTATGGCAGGAGATACAACAGAATGTTGAGCTGAGTAAACGTGCGCGTCAGGCTTCGAATTTTAAGGCATATGTGAAGAAAGAACAGGTTGTTTTGAATGGTGGGAAAGCCGGTGGAGCGGGGGCCAAATATCACCCGGGGAAAACTGGTCCATTGGATGCAAGTATGGCCGATACTTTTACGGGAGGGACTTACACAGAAACAGTATTACCAAAAGATACTACCATGTATAGAACTTCGGGAGGTTCTGCAGGAGAAGTCGGTAGATATATATCTAGAACTCCTCAAAATGGTGGGTTACAGTCACAATTGGATTCTGCTTTGAATCCAGCATGGGGGAACACAGCAACTACTGTTACTAAAGTGACAGTACCAAAGGGAACGGTTATCTATGAGGGGACGGCAGGACTTCAAATAATATATGACAGTCTTGGTAACAGAGTAGGTACATTGCCCGGGGGTGGAAATCAAGTATATATTCCGGAGGTGGATGCAAGTTGGTTTGGAAAATAAATTGTGATTGCAATAAGAGAACTGGAACAAAGATAACATCGCTTGATTGCTTTAACGAATTAAAGTCTTTTTTGTTAACACAAACTAAAAATAAAATATTCATGTCAAAAGAAGTTACTCATCCATATTATGTTGGAATAGGACAAAATGAAACTATAGAATGGTTTGCTGATAAATGGTATGTTTGTAATTGTTGTGGTACTTTGTGGGAAGTAAAATATCCGGATTTTCCTGCACAAGGTTTTGTTAGAAAATTTTCTGATGGAAAATATTATGCGAAAGATGAGAATGAACTATGAATATAAATAAACCTTTAAAAAATGAAAAGCTAAATAGTATTATTGAACAGTTAAAATCCACAAATACAGTTGAATCAGAAACTAATTTTTTTAAATATTTAAAGAAAAGTACTTTACTGATTCCTATTATCAAAGATAGCAGTGATGAAAATATTAATATAAGTATTTTAGATTTACAACAAACAAATGGAGATAAATATATTCCGCTATTTACAGAATGGGTGGATTTAAAAAATTTCCCAAGCTTTGAACATGTTGATGGATGGTTAGTAAAGTGGAAAGACTATCAAAAATTACTCTTTGATAACCCTTTATGGAATGGAGTGGTGATTAATCCAAATTCTTATAATATCGTTTTGAACCGAGAGCAGATGGGAGTTATTGAAAGTGATGTATTAAAAAAAGGCGAAAAAATATATACAGGCATTCCAAAAGAAACACCTACAGACTTAATAAAGAATTTAATTAAAGTATTTAAACGTCATAAATATATAAAAAAGGCTTATATTCTTCAAATGGTTCGTGGAAATAATTTGCCAAATTTACTACTAATAATTGAATCAGATGTTGGAATTAATGTGTTCTTCGAAGATATAAATACTGTTGTAAAAAAATATTTAGCCAAAGACATGCTTCTAGATATCATGCCATTAGAAGATAGTTTTAGTAAACAAGCTATACAAGATGTATCTCCCTTCTATACTGTAAAATAAGATATAAAGAATTTATAATGTATCGGCTTAGGCTATGAATGACTCAATCGAAACGCCCTTCTCGAGCTACGCGCCGATATACAGGATGATTACCGCCAGCTTAATCGTGGGTATGAACAGGTGCGTGATAGCCTGTTGAAGGTGACTGATATTAGTGGGGTCAAGGTACCGGCAATTAAGAGCGCCAGTCAGGATCAACGCGCAACCCGTGATCACATCAGCGAGCTCCTTGATGATCTTAAAGGCTTTGATCGGCGCAAAACGCACAGCCAGCTGGAGCGGGTGTTAGACCAGCTCCGGCAAACGCTCAATCAAACGAAGAAGGTCCCGGCGCCTTTAAGGAGCGGACATTATCAGCATTTAATAACTCAACCAGCATTTGGTGAGCTACTTCATTACCAACAAATTGTAAAGCGAGAAAGGGCTCAACAGCCTCATCATGCCCGTCAACACCAGGGTGTGCAACAGCAGTTAGCCGACACGCATGCGGTATACATGGCGGAGCTAAGGGCTTACCATGTTTACGGGCGTATTTCAACAGGGGTAGAGGGCGAGCCTGTGATGATCTGGCACCTTGAAGATAGATTAACGGGCTATGGGGTGCAAAATCAGGAGCTGTACCGCTTTTTACAACAAGAGGGTCATCAGCTTACCCCAGCCCAATTTGTGCTAATGGATCAGGATACCTACTTAGCGAAAGTCAATGCTGCCTGGCGCAAGGGTGTCAATTATGTGACGGGTGAGAAACTCGTGGTCCCATTCAATTGGATCATGACGGGCGCCGTCGTGGCACAGGATACGGTCGAATGGACGCAGGAGGATGAATTGGGTCAGGCGTTGTTGATTCTTGGGTTTACCTACGGTTCCTATCGTATGTCGACTAAGTATGGTCAAAAGCAGGTTCAGGTCGATGACCCACACAACGTGCAAGCACCAAAGGGTTCTAGTAATCAACATGTGGAGACGAAGCCACAAGCGCAAACGGTAAAGGGGAAGGTTAATACTCAGAAAGATCAGGCTGTTTTGAATGGGGATAGGAAAGTCAGTAAAACTGGAAAAATAAGCAAAGAAGTTGAAATAATTAATAAGAACGGTAGTCCTCTTGGAGAATTTGATGAAATTGATTTAAATAAAGGAATATTTTATGAGGATAAGACTGCGAAAGGCTTGGACGTAGTAAATCCTAGAACGGGATTATCAACTCAGACACCACAGCAATTTGCAGATAAGCAAATTTATCAAAAAACTGTAAATAGAATTAAAAATTTAGATATCGCAGATGCTACTAGACCAACAGTAAATGGTAGTCAATCTATCCCTTCTTTAGAAGAAATAAAAGGTGTAAAAAAGTTTGTATTTAGACTAGACGGAAATAGTGTAGAATTGCAAAGTGCAGTAAATCAGAGTATTACAAAACTACAGTCTGAATTCCCAGGCTATACATTTGAAGTTATATTTGGAGGGAAGTAAAGTATGTCAATTGGTATTATTATAGATGAACCAAAAAATGAGAAAGAACAACTATTCTTTATTCCGGTTGCAACAGAAGAAGTCTTTTCAAGTTACTGGCTCAAAGCTTCAAATGAATTGCAATTAAGTTGGGTCCCTATTTTTGAAACAGGGATAGTAATTGAGAAAGAAAATATGTCAGTAATTTTAAGAGAATTAGGACTTGTTAAAGAATGGATAGAAAAAAATGTTAGAGATATAGATGCAAAAATCGATTTAGAAATAAGATTAGACTACATTCTAGAAACATTACCAAAAGCTTTTGCAGATGAAAACATAAAGCTTTATGTAGGGTAATTAAGAAGTTGTTCTATGCTAGTAGCTTGGTGGGCATTCTTCCACCTATCAATAAAAGATTTTATGTTGTTACCTGCTATTTTGCTAGATTCTGAGGGTGCAGTAGAAAAGGTTTGAAAGAATAAATTCAAATGCTAAAGCAAACGGTGGACATGTTATGCTGAAAATGCTTGAGGAACAAGTCAAGATGCTAGCTATTTCGTGAGTTTCTCGGGCACTAACAAAAGCACATGCCCAATAAATAAAGTTAATAGCGACATTAGGAGAGACTAGCGTTCTATTGACTTTATTTATAGTGTTTGACGGAATCGTTTTTCCCATTTTCTTCTGCTTTCTTTAGAAATAATAATGGTCTCCTGAAAGGAACATCACATTTAAATACCGTATATAAGATTGCCTTTCATCTGACCATTGTAAAAACCTTTGACAGCCTGTTTACCGATCTACTGGTGAAGTTGAATCAGGATATCCAAGCCTTTCATGGCGAGGTCGATACCGCGAGTCGGACGCAACTCAATCGAAACGCCCTGCTTGAGCTTTGTGCCGATATCCAGGATGACTACCGTCAGCTCTATAGCGGGTATAAACGGGTGCGGGATAGCCAATTGAAGGTGGCTGATATTCGATCAAAACAGCCAGTCAGGATCAGCGGGCAACCCGTGATCATATCAGCGAGCTCCTTGATGATCTTAAAGGCTTTGATCGGCACAAACAGCACAGCCAGCTGGAGCGGGTGTTAGCCCAGATCCGGCATACGCTCAATCAAACGAAGAAGGTCCCGGCGCCGTTAAGGGTGGGCCATTACCAGCAGCTTGTGACTCATCCCGCGTTTAGTGAGCTTCATCGCTACCAACAAATCGTCAAGCTCCAGCAGACTCACCAACCCCGTCATGTCGATGAACATTCGGGTGTGCAACGGCAGTTAGCCGACACGCATGCGCTATACATGGCGGAGCTAAAGGCTTACCATGTTTATGGACGCATTTCAACGGGAGTAGAGGCAGAGCGTGTGATGATCTGGCACCTTGAGGATAGATTAACGGGCTATGGGGTGCAAAATCAGGAGCTGTACCGCTTCTTACAGCAAGAGGGTCATCGGCTTACCCCAGACCAATTTGTGATAATTGATCAGGATAATGACCCACACAACGTGCAAGCACCGAAGGGTCCTAGTAATCAACAGGTGGAAACGAAGCCACAGACGCAAACGGTTAATATTCAGAAAGATCAGGTTGTGTTGAATGGTGGGAAGGAAGCCAGCGGGACTAATCAAAAAGTAGTAGAAGAAATCACCAATTCTATTTTAGAAGGTCCTAGATCTGGAAGTGGATTAAAAGTTGATGATATTAAACCAGTTAAAGGGAATGGCTCTGTTCATGATATTGACCCATTAACATGAAAACCATCTACAAAACAAACTCAAATTATTATAGATGAATTTCCTAATGTTCCAAAAGCGCATGTTTTTTCTGATACTATTGATAATTATGCTGGTTTATCAGAAGTCACAGATTTAGGTAATGCTAAATTATATTAAATTCAGGGGAGCCAAAATGGTGTTACGGGACGTTTTGAGTGGATAATTCAAGCCGGAAAAGTTACGCACAGAATGTTTGTCAGAAATCCAAAATTGAACGGAGTGCCTATAAAATAATGAATTGTATAGATGAATTTTAAAAAAAGGAAATTCCTTTTTATTGGAATGAGCTTAAAGTAGGTAGATTTGGTTATTCAGACAACGAATTTCATTTACAAAGTATACTTGATGATGAATTTGTAATGAAATACACCATAGATTATCTATCTAAAAATGAAAATGAAGAAAATCCGTATATATGGGAGCTTGGAAGTTTATTTTCAGCTTACGATGAGAATGAAATATATAATCTTTTGGATCTGATTGAGGACTCTAATGGAAAAGATTTGATGTCCTATTATAGATGGAGATGGATTTTAGTTAATAATCTATTGAAGAAAATATTAGATAAAGACTATGTAAATGCTTTGCTAGAAATTAGTGAATTCTGGCTTGATTTGGATTCCCCATTCGATATGCCGTATCAATACCAAGGTGCGGAAAATAAATTACACCCTCAAGAATTTTACACTGAGGAGCATTTATCTAAAGTTGTCTCAAACCATAAAAAATGGTTAGAAGATGAGAAAGAGAAATTAAAGTAATAAATAATTAGTAAGGCAAAACTTCACTAATCAAGTTGCCAATAGTTAATAAAAGTTAGCTGTATTTATAATTAAAAATTTAGTTTGAAAAGAGATATGAGAAAAACTTCCTCTTTAAGGATTTTTAGGATTCTCATATCCTTTTTAGTTATCTTTGGTCGCATTAAATTTAGAATATTCTTTTTTGTAATACCTTATAGGTTGCTCAAAATAATTTTTATCTGCATTAAATTCAAACTCTGACTCTAAAATCGTAACACACCTTCAAATAAAATGTTGACTGCTTCGTCAGATAATCTATGTTCAATCCTCATTTCCATTACTTTGTAAACAAGGTTATCAAATTTACTCATATAGTCATCAGTTTTTTAGAGAATGAATTTTCTATATTCTTTAATTCTTTTTTATGATTTTGAATATAACTATTTATACTGAAAACCCTTAACAAATAGTCAACAGAAACGTTAAATAGGTAAGCAAGTGTAACAAAATTAGGCTCGAGGTGTTTTCTCGCCAAGGGATAGAAGCCTGTTGAAGGAATGAAGTATGGATTTGCTGATTTTAGAGGAGCTAATCTAGTGAATGAAACTATAAATTTACCCACCAATCTTTGGAGTGCTAGTGATAAAATTCAATTTGAATGGCTAAATAAACATATAGGAGGGGCTCGTCCTGGTACCACATGGTATCATACAGAGATTCCTGGTAAAATGGAATTAATAGGTTTTGGTATACACAATATTATTAGTCATAATGGTGGCAGAACTTCAGGGATGTGGGCAGGTAGTCGGAGATAACAATATTGAGAGGTGATCAAATTATGAAAATCGAGGAAACATCAATAATTTTACCTTTGCCAAATGAAAAGGATATTGCAAAGCAAGAAGGTTACTGGCGAGTTAAACTACCAATTGAATACAAAGATTTTGTTTCCAAATACAACGGTGCGATTCCAGTTGAGAATTTATTTACTGTTAATTTTCATGAATATGTTATAGAAAGATTTTTATGTATTTTGGAAGATAGCGAGAATAACAGCATGGGTATGTATGATATAGATGTTGTTTTATCTCAAATCGAAGAGAGATTAACAGATAATGAGGACTTAGTGGGTGTTGAACTACTACCAATTGCTAGTCTTTTTGGTGGGGATTTTCTCTGTTTTAATTTTAAAGACAGAAAAGATAATCCTTCAGTTGGAGTGTGGAAACACGATGAATCATCTGAATTGGAACCTATTTTTTTTGAATGTTCCCCTGGTTTTTCATATTTTATAGATATATTAACCAATAGATAACAACTTAAAAGTCGTAACTCCAATTAAAATTCTAATACTAACTATTAAGGTCTAAAGTAATAATAAATGAATAAAAATCTCTTAATAAACAATTGATTATGTGTTTTCTAATTATACTGACAAGAAGAAAGGTTTATTTTCAGAAGGTAATTAGTATCTAATTTCCAGTTCAGAAGAAAGAATTTTGATAATTAATATGGTAAGTGAAAAGTGATAAGAAGTATACTCAAGTTCAAATAGATAAAGAAAGTTTTATCTATTTAATAAGTAATAAAACAAATGTAGTCAGTTGGATAAAGGATTATAAATCAGAATAAATTATGAGTGGATCTAAATGGAGAGGAACTCTGCCACTTGATATGGATGGAGAAATAAAGTTTTTAATCACAATTGGCGGGAGTGTAAACTAAACTGCGAAGTAAGAGCCTTACGCTCTCTTACTTACATTTCTATAAGTGTTGAAGACTAGAAAATAATTATCAATAAAAGAGACCTCGATAAACTTGATGATATATGATAGAGCTTACCTTACCATTGACACCAATTAGAAAGTTTTTTACCAATAAATGTTTGTTTACTAAATAAAGGAGAAAGATAGTTGGTTTCAACGTAAACAAATTCAAAGGAATTTTTAAAATAAACATAAACAGTATAGCCAAAGTAAAAAGCTGCTTTCTAAAACCTGAAAGCAGCTTTTCTATGTCTTCTAAAAGAAAAATAGGGCAGAGCCTAAGTGCTTTTTATCGGGTCATGCTTTACACTATAAGGAGGAGAAGCCACATGGTAACCCGTGTCAATATGGAGGAAGTCCGAGACTTTCGGGATGAAACCCGTACATTATGCCGAGAGATACGTGGCGATTTACAGGCAATTCGCAGGGCGCTTGAGACAATGGGCCAGATGCGTGGTTTTTCAGGTCAAGCCGCTGACCAAAGCAAGCGTTATGTGCGCACCTTTCACCTGACCGTCGTGAAAACCTTTGACAGCCTGTTCACCGATCTATTGGTGAAGCTGAATCAGGATATCCAAGCCTTTCATGGCGAGGTCGATACTGCGAGTCGGACACAACTCAATCGAAACGCCCTTCTCGAGCTACGCGCCGATATACAGGATGATTACCGCCAGCTCTATCGTGGGTATGAGCAGGTGCGTGATAGCCTGTTGAAGGTGACTGATATTAGTGGGGTCAAGGTACCGGCAATTAAGAGCGCGAGTCAGGATCAACGGGCGACCCGTGATCATATCAGCGAGGTGCTAGATGATCTTAAAGGCTTTGATCGGCGCAAAAAGCACAGCCAGCTAGAGCGGGTGTTAGACCAGTTACGGAAAACATTAAACCAAACGAAGAAGGTACCGGGTCCTTTAAGGGCGGGGCATTATCAACAACTTGTGACCCAGGGCGCACTAGACGGATTTAACATCTACTCGAACATCGTTGGACGAAATCCCGAAACGCGCCATGTCCATGGCCAGCTTGATGCGCTCGGTATTCGTCCCG
>NZ_JAFBDS010000023.1 GCF_016908375.1 Amphibacillus cookii
ATTTAAAAAAGATGACCCCTGTACAATACAGGAATCACCTTTCCAGTGTAGCATAGTCTTTTTTTAAAAAGTCCTTTACAAAGGGTACAGATTAAAGCATCCTAGCTTCTTAATTACTTATTGTTAAGTGAGTTTCCTCGTTTCAGGGGATACATCCATCAATACTTAGTAAAGGAATATATCACGATCGGATGGAATAGCCCCCATCCACTTTCATTTCATGGAAAGAATCTGATCTGATTTTTTATTGCAAACCTAACAATTCTTCAATAACTTCAACAACCTGGTCAGCAGCTTGATGGCACCGTTCAACCGTTGGCGCTTCTACCATAACACGCACAAGTGATTCCGTACCCGATGGACGAACCAACACACGACCATCATCACCCATTTCTGTTTCAACATTCTGAATGATTTCTTGAATACGCGGATCGACTAGTGCTTGATGCTTATCAATGACTTTTACATTTTTCAAAATTTGTGGAAACTTCTCCATTTCGGCAGCTAGCTCAGATAATTTTTTGCCTGTTTCTTTGATAACATTGATTAATTGTAGCGCCGTTAACATGCCATCACCAGTTGGGATATAGTCTAAAAAGATAATGTGACCTGATTGCTCTCCACCTAAATTGTAGCCACCTTTACGCATCTCTTCCATGACATAGCGATCACCCACATCAGTCTTATCACTTTTCATACCACTTTGTTCAATGGCTTTATAAAATCCTAAATTACTCATAACCGTTGACACGACGGTTGAATGTCGGAGTAAACCACGCTCATTTAAATGTTTAGCACAAATATACATAATTTGATCACCGTCTACAATTTGGCCCTTTTCATCAACAGCAATCAGACGATCACCATCACCATCAAAAGCTAAACCAATATCAGCTTCTTTATCTATGACAAACGCTTGTAAAGTTTCAGGATGGGTTGATCCGACACCATCATTAATGTTCAATCCATCTGGTGAAACACCAATGGTTGAAATGTCTGCTTCCAAATCAGCAAACAAGTGGGTAGCCAAAGAAGAAGTCGAACCATTAGCACAATCCAATGCAATATGTAAACCATCAAATTCATTATCTACCGATTGCTTTAAATACTGAATATACTTTTGACCACCTTCAAAATAATCATTAATTTGACCAACTGCCGATCCTATTGGTCGTGGCAGCTTATCTTGGTCATCATCAATTAATGCTTCAATTTCTAATTCTTGATCATCTGTCAGTTTAAAACCATCTGAACCAAAGAACTTAATGCCATTATCCTCCACAGGATTATGAGATGCTGAAATCATGACACCCGCTTGGGCACTCATTGCTTTTGTTAAATAGGCTACACCAGGTGTAGAAATGACGCCTAATCGCATCACTTCAGCACCAATTGACAATAACCCAGCTAATAGCGCGCCTTCTAACATATCTCCTGAAATACGTGTATCTTTTCCAATTAATACTTTTGGCTTTTCTGCCTCTTTTGTCAGTACATATCCACCGCATCGGCCCAGTTTAAACGCTAATTCTGGCGTTAACTGCTCATTAGCAATACCTCTAACTCCATCTGTTCCGAAATATTTACCCATCATGTACCTCTCCTTTATTCCCAAATTAACAAAATTGTCGATATACTTATTCAACTTGAATAATTGCTTCCTCCATCGGTAAAGATACCTCTAAGCCATTTGGTCCCTCAACCTCGATTGGTAATTGATGTTCACCGGTATTTATACCACCTAAGTCAATGATTAATTCAAAATCATTCTGATCCAACTCAGCAATTTCAGAAGGGTATCCAATAACTTCAAGATCAATTCGACCTGTTTCAGGATCTACAAATGATGACGTCAAATTATTACTTAAATTCTCAATATTTATCTCTACATCTTCAATTGTTTGTTCTGTTATCTCTTCTACCTCTATATGAACATTAACAGTGCTCGTTGAAAGGACCCTTACATTATCAGGCCTTTGCAGGCTGACTTCGATCGTTTCATTCTCTGTTATCTCTGAAAGATCAATGGGTTCTGTACTTATTTCATTGATTAACTCTAGATCTTCTTCAGAGGCAAACACTTGAACATCACTTTCTTCTGATTCTATAGAGACTAGTTGAAAATCTTCTGGTAAATCACCCGTTGTCTCTACTTCAATTGGCACAGTTTTATTTGGACTAGATACCTCTAGATCAACGGTCACCGTCTCAGGCTCAATGCGAGCATTCAATTGATTACCCTCGCTATCAAAAACACGAACAGGCACATCATTTAAGGTTAATGACTCCCCTATACCTTCGACATCGACAAATGCTTTTACTACTGATATACGATCAATAACACTTTGTGAGCTTGTAATGATAACTGTCTCAGGCGTAATACTAGCTGAATCGATTTCAAATCCCGGTTCCATTTGATCTAAATTGGTATAATCAATAACGACTTCAAATTCACCAGTCCCGCGCTCTTCAATTGACACTTCTACCTCAGAGGGTTCTATATCAACTGATAGACGATTAGAAATGCCATCATGCTCAATCGGAACAACGTGTGTACCAGGTTCTAAGTCTTCGAGATCAACAAATACATCAAAATTACGTTGTGTCACCGTTGATTGAACAACACTAACGGTCCCTTCTAAAGTCATAGAAACGGTTTGTGGCACACCACTTACAACATATTGTTCATCATCAATTTGAATATTAACCGGGACGTCTTCTATCGTTTGTGTTTCTTGTGAACTATTAAAAATAGCATCAAAACTGCCAATATCAGCTGAACGCGTATCCTGATTATCAAATGAGATAATCAGAAAAGAGAATATAGCAAGAACTAATGAGATGATACGGATCACCCATGGTTTGTTGAGCCAATCATTCATTTTTCTTCCCCCTTCGCTTCCAACTTTTTAAAGTCGGGGTTTTAACGAAATTTGGTTCTAAATCCTTCCGTAGTATCTCGGTTAATTTTTCTTCATCAATATCCCGGTGCAACTCACCATTTCTCGTACAGGAGATATGGCCTGTCTCCTCTGACACAATGATTGTTAACGCATCACTTACTTCACTAATTCCCATTGCAGCACGGTGACGCGTCCCAAGTTCTTTTGAAATAAATGGGCTCTCAGAAAGAGGTAAGTAACAAGCGGCAGCAACAATTTCATTTTGTTTAATGATCACAGCACCATCGTGTAAAGGTGTATTAGGTACAAATATATTAGTCAAAAGTTGATTAGTCAATTGTCCTCGAATTGGTATACCCGTTTCAATAAAGTCCCCCATATTGGTTTCACGCTCTATTGTGATTAATGCCCCAATTCGACGTTTCCCCATATAATTACATGATTTAACAATCGCTTCAATCGATTGGTTAAATATCTCTTCTTCTGAGCGTCGATTCCTACTAAAAAAACTTCCTCTTCCTATTTGTTCTAATGCCCTTCTTAATTCTGGCTGAAATAAAATAATAACAGCTAGAGGTCCCCAAACAATAACTTGTTCTATCATAACTTGAACAGTCTGCAAGTTTAACACATAACTGATTAGGTAAAAAATAAAGACGACAAAAATTCCTTTAAGCAGTTGAATCGCCTTGGTTCCTCGTAAAAGCATAATTAATTTATAAAAAACATACCAGACAAGGGTGATGTCTACGACTATTCGTAATATATTAAATAATGTAAATCCCTCACCAAGCATGATTACACATCCTTCTGTTCATAAATAACCATCTCATTTCAATAAGTAATCACTCGTCTTATTATAGCATAACCTCCTATAACTTTATAATCAAATCCTAGTTATATTTAGTATAATTTGGGATATTAATATTTTTGACAAAATAAAGAGGATTAAACATTAATATTAACGTTCAACCCTCTTGGACACATATGTATGGTGGAGCCTAGCGGGATCGAACCGCTGACCTCCTGCGTGCAAAGCAGGCGCTCTCCCAGCTGAGCTAAGGCCCCTATCAATTATTAAAAATGAGCCATGAAGGATTCGAACCTTCGACCCTCTGATTAAAAGTCAGATGCTCTACCAACTGAGCTAATGGCTCTTAATGGCTGGGCTAGCTGGATTCGAACCAGCGCATGACGGTACCAAAAACCGTTGCCTTACCGCTTGGCTATAGCCCAATAAAATAACAGTGAAACAAAGTACACTGCTCTGTAAGCTTGTCATTAAATTAATGGTGGAGGGAGTAGGACTCGAACCTACGAACCCGATGGGAGCGGATTTACAGTCCGCCGCGTTTGGCCAACTTCGCTATCCCTCCAATTATAATAATCGAACTGGTGCCGGCCAGAGGACTTGAACCCCCAACCTACTGATTACAAGTCAGTTGCTCTACCAATTGAGCTAGGCCGGCTTATGGTGGAGGATGCAGGGCTCGAACCTGCGACCCCCTGCTTGTAAGGCAGGTGCTCTCCCAGCTGAGCTAATCCTCCATCGTACAGAATACTGTTCATGCTTGTACTGTAATGAGATGTTGCAATTTTAAGATGCTATCCTTCTCAACAGTTATTATAAATACATATGGTGACCCGTACGGGATTCGAACCCGTGTTACCGCCGTGAAAGGGCGGTGTCTTAACCGCTTGACCAACGGGCCAAATAATAAACATATCGAGAGCTTCCAGCCGGACTTGAACCGGCGACCCCTTCCTTACCATGGAAGTGCTCTACCGCTGAGCTATGGAAGCAAAATGGCTCCACAGGTAGGATTCGAACCTACGACCGATCGGTTAACAGCCGATTGCTCTACCACTGAGCTACTGTGGAACAACAGTAGACTTTAATAAATAAGACCATTTGTTACTTCACAAAGCTAATGTTCAGCTTAGCGACGTCCTACTCTCGCAGGGGGAATCCCCAACTACCATCGGCGCTGAAGAGCTTAACGGCTGTGTTCGGCATGGGAACAGGTGTGACC
>NZ_JAFBDS010000024.1 GCF_016908375.1 Amphibacillus cookii
CAACTTAGTTAAGTAAGAAAGGGCGCACGGTGGATGCCTTGGCACTAGGAGCCGACGAAGGACGGGACGAACACCGAAATGTCTCGGGGAGCTGTACGTAAGCATGGATCCGGGAATATCCGAATGGGGGAACCCTCTACTCGTAATGGAGTAGAATCATGCACTGAATCGATAGGTGTATGAAGGCAGACCTGGGGAACTGAAACATCTCAGTACCCAGAGGAAGAGAAAGCAAACGCGATTTCCTGAGTAGCGGCGAGCGAAACGGAAACAGCCCAAACCAAGAAGCTTGCTTCTTGGGGTTGTAGGACACATCATACGGAGTTACAAAGGTATGGCTTACATGAAGCGACCTGGAAAGGTCAGCCAAAGAAGGTAACAGCCCTGTAATGAAAAAGTCGTACCCTCCGATGTGGATCCTGAGTACGGCGGCACACGTGAAATGCCGTCGGAATCCGGGAGGACCATCTCCCAAGGCTAAATACTTCCTAGTGACCGATAGTGAACCAGTACCGTGAGGGAAAGGTGAAAAGCACCCCGGAAGGGGAGTGAAAGAGATCCTGAAACCGTGTGCCTACAAGTAGTCGAAGCCCGTTAATGGGTGACGGCGTACCTTTTGTAGAATGGACCGGCGAGTTACGATCTCCTGCAAGGTTAAATCAGAAAAGATGGAGCCGCAGCGAAAGCGAGTCTGAATAGGGCGCATAGAGTAGGGGGTCGTAGACCCGAAACCGTGTGATCTACCCATGTCCAGGGTGAAGGTCAGGTAACACTGACTGGAGGCCCGAACCCACGTATGTTGAAAAATGCGGGGATGAGGTGTGGGTAGGGGTGAAATGCCAATCGAACACGGAGATAGCTGGTTCTCTCCGAAATAGCTTTAGGGCTAGCCTCAAGGGATGTATGTTGGAGGTAGAGCACTGATTGGACGAGGGGCCCCTACCGGGTTACCGAATGCAGTCAAACTCCGAATGCCAAAGATACAACCTTGGGAGTCAGACTATGGGTGATAAGGTTCATAGTCGAGAGGGAAACAACCCAGACCGTCAGCTAAGGTCCCCAAGTATACGTTAAGTGGAAAAGGATGTGGCGTTGCATAGACAACCAGGATGTTGGCTTAGAAGCAGCCATCATTTAAAGAGTGCGTAATAGCTCACTGGTCGAGTGACGCTGCGCCGAAAATGTACCGGGGCTAAACGTATCACCGAAGCTACGGATTGTTCTTCGAACAATGGTAGGAGAGCGTTCTAAGTGCAGTGAAGTCAGATCGAGAGGACTGGTGGAGCGCTTAGAAGTGAGAATGCCGGTATGAGTAGCGAAAAAGAAGTGAGAATCTTCTTCACCGAAAGCCTAAGGTTTCCTGAGGAAGGCTCGTCCACTCAGGGTTAGTCAGGACCTAAGCCGAGGCCGAAAGGCGTAGGCGATGGACAACAGGTTGATAGTCCTGTACCACCTCCTTTCCGTTTGAACAACGGGGGGACGCAGGAGGATAAGGAAAGCGCGCTGATGGATAGGCGCGTCCAAGCAGTGAGTGAGTCAGATAGGCAAATCCGTCTGGCAATCATGAGCTGTGATGGGGAAGGAAATAAAGTACTGAAGTTCCTGATTTCACACTGCCAAGAAAAGCCTCTAGTGAGGAAAGAGGTGCCTGTACCGCAAACCGACACAGGTAGGCGAGATGAGTATTCTAAGGTGAGCGGGAGAACTCTCGTTAAGGAACTCGGCAAAATGACCCCGTAACTTCGGGAGAAGGGGTGCTTCTTGCATGAGAAGCCGCAGTGAAAAGGCCCAAGCGACTGTTTAGCAAAAACACAGGTCTCTGCGAAGCCGCAAGGCGAAGTATAGGGGCTGACACCTGCCCGGTGCTGGAAGGTTAAGGGGACGCGTTAGCGTAAGCGAAGCGTTGAACCGAAGCCCCAGTAAACGGCGGCCGTAACTATAACGGTCCTAAGGTAGCGAAATTCCTTGTCGGGTAAGTTCCGACCCGCACGAAAGGTGCAACGACTTGGGCACTGTCTCAACGAGAGACCCGGTGAAATTATACGATGCGTGAAAATGCGCATTACCCGCGACAGGACGGAAAGACCCCGTGGAGCTTTACTGTAGCCTGATATTGAATGTTGGCACGATTTGTACAGGATAGGTGGGAGCCTAAGAAGCGTGAGCGCTAGCTTACGTGGAGGCGCCGGTGGGATACCACCCTGATCGTGTTGACCTTCTAACCCAGGACCGTGATCCGGTTCGGAGACAGTGTCAGGCGGGCAGTTTGACTGGGGCGGTCGCCTCCCAAAGAGTAACGGAGGCGCCCAAAGGTTCCCTCAGAATGGTTGGAAATCATTCGAAGAGTGTAAAGGCAGAAGGGAGCTTGACTGCGAGACCTACAAGTCGAGCAGGGACGAAAGTCGGGCTTAGTGATCCGGCGGTACCGCATGGAAGGGCCGTCGCTCAACGGATAAAAGCTACCCCGGGGATAACAGGCTTATCTCCCCCAAGAGTCCACATCGACGGGGAGGTTTGGCACCTCGATGTCGGCTCATCGCATCCTGGGGCTGTAGTCGGTCCCAAGGGTTGGGCTGTTCGCCCATTAAAGCGGTACGCGAGCTGGGTTCAGAACGTCGTGAGACAGTTCGGTCCCTATCCGTCGTGGGCGTTGGAAGTTTGAGAGGAGCTGTCCTTAGTACGAGAGGACCGGGATGGACATACCGCTGGTGTACCAGTTGTTCCGCCAGGAGCATAGCTGGGTAGCTACGTGTGGAAGGGATAAGTGCTGAAAGCATCTAAGCATGAAGCCCCCCTCAAGATGAGACTTCCCATCTTTTAAAGAGTAAGATCCCTCAGAGACGATGAGGTAGATAGGTTCGAGGTGGAAGCATGGCAACATGTGCAGCTGACGAATACTAATCGATCGAGGACTTAACTAAAA
>NZ_JAFBDS010000025.1 GCF_016908375.1 Amphibacillus cookii
ATTAGCTGCTTCCCTGTTGGACCTGGCTTAATCGGCGTATTAAGCGTCGTGATTGGCTTGACTGTCGCCACACCTCCGACCTGCTTAACCGCTGCGGCACCACCGTAGACCATACTCACAACACCAAAGCTATCCAACAGGTGTTCAGCTGATAAAGGGGTCTCAGGGTTAAAGGTACCCACTACCATATCGACTGTCCCTAGGGTCAGAAAGTTGGTCACCGTGTACGCATTGGTCTTCTCACGCATCACTTCATAGTTGGCTTTATTCGCATCAAGTATCCCCTTTGGAATACCATATGTCAACCAATTGGCAAAGCCACCCACACTGTCGAACATCTGATCCTCACGTGTTTGCACCCCTTCCCAAATCGACACGCCAAGCGCCTTATAGCTTGGTGCTGCTTCCTTTAAGGTGTCAATAAAGTCGTCCCACATCTTATCGGAAACGTAGGCCTGAACAAGCTGAACTTGATCCCGCTTGGCAAGCAAGGCTTCGATCCCTTGGCGTGAAAACACTCAGAAACTCAAAAATAGTTGGCTAAAACCTTAAAGAGATGATACATCAAAAAACAGTTTAATAGTTTTTACTAATACTGTTACAGTAGAAAGTTCAATGTTTGATTGTAGGTATAATTAGATTTTTGTTAGCTGTTGGTAACTTGATTAGTTACAGCTGACTATTTCAAGGCTCTATTCTTTGATTACAGCCAAAGAATGGAGTGCCTTTTTTATTCTGCAGATTTAGTAGGCAATTATTGCTTCTATAAAAAATACTTATTTATATTTACACTATTGAACCGGATCTATAATAATTATCAAATGTACTTTTTTAAAATACTTTCATATTCTGGAATTACTTTCTTAGGTTTGCTTGATAATTCAAATTGATTATAGCTTTTCAGCCAATCTTTATCTCCACTTAATAATTGACTCCAATGTCTAGGTAATCCTTTAGACCAAATAGTAAAAATTGCTATCAAAGTTTCCGATACATTTTGAGGATTTCCAATATTTTCTCTATCTTTTGAATCAAATTTACTAACAATATATGACGTAATGTTATAGCTAATTAAATTATCATTACTATCTCTATAAACATATTCAACATACATATGATCAAAATGTATGGTCAGAATCAAAACAAATTCGTTTCCTATTAAAAATGCAGAATCCTTTGAAACATCAATATATTTCAGTTTATATTTTTGTATAACACTATCTAATTTTTCTAAAAATATGTTTTCACATTTCATTTTTCTATTTATCTCCTTTTACTTGGGAATCATACTCATTGTAGCCCAATCAAATACATAATCATGTTTTATAAGATACATGTACTCCTTACCAAAACCTGATAATTCTTTTACACCAGTAATATCATTCATTCTGTATAATGCATCATCAGTTGGAGATGTGGCTAATTTAATAATATCGTTTCTCTTAATTGCAGAATCTAACCAAGGTTGATTATATTCTTTCCAAAACTGACTTCCATTTACGTATAGATCATCAGACGTATTAAGTAAATTAAATCCTCCATTTTTCGCTCCAAAATCTGTTGATTTTATATCACCTAATTCAGATAAAATATTCTTCGTATCATCCATGTATGTGCCTAATACTGTAGTAGTTTTTCTGGGTGTTGCCTGTAACTGTAATCCAGATGTAGTCGTATAATTTAATTGTGTTTTAATTGAACCAAATGTTTCTAAATTATAAAGTTCTTCTGTACCAAATCCTGCCTGTTTCAAGTCCATCCATTGATTGTATTTCGCTGCCTCTTCTGGACTCATCATTTCACTAAAACTATTTTTAACTCCACTAACCTGCTTCCCACCACTCAAAACAGCCTGTTCCTTCTTCAGATATGCCTTAAATTTCGAAGACTGACGCGCACGTTTACTCAGCTCAACATTCTGTTGTATCTCCTGCCATAGTGACAACCTTTGTGGGTTGCCACCACTTCCGATTAGCTGCTTCCCTGTTGGACCTGGCTTAATCGGCGTATTAAGCGTCGTGATTGGCTTGACTGTCGCCACACCTCCGACCTGCTTAACCGCTGCGGCACCACCGTAGACCATACTCACAACACCAAAGCTATCCAACAGGTGTTCAGCTGATAAAGGGGTCTCAGGGTTAAAGGTACCCACTACCATATCGACTGTCCCTAGGGTCAGAAAGTTGGTCACCGTGTACGCATTGGTCTTCTCACGCATCACTTCATAGTTGGCTTTATTCGCATCAAGTATCCCCTTTGGAATACCATATGTCAACCAATTGGCAAAGCCACCCACACTGTCGAACATCTGATCCTCACGTGTTTGCACCCCTTCCCAAATCGACACGCCAAGCGCCTTATAGCTTGGTGCTGCTTCCTTTAAGGTGTCAATAAAGTCGTCCCACATCTTATCGGAAACGTAGGCCTGAACAAGCTGAACTTGATCCCGCTTGGCAAGCAAGGCTTCGATCCCTTG
>NZ_JAFBDS010000026.1 GCF_016908375.1 Amphibacillus cookii
TGGCCCATTGCCTCAAGCGCCCGGCGAATTGCCTGTAAATCGCCACGTATCTCTCGGCATAATGTACGGGTTTCATCCCGAAAGCCTCGGACTTCCTCCATATTGACACGGGTTGCCATGCAGTTTCTCCTCCTTTTAGTGTAAAGCATGACCGGATAAAAAGCATCCTGGCTCCGTTATATTTTTAGAAAACATAAAAGCTGCTTTCATATTTTAGAAAGCAGCTTTTTACTGGAGTTATACTGTTTTATTCTTCTGTCGAATTTCTTCACTTGAAGTCAAAATAATCTTGCTTTTATTAGCTATTAATTATTAAACCTACATTACTAGTCAAAGCTTTTACTTGATTACTAGTCCTGTGTTGAAGTGCCTTTCATTTTATTATTTATTATTTCTTTTTCATTTGATGGAAACCTTTTCCAACCAAACCTATATGCTCTTCTCCTGTAGGTTCTTCTGTCCACCCACATCCAGCACACTCTAAAAGTATATTTCCAGAATATACCGTAACTATATCCCATAAAGTATCTCGAATTGACATTGCTAATGTATCAATATCTTCGTATGCTCCTTTACTTAATCTTGTCTTTTCCATAGTTAAAGACAAGTCAGGGGTTGAAACAATATATTCTTGAGCATTGATAGAAATTAGCACATCCAATCCCCATTTTTCTAAAATCGTATTTGTGAAATAATCCTTGTGTTCATTTATGAACATCACATAAGCGTGGTAGTAATTTTTGTAACTCTTCAAATCATTGTCACACTAGAGAGATTTCACGAAATTCTTTGACTAGCTCTCTATCTAATATATTTTCTGTCATTTCACTTCTCTCCTCACAAATTTACGGTTTAGGAATTGGATATGTAGTAATCAAATTCCCAGCTTTATCTGTATATATTTCATTCCAACTAGTTGGATTTCCACCATTTTATTTTATAAAATCAATACATCAATTGCTAAAGACATAATTTTTTAGTCATCAAAAGAATATTCTAATTTTATTACTAAGTTCCAAAGCTTATCATTTAATTTATCTATAGGTTTATTTATATCAATACTTTTTAGTCCACCTTCTAGATATTCATTATATTATTTACAATCTAATTCTAGTCTATCTATTTTCAGAAAAACGTACTTGCCTACTAGATATCCGTAATCTTCAAATAACTCACTGGTGATAAAAAAGCCTACATCTAAAATTTCAGGTTCTAATAGTTTGCCCCAAAGAGTATAGCTAAAATTATCATCATATTTAATTTTTTTTATTTGAGTATTTTTTTGCTCCTCTATCTCTAAAAAGTCATTTACAAATATACCTAGTTCAGCTTCATATTCTTTTCCTAACTCTAATTTTTGAGGCGATACGTTAAAACCAATAACTTTTTGGTTATTTACAAAAAACTTTACTTCTTCTTCAATTACAGTATTAATTTTATGAATTTTAATTATATTATTCATTATTTTACCTCCTCTCAACCGGATTAATAACAGGAATATTTCTCCCATCATTCATCATCTTCCAAAAGGTTTTTCCACTTTCAACATGATATGTTGTAATTTCTCCTAAACCATTTGTTCCTACAAACTCAAATTTAGCATAACTCTTTATTGAAACACCATTACCATTAGTTAAACTACTATTTTTCATAAATTTAACATAACCTGTTCTTAATTCACCGTTATAAGTATACTGAACTTTCATTCCATTTTTTATTACACTATTAGCCCCAGTCAGATAATCATTTGCACTTGAAAATGCACCGCTAAATTCAGCACCATGTTTTGAAAAATGAGACTCTAATTTCTCTATATTTCCGAAATTAGCCCCACCGGCTTTCTTCCCACCATTCAAAACCGCCTGTTCCTTCTTCACATAACTTTTAAAATTCGAAGACTGACGCGCACGTTTACTCAGCTCAACATTCTGTTGTATCTCCTGCCATAGTGACAAC
>NZ_JAFBDS010000027.1 GCF_016908375.1 Amphibacillus cookii
TTGGTGCGCCCGGCATGGGCGACAACTTGGTGGTGAAAGTCCACTACAGGCTTGGCAGTAGGAACTGTTAGCGAAAGACAAGGATGTCCATCGTGAGGTGGAATCTGAAGGAAGTCGGACGCAAATGCTCGCACTGACGAACAGAAACTTCATACAAAGGCTGAATCAGGACGGATGAATCTACCGAACAAGATAAAATCCAATACTGCCCGAATCCTGTACAGTAGATGAAGCAGTGACATGAGCGGAAGGTTGTCGTTCTTACCCGGGGAGGTCTCTCGGACGAGGAAACTGGGTTGAAAAAGATTTGTCGAGAGAAGTCAGCAGAGGTCATAGTAGCCATGTAAGTTGCGAAGGACTGAACAATAATAACTTTGGAAAACAAGGAGGTGGATGTATCGCCCACATCGCAGAAAACGCTGTGGTAAAGACCGAAAGGCGACACGCCTATGGAAGGATAAGCTGGAAGCGAAAGATACATAGGGTGTGCGTAGGCGATACAACATGGAGATGACAGAACAAAGTGGTATCACGCTCATTCAACGGATGGTTAACCCGATGAACATTGAAATAGCTAAAAAGAAAGTGCAACAGAATAAAGGAGCCCCAGGCATCGATGGTATGACAGTCAAGGAACTCGATGAACATTTAGAAAAGTATCTTCCTCACTTGACGGAAAAGTTACTAAATGGCACCTACCAACCTCAACCGGTTAAACGGGTAAGTATCCCGAAAGCAGATGGGTCAAAACGTCATCTGGGCATTCCATGTGCACGAGATAGACTCGTTCAACAGATGATTCTACAGATGATTGAACCGGAGATTGATGGATGCTTTTCAGATAATAGCTATGGTTTTAGGAAAGGGAGAAATGCCCACCAAGCCATTATCAAGGTGCAATCCTTCTATGAGGAAGGGTACCATTGGGTTGTTGACTGCGACCTCAAGAGTTACTTCGATACCATTAACCATCAGAAGTTACAGAACCGTCTCCAATGGCATATTAAGGACAAAATTGTCCTTAAACTCATATGGAAATTCCTTAGAGTCGGTATCTTAGATGGTGATCATTTCTATGAAGCGAACGAAGGAACACCACAAGGTGGGCCGTTATCACCACTACTTGCGAATGTCTATTTAGACCAATTAGATAAAGAGTTAGAAAGAAGAGGTCATAAATTTGTACGTTACGCAGACGACTTTGTCATCTATGTCAAAAGCAAAAGAGCGGGTGAACGTGTCATGGAAGGTATCAAGGCTTTCATCGAAGGGAAATTACGATTGACGGTCAATCAAAAGAAAAGTAACATAACGACCGCAACGCAATCATCATTCTTAGGGTTCCACATACAAAATCATATGGGAAAGTTGGATGCCGTCCCACAAGGTCGGCTAAACAAAGATTCCGAAGAAAGCTAAAGAAACTCACGAGTCGAAAACGTGCGGGAGAATTTAAAGCGATCATCGCAAGCATCAATCGGGTCACGACCGGTTGGATAAACTATTATGGCATCGCTAATATGAAAAAGTTTATCGAAGAAACACAAAGATGGCTCAGAAGACGCCTTAGACAGCTGATTTGGAAACGGTGGAAACGTATGAGAACGCGGTATAGAAAACTTCGAGGATATGGGATACCTCATGATGAAGCACTTAAATTAGCAGCAAGTAGGAAGGGGTATTGGAATAGCTCAAAGACCCTTGTCCTTCATCAAGCTATATCAAATGAGCGATTAACAAAGTGGGGATTAAAGAGTTTAAACCTTCACTTAAAATCAAGTCAATTTAGATTTGAATATAAATTAAAACGATACTTAAATTATTGAACCGCCGTATACGGATCCGTACGTACGGTGGTGTGAGAGGTCGACTAGCCAATTAATGGCTAGTCATCTACTCGAT
>NZ_JAFBDS010000029.1 GCF_016908375.1 Amphibacillus cookii
TAATCTGTACCCTTTGTAAAGGACTTTTTAAAAAAAGACTATGCTACACTGGAAAGGTGATTCCTGTATTGTACAGGGGTCATCTTTTTTAAATTCCATTGATATCTGTAATGGTTGTAATAAGTCATATAACGCTTAATTTCACGCTTTAACTCATTTATTGTTTCACAAGGTTTAATAGATGCTTCATCTTTAAAATGCCCAAAAAATGATTCTTGTGGGGCGTTATCCCAACAGTTTCCTCGTCTTGACATGGATTGTCCTAAACCATATTTCTTCACCATTTTTTGATAGATTGGGTTTGTATAGTGAAATCCTTGATCTGAATGGATGAAGACGCCTTCTGCTAACTTTACTTTCCTATTATTTTTTAACTTTAAAAGCGTGTCAGTTGCAATATCTAAAGTGATACGATCAGAAACGTTGTAGGCTAATATTTCATTGGTTGATCCATCTTTAATTGTAGATAAATAAGCTTTCTTTCCCTTTCCATAGAATAAATAAGTGATATCTGTTAATAATACTTTTCCAGGTATATTTTGTTTGAATTGTCGGTTTAATTTGTTGGGTAATACAGTATGTTCCTTCGTTGCTTTCGCCATCCGACGATAAGGATTAGCTTTTCTGATCGGGCATATAATGCCATACTTCTTCATAATTCTGCGGATACGTTTTAAGTTGTAATTGATCTTAAATTCACCATCTAAAGTCATCTTAATTTGACGAGCACCCTTTTGGCGTCTCTTGTAGTTAAAAGCTTTCAATATCTTCTCTTTGGCCCTTTCATCTTGTCTTTCACATTGTTTTCTTCTTTCCAGTGATGCTAATGAGAAATAATGATAATATCCTGACGCGGATACGCCAGCTACCTTACATAAGTACCTCACCTTGTTTTTTAATTTAAACGTGTCAATGACGGATTTAATCAGTTCAAACCTCTGCGATGCAGGAATGTTTATTTCTGTTTCTTCTTCAGTCTCCTCTCTGTCATATCGATCTTTTTTAGTAATTCTACCTCTGCTTTTAATAAGTTATTTTGAGCCTCTAATCTTTTATACTTTTCTTCTATAGAAAGCTCCTTTTCACTCGGTCTACCGGCGTTTCCTTTACGGGTATCTTGTAAACCACCTATACCATTTTTTCGGTATGCCGCACGCCATCTTTTACCTGAAGATTCTATACGTTTTTTCCCGATAATGTCTATATCGAATCCATGATCCTCGAATATTTGTTTTGGAAATTTCCCTTTTTCATTTTCAGTAATAAAAATCCTTTTAAATTCATCAGTATAAGTGATCCCTTTTTCACTAACAGATTTGACGTAGAGATTTTTAGATATTATGTTAATTTCTTTTTCCGTAAACAATCTCTTACTCATATTCTTTCCCCATTTACTGTTTTTTCTCTAATTATACACAAAAGTACCCTATAGGTAGACTTTTTTTAAAGTGTCTACTCTATAGGGTACATTTTA